>NZ_CP009458.1:2482718-3724077 GCF_000758305.1 Cedecea neteri | reverse complement strand
GCCCTGGGGGAGCGTGATTGCTCGCTGCAGCGCCGCAACCAAAAAGTGGTCGAGGAAACGCCAGCTCCAAATCTGCCGCAGACCACTCGAGCAGCGCTGCACCGTGCCGCCGTGGCGCTGGGTGAATCCGTTCATTACCGCAGTGCGGGAACCGTGGAGTTTATCTACGACGCAGCGCGGGATGCATTCTACTTCCTGGAGGTGAATACGCGCCTGCAGGTTGAACACCCGGTAACCGAGTGCGTCACGGGTCTGGATCTGATCGAATGCATGGTTCTGGTGGCGGCAGGCGCGTCGCCGGACTGGCAAAAAATGGCCGAAGCCCCTCAGGGCGCAGCTATCGAAGTCCGTATTTATGCCGAGGACGCGCTGAAAAACTTCCAGCCGTCGCCGGGCGTATTAACCGACGTTTATTTCCCAGAAGGCGTGCGGGTTGACGGCTGGGTCAGCACCGGCAGCGAAGTCAGTGCGTTTTACGATCCGATGATCGCCAAGATCATCGTTCACGGTGAAGACCGCCTGCAGGCGTTAAGTAAACTGAACGATGCGCTGGCCGCCACCCGCCTGCATGGGATCGCCACCAACCTCGATTATCTGCGCCAGATCGTCCGCTTGCCGGAGTTCAAAGCTGGCGTAATGTGGACGCGCCTGCTGGATAGCGTGAGCTATCAGGCGCAGGCCGTGGAAGTGCTGGAGCCGGGCACCTGGAGCAGCATTCAGGACAGCCCAGGCCGCCTCGGATACTGGGATATCGGCGTGCCGCCGTCCGGGCCGATGGATGATTTTGCTTTCCGCCTGGCGAACCGCATTGTCGGCAACCATCCTTCCGCCGCCGGGCTGGAGTTTACCCTGCAGGGGCCGACGCTGCGCTTCCACAGTGAAGCCACTATCGCGCTGACCGGCGCGCCTTGCCCGGCGACGCTGGATGACCAGCCGGTAACCTTCTGGCAGCCCACAGTAGTGAAAGCCGGGCAGATCCTGACGCTGGGCAGGGCGACCAGCGGCTGCCGTACCTATCTGGCGGTGCGTAACGGTTTTGACGTGCCTGTGTACCTCGGCAGCCGCTCTACCTTTGCGCTTGGCCAGTTTGGTGGGCATGCGGGGCGCACATTACGCGTCGCGGATGTGCTTGCCATTTCTCAGCCTTGCCTTCCAGCCTGCACTACGCCTGCGCCGATTAGCCTGCCGCAGACCCCTGAACCTGCGCTAATCCCGCAGTACGGAGAGGTATGGGAGATTGGCGTGCTTTACGGGCCACATGGCGCGCCGGATTTCTTCACGTCTGAGTCGATGGAGGCCTTTTTCAACGCTGAATGGCAGGTTCACTACAACTCTAACCGCCTCGGCGTGCGCCTTGTCGGGCCAAAGCCGGAATGGACCAGAGCCGACGGTGGCGAGGCGGGGTTACACCCTTCCAACGTGCACGACTGCGAATATGCCATCGGTGCGGTGAACTTTACCGGTGACTTCCCGGTGATCCTGACGCGTGACGGTCCAAGTCTCGGCGGATTTGTCTGCCCGGTGACGATTGCCAAAGCGGAGTTGTGGAAAGTCGGGCAGGTGAAGCCGGGCGATCGGATTCGTTTCCATGCCATCAGCTTTGAGCACGCGCAGTCGCTGGAGATTGCCCAGCAGGTGGCGGTGACCAACCTGTGTGCCGGCGCCAGCCTGCCGGATCTGCATCCTTCCATTGCGCCAGGTGCGACGACCAGCGCGGCGATTCTGGCGGAAATCCCCACTCAGGCTGAGCTTCCGGCGGTGGTTTACCGTCAGGCAGGCGACAACTATGTGCTGATCGAATACGGCGATAACGTACTCGACCTGGCGCTGCGGTTGCGTATCTATCTGCTGATGAAGGCGATTAATCAGGCGGCACAAGCGGGGATCGAGGAGCTTTCCCCCGGCGTGCGTTCGCTGCAGATCCGCTATGACAGCCAGCGTATTTCCCAGAGCCAACTGCTCACGCTGCTGCTGGGCATTGAGAAACAGCTGGGCGATGTGACCCAGTTGAAAATTCCTTCCCGCATCGTGCATTTACCGCTGGCCTTCGAAGACAGCGCCACGCTGGCGGCGGTGGAGCGTTATCAACAAACGGTGCGGGAAGAGGCTCCGTGGCTGCCAAACAACGTGGACTTTATTCAGCGCACCAACGGGCTGCAAAGCCGTGATGAGGTGAAACAGATCCTGTTCGACGCCAGCTATCTGGTGCTCGGCCTGGGAGATGTGTATCTCGGCGCACCTTGCGCTGTGCCGCTCGACCCGCGTCATCGCCTGTTGAGTTCGAAGTACAACCCGGCGCGGACGTGGACAGCTGAAGGCACGGTAGGGATCGGCGGGATGTATATGTGCATCTACGGCATGGATTCACCGGGGGGTTATCAGCTGGTGGGGCGCACGCTGCCTATCTGGAACAAATTCCTGAAAAACGAACAGTTTGGCGACGAGCCGTGGCTGCTCAAGTTTTTCGACCAGGTGCGTTTCTACCCGGTGAGCGAGGAAGAGTTAACCGCGTTCCGCACGGCATTCCGGGAAGGGCGTGCGCAGGTTGAGATCGAAGAAGTTGAGTTCGATTTTGCCGAATATAGTCGTTTTCTCGCGGACAACGCCGACGATATTACCGCTTTCCGCAGCCGCCAGCAGGAGGCTTTTCTTAGCGAAGTGGCGCACTGGAAAGAACAGGAAAGCGCGGCGGTGGAGAGCGCGTTAATGGCGGAGGATCTGCCGGAGGAAGAACAGATCGGGCAGCTCGTCAGCGCCGACCTGAACGGCAACATCTGGAAGATCCTGGTTGAGCCGGGGCAAAGCGTGAAGCAGGGCGAGCCGCTGCTCGTCGTTGAGGCGATGAAAATGGAGCTGCTGGTTAGCGCCCCGTGCGACGGCAAGGTGGTGCGGATCCAGTGTCAGCAGGGCCGACCGGTGGGGCCTGGGGATGCGCTGCTGTGGCTGGAGGCGGTGTAGGGGGATTTAGCCCCTCACCCTGACCCTCTCCCCAGAGGGGAGAGGGAATAAAAACAGAGCCTCACTTTCTTTCCCCCTCTCCCGGAAGGGAGAGGATCTTCACGTTTTCTCCCTCTCCCTTTCAGGGAGAGGGCCGGGGTGAGGGTAAAACAACACGGAAACCACTATGCCAAAGCGACCAGAAGCCGTAGCCGAGCGAATCTACCAGCAGCTCAAACAGGAAATTTTCGACTTCCTCCTGCTGCCGGGCGACCGCTTTAGCGAAAACGAAATTGCGGAGCGCATGAGCGCCAGCCGCACGCCGGTTCGCCAGGCGCTTTACGCCCTGCAGCAGGAAGGCTATGTCGATGTGCAGTCTCGCAGCGGCTGGCAGATCCGCGCGGTAGATTTCGATCATCTCGAAGCGCTTTACGATCTGCGCATCGTGCTGGAACTGGAGGCTGTAAAACGGCTTTGCCTGCGGGCTGATTCTGTTTTCCCGCTACCGCTGCAGGCTTTGAAACAGTTCTGGCTGGATGAACCACCGCTGGCAGAGGGAATGAACGTCGCCCCGCACGACGAGGCTTTTCACATGACGCTGGTCTCTGCGGCGGGCAACCCGGAAATGGCGAGGGTTCACCGGGAGATCACCGAAAAAATTCGCATTGTGCGCAGGCTGGACTTTACCCGTCAGCCTCGCGTCAGCGCGACATATGCCGAGCATGGGCAGATCCTGCTTGCCGTCCGGGACCGTAACCTTGAGGAGGCCCAAACCCGACTACACGACCACATCGCCGCAAGTCAGAAAGAGGTTCGTCAGATAACACTTCATATGCTGCACCAGGCCCGGCAATTCAAGCTGAGCTAATCACTTATTGTTACTTCAGGGGAGTCAGACTTATGCAACGTCGTACCTTTGTTAAAGCTTTCGCGCTTTCCGCTTCGGTTGTCAGCTTCGGGTGGGCCTTCGCAGCCCAGGCGGCGGACACCATCAAAGTCGGGATCATGCACTCGCTGTCGGGCACCATGGCCATTTCTGAAACGCCGCTGAAAGACGTGGCGTTGATGACCATCGACGACATTAATGCGAAGGGCGGCGTACTGGGTAAAAAGCTGGAGCCGGTGGTGGTTGATCCGGCGTCAAACTGGCCGCTGTTTGCTGAAAAAGCCCGGCAGTTGCTGAGTCAGGACAAAGTGGCCGTGGTCTTTGGCTGCTGGACATCCGTGTCGCGTAAATCCGTGTTGCCGGTCTTTGAAGAGCTGAACGGCCTGTTGTTCTACCCGGTGCAGTACGAAGGGGAAGAGATGTCGCCGAACGTGTTTTACACCGGCGCTGCGCCTAACCAGCAGGCGATTCCGGCGGTGGAATACCTGATGAGCGAAGACGGCGGGGCGGCGAAGCGCTTCTTCCTGCTGGGTACGGACTACGTTTATCCGCGTACCACCAACAAGATCCTGCGTGCCTTCCTGCACTCTAAGGGCGTCCAGGACAAAGACATTGAAGAGGTCTACACGCCGTTTGGCCACAGCGACTACCAGACCATCGTAGCCAATATCAAAAAATTCTCCGCGGGCGGTAAAACGGCGGTGATCTCCACCATCAACGGCGACTCCAACGTGCCGTTCTACAAAGAGCTGGCGAACCAGGGCCTGAAGGCGACCGACGTCCCGGTGGTGGCTTTCTCCGTAGGTGAGGAAGAGCTGCGCGGCATCGATACCAAACCGCTGGTGGGTAACCTCGCGGCCTGGAACTATTTCGAGTCCGTTGATAACCCGACCAACAAGCAGTTTGTCAGTGAGTGGAAGGCCTACGCCAAAGCCCACAACCTGCCGAACGCTAACACCGTGGTCACCAACGATCCGATGGAGGCCACTTACGTTGGCATTCATATGTGGGCGCAGGCCGTAGAGAAAGCGGGCACGACAGACGTGGATAAAGTTCGCGCGGCGATGGCCGGGCAGACCTTTAAAGCGCCTTCCGGCTTTACCTTGACCATGGACGCCACCAACCACCATCTGCACAAGCCGGTGATGATCGGCGAGATCGAAAGCAACGGCCAGTTCAACGTGGTGTGGCAGACCGACAAACCTGTGCGCGCTCAGCCGTGGAGCCCGTTTATTCCGGGGAATGATAAGAAATCGGATCTGCCGGTGAAGACCGCCAGCAACTGATGTTCGCCCCTCGGTGCATTTACCCTCACCCCGGCCCTCTCCCTGGAAGGGAGAGGGAGAAAGAGGGAAAGCCCTCTCTGAAAGGGAGAGGGAGATAAGTACAGGGCTATGCTCGATCCAGTTCCCTCTCCCCCTTGGGGAGAGGGTTAGGGTGAGGGGCAACAGGAGAAAGCCTTGCCTGGAAGGGAGAGGAAGAAAAGCGCAGAGCTATGCTCGATCCAGTTCCCTCTCCCCTGTGGGGAGAGGGTTAGGGTGAGGGGCAACAGGGTAAAACCATTCAGGAGAACGCCATGACATTAGCAACACTGGCCCGGCTGCTGCTGGTTGTGGCCGCTTTATTACCGGGGCTTGCCGCCGCCGGGGATGCAGAAACGTTTGCGGCGGCAAACCGCACGGCGCAGGCTGACCTGCTGCAAAGCTGGACGTTGGCACCCGATCCCGCGCGTTTACCGCTGCTCAATGCGCTGCAGCAGGAAACGCTGGTCACCGACGGACATTCTGCTTTCAACCAGACCGGTGCCACGCTGACGGCGTTGGGCGACGAAGCCCGGCCACAAGGCGAAACCAAAAAACTCCGTTTAACCAACCGACTGCGCGTTTTAGTCGCCGGGGCGCTGGCCAGTCATCAATTAATAAGTGACAACGTCACCACTCGTTTGAATGCCGCAAAAGCCTTGCAGAAAGAGGCTCCACCGGAGTTGCTGCCCGTCTTACAAAAGCGGATTAGCGCAGAAAAAGAACAAGGCGTGCGGGACGCGCTTGAACTGGCCGCCGCTCGTCTTGAGCTGACCAGCCCGCAGGCCGCCGTGCGCCTGGAGGCGGTTAAGCTACTCGGCAAGTCCGCTGACCCGGACACAGAAGCGTTGCTCAAACCTTTAACCGATGCTGGCTCAGAGCCGGATGCCAACGTGCGTCAGGCGGCGGTTGACGGGCTGCACCAAATCGAACGTCGCCAGATGCTGGGGGATATCCTCGGCCAGGCATTTATGGGGCTTTCTCTGGGCTCGATTTTGCTGTTGGCTGCGCTGGGGCTGGCGATCACCTACGGCCTGCTGGGTGTAATCAATATGGCGCATGGCGAAATGCTGATGCTGGGCGCGTACTCAGCGTGGGGCGTGCAGGCTGCTTTTCAGCAGTTTGCCCCGGCGTGGCTGGCGCTTTATCCGCTGGTTGCTCTTCCGGTGGCTTTTGCGATCACCGCCGGGATTGGCATGGCGCTTGAACGCACAATTATCCGCCATTTGTATGGCCGCCCGCTGGAGACGCTGCTGGCGACATGGGGTATCAGCCTGATGCTGATTCAGATCGTGCGGATGCTGTTTGGCGCGCAAAACGTTGAAGTGGCTAACCCGGCCTGGCTGTCCGGCGGGCTGCAGGTATTGCCGAACCTGATCCTGCCGTGGAACCGCCTGGTAGTGCTGGGCTTTGTGCTGCTGGTGCTGCTGTTTACCTGGCTGCTGCTGAATAAAACGCGGCTGGGGATGAACGTGCGCGCCGTAACGCAAAACCGTGCGATGGCGGCCTGTTGCGGCGTTTCTACAGGACGTGTGGATATGCTCGCATTCGGGCTTGGGTCCGGCATTGCCGGGTTGGGCGGCGTGGCGCTGTCTCAGTTGGGTAACGTCGGCCCCGAGCTTGGGCAGGGCTATATCATTGATTCCTTCCTGGTGGTGGTGCTGGGCGGCGTCGGGCAGCTTGCCGGGAGCGTGGCGGCGGCGTTCGGGTTGGGCATCTTCAACAAGATCCTCGAACCGCAAATTGGCGCGGTGCTGGGCAAAATTTTAATTCTGGTGTTGATCGTACTGTTTATTCAGAAGCGGCCGCAGGGGCTGTTTGCACTCAAAGGGAGGGTCATTGACTGATGACTATGCCGCTGACTTTAACGCTCGGACGTAAAGCGCCGCGTCTGGTTTTGGGGCTGGGGACGCTGCTGGTGATTTTGCTGCTGACGCTGCCGTTTCTGACGCTATTGCCTGCCAGTAATCCGCTCAGCCTGTCGACCTATACCATGACGCTTATCGGCAAGATCCTTTGTTATGCCGTCGTCGCGGTGGCGCTGGATCTGGTCTGGGGCTATGCCGGTTTGCTTTCCCTCGGACACGGGCTGTTTTTCGCCCTCGGCGGGTACGCGATGGGCATGTACCTGATGCGCCAGGCCGCGGGCGACGGGCTGCCCGGGTTTATGTCGTTTCTCTCCTGGAGCGAGCTGCCGTGGTACTGGTCCGGCACACAGTACTTCGCCTGGGCGCTGCTGCTGGCGATGGCGGTCCCAGGGCTGTTGGCGTTTGTGTTCGGCTATTTCGCCTTTCGCTCAAAGATTAAGGGTGTGTACTTCTCGATCATGACGCAGGCGCTGACCTACGCGGGAATGCTGTTGTTTTTCCGCAATGAAACTGGCTTCGGCGGCAATAACGGGTTTACCGGCTTTACCACTCTGCTGGGGATGCCTGTTACAGCGGTCGGGACGCGTATCGGGCTGTTTATCGCGACCGTTCTGCTTTTGGTGGCAAGCGTTGGGCTTGGCTTCTGGCTGGCGCGCAGCAAGTTTGGCCGCATTCTGACGGCGGTGCGTGATGCGGAAAACCGCCTGACGTACTGCGGGTACGATCCCCGGGGCTTCAAGCTGCTGGTGTGGACGCTTTCTGCGGTGCTGTGCGGCTTAGCCGGGGCGCTGTATGTGCCGCAGGTGGGCATTATTAACCCAGGCGAAATGTCGCCGACTAACTCCATCGAGGCCGCTATTTGGGTGGCGCTGGGGGGGCGCGGCACGCTGATCGGCCCGGTATTAGGCGCAGGGCTGGTGAACGGGTCGAAAAGCTACTTCACCATGGCGGTGCCTGAGTACTGGCAGTTGTTCCTTGGCCTGATTTTTATTCTGGTGACGCTGTTTTTACCGCACGGGGTGATTGGCCTGCTGCGCAAAGGAGAGAAATGATGCAGCCTGCCGAATCTCTGTTTACCCGCCAGTACCCCACGGATCGCTTTCGCGAGCAGACCGACCCGGTGCTGGCGCTGGAAAATATCAACGTTAACTTCGATGGGTTTCAGGCGTTAACCAACCTGTCGCTGAATATCGGCGTGGGGGAGCTGCGCTGCGTGATTGGGCCGAACGGGGCGGGAAAAACTACGCTGATGGACGTGATCACCGGCAAGACAAAACCCCAAAGCGGCAAGGCTTTTTACGACCAGTCCATCGACCTGATGCGGCTGGATCCCATTGAAATCGCCCAGAAGGGCATTGGCCGTAAATTTCAAAAACCTACGGTATTCGAGGCGCTGACGGTTTTTGAGAATCTGGAGATCGCCCAGAAAAACGAGAAGTCGGTGTGGGCGAGCCTGCGGGCGAAACTCAGCGGCGAGCAGCGCGACCGCATTGATGACATGCTGGTAACGCTGCGGCTTGCCGGGGAGCGACATCGGCGGGCGGGGCTGCTGTCCCACGGGCAAAAGCAGTTTCTCGAAATCGGCATGTTGCTGGTGCAAGAGCCGCATTTGCTACTGCTGGATGAGCCTGCGGCGGGCATGACGGATGCCGAAACTGAGTACACGGCGGAGCTATTCCGCAGCCTGGCGGGGAAACATTCGCTGATGGTGGTTGAGCACGATATGGGGTTTGTGGAAACCATTGCTGACCACGTCACCGTGCTGCATCAGGGGCAGGTGCTGGCGGAAGGATCGCTGCGCGAAGTGCAGGCTAATGAACAGGTTATTGAGGTCTACCTTGGCCGTTAAGGAGCAAATATGCTGCAGGTGAATGAGCTAAACCAGTATTACGGCGGCAGCCATATTCTGCGCGGCGTCAGTTTTGAGGTGCGCGTAGGGGAAGTGACATGTTTGCTCGGGCGTAACGGCGTGGGGAAAACCACGCTGCTGAAAAGCCTGATGGGGCTGGTCCCGGTGAAAGGCGGCAGTATTACCTGGCAGGGGAAAACCATCACCCAGCGCAAACCGCACCAGCGTGTCCAGGCCGGGATTGCCTACGTGCCACAGGGGCGGGAAATCTTTCCCCGGCTGACGGTGGAAGAAAACCTGCTGATGGGGCTGTCGCGCTTTTCCGGGCGGGAGGCAAAGGCCGTCCCGGACGAAATTTACCAACTTTTTCCGGTGCTAAAAGAGATGAAGCTCAGGCGGGGCGGCGATCTCTCTGGCGGGCAGCAGCAGCAACTGGCGATTGGCCGCGCCCTGGCCTGTAAGCCGCAGTTGCTGATTCTGGATGAGCCGACAGAAGGGATCCAGCCGTCGATTATCAAAGAGATCGGCCAGGTGATTCGCCTCCTCGCCGGGCGAGGGGATATGGCGATTCTACTGGTAGAGCAGTTTTACGATTTTGCCGCAGAGCTTGCAGACCAGTATCTGGTGATGTCGCGCGGGGAGATAGTCCAGCGCGGGGAAGGCAGCGCTATGGAACAAGAGGGCGTCCGCGGGCTGGTGGCAATATAAGTGGTCTGCCAATATTTACCGATTGTGGTACTTTTGGCTGGACCTCTGTGCGCCTATAGTTTTCGACATTCACCATCGAATTCCAGAGGTTAGCATGTCTTTTACCGTCAACAGTTTCCAGCAGCCGATTGGCTTATCTCTTCCTGACTGGCAGCGTCGCCCGCTGCCGGAGCGCGTCACGTTAAACGGGCAGTTTTGCCGCCTTGAGCCGCTGAGTGCGGCGCAGCACGGGGCTCAGCTTTGGCAGGCCTGGAGTCAGGCTGAAGATGCGCGCGGCTGGACTTATCTCAGCGTCGGGCCCTTCGATAACGAAGCTGATTTTCTGCAGTACGTTGCCGGGGCAGAACAAAGCCCGGACGCTTTTCATTATGCCGTGGTGGATAGCGCCGGCGGCAGAGTGCTGGGCTCGCTGTCGCTGATGCGCATTGACCCGGCCAACGGCAGTATCGAAGTCGGCTTTGTAGTGTTTTCGCCGCTGCTGCAGCGCACCGCTCTGGCCACGGAAGCCCATTTTTTGCTGATGAAATATGCCTTTGAAGCACTGGGCTACCGCCGCTACGAGTGGAAGTGCGACAGCCTGAACGGCCCATCCCGCCGCGCGGCGCTCCGTCTGGGCTTTCGTTTTGAAGGCGTGTTCCGCCAGATGGGCATCTACAAAGGGCGCACCCGCGATACGGCCTGGTTCTCCATCACCGATGGCGAATGGCCGCTGGTGAAAAGTGCGTTTGAACGCTGGCTTGCCGCGGACAATATGGCTAACGGCGTACAGCGTGTTGGCCTGGCGGCTATTCGCGACGTACTTAGCCGCCAGAAAAGCGAACCCGCTCGCAAGGTGAATGTCCGCCTGTTAACGGCGGGCGACCGGGCGCAGTGGCAGGCGCTCTGGCAGGGGTATCTGACCTTTTATGATGCTCAGATTGGTGACAGTGTCACTGATTTGACCTGGGAACGTATGCTGGATACGCACGAACCTATGTGGGGATTCGGAGCCTTTGACGACCAGGGCACCATGCTCGGTTTCACTCACTTCCTCTATCACCGCAGCACCTGGTCTGCCACGAATTATTGCTACCTGGAAGATCTGTTCGCGGCGCCGCAGACGAGAGGCAAAGGCGTTGGCCGGGCGCTGATTGAAGCGGTACGTCAGCACGCTGCAGCCAACAACAGTTCGCGGCTGTACTGGCATACCCATGAAACCAACGCCACCGCGCAGACGCTGTACGACAAAGTGGCGAAGAAGTCCGGCTTTATCAAATACGAAAAAGACGTGTAATCACCAGCGCCTCGTCAGGCCGTTATGGGCTGACGGGGCGGCGTATTCATGCCGATCACAATGGCGTAGTAAGCCAGTACAATCGTCCCCATCAGCACCACGAACAGCATATAGGGCGGCAGCCAGCTCAATAACAGCCCGGTGACCAGCGGGTTGCAGGCCCCACCAAGCCAGCCGAGCTGCTGGGCGGCAAAGTAGCTTGATTTCAGCCCGGACGGCGCGATGTTGTCGATAAGCATGTATTCCCCCGGCGCGTAGATCAGTTCCCCAATGGTAAACACCAGTGAAGACAAGCCCCACAGCCACAGGTTAGTGCCAGAAATCATAAAGCCACCGAGGCCGCAGACGAAAAACAGCGTGCCGTAGAACATCATCTTTTTGATGTTATCGGGGCGAATGTTTTTGCCCAGGAAGTACTGGAAAGCGACAACCACAATGGCGTTGACCGACAGCACGACGCTGACCACTTTTTCCGCCAGACCAGTATCGCCGATCACAATCGCGTATTGCGACAGGCAGCCGGCGAACGCGCCGTAAACCATTGAGCCTAAAAACGCCGAGGTCGTGAACCACATCAGCTGTTTGTCGCGCAGCATCATACGCGGCGACGGCAGAACCTTGTCTTCCACTTCCGTGGCACGGGGGCTCACCGGCAGGCTTTGTACGTAACGGGCAATCATCAGAATCGGCAGCAGGGCAGTCATGGCGGAGAGCCAGAACGGCAGGTTGGTGCTGTACATCACCACGAAGGTGCCAATTGGCGGGCCAACCGTCCAGCCGACGTTGACGAAGGTATAGTTGAGGGAGAAGATTTTGGGCTTCAGGCTGATGTCCAGCGTCTCGGAAAACCACGCCTTCACCACCACGGAGAACACGGTGTAAGAACAGTTGATAATGGAGTAAAACAGCACCACCAGCCCGGCATTGTGCACCAGCGGGATCACCGCAAAGCCTCCGAGGAAGATGACGATAGCCAGCAGCATCGCCTTTTTCTTATCGAATTTGTCCGCAAGGATGCCAAACCACAGGCTGAAGATCACCCCGGCCACCAGCGCGACGGTAATCGCCAGGCCGATATCCTGCAGCGCCATATGGTATTCGCGTGAAAGATAAATGGTCATAAACGGTAGCGTCAGACCTCGCCCGATCGTCAGCAGCAGCGAAGAAATAAGTAACACAGTTGTTGCAAGTTGTTTGCCTGCAAACAGATTTCTGAGGGCGGTCATGGCGGCCTGTTTTAATGATCAAGAGGTAAGAGAGCGAGAAAGATTTATCACGAAAAATCAGCCTGGTATAGCAACCAGATCTGACATAAGCACGATACAACACATCTGTACTCCTGACAAAAAGTGGGATCTGTATCTGTTTGCTGCCGGCGATAAGGTTTATTTTTTTACAAATCGATAATAAAACAGGGGCGGGACAATGACGCGTAAAGATGGACTGCTGGCGTTGCTGGTGGTGGTGATTTGGGGCGTAAATTTTGTAGTGATTAAGCTGGGGCTGCACAATATGCCGCCGCTGATGCTGGCGGGCCTGCGCTTTTTACTGGTGGCGTTTCCGGCGCTGCTGTTTGTGGCCCGGCCAAAGCTGCCGTTTCGACTGCTGGCGGCCTATGCGCTGACCATCAGCTTCGGGCAATTTGCCTTCCTGTTCACCGCGATCAAGTTCGGCATGCCCGCCGGGCTGGCTTCACTGGTGCTGCAGTCTCAGGCATTTTTCACCATCATTCTGGGGACGTTTTTCTTTGGCGAGCGCCTGCAGGCTAAGCAACTGGCCGGGATCACTCTGGCGGTCTTCGGCGTGCTGGTGCTGATTGAGGGCAGTTTCGAAGGGCAACACGTCGCGCTGCTCGGCTTTATGCTGACCCTGGCGGCGGGCATGAGCTGGGCGTTTGGCAATATCTTTAACAAGATGATCATGCAGCATGAACAGCGCCCGGCAATCATGTCGCTGATTGTCTGGAGTGCGCTGATCCCGGTGCTGCCGTTCTTTGCGGCAAGCTGGCTGCTGGATGGCCCGGCAACGATGCTGCAAAGTCTGGTGAACATCGATACGACGACTATTCTGTCGCTGATCTACCTGGCGTTTATCTCCACCATTGTGGGCTACGGTATCTGGGGCACGCTGCTAGGGCGCTATGAAACCTGGCGCGTGGCGCCGCTGTCGCTGCTGGTGCCGGTGGTGGGCATGGCAAGCGCGGCATTGCTGCTTGATGAAAAGCTGACGGTAATGCAGTTGCTGGGGGCGGTGCTGATTATGGGCGGGCTGTATATCAACGTCTTTGGCCTGCGTTTTGGCCGTTCGGTGAAGCGGGCTTCATCCTGATCTTCGCGGCACCCGCCCAGCATCGGGCGGGTCAGCCTTTATCTTACGAACGCGAGTGACCGTGGTAGTACGGAGAGCCCAGCTCTTCTGAACGTTCAGCCGCGGTTTGCTGCGGGCCTTTGGACAACTGACTGCCGGAGCAGGTGATCATATTGCCGTAGTTGGCCTGGGTGGCGTTGAAGCTGCCGGATTGCTCCGCAAGAGCGTTGGTTGATGCCAGCGCCAGAATGAGCGCGGCTGCGGAGATGACTTTCATATTTCCTCGGTTACGTCTGCAAAACAGACGGTGATGCATTAGTTTAAACTGCAATACTGGTTGTACGGGTGAAGGTACTTACCTTCGCCGGCAAGACGGGTGACGCGGTATTTGTGCGGCGGCACCGAAAAGTAGTTCTTGAAGGTGCGGGTTAACGTCTGCTGCGATTCAAAACCGTAGCGCTCGGCCAGATAAAGGATCGGTTCGTTGCTCTCTTTGAGCTTCAGCGCGATTTCGGTCAGCTTACGGTTACGGATGTACTGGCCCAGCGAGTGGCCGGTTTCTTTTTTAAACATCCGCTGCAGATGCCACTTGGAGTAGCCAGAACGCTGAGAAACCTTCTCCAGCGAGAGCGGGGTTTCCAGGTTTTCTTCAATCCACCCCAAAATGCTTTGAATTGTGACCGCATCATTGTTGCGTCTGGACATCGTTTCACCTCTTTGCAGGTTTACGGCAATACCTTTTTCAACAGGCGATAAAGCGTATCGACTTCGTCGTCCGTCAGGTTTTTAGTAAGTTCTTTATGGAGGCTAAGCCCCACCAGGTTTCGGCACTCTTCACACAGCGCCACGCCTTCTGGCGTCAGCCTGATCAGAACGCCGCGCTTATCGTTGGGGTTCGGCAAACGCTCGACCCAGCCTTTGCACAGCAGGCGGTCCAGCATTCGGGTTAACGCACCAAGGTCAACGGAAAGCACTTTTTTCAGCTCGACTGGGGTAATACACACTTCATAGTGAATGGAGCACAGCACCTTAAACTGGGTCGCGGTGATATCCAGCGGGGAGAGCGAATCGTTTAACAGGCGATCTTTATGCTGATTCACCATGTGGATCAATCGCCCGAGGGGGATCATTTCGTTAAACAGATCACAGGTGCTTTTCACTATGTTTGCCCAGGCAAGTAGATTAGTCACGGCAGATACTATTGCCGAGGCAAGTATAAGTCAACGTGATGATTCAGCCGATGCCACGAAAAGCTAAAACGCTTCAACAGCGGTCAGTAAACTGCGGGCTGCTATAGTCTAACCTGCGCTATAGCTGCTCAATAAAGGACAAAAAAAGGATAAAAATATGATGGATTTACTCAGGGCCATCGGCCTTGGCCTTGTGGTACTGCTGCCGCTGGCGAACCCGCTCACCACCGTGGCGCTGTTCCTTGGGCTTTCCGGGGACATGAACAGCCGGCAGCGCAACCGCACAGCTCTCATGGCTTCGGTGAATGTGTTTGCCATCATGATGGTGGCGTATTACGCCGGACAGGTGGTGATGAACACCTTCGGGATTTCGATTCCTGGGCTGCGTATCGCCGGGGGATTGATCGTCGCCTTTATCGGCTTCCGTATGCTGTTCCCGCAGCAGAAAGCACATGAATCTCCGGAGGCGAGAACCAAGTCGGAAGAGTTAAGCGAAGAGCCGGAAGCCAATATTGCTTTTGTGCCGCTGGCGATGCCGAGCACGGCAGGGCCAGGCACCATCGCGATGATCATCAGCTCCGCGTCTACGGTGCGGGCCGGCTCTGACTTCCCTGGCTGGGTCATTACCGTTGCGCCGCCGCTGATTTTCCTGGCGGTGGGGGTGATTCTTTGGGCCAGCCTGCGAAGCTCCGGCGCGATTATGCGTATGGTGGGTAAAAGCGGCATTGAGGCGATTTCCCGCCTGATGGGCTTCCTGTTGGTGTGTATGGGCGTGCAGTTTATTATTAACGGCGTGCTGGAAATTATTAAAACTTATCCCGCATGATTTCAGACTGCTGACAAACTTCTGGCAATAGAGTAAATATTTAAACAAACAGGAAAATCAATTCATTGATTTTCGGCTGATAACCACAAAGAGGGAAAAACCACGCTTATTCCCTCTTTGTCAGCAACTTCAAATGCCCTCGTCATGAGGGCATTTTTGTTAATGCGTAGGCTGGGGCTGTTCTTCCAGCGCCACCGGCCAGCGGCGGAACACCAGAATGGACCAGACCAGCGCAATAAGGGCTGGAACAGCGCCGATAAAGCCGATATCTGACATGGAAATATGCAGGCTGACCTGGTTCCCCACCAATGCGCCTGCGCCAATGCCGATATTAAAGATCCCGGAGAACAGCGACATCGCCACGTCGGTGGCATCCGGCGCCAGGGCCAGGACTTTAACCTGCATTCCCAGCGCCACGATCATGATCGAAATTCCCCAAAACAGGCTGAGTCCGGCAAGGGTGAGTTCGCTATGCGCGGCAGGAAGCAGGAGAAGCAGGCAAGCGGCCATCAGCGCAATCGCGCCGGACACCAGTCCCGAAGCGTATTTATTCCCCCATTTGCCAAACAGCACGCTGCCGATTATCCCTGCGCCGCCAAACAGCAGTAAAAGCAGGGTGGCAAAGTTAGCGCTAAGCCCGGCAATCTGCTGGACGAAAGGTTCGATGTAGCTGTAGGCGGTGTAATGCGCGGTGACCACCACCGCGATTAAGGCATAGATATTGACCAGCGCCGGGCGGCGGAACAGTTTGGGCACGCTGGACAGGGAGCCAGAATGCTCGCTCGGCAGTTTAGGCAGCAGTTTTATCAGGCAGAACAGCGTCATGGCTGCCACTACGCCAATGACGAAGAAGGTGGTGCGCCAGCCGAAATACTGCCCGACGATACGCCCGATCGGTAAACCCAGCACCATCGCCAGCGCCGTGCCGGTGGCGAGCAAACTTAACGCCTGCGCTTTTTTGCCCGCTGGTGCCATGCGAATCGCCAGTGAGGCGGTAATGGACCAGAAAATGGCGTGGGCGAACGCAATCCCGATGCGGCTTATTACCAGCACGGTAAAGTTCCAGGCGAGGAACGACAGCACGTGGCTGGCAATAAACAGCAGGAAAATGCTAATCAGCAGGCGGCGGCGCTCAACCTGGCTGGTCATCAGCATAAAGGGCAGCGACATCAGGGCCACTACCCAGGCGTAGATAGTCAGCATGATCCCGACCTGCGCGGTTTCCATGCCAAAGCTTTGCGCGATGTCAGACAGCAGGCCGACGGGCACAAATTCGGTGGTGTTAAAAATAAAGGCGGCGACGGCGAGAGTGACGACCCGCAGCCATGCCGTTTTGCGCGAAACGGTAGCAATTGTCATAAGGGAATATGCAGGTAAATAAGGGGTAGGAATGGGGGCGATCATAAAACCATCAGATCGACGACACAACCCATTTTGTGATTTATGTCTCATTTGCAGCCTGCGCCAGGGGGCGGTGGAAAAAAAGCAGCGCCGCGTGGGCGAGTATGTCATGGTAGAGGTGAAGAAAATAACAATGAAAAGCAGGAGTAACGCCAATGCAAGCAATTGACTTTTATATGGTAGACGCCTTTGCAGACACAACGTTTGGCGGCAACGCGGCGGCGGTTTGCCCGCTCAGCGAATGGCTGCCGGACGAAACGCTGCTCAAAATGTCACAGCAGCATAACCAGTCGGAAACGGCTTTTTTTGTCACCACGGATGAGGGCTTTGAGCTGCGCTGGTTCACGACCCAGGGGGAGATAAACCTTTGCGGCCACGCCACGCTTGCGGCTTCCCACGTTATTTTCGAGCATCTGGATTACCCGGAGGCGACGATCCGTTTCAGCACGCGTTTTGTTGGCCCGCTGACCGTGACGCGTAACGGCGAGTGGCTAACGCTGGATTTCCCGGCCTGGGAAACGCAGCCGATTACGCCACTGCCCGAGCTGCTGGCCGCGCTGGGCATCAGCGAGTGTAAAGAGATGCGAGTCGGGCGTGATTATATGGTGGTGTTGGAAAGTCAGGCGCAGGTTGAGGCGATTCAGCCCGATATCAACGCCATGATCCCGCTGGAAAAAATGGTCTGTATCACCGGGCCGGGCGAAGGCGAGTACGATTTTGTCAGCCGCTTCTTTTGCCCTGGCGAATCGGTGCCGGAAGATCCCGTTACTGGCTCAACGCACAGCATGCTGATCCCTTATTGGGCGGATAAGCTGAATAAAACGCATCTGCAGGCGCGGCAGGTCTCTTATCGCGGCGGCGATCTGCGCTGTCAGTACAAGGGCGACCGGGTGTTGATTGGCGGCAAAGCCGTGACCTATCTGGTGGGTAAAGTCCTGCTGCGCTAACTTGCCGGGCAAAATTCGCCGGAATTAATGAATGCAGTTCATAAAGGCTAGCGCATCGGAGGCGGTTATTAAGCAATCCGGCCGTGCTAGCCTTATTGCATTCCACTATTCAGGAGAAAAAACATGCCTTCTTCCCAGGACGTTATTGTCGTTATCGGTAGCGGGTCGATTGCTCAGGCGATTGCCCGCCGCGTGGGTACCGGCAAACATATTTTGCTGGCTGATATCACGCCGGAAAATAGCGAGGCCGCACAGCAAACATTGCAGCAGGCGGGATTTCGGGTCAGCACCACCGTGGTTGATGTTCGCTCGCGGGAATCCATTCAAAAGCTCGTGGATCTGGCTTGTGGCCACGGAGAAGTGAAGGGCGTGATTCACACCGCCGGGCTTTCACCTTCCCAGGCGAGCGCTCAGGATATTCTCCGTGTTGATCTCTACGGTACGGCGGTGGTGTTTGAGGTATTCGGGAAGGTTATTAGCCCGGGAGGTTCCGGGGTAGTGATTGGCTCGCAGTCCAGCCACCGGCTGGATGTGGACGCGCTGACGCAGGCCGAAGCCGACGAGCTGGCAACGTTGCCACCGGAACAGCTGCTGGCATTACCGCGAGTCAAAGCCATTGATGACAGCCTGTATGCCTATCAGCTGTCAAAGCGAGGCAATGCGCTGCGGGTCATGGCCGAGGCGGTAAAATGGGGGCGACGAGGCGCGAGAATTAACTGCATCAGCGCCGGGATCGTGTATACCCCATTGGCCTATGACGAGCTGAACAGCGCTGAACGCGGGGAGTTCTACCGAAACATGCTGGCAAAATCTCCGGCGGGAAGAGGCGGCACGCCGGACGAAATTGGCGCCCTGGCCGAGTTTCTCTTTGGCCCAAATGGCACCTATATCAGCGGGAGCGATATCCTGATCGACGGCGGGGTTACCGCCGCTTATAAGTATGGCGATCTTCTCGCTTAATTAAGGCACCTGCGTAGGCGTTTCCAGCAGGGAAATAAAAGCGTCCAGCTGGCGGGTTTTGGCGTCTCTGCGCCACAGCAGCCAGGTATCCAGATAGCGTTTATCGTCCGGCAGCGGCCAGGTGCTCACCTGATGACTGCCCGGCATACTCTCCAGCATACTTCTTGGCATCAGCGCCAGGCCTGCGCCGGCAATCACGCAGGCCAGCATCCCGTGGTAAGACTCCATTTCATGAATTTTGCCCGGCATCGCCCGGCTGTCGTGAAACCAGCTCTCAAAATGGCGGCGGTAGGAACAGTTGGCGCGGAAAGCATAAATACTCTCGCCATTAACGTCCGCGCCGCTGAGAATAGGGGCATGATCCGCAGGTGCGACGATAGTCATTTCTTCGCGATAGACTGCCAGTCCTTCGAGGGAAGGATGCAGCACCGGGCCGTCAACAAAGGCGGCGGCGAGGCGGCCTTCGAGTACGCCGTCAATCTGGTCGCCGGAAGGTCCGGTGGTGAGGGAAAGATGGATTTTCGGGTAACGCTGATTAAAGTTTGCCAGCACGCCGGGAATGCGTACCGCCGCGGTACTTTCTAACGATCCCAGCGCCAGCGGCCCCTGTGGTTCATCACCGGATACCACCATGCGCGCTTCATCCACCAGCGCCAGGATGCGCTTGCTGTAGGCCAGGAAGCTGTGGCCGGATGGGGAGAGCTTCAGGCGCTGGTTCTCGCGGATGAACAACGCCACGCCTAAGTCGGCTTCCAGCTGTTTGATGCGGGTCGTGAGATTCGACGGGACGCGGTGTACCTGCTGCGCGGCGGCGCTGATGCTGCCTGTTTCGGCGACGGCGTTAAACATTTCCAGCTGAGTGAGATCCATAGCTTTCTCAAATCGTGAAGGGTTTGCTTAGTATTATTCATTTTTAAACTTTGCACCTCAAGGCTACTGTTAACATCTCATTCACCTGTCGAGGCACCACCATGCAATCAGTAACCGGGCAAACTCACGCCATTTCACGCAATCCCGCTACCGGTGAGCGCATTGCAGTTTATCCTTTCGAAAACGCCGCTCAGATTGATGCCGCGCTGGCCCGTAACCAGCAGGCGTTTAATGCCTGGCGCGTCACACCGCTTAACGAACGTGCGCAGAAGCTACGTGATTTGGGCGCGGCGGTACGTAAACACGGCGAAGCGATGGCGCAAATGATCACCGCCGAAATGGGCAAGCCTATTTTGCAGGCGCGCGCTGAAGTGGCGAAGTCCGCTAACCTTTGCGACTGGTATGCCGAGCACGGCCCGGCCATGCTGGGAGCGGAAGCGACTCAGGTTGAAAACAATAAGGCCGTGATTGAATACCGTCCGCTGGGGCCGATCCTGGCGGTAATGCCGTGGAACTTCCCGCTGTGGCAGGTGCTGCGCGGGGCGGTGCCAATTCTGCTGGCCGGGAACAGCTACATTCTGAAACATGCGCCAAACGTGATGGGCTGTGCTGAACTCATTCGCCAGATGTTTGTTGACGCGGGCTTTGTGCCGTCTCTGTTCGAACTGCTCAATGTGACGCCAGAGGGAGTCAGCCAGGCGATTAACGACCCACGCGTGGCCGCTGTCACCGTGACTGGCAGCGGCAGAGCTGGCGCAGCGATTGGCGCTCAGGCAGGCGCCGCGTTGAAAAAATGCGTGCTGGAGCTGGGCGGGTCCGATCCGTTTATCGTGCTGGATGATGCCGATCTCGATGAAGCCGTGAAGGCCGCCGTGGCCGGGCGCTTCCAGAACACCGGGCAGGTATGTGCCGCCGCGAAACGCTTTATCGTTGAAGCCGGAATTGCCGCAGCCTTTACCGACCGCTTTATTGCCGAGCTGAAAAACTACGAGGTAGGCTCGCCGGTGGAAGAAGCTAACCGCATTGGGCCGATGGCGCGCTACGATCTGCGTGATGAACTGCATGAGCAAGTGACAACGTCACTTAAGCAGGGCGCAAAACTGCTGATCGGCGGGGATAAATTGCCTGGCGAGGGCAACTACTATGCGCCGACAGTGCTTACGGATGTTACGCCAGAGATGACCGCGTTCCGCCAGGAGCTGTTTGGCCCGGTGGCGGCGATTACCGTCGCCCGCGACAGCGAGCATGCCCTTGAACTGGCAAACGACAGCGATTATGGCCTGTCTGCGACGGTGTATACGGCGAATGAACAGCTGGCCCTGGAGATGGCGGCACGCCTCGAATGCGGCGGCGTGTTTATCAACGGCTATAGCGCCAGCGATCCACGCGTGGCGTTTGGCGGGGTGAAAAAGAGCGGGTTTGGCCGCGAACTTTCGCACTTCGGGCTGCATGAGTTCTGTAATATTCAGACCGTGTGGAAAGACAGACGCTAGTTTCGCCCGCCTGACATCCGTTAGCCAGGGAGGAAAAATGCTTCTTTATCCCCGGTAAGAGCAGACGTTATGCTGGTTTATGCCCGCGCTATCAGTAAAAAGTAAGGCCGCCGTGAAGGTGGCCTTGTTTGTCATGAGAATGAAATAATTCTGTCATTTTCGCTCAGTACACTCGCGGCATCGTTGTGTTACTGAAGAAAATCATGAACATAAGTCAAATTTTTCGCCGTTTAAATCCCCTCAAACTGGTTGCGCGCCGCCCCCGCGAGTTCGGCCTGCTGAGCGGGGTGGTTGGCGTTATCGCACTCTTTTCCGTGCTGCAGATTCTCTCCACCGTGTCACTCTCCAACATCCTGCATGAAACCCGCCAGAGCGTGCTCGAAAGCAACCAGCTTCATCAGCAGCAGGTGGTGATGGAGAAGGCAAGAACCTCGCTGCTGATGACCAGTGACCTGCTGAACCGGGCGGGCGTTTACTTTATGCAGGACAAAGAAACCGGCTCGGTCGGCAGCTGGAACAGCCTGGTGGATGAAGCCGACGCCGCCCTGAAAGTCTCGCAGCAGAACTTTGCCGCCTGGCAGCAGCTTCACCCGGCAGGCAGCGAGAGTCTGGCTAACAGCTATCAGCTGTTCTACGGCGGATTGAAAGAACAGCTGGAAGGGATGCAAAAAAAGGCCTCCATCGATGCTTTCTTTGAAGTGCCGATTCAGGCGTTTCAGTCTGATTTCAACGAGCAGTACGCGCGCTATCAGACCGAAGGCGAAAAGCAAACTGTTCAGGGTAGCCATACGTTGTTGCATAGCCTGAGCCAGGCGCAAACGCTGTTTATTATCGCGCTGGGTATTTTGCTGGTGGTGGCGATAGCCGTGTGGCTGGGCGTGGCCCGCTGGGTGATCCGTCCTCTGCGGAGTCTTATTGAGCATTTGCATATTCTAGCCGCCGGTGATTTGTCACGACTGCCCGCTGAGCGAAAGCTGGTTAACCGTGAGGTGAAACAGCTGCACGGCAGCGTGCTGGAAATGCAGCAAGGCATCCAGCAGCTGGTGCTGGAGGTGCGGGAATCCTCGGCCATCTTGTTAAGCAATATTGGCCAGCTTGCGGAAGGGAATAACGAGCTGTCTAATCACTCCTCTCAGCAGGAACAGGAGCTGGAGAAAGTCACGCTGCATATCACCGAGCTGGAATCCCGCGTGCAGGAAAACAGTCAGTACGCTATTCAGGCGAACCAACGCGCGGACGAAGCGCGTGAGATGGTGGCCGGGGGCGACCAAATGATGCACACGGTGAATATGTCGATGCAGGATATTGTGACCCGTTCCTCTGAGATGCGCGGCATTGTGGCGATGATTGATAACGTCGCTTTCCAGACCAATATTCTGGCGCTAAACGCCGCTATTGAAGCCGCTCATGCGGGCAACCAGGGGCGCGGGTTCGCCGTGGTGGCTCGCGAAGTTGGCCTGCTGGCGAAGCAGAGCAGCCAGTCGACCAGAAACATTCAGTCGCTGATCAATAACTCGCTGCAGGGCATTGAGCAGGGCAGCGAAGCCGTCTCAGAGCTGGAGACGCAGTTGAAAAATGTGATTGCCCTGGTGACCCGTTTAAGCGGATTGCTGAATGAAATTTCCAGCGCCTCCGTTGACCAGGGGGCTAGCGTGCATCACGTTACTACGCGGATCACCACGCTCAACCAGGCGGTGAGTCAGACCGGGTTGCTGATTAAGGCCTCGGCTAACACCTCTAAACGTTTGCTGGATGAGTCTCAACGTCTTGAAAAAGCAGTGGCTCGCTTTCAAATGACCGCCTGAGTTCGTTTTATTATCGGCCCGTGGCTCTGGTATACTTTTGCCGCTTAACTTATGCCTCAGGAGCGCACGGTGCCGGTTCAATTAAACAATCAGTTACTGGAAGAGATCCTCGACCAGGTTCGCCCTTTGCTGGGCCAGGGGAAAGTCGCGAATTACATCCCGGCTCTGGAAGAGATTTCCGGCAATAAACTCGGCATCGCAATTTGTACCGTGGACGGAGAATTCTTTAGCGCCGGGGATGCGGCAGAGCGTTTTTCTATTCAGTCGATCTCTAAAGTGCTGAGCCTGACGCTGGCGATGGGGCGCTACGATGAGGATGAAATCTGGCAGCGCGTTGGCAAAGAGCCGTCCGGCCAGCCGTTTAACTCCCTTTTGCAGCTTGAGCTTGAGCAGGGCAAACCCCGCAATCCGTTTATTAATGCCGGGGCGCTGGTGGTGTGCGACATGCTGCAAACCCGCCTTAGCGCGCCAAAACAGCGCATGCTAGAAGTCGTCCGTGCGCTCTCAGGCGCCGATGATTTAGTGTACAACACGCGCGTGGCGAGGTCTGAATTTGAACATTCGGCACGTAATGCCGCGATTGCCTGGCTGATGAAGTCATTTGGTAATTTTGAAAACGATGTGATTACGGTGCTGCAAACCTATTTCCATTACTGCTCGCTGGAAATGAGTTGCCTGGAATTAGCCAAAACTTTTTTATTTCTGGCCAATCAGGGGCGGGCTCTGCACATTGATGAGCCGGTGATCTCCGCTCAGCACGCGCGGCAGATTAATGCGTTGATGATCACCAGCGGCATGTATGACGGCGCGGGGGAATTTGCCTATCGCGTGGGGTTACCGGGGAAATCGGGGGTGGGCGGCGGAATTATCGCCAACGTACCAAATGAGATGTCTATTGCCGTGTGGTGCCCGGAGCTGGATGCGTCCGGTAACTCACTGGCCGGGACGGCCGCGCTGGAAATTCTCTCTCAGCGCATCGGGCGTTCTATTTTTTAACCGATGCGGTTATTGCAGTAATAATAATCCAGGTATGCGCAACCATAGCACGCCAACAAGGCTAACGGTGGCCAGCACGGCCAGCATTATGGCGGTGATGATAAGTCGTTCCGCCCAGGGTGTTTTACGCATTTCAGCTCCGGGAAATCCTACGTCTATGGACTATAAGGCAGTCACGTTAAACATCGGTTAAACCTGAGGCTGCTAATTATTCCCCGGCAATAAGTCTGAATTTTTAGCCACAAAGCCTGCCGCTGACAAAAGACGGCGGAGAAGGTGGCAAAAATTTAACTTATGGCTAATAGTTCATGCGGAACGCTGGCGAGTTGAGTGAATTTTCTTCTTTCTCTCAATGCCCTGGGTTGTTAGCGGGGCAAACATGCTAAGCTAATGCTTATTTTCGCAATCACCTGATGGCGCTATTTATTTTCAGCGGTGATGAATAGATATGAACCAGGATAGCATGGTTAATCGACCTAAGTTTTCATTCTTCTCCCCCGATAAAATGCTGTTAAATGCGATCAGTGTTTTTGCGCTTACCACGCTGTTTTACTTCTTTGGCGCTTCGCTACGCCTGGTTAACGATCTTTCGCTATTTTGGCCGCTGAATGCGGTGCTGGCCGCTATTTTCGTGCGTAACCCGTGGCTGAATAAAGCCGTTTATTATTTTATTTGCTACTCGGCAATGTTGATTTATGACGCCTTTACCACCCAGTGGGGCTGGCAGTCGACGATTATCAACTTCTCAAACATGGTCTTTATTGTCACCGCCGCCCGTTTATTGTTGCGTTATTCGCGTAATATGGATGAGAGTAACTGGGCGCTAAATGCCTTTAATATTTTCAACTTTTCGCTGATTGCCGCCATATTATCGTCATTATTTGGCGCCGTGGGATCGCTGGGTATCAGCGGCGATTACCATGAGAAGTTTATGCCGCTTTATGCCGACTGGGTGAGCGAGCAGTTTTCAACCGGTGTGCTGATGCTGCCCTGTTTACTGACCGCAAGCTGGCCCTCCTGGCGTAAATTGTCCGGTATCGCGCCGTCAGACATGTATCCGTTTTTTTCCGTGGTGATTGCCGTTTGCACGGCGATGATTATCGGCGGAGCGGGCAGCCTGGCGTTTCCGCTCCCGGCGTTGATCTGGTGCGCCATTCGTTATCCTCTGCCAGTTACCGCGCTGCTAACGCTGATTACCGGCGGGGTGGAAATTGTGCTGGTGGCCCATGCGGCAATTAATCTCCATTCCGAACAGCCACTGCTGTTGGTCGATCAAATGTTCTCCGCGCGCCTGGGCATTGCCACCATTGCTATTTGCCCGCTGATTGTTTCCATCAGCGTGGATGCCATTAACCAGCTGATTAAGCAGACTTCGCTGCGGGCGGATTATGATTACCTGACGGGCGTTTATTCCCGTTCCGGTCTGTTTGAAGCGCTCAAGCGCAGCGGGCGATATCAGCCAGTCCCGCAAGAACCGCTGCTTTGCGTCATGCTGCTGGATATCGATTTTTTCAAACGGATCAATGACAGTTGGGGCCACGAATGCGGGGATACCGTGCTGGCCTCTTTCGCCAGCAGAGTATTGAATACGGTCGGTGATCGCGGAATGGTGGCACGTATTGGTGGAGAAGAGTTTGTAGTGGTTTGCCGGGTTCGGGATAACAAGCAGGGTGTTGAGATTGCCGAGCAGATCCGCAAAACGATTGAAGTCAGTACTTTTCATTACGAAGAACAATCGCTGTTTATCACCGTCAGTATTGGCCTGGCTGAGGCGGCGCTGGGTAACAATACGCTGGAAGCAACCTTTAATCAGCTGATTCCCGAGGCGGATAAGTATTTGTATTTATCGAAGCGACAGGGGCGCAATAAGACCAGCGCGAGTAGCGTTCATGCTGAAATGTTTCCGGCATCGCAGATGGACGATTCTTAATAGCCATGTTCACTTTGAATCCTTTATTATCGCGCAATACGCCGGTGCAGTTTGTCGTGGCAGGTTCGCCTGTCTGAGATATTTATGAGTCCATCAGAACCGAAAAAAAATGCCAGAACGCACGGCTCTCGCTTCGTTAATCGCATGTATATCATGCGTATGTTGGGAACGTTTCTGTGCTTCTTACCGCTCTTGTCGGTGCTGAATGAGCAACAGTCCTCCGTGCCGGTTGTAGCACTGTTAATCGTTAACGCCTTTGTCTGGCCGCACGTTGCGCTGTTAAAAGCTCGCTTTTCCAAATCACCCGTCAACAGTGAAAAACAGAACCTCGTCATCGATGCGGCAGCCGGGGGCTTCTGGATTGCGATGATATCGCTCAGCGCGCTGCCGTCGGTGGTGATTATCACTATTCTGGTTTCCGACCGGCTGGCCGCCGGAGGAAAACCGTTGATGAAGCGGGCGATGCTGGCAATAGTGCTTGCGTTTGGGCTGACCTGGATAAGCCACGGGATGCCGTTTACTCCGGCAGTTTCAGCCCGGACAATGTACGCCACGCTGCCGCTGATTGCGGTTTACACTATCGCGCTCAGTATGCTGACGGCTTCTATCGCGCTGAAACTGCGGGAAAAGAGCCGCGAGCTGGAAAACATAGCCATGATGGATCCCTTGTTGGGGATTGCCAATCGCCGTCTGCTGGAGCGTAAAATCAGCAATGAGCTGGCGCGGCTACACATTGCCTGCGGTAGTTCGGCGCTGATGTTTATCGACATAGATAATTTTAAAGAGGTGAATGACCGTTTCGGGCATAAAGTGGGGGACGCCATTCTGATGGCGGTGTCTGACGTGCTGCGGATCGTCACTCGTTCAAGCGACACGCCTGCGCGCCTGGGCGGGGACGAGTTTGTGGTCCTGATGCCAAATACCTCGCTGGAAGAAGCGGAAGGTATTGCCCAGCGGATCCTGCTGGAGTCTATTAATGTTCGAGTCCTTCCTGAAAAGAATGCGTTCTGTACCCTGAGTATCGGGATTGCCTGTGCGACAAAACAGATGCCGGATGCCGCCGAATGGTTAAAAGCGGCGGATGATGCGCTGTACAACGCCAAACGAGCCGGTAAAAACCGTATTTACGCCGCCTGAGCAATGATCATCTAAACTGTAAGCAGAGCCTATGATGAGTCTGCACCGGAGGATGAGATGCTTGATCCCACCATGACCGACGAGCTGACGGGGCTACTGAACCGTCAAGGCCTTTTGTTTCTGGGGCAGTACGCTATAAGCGGCGCTAACCGCCGGGCTGAGCCACTTTCGCTGGTGTTTATCCACCTTGACGGAATGGCGCAAATTGACGACAGCTTTGGGCGTGAACAGGTCGACCGCGCCCTGGTCATTTTCTCAGAAATGATGCGCACTTCATTCCGTGAAACCGATCTGGTCGCCAGGCAGAGCGACGATAAGTTTGTTCTGCTTTTTAACGCGACAAATGAGGAAGGGGCCTTTATCGCCATGCAGCATCTGCAGGGCAAAGTGACCGATTTTAATCAGCAAGTAGACAATCCCCGTACGCTTGCATTCAACTGGGACTGTATTGAGTACAACCCTGCGCGGCATACCGGCCTTGAGGATGTCCTGGCTGAAGGTGCAAGCGCAAAATCCTCAAGGTCTGAAGGGCAAACAAAAGGTTTTGAGAGGTTATAGCCAACCGGCGTAATCATAATTTCTTATGGTGAAATGCTGTTAATATTCTCTCTTGGTGACGGATAAGGCCTGAACTCAGGCGGATTATCCATATCTTTCCTGAATAGTTGGTTTCGGCGTTACCGGGTAAGCTGGTCTATTCTTACCTCCGGTAATATCCCGACATAACTTTTAACTACTGTTCAGGAGTCTCTGTGCCCGAGTATCGCATTCGTTCCCTCAAAGCCTGTGAATTTGCCGACGCCACAGCATCATTAACGGATGTACTGATTGATTGTGTGGCGGGTGGCGCTTCGGTCAGCTTTTTGCATCCGTTAGTGCCGGAAAAAGCGGCGGCTTTTTGGCATGAGGTTGGGCAGAGTGTGGCACGAGGCGAACGCACAATGATTGTGGCGGAAGATGGGCTGGGGCGTATTGTCGGCACCGTGCAGTTGATCACCAGCCAGCCAGAAAATCAGCCTCACCGGGCCGATGTGGCTAAACTTCTGGTTCATCGCGTGGCGCGGCGGAAAGGTATTGCGCAGCGCCTGATGGCTTATCTGGAAGCCGTTGCCACCACGCAGGGAAAATCAGTTCTGGTACTGGACACCGCCACCGGCAGTGATGCGGAGAAATTCTACCAGGGTATGGGCTGGCTGCGCGTGGGGGATCTTCCGCATTATGCGCTGATGCCGGACGGCAGCCCATGCTCCACGACGTTCTACTACCGTAATTTATGAGATGACAAGTGACACGGTCACTTATACGGTGCGTTTTATGCTGACACAGGCGTGATATAGTGCCTGCAATATGGCAGTTGCAGGCATTCAGTATGGAAAACACAGCCCTCTGGTTCCGGCAGTTTGGCGAACCTGAACAGGTCTTAACCCTCGAACAAGCGCCGCTGGCGCCGTTTATCTCCGGCACGCTCCGGGTGCGAATGCACTATGCGCCTCTTAATCCTTCCGATCTTATTCCGATTACCGGGGCTTACCGCCATCGGGTCTTTCCGCCTCGCATTGCCGGGTACGAAGGTGTTGGTATCGTAGAGCAGGCGGATCATCCTGCGTGGATTGGCAAGCGTGTGCTGCCTCTGCGCGGGGAAGGCACCTGGCAGCGATGGGTTGACTGCCCGGTACAATGGGCGGTGGTCGTGCCGGACAACGTTCCCGATGATCTTGCGGCGCGTGGTTATATCAATCCCCTGGCCGCCTGGCTGATGCTGAAAAAGTGGCCTGTGGCGGGAAAAAGCGTACTGGTTACAGCGGCGGGGTCAACGTGTGCTGGTTTACTGGCGCAGTGGGCCAAAAGGCAAGGCGCTACGGAGGTTTATGGCGTTTATCGCTCGGCGCAGCATCTACCGGCACTGCTCAAGTCAGGTGTTATCCCGCTTAATATGGATGATGGCCGCGGTATTGCCGAGGCCGCTGGCCGTGTTGACGTGGTGTATGACGCCGTCGGCGGTGAGTTAGCCACATTGATGCTCGATCACCTCAATCCGAATGGGGCGTTGATTTCTTACGGTTTACTGAGTGGGAAAGCGTTTTCTCCTCGCGGGAAATACATCACCGCACAGCGATTTCATCTGCGCGATACGCTGGCTGTCACGCCCGTTGAAGAGTGGCAGGGTTGGTTTGAATCGCTCTGGGAACTGCTGCTAAAAACGCAGCAGCCCGATGTGGCGGTGTACGCCCTGGAGGAGTGGCGACAGGCGCTGGAGCTGTTCCGTGAACCGGGCCGCCAGCGCAAACCGCTGCTGAGGCTATAAACGTTATTTATCGCCCATGATGGTATTCAGCGTTTCGGCATCCGGCATGCCCTGATGCTGCTGCAGGCGGCCTTCGGCGTTAAGATAATAAATTGACGGCGTGGCATTGCCGCCGAGATCGTCCATCAGCGTCAGGTTATCCTTCAACGCTTCGCCGATAACCGGATCTATTTTCTCTGGTTTTTGCAGCGCCAGCTTCCCTTTGCTGTTCTCATAGTCGGCGAGGGTTTTGGCCGGATCTTTCGACATCAGAATTGCCGCCGCTTTTTGGCCGCTGTCCGGACGTAGCATCCCGACGAGCAGCACGCGGAGCTGAACTTTACCTGACTTCAGCCAGGGCTGAGCCTGTTCCCAGAACTGGGTGCAATACGGGCAGTACGGGTCGGCAAACACGTAGACAATGCGCGGCGCTTTTTCGCTCCCGGCGGCTACCCAGCGATGTTTTTCAAGGTTTTGCCACATGGCTTTGGCCATCGGTGCATAGACAAACTTCTCTACTTCCGCATCGCTCAGGTTTTTCCCCTCGGCATCGACCAGGTTGCCCATAATGGCGTGCTGTTTATCCGGCGTCAGGTAAACGGTTGTGCCTTGTCCCTGATATTGCATGGCGTAACCCTGCAGATCGCCCGGGGCTTTAAATTCCCCTTTCAGTTCGAAGCCTTGCTTTTCCAGGGCGGCTATTGGCTCAGGCAGTTTAGCGTCAGCGGCAAAGGCCGAAGCGTTAAAAAGCAGGGCCAGCGAAACGGACAGGGCAGATGTTTTTTTCATCGAGTGGTCCTTAATTAAATGTTATTTTTGTCAAAGGTTAACATTCCTTTTTGCGTTAAGTCATCAGACATACTTTCCTTAAAGTAACGGAGCATTTCATGATGGTTAGACGAGCAACGCTTAATGAAGCTCAGGCGCTGTGGACAATAAGAAACGAGGCGATTCGTTTTGGCTGTCGGGATACTTATCCTGAAGATGTGCTGGCTGCATGGACACCCGATGAGATGCCCGAGGGTTACCGAAACGAAATCGTGAATAATCCTTTTTTTGTCGCGGATAATGAAAACGGCGAGCCGGTGGCCACGGGTTTTTTGGATTTGAAAAATGGTTCGGTTGAGGCCATTTTTACCCTGCCGGCCTGGACGGGTCGGGGGCTGGCCAAACAGATCCTTCAGGCCATCAAGCAGGAAGCAAGATCAAGGGGGATGAGCAGGCTGACGCTGTCTTCCACGCCGAACGCCCGCGACTTTTACCTGAAGCAGGGATTTCGCGTGGTGAAAGAGGGACTCTATCCCATGTCGCGCAGCGGCACATTGCTGCGCTGTTACGAGATGGTTTGCGAGCTGGATCCTGACATGTGAAAGGTGCCTGCATGAACGACCGCATTGATTACCAGATTGAAAAGTACAGCTTCACCGAAACAGAAGCGTCGCCTCGCATAAGCCGACAATGGGAGGAGGTCCAGGAGGAATTCCAGAGAGAGCCTCAGGATGCTGAGCAGCGTCTGCGCCTGGCGTTGCTGAACGTGGACTACGTGACCAGCTTTGAACTGCCTTTTCGGCTACTGCTTCTGCGGGCGCCGCAGCTGATCGACAAACTACGCGCTGAGCTGCAGCTTAACCAGAAGAGCGTGGTTATCAACGACAATAAGCGCGGGGAAGTCTACAGCATAAAAGAGGATCTCAGCGCCGTGCCGGATGCCTTCCGCTATCGTTTTTCGAATCGCATACGCAGAATCGATCCAGGCGGCACGCCAGCGACGGCCTATCAGCAGATCGCGCTGCAGGTCAGAAGCCCGAGAGAGCGGCTGAAAATTGCCCTCGAAGGCGGGCTTCAGGTCAACGCCCTCGACGGCTTGTTTTGGTTTGGGCTGCAGCGCATCGCCGCGGATATCTCAGTGCTGAGGCAATCCGGTATGACGATTGTCACGGCGGAACGTACGGTTTTCGACAGCCTGACGGGGACGCTCCGCCCAATACCTGCCTACAGTTTGTAGCCTGTAATCGCACTCTGAGGAAAATGACGAGAAAAGAATAACATTAAGGTTGAGTGGACATCAGAACAGGAAAAAATGATGAACTTCAGCCATATGCGTATTGCCCGTCCGGTGAGCAGTCTTGAAAGAAGCCGGGATCTGTACTGCGCGGGACTCGGTCTTCAGCAAATAGCGCAATTTAGCGATCATGACGGTTTCAGCGGTGTGATGCTGGGACGCCCGTCGCTGAGCTGGCATCTGGAATTTACGGTCTGCCAGCATCATCTCATTACCCCACGACCGACTGAAGATGACTTACTGGTGCTTTATGTGCCCGAGCGTATCGAATGGGAAATCTCCTGCGCCAGAATGGTGGCAGCCGGTTTTACCCGGCTGTCTGCGTTCAACCCTTATTGGGACGTAAAGGGCGCTACTTTTATCGATCCCGATGGTTATAGGGTTGTTTTGCAAAATAGCGACTGGTCACTCTAAGCTGCAGCGTTAACGCTTCATGCCTTGTGCATACTCAACCAACTGATCGACTACGATATTCCAGCCGGTGAAGAAACCCATTTCTTCATGGGCTTGCCGGGCCTCTGGCGTGCGGTGGCGAGCGATGGCCGTGTAGCGAGTTTTCCCGTTGTCTGCGTCTTCAAGCAACAGGATAGCGGTCATAAACGGATTTTCTGCGGGCTTCCAGCCCTCGGTGTAGGCGTCGGTAAAGACCAGCTTGTGCCCGTCCACGATATCCAGCCAGACGCCATTATTGCGCATCTCGTGGCCATCAACGTTAAAAACGGTATTGAACCGCCCCCCAACCCGAAGATCTATCTCACAGGCCGATACGCTATGGGGGCGGGGGACAAAAAACTGTTTTAGATGCTGTGGTTGGGTCCAGCACTCCCAGACAAGCTGTCGGGGCGTGTCGATCACTCTTTCCAGAGTTAAGTCGGTTTTCGCATCCAGATTCATGGTGTTTCCTCGAGGGATATTGACCTCTATAGCCTGGCTGAAGATCATTTTCTCAGCTAAATATTTTGCTGTTTTGGTTGCCTGGTACGCAGGCCACTTAAGCTTATAGCTAGCAGCGTTGCACCTGCAGCAACCCAAAGGCTGAGGCGAATCGCCTGCGGCTCCTGCCATATTGCGTTGCCGTAAATGGCCAGAATAATACCTACGATCGCCGCGCCCAGGCATTGGCCGAAAGTCCGCATAATGGCCAGTATGCCAGAGGCATAACCGCTGTTTTCCCGCGTGGCGTTAGCCATCATTTCCCGGTTGTTGGGGCTCTGGAAAATACCGAAGCCAATGCCACACACCAGGCTACGTAAACCGATATCCCATGCCTGTGCGTGAGCCGGCAACAGGGCTAAAAGCACCAGTCCAACCGTAAACACGCCTAAACCTGTGGTGGCGATAAGCGCTGGTGAATGCTTGTCGGCAAGCCGACCGGCACGAGGCGCTGCGAGCATGATCCCCACGGGCCAGGGCGTAAAGAGCAGGGCGGAGGCGAATGCGCTGTAGCCATAAACGTTCTGGAATAAAAACGGCAGAGCGACAAACGTTATCCCTTGCCCGATGAACGAAGCCAGCGAGGTCATAGCAGCCAGCGAAAACCGTGATGAAGCGAACAAGGTCAGCGGTAGCACGGGCTGTGCGGCGCGACGTTCACGCCAGACAAAGGCTGCGCCAGCAAGCAATGAAATAACGCTGTACGTCAATGCCGACATCATGTCTTCACTTTTAGTAAAGCTGTCGGCGGCCATGATCAGCGAGCCCAACAGCAAAGCAGACATAAGCGATCCTGCATAATCGAAGGGTTTAGGATTGGCGACTGCAACACCCGGCAGAACGCGCAGGCTCAGTACAAGCGCCACAATGCCTAACGGTATATTAACGGCAAAAAGCCATTCCCAACCCAGCGTGGAGAGCAGCGTCCCGCCCAGCAAGGGAGCAATGGCCGTGCTGGTGGCGATGAGAAAGGCATTTAGCCCCAGGATCCTGCCGAGCAGGCGGTTTGGGAATACCGAACGCAGAATTGCCGGAGAGATACTCAGCACCGCCGCGCCACCGATTCCCTGTAAGATCCGCATTACCACTAGCATATTAAGTGACGAGGATAGCGCGCAGCCCGCAGAGGCCAGGGTAAACAGGCCCAGCCCGAAAACAAATATTTGCCTGAAGCCCAGTCGGGTCGCCAGTGCGGCGAAGATCGCCAGCGTCATGGCGGCGGCAAGCAGGTAGCCATTTGCCACCCAAACGGCATCGCTCGCAGGCACGCCGAGCGCTTTGGCGATAGTCGGCAGCGCGATGTTCACCATCGAACCATCGAATACGGCCATCGTCACGGTGGTCATTACGGCAAGCATTGCCATCAGGCGCTGGCGACCGGGTAAACCTTCATCGTCTGGCTGGGTTGAAAATAATTCCATCACGGTTCCTTACCGCAGCGCGGCATTCAGTATCAGGTTGTCAGTGCAGCAAATATAGTGATACTTAAAGACAGGCGGAAGACGCATGATATGCACTAAATAGCTGCACCAGACGCCATATCTCTTTACAGGATGCCAGAATGAACGAACCCGATCTGAATCTGCTGCTTGCGCTGGATACCTTTCTTGCTGAAGGGAGCGTGGCCGGCACAGCCCGGCGTCTGGGGCTCAGTCCCTCGGCGATGAGCCGTACGCTGAGTCGTCTGCGGGCGGCAACCGGCGATCCTCTGCTGGTCAGGGCGGGAAGACATATGGTGCTCACGCCCTATGCCGAAGCGATTCGTGACCGTGCGAGAAACGCTGCGCTTGAGGCTCGAGCCTTACTGAGCCCCTCCACAGCAGAGTTGTCCCTTTCCACGCTGACATGCGAATTTATTATCAGAGCCAATGACGGCTTTATTGAGGCATTTGCGCCGTCGCTTATCGCCGCCGCAGCGGCAGAAGCGCCGGGTGTTCAGTTGTGCTTTACTTCAAAACCTGAAAAAGGCCCGCGTCATCTGCGTGAAGGCCTGGTAGACCTTGAAATCGGCGTCATGGGCGAAATGGGCCCGGAAATACGGCTTCAGGCGCTGTTTCGCGATCGCTTTGTCGGTGTCGTTCGAGCCGGACATCCGCTGGCCGGGTTCTCTGAGATAACCGTAGAGCAGTATCTCGCCTATGGGCACGTGGTCGCCTCCCGTCGTATCCGCTCCACGCACGGCCCCGTAGATGAGGCGCTGGATAAAAGGGGGCTATCACGAAAAATTGCCGCCGTCGTGCCGGGATTTCCGGCGTCATTAAAGGTGGCTCAGGGGTCGGATCTGATTGCACTGGTCCCACATTCTTTCCTGCTTAATCAACCTGTTCGTGAGGTGGTGGGCGATAACGCCAGGCTGGCAATGTTTGAGCTGCCGGTGAATACGAGCCCGATTGTCGTTTCTCAGATGTGGCATCCGCGCTCAGAGGCTGATCTCTCGCACCGCTGGTTACGCAAGCTCGTCTTGAGCGTATGTCGCACCCTGGTCCCTTAATTGGCACACTGCAACCAGGAATATTCTACCGGCCAGGTCAACGCCATCTTATCGCTATGCTATACTCGGGCCTACCTTACAAGTGGGATTTTCAAGGGATTACACCATCTTGTCGCCGCTAAAATACATCAACACCATTATATTTATCGTTATTTTGACGACGTTGATATTTGCCGGATTTGTATTCCGAGAATACCGGGATCTGAAAAGTTACATGGGGTATATTGCAGAAAATGGCAAGTCTGCGTTGTTTCATGAAGAGTATATTAACCAGAATGCGGCTTTCCGTCTGTCTCGCGCTTTTTCCTCTGCGCCATCAGGCATAACAAGCGTTGCGAATACGAAAATTGATGTTTGTAAATATGCAGAATCATTAAATGGTGTTTATGGCTTAAATCTTGCCGGCCAAAAATTAATGGCGTTGAAGGGGACGTTGCAAACGCGCAATCCATCCTGCGCCAGCTGGGCGGGCGATACGACGGCGCTGTTCGTTGTGCAAGACAACGTCACCCGTGCTGTGTCTAAGTACAGTTTCTCCAACTACAGTGGCTATGTGTTCAACAATACCCGCTATTATATCGATCTGAAAAATAACTACATTTACATTGATAAGCTTGTCGACACCCATCATTACACCTTTAATAACTGGTTGGTGAGTGAAAATGGTCGTATAGATATCGATCGCAGCGCGAAGACCATTAATATTGACGATTCTGCGTTAGCCGATCTGCGTCAGGGCGAAAATATTGTTTCCCATATTTATAAAGATGGTTATACCCATAAAAACATTATCAGTATGATTACACCGGTATTTCAACACGAAGAAATAAAAGGGTTGTTTATTACCGATATTAATATCGACGATTTGGCGACATCCTTCTATACGGCAGAAAGGCCGCTGTTATGGCATTTTTTATCCCTGTACGTTACCGACAATGCCACCGGCGCAAAAATTAGCTTCCATCATCCGGCGCTGAAATCGTTTACGCCCATTTCCTACGTGGAAAACATCACTGGTTACTATACGCTGCACGTCCAACTGGACGGAATTTACTTCCTGATTGCTATTTTCTGGCTAATTGCCCTCTATGTAGGTGGAACCTGGCTGCTTTGTCGCTATGCCAGCAAGCAGCTCAATCGCCACCGGTCGCTGTCTCACGACAATATGACCGACGCGATGACGGGGTTATATAACCGCAAGGTACTGACATCCTCTCTGGAACAGAAAATCCAGGGACTCTTAAATAACAACATCGCGGTTACGGTTATTTCTATTGATAGCGACGGTTTGAAGAGAATTAACGATACGCTTGGTCACGCCATGGGAGACAGGGCTATTCAGTATCTGGGCAAGGCGTTGGCACAATCTATTCGTAAAAGCGATTACGGCATTCGCCTTGGTGGCGATGAGTTTAGCCTGATCCTGATTGATTACAGCCTGATCAAGTCTAACGAAGTGATTGCACGTATTCAGGATTACCTGCTGACGATTGACGAACAGAAAATGGTCGCTTTTTCTTACGGGAGCTATCAGATGGTGGCCGGTGATACCTTAGAAACTGCGTTATTGAAAGCAGATGAACTGCTGTATCAGCATAAGCGTAATAAGTATGGGGCAAACGGCTCCAGCCGATAAGCTTTGTGTGAGGCTGACCGCCCGGATATGATGAGTTCACCCTGGCACCGTCCGGCATCAAAATGAAATGCATCAGCTGCGGCACCGTCTGCATTGATGGCCACATTTCAGTCAATCACGAGGTTGAGAATGGATTTCACTGTGGGATTTGGCCGTATTGCGGCAGTGTTGCCAGTAAAAGATATGCAGCAGGCAATTGCATTTTACGTGGACGGATTAGGGTTTAGCCAGACGTTTCAAAATGGCGATCCGGTTGGATTTGTTATCGTCAAACAGGGGGGAAGTGAACTCCATTTGACACTGCAGCCGCAGCATAAGGCGGCGAATTTCCCGGTGGCACATCTTCTGGTCGATGACGCCAGTGCGCTGTTTGCGCTTTGCCAGCAGGCGGGGGCCAGGATCATTAAGGGGATTCAGGATAAAGATTATGGCCTGCGGGCCTTTGTGTTTGCCGATCCTGACGGGAACCGGATAGACGTTGGGCAAAGAATAGAACGTTAAGATCGGATAGCCTGAATCAACAACAAAAAGCCGCTGGTGGATTCACTCAGCGGCTTTTTAGTGGCTGCGAATTGTCGCCATACAAACTGCCAGATGAATGAAAACACTACCATTCATTAATTATCATTACCGTATCTGCTGAAAGTTTAATTTTAGTCACTTTTGGCGGCAGTGGCTTTGGCAGAATCGTCATTCTTACATCAAAAGTCCCACTGACCGATGCCATCGACATTTTGAAGGGGGTGAAAAGGCAGAGCGCCAGAAAAAGTTGTTTCATATTAATACGTTTTGTTTACTTGTATTTAAAATCAATAGATTGGTCAAAATTATATCATATATGATGCTGCCGAGGGAATGCCTGTTGGATTCCCGGTACATCAAAGGGTATGTGTGACAGGGAATGTAGAACGATATAAATACGATAATTCAATGATATTTAAGGCAAGGGGTATATTTTATGAAGTTTACATCGCTACTCGCCAGACTGTTGCTGGTGTCGACAATTGTCTTGTCCGGTTCGTCGTTCGCGGCCACCGAGCAGGAGATGGATGCAAATCTGGATCAGTTATTCAGCTCTCATCAGAACTATCATGCTTTTTTCGATATCTTCAAAACGCAGGTCGTGGCGCAGAATAAAGCTGAGGTAGCAAAACTGGTTTCATACCCAATAAAGGTCACGCTGGCGGGGAAAAAAGTGCAGATCAAAACGTCGCAGCAGTTCATTAAAAACTATGAGGCTATTTTTACGCCGGATTTGGTTGCGGTAGTAAAGACTCAGACATATCAGGATCTTTTTGCGAATTATCAGGGGCTGGCCATCGGTAAAGGGCAGATTTGGTTCTCCGGTATTTGCCAGGATAATCAATGTAAGAAATCAACCGTGCTCGTTATTGGCATCAATAAATAGCCTGGGGCTGGCCGTAATATGACGGCCAGCTTTTGGACGTTATAAAGCGGCAAGGTAACGCCAATAATTATCCTCTATCTCTTTTAACAACGCGCTATCTTCACTTTGATGTAGCAGTTTGGAACGCTCAGTGCCCAGGTCAACGCTTCCACACTGGGGGTAATAAGCCGCCCGCAACGACGGTTTGATGGCGTTAAAATAGGCCGTTGTAGGTATCTCAAAGGCCGCGGCAATATGTAAAGCCGAGGAATCACAGGTATAGACTTTACTGGCGTGGCGAATAATGCCGATAAAGTCTGCGGTATTTCTTGAGCGTGAAGAAAGATCGATAAACTGCGGGTGATCTATTTTGCCAAATCCTGCAACGGGCACGTCGTGCTGCTGATAGATCTGTTCTACAAATTCAACGAGCACAGCGGCTGGGATGTCGCGAAGCGGAGTGCTGGCGCGGTGATTGAACAGTACGTAACGACCTTCCAACGGGGAAATTTGCTCTGACATGCCGTCACGAAGCCAGCGGTTTGTTTTTATCTCTTCGGATACGGACTCAGGGGCAATGCCAAGGTGGCGCAGGAAAAAATCGTGCATTTCCAGAGTGGCGAAATCCTCCCGGAAGAGCTGGTTCCCGGCGTCAATCAGCGCATCATATCCCGCCAGTGAAGCCAGTTCCTGAGGCATAAAATGCAGCTCATCGATTACATTACCCGCGAGTCGATAAATCTCTTCCACATAAGCCTGGCAGGTATGAGGACGCAGTACCGTCAGGTGAAGTTTAGGGTTAATGGTTTTGATTGCGTGCAGCGCCGAAATACCAATCAGTGAATCCCCCAGCGTGACGCCCATCCCGTTGATAACGCAGAGTCGCTGAACGCTGCGATAGTCGAGAGAAAAGGGAGATAGGGCATAGTTATAAATGCCAGGCTGGCGCAAAGTTTGTAGCTGAAGAGTATTTTTCAGGTCGGGCGACAGGGACTCAAGATCGTAAGAGGCGACGAGTGTTTTATTATCCTGAAGCAAACTACCGACAAAAGTTTGAAGCGTAGGTGTCATGGGGTTCCTGAGACGCAACAGAAGTAGGACGCTGCTCCGCTAAGCACAGCGTTATGTACGTCTCTCACCTTAATGAGATTTATCCAGCTGTCAATTTCCAGACATCACACTACCAGGGAATCAATCCCATTTCATGTAATGCGCCTAAGATCAGGGCGATAGACATGCAGGCATCGAAGGGATTAGGCATCGTGTTTCACCTTTACATGCGGCGATATTGGTTAAATTATAGCCTGTTTTGTATGGCATTCACGAAATGTCTGCTTGCTCAAAAAGCTTAACTCAACAGCCCGGCTCCCACGTTAACGGAAAGTCCTAAAATTGCCAGATTGAAGATAAACGAGATGACCGCTTGCAGCAGGGTTATTTTGCGCATGCCGGTTGTCCCGGTGGCTACATCGGCCGTTTGTGCGGCAACGGCTATGGTGAAAGCGTAATAAAGGAAATCCCAATAATCTGGATCGCTTGGTTTATCAGGAAAGATCATTGGAGTGATCTCTTTGCTGCGGTGCAAGTAATGTTGATGTGCGTAGTGCATCGCGAAAGCACTGGGCAACAAAGTCCAGGAGACGATCAGCGTCATTACCGTCAGAACAATATGCAGCGCAAGTGGCGTTCCCGAAAGCGAGCGCAATGATGGCAGTTCGCTCATGATAGCCACAAGGCTTGCCATGCAGGCAAAGATAAGCAGGCTTAACACGAGCGCGGCACTTTGGTCCTGAACTCTGGCTATTCGCGGGATGTCGCTGGCTGCCGTTCGCAGCATGCGAAACCAGATAAAGATCAGGTAAAGCCAGGCCAAAACGTTCCAGCCGATCAGCAGCCTTTGCAGGGTACCAAGCTGGGCGGGAAGGGCGAAATAACAAATGACGCCTGCAGCCACTGAAATCAATAGCCGAAGGCGGGCGAACAGATGGGTTTTTAGCGCAAATCTCATAGGGTGATTTATTCGACGAGGACTGGTTAACTTAACTGTAGACGAGGGAAAAACTACGGGCGTGCTTCACGCAGATAATCAATTCGCAATGCGGGTAACCGCATCAATCTGCGCATTATTATTTTGATAATCCGTAATTATTACTTTGAGAATCTCAGCAGCGTAAGGCTAAAAAACGATCCTAAGTTGTCTCTTGAGCAACATATCCCGTTCAACGAGTGTCGTTTTTCTCACGCCTGGTCACAAAAAAACACATCGACCACCACCTCATTGATTATTGGCACAAATATTGGATTCGTTAGCACGATGGGTTTCTCCCGTGAGTGACTGACTGATTTGATAATAAGGGGAACGTTATGTGTGCTTTGCGTTCAGCGTCGCCAGGACGCGTGGATGGATTGGCAAAGGTCAAAGGAACGGCCATCTACGGCGATGATATTACGCTGCCGGATATGTTGTATGGCGTCTGTCGTTATGCCGATATTCCGGCGGGAAAAATAGAGCAGCTCGACTTGAGTGAAGCGCTGGCGGTTGAAGGCGTGGTCAAAATTGCCACCTGGCAGGATATTCCCGGCACGCCGGTTGTTGGCGTTATCGTTAAAGATTACCTGCCAATTATTAAGGATGAAGTGGTCTTTCACGGCGATGTCATTGCCGTGGTTGCCGCCACAACCTATGAAGCGGCCTGTGCGGCGGCCGACAAAATCCACGTACGCTATACGCCCTACGCGCCATTAACCGATGTTGAAGCTGCGCTTGCACCAGACGCTCGCTGCATTCACCCGGAGCGCAGCGATAATATTGCCGCGCATCATCACACCCTCAAAGGAGACGTTGAAAAAGGCTTCGCGCAGTCCAGTCATATACTCGAACGCGAGTATGAAGTGGGCTTTCAGGAACATGCTTATATTGAACCTGAGGTGGTGCTGACCTGGCTTGACCCGACCGACGGCAGCCTGATTATTTCTGGATCGGTGCAGAATCCGCACCGCGTTCGCGGTTTTGTCGCTAAGTTCATGGGCTGTCCGCAAAGCCTGATCAACGTAAAACGTGCCGTTATGGGAGGCTCGTTCGGTGGCAAAGATGATGTTATTGACCATCTGGCCTGCCGTTCAGCGCTGCTGACGCGTCTGACCGGGAAACCGGTGAAATTTACCTACACGCGCGAGCAGTCAATTATCGAAAGCTGCAAACGCCATCCGTATAAAATGAAATATAAGGTCGGGCTGGACGACACCGGTCGTATCAATGCCATCAAAGTTGATATTCTGGCCGATAGCGGTGGCTATGCCGCATCGTCACCGTTTGTCACCTGGCGTTCGTCAGTGCAGGCCGCAGGGCCATACGCCATCCCGAATGTACATATCGACGTCACGGCGGTGTACACCAACAACAGCTACACCTCCGCGATGCGCGGTTTTGGTTCCCCACAGGTGGTTTACGCTCACGAATCATTAATGGATGAAATTGCCGAGTACCTGAAAATTTCACCTGTCGAGGTGCGTGAAATTAACGCGTTACGCCAAGGCGATGCGTCGATTACCGGCCAGGTGTTTGACCAACATACGGTTTCCGCGCATGAAGTGTTGGAGAAGGCCACTGCTTCGTCCGAGTTTATGGCGAAGCGAAAACATTATCAGGCTCTAAACGAAAAGGGCGGTGTCTACCGCTACGGCATCGGTCTGGCATTAAGTTATCGCGGTTGTTCGATTGGTGCTGAAGGGGTTGATACCTCAACGGCGCTGATTCAGGTCAATGAGGACGGCAGCGTAAACCTTTCGACATCGGTATCGGAAAACGGCCAAGGGCTGCAAACCACCATGACGATGATTGCCGCCGAAGCGTTTGGCATCGAGATGAGTGAGTTTCATTTTATGGAGCCGCCAACCTCGGTCATCGGGGATGGTGGCTCCACGGCGGCAACGCGCGGAACAATGGTTGGCGGTGGAGCGATTATTGACGCTGCCGAGAAAATCAAACAGCGCATTCTCAGCGTTGTCGGTGAGAGCATCGGCGCAACGCATCTTGAGGATACCCTGTGGCAGGGCGGTTTTATTCTCAATAAACGAGATAACAGCCAACGGATTGACTTCAAATCTGCGGTTAATAAAACGAAGTGGGCCAGCGTGAGCCTGACCGAATACGGTTGGTTTGTGCCGCCACCCATTCACTGGGATGAAGAAAAAGGCTGCGGTAGCCCATACTTTACCTGGGTTTACGGCTGCCAGGTGGCCGAGGTTCGGGTGAATATCAGCACCGGTAAAACTGATTTACTGCACGTTACTGCCGCTCATGATGTCGGGCAGGTCCTGAATCCGGTTGGGTTTGAAGGGCAGGTCTGTGGCGGTGTGGCACAGGGCTTTGGCTATGCGCTGTTAGAGGATTTCAACATTGAGCACGGGCAGGTGAAGTCTGAGAACTTTGACAGCTACCTGCTGCCAACGATCAAAGATATTCCCCCAATTACCGTTATTGGCGTCGAAAATCCAGACAAAGCTGGTCCGCTGGGTGCGAAAGGGATAGGCGAGCCGGCCACCGAGTTAGTCGCTGCGGCCATCAATAACGCGGTGAGCTTTGCGCTGGGAACGCGTTTCAACAAGCTGCCGTTAACCCTGGAACAGGTGATCCTGGGGTATAACCTGAAAAAACCGGCTCGTCAGAGCGAATTGATGATCGAGCCTGAGAATAAAAAACAGGTATTACGTCTGACGGATGTCACAGTGACGCGGCCTAAAACGTTAACTGAGGCGCTGGAGCTGCTAAAAAGTGACGGCGTCACGGCTATTGCCGGTGGCACGGACGTGATTGTGCAAGGACGGATGCAAACCCGAGCGATGAAGCTGGTGGATATTTCGCGCCTCAGCGAGCTGAGGCAGGTGACCGAAGATGCACAAACGCACGAGATTTCGATTGGTGCGGCGGTAACGTTCAACCGCATTACCGAACATCCGCTGCTTCGCGAACGCTATCCGCTGTTGGTACAGGCTTGCCACACGGTAGGGTCACACCAAATTCGTAACCGGGCAACCATCGGCGGTAATATCGTCAACGCCGCGCCGTGTGGGGATTCCATCCCTCCGGCCATCCTCTACGACGGCAGTATTGAACTGCAGTCTCATCGCGGTGTTCGCCGTATGTCGCTGGGCGAATTTCTGATCTCGGGTTACAAAACGCAGCGTGAGCCGGATGAGCTATTAACCCGCCTTATCCTTCCTTTGCCGACAAAACCTGGCGCTAAAGGTTTTTACCATCAGTTGGGCCGCCGAAACGCCCTGAATATCACTCGCCAAAGCCTGACAGCCCTGCTGGAGTTTGCCGACGACGGCACGGTGAGCTACTGCCGACTGGTTGACGGCGCGCTGTTCAGCAAGCCTCAGCGTTTGCTAGATGTTGAACGTTGTTTACTGGGCCAACGGCTGAACCAGACATCTATCGACAGCGCCTGCGAGGTACTCGACAAACTGATTTATGCCGCGATCGGCAAACGCTGGTCTGCGGCCTATAAGCAGCCGGTATTTATCAGCATGTTCCGCGACATGATGGCGCAAGCGTCTGAAGAATAACCATGAGGACGGGGCGCAAACGTGCCCTGTATAGGATAGAGCTATGAGCACAATCAAAGTAAAGGTCAACGGTAAACTGGTCGAAGCCAAAGTAGAAGGCAACATGCGCCTGCTGGATTTGGTGCGTAACACTTTGCATCTGAGCGCCACGAAAGAGGGGTGCTCCATTGGGGAGTGTGGTGCTTGCACGGTCATCATGGACGGTAACGCGGTCTGTTCCTGCCTGGTGCTGGCAGAACAATGCGATGAGGCAGAGATCACCACTCTTGAAGGTCTGAACGATAATCCGGTTACGCAAAAATTACAGGATGCGTTTATTCAAAAAGGCGGTGTGCAGTGCGGTTTTTGCACGCCTGGTGTACTGGTTAGTACTACCGCGCTGCTGGAAAAAGAGCCGCAGCCAAGCGATGAACAGCTTAAAGATGTGCTGGAAGGCAATATCTGCCGCTGTACCGGCTACCAGCCTATTCTCGACTCCATTCACCACGCGTTAAAATCCTGAACTAAGTAAAAAGCCGGACGTTATCACATCGCCCGGCCCACTCAAAAACTATAAGACATTCCTCGCTAGCCCATCGCACTTTCCCGCAGCCGTGCCTTCAATTTGCGATACTCATCTACGACATACTGCTCGGCGGCCTGCTGGTCAGCAATCGGCTCAACGCGAACCGCACAATACTTGTATTCCGGCGTTTTGGTAATCGGACTAAGATTCTCGGTTACCAGCTCATTACAGGCACCAATCCACCATTGGTATGTCATGTAAATTGCACCTTTATTGGGCCGTTCACTGACCTTCGCACGAGTGATAATTCTCCCCTTGCGGGAGTTCACCCACACTAGCGCTTCATCAGCAATGCCCAGCCGTGCGGCATCGAGAGTGTTGATTTGCGCATACCCAGGCTCATCGGCCAGCGTCGACAGCGCAGAACAGTTGCCTGTCATAGAACGGCAAGAGTAGTGGCCGACTTCACGCACCGTTGAAAGCACCATCGGAAACTCGTCGCTGAGTTTATCGATGGGCGCAACCCAGTCGCAGGTAAAGAATTGCGCCAGGCCGTTTGGGGTCGAAAATGTCTCTTTAAACAGATACGACGTGCCTTGGTCCTTATCCGACACATCACGGCATGGCCACTGCAGATAGCCAAGCTCACCCATTTTTTCGTAGGTAGCTCCGTAGAAGTCCGGGCACAGATGCCGTAACTCATCCCAGATTTCCTGGGTGCAGTTGTAGTGCATCGGGTAGCCCATCCGGGTGGCAATTTCACTGATAATCTGCCAGTCGGTTTTGAGATCCCACTCGGGTTCCACCGCCTTAAAGAAGCGCTGAAAACCTCTGTCTGCCGCAGTGTAGACACCTTCATGCTCTCCCCAGGAGGTGGAGGGCAGAATAACATCGGCCGCTGCTGCCGTTTTGGTCATGAAAATATCCTGCACGATGACCAGCTCCAGCGTTTCAAACGCCTTGCGCACTGCCGAAAGTTCGGCATCGGTTTGCAGTGGATCTTCTCCCATAATATAAGCCGCACGCACTTCGCCGTGTTCAGCGCGGTGTGGCAGTTCACTGATGCGATAGCCCGTATGTGCGGGTAGGTTTTCTACCCCCCAGGCTTTGGCAAATTTCGCTCTGTTTTCCGGAACCTTAACGAACTGATAGCCAGGAAAAGTATCAGGCAGTGCGCCCATATCGCAGGCACCCTGAACGTTATTTTGCCCTCGCACAGGGTTAACGCCCACGCCAGGTTTACCGAGGTTGCCGGTTAAGATGGCAAGGCTTGTCAGCGACCTTACGGTTTCAACCCCTTGATAAAACTGGGTCACTCCCATTCCCCATAGAATGGTGGCGGACTTAGCCGTGGCGTATAGCCGTGCGCAGGTGCGAATATCTTGTGCGCTGATGCCGGTAATAGCTTCAACAGATTCCGGCGTATAGCCAGCCACGATTTTGCGATATTCGTCAAAACCTTCAGAGCGTCGGGCAATAAACGCGTTGTCGTAGAGAGCCTCGGCAATAATGACGTTGCCAAGTGCATTAAGCAGCGCAATGTTAGAGCCGTTTTTCAGCGCCAAATGCATGTCAGCAATACGGGCGGTTTCAATTCGCCGGGGGTCGCAGACAATAATCTTCGCGCCGTTGCGTTTAGCGTTCAGGACGTGATTTGCCACGATAGGGTGTGAATCTGCCGGGTTATAGCCGAAAATAAACACTAAATCGCTGTTATCAATCTCAGTGATGGCATTGCTCATTGCGCCGTTACCGACCGACTGGTGCAGACCTGCAACCGAAGGGCCGTGTCAGACGCGCGCGCAGCAATCAACGTTATTGGTACCGATCACCGCGCGGGCGAACTTTTGCATCACATAATTGGTTTCATTGCCGGTGCCTCGAGAGGAACCGGTGGTCTGGATAGCATCGGGACCATACTTTTCTTTGATTTCGCTGAGGCGTGTAGCAACATAATTAAGCGCCTCATCCCAGGACACGGACTCCAGCTTGGCGCCCCGGTGGCGGCGGATCATTGGCGTTTGCAGGCGCGGCGTCAAAATGCGGGTATCGTGAACAAAATCCCAGCCGTAATAGCCTTTCAGGCACAGCGTGCCCTGATTATTTTTGCCCATCGCCGCCTCAGCGCGAACGATCCTCCCATTCTCAACCACCAGCCGTAGTTTGCAGCCGGCGGCACAGTATGGGCAAACGGTGGTCACTTTTTTCATCATGGCCCTCCAGTTAACGGTGAATCTAAAACAGCAGCCCAAAGCTAAAACGACTGCTGATGCCAAAGGCGATAGCCTGCTGAACGGCGGGGATTGTCATCAGCGCAAGTGCCAGCAGGGCGAGTAAGATTTTGTCTTCCATTATTTCTCCGTGCTTTGCTGCAGCTGTTGTTCCTTCTGCACTTTGCGCAGCAGTAACCACATACGCACGGTACGTACGGCCATATTGCGTGCAGCGGCGCTAGGCGGTGCTGGATCGGGTTCCGGGGCATCGTGAGAAACACGTAGAGGTACGCTGCCGTTGAGCGTCAGGTTGGCAACAATGGCGGTCAACGTACCGATAGTTATCCCGCTGTGTAAAAACAGCTGCATCATTGGGGGGAACTGGGTAAACAGGTTAGGGACTAGCACCGGCATCATACCGAGAGCTAGCGTTAAGGCCACGACCATCCCATTGTTGTTATTTCTATAGTTGACCTGACCGAGGGTACGAATGCCGGAGACCGCGACCATCCCGAACATCACTATCCCTGCGCCCCCCAGCACGGGCTTAGGGATTAGCACCACCAGCGCCGCCAGTTTGGAAAATACGCCCATTAAGATGAGAATCGCGCCAGAGACCGATACCACAAAGCGGCTACGTACGCCGGTCAAGCCGATAAGGCCAACGTTCTGGGCAAAGGCTGCATAAGGGAAGAGGTTAAAGAAACCGCAGATCGTGGTGGCTAAGCCACAGGTATTAAGGCCGTTTCGCAGCATGCCAGAGTCCACTTTTTTACCGACGATATCGCCGGTTGCCATAATGGAAGACATGGTTTCAACCATGACCACCACCATAACCATCGACAGCAGAGCAACCGGCACAATATGGAATTCCGGGCGCGCGAACTGCATCAACTGCGGAAAGTGCATCCAGGGGGTGGCGTTAACCAGGTGGAAATCTAGCGGCTTAAAAAAACTCCACAAAATTGTGCCGATAACAAGCCCAACGAGCACTGCGGTATTTTTTACAACGCCGGTAGCGAAGGTGTAGAGGTTAAGAATGATAACCAGCGTGATAGCGGCCATCAGCAATGAAAACATATCGCCAAACCCATCCATTTCGCTGCTGCCGCCGCCAATCCACCCGCCAGCAACAGGCATAATAGACAGGCCAATCAGGGTGACTATGCCACCCATGACGACTTTGGGAAAGAACCGAATCAGGCGGCTTATCCACGGCGCGCAGAATAAAATAAAGATCCCGGAGACGATAACCGAGCCTGAAATAGTACCGATGCCGTACTCTTTGCCGATCAACACCATAGGGATTAACGCTGCGAAGGTGCAGCCCTGAATTAATGGTAATCGGCAGCCCAGCCAGGGGCGAATACCCAAAGATTGCACGATGGTCGCCGCACCACAGATAAACAGGTCCGCGCTTATCAGCAAGATAATATGTTCAGCAGGTAAACCGACGGCGTTACCGACCACTAGCGGAACAGCTACGGCACCGGCGTACATCACCAATACATGCTGCAGGCCGTAGAGAATCATTTGCGTAATAGGCAGAACCTCATCGACCGGCGCGGTTGATGCCGCAGTGTTTGAGGCAGGAATGGCAGAGTCTTTCATGAAGTAATTATCTCCTGTACGACTTCGGCTCTCGTTCGTAGAGGCGGAGAGGAAGTTACGATTCGAAGGCAGATGCCTCCCTGAGCTGATGTTGCCACCAGCAAGTTGCGCACACGGCGTTATCTATGCGTAAGCTGTGCCAAAAATGTGTGCTTTGGCCTGAGATGAATATATTTGTGAATTAAATCACGGCAGATGAGCTATAAAAGCGGGGCTGGCGACGAGGGATAAATACAGGTGCAGCGTGGAATATCACATTGAGATAATTTATCTCTCATATTGGTAGTGAGCGAATATCGTGGCGATAATTTAAAGTGGCCAGGTGAATCTCAATGTGCTGATTTTAATGTTGTTAATTATTTTATTGACGGATCTCTCAAAAATAAATCCATTCTCCTTAAAAACAACAAATGCGTCTGAATATTGCATCGCATCCCTTGATGTATTTATTGAATAATAAAAGGGAAGCAAATGAACAGATTTATTGTTGCCGATGCCACAAGCTGTATTGGCTGCCATGCCTGCGAGGTTGCCTGCGTTACCGCTCACCATCAGGACAGCTGGCCGTTGAAGCGTACGGATTTTCAGCCGCGGATCCACGTTGTTTTCCACCGTAAAGAGAGCAATGCGGCAACCTGCCATCACTGTGACGATGCGCCATGTGTCGCATCTTGCCCAACAGATGCACTCTATTTTGCTAATAACAGCATTCAATTAAAGCAAGAGAAATGCATTGGCTGTAAGAGTTGTGCGATCGTCTGTCCCTTTGGCGCCATTGAGATGGTTTCTGCCGATGACAGCGCCCCGCAGCTGGCACAAAAATGTGACTTGTGCAGTGAGCATCCAACAGGAAAACCTGCCTGCGTCAGCGTTTGCCCAACACAAGCGCTACGCCTGATGGATGATACCGGGTTAGAAGGCCTGCGCCGTCAGCGACAAATCCGGAGTGTACAAGGGCAGACGGTGCTAACTCGCCAGCCCAGTCGCCGGGATGCATTTATCAGCAAGCCACCTCGCGTTGGAGCAAAAAAGGTAGAAGCAGGTATCCGCAAAACGCATTTCGAAGAGATCTACTTCGGGCTTGGCAACTGCGATGCCGAGTACGAAAGTGAGCGCTGCCTGCACTGTGCACAAAAAGCATGGTGTAACTGGACATGTCCTCTGCATAACCACATTCCTGACTTCATCCGCCTCGTGAAAGAAGGGAAGATTATCGAAGCCGCTGAATTGTGCCATCAAAGCAGCTCGTTGCCGGAAATCTGTGGTCGTGTGTGCCCGCAGGATCGTTTGTGTGAAGGTGCGTGCACGCTAAAAAAAGAAGGCGGCTCGGTGGCCATTGGCAACCTGGAACGCTATATCACCGACACTGCGCTGGCGTCAGGCTGGCGACCTAAGATAAGTGACATCGTGCCGCGTAAAGAACGTGTGGCAATTGTCGGTGCTGGTCCTGCCGGGCTGGGATGTGCTGATATTTTGGCTCGCGCTGGAGTTCAGGTTGATGTCTTTGACAAACACCCGGAAATTGGCGGATTACTCACTTTCGGTATTCCACCGTTCAAACTGGACAAAGGAATTCTGAGCGTCAGGCGTAGCATTTTCAGTGAAATGGGCATCCGTTTTCACCTTAATCATGAAGTAGGGCGTGATATACAGTTTAACGATCTGATGGAGAATTATGATGCAGTATTCCTTGGTGTAGGGACTTACGGCCTTATGGCGGCAGGGCTGGAGGGTGAGGACGCTCCTGGCGTAATCCAGGCATTGCCTTTCCTGATTGCCAGTACTCGCGAAGTGATGGGGCTGGACGAGAGCGCGGAATACCCAATGGTTAATATTAAAGATAAACACATTGTGGTGCTTGGCGGCGGTGATACGGCAATGGACTGCCTGCGTACCGCAATACGTCGTGGGGCGGCGAGCGTCACCTGCGCCTACCGCCGCGATGAGCTGAGCATGCCAGGCTCGAAAAAAGAGGTCATTAACGCCAGGGAAGAAGGTGTCGAGTTCCAGTTTAACGTGCAGCCTCAGTACATCAAGCGCGATCGTAAAGGCAAGGTAATGGCGATCGGCATGATCCGCACCGAGATGGGCGAACCGGGACCTGATGGCCGTCGTCGTCCTCGACCTGTTGCGGGCTCCGACTTTGAACTGCCTGCCGACGTTCTCATTATGGCATTCGGTTTTCAGGCGCATGATATGCCTTGGCTCCGTGGTTACGGTGTGCAGCTCGACCGCTGGGGGCAAATCTGCACAGGCGGTAGAGGGCGAGGCACAACGCAAACCAGCAATGACAAAATCTATGCTGGTGGCGATGCGGTACACGGCGCGGACCTCGTGGTCACGGCAATGGTTGCCGGCCGGCAGGCGGCCAGTGAAATACTGGACATGTTTAAATGCAAGGAGGGCGTATGACCAGTTTTATCCTGGCGGATTCGGCATCCTGCATTGGCTGCCGAACCTGTGAGATTGCCTGCGCACTGGAGCACATTACTGAGGAGGCGGCGTTTCAGCCGCGCCTGAAAGTGCTCCGCCTTGACACCTTGAGTGTGCCGGTGATGTGCCATCAATGTGAAAATGCCCCCTGTGTAAGTGCCTGCCCGGTAACGGCGTTAACGATGGGAAGTGAGCGTGTCGAAGCCGATGCTTCCCGCTGTATTGGCTGCCAAAACTGTGTGGTGGCGTGTCCGTTCGGGGCAATTACCGTGGACGTGGATTCTCAACAAAAGAAGGCAACTATAGTCAAGTGCGATCTGTGCAAGGGCCGCGAGCTTGGCCCGGCGTGTATTGATGTTTGCCCGACGACGGCATTGCGTAAGATAAGTGAGCAGCAACTGAGGGAAATGCAAAAGCAGCGCGAGCGCGCCACCGCGGGTCTGTTTCTTCGTTAATAAGTTATGCCCGGAACAATCTCTGTTCCGGGCGAATGACCCGGTACTTTAGGCACCGGGTAAAGAAGGCTTAATCAAGGGAGTGAATCCATTCGCTGCCACATTTTCGTTGCTACCTTTTGTGCTTCAGCAAAAACAGGTGCGCAGTCGAACGTGAACTGCCGGTCTTCATACACCATTACACCGTTGACCATCACGCTGTGGACATGGTTTGATCCCATGCCAAAGGCAATATGCCCGGCGATGTTGTCTGCAAGTAGCGGCGTCGGTGGCAGATAATCGCTTATCGTCAGGTCGGCCTTGTAACCCGCCTCAATGAGGCCAAATTTGGCGTTGAAGTTGCGACTGAGCAGAGTGTTACCGTTGCTGAGGGCGCGGCCAAAACTGTCTGGCCACAGAGGGCCGCCGGCATCACGATGCTTGAAGAAGGCAAATTTCATCTCCTCAAACATGTCTGAACCAATACCGTCCGTACCCAATGCCAGATTGCGGTAAGCACTAAGTTTATGGTTATAGCCCACATGATTGTTCATATTAGAACGGGCGTTATGCACCAGGAAACCATCACAATCATTCAGTAGAGCGATATCGGCATCAGAGAGATAAAGACCGTGCGCGACCAGCGTTTTGTTGTTAAGCAGGTCGTATTCTGCCAGCCGAACCAGCAAATCTTTGCCGTAATGATGGTGACCGTGAGAAACGTCATAGCTGTCTTCCGCCGCGTGAATATGTAGCCCGCGGCCGGTTGCTTTCATGGCTTCACCAAGCATCGACAATCCGTCATTGCTGAGGGTGAACGGCGCATGTGCGCCGATATGCGCTTCGACCAGATAAGGCTCACGTCCAGCTTCCCGCGCCTGGTCAATTTCGTTTGCAAACCGAATGTTCTCCTCCACGCCAGCCCGCAACTCTTGCTGGCCACAATTGCGGTCAGTGGTTTCAAAGCAGGTCATGCCGCGCAAACCTACCTTCATAAAGGCATTGCGCAATTGGCTGAGCGACCCGGCAATATAGCCGGGTGATGCGTGATGGTCGATCACCGCGGTACAGCCGCTACGAATCGCTTCCAGGGAGCAAATTAGCCCGCTGTAGTACAGCGACTCCTCATCTAACGCACGATCCAACCGCCACCACAGGTTTTTCAGTGTCGAGATAAAGTCCGGGCTGGGGGCGATATTTGCCTGAATGCCGCGCGATAACCCTGAATAGAAGTGGTTATGGGCGCAGACCATTCCCGGCATGACTAAACGACCCTGCATGTCTTTAATATTGGCCTGTGGAAATGTACTACGCAGGTTGCTCCCAACCGCGATAATTTCATCGTTTTCAATGGCGATATCGATATTTTCGCGCACCATCGCCGGATATATCTGTGCGGCTGTGGCGTTTTTCAGAATTAAGATATTCATGCTTCAACGACTCCCAGCAGGTAATGATGGTGACGGTGGATATGGCTGATGATGCGGCACATCTCATCCAACTGCGGCGGGATCCGGGTGAACTCACCGCGTTCATTTATCGTTAACAGCCATGTCCGGTCGTTCAGGCGAATATGCACCCGGTTGCCCTCCACCAGGAATCCAGGATTGCTGCTGTGGCTGAAGTCCTGGGGCAGGCTAAAAACGGTAATTTTGTCTTTGTAGGGCTTGCCTTGCCATGGACAGAACTGGGCGCAGTTACCGCATTCGTTGCAGTAAGCATCAAGGTGTAGCGTTTGATACCTGCTCTGGAAACCAGGTACGGCGATAGAAACGTTGGCCCGATTCGGGCAAACGTCGACACATTTGCTGCAGACATAATTACATTCCAGGCAGCGTGAGGCTTCCTGGGCAACAAAGGCATCGCGGTCATCTTTATCCACTTGAGCAACGACGATGGTGCCTTTACGGCGATAAACCTCGGAAGGATCGACATTATTCCAGCGTTTTTCACCGTGATGGCTGCGAATGTTTTCCCGGGCCAGTATGATGTCAGTAGCGCGCCGGGCATTGCCGATGGCAGAAACGATGGAAGAAGGGCCGCGCTGGACGTCGCCGATCAGGAACACGCCAGAATCAGGCGTTTCACCGTCGGCGTTAACGTCTGGCCAACCGTGTTCATCCAGTGGAATGCCCATCGCAGCAAGCGCTTTGGCGTTCTGCTGTTCACCTATGGCGGTAATCAACGTATCTACCTGCAGGGTACAGGTTTCTTCGGTTTCTACCGGACGACGGCGACCTTTGTCGTCCATTTCACCCAAAGCCATCACGCGCAGGGTCAGCGTGCCGTCGGCATCGAACTGTTCCGGATTATTCAGGAACCGGAACTCCACACCCTCATGTAGCGCTTCTTCGTACTCTTCGCGCCAGGCGGGCATTTCTTGCTGAGAACGGCGATAAATCACGGTTGCTTTTTCTACGCCTGGTACGCGCAGCGCCGCGCGGGCACAGTCCATTGCAGTATTTCCGGCGCCAACAACAGCGATATGTTTACCGAGCTGGAGATTATCTCCGCGATTAAACTCACGCAGGAACTGAAGCGATTTATGCACATTCCGGTTATCCCCCCGCAGTTGAACGCCGCTGTTTTTATCCGTTCCGGTGCCAACCAGCACGTAGCGGAAACCCTGTTGTTGAAGCTTTTCGACGGTCAGGCATGGGTCACACCCGTAAACGATGTTAACCCCGTGATTCACAACAAAATCAATATCCTGCTGGATAAGCTCGCCGGGAATGCGGAACTGCGGAATGATATTACGCACCACACCACCGGCATTGGCTTTTCGTTCAAATAACGTGACACTGTAACCTGAACGAGCAAGGAAATACCCCGCAGCGAGCCCAGCCGGGCCCGCCCCAATCACCGCAACCGGGTGCAACGTCCCGGAGCCCGCGGGCTTATGCCAGCGCTGCTGGTATTCATCCCAGCCTTTTTCGAGAGCGATTTTTTTTAGCTCGCGGATGTTCAGCGCGCTGTCGTAGTCAAGTCGGGTGCAGTTGTATTGACACTGATGATCGCAAATATGGCCGGTGATCGCTGGCAGCGCGTTACGTTGATAGATAAGCTCCAGGGCATCGGCATAGCGCTGTTCACCCATCAGGCGAATGTATTCCGGGATATCCTGTTTGATGGCGCAGGCCGTAACACAGGGGGCGACATAACAGTCGGTCATCGGCAGTTTTTCGCCGACATCAATCCGGTCGTCAGGTTTCCACTGCTTCTGGGTATACGCCATGCTGACGGCTTTCTCTGCCAGCGCGTCCAGCCGAGAAACATCAACCTGAGTCATATTCCAGCCATCGGACTGTTCCAGCTCGCGCATACACTCACTTAGGCGCAGATAACCACCCGGTTTAAGCAGATCCGTTGCCATTGTGATCGGTCGAATACCCGTTTCGAATATTTCGCGGATGTTAAGCTGGCTCGCCCCGCCGGAATAGGAAATAGGCAGTTTGCCCTCAAACTCACGGGATAGCAGGGCGGCGACGTTGATTGACAACGGAAACAGTGCGCGCCCGGACATATACATTTCGTCACCCGGCAGCGCGCCTTTATTGTTAACCGTGCCCAGCGTGTTGGTCAGCTTCACGCCGAAGCCAAGGTTCTTCGTTTTCGCCAGCTGCATCAGGCGCTGCAGCATCTCCAGCGCCTGGTCAATCTTCAGATCGTGTTCAAACGATGCTTCATTAAGGCCTATATAATCAAAGCCGCAGGTATCGAGAATTTCACGTACGCGCGAATAGCCCAGCAGCGTTGGGTTGAGCTTCACAAAGGTATTCAGCTGTTTTTCTTCCAGCATATAGCGGCAAATGGCTTCTATTTCGTCCGGCGGGCAGCCATGCATGGTCGACAACGTAACGCCGTGAACCATCTCTGCCGGAATAGACTGGCTTAATGTCTCCAGTTCAGCATCAGGATAGCGGATACGAACGCTGGTATCGTGTAGCCAGTGATGGAGCGTTTCACGGTATTGTGCAAACTTAGGATGACCCGCCGCATTCATCATGTTATCGATAAATTGCTGCATCGGGGGCTGTTTAATCCCGTCCAGGTTGTAGCCGACGCTCATATTGAAAATAAACGATTTACCTTCTTTCACCGGCGTTAACGGCAGCACTTTTTCCAGCAGATGAAGAATAAACCAGGCTTTCAGATATTCATCCCATGCTTTCAGCAATGTAAATTCTGTCGACCATTCGGTGTTGAAACATTCATCTTCCGCATCAATACAGGGCTTTTCCAGTTCCAGACGGTCGAGGATTTGAACCGTTTTCAACTCAATAAACCGCCCGCCGGTCAGCCAGGAGGTAATAATGTTTTGCGCCAGCTGAGTATGCGGCCCGGCAGCAGGGCCGACGGGCGTGACACACGGCTCGCCAAAAACGCTCAGGTGCTGTTGTGCTGCTGGCGAATAAAACTGTTGCTCGGGAATACCGAAGATAGACCGGTGATTGTGGTATTCATCAAAAATACGCGTCAATAATTCCTCAAACGGAACGGGACGCATGATATCGCCCATAATCCTCTCCTTAGACTGACCTGTGAAATCGAATAAGCCGGAGAACCGGCGGCTAGGGAGAGGAAGAGCAACAATCACACCAAATATTTTTAATCGGAAAGGGACAGTGAAAAAATGTGAGTAAGATCCTTATTTTCCCCGAATTTGTGAGTAAGGACAGGGGGCGGTGATGAGAATTAAAATCACTCAATAAAAGTAATTTTCTCTATTTATCAAAAACAATACTTATCTATCAATATGATAATTTTACTGAGGTCTCGGGTTCTTTTGATAAAGCTGCAGGCGACTAAAATCGTCTGGCGTGTCGACATCAAAAATCATTTCAGGGTAATCCAGGGCTAGTATTTTATGCTTGTGGGCGAGCAAGGCCTGGCGAACTGACTGCCCGCTATGCTGTTGTAAACATTGCTGCAAGACGTCGCGTTTCGCCAGAATAGGGTGGCCAGGCGTCCCCTGATATTGAGGTAATAATACGCCATTAATGCGTTGTTCCCACAAGGATTCGAATATCTCCCGATGCAGACAGGGCAAATCTCCGTGACTAATAAAACAATAATCCGCAGTAGCCTTATTTACGCCCACAGATACCGATGAGAATAACCCTTGTTGATAATCTGGATTATGAACAAGGGTAATGCCGGATTCTCGAAAATATCGAGCCTCAAGTTCTTCATGGCGATAACCGGTCACCAGAATGATATTCGAACAAAATTGCTGAGCATTTTTAATGCTTGCGTCAAGTATTGTGCTCATGCGCCAGGGTAACATCATTTTCCATTGGCCCATGCGCGAAGAAAGACCTGCGGCGGGAATAATACAGTCGACTTGTTTCATATATCCTTCAACATTATGGAGTCGTCAAAACACAATGGAAAATATACCCCACATAGATGCATTGTTTTGTGATTTAAACGTCACCGCAAGCCCGCTGCTAATTTCTGCCGTTGGGGCGGGAGGGAAAACCAGTACTTTATTATGGCTGGCGAGGGTATTTCAGCAGGCGGGGCGGCGAGTGTTGCTGACAACCACCACACATATGTTCCTGCCGCGACACCTTCCGGTGACCTTCTGTCGAGATCCCCGGGCTTTACCCGCAGAGGTATGGCAAAGCCCTCTCCAAGCTTGTTTCTCAGCCTGGTTACCGAGCGTGGGCAAGGTCAAAGGTTTCACGCCCGCGCAGCTTGATGCCTTGCTGGCGGCGGGTAATGTCGACGTTGTGCTGGTAGAAGCTGACGGTGCTCACGGTTTTGCCATAAAAGCCCCAAATGAGCATGAACCTTGCATTCCATTATCCTGTTGTTGCGTAGTTGCTATAACGGGCGCTGACATGCTCGGAAAAGCTCTTGGGCCAGCGACAGTCCATCGCTGGCCGTTTTTTTCCCGCATAACCGGCTCCGGCGAGGGTGAAAGGCTGAATTGGCCCATATTGCATCGACTGGTTCAGCACCCCCAGGGCGTGTTCAAAGGGACGCCACCGGGTTGTCGACGTATCTGGCTGCTTAATCAACTTTCTCAAAATGAGAATTTACAGGAAGGTGAGCTATTGACCGGTGGTGCGGTGGATGTGATCTGGGCCGGTTCGGTCCAGGAGAGACAGGCAATTACGCGCAGACGAGAGAGAAAGTGACTCCATTTCGGGGTAATGAAAGGATATCCATTTGAGGTTGTTATGAATATTTTCTCAGAAGCTGCAAAACTGGAAGAACAAAACCGCCCCTTTGCTTTGGCTCAGATTGTAGACAGCAGAGGGTCCACGCCGCGGCATTCCGCTCAAATGCTGGTCCTCGATGATGGCAGTATCCTGGGCACCATCGGCGGTGGCATGGTGGAGCGAAGAGTCATTGATGAAGCGCTTGAAGCAATTAATGAAAAAGCGGCAAGAATGTTTCATGGTCGGATGGCGCGAAACGGCAACAATGCGGTGGGTTCTGACTGTGGCGGTGCGATGTCGGTATACATCAGTGTACACGGCCTTCGCCCACGGCTGGTGCTGATTGGCGCTGGGCATGTCAATCGTGCTGTCGCCCATAGCGCGGCGCAGTTGGGATTTGAAATTTCGGTAGCGGATATCTACCCGGAAAGCCTTAATCCTGCCTTTTTTCCACCGCTAACACAGCTACTGCATGCGGACACCTTCAGTGGCACGATAGAGAAACTGGCGATTCGCCCGGACAACTTTGTGCTGATAGCGACCAATAATAAAGACCGGGAAGCATTAGACAGGCTGATTGAACTGCCAAGCGCCTGGCTGGGGCTGTTGGCTAGCCGCCGTAAAGTGCAGGTTTTTCTCCGCCAGTTGCGGGATAACGGCGTGATGGAAGAAAAGATTGCCCGGTTACATGCCCCGGTGGGCTATAACATTGGCGCAGAAACGCCGAATGAGATTGCTATTAGTGTGCTGGCCGAAATCTTACAGGTTAAAAATAAGGCTCCTGGTGGATTGATGATGTGCACGGAAACGCCGTCACGACCGCTGAGAGTGGTGATCCGTGGTGCCGGAGACATCGCCACCGGCGTGGCCCTGCGGCTATGGCACGCGGGCTTTAAGGTCATCATGCTGGAAGTTGAAAAACCTACGGTTATCCGCCGTACCGTTGCGTTTGCTCAGGCGATATTTGACGATGAAGTGACGGTTGAAGGGGTAAATGCCAGACGTGTCTCCACTGTCCAGGAAGCGTTACGTATTGCTGAGAATGGTGTGATTCCAGTGCTGATTGACCCACTGTGCGAATCTCTTGATGAGCTGCAGCCAGGCTGCGTGGTGGATGCCATCCTGGCGAAAGAAAATCTCGGTACGCACCTGGGACTGGCTCCGGCAGTTATCGCACTTGGTCCAGGGTTTAACGCCGGGCAGGACTGCCATGCGGTGATTGAAACCAATCGCGGCCATTGGCTGGGGCAGGTGATTTATGAGGGCCGGGCGCAAGAAAATACTGGTGTACCGGGTAATATCATGGGCCACACCTCAAGGCGGGTAATTCGCTCTCCGGCCGCTGGCGTAATGCGTAACCGGGTACAGCTCGGGGATATTGTCAGTGAAGGTGAGGTGATTGCTCTCGTTGGCGATGTGGATATCCTTGCCCCCTTGAGTGGTATGGTTCGCGGGTTATTGAACGATGGGCTGGTGGTGGATACCGGCTTTAAGATCGGAGATATAGACCCGCGGGGTGAGAAAGCGGATTACACCAGCGTATCGGATAAAGCACGTGCGATTGGCGGCGGCGTACTGGAAGCGTTGATGACCTTAATGAATCGGAGCGTGAAAGAGAAAAAAGCGTTACTGACGGTTGCCTGATATGGCTTTGGTTATCTGGCCAATATGATACGACAATAGTTGGCCAGATAAGTTAACTTATCCCTGAATAACAGTCCCGGTTTTACCTTCAATACCTTCTTTTGCTTTGCTCAATACGGTGATCAGCGCCTTACGGCCTGGACGTGAGCGAGCAAAGGAAGCGGCGGCTTCCACCTTCGGCAGCATTGAACCTTTGGCGAAATGCCCTTCAGCAATAAACTGCTCTGCATCGCTCAGCGACAGGTTATCCAGCCACTGTTCGTTCGGCTGGCCAAAATTGATAGCCACTTTTTCTACCGCGGTAAGAATTATCAGCATATCGGCATCAATCATTGCCGCGAGTTTGGCGCTGGCCCAATCTTTATCGATAACCGCGCTTGCCCCGCGCAGATGGTTACCTTCGCGGATCACCGGGATCCCACCACCGCCGGCGGTAATCACTACGTGGCAGGCATCCATCATGGCTTTAACTGTTTCTTTTTCAATGATATCAATCGGTTTTGGCGAAGCAACGACGCGACGATAGCCTCGTCCAGCATCTTCTTTGAGCACATAACCCTTTAGGGAAAGCTGGTCGGCTTCTTCCTTGTTGAAAAATGAACCGATAGGTTTAGTTGGGTTGCTGAACGCCGGATCATTGGCATCCACCTCAACCTGGGTAATCAGCGTTGCCACTGGGATATGCATATTGCGCGAGAGCAGCTCTTCACGCAGCGCGTTTTGGAGATCGTAGCCAATGTAGCCCTGGCTCAGCGCCACGCAGACCGACATTGGCAGCATTGGTGTATGTGCATCGGTTTTGGCGGCCGCTTCGAAGGCCAGGTTAATCATCCCAACCTGCGGCCCATTACCGTGAGTCACGACCACCTGATGCCCTTGAGCAATCAGATCAACGATGGCCTGTGATGTTTGTTTTACTGCCTGCATTTGCCCGGCCAGATCCTCGCCTAAGGCATTGCCGCCGAGGGCAAGTACAATTCTTTTACTCATGGATTCCTCACTTTAGGATGCATTGCCGCTCATCGATAAATGGGCGGTAGAAAAGGGGGCCCGGCGCAGAAAACGCCCCTGACCCGCTGTGCCGGTGAAGCTACCGTTATTGAAAATAACCCGACCGTGGGACAAGGTCTGGCGAATAGAGCCCTGGCAGACAAATCCTTCCCAGGGTGAATAGTCTGCGTTGTCGTGCAGCATTTCGTGGCGAATGGTTGTGGTTCGACGCGGATCGATAATCACCACATCGCCATCGGCTCCGGGAGCAAGCCGCCCTTTTTGCGGCCACAGGCCAAACAGTTTTGCCGGGTTGGCGCTGGTGAGCGCGACAAAATGCTCAGGCGTTATTCGTCCGGTCATCACGCCGTGCGAGAACAGCAGCAGTAGACGGTTTTCTACCCCGGGCAGGCCATTGGGGCAGCGGCTAAAATCACCGCCGGAAAGATACAGCCGCTGTGCCATTGAAAACGCGCAGTGGTCAGTTGCCAGTACGTCAATTTGACCATCCGTAATGCCACACCACAGCGCATCGTTATTGCTGGCATTACGCAGAGGTGGGCTGAGCAGATACTTCAGCGCATCTTCTCGTTCGTAGCAGCGCTCATCCAGCAGAAGGTACTGCGGGCAGGTTTCTACCCACACTGGCTGGTGGCGCGAACGGGCAAGACGCAGGTATTCCAGCCCCAGTCCATTAGAGAGATGCACGATATACAGTGGTGCGTTACCCGCAAGCTGGGCGAGGTTGATCATTCGGGCGATGGCTTCCGCTTCACATTCTAGCGGACGGCTGAGGGCATGATAGCGGGGGGCAGTATTACCCGCGGCCAAAAACTCAGCGCGTCTGCGGGCTATTGCCGCGTCATTTTCAGGGTGAACGGTAGTCAGCGCCCCTGCACGATGCAGATGACTTAACGCCTGAAGCACTTCGTCATCGTTGAGTTTGTATTGATAGGTGAGATAAAGCTTGAAACTGCTGATCCCTGCCTCAACCATCATTGGAATTTCATCGAGGATGGCGTGGTTAATATGCTGAATGACGCCGTGAAAGCTGTAATCGATAACCGCTTTGTAGGCGGCGTAACCATGGTAGGTTTCAAGTTGGTGGCGTAACCGACACCCCACCGGACCAAAGCCCATATGGTCAACGATAGTGGTTGTACCACCGCAGGCCGCTGCGCGAGTTCCGGTAAAAAAGTCGTCGCAGCTGCGGGCCAGCCCGGTATCAATATTAAAGTGAGTGTGAACATCAACCCCACCGGGCATCACATAACACCCGCTGGCATCGATAATTTCGCAGGGCTGCTCCGGGGTTATGTCATCGGCAAGCTGGCTGACCAGGCCGTTCTCAATGAGTAAGTCCTGTTTCGCCTGGCCGTCAGCGTTGATCACAATGCCGTTTTTAATCAATACGCGCATAGAGAACTCCAGACTCCCGCCGCAAACGACGGGAGGAATGACGGGTCAGGATTACTCGGTTGCCAGCCAGCTTAGCGGAATAGAGGCATACATCGCAGCGCAGGTCACCAGATGTGATTTCCAGGTTTTTTCATTTGGCGCGTGGGCTTCAGGCTCTTTGCCTGGGCCAAAACCGATGACCGGAATACCGTGGCGGCCCATGATAGATACGCCGTTAGTGGAGAACGTCCACTTATCAACCACGGGCGCCTTGCCAAAGAGTCCTTCATAGGCATTGCTCAACGCACGGACAGTGAAGTGGTTTTCTTCAACTTTCCAGGTTGGGAAGTAGCATTCGGTTGGGTATACAAGTCCCGTCCATGACGGGCGATCGTAGTGATACATTGACACGACGGCTCCGGCGTTTTGTACCGCCGGCAGGGCGCGTATTTCATCCAGCGCGCCTTCCCATGTCTCGCCCCAAGTCAGACGACGGTCGATAGATACCGCACAGCTGTCAGCAACCGCGCATCGGCTAGGGGAGGTGAAGAAAATTTCGGAAACGGTGAGTGTACCTTTGCCAAGGAACTCGTCATTGCCTAGTTTGTGTGAAAGATCCTGCAATTCATTGAGGATTGGGCCCATTTTGAAAATGGCGTTATCACCGCGTTCTGGCGCAGAGCCATGGCAGCTAACGCCTTGCACATCGACACGAATTTCCATACGACCACGATGGCCGCGATAGATTTGGCAGTCGGTGGGTTCGGTACTGACCACAAATTCTGGGCGGATACCCGACTGTTCAATGATGTACTGCCAGCACAGACCGTCGCAGTCTTCTTCTTGCACTGTGCCGGTTACCAGCAGCGTATATTCGTCTTCCAGACCGAGATCTTTGATGATTTTTCCTGCATAAACCATGGAGGCCATACCACCTTCCTGGTCAGACGCGCCACGCCCCCCGATCAGTTCTTCGGTTTCCATCCCTTGATACGGGTCAAAACTCCAGTTTTTAATGTTACCAATACCCACTGTGTCAATATGCGCATCCATTGCCACCAGGCGTGGGCCGTGGCCGATATACCCCAGAACATTGCCCATTGGGTCAATTTCTACCTTGTCGAAACCGACTTTCTCCATCTCTTCTTTTATACGGTGAACGACGCGTTTTTCGTCGCTGCTTTCGCTCGGGATAGCAATCATGTCGCGCAGGAAGCGGGTCATGTCCTGCTGGTAGTGATTGGCTTTTTCAAGAATCAGTTTAAACGGAATATGTTTAGCCATGAATGTGTTCTCCTTTTCTGAATTTGTTATGCATTACAATGCGGCCGGGTGCTTGCCTGCCCAAACGACTTCCCGATAGTGCTTCACGTCGGTGTCGCCTTCGGTGCTGATCACCAGCACGACAGAATCGCTCTCCAACTGCAGTTTGTTCATTAGCGCTTCTCGCTGAGGGTGGTAGTGAATGGCAGCCAGCGTCCCGAGACCGACGGCGCCAGATTCACCGGAAATAATGCGAGGGTCGTGGCCTATTGGATTGCCCAGCACGCGCATCCCAAGCGCAGCGACAGCATCCTGGCAAGAGATAAACTGCGTAGAACAATTGCGCAGCAGTTCCCAACCGAGTGGGTTTGGCTCGCCACAGGCCAGACCGGCCATGATGGTGGCCATCTCGCCGCCGACATTAACTATCTGGCCTTTAACGCCTGAGCGATAAATACAGTCGGCCAGTTCCGGTTCAACAATCACTGAATGCAAGTTGCTGGCACCATAGACATCAGCCAAATAGCCCAGCACACCGCCTGCCATAGCGCCCACACCCGCCTGTAAGAACACGTGGGTGGGGCGGGCTATCCCCATTGACGCCATTTGTTCAACGGCTTCGTCGGCTAGCGTGGTGTAGCCCTGCATTATCCAGGTTGGAATTTTGGTATAGCCATCCCAGGCCGTATCCTGCACGACTTCCCAGCCGTTTTTCTGCGCGGTTTGCATCGTGAAACGCACGGTATCGTCGTAGTTCATGTCGGTGACGATACACTCAGCGCCGAGACGCAGAATGGCGTCAACACGTTCCTGGGCCGATCCTTTGGGCATATACACCACCGCATTTTGCCCAAGCTGCCTTGCTGCCCATGCGACGCCACGCCCGTGGTTTCCATCGGTTGTAGTGGCAAAGGTCATCTTTTCGCTGATGCGCGTTTTCAGCTCGTCAAGCGACAGGTCATCGATATTTAGCTGATACTTTTCACACAGCAGTTGAGCGATAGCGAAGGAGCCACCAAGCATTTTGAAAGCGTTCAGATCAAAGCGTTGTGACTCGTCTTTAACCAGAATCTTTCGCACGCCAAACAGCGCGGCCAGTTCGTTCAAGGCATACAGCGGAGTTGGTTTATAACCGACTATTTTTTGATGGAAATGCCGTGCCTGTTGCGCTTGTTTACGTGAAAACAGCGGCGAGGTTTCACCTGTGAAAAACCGGTTATCGGCAATATCCATTTTCAGTGAGAAAGCAGACATACTCTGTCCTTATTCGTCATGATGGCGCAGGTAATGCTGGCCCGTAGGCCAGCCAGAAAAGTTATTTAATGCGTTTCTGCGCGTCATTGAGCAGCGCTTCGAGCAGTTGTCCGGGGCGGGCATATTTACGGCAGAGGATCATGGCGGCGATGATGTACGGCTTCCAGCTTGCTTCTTTGTAGGTTGCGATACGGTATTTTTCAAACACGGCATCTTCTACTTCACCTTCATCGCAAGAAACGCCGGTAATGTCGGCTGGCAGGCAGTGCATATAAAGGGCTTCACCGTTGTGCGTTTCTGCCATCATCTCTTCGGTGCAGTGCCAGTTTTTATGCTGGGCGTTTTGCGCCAGGCAGGCTTTTTCGAGTGCTTTAAGGCCATCATGATCGTTGGCACGAAGCAGCGCTGTGCGCTGCTCCATCACCTGATAAGGTGCCCAGGATTTCGGGTAGACGATATCCGCATCTTTGAAGGCTTCGGCCATATCGGTCACCTGACGGAAGCTGCCACCGGAAGCTTTAGCATTGTTTTTAGCCACTTCAATCACATCCGGGATCAGGTCATAACCTTCCGGATGCGCTAAAGTGACATCCATGCCAAAACGAGTCATCAAGCCGATAATGCCCTGCGGCACGGAAAGCGGCTTACCGTAGCTGGGTGAATATGCCCAGGTCATAGCGATTTTTTTGCCTTTGAGGTTGTCCAATGAGCCGAAATGTTCACGTAGCCAGGCAAGGTCGGCCATAGATTGGGTAGGGTGGTCGATATCGCACTGTAAGTTAATCAGCGCAGGACGCTGGGGCAGAACGCCTTGTTTATGACCATCATCCAGCGCGTCACCCACTTCGCGCATATAGGCATTACCGGCGCCCAGGAACATATCATCACGAATCCCAATGGCGTCGGCGCAGAAGGAAATCATATTGGCGGTTTCACGTACCGTTTCGCCGTGAGCAATCTGTGATTTTCCTTCGTCTAAATCCTGTTGTGCCAGCCCTAAGAGATTAAGTGCTGAGGCGTAAGAGAAACGGGTACGGGTGGAGTTATCGCGGAAAACGGAGATACCTAAACCACTGTTGAACACTTTGGTGGCGATATTTTCGGCGCGCAGGGTTTTTAAGGCTTCAGCGACATCCAGAACTTGTTTCAGTTCGTCAGGGGTTTGTTCCCATGTTAGCAAAAAATCTTTCTCATGCAGGCTGGAATTAAGTTTGTTGATATCCTTAATCAGTTCGTTAACTGTTTTCATTCTTTCAATCCTGGTTGTAAGTGGCAGCTTATTGATGACTGGTGGCAGTTCCGGGATACCGGCGTTGTAATTCAACTAACAATAAGCATGCCAATTTCACACTCATTCTGTTTTGAATAAACAAATGGCAGAAATATGAGAGGCAAATCACGAAATTAAACGAATAAAATGAAATTATCAGCCGTAATTTCAATCATTCAACTCGCTGTGTAATTGATTTCATATCACTGGTGGAGAGGAGGGAGAAGTTCCCGGTGAGAAATGTGTCAAATTGATAAATTTCACTCTCAATTATCATGTTGATATGAAAATGTGATATCAATTCCATATTTCCCCAAAGGATGAAAAAGAGAATGTGCCTGCATCAATTATTGTCAGGGGCTGGGGTAGTATCATTCAAAGAATCCCCGGCGCGGTTGTTCGCCCGGTAATGCTTTCAGCGAGTGATATGATGATACCTTCGAAGAGTCCCTCCATTTTGATGCACATTCAACCTACTATTCAACGATTTGCCCGCATGCTTTCAAGTGTGCTTCAGCTTGAGGTTGAAATTGTCGACAATGCGCTGTGCCGGGTTGCCGGTACGGGTACTTACGGAAAGTTTCTTGGGCGAAAATTAAATAAAGACTCCAGACTTCTTCGTTACATTATTGAAACAAAAAAGGAGAAGGTGGTCGCCCACTCACGTTTTGACCCACTGTGTAAAGGGTGTGAGAGTAAAGAAACTTGTAAAGAAAAAGCTTTTCTCGGCACACCTATTATTTATCAAGAACAATGCGTGGGCGTAATTAGTTTGATCGCAGTCACCTGCGATCAGCAAGAAAGAATAAACGATAACATTACCGAATTTTCCGATTACGTGCGTCATGTCTCTTCTATATTTGTTTCGCGACTCCTGGAAGATCAACGCGGCAGTGATAACATTCATAAAATGTTTTTAACGATGCTTGAACATATGGATCAGGGCGTGATTGTTGTTAGTCAGGAACAAAGTATTAAGTATGTTAATCAGGCTGCATTGAAAATTCTTGGCGCAAATCAGGGAAGTATTATCGGCAAAACCATTAATTTTCAGCCTCTGACGTTTGCGCAGAATTTTATTCGTGGGCATATGCAACACGTTATTGCCATTGACGGAGAAAAAGAGCTCATCATTGGTCAACTGCACGCTATTCAGGATCAGTGGTTTTTTCTGATGGCATTTCACCAGTCACATTCTTCTGCAGATTTTTCACCACAGCAGGACGGGCCACAAATTGAACAGATGGTGGGGGAATGTCGGCCTATGCGGCAATTGAAAAAGCTGATTAGCCGCATAGCACCAAGTCCCTCTAGCGTGATGATTTCAGGAGAAAGCGGTACCGGGAAAGAAGTTGTCGCCAGGGCAATACATAAGCTAAGTGACCGTAAAGACAAACCTTTTATCGCTATTAACTGTGCGGCAATTCCAGAGCAACTATTGGAGAGCGAGTTATTTGGTTACGTCAAAGGAGCGTTTACCGGGGCATCAACCAACGGTAAAATCGGGTTACTTCAGGCAGCCAATAACGGAACTTTGTTTCTCGATGAAATTGGTGACATGCCGTTAACGCTTCAGGCCAAACTGCTGCGGGCTATTGAATCTCGTGAAATCCAACCCGTAGGCGCAAGTCATCCCGTACCGGTTGATATTCGAATTATTTCTGCCACAAACCAAAATCTTGATCGGTTCATCGCTGACGGCAAGTTTCGGGAAGATCTCTACTATCGTTTGAATGTTATTCCTCTGCGGTTACCACCGCTGCGCGAGCGGCAAGATGATATTGAGCTACTTATTCATTATTTTCTTCATCTACATACCCGGAGGCTTGAGCTGGTTTACCCTGGTGTTTCCCCTGAAGTGATTACGCTATTAAAAGATTATCGGTGGCCTGGTAATATCCGAGAATTGAGTAACCTGATGGAGTATTTAGTGAATGTCGTGCCGTCTGGCGAAGTGATCGATGTATCTTTGTTACCACCAAACTTGATCAATAGTGGAAAACTGAATGGGGGCAGCGAACCGGTAACATCAGTTTCCCACGTTAAGGCTGGAACAGAAGAAGAGGGCGTCACCGGGCTGGAGGAGATGGAGCGGCAGATGATCCGCGATGCCTTAACCCGCTATAGCAATAAAAAGCAAGCGGCAGACGAGTTAGGCATTGGGATTGCTACGCTGTACCGCAAGATAAAAAAATACGATCTTAGCGTCGTATAAACCCAACCCAAAAGCTGAGCGGTAAACGTATGATGTCCGATATCATCAAAATAGATGGGGATTTATTGGCCATGATTCTGTACACCGTACGTGAATCCTGATGCATCATAGCACGGCTAAAATATCCGGCGCTGGTGGCGGATTGATCGCGCAGTATCGGTTTTAAGTGACGTTGTCACTCATATTTCGCATTTATCGCGATCGGTTCACGCCATCCAGTCGTGAATAATCTCCCCATACAGCTGCTCGGCCTCCTCCAGCCGACTGAGCAGACAATACTCGTCGGTTTGATGAGCCATAGACGGCTCGCCGGGGCCGAGAATCATACAGGGCGGGTTTCCAAGCGCAGGCAGCAACAGAGAAGCGTCGGTAAAGTATGGCACTACGCGAGACTCAAGCGGCGTGGCATGCAGCGGCTGGCAGCGTTGATAAACCTGTTTTATCCACGCGTGCTCTTGCTCGCTGAGTACTGCGGGCAGATCGACTAGCGTCGACACCGTGACGCTCTCGCCAAGCAGCGAAGTCAACCGCTGGCGGATGATGGCGTGCTGTAAATTGGGCGCGCTACGGATATCAACATCGAAATGCGTGTGGTCCGGCACGGAATTTATATTTAGCCCGCCGTGAATACATCCGACACTCACCGTGGGCTGCTTCATCAGTGGATGCGGCGCGCCCGGCGAAAAATGTTGGATTTTACCCAGCGCATCCGCCGCCAGATAGATAGCATTAATGCCCAGCTCCGGCATCGCGCCGTGGGCGGTTTTCCCCCGAGTCTCACAGCGTAGCCAGAGGGCGCCTTTATGGCCGATAACCGGATAGTTGGCGGTGGGCTCACCGACAATAAGCGCGCCCACGTCGGGCAACTGCGTGGAGTCAATCAGTGCCCGTGCACCGTCGCAGCCGGTTTCTTCACCGCCGGTAATTAGCAATAACGCGCCGCGTCCGGCGAGGATTGTTTCCCGCAGCTTAACGCAGGCCACGGCAAACGCGGCTATTGCCGCTTTCATATCGCTGGATCCGCGGCCATAAAGACGCCCGTCTTCAATCTGCGAGCCGAAAGGATCGTACTGCCACCGGTTATTTCCCAGCGGAACGGTATCCAGATGTCCGGTGAAGGCCAGCGGTTTACCGGCCTTCGCTCCGGGCAGCCGGGCGATAAGATTGCAGCGCCCCTCGCCGAACGATGACAGCGAAACGTCAAAACCGTTATCGCCAAGCCAGCTGGCAAAGAATCGCATGCAATCTGCTTCGCTGCCAGGCGGGTTAATGGTGTTGAAGCCCAGCAGTTGCCGGGCCAGGTGCAGGGTGGTGACCATCAGCGATGTTCCGTCAACCAGTCAAGGCAGTTAATCCATAGCTGGCGATAGCCGGGCCATCGAACAAACTCTTCCGGCAGCCAGTGTGCCGACATATCGCTGGTCCACACCAGCGAGCGGCCATGAAGATATTCGCGAATAGCCAGCAGCGGATGACCGGTACCCGCGACTGTTGCCAGCAGTTTACCTTCCGGATGCATTTCAACTTCGTTATAGCCTAGCAGCCACGGCCATTCGCCTGGAATATCGTTAAACACGCTGTGGGGTTCCGTCACTTCTGGATAGCAACCCTCCGGGGTTTCAATACGGTCGTCCCATGCCAGACAGCGGACTGGCAAAACAGTCTCAACTGCAGTATGGCGATAGCGTGCACCGCCGTTAATGCCCTGGAAGCTGTAATATCCGCCAATCATCATCAGCGAGCCGCCGCCGGCCACGTAGTCATGCAGAAGCGTCAGACGGTTGGCGGTTCGACGGCTTTTCAGCCAGGTATCCGGATGCAGCAGCAGCGTGTTGGCGCCAATGTCCGAGAGAATAATCGCATCCCACTGCTGCAGCGCTTCCAGCGTCAGCGGAAAATCTGTCGCCGCCGCGTGGGCGGGCATATAGGTCACGGCGTAGGGACTATCCGCCAGCGCGGCCAAAAAATCCGTTGCGCCGGTGTGCCAGGTGGCGGTGGCAAACTGGTCGAAACCTTTAACGTGAGTTGACGTGCTGGTCCAGGATTCACCGACCAGTAAGACTTTTTTCTTCATTATGATTTTCCTTTTATCCGCCAAAGACGCGTTGGGGATTTCCAATCATTAAGGTTTCAAGCTGCTCGCCGCTGATGCCGTGGCGCCGCAGACGCGGAACAAAATGTTTGAGTATGTAGCCGTAGCCGTGACCGCCGTACCGGGTGAGCATGGTTTTCAGGAAGACGTCCTGCGACAGCAGAATGTGCTGGATATAGCCGTCGTCAATCAGCTCACGAATCGCGCGGGCGTTCTCCTCGTCTGAGGGGGACTGTGCCGACTCGTCAGCGTAGTAATAGCTCATGCCGATCATGTCGTATTCGAGAAACGCCCCGCGCTGGGCCAGTTCGCGCTGGTAGCGCTTATCGGCAAAGCTGGGATTCATATGGCAAAGCACGGTATGGCGTAAATCGGCGCCTTCCTGTTCGAGAATATCCAGCACCCGATGCCCCAGTCGCTCCCAGCCGGGCAGATGAACTTCGATCGGCACACCTGTCGCGGCACTGGCCCGACCCGCAGCGCGCAGGGATTTCTCTTCATCTGGCGTAAATCGACTTGAGATACCGATTTCGCCGATGAGCCCGGCGAGCACCTCTGGTTTATTTTCCGCGCCGCCAAGATCGTACATCAGCCGCTCGGTCAGCTGTTCGACGCTGCTTTTTTTTACCCACTCAGGGTGCGAAGGTTCGAGATAGAGGCCAGTCCCCATAATAATGTTCAGACCGGTCAGACGCGCGATGCGCGCCAGCGCTTTGGGGTCGCGGCCAATACCGATATTAGTCGGGTCAACCACCGTTTCTCCGCCAAGGGCTCGATATTTCATCAGCTCGTCAATAGCAACATCGACATCAAACAGCTGGCAGTTATCGCGACTCATCAGCGGATTAAGCGACAGTTCGCCGAGGTTCTCCATTTTCACAGGCAGTTCGGCAAGATGGCGATCGCTACAGCAGCAGGGCGGCACCCATTTGCCGGAAGCATCCAGCAGAATATGCTCATGCATCAGGGTCACGCCCATTTCGTTAACCGGCAGCGGGCCAAGCACCGTCATCACGTAACCGCTCCTGACGCCAAGCGGCAGCGGGGAAGGGTGACGAAAAATTGATCCTTTCATCAACTATCCTTTCGCCGTGGAGCGGGTCGGGTTGAGAATGCGGGTGTTCAGCCAGATAGCCAGCAGGATAATGGTGCCGGTGGCTATCTGGGTGTAAAACGGCGAAATATGCGACAGGATCAGCCCGTTCTGAATGACCGCAATCGACAGCGCGCCCAGCAGCGTGCCAATAATGGTGCCGAAGCCGCCAAACAGGCTGGTACTGCCAAGCACAACGGCCGCTATTACCTGCAGCTCAAAGCCTTCACCCTGGTTGGAAGAGCCGCTGCCGAGGCGTGCGGTAATGATCATCCCCGCCAGGGCGGCAGCCATTCCGCTGATGATATAGACCTTCATGGTGACCGCTCGGGTGTTAATGCCGCTGCGCCGTGCCCCTTCGGCATTAGCGCCGATAGCGGTCACGTAGCGGCCAAAGCGCATATGATTGAGTACGATATGTCCGCTAACCAGGCATAAAATGCCGATCAGTGCAGGCATGGGAATACCGACTACCCACGCGCGTCCTATAAAGGTAAACAGGCTGTCAGCCGGGATCGGAATCGAATAGCCCTGGGTGACCAGGAGCGCGATGCCGCGAACCACGGCGAGGGTAGCAAGCGTGACAATAAACGCCGGAATGCCTTCATAGGCAATAAAAAAGCCGTTGATTGCGCCCACGAACCCGCCAAGCAAAAGGCCACCGAGCATGACCACCGGCCACGGCAGCCCCCAGTTATTAAGGGCGATTGCCGAAAGCGCGCCGACCAGCGCAAGGGTAGAGCCCACTGACAGATCGATACCGCCTGTGGTAATGACCAGGGTCATTGCCGTTGCGACTATTAGCAGCGGGGCGCTCTGACGGATAATATTCAGCCAGTTGGTGCCAGTGAGAAAGTTGCTGGTGATCAGCGAAAACACCACGCAGCAGAAGACGAAAAAGAGCGCAATGCTGACTACGCCTGAGTGGTTATGCAGCAGGCGGCGCGGCAGCGAATGTTGGATCATGCGGGAGCTGCTTAAGTTCATGATACTCATCCTGTTACCTCAATGTGCAGCCGCAGAGTGGGCGGTGAATTTTTCGCCCACAATCAGGTTAACAATATCGCTCAGGCTGGTGTCGGCCACCCGTCTGTCGGCGACGTTGGTACCTTCATACATCACCATGATCCGGTCACAGACCAGGAACAGATCCTGCAGGCGGTGGGTAATCAGAATCACGCTCACCCCGCGGGCGGAAACACGGCGGATGAGTTCGAGAACCGCTTCGACTTCCGCGACGGCCAGCGCGGCGGTGGGTTCATCCATGATCAGCACTTTCGGGTCAAAGGCCGCCGCGCGCGCGATGGCAATAGCCTGGCGCTGGCCGCCGGAGAGATTTCGAACCAGCAGTCGGGTATCAGGAATGGAGATCCCAAGTCCTTTAAGCATCTCCCTGGCGTCGGCGTGCATTTTGCCTTCATCGAGGAAGGGGATACCCAGGACCGATTTCATCGGCTCGCGGCCCATAAACAGATTGCCCGCGACGTCGACCGTGTCGCACAGCGACAGATCCTGATACACCATCTCGATATGGCAGCGGCGTGAATCGGCCGGATCGGTAAACTGCTGCTGTTCACCGTCGATACGGATCGTGCCGCTGGAGGGGATAACCGCGCCAGAGAGCACTTTGGTTAAGGTGGATTTTCCCGCGCCGTTATCACCGACTAAGCCCAGCACCTCGCCTGGGGCGAGCGCAAGGTTGACTCCGCGCAGTGAGCGTATCGACCCGTAGGTCTTGGTGATATTGATCATTTCCACCCTTGCCGGGGTAGTGTGTGGCTGCTGCATCTGATAACTCCCATCGCTGTGGCAGGGAAATGTTCGCCCTCCTGTGGGAGAGGCTCTATCCGACACGGTTTACATTCTAGTAAACCGGTTTACCTGTGGAAAAGAGCACTCGCCAGTACAGTCAGGACAAACGCTATGTATGATATTTGTTCGCCAGGAGGAACATTGCAGCATCCGTGCCAGGGCAGGAACAACACGGCATCAACTTCACTTAGCAATATGTATTAACTAGAATTTATTCTTCACAGCATCGGTAAACCGGTTTACCATTCGTGGTGACAGAATTGTGAGTTGAACGTTTTTTGCGCCAAAACTGGGCGCTATTTGCGCCATTTTGGAACGTGCTTAACGCTTCTTGATCGAGTCGCGACCAATCCATTCCACCGGCAGGCGGGTTTCCGCCGGGATGTCATGATCGTTGTTCAGCAGGCGCATCATGATGTTCACCGCGGTGCGGCCCAGCTCCCGGGCGGGCTGTCGGATAGTCGAAATCCTCGGCTGGGTAAAATCGGCGTAGTTGGCGTCATCGAAGCCGACCAACGATAGCGCCTCTGGCGCCTGAAGTCCGAGAGTGCGCAGGCCGTCCAACAGACCGAGCACCAGATAGTCGCTGGCGGCAAATACGGCGGTCGGGGGAGCCGGCTGGCTGAACAGGTACTGCAACGCCTGTTGGCCAAACTCGCGGTGGTAATCTCCGTAAATAACCCATTCGGGCGGCCAGTTCAGGTCAGCCTGTTCCATTGCGGTGCAGAATCCCTGATAACGCTCGCGGACGCTCATCAACTGATCCGGGCCACCGACGAAAGCGATATGGCGATGCCCGGCGGCTATCAGTTGTTCGGTGGCGATCCGCCCGCCCTGGACGTTATCGGCAAACACTTTCGGTACCTTACTGCCGGGAATATCCTCATCCAGCAAGACAATGCGTTCGTGGCGCTGGAGCTCTTTGCGCAGCAGGCCGTTGTCGGGGCGGTTGGTGGTGAACAGCAGGCCGTCGACCTGACAGGTATCCAGCCAGCGGATGAACTGGCACTCTTTTTCAGGATTGTTACGGGTGATACACAGCACCAGGCTGAAACCGCTGGCAGAAGCGGCTTCTTCGGCGGCGTCGGCCAGTTCAGCAAAGAAGGGGTTGGTAATATCGGGCAGCACCAGGCCAAGCGTTTCGCTGCCACCTTTGCTAAGGCGACGGGCCAGGCTATTGCCACGATAGTCCAGCTCGCGAATGGCGGTTTCGATACGGTCAATGGTGTCCTGCGGCAGCACAATACTGTTGTTCATATAACGCGATAGTGTCGACTTCGACAGCCCCGCCAGCTTTGCCACATCGGATAACAATACGCGTTTTATGCTCATTGCTTGCGCCATTACTCCCAGAATCGGTTATCTGTAACATAGTTAATCGGGTTGGATACAGCGATTTCTCTGCTCACCACAAGCAGAAATAAATTCTTGACAAAATTTAATCTGCGGAGAATTGTATAGGCAGTTTACCGCATCATCCGGGAAATCATTCCCAAACCCGTTTAAGTCATTCCAGTCGAGCACCGATACGGACCGGTTGCCGGAATGAAATTAAGCAGGTCTCCGCCGAACGTCGATGACTGTTCTGGCCATATCGTCGATATTTGCCCGCCAAAAAATAACTCTTCTGCGTTCACATACGGCGCGGAACTCTGCTGGCTATAAACTATTCCCGAAGAGGATAATGATGATGTTATTTAACACCGGAAAACTGCGTTCTATTGCTGTAGCAACGACGATGCTGGCATCAATCGGTTTTATTTCTGCCGCCAGCGCCGCTGCTCCAACCTATGCGCTGGTACAAATTAACCAACAGGCTCTGTTCTTTAACCTGATGAATAAAGGTGCGCAGGATGCGGCCAAATCCAGTGGCAAGGATTTAGTGATTTTTAACTCTAATGATAATCCTGTGGCTCAGAACGATGCGATAGAAAATTATATTCAACAAGGTGTTAAAGGCATTCTGGTAGATGCTATCGACGTTAACGGCATTATGCCTGCGATAAAAGAAGCTGCCGCTGCAAAAATTCCTGTCATTGCGATTGATGCCGTATTACCGGCCGGGCCGCAGGCGGCTCAGGTCGGCGTTGATAATATTGAGGGTGGTAAAATCATTGGTAAATACTTCGTGGACTATGTGCAGAAAGAAATGGGCGGCAAGGCACGGTTGGGTATTGTTGGTGCGCTGAATTCGGCCATTCAGAACCAGCGGCAGAAAGGATTTGAAGAGACGCTGAAAAGCAATCCGAAAATCACCATCGCCGACGTTGTCGACGGCCAAAACGTGCAGGATAAAGCCATGATCGCGGCCGAAAACCTGATTACCGGTAACCCCGATCTGACGGTGATTTATGCCACTGGCGAACCCGCTTTGCTGGGCGCCATTGCCGCCGTGGAAAACCAGGGGCGCCAGAAGGATATTAAAGTCTTTGGCTGGGATCTGACCGCGAAGGCCATTTCGGGTATCGACGGTGGTTACGTCACCGCCGTTTTGCAGCAGGATCCGGAAAAGATGGGGGCTGAAGCTCTGAAGGCACTGAACACGATCACCTCGGGTAAAACCGTACCGAAAACCATTCTGGTTCCGGCCACGGTTGTCACCAAAGCGAACGTAGATACCTATCGTTCGCTGTTCAAGTAGGTCAATGTTCGCCCTTCAAGGCTAACAGGGCGGTAAGTTCGTGGCCGTCGGGAAACGCACTGAGCGTTCCACGGCGGCTGACGGTGATGGCAGCGGCTTTGCTGGCGTGAGTCAGCGCCAGCGCATCCGGCGCAACACCGCGCAGGATCGTCGATGCCAGCATAACCGCGAGGAAGGTGTCGCCTGCACCGGTGGTATCCAGCGCCTCGGCAGGGAAGGCGGGGCAAAACTGGCGCTGGCCAGCCTGGATAAGCCAGGCGCCTGTTGCGCCCTGGGTCACCACTAAGCTTCTTACGGTATAGGGTTGCAGCTGCTCGGCCTCGGATTCATTGACCACCGCAATGTCGATCAGCGGCCAAAGATGGCAAAAGTCAGGGTTGACGGGGGAGGGATTGAATACCGTTGTCATACCGCGGGTTTTAGCGTACTGGAACAGTGCCCGCGTTTTATCCAGGGAGAAATTGCCTTGTTGGAGCAGAATATCGCCCGCAGTGGCTTCCGCCATATGCGGAATAATATCATCGAGGCTGAACGTATCAGCCGCAGCTGTGGTGGTAATAATGGCATTGTCGCCGTCAGCACTATTTAAAATAATCGAGGTGTCGCTATGTTGATTAAAATGGCCGTCGGGTAGTAGCGTCAGCGGTTCATTTTTTATCTGCTGACGAATCCACTCACCATTGCTGTCATTTCCCGTGGCAGCAATTAAACGTGTATCGATTCCGCAGCGGGATAATATGATCGCTTGATTCGCGCCTTTGCCGCCGACATCCTGCGAAACTTTAACTCCGTGAATTGAAGTGCCTTTTTTTGGCATGTCCGAAATGGACCAGGTTTCATCTACGACAATATTACCGACAACGTAAACACGCATAGTGTTTCCTTAATAGGATGGATAAGATGATTGCTATCTCAGCAGAAAAAACGAACGCAATACAAGCTATTTTTTCACGTAACAAAGCTGTCATTGGTGTTATTCATTGCGACCCATTTCCTGGCTCACCAAAATATCGAGGAAAATCAGTTTCTGATATTGTTGGACGTGCGCTTCGTGATGCTGAAAATTATATTTCCGGAGGGGTTCATGGCCTTATTATCGAAAACCACGGGGATATTCCTTTTTCCAAACCTGAAGATATCGGGCATGAAACCTCCGCGCTGATGGCGGTGATTACCGAGAAAGTCCGAGAGCGTTTTGCCGTGCCGCTGGGTATTAATGTCCTGGCTAACGCGGCGATCCCGGCTATGGCTGTCGCCCTGGCGGGCGGGGCAGATTTCGTCCGCGTAAACCAGTGGGCCAACGCCTATATTGCCAACGAAGGGTTTATTGAAGGGGCGGCCGCCAAGGCTCTGCGCTACCGCAGTATGCTTCGCGCCGAGCATATTCGCGTTTTTGCCGACAGCCACGTCAAGCACGGTAGTCATGCCATCGTGGCCGACCGTTCGATTCAGGAACTGACCCGCGATGTTGATTTCTTCGAGGCTGATGCGGTGATCGCCACCGGCCAGCGTACGGGGGATAGCGCCACGATGGAGGAAATTGATGAGATCCGCGCGGCCACGGAGCTACCGCTGTTGGTAGGCTCAGGGGTGACGCCGGGCAACGTGCGCCAGATACTTGGGCGAACTCAAGGGGTTATTGTGGCCAGTACGATGAAGGTCGATGGCGTCTGGTGGAATGATGTTGAGCTGGCCCGGGTTAAGCATTTTATGTCGGTCGCCCAGGCCGCGCTCGAGGAGGAATAATGGAAGCGTTTAGCGAGCGCCTGCTAAGAGAGCATCAGCCGGTGTGGCAGGCGATGCAAAAGCACCGCTTTGTGGTTGATATCGAAGAGGATCGTCTGCCATCTGATGTCTTTAACCGTTATCTAGTATTTGAAGGCAACTTTGTCGCGACGGCAATAGCAATTTTTGCCCACGGGGTCAGCAAAGCGCCGGATATTCAGCAGCAGCGCTGGCTGATTGGCGTGCTGAATGCCCTGGTTGACACCCAGATCGCATGGTTTGAACAGGTGTTATCAGAGCGGCGGATCGATCCGGCTAAGTACCCGGGCGATTTGCCCGGCGTGCGGCGTTTTCGCGACGGTATGTTATTGACCGCTCAGCAGGGCAGCTATGAGCAGATCGTTACAATGATGTTCGGTGCAGAATGGATGTACTACTTCTGGTGCAAGCGGGTGAGCGAACATCGCCAGAGCGATGCGGACATCCGGCGCTGGGTGGAGATGCACGCGGAAGACGCATTCTACCAGCAGGCGCTTTGGCTAAAGAACGAACTCGATCGCTGCGCCATGGCGCTGAGTGAAAAAGAAAAGCAGGCGCTGTCGGCGCTTTATGGGGATGTTCTGCAGTGGGAAATTGATTTTCATCACGCAGCGTACGAGGAGTCGGCACGAAGCGAATAACAAACAGCGGGTGCCTGTAGCGGTTCGTCTGACATGGTAGCGATCAAATACAGTTTTTAAATGAGTGACAGGAGTGGGTCATCATATTGCTGAGTGGCGGCAGTATGATGACCCCGATGTTGGATAGAGCCGGCATCCAATCAGTAGTTGGCGGGACACCGAACGTAAGAAAAGGGAGGTAACTCAACATTCACAATATGCAGATAACTATGACTGCGCGAAAGGACCATGAAGTGCAAATTCAATTTAACATAATATACATTATGCGCACCAATGTTGTGGAGGCTAAATGCTAATGTTTATTCGTGGCTAGATGGGAATGTTTATTCTACAGTTCACAAGTCCTGGGTACGCTTCACTCATGGTTTCACATCAGACTTCATGCAGAGGTGCGCTATGCCTATGGCAAAATTTGGTATCTTCACGATGAAAGATGTTGACCGTCTCAGAATCCTGCAGGATGTGATTGGTCGTAAACTACGTCCATCTCAATCCCCCTCCAGCTGGGAGGAAGCTCTGAAGGACAGCCAACCACTCAGCGCGGATTCACTGAAGGCCTTCCAGTCAGCAAAAATGACCTTAAAACATCCATGGTCGGCGGACAAATTCAAGGAAATGGCGGAGCACCTGGAGATGGTTCTTCAAGTTTATTAATGAATGCAGGGTGCCCAGCATTAATACATCCAACTCAAGCAGATAAATACTTTAAATATAAATCCATAGACTCTTTATTCTGCTTCAGTTCTTGATTATTACACCATGTAATAAAATCATCTGCTAAGACAATTATTTTTCTTGTAACAATTCCGTATCTGTTCAAAGCATAAATGGAAGCTATCGTCCGTGAGTGCCAATCCTTCCAGTTTTTTTCTTCAAAAATGTCCACCTTAGAGATGAAATCTTCAAAGTCAGATTCTTTTTCAAACCACAGCACCTGTGAAAAAAATGTTTTCATCTTAAAACCCTTATGAAATATTGAAATATCATATCCAATGACAATGTTTAACCCTGTAACAAAATGAAAGCAATAACCAAAATTACAATAGTGACTTAAGTTTAAAAATATAAAATGAACAAATAAAATCATATGATTGAAGAATAAAAAAATAATTTGATAGACTAAAAGCGAACGCACTGAAAAACCTCATCACAACTGACCCGCCGCAGGAACTTATGAATAGCTTTGTTTATGTTATAAATGTCATCAAGTCTTATTTACGGTGATGAAAATGAAAAAAAATGCTTTTTTAGGTGATTGTGAATCTGGTATTAAACTTGCGACAGGACTGGTTAACCATGGATATCATGTTTCGCTATATAGTCGTAATATCGGAGTTTCCTCAGAAGGCACTCACTCCCCTCCTCCACCAGGTGAGACTGATACCACTGCCAGAGTTGATAGTTTTACATTTAGTGCACTATGCCATGACACACATCAATTAGAGAGCCTGTATTTTCCTTATCAGCCACACAGTCCGGATTATTGATAGGAGACGTTGCACTTATCAATGACTTGAAGAAAAAGAAAAAACCGCCCTGGCTCTTAAAACTGCTGAAATATATCTGGAAGCGATTATCTCTCTTATTTAATCTATATTAAATCAATGTCACAAGAACAATAAAAGCAACCAAAATCTTTGGTTGCTTTTACTTCACTTAATTGAGGATGTAATTGCCTTAGTGGTAAGAACATCTGCATGCAAGGTAAGAATATTCTCAATCAGCACATCATGAGCCTGTTTATCAGGATCGGCACAGCAATCGCAGGCAATGATAATTCTGTAGTCAAGATCGAATGCCTGCCTGACAGTGGACAAAACAACACCTGTGGTCGTTAAACCTGCCATGATCAGTGTTTCAATTTTTTGAGAGCGCAGAATAGTTTCAAGTTCCGTGCCTGAAAATGCTCCAATACGATTTTTTATAATCACTGGTTCTTCATTTTGAGGTTTGACAAGATCATGTATTTTTGTCCCCTCCTCATCAACGATGAATAATCCATAATTTTTTACCGCAGCAAATATTCTATTGTCAGAGTTAATTTCAGGGTGGCCTGGTCTAAATCCAACAGCCACATAAATTACTGGGATATTAGCATGTCGCGCAGTTTTTATTAATTCAGCTGCATTTGCTAAAATTGGCTCTATTTCATCTTCAGAAAAATAATTTGATATTATCGTATTCTGAAAATCCATCACCAATAATGCTGAGTTTGTAACATTGATACTCATGGGCATGCGAGATCTCCTTTGAAAGTAGTCAGGATAATTTATAGTGAGCGCCAGGTTAAAAAAACACTGACCAGCAGAATAATGCTTGTTGTAAAGAAAACTGCGGGGAGACCAAGATGGCCACCAACAAACCCGCCAACCAGTGGTCCAATGAATTGTCCAATAAATTGAGCAGACAAAGAATACCCGAGCACAGTACCCACAAAGTGTTCAGGTACATTATTTTTAATAACTGCAGAAATGCATGGTAGCAACCCCCCTAAAGCGACCCCCATCAGAAATCTGAGGATAAGCACCTGCCAGGACTCAGTCACATACGCTTGCGGAATGAGAAGTAGTGCTGCAATAGTAAGGGATATGATAATGACTCGCTGATGTCCTACTCTGTCTGCAAGATTTCCCAAAATGGAAGAAGAAATCACACTACCAAGCGCAGCTGCAGACATCACTAAACCTGCAATAAATGTCACTTTTTTCGGGTCTTCCACTAGAGGCTGAATATAACTGGTGATGACAGGCACAATTGACATATTGCCTATCATCAGCGCGCATCCGGCTACTAGCATTGCAAGAATCCCTTTCTTATTATCCACCTGTGACCAGTTACCGCCAGCTTCTTCTTTTTTAACAGATGGTGATCGTACCTCGCTCACCATAGTAATGGTCGCCAGAAATGCAATGAATATTAAAACACCGGCACAAACAAAGGTGGGGCGTATACCTATGAGAGAAGGCAGTATTCCCCCCGCAAGCGGACCAAGTAAATTACCCGCCATAATACCGGATGCAAGGAGTCCGAGAGCATAACCAGCCCGCTCTTTTGGCGTCTGAACTGCCACCAGAATAGTCGCCCCTGAAGCATAACCACCGGCCAATCCAACAAGGAGACGCAAGCCTAGAAGTTGCCAGATATTTGATACTACCCCCATCAGTAATACGCATATGGCCATTCCCAGACTGGCACGAACCAACATCGCTTTACGCCCATATCTGTGCCCCAGATGCCCCCATACAGGCGCGATGAGTCCAGCTGTTACGAAAGTCGCGCTGTAAACAATTCCCGACCACTGGAGGACAGAAGCTTGTTCTTTGATCCCTAACTGTGCCACGAACACTGGCATGAAGGGTTGCATGAGTGTCATAGACATGTTTGTGGTAAGCGCCCCAAACAAGCAAACAATCAAATTACGCTGCCATGGTTCTATTTTAAACATATTGCATCACCTTGGTATACCAAACTGGTATACCATAGTAGTATGTTATGATATCTGTCAACACATTCAACTGCGTCTGGAGACGGTGATGAAGGCTATAAATCAGGCAGAAGCGATTATTCAACAACTTAGAAAACTCATTCTTGATGTTAAGCTCCCGCCGGGAGAACGACTTTCGGAACGGCAGCTTGAAACACAAACATCAGCTTCCCGCACTCCAGTCAGAGAAGCCCTGATGAAGTTGGAAATGGAAGGCCTGGTACGACGCGAGAAACGTGGATGGATGGTGACCCCTATTGATATACAGGAAATTCACCAACTCATGGATTATCGGGAGATACTGGAAATTTCTGCACTTCAGTTAATTCCTGATGAACCTGATGCAGAAATTCTACGGAGACTTGCTCACAATGCAGTATCAGGAGAGGCACATCTGTCTAAAGAAGAACTGCACGCAAGCGGCACTCAGTTTCATCTGGATATTGTCAGGCTTGCCAACAATCCCTTTTTGACTAACGCGTTGACTGACGCCCTCGCTCGCTTATCGAGAGTGAGATGGCTGGAGACAGAGCCACAGAATCAAGGCTGGAAGGATCATCAGCAGATTATTCGGGCACTATCTGATGGTGACCGCAACCAGGCTACGACTTTTCTTCGGGCGCACCTCCGGGAACATCATTCACAATTATTGATGTTGTTGAAAGATGATAATAAGAGGCAGTTTGGTGATCGTAAATTATTGTATATTAACAATAATTTGTAACGCGTCAAGCATGTGTAGACGATGTCCTGCCAGGATTTCAATAAGCAAATGGAAAACGAGTGTGAAAAAAATTTGCATTATTCATTTGAGCGCAACAAACTCTCACCCGTTTTTACCAGAACGGATCGAGCGAATATCCGTCATTGGCGGAGCACCAAACTGACGACGATATTCTCTGTTAAATTGTGTTGTACTCTCATAGCCAACACGAAGTGACGCCGTACTTGTATTAAGCCCATCGTTTAGCATCAGCCGACGGGCTTCGTGAAGCCGCAGTTGCTTTTGGTATTGAAGGGGGGACATTGACGTTAATAATCTGAAGTGATGATGCAGTGTTGATATCCCCATATTGGCTATTCCCGCCAGCTCTTCAATACGCAGAGGCAACAGATAATTTTCTCTTAGCCAGTTAACAGCCAAAGCGATACGGTTGCTATTACTCCCTGCAGAAACTATCTCCCTGAGCCTTGAACCCGCCGGACTGGTCAGAACTCGATAGAACATCCCACGGAGAATGATGTTACGCATAATGGGGATGTCTTTAGGCGTGCTTAGTAATGTAAGCAATCTGATTGAATCCTCAAAAAGATCGTCGGTTGAAGGGCCTGTTGCCAGACCACTAAATGTTGCTGCGGGATCAATATCAAGCAAGTCTATTTCTGTAATTAATTCACGTACTATCTGCAAATCAAGTTTTATCAGAATAGATAGATAGGGTTTATCTTCACTGGCATCAACAACCTCAGCAATAGTAGGAAGATCAATAGAAGTCAGTAAAAAACGGGTTTCATCATGAATATAAACTTCGTTCCCAACCAGCGTCTGTTTCTTTCCCTGAGCAATAATGGCAAGACTTGGCTCATAGACAACAGCCTGTGGAGCAACTGGACTTGATCGCCTGAACAAAGTGATACCCGGTATCGCCGTTTCTAAAACCTCTGTTTCGGAAGTTAGCTCTTTGATATAGGTTGCAAGCTGCAGGCGCACATTTTTATCCAGCATGGTTAATTTCCACAATCAGTGCTTCCAGGACATCTGAAAACGATAATAAATGTATCAAATCATAGGGTTCTATTAATCAGAATAAAGCCTCAAGCCCGTTTTGAAAATGGAATATTTGTTCCTATATGTGACTGGACAGATAATAAGCTGGGTGAAAAACATACATCCACTGTTGTTATAGCAAGAGGATCGGGCAATTAATCGGAAGTAATGTATCTTTGCTGAGACCCGGCATGAACGTAGGATGACCCTCCAGGCTATAAAACATTTTGGCATCGGAGGGCAACAAGTATGAAAAATTGGTTTATTACGGGTGCGAATCGAGGTCTTGGTTTGGAAGTTGCTCGGGCTGCGCTGGAGAACGGAGATCGGGTGATTGCTACAGCCCGCAGGCCTGAAAGTATCCACACTACCCTTTCAGGATACGAAGATAGCTTGATAGCACTCCCGCTTGATGTCACATCTGTTGATTCAGTGAATACGGCAATGCAGCAGGCGGTTTCCTTTATGCCTCGCATCGATGTGCTGGTCAATAACGCAGGTTTTGGCCAACTGGGTGCCTTTGAGGAGCTTTCATCAGAGCTTGTTCATCGCCAGTTTGAAACCAATGTGTTCGGCGTATTTAATGTTACCCGGGCAGTATTACCGATCATGCGTGCACAGAAGTCAGGCCATATTGTGAACATTTCTTCAACCTGTGGCATCACGGGATTCGAAGGTGCTTCCTTATATTGTGCAACTAAATTCGCAATCTCGGGCTGGTCAGAATCTCTCAGTATTGAACTGGCACGTTTTGGCATAAAAGCAACCTGCGTATATCCTGGACCGTTTCGGACTGATTTTTTAGACAACAGCTCAGTAGTATTTGGCGATATTACTATTGATGATTATCAGTCCATTAGCCAGGCCCGGCGAGAGTTACTTTCACAGGCTAATCATCAACAAAATGGCGATCCTGTCAGATTTGGCCATGCTCTTGTCAAACTTGTTGAATCTGACAATCCTCCCGTTAGATGGGGGGCGGGTAGTAATGCTTATGATACGTTGATGGCTCGTGCTAATGATCTGCGCCATGACGCTATAAAATGGCATGAACTTTCAAAATCTACTGATATAAATTAATCATCACATTATTTTCACCCGTTTTTATGCACTGCAGTAATATTCCAGGCTTAACTAAGCTCAATCATCCTTAGGTATTGAAGGACTTTTGTAATAAACCCTCAAATCAAAACTACTTATCCACTTATAATTCAGAGGTTCTCTATATGAATGATTTATCAGGAAAAATAGCACTCATAACCGGCGCATCAAGTGGCATTGGTGCAGCGACAGCAATTGCTCTTGCTCGTGAAGGTGTTATTGTAGCAATAGCCGCAAGACGGATAGAAAAATTAATTTCACTCCAAAAAGAAATTGAAAGTGAAGGCGGAGCGGCTATTGTTATTGAAATGGATGTTGCAAATGAAACATCGGTAAAGAATGGTGTTGGGCAGCTTATCGAAAAAGAAGGGAAAATTGATATTCTATTTAATAATGCAGGGATTATGCCTGTTTCAGAAATAGATGAATTCAAGTTAGATGAATGGCATAACATGGTCGATATTAATGTCAAGGGTGTGTTAAATTGCCTCGGCGCTGTTTTGCCTCATATGATAAAAAAAGAATCAGGCCATATATTTAACACATCATCCATTGCCGGGAGAAAAGTTTTTGGACCTGGGTTTACAGTTTACTCAGCGACGAAATTCGCTATTTCGGCGCTCAGTGAAGGATTGCGAATGGAGCTGGGTAACAAGCATAATATTCGAGTTACTTCTATTCAGCCTGGTGCTGTTGCCACTGAATTACCCGAGCAAACCACAACTCCTGAAAAACGCAAAGCTCTTGAGGACTATAAAAAAAGCATCCAATTTCTATCCCCAGAGGACATCGCACAATCGATTGTCTATGCAGCAAAAACATCTGCACATATAAATGTTGCCGAAATATATATACTCCCAACGGAACAGATTTAATAAAAAGCCAGACAAAGAGAGTTCAATCTTTTTGTCTGGCAAAAAGTCACAGGCGTGAAATAAAATATGGATGTAAAATAATCACCGATGAAGACGCCGGGTCTATCTTTAACCTCCGTAGCAGGCGCGATCCTAAGTTTTATCAGAATTTACAGAGCAAATAATCATGTCGATTATCAACAGCGATAAATCGTTCATCGGCTTTAGTCCTAGCTTTACCATCAGTCTATTTCTTATTCCAGATACGGTTTTGATCGAACAACCATCTTCCCTGGCAATTAAATGCTGTGTCTTTCCGGCAACCAGTTTTTTAATAATCAGCATTTGCCTTAAGGTGATATTGCTCCATCCTTTTGTTCTACCCAGTGTGGTATCAATAAAAAAACGGTTAATGTTTTCTATGCTATCCCGTTTAGAAAGGCAGCGAGCATGAGAGTAAAGCATCTCTGCAGGAATATCATACACCATGATTATTTTTAAATTTTGCTCGGCCATTTTCCTGACGAGTTGATGGCTCATGGCTAACGAGTGCAAGGATATAATATAGAGTGAATAGGTTCTGCTGATAAGCTCTTTCATGCATATATTTATGTCGAGAAAAAATATGGTATCAACGCCATTGGATGTCATCTCTTCAATTCCTACGAGATAGAAGAAGTCATCTGATATGATGCAGGCTCTTTGCATGGGAATGCTCTTATTTTATTAATGGTTTAATTATTCGCGTTCATTAGCCGTGATAAGTCACAGTCATCATTATCTTATTCTGTTCGACTGAATGATAATGGTTACCGTAACATTTAAGGCAATGCACTTACGTAATGCTGTAATTTTTTATCGATGTTTGCTTGTCTTTTTTCTTGCCTGGGAATTATCTTACGAGGACATGGTAGATATTTCCACTCTGGTGTGTCAGACTTTATATTTATTTAGAGTTGTTAAGCGTTATGTGTTCATAATCATATGAGTTAATGGTTAATTTAATGATATCTATGAAGTATTAATTCATCTTATGTTTTTAATTTACATGTCGGCAACATGTTTTTAAAAGTAAATGAACCTAAATGAGATTGGATTAGTTGGAGGATATGGAATGTCTGAGGTTATTTTAGTTAATTGCCAGGTTAAATTTGAACCAGGTCGCAATGCCCTCGAATCGATGACGTTGCCGGAACAAAAAATCACTCTGCCCTCTTCTTCATCACGTTGTCTGAAGGTGTTGCTATCACTGCGGGGAGAGGTTGTTACCATAAAGCAGTTTCATAAACTGGTTTGGGAAAAGAACAAAGCGGTCGTTTCCGATAACACCGTCTATCAGAATATCTCTATTATCAGAAAAGCCCTGGCTGCCGTAGGGGCAGATAAAAATATTATTGAAACACATACCCGACGTGGATGGTGTATTCCTGAGTCGGTTCACGTTAGCATTGAAGTCAAACAGAAAGGGCTTGCTCAACCCAATGATGCTGTAGAAGAAATTAGCGAGCCTGGCATTTTGAATGCCAAAACGGTGATAAAGAATTCTATCGCGGATGATGATGAACACAATAGCATGCTATATCCCTTGTGTTTTTTAGGGGGAGTACTGGCATTGATACTGGTTTTATATTTTTATGTTCTGTGATCTTCACGCTTCTGTCTCTCAAACGAGCGTGAGTAAATCGTTTTCGCATAGATAATTTGGGGGCTAATAGATTGCCTGCAGACCTTGAGTATTTCTACATACTGCATTGACAGTTTCTTGATGCCCTTCTGCCACACTGAGTGAAATATTAAGGTGAGTCTGGAAGGGCATGTATGTGTAGAAAATTGACGTATTGGTTATTTTTTCTGTGTTCGATGGCCGTTTTGAGCGGCTGCGTTTCGCTTTTTTAAATATCAGGGAAACTCATGAAGCCGTTAATTATCCTGGTCGTATATTCATCCTTTTTTATACTGACGGGGTGCCTGTCTGTAGGCACGCATCTGTTTACTCGATAGACACCACGATGCTGGCTCAGCTATCTGAATAGGATCCCGAACATCGGGATCCCAACATAACGCTTACCAGCCCTTGACGGCATCACCGTGATAAATTTCATCAGCGGCGGCGGCCACTTCATCGGTCTGGTATGCCTTCACAAGATTTTTCACATTTTCGCTGTCTTTATTATCATCCCGGGCAACAATGATGTTCACATACGGCGAGTTTTTATCTTCTACAAACAGGCCGTTTTTGGCGGGTGTCAGCCCTATCTGGCTGGAATAGTTGGTATTGATGATCGCGAGATCGATTTTGTCGTCATCAATAGCGCGAGTTAGCTGCGCTGCTTCAACCTCAACAATTTTCAGGTGCTTAGGATTCTCTACAATATCCAGAGACGTTGGCAGCAGGCCTACATTGTCCTTTAGTTTTATCAAACCTTGCGTTTGCAGCAGCAGCAGTGAACGGCCTAGATTCGTTGGGTCATTAGGCACAGCCACCTGCGCCCCATCCTTCAGTTCAGACACAGATTTGATTTTGCGGGAATAACCGGCAATGGGATAAACAAAAGTATTGCCCACCGCGGCTAATTTATAGCCACGTTCTTTTATTTGCTTATCCAGATACGGGCCGTGCTGGAAAGAATTGGCATCAATATCGCCGCTGCTTAATGCAGAATTGGGTAAAACATAATCAGTGAAGGTCACCACTTCGACATCAAGATTGTATTTTTCTTTTGCGACCTTTTTGACGGTATCCCAAAGCGGCTGATCGATGCCTGCGCTGATACCCACTTTAATATGATTCGCGTCCTGTTTAGGACCACAGCCGGTAAGCAGCATAGTGCCAGCCAGTGAAACAGCCAGCAGAGAAATTTTCACAGTATGTTTTATCGCCGAATGCATAAATAACGTCTTCCTTAAACCAATAAAAACAGCAAATTTGAAATTACCCACCGTTCAGATGAGGCAGGGAGAGTTTTTCAAACTGCACTGATACTGGCAAATAAGAAAAAGACATAACCTATGTGTAAAAAAATCTGATGCTGCGTATCTCATCAACTTCAGCTGAAGTTCTCTTCAAAGGAGCGCTTCAGGTGACAATATCGCACACTCTTTATCCAGTAACGCTTCCACCGAGGCCCTATTATTGCGGTCCCAACCACGTTTAGTGGCTAACAAAATAAACCCTTTTTGAGCGCCGTAGGTGGTTGGAATGACAGCCACGCCCCACTCTGCCAGCTGTTCTGGTGATAAATGAAAATAGCTGGCGACGCTGTGAATGGGGTCAATGCCCATCACCGTCGGCTGCATTACCCGGCGAGCATACCAGGTGTAACGCAGGAGTTTATCGGGCAAGGGGCGCCATTCTTCCGTTATAAAGGGACGTTCTGCCAGCATCTGACGCCTGACGTCTTCCCGCAGGCAGGTAAGGTGAATATGCAGTTGGTTTTGGCTGCGGCCATAAGCCGAGTTAAGCGCCAGCCCAAGTTTATCGTCGGGGACCGGGGCACCATATTGCCAGGCTAAAAGGCGACGCATGAGCCAGGCATAGCCGAAGTAGTCCGTGCGCCCTTCCGCTGCCAGCGCCGGGCTTTCGATGCCGGTCATCTTCGTCGTGGGAACCAGGATAAAATGGTAGGGGTAACGCGGGTTCTGGATAACGCTAAAGCCGTGGGCCTTCCCTTCAGGCATATAGATCTGCTGGCAGGGTGCCGGATTGCTCGTCTGCTGATAGTTAGTCATGCAAACCTTATCGACCACGCCCCACAGCGCATCGGAGCGGGCGCAGCCCACCAGCATGAAGAGCGCGGCAAGGATCACACCTCGTTTTAAGCTGGTAAAAACCAGGGGCGCAATTCCGTTTCTTTTCATTATTTCTTCATCCTTACCTGGCAACAACGAAGGGCAACGTTTATCTGATAAAGCATAATCGGACACACGCCCCAGTGAATATGTTTTATTTTACAAAAACGTATACCGTCAGCAGGGACTTCATCTTTCATTCGAGGAGGTTATAAATGGCAAGGATTTTTATTACTGGCTCAGCCGATGGCCTTGGCTTAATGGCCGCCCAGCGTTTGGTCGCCGAGGGGCACAAGGTTGTGCTCCATGCCCGCAATAAAACCCGTGCCGCCCAGGCACTCAGGCAGATTCCTGACGCAGAAACTGTTTTTTCGGCCGATCTTTCAAGCATTGCCGAGACAAAACACCTGGCTGAGACGGTAAATGCAGCTGGCCGGTTTGATGCGATTATTCATAATGCCGCCGTCGGATATCAGGAGAGCAAACGCTTGATGACCATAGATGGGTTACCGCAAATATTTGCCGTGAATACTCTTGCCCCTTACATTCTGACGGCGTTAATTCAACCCCCTAAACGTTTGGTCTATTTGAGTTCGTCGTTGCACTCGGAGGGTGATGTCACGCTACAGGATCTGGTGTGGGAGAAACGAGCCTGGAATAGCGAACAGGCTTATTCGGATTCAAAGCTGCACATCACGCTACTGACTTTCGCTATTGCCCGACTTTGGCCTGAGGTGATGGCCAACTGTGTCGATCCCGGTTGGGTACCGACAAAAATGGGGGGCGCGGAGGCGCCGGATGCGCTTGACCTTGGCCCGGCCACTCAGGTGTGGCTGTCGGCCGATCCTTCGCTTTCTGCAGCACCAACCGGCGGTTATTTCTATCATCAAAAGCCGGGAGATACCTTGAAGGCCGCTTTAGAGCCTGTCCTCCAGCAACGTTTATTGGCCGCTTGTGCACAGTATTCAGGTGTTGAAATTAGTCACACCGCCACTGGCGGAAAGCGCTGAAAATAATCCACCAGAAAATCAATGCAGACCTTTAATTTCGCTGAGCCGCTAGTACGATTAGAATAAACTGCCCAAATATTAGCGGCCTGATGCCAGTCAGGCAAAACCTGCACCAGCTCGCCGCGGGCAATATGGCGCTGAACTTCCCATTGTGAACGCAGAATAATGCCGTGGCCCTTCAACGCCCAGCTTAATACCACGCTACCGCTATTCGAAGAGAGCTGGCTGCTGACATGAGTCTGCACGCTTTCCTCGCCGTTGGTTAACGGCCACACGCCGAACTGGGCGCTGCGTTCCTGAATAACGAGGCATTTATGAGATTTAAGATCGGCGATATTTTCCGGCGTTCCGTGTTTTGCCAGGTAGCCTGGCGACGCGCACAATACGCGGTTGTTGGTAGAGAGCTGCCGGGTGATATACAGGTCTTTGATGTCATCGCCAACGCGAATCTCTATATCAACGCCCTCCTCTATCAAATCAACGACTCTGTCCGTCAGCGTTAGCTTGATATTTAGCGCCGGATAACGCTCCGCCAGCGCCGAAAGCGCATCAGGCATATATACTGAGCCGAAACCAAATGAGCAGCTCATCTGAATATTGCCTTCGATCGTGTCCCGCCAGGCGGCAAGTCCTGAGACAAAATCCCCCATGCTATCCAGTACCGAAAGTGCTCCGCTTAACGCCTTATGGCCGTCGGCCGTTAAATGAATCGCGCGGGCGCTGCGATGGAACAGCCGCATACCCAGACTTTTTTCCAGCAGCGCAATGCGTTTACTGACATAAGACGGAGAAAGCCCCAGCTCCGCCGCCGCGTTGGCAAAGCTTTCTTTGCGCACCACGGTGACAAAGACATTCAAATCTTCAACAAGCGGCCAGGCGGCGCGTGGGGTTTCGTTGGGGCTCATCGGTATGCCATCTTCTGCGTCAGGTTAAGAAAGGCATAATAGCGCTCAACAGCACATCAGGACACTCCTCTTGCGGACTGTGACCGCAGGGCATGGCTCGCCCTCGAACGTCCAGCGCTTTTTCCTGCCAGGTCGCGGGCACATCATAAAGCTGGCCCACGGTGCCTTTCTCTCCCCACAGCACCAGCAAAGGGCTGGTAATGCGCAGATGCCTGTCGGCTTCATCATCTTCAAGGTCGATGGCTGCTGAGGCGCGATAATCTTCGCAGATGGCCCGCAGTGTTTCGGGATTCTGGTAACAGCGCAGGTACTCGGCAAACACTTCGGGCTCCGTTGCACCGGAGGTTTTAAGCTGGCCATCAATATGCTTACGCAGGAAAAACGCCGGATCTGCGGCGATCATTTTTTCCGGCATTGGCGAAGGTTGGATCAGGAAAAACCACCAGAAATAGCGAGTGGCGAAGGTTTTATCCGTTAGCGCATACATGGTTGCCGTCGGGGCGATATCAATAAAGATGCTGCGCTTAACCTGCGCCGGGTAATCCAGCGCCAGGCGATGCCCGACCCGTGCCCCGCGATCGTGCCCCATAAAAGCAAAACCGTCCTGGAAACCGAGCCTCGCCACCAGCAGGACAATATCTTTCGCCATTTCACGCTTGGAATAGCTGCGGTGATCGTCGTCGCTGTCGGGCTTAGCGCTGTCGCCATAGCCACGGATGTCCGGCATGATGACGGTGAAATGCTGCGCCAGAACCGGCGCGATTTTACGCCAGGTAACGTGGTTCTGCGGGTGGCCATGCAGTAAAACTAACGGTTCACCCTGCCCACCCACGGCAGCGCGCAGGGTAATCCCGTTATCCAGCACCACGTCCATGAGCTGGAAATCCGGGATAAAGGGCGATGCCCCCCTGTCGCAAATAAAATCAGCGTTCTCTTTCATCATTGAAAATTAATCCTGAGTCAGTAGCCACGGATGCGCGGCAAAATGGCGCTGTTCGAACTCGCGAATCTCCTGCTGATACTGCATCGTGTAGCTGATGGCATCGTGGCCTTCCAGCAGCATATGCTTTTTCAGCTCATCGACCGTAAAGGCAATATCTTTGCCCTCCGCGCTTATCTGCTGCCGGGCGAGATCGACGGTAATGCTGTTGGCTTGAGGGTTGTTAGCCGCCTGCGCCAGCCACTCGATATCCGCCGCCGGTAGCGTCAGGGTCAGCACGCCATTACGTTGACAGTTGTCGTTAAATATCCCGGCAAAGCTGGTACCGATCAGCGCCCGTATACCAAGCTGACGTAAGCCCCACACAGCGTGTTCGCGGCTGGAGCCGCAGCCAAAGTTAGGGCCGACGATAAGAAACTGCGCGCCCTGCCATGCCGGCTGGTTAAGGACAAATTCTGGGTTCAGCGAGCCGTCGGTCAGAAAACGCTGGTCGAAGAAGACGCCTCTGTCCAGATTGTTACGATCGATACCTTTCAAAAACTGCTTCGGCATGATCACATCGGTATCAATGTTGGCCGCCATCATCGGCGCGGCCACGCCGGTTACACGGTTAAAGGGTTCCATTTATGCATCCCCTTGTTGTAAATAAGGACGGACATCCGTCAAATGGCCTGCCACTGCCGCCGCAGCGACCATTGCAGGACTCATTAAATGCGTTCTGGCCCCGGCACCCTGGCGGCCAGCGAAATTACGGTTGGTGCTGGAGGCGCAGCGGTCGCCCGGCTGCAGCACATCTTCATTCATTGCCAGGCACATGGAGCAGCCTGACTGCCGCCATTCAAACCCGGCGTCGATAAATATTTGGGCTAAACCTTCTTGTTCGGCGCGGGCGCGAACCTGCGTTGAGCCAGGCACGATAATACCTCTTACACCTGGCGCGATTTTTCTGTCTCGCAGCACCTGGGCAACTGCCCTGAGATCTTCAATGCGGCCGTTGGTGCAGGAGCCAATAAACGCATGGGTAATAGGAATCTGGCTCAGCGGCGTACCGGGCTTAAGGCCCATATAACTCAGCGCATTTTCGATGTCACGGCGTTTGGCCGTATTAGACTCATTGGCAGGATCGGGCACCTGGTCAGTGATGCTGCCACCCTGATCCGGGCTGGTGCCCCAGGTTACGCGAGGCGTTAAGTTGGCGCAGTCGAGCACAACTTCTTTATCAAAGACCGCATCGGCATCGCTGCGGAGCGTGCGCCAGTATTTCAACGCCTGCTCCCACATCTCGCCTTTCGGGACGCGTGGTGCCGGTTTGATATAGGCATAAACTTTTTCATCAGGTGCCATAAATGCGCCGCGGGCCCCGGCTTCGACCGCCATATTACAAATGGTCATACGCCCTTCCACGCTAAGTGCATCAATGGCGCTGCCGCAGAATTCAATGGCAAAGCCGGTCGCGCCGTCGGCACCAATTTCGGCGATTAGCAGCATGACGATATCTTTTGCCGTCGCGGCAAACGGCAGCTCACCGTTCACCGTCACGCGCAGCGTTTTTAGCTTTTTATAGGCTAACGTCTGCGTCGCCAGCATATGTTCAATTTCAGAGGTGCCGATACCGAAACCAAACGCACCAAACGCGCCGTAAGTGGTGGTATGGCTATCCCCTGCGGCAATCACCATGCCCGGCAGCACGATCCCCTGTTCATGGGCAACGACGTGCTCAATGCCCTGGCGCGGGTCCATCACGTCGAACAACTCAAGGCCAAAATCACGGCTGTTGGACTCAAAGTAACGAACCTGCAGTTCGCCGCCCGGGTCGGTCATTTCTGGCGTGCGCTCTGGCCGCGTCGGGTTAACGTGGTCCACGTTGAGCAGGATGCTTTTGGGCTGCCAGACCTGGCGGTTGGCGTCACGCAGTCCGCTAAAAGCCTGCGGGCTGGTGTATTCGTTGAGGATGGAACGGTCGATATACAGCAGGACATTGCCCTGATCGTCCAGAGGGCGGATGACGTGGGTATCGATGATTTTATCGTACAGCGTTTTAGGCTTCATGACGGGTCACCTTGTTGCTCTCACAGCATAAAATAACGGCGTGCTGGCACGCAGATAAAAAATGAACAATTTCTAAAGGGATAGTAGCAACCGGGTGATTAGGCTGTCAGTAAAGGCATGGTGCACAAGCGTAATAGGATGAAACACGAAATGTGTTCTTTTTATTGTGATGATAAATAAGGATTTTGATCGTAAGCAAGGTTAGCCGGCATCTGCTTTACTTAACGGCGTTAGAGATTGACTTGATGTCGAATAGTATGAAAATGCTTGTTGTTCACCGACTGGCAAAAATTTGGAGCATATCATCGCCACTTCACGCCGCTTCTACTCTGTCGCCAGGGTTAAAAAATCTGGTGCGATACTTGCCGCCGCGCTGTTTCTGGCGAGCTGTGCCTCTAAACCGCCGGTTTCTCTCGTTACGCCCTTGCCGGGCACTAAGCCGGATGTGAAGACCCCTTCACAGCACAACCAGCCGATGCGTGGCGTCTGGCTGGCAACGGTTTCCCGCCTTGACTGGCCGCCGGTTTCTTCCGTTAATGGCAGCAGCGCAGCCGTGCGTATTAGCCAGCAGCAGCAAGCCTTAAAAGACAAACTGGATAAGCTGAAGTCATTAGGGATCAACACGGTGTTTTTCCAGGTGAAGCCCGACGCCACCGCGCTGTGGCCTTCGAAGATTCTGCCGTGGTCAGATATGCTGACGGGAAAAATTGGCGAAGATCCGGGCTACGACCCGCTGCAGTTTATGCTTGATGAGGCGCATAAACGCGGCATGAAGGTACACGCCTGGTTTAACCCCTATCGGGTTTCTACCAACATCACGCCGGGCACAGTTGCCGCCCTGAACCGCACGCTTTCTCTGCAGCCGGCCAGCGTTTTTGTGTTACATCGGGACTGGATTAGAACCTCCGGTGACCGCTTCGTGCTTGACCCCGGCATCCCGGAAGTGCGCGACTGGATAACCAGCATCGTCGCCGAAGTTGTCTCTCACTACGCCATCGACGGCGTGCAGTTTGATGATTACTTCTATACCGAATCACCGGGCTCTACCCTTAACGACAGCCAGACTTTTAGAACCTACGGCCAGGGCTACGCGTCCAAAGCCGACTGGCGGCGGCACAATACTGAGCAACTTATCGAGCAAGTCTCACGCACTATCAAACAGCTTAAGCCCGGCGTTGAGTTTGGCGTGAGTCCGGCAGGCGTCTGGCGCAATATCTCCCACGATCCAGCCGGGTCTGAAACGCGTGGGGCTGCCGCTTATGATGAGTCCTATGCCGACACGCGTCTCTGGGTGCAAAAAGGCCTGCTGGACTATATTGCCCCGCAGATCTACTGGCCTTTCTCCCGCAGTGCAGCCCGCTACGACGTGCTGGCTAAATGGTGGGCTAACGTAGTGAAGCCGACTAACACGCGCCTTTATATTGGGATTGCGCTGTATAAAGTCGGGGAGCCTTCGAAGAATGAACCTGACTGGACGGTGAGAGGCGGCGTACCGGAGCTGAAAAAACAGATCGATTTAAACGAGGCCTTGCCGCAAATTAACGGCACTATTTTGTTCCGGGAAAATTATCTTAACCAACCCCAGACTCAGCAGGCGGTGAATTACATCAGGGAACGTTGGGGTCAATGATGGGCAAAAAAAACCGGATCGCCCTTCCCTGGGCAGATCCGGGGGCTGTCTTACTGACCAGCCAGGTCGTCATACACATTGCGCAGCCGGGTGCGCAGATACAGAACGGCTTTGTGTTTGCGGGAGAGCAGCGCCTGGACGGTGTCGCCGCTCTCGCCAGCAAGGTCTTTTACGCTGTAGTCTTGCAGCTCGGTTTTGATAAACACCTCACGCTGAGGCGCAGGCAGTTCTGACAGGGCCGTCTCCAGCTCCTCCCAAAGCAGCTGCTTCAGGTACTCGTCCTCCGGCGTTTGCGGCGTACCGAACAGCGTTTCGGCCAGCTCATCTTCCGGGTAATCGTCCTCTTCATCCCCGCCAAACCAGCTTGCTAAAGGCAGCTCGCGTTTTTTTCTCGCCCGGTCGGTCATTTCGTTCCGGGCGGCTCGGAACAGCCAGGCGGCGACGTTCTCCACCGGCTGTTCAACCTTCATTAGCTGGTAGCTAACCTCTTGCAGGATATCGTCGGCATCTTCATGCCCGGCGGTTCTCCCACGAATAAACGCTTTCAGTCGGGCACGGCAGCCGTTCAGCGCTACCATCAGCAGAGATTCCCCCACTATTCCGGCTTTCATCGTTGTCACTCAGCGTCCGGTTTTTTAGCGCTGTTTTCATCTGGCTGCACCGGCGGCTGAGGTTGAGGACGCGGATCCATTTTCTCATCCCAACGGGAATGCCAGCCGCAGCGGTCGCGGTGACCAAAGCCAAATTTTTCGCGACGATGCTGCATAAACTCTTCACGCTGCTCCGGCGTCATTTGCATCCAGCGTTCGTGCATCCGGCGACGGGCTTTGCCAAACATGCCCGGGCGAAAGCCCAGGCCACCGAACAGAATGCGGCACAGCGCCAGCAGGCCTAAAGACTGCCAGAAGCCAATATCTTTCACCCCAAGCAGACCAGGCAGCACTGCGTTCCACAGCGTCATAACGATCAGGCCGAGTGCAACAAACAGCGCCACACAGAGCAAAATCGGTTTCCCCATGCGGTGGCCACAGAATCCACGGCGGCGGTGTTCATGTCGGTGCATATCAAAATCTCTCATTATGTTTACCTCAGTAAAGTCACGGCTAATCACTTGTGATGAGGTAGACGAATCAGCGCGAGAAATATTGCTAAAAAAATGAAAAAAACTTCAAAATTTATTTTCCCGCCACCGGTTAAGCGCCTGCGCATACGCTTTCGCCTCAGTTTTCAGGCCAGCAGCATCAAGCTTATCGGCAGTGTAGACCACAAACGGGGCATGCCAGGTAAGACCGCAGCGGTTTGCCGTGGCCCTGAGGGGCGCTAACAGAGATTCGATGGTAAAAAGATTTCGGCCACTGGGCTGATAAGACTCTTCCACGTTACCGGCGGTGACCGCCACGAACAGCGGCGTCCCCTCCAGCTTTTGCCCTTCCTCCTCGTAATTCAGGTAGAACATCCGGGTCAGCACTGCATCCTGCCACTGGCGCATAATGGCCGGTATGGAATACCAGTGAATCGGGAACTGCAGCACAATGCGGTCGGCGGCAAGTAACCGAGCGGCTTCACGCTCGCCGTCGCGGTAAATATCGATCCCGTCAGGGTACAGTGCCTGGATATCGACCAGCTCAACGTGTTCAAGTTTTGCGGCTTCTTGCCCCAGCGCAGCATTGGCGCTGGAACGGGAAAGATCCGGATGGAAAAGTAAAATCAGGGTTTTGTTCATGGGGCGTCTCCTTGGGTTGATGAGACGATAATGGCGAGGCTCTAAAAATTACTCCAACAGATAATCAAGATAATCTATTATCGATGACATGAATTTAAGAACGCTGGATCTTAACCTGCTGGTGATGCTGGACGCCCTGCTTGACGAGGCGCACGTCACCCGTGCCGCAGACAGACTTTGCCTGTCGCAATCTGCTACGTCTGCAGCCCTTGCCCGCTGCCGCGATCTTTTTCACGACGAACTGCTGGAGCGTGGCAGAGGCACCATGCGGCTGACGCCCTTTGCTCAGTCCCTTCGTGCACCTCTGAAATCCGTCCTCGGCGACATTGCTGAACTTATCGACCCGCCGGTGATCCCGCTGCATCAAATTAAGCAGAAACTGCGGATAACCATGGCGGATTTCCCGGCGCTGTTCGTGCTGGTGCCTCTGATGCAAAACCTTCAACAGTCGGCCCCGGGGATTGACCTCATCGTTCAGGGTTGGGCTGGTGCGGAAGAGGCCGAAACCGCATTACTTAACGGCACCACGGATATTGCGATCTCGGTTTTTCCTCAGCCTGCCGCAGGTATCCACAGCGAGCTGTTGATGGATGAGCACTATGTCGTGGCGATGCGCGAAGGCCATCCGGCCGCAGTCGGGTTCAGTCTTGAACGCTGGCTTGCCTCGCCGCACATCATCACCTCCGGCAAAGGGGAAAGCGTCACCCCGGTGGATGCGGAACTTTCAAGGTTGGGATTACGCCGCCGCGTTGGGCTGGTATTGCCGAATTTCCAGATGGTGCCACAGCTACTGCTGGCGTCGGATATGTTGGCCCTGCTGCCTTCCCGGGTCATACCTTTTACTGAAGGACTGGTCGCCGTCCCCGCGCCTGTCACGTTGCCGGGGTTCTCTCTCCACCTGGCCTGGCACAAACGCCGAAGCCAGGATGTCGCCCTGCAGCACGTCGCCGCTATTTTAATGGCGTTGTTGAAGTAAACCCGTGTTACAGCCCGGCTTCGCGCACCAGCGTTTGCAGGAGTTCAGCGGCGGGCATTTCGCGGATCAGGTTCACACCCTGCCCGGCCCAGTGCGCACTATAGCCCTGATGGCCGTGGCTTTTTGCAAGGCTTGCTAGCGCTTTACCAATATCGTAGGCCACCGGGTAAGCCGGGACGGCATGCTGGCCGGCGATTCGTCCGTGGCGGCAGTAATCGTTCTCCAGGCTTCTCGCCGCTCTGCCAGAGATAGCATGAGTCATCTCCGTTCGATGTGAGCGACTTGATTTAAGCCGCTGCCGGTAACCATCGTCGGCGGCGGACTCAGGGCAAAGCAAAAACGCGGTGCCCAGCTGTACCGCATCCGCCCCCACGCTTAGCATGGCGTGAATACCTGCCCCGTCCATAATCCCCCCAGCGGCAACAATCGGCAGATTCACCTGCTTTTTCAGAAGCTGCACCAGCGCAAAGATGCTGAGCTGGGTATCGTGCGCTTTATCGTCGAACATCCCGCGATGCCCGCCCGCTTCAAAGCCCTGCGCCACAATCACATCCACGCCGCTTGCCTGAATCAGCGAAGCCTCTTCAGGCCGTGTGGCGGTGGCAAGCGTTACAATACCTTTGCTACGGAAGGCCTCAACAACGTCACGCTCAGGTACGCCAAAGTGGAAGCTTACTGCGGCCGGAGCGGTTTCCAGCAGCATCTCCAGCATTGCTTCCTGCCCGATAAAACTTTGGTAAATTTCGCTGAGCACTTCTGGCGGTGTGCCGCCAAACTCAGTAAAAATCGGGCGCAGACTGTCAATCCATGCACGTTCCAGCGCCTCATCCCGTTTGGCAGGCTGATGGCAAAACAGATTCACGCTAAACGAGCGCGAGGTTAAGGCCTGCGTTTTCAGGATCGCGGCCCTGGCCTGCCCGACGCTGCTTGCGCCCACGCCAAGCGAACCAAGGCCGCCGGCATTGCTGACCGCCGCCGCCAGTTCCGGGGTGGAGACGCCCGCCATAGGCGCCTGTATGATGGGATGGTCAATCGCTAGCAGTTGGGTAAGACTACGAAACATGGCGCTACCTCAGGAAATGAGACATTGAGTGCTTAACATCTTATTTGGAGATGTTAAGATCAAGATCATTGTCATATTGAGAATGAAAAATATGAACCACACCACACTGCAGATGTTCAAAATTGTCGCTGAAGAACAAAGCGTGACGAAAGCCGCCCAAAGACTTGGCCGCGTGCAGTCGAACATCACCACCCGCATTCAGCAGTTGGAAGAAGATCTTGGCGTCACTTTGTTCGTACGTGACAGCAAGAAAATGATCCTGTCGCCAGAGGGCGAGAGTTTTCTCTCCTACACCAAAAAAATACTTAGCCTGGCGGAAGAAGCGCGGCAGGCGCTGCATCCGGGAAAACCCGCAGGTGTGCTGAATATGGGTTCAATGGAAGCTACCGCTGTCAGCCGCCTGATGCCGGTCTTCCAGCAGTTCCACCGCCGCTACCCTGATGTCGAACTGGCCTTAACCACCCAGCCCACGCAGCAACTTCTGGAGCAGGTTCGACACGCTTCGCTGGACTGCGCGCTGGTGAGCCTGCTGCCGGATGCCGGGGGACACATTCAGTGCCCGGAAGATCTGGAGTATCTGGACGTATTCACGGAACGCCTGGTGTTGCTCGTGCCTGAAACCGCCAGTAGCACTAAGCCTCTTCTTGCCGCTTTTCCTCGAGGGTGTTCTTACCGGGCACGGGCGGAAGCTTTGCTCAACGCTCAAACCCTTGTGGAGGTGCAGGACGTTAGCTCTTATCACTCGATGATCGCTTCTGTTGCCGCCGGACGGTGCAGCGGCGTGTTGCCGGAAGGCGTCGCGGCGACCCTGATTCTGCCGGAGGGGACACAGCAACAGTTTGTGGCCAACGCCCTCACCCAGCTAGTCTGGCGCAAGGGCTATCGTTCTACCGCTCTTGAAGCGATGAAGCAGATTCTGGCCTCAGCCAGCAACCTCTGAACGTCCCGTCAGCACCAGCCTACCGGCCAGCAGCAATGCGCCGGTGGCGGCGGCTAATGACCCGTTAAAACTGCCCGTTATACCGTAAAGCTCCCCGGCAACCAGCGGCCCAATAATCTGCCCGATGCCGTAAATAGCGGTCATCGCCGCGATCATATTAAATCGCACCAAATGCGCCAGTCTCCTGGCTTCCGGTAAGGCTATCGTCACCGTGCCGGTGAAGGTAAAGCCCACCAGCACCGCACTTAGCAGGCAAAAAAGCAGTGAGTGGCTAAAGGCCGGAAGTACCACGCCCGTGGCCTGAACCAGGAGATTGGCTGCAAATGCGCGGCGATAACCATATTTTGAGATGATTTGATGCCAGACAAAACAGGACGGTATCGCGGCCAGGCCAAAGATAGCCCAAAGCTGCACCGGATCCAGCGTACTGAGTGACCCGGAAAGAAAAAGCGGTAAATAGGTGGCCGTAATGATATACCCAAATCCCGCCAGGCCGTAGATAACCAGGAGTTTCCACGCCGCTTTAGCTCCCCCTGCTTCCGGCTGAGCCTGACTGGACGCCTGCCTTTGGTAGTCGATCAGGTAATCCGGCGGGCTAAGCAGCAGTTTAAACACCAGCGCAAACAATAGCAGCGCAGTGAGCCCACACAGCAGCCAGATTTGCTGGCTGGTATAGCCATAAGTTTTACCCAGCGCGATAAATTCGGCAGATAAAAAGATCCCCAGTCCAACCCCGGCATAAAGCACCGGCGCGCCGGTATGGTGTTTCATGTGCTGCAGTAGCCACAGTGAAGCTGCAATCAGCGACACCGCGCTCAGTAGCCCGGCAAAACCCCGAACCGCCACCACCGCCCACGGCGATTTCGTCCATGCCAACAGAAGCAGGCAGCCAATGGTTAGCCCGACGGAGGCCATGTTTAACCGCCGCGCGTCGGCGGGCTTAGCTTTCGCCAGCAGTAAGGCACCAATGAGATAACCTGCGTAGTTAGCCGATGCGGCGAGATTGCCCTGATGCAGCGACAGTAGCCCTTCTTGCAGCATCACCGGCAGAATGCCGGTATAGGAAAAACGCCCGTAGCCCATACCTATCGCCAGCACCACCGCACCCGCAAGCGCCAGCAGCAGCGCACGAATTTCTGGTCTGAAATGCATTGTCATGACTCTCATTGATTTAATCTCAAAATGTGAATATTATTTTTATTTAAATCTTATATTTAGATTAATATCGGTGAGAGTAACAAGCAAGCGGCTTCTCTGCCGCCGGACATTTCGCGGGGAAGATTAGAGATTACGCAAATCGGTTTCTATTCGGTGTATCCAGCCTTTGGCCGTCTGGGTTTGTGCCAGCAGCAGCGCAGACTGCAGCGCCATGCTGAGCTCCAGGTCATATTCTGGTTGCCCGCCATAGCGAATTTGCGCCTGTACCCGCATCAGCTCGGGCAGGTTCCACAGCGACTGGTTGACGCCAAGCGCGGACAACCGCTCCGCGATCAGCGTCTCGGCTATCTCTGGCTGGCCTTTTTGCGCCAGCGCGGCGGCGAAATCAGACAGGAAAAGCGAATAAGCAGCATCGAAACCATTGTCCTTCAGCCGGGTAAGCATGGCGAGGATCTGCTGGGGAAGCACTGTTTCAGGCTGCTGGCGTAGCCTGCCCCAGAAAGTAAAGGCCGCCGCATAAAGCCGCCAGAAGCCCAGGCCGTGTTCCAGGGCGATGGCGTCAATTTGCGCGGCAACTTGCAGCACGCCAGCGACATCTCCGGTTAAGGCCGCCAGCGTGCAGCTCCCTTCCGCAAGGGCCGCACACAGTGAACAGGCGTGATCCAGCGCCCGGGCTTCTTCTACCGCCAGCTGCGCCGCTCTTCTGGCTTTTGCCACATCGCCAGTCACCCACAGCGCCCGCACCAGGAAAGCCCAGCCCGCCACGCGCTGATCCAGCCCAAAGCGGAAAGGCGCTCTCTGGCTGTCATCGTCCACTGTTCGGTCCAGCAAAGCCTGAATTTCGCTGAGCGCGGCCTGCTGCTCCCCGGAAAAATGCAGCGCGGTCCCTACCAGACGACGGGCGGTTAATAGCGCGCCATAATCACCGGTTTGGGTCGCCAGTTCAGCCATTTTTTTGCCGTTCTCTGCGGCCAGATCGTAACGACCACTGCGCAGGTGATACAACCACAGCCCGTACTCGGCCTGCAACTGCATTTCCACGTCGCTTAGCGCGCTGGCAATCTCCCCGGTTCGCCGCCAGGCCTGGCCATTTTCTTCAATGGGCCCCTGCGCCCAGCCCAGCGCCGAGCCTAACGCCGCCTGCATCAGCATCTCTTCGCGCGGCGTGGCCTGGCCATTGTGCGGGTCGTTAATCGCGGCGGTAATCCGCTGGCGACACTCGCCGTGCAGCGAAAGTTGGATCCAGAACGGCGTGGCGTTAGCGAGAATACTTCGTCCCAGCGGGGCATTTTGGCCTATGCCAAAACACCAGTCTGCCGCCGCCCGGAGATCGTCGATTAAATAGCCATACTGACGGCGCCACTGCAGACTGGACTCTTCGGCCCAGGCTTCTCTGGCTCGTACCATGCTGTCGGCCACGAGTTGCGCATGGCGAAGAAAAAGCGAGGTGCTATTTTCGGCCAGCGTCCGGCGAGCGTACGTGCGCACAATGTTGAGATAGCGATACCTGGCCGGGCGCGTACCCGCCTGCAAAACCAGCAGGGATTTCGCCACCATACTGGCCACCACGTCGCTGATCTCTTCCTGGTTTAACAATCCTTTCGCGGCGGCAAGGTCAAATTCACCGGGAAATACCGCCAGGGCATGAAACACTCGCTGTTCTTCAGCCGTGAGCAATCGGTAGCTCCAGTCCAGCGCCTCGGTAAGCGTTCTGTGTCTGGACGCTGTAAGCCCCGGCGTCTCGGGCAATGTCTCGCGCCCGCTCAGATCGGCCAGCACGACATCCGGGCCCAGGCTTGCAACGCGAGCAGCAACAATTTCCAGCGCCAGCGGCACGGCATCGAGTAACCGACAAAGCCCCAGGATCGGCTGGATATTCTCTTCGCTCAGGCGGAATGCATAATCCACCGCCTGAATGCGCTGTACCAGAAACTCAACCGAGCTAAAACTTTGCGCCTCGCTGGCGGCCAGTTGCGCTGGGGGCAAAGTCAGCGGCCCGACGCGATACACCTGCTCCCCTTCAAGCCCCAGCGGAGACTGACTGGTCAGCAAAATGCTCAGTAATTCGTTTCTCTGCAGCAGATGTTCAATTTCCCGGGCGCAGGCGGCCGATAGGTGTTCACAGTTATCAATCACCAGTAGCGCGGGGCGAGGTTGTAACTGCCCCGCTCCACGAATACCGGCCAGCGCGGCGCGTAAAACAGGTACCGGATCTGACCCGGCATTCAGGCTGGACAAATCAGCAAAGAAAACACCATCGGGATAAAGGCTGGCCGACTCGCGCGCCACTTCCAGCAACAGCCGGGTTTTACCGATGCCTGCCGGGCCAGCCAGCGTACAAATAGTATGCTCGATCAGCCGTTTTCTGATGTCACCCAGCTCTTTTTCGCGCCCTATCAGCGGTGAACGGGGGCGAGGTAAAACCGCTGAAGGAGCGGCTACTGGCAGCGATGACGTGGCCGCCTGCAATTTATTCACCGTGGCGGTAAAGCAGTAACCACGGCCAAACACTGTGGTGATGAGATTGCGGTCGGCACCGAAAATTTTGCGTAGGGCGGAAATTTGCGCCTGCAGGTTATTCTCTTCGACGATCTCTTTCGGCCAGACGGTGGCCAGCAGCGTCTCTTTGGTCACCACCTGCCCGGCTTCGCTGACCAGCAGTCTGAGCACCGCCATCGCCCGCTCGCCAGGCTCCAGCCGGACGCCGTCCCTTAGCAGCAGCCCTAAATCGGGAAACAGCTGATAGCGGCCAAAGACCACCATATCGTCATCTCTTTCTAAAGGGGCTTGAGTCTGGGCGGCAGGCATAAGAACGGTCGCTTTTCAGGTGATTTCAGAAGTCTGAAATTCTAGGGCAAAGATTGCGAGCGGACAATCGTTCAGCATCAGGGCTCGTCATCCCCAGAGAGAAAAATCATGTCGGATAATCCGCTGAGCGTCACCCTGACCCGCCCGCCCGAGGCGGAAAAAAATTCGCCTTTAACCTCCACTCTGCTGCTGATCATGGCGCTGGCCTGCGGGGTGTTCGTCGCCAATGTCTACTACAACCAGCCGCTGCTCGAACTGCTTCAGCAGGCGTTTCCGGGGCAGCTTGCGCTCGTCAGCCTTGCGCCGACGGCAACGCAGCTCGGGTTTGCCTTTGGCCTGTTCTTACTTGTACCGCTGGGCGACAAAATTAACCGCCGCACGCTGATCCTTTGCCAGTCCGCCGGGCTGGCGGTAGCGCTGGCGTGCCTCGCCTTAGCGCCCAATGTAGTCACGATTGTGATTGCCTCCGCTGCGGTGGGTGTGACGGGTTCCGTTGCCCAACAAATTGTGCCGTTTGCCGCCGAACTGGCTAAACCTGAACGCCGTGGGCAGGTCGTTGGCACGGTAATGAGTGGCGTGCTGTGCGGCATATTACTTGGCCGGGCGGTGGGCGGTTTTAGCGGCGATCACTGGGGCTGGCGGGCGACCTTCTGGTTAGGCTGCGTGGCCACAGCCTTCGGCTGGCTGATGTTGTTCTTCACCTTGCCGCACCACACGTCGGGCAATAAACAGAGCTACATGACCCTGATGCGCTCGCTGGTTTCTCTGTGGCGCGAAGAACCGCTGCTGCGCCGGGCTACCTTAATACAGGCGGCGCTGTTTGGCTCGTTCATCGGCCTGTGGACTATTCTGGCCTTGCAACTGCACGCCGCTTTTCATCTTGGTGCCGACATCGCGGGTCTGATGGGGATTGTGGGCGCGGTAGGCATCCTGATTGCGCCGCTTGCCGGGCGGATTGCCGACCGCCGCGGGCCGTATGCCGTTATCGGGCTTGGGGCGCTGGTCATGGTTATCTCTTTTGCGGTGCTGGGGCTGTGGACTTCGCTCACCGGGCTGGTGATTGGCATCATCCTGATGGATCTGGGCGAGCAGTCAGCGCTGATATCCAACCAGCACGTGATTTACGCCCTGAGGCCGGAAGCCCGCAGTCGTATCAATACGGTCTTTATGAGCGGCATGTTTATCGGCGGCGCGCTGGGATCCTGGGGCGCGAGCCTGATGTGGCGGCTGGGGGGCTGGGAGCTGGCTTCGATGCTGGGCGGTGGGCTTAGCCTTCTCGGACTCATCATTCATCTGATCGGACAACGAAAACGCGGTTAATACCACAGACGGCGGCACGATAATCGCCGCCGCCTGAAGCATGAGACGTTACTGAATCAGCACGCCCTGAACAAGATTGGCCTTCACTACGGTCACCTGAGGGATTTTCAGCGCTTCCATATAGCCCTGAACGAGCAGCAGGTTGCTGACGTCCGTGGCCCGGTAATCACCGCGCAGCTCTGAGTCCCCTTTCCACACCTGGCTGGCGGAGGCTTTTTGCAGATCGGCGAGGGTGTAGACCTTTTCGTTAAGCTGCTTGCTGACGGAGAAATCATGCACCCCGCCGATGCCCACGACGGTACGTTTAGCCAGCGCCTGTTTCATCTCCGGGCTGACGTGAGTGGTGGCGTAGAAGCGAACAAACCGCAGCACGCCGTCGCGTAGGGAACCAATCGGGTTTGGCGAGCTGACGTCATGCAAATCTTTGTTTTTCACTACGTCGATGATGTAGTTCTTCAGCGTGACGGAGGCCAGCTTGCCCTGGTAAATCTCCGGCTGCCATTTGTCCTGTTTTTGCAGCCAGGTGGTCATTTGCATCGACCCGCCGCCAATGTCCCAGACCACCATCTGGTCGTCTGCCAGCGGCACGGGCATCGAGGCTTTGGCGGACAGGAAGCCCAGCTCGGCCTCTTGTTCCTGAGTAATAATTTTTAGATTCACCGGAGCAGCACGGTTGAAGGCATCGATCGTCTGCTGGGCGTTAGATGCGCTGCGGAAAACAGCGGTAGCCACGCCGTTAAAGCGGACAGGATGATAACGGGCAGCTTCTGCAGTTAACTCGCGTAGCGCCGCCTCCCCCTGTTGCTGAATGGTCGGGCTGAGAGTGTTATCCGCCGATTTGGACAAATCCTCGTTAAAACCGATTGGTCGCTGATCTTCGAACAGCACTTTGTTGATGCGCTGCTTGCAGGTATCTACTTTGGCAACCACCAGCTTTGTGGTGCCGGAGCCCATGTCGATACCCGCACGCGTCTCCTCACAGCCTGCGGCGTGGGCAGTGAAGCTCATACCGGGTAATGCCGCTACCACCATCAGGGGAAAAAAATTGCATCGAAATATTTTTGTCATATTGAGTATCCAGTGTCGATCCATTAAAAAGCTATTGATAACGTAGCTTTAATATTCGGTAAAACACTTTTTAACAATACCTGCTGATTTTGTTAGAAAAAGTCACTGCATTGTTCAATGTGGGGGCTGGCAGGTATCAATGGCGTTAATGATAAAAGCAAGGGTAAGGACATAAAAATGAAGAAAAGTTTATTGGGTGGCGCTGTAGCGCTGGTACTGGTCAGCCTGACGGGTTGTGCCAATCAGCAACAGGCGGCGGATCAAAAGCTGGCCAGCCAGACGGTAATGGCAGTGGACTGGTTCCAGCAATCTGGCGAATATCGTGCGCTGGCATACCAGTCGTTTAACAGCGCTCGCGCGGCGTGGGATCAATCCGCTAAACAGGGTAACGCTAAGCGTGCCGTTATTGTGGATCTGGATGAAACCATGCTCGACAACAGCGCCTACAGCGCGTGGCAGGCCAAAAACAACAAAGCGTTTGACGACAAAACCTGGTCCCAGTGGACTCAGGCTCGCCAGGCGCTGGCCGTCCCAGGCGCCGTGGATTTTGCTAACTACGTGAACAGCCACGGCGGCACGATGTTCTATGTGTCTAACCGCGACAGCAAAGACTATGACGCCACCGTTGCCAACATGAAAGCCCTGGGCTTTACCGGTGTGAGCGACAAAACTGTGCGCCTGAAAACCGACAGCTCCAACAAGCAGGCCCGTTTTGATGCGATCAAAGCCGAAGGCTATGACGTGGTGATGTACATCGGCGACAACCTGAATGACTTTGGCAAAGCGACCTACCACAAGGATCAGTCCCAGCGCCAGCAGTTCGCCAGCGATAACCGCAACAAGTTTGGCACCCAGTTTATTGTGCTGCCGAACCCAATGTACGGCGACTGGGAAGGCGCTTTAGCGCCAAACTATTACAAGCTCAATACCGCCCAGCAGGCCGAAGCGCGTGAAAATGCGCTGCGTACCTGGTCCGGGAAATAAGTTGTCTCACCCCACCCGTGCGGTGGGGTTTTTTATGCCGCCACGCTGGCCTGAAGCTGCGCTCTAAGCCAGCGGTGGGCGGCATCATCGTCAAACCGACGGTGCCAGGAGGCATACAGGCTGAAATGGCGAACATCAAACGGCAACGGGAATGAATCAAGCACTTCGTGATAGCGAGACAGAAAACGGGCCGGTAGCGTGCAGACCAGGTCGCTGTTCTGCAAAATCAGCGGCACCAGACTGTAAAACTGCACGGAAACGCCCACCCGGCGGGCCAGGCCCTGGTCAGCCAGCAAATCGTCAATAAATCCCCGAAACCCGCCTCCCTGGCCGGACACTAAAATGTGCTCAAGACTGGCATAACTTTCCAACGTCAGCGGCTCATTTCCTCTCGGATGGCCTTTTCTCTGCGCCAGTTGGAACGCCTCATCGACCAGCGGCAGTTGCTGCGCACCCGGCACGGCATCCCGTGAGGTTAAAGCTATATCGATTTCACCCGTTTCTAACTGGCTCTGAAGCCGGTTCGTCTGCGGGGCAATAAACGCAAAGCGAATATGATGCCAGCCGGCGTCGCGGGTGAGTTTAATCAAGCGAGGGGCAATAATCGCGGCGGCATTGTCGTTTGCTCCCAGAGTAAACGTACGGTGCGCGCGGGCGGGATCGAATTCCGGCTGCTGTGCCACCACTTCTTCAAGCGTTTGCAGCGCCCGGCGCAAAGGTTCACGCAGATGCGACCCCAATGGCGTCCGCACCATTCCTCTGCCCGAATGTGCGGGGATCAGGAGCTGATCCTCAAACAGATCCCGTAGCCTCGCCAGTTGAGCAGACAGTGCAGGTTGGCTGATATTCAACTTTTCCGCCGCGCGGGTGACGTTGCACTCCTCCAGCAGAGTATTCAATGAGGCAAGCAATGCAAGATTGTGACCGGAGAGATTCATGTAGCTTATACCTGGCATCCTGATTATCGATTTCACGGTACTGACTTATCTCATTAGCATCAACCGCAAGTTAAAACCTGATGAGGTTACCTGCCGTGTTGAAATTCCAGCTCCATGATATTTCCGTTACCCGCGTGGTTGAACAACGCGGACCAGGGTTTGCCCCTGATTTTCTTTACCCTGATTGGGATCCGGTTTTATTGGAGGAACATCGTGGGCTGATGGTGCCCGAGTGCTTCGATGTGGTCTCCCGGCGTTTTATCGCCAGCATTCATAGCTGGGTGGTGCGCACCCGGCATCACACTATTCTGATTGATACCTGTGCAGGCAACCACAAAGAGCGCCCTTCACTGCCCCGCTTCCACCAGCTTGATTTGCCGTTTCTGAACCGGCTGTCGGAGGCTGGCGTGACGCCAGAGAGCGTGGATTACGTGATGTGCACTCATCTGCACGCCGATCACTGTGGCTGGAATACACAGCTCATTGATGGCCGCTGGGAACCGACATTCCCCAACGCCCGCTACGTGTTTTCTCGCAAAGAATACGATTACTGGCTGACGCATCAGGACGATGAGGGGTTCAACGCCAACGTCTTCAACGACAGCGTCAGGCCGATTCTTGAGCGCAACCAGGCGCTTATTGTGGAAGGCACCACGGCCATTGCCGATGCGCTTCTTATTCACCCGACACCGGGGCACAGCCCAGGGCACATCACTTTTGAATTGCTGAATAACGGGCATCGCCAGCGGGGCGGACTTTTCTGCGGCGACATTATGCACCAGCCGCTACAGGTTTATCGGCCGGCCTGGAACAGTCGGTTTTGTGCTGACCAGCAGCAGGCTCGTGAGTCGCGCCGCTGGCTTCTTGAACATGCTGCCGAGCATCAGAGCACCCTTTTTACCGCCCATTTTGCCAGCACCTCAGCCGGGCACGTCACGCGTCGTGGGGACAGCTTTGACTGGCATTTTATTCACCCGGAGAACGTGAAATGACACCTGAGATTCTACGTAACGACTTTTATATTCCCACTACAACGCCAGGCATTGAGCTTTATGTCCGTAACAAGAGACGCGGCGATCTCGCCGCGATCCCCGGTGCCCGCACGGTACTGTTTGTCGCCGGATCGACCTACCCGGCGTCGACCTCGTTTGATTTAGCCCTGGACGGCAGTTCGTGGATGGATAATCTGGCTCACGCGGGTTACGACGCCTGGCTGGTGGATGTGCGTGGTTATGGCCAGTCATCAAAACCTGCAGAAATGGCCGAGCCGCCGGAGCAAAATGCGCCCGTGGTGCGAACACCGGTGGCCGTTAGCGATGTGGCTTCAGCAGTGGACTTTATTCGACGGCAGACTGGGCATGCAGCGATCAATCTGATTGGCTGGTCCTGGGGAGCGGCGCTGATGGCAACCTACACTACCGCGCACAATGGCGCAGTGAATAAGCTGGTGCTGCTTGCTCCGCAGTGGATCCGCGATACCCCCAGCGCTTCGGATACCGGCGGAGAGCTTGGCGCCTATCGGGTGGTCAAGCGCAGCTCGGCCAAAGCCCGCTGGCTGAATGGTGTACCTGAAAGTGAGCGGGAAAGTGTGCTGCCGCAAGCCTGGTTTGACGCCTGGGCGGATGCGACGTTTGGGCCCGCCGAAGATGCGGCTATCAAAGCCCCTAATGGCACGGTGCAGGATAGCCGCGAAATCTGGTCGGCAGGTCGTGCGCTGTATGATGCCGCGCAGATCCGTGTTCCGGTGCTTATCGTTCATGCCGACTGGGACAGAGACTGCCCGCTTGAGTTGTCAAAAACGCTATTTTCACAGCTAACCCAGGCTCCTTATCGCCGTTGGGTTGAAATTGGTGAAGGGACGCATTCGGTCTTTATGGAGAAAAACCGCTGGCAGGTGTTTACCGCTGTCCAGCATTTCCTCGACGAGAAAGCCCCTGTTTAAGGCGCAAATCTGGGGGATGTCAGAAAGATCCCCCAAAATGTTTTAAGAAATATATGCGATTCATACTCATGTTATCGATTGAGCGTCCGATTAAAGAGATAACACTGCGTAATGCGGATAAGGAAAATGATGAGGGATCTAGCTGAATTAGTTGATGAGCATAAGTCTGGCTGGCTTACAGTCCAACAATCGTTGAACGTAGCAACCAATAACTATGAAATTCTTCCCTGTGACCCAGAACAAGCAAGCTTCAATTTACACCAGCTTCAGGTAACCACATCCTCTCCGCTCGGTGCTGTAGCATACGAAACGGGAGGTATAGTTGTTGATAATGGTTGGTTGCGTATTTTAGGCTCCGGCCATAACAGACTGACACGAAGGCTGGCTTCCTGGACACAAGAGGTGATAGCCACCCGGCCATTTAAGGCATTATTGATTGCGGATGATGCATCGGGAGGCTTTTTTGCACTTAACGGGGGAGAATTCGGTGAAGATCGTGGCGGTGTGTATTACCTCCCACCTGATACTCTTGAATGGGAAAGCCTCGATACTAACTATTCAGGTTTTCTGCATTGGGCGCTTTGCGGTGATTTGAACTTATTCTACAAAAATGTGCGTTGGACAGATTGGCGAGAAGATACAACTTCAATGAATGGCGATTTGGTGTACTCCTTTTATCCATACCTCTGGAGCGCCCCCCAGTTATCTATAGATCAGCGTTCGCGGATTACTGTGCCTGTTGTTGAACACTGGGCGTTATGCGTGGATTTGATCGCTCAATTTAAGCACGAATAATTTCTGTAAGTTTGTTGCGCTTCCTTGCCGCCCATTCTAAGTCAGCGGTGAGCGGCATCATCGTCTGTCAGCATTTCCTCGACGAGAAAGCCCCTGTTTAAAGCGCAAATCTGGGGGGAGACCGCGAGGCTCCCCTGGAAACGGACATACAAGGGATTAAGTGCATGCGTTTTTTATCTATACCCTAATAGGTCAAGCACTTAGTTTTAGATTTTATCTTTCATATCCGTATAAATTAATTCTACCCGAGAGATACTCGCCCAAATATACTTCGCTAATTTTATTAAAGCCTTGCTTGATAACTTCATTTTCTAACCAGTCGTTGTTCTTGTTAAGGATTTCGAGCAAATCATGGTTAGCTAAACCATCAACTATAATTGGGTAACGTATATTCTCATCACCACTTTGTATAATGGTTAATTGCCCATTCTGCTCAAGCACTACGCGCTTCAATTGTTCTATTTCATAAATGCCGTTCGCCCTTAACTTGAACATCAAATCATTCGCAGAAACACCATTGCGTAAACACTCTTTAACATTAACACTGCCATTATGTACCAGGGTGATAGGCTTCCCATCAATAATTCTTTTAATCAGTCGATTGTTCTCTTTTAAAAATTTAAGGACAAAGACGAGAAAGGTCCATATAATTAACACCAAAACAAACTGTAGTACTGTTATCGATTCATTATAAATTACGCCACCGATAATCCCCCCGAGCACATAGTTCTGAACCTGGTCCATTGCGGATGAAGGGGCCAGATTGCCCTTCCCCATGAGGTTTATCTGAATAATCAGACACAGTATCCCCAGGCCCAATTTTATCATGATCGGCGTATAAATTATCATTTCTGTTCCTCAGTTTTTTATGATTTCTATGCCTGGGTTTACTAACGACACCTCAACTAAACTATATGTTTTTTGATCCGGACTTAAATTGACGCGATAGTAAAGATCATTGACTTTAACGATAATGCCATCCGAGAGCTGTATTGAGTTTGAAAATATAGAATCCATACCCACTTCTTTTTCTTTTGATAACAATTTAACAAAGCTCACCATTTGTGATGATTGAGAGTGTATATTTTGACTGTCAGTGTAATCTGCATACTGAACACCAGAAATGAAGAGTAAAAACAAAAATACGATAATTGTTAAGTCTCGGTATTTGGTTTGTAAGCGATGACGCATGTACAGACTAAAAAAAACGATTAAAACAAATAAGGCACCAAATATAATGATGTATTTTAAATAATCATTAATATTAGACTGCGTTTGTAGGTAATCGATGCCATAAAATCTCATACAGTTATAATCCCTAAACCCTTAAAACCCCATGTTTATTATAGTAACACATTGCCATTTTCAGCTCTAACAGCCGCGATCCGGACTTTCTCCTCCCTTCCAGTTCACCACAAACCCCCTTGCTGCTTCCTACGTTGAAAATCTCTTGATCAACACTTAGTCCAGATATAGATTATTTGTCTAAATCTGACCGCGATTGAGAGGAAACATGGCCCCGGAGATTACGCTGCGCAATATCGAACTGGTTCCTGCCCCCGTGGGGCACTATTCCCACACCGCCACCGCAGGCGGTTTTGTGTTTATTTCCGGCCAGCTTCCCGTGGCGGCGGACGGCACGCCTCGCTGTGAAGCGCCCTTCGAAGAACAGGCTCAACTGGTGCTGCAGAATATTGAGTCTTGCCTGGCCTGCGCGGGCGTGACAAAACAGCATCTTGTTTCCGTGCGGGTGTACATCACGGACATCAATCTCTGGCCGCAGTTTAACAGCCTCTATGCAACGTGGATCGGCGAACATCGCCCATCCCGTGCGGTGGCTGGCGTGGCACAACTCCATTACGGCGCGGCGCTCGAAATCGAAGCCGTGGCGCTCTCTGAATAAGACAACCGTTTAAAGGTGGCAAAATGAGTGAATTAGTTCTTCCTGTTTATGATGATGTTGTTGCGGCTGCTCAGCGTATTGAAGGTCATGCCAACCGTACTCCGGTCATGACGTCCCGTACCGTGAATGAAGAGTTTGGCGGCGAAGTCTTTTTCAAATGTGAAAACTACCAGCGAATGGGCGCGTTTAAGTTCCGCGGGGCGATGAACGCCCTCGCTCAGTTCACGCCGGAGCAGAGAGAAGCTGGCGTGGTGGCCTTCTCCTCCGGGAACCATGCCCAGGCGATTGCCCTTGCCGCAAGGCTGCTGGGGATCCCGGCCACCATTGTCATGCCGGAAGATGCCCCTGCGGCCAAAATAGCCGCCACGCGTGAATACGGCGGCAAAGTCATTCTCTATAACCGCTACACCGAAGACCGCCAGCAGATTGGCAAAGATCTGGCGGAAAAATATGGCCTGACGTTGATCCCGCCTTACGACCATCCGCACGTCATTGCCGGCCAGGGCACGGCAGCGAAAGAGCTGTTCGACGAGGTTGGCGAGCTGGACGCGCTGTTTGTCTGCCTGGGCGGCGGCGGCCTGATTTCCGGCTGTGCGCTGGCGGCGCGCCACCTTTCCCCAAACTGCAAAGTCTACGGCGTGGAGCCGGAAGCCGGGAACGACGCCCAGCAGTCATTCCGGCATCGGCAAATTGTGCGTATCGATACGCCAAAAACCATCGCCGACGGCGCGCAAACCACCTTCCTGGGCGACTACACCTTTCAGATGATTTGCCAGAACGTGGACGACATCTTCACCGCCACGGATGAAGAGCTGATCGACTCGATGAAATTCTTTGCCGAACGGATGAAAATGGTGGTCGAGCCGACGGGCTGTCTTGGCTTTGCCGCCGCACGAGGAATGAAAGAGAGCCTGCGCGGGAAGCGAATCGGGATTATCATCAGCGGCGGTAACGTCGACATCAGCCGCTACGCTGAATACCTCGCCGGGCCACGTTAATCAGAAGGAGAAATAGAGTGTCAACATCAGAAAACAGTGCCCTGCTCGACCAGCTCGAAACCATCGCCCAGGGGTTGAGTGAAACCTTCGCCCCTTTTTGTGAGGTGGTGGTACACGACCTGACGCAGCCCGATCACTCTATTCTCTCCATCCACAACAACCTGTCCGGCCGTGAGGTTGGCCAGGGCGCCACGGAAATGGGGCTGGCGCGCATTGCCTCCCCTGATTTCCCGGCAGTGATCGCCAATTATGCCAACCAGTTTGCCGACGGACGCCCGGTAAAAAGCACCTCGATTGGGCTGAAAGATGACGCCGGAAACTATGTCGCCGCGCTTTGCCTCAACCTGGATATGACTTTGTTCAGAGGGATGCAAAGCGCCCTTGCCCGCTTCACCGATACCAGCCCTGGCCCGGTGGAAGAACATATTGAACCCGCAGGTTCCGAAGCGCTCAGGCTGAGGATCGATCGTTATGCGGCAGACATCGCGACCACGCCACGCGCGCTGAAAACTTCAGAAAGAATTGAGCTGTTGCAGACGCTAAAAAAAGAAGGATTACTGGATATCCGTAAGTCGATGGAAACCGTGGCGCAGCATCTGGGCGTTTCCCGGGCATCGGTTTATTTATATGCAAAACAACAGCCGTCCGTTGACGACACGGCATAATTCCACCGCAGTAACTTTGCCAGGGCAGATAAATGGGTTCTTTGAAGTGGCGGATAGCGCCCGGTTCTTTACTTCGCATGTTCACCGGGCTGCCGGTTACGGCACTTCTTCTCTGCGTCAGCGGCTGTAGCTCCCCCGGTAATAACGCTTCATCATCCCTGAGGCTGGATCGCCAGCTCAACGAACAGATTGTGATGTTGCCCGTGCAGATAGAGGGCCGAAACGTTGAGCTGGAAACCACGCTGTATAAGCCCCCTGGCAATGGCCCTTTTCCCCTGCTGTTAATGAATCATGGTAAAAACCCAGGCCATTCGCGCACGCAGCCGCGTTCCCGGCATCTTCAAATCGCTTCGGTATTTGTTCACCGGGGATTTGTGGTTGCGGTCCCGATGCGCGAAGGCTTTGCGGCCTCCGGCGGCCAGTACCCGAAAGACGGGTGCGATGTGCGCCGTCACGCGTTGGATGAAGCAGATGGCGTGGCTGCAGCCCTCAATGAGCTGGCCAAACTGCCCTACGTGGACCGCTCACGCATAGTGATTGCCGGTCAATCTGACGGCGGACTGGTGACCATGGCGCTGAGCACGCATTCACTCCCCGGCGTGCTGGGCGTGATTAATTTCTCGGGGGGGCTGCGCCAGCCAAAATGTGAAGGCTGGCAGCAAAATCTGGTACGTACCTATGGCGCGATAGGCAAACAGGCTCGCTATCCGTCGCTTTGGTTCTACGGGGACAACGATCAGCTCTGGCCGCAGCCAATGCCGCAGCAAATGTTCAGTGCCTACACCCGTGAGGCCACCGGGGCAGCAAGCCGCGCCCGGATGATTGATATCGGCACCTTCGGTCAAAACTCCCATGACTTTGCCGACAGCAAAGCGGGCGTCAAGCTCTGGTACCCGCAGGTCAAAACCTTTGTTCAGTCGCTGGGAGTGCCGTTCGAACCCGTCTCGAAATAGCTAAGTAGCCGGGCCATTTTGCTCTGAGGCGAGGTATGCCCGGCGACGCTGTTGTCAAACCAGCTGCCATCCGCCTCCGGATGTGGCCCGGTCAGCACCACATTTCCTTTACCGTAGCGGAAGGTCGCTATTGCCACATCGCCATTGCTGTACCAGGCCACGGGCGTAAAGCCGCTGTTTTTCGATCCGGGAGTAAAATAAGGGCCGTCCTGATAATAAAAAGGCTCTTTTTTATTCCCCCAGCGGATATTCAGCGTGTAGTCACCTTCATCTGAGACGCCGGATCCGGACCGCCCGGCCTCGGACTCAAGGGGCTTGTCGATAAGCCCTATCCAGTCTTTGTCCGCCAGGTAAGCCCCCATGCACAGGCCAAGATAACCTTTCCCGCGTCTCACAAACTCTCTGATGGCCCGCGCGCCGTCATCGCCAATGGCATCATACGCGGCCGGAATATCCTGCCCGCCACCGGGCTGCACGTAGAGATCAAATTGACTCAAGTTCTGGCCGGTCAGCTTGAGCTTTTCCTTTTCACCGATGTAGGAAATAACAATGTTTTGCCCGGTGTTTTGCAGGGATTTTGCCACCATTTCAGAGCAGCCTTCGCAGCCCGCGGCACCCCGGTATATGGCGATGTTTAAGGGGCCGCTGTTGGCGGCATGCGTAGCGAATGGAGATAATAAAAAAGCACAGAGCGCTATGCGTGATACGTTCAGACCTTGTCGTACGTTCATCCGGGCATCCTGTCTGAGAAGCACTTTAGGGGGAGTCAGTATGGATGCCGCAGCCTTTCAAAAACCAGTTAAATCGCGGTGTGGTTTAACGTGCGTTCAGCCAGGAAACCGCGCGCTGTAAATCTCCTTCAGCCAGTCGATAAACACCCGTACGCGCGGCGAAAGCTGTCTGTTTTGGGTGTACACCGCAGAAACGGCGATGGCCGGGCTTTGCCAGTCAGCCATGACTTCTACCAGCCGACCTTCAGCCAGCGCCTGTTCGACGTGGTAACGCGGAAGCTGAACCAGGCCGCAGCCGCGCAGCGCACAGATCACATAGTTCTCCGCTTCATTAACCGTCACCCAGCCTTTGGGTGAGAAAGCCCGGCGCTCGTTATCAATAATGAATTCAAAGGGATAATTCACACCGCCCGTTGTCGAGAAAAAGTTAACGCACTGGTGGTGTTCGAGATCGCCCGGGTGCTCGGGCACGCCAAATGCCGCCAGGTAGTCCGGGCTGGCGCACACAATTTGCGGTAGATCAGCCAGGTGACGGGCAACCAGCGAAGAGTCCTGTAACTTACCGGCACGCACCACGCAATCTATCCCCTCGCGCACCAAATCAACCAGCCTGTCGCCGCTGCTGATAATCAGCTCAATGTCGGGATAGCGGCGGTGAAACTCGTCCAGCTGCGGCAAAACGATGTGCGACGCATGTGTCCCCTGCAGATCGATGCGTAAGATCCCTCTAGGTCTGGCAACAACCGGACGCAGCGCGGCTTCAGCGTCATTCAACTCCGCAAGAATGTACACACAGCGCTGGTAGTACGCTTTGCCATCCTGGGAGGCTCGCACATGCCGGGTGGTGCGCTCCAGCAAGCGGCAGCCAAGCTGGCTCTCCAGCTCTTTAATGGCATTGCTTGCCGTGGCTCTCGGGATGCCAAGCTGGTCGGCAGCCTGGCTGAAGCTGCCCAGCTCAACAATGCGGGTGAACAGCTGCAGCGTGTCAAATTTGTCCATCTATTATTAACCATAACGGAATTATCTAATCAAATTAGCACCATTTATCCCGAATACAAAAACATTAACAATGCACCCACGCCCACTCGGGGCGATTCATTCACAGTATCTGGAGAACAACATGACAACTGCAAAGAAAACTGCCCTGGTGACCGGCGCTTCCCGTGGGATTGGCCGGGCAATTGCCGAAAGGCTGGCCCGCGACGGCTTCACCGTCGTCGTCAACTACGCCGGGAATAAAGCCAGCGCCGATGAAACGGTCCAGGCCATTAAAAACAACGGCGGGCACGCCGTGGCGATTCAGGCGGATGTGTCCTCTGAAAACGATGTCACCCGCTTGTTTGCCGAAGCAAAAGCCATTCACAACCAGCTGGACGTGGTGGTGCACAGCGCGGGCGTGATGCCAATGGTGAAAATCACTCCGGCTGGCCTCGCGGAATTCGACAAAATCATCAGCACAAACCTGCGCGGGGCATTTATGGTGCTGGCGAATGCCGCTGAGTCGCTGCAGGAAGGCGGCCGCATTATCGCCCTTTCAACCAGCGTTATTGCCAAATCATTCCCGGCTTACGGCCCTTACATCGCCTCCAAAGCCGGGGTTGAAGGTCTGGTGCACGTTCTTGCCAACGAACTGCGTGGCCGCAATATCACCGTTAACGCCGTTGCGCCTGGGCCAACCGGCACCGATCTTTTCCTGAACGGTAAAACCGAAGAACAAATTCAAACCATCGCCAACCTCGCCCCGCTCGGACGCATCGGCAAGCCAGATGAAATCGCCAGCATTGTGGCCACGCTGGCTGGCCCGGACGGCAGCTGGGTGAACTCTCAGGTGATCCGCGTTAACGGTGGCTTTGCCTAAGATTCTCGACGAACAGGAGAAAACCATGCAGCAAATTATTCTGATAACCGGCGCATCCAGCGGCTTTGGTGCGTTATCCGCGCGCGCCCTCGCCCATGCCGGACACATCGTTTACGCCAGTATGCGGGACATCGCGGGCCGTAACGCACCTCAGGTTGACAGCCTGAAGGATTATGCGTGGCATCACAGCGTTGATCTTCGGGCTATCGAACTGGACGTGCAGTCCGAGGCTTCGGCGGAGGCGGCAGTTGCACAAATTATCGCGGAGCAAGGCCGGCTGGACGTCGTGGTGCACAATGCCGGTCACATGTCCTACGGGCCCGCCGAGGCGTTTCTGCCGGAACAGTTCAGCCAGCTGTTCGATATTAACGTCCTGGGGACTCAGCGGGTTAACCGGGCGGCACTGCCTTACCTGCGTGAGCAAAGAAAAGGCTTAGTGCTTTGGGTCGGCAGCAGCAGTACGCGAGGTGGCACCCCGCCTTATCTGGCACCTTATTTTGCCGCCAAAGCTGCGATGGACGCCGTAGCCGTCAGCTATGCCGCCGAGCTTAGCCGCTGGGGAATTGAAAGCTCGATTTTGGTGCCAGGTGCTTTTACCAAAGGCACCAACCATTTCCTGCACTCCGGAAAGCCTGCAGACAGCGAGCGTGAAAAGGCCTACACCCAAACTGGCCCGACGGCCGGGCTGGAAGATGAAGCGCTGAAAGGCCTGGCGGCCTGTGAGCCAGAGGATGCCGATGTTGCCGACGTGGCGGCGGCGCTGGTGGATATTGTGAATGCGCCGTATGGCAAACGCCCGTTCCGCGTGCACGTTGATCCTTCTGACGACGGTGCAGAAGTGGTAAACGCCGTCGCTGACCGTATCCGCAAAGAGTTTTTGCAGCGCATTGGTTTAGGCGACCTGTTAACTCCCCGGCAGTAAATTCCCCCGCTTGCGGCTTATCTCGCCAGGGTTAAGCCGCAGGCCATTTCCTGGAGTCTTTTATGCGCACGTTGTTATTTTTGCTGAGCGGCTTTCTGCTGGCCAGCGGCTGTTACCTGCTTATCCGGCTGTTTACCCCGGACTATCCACCAGCCCAGGCGTTGATCGCCCGAGGCTTTGCGGTACTGTGGTGCCTGGTTGCGGCGGCAAATATGCTGATCGGGGTGATTAAAGTCGGCTACGGCTGGGGCGAAGAGCTAGCCATTTTTGCAGCGATCTTCGCCCTGCCGGTTGTGTCGTTCTTGTGGATTGTTGAACGCTAAGTGGGGGGAAACTCGTTCCAGCATCAATGCAAAAAAGGTTCGCTTTTGGCACTAAGTGGTCAGGCCCGAGGAACATGACGTCTGCCAAACAGCGAGGAGCGGACACTATTACCAGCTTCAGCTATTGTGGTTTACGAAGTGGCGCTTACGGTGTTTCCCGGTTAAAGCTAGCAGAAACATCGTTATTTTTCTTATCGCATAATATTTATATGGGGAATAATTTAGGGTAAAGGAGGAATCAATGTCACATTCATCATCAAGAAGAAAAGTTCTAGCCGAAGAAGACCTTCTTGCTCATAGAGCGTCACACGCACGGAGTTGCGCTAACCATGTTGCGAATAGATTGGGCATAACCCGCAGCGAGCTATTGAAGAAGGTTGAGAAAGATACAGGAGCGAGTTTGGCATCGCCGCTTACAGAAGATGAGTTAATGAAAGCGTTTTATTATATGGAAAACCTTTAGGCACGGCTGCTTTGAGTGGTGAGCGGAGGTTTGTCATCGCTCTCATTGCTGATGACGACCGCACCTGCGGTAAAATAGAAAGTTTTGTCACTCAATCTATCCAGGGTACAGGTTCACCAATGTAAGTGTGTGTGCAGCAACGACAAGTCACCTTCACATCCTTTCTCGTAATCGAAGGGTTTACCTGTTGCAGAACTCCATTCTCATCAACAAACAGACCCGGATAAAAACTGCTTTCGCCAATGCAGACTAAATCCCTTCGCTGGCGCTCATGTAGCGCGACCAACCAGAATACAGGTTCAGTGGTATCAAGACGTCCACATACCTCGCTGAATATGTCATTCCATGGTTTGCCAATCTGTTTGATCAGAAAATAAAACAATGGTGTGTAGTCTCGACCACGCTTCTGTCTGCCATGCATTGTCTCGCGCTTTGCCAGTAGCTCATCTCCGACTTTTTTACGATTACGTTCCCAGCGATACTCAGCACCTGGATTATTAGAACGATGCCGCGTAGTCGTGTTGACGCTGCGATAAAGTTTACGGGTCTTATTCAGTTGGTGAGTACGCATAGCTCGATCTCGGCATCCATTATTCTGTAAGTCAGTAACCCCTGTCGGAGCTAGATTCAATAGCTTATGACTGCATAAAAAACGGTCATATTTAAAGGCAGTCTCATTCTGCTGAAATGCCTTTCCACTGGCAACTACCAAAAAGTCCACTTCTAGCACGAAGCGAATAAGTGATCAGAGCTGAAGGTCCGCTGCGAGCGAGGAGCGGAAGTTCATGACCCTGACCCGAAATCCTGCTCCATTCAGAAACAGAATTCCGGCATGATCTACACTCCCTGAACGGAGGTGGTGCCGATGAAAAAATCACGATTCACCGAAGAACAGATTGTTTTTGCCCTGAAGCAGGCTGAACTGGGGACGTCCGTGCCGGACGTCTGTCGCAAACTGGGCATCTCCGATGCCACGTTCTATACGTGGCGCAAGAAATACGGCGGGATTTCTCCTTCGGAGCTGAAGCACATGCGGCAGCTTGAGGAAGAGAATCTCAGGCTGAAGAAGCTGGTTGCCGATCTGAGCCTCGACAAGGCCATGCTGCAGGATGTACTGGCAAAAAAGACCTGACGCTGGCGCGTCTGCGTGAATGGGTCCGGGACTTGCAGGCACGCTACGGGGCCAGCGAGCGGCAGGTCTGTTTTGCGCTACGGATCAGCCGCAGCTCTTTCCGCTATCGTTCTGTGGCAGCAGACGACAGTGCGCTACGCCTGCGTATCAGGGAGATCACCGAAACCCGGGTCCACTATGGCTACCGCCGGGTTCACGTCATGCTCAGGCGGGAGGGCTGGCGGGATAATCATAAACGCATTTACCGGCTCTACAGTGAGCAGGGGTTGTCCCTGCGTCTCAAACGCCCGCGCCGGAATAAATCGGCACAGCGTCGGCAGCCCCAGCCTCAGGGGTTGTATCCGAATCATATCTGGGGCATGGACTTTGTCTCTGACGCCTTATTTGACGGGCGTCGGTTACGTCTGCTGACGGTAATTGATCTCTACACCCGCGAATGTCTGGGGATCTGCGTGGGCCAGAATCTGCGCTCAACGGAGGTCGCAGAGATGCTGAACACCATTGCGCTCAGACGGTCCTTACCACAATTACTGAAAACCGATAATGGCTCTGAATTTGCAGGGAAAATGCTGGACAAATGGGTATATGAACGAGGGATCCGTATAGACTTCTCACGCCCGGGAACACCGACGGACAATGCCACTGTGGAGTCGTTTAATGGCAGGCTGCGGCAGGAATGTCTGAACGAGAACTGGTTCATGTCCCTGGAGGATGCACGGTGCAAAATCGAGGCCTGGCGCATACACTATAACCAGAGACGTCCCCATTCTGCGCTGGGCTGGATGACGCCATCTGAATTTGCCGAGAAGTCTGTCGGTTGCAAGAATATGCAGCCAACATGAGGCCGGTTATTCCTGATTATGACTGGAGCATATTCGGGGTCAGGGTCAGAGGCCGGTTATTCCTGATTATGACTGGAGCATATTCGGGGTCAGGGTCACAGGGATGCAGGACTAACATTGACATGTAATAATCAACCGGGAGCAGGTCACCTTTACCCGGCAGTGACTACTGTGGGTTTGTGTTTTGCTTTGAGGTGAAAAAGGTCAGGGCGAATGCGCTCAGGAGGTGGTCAAACACTACGCCGAATGCGGTTGAGCCGAAGGCAATCGAAAGCTAAATCATTGTGCCCTATAATCAAAAGCAGCGTATCTTGCAGGAATTAAAGGCAATGAAGTTTAAAAAAATGACAGAAGAACAAATACAGCTTGATGTCGAAAAAATAAATGGGTTTCTGTCAGCAATAGAAATATTGAATGTCGCAGATAATATTGGCGTTGAATACACGTTTGTTCGTTTGCCACCGGAGCGGACATTGCTTAAATCTGTTGAGAGAAATATTACAGAAGCATATCCGGATACGATTGTTTCGAACTGGCATATTAGTCTGGAGCAGGTTAGCGAAAAACAACTTGCCGATAACATCAACATGTGGTTTTTCCACTTCGGAAATGCAGCGATTTTGAACGATAAATTATCTGCTCTGCGTTCAGGATTTATGGATATGCTGAAACAGGTTATTTATGCACCTAATATCTATCGAGTCACCATGTCTCCGCCAGTATGGTATGCAATAAACTGGGATATATTTGCTTTCGACACGAAGAATGGTTTTTTCTTGCTGGAGTTTAACTTCGATGCGTGATGATCGGGAATCGCCATTCCGGCATCCTGATTGCAAGTCTTCTGCTTAACGGAACCATTACGTGAGAGTCGAGGCTTTGCATTGACTATGTTAGCGCCAGGCGTGCAGCTCACATGGATTAAGGTCCGCTCTGAGCGAGGAGCGGACCTTCTTGTACAAAGCGTGGCGTCGGATTACAGTAAGATTATTGATTGATAAGTTAGTCGAATCAGAACAGTAACCAATGAAACAAAAGCTTCGCAAACGTAACCAAGACTGGATATCAAGACAATTACAACGTGCGAAAACAGAGGAAATGCCGTTGAGCTTCTTTATGAGCTTTCCCTCAATACGCGCAGCTGCATGTAATGGTGAACGTCTTAAACGACGTGGTCGTCTCAAGCCGGACTGGAATCGCGCATTGTTTCATCAGGGTTGGGGAGAAGTGCCAATTGTAGGGCCACAAGGCTTAGTATATTGGTTTGAGGGGTTTGATAAGGAACAATTACCAGGAGAAATGATGTCGCTGTGGGAAGATGCCTAACTGTATTGACTTTGATTTAATAGCTTTCAGTGTAACGCTTCATCCACAAAACAGATAGCGAGGAGTAGAGGCCAATTCTACGCAAAGACTAAAGTATTCCTGTTAGCCATTAAACGATTTTATTCAGTTAAAGATAATCTACATAGCTGACCGAATCTGCATACCCCAAAATCCTATAACCGGTTGATGTCTCCATTCCAGGGAGATGAATAGCACGAAGAATAGTACCTACTGTGGCATGCTGTTCAACTGAATTCGTCAAAATATCAAGATAATGGATATCCAAATAACCGCCTTCACTGAAATGGTAAAACCACTCGCCATCAACTGCGGATTCATTGCCATTGAGAAAAGTGATTTTCCATAAGGGAGAAGATTCCATGCTAACCATTGCCACACGGATCTGATCCCATTTTGTATTATTCATGCAGCTATAAAGCATTCGAACCTCCAGGATATTCTCCCGACAGATTAACACACTACATGGATAACAACGTCCGCTCCTGGCACAAAGCGGACACCCCTACTGGGCTAATTCCTCAATGGTCGGAAAGCAGACATTCCATAACTTACATTAATCAACCTGACGAGCGTTCCATTCGTTGCGCGTGATTTCCCAGAGTTCGGAATCCAGCAGGCCGCTGACATACTCCTTCTTTTCAGTTCTGATAAGCCGCATGCCGCTACTGTCTGAAATACGTCTGGAACGGCTATTGAGAGCCGCTTTCGGCGCACGCAATACTGTCTTATTTAATGTATTAAACCAGTAATCCGTCGCGACATTACAGGCCTCACGCATAAAACCCTGCCCCTGATATTCCGGCGCTAACCAAAATCCACGGTTATTATCCTCAACGTCATAAAGGCAGATTAACCCCATGAGTTCGTCCGGGGTCTGACGGTGTCTGATAGTCCAGAACCAGGCAATCCCTTTTTCCATATCAGGCAGGGCAACGTTATTGACGTAATTTTCAGCCCCGTTATCCGGATAGGGCCATGGTACTGAGGAGACCATATAGCGAACGATCTCCCAACGTGGATAAAGCACCTGAATCTGTGAGGCATCTTCGGCGGCTAATGGCTTTAGCAGCAAGCGTTCTGTATGGAGCTCTGGTATTTGCATATGCACTTTCCTTTCCGATGAAATATCTATTTCCGTTTTGCCTGATTTGCCTAAGCCGTTCAACCTACCAGCCCGCTAACAAAATCCAGCAACGCCCGGGTTTTTGCCGGCACATGATGCCGGGACGGATAATACGCATAGAGCGGGAAACGGTGATCTGACCATTCGGGAAACAGCGGTACCAGCCGCCCGGAAGCAACGTATTCTTCGCTGCCCAGCTCAAAGATCTGCGCCACGCCCAGGCCCGCAAGACAGGTACTGAACGCCGTTTCCGCATCGTTGACCGTTAACATGCCTCTGGGCTGGATCATCACTTTCTTTTTCCCCTGGTGAAACTCCCAGGAAAACGGTTTTCCCGTCAGCGGTTCCCGAAACAATATGCAGCGGTGTGGTGCCTGCTCCAGTTCCTGGGGCGTTTGAGGATAACCAAAGCGGCGTAAATACTCGGGAGAGGCCATATCAAAAACGCGGGTGTCGAACAGCTTTCTGGCTACCATCGACGAGGACTGAGGGTGGCCAAAACGCAGAGCCAGGTCGAAGCCGTCAGAAATAAGATCGCCCAGTTCATCCCGGCTGCGCAGCTCGATTTCAAGCTCAGGATGTTTATCCATAAACGCGCCGAGGCGTGGCCCTAAAACCTGGCTGGCAAACAATGGGTCAACATTCACTCGCAGCTTCCCGCGCAGGGTTTGCCCGTCCCCTGCCGCGCCGCCGGTGACTTCAGCCAGTGCGCCAATCAGCGGCATGACCTGCTCGTAGAATTCCCGCCCCTCGTCGGTCAGCCGCACAGAACGCGTGGTTCGGTCAAAAACGCGAATGCCGAGCCGCTTTTCAAGGCGAGCAATGGCCCGGCTGACGCCGGACTGCGACATATCGAGCATTTCGGCGGCTGCGCCAAAGCTCAGGGTATCCACCACCGCGGCCATCACATCCACGCCTTCCAGCAATTGCGAACTTAAGGCTCTCATTGTTGATTCTCAGTCATAAGTGATATGCCTTTCATGCTATCGCATTCTGCTCTGCGCGACGCCACAATTTGCTCGTCATCTCGACCTGTTCACATTTTCAGGATGGTTTTATGCATTCAAGCAGTACAAATATCGCTGCGCCGCAGGGCGCACATGTGTCCCGGGCCCGCAGCATCGCGGCGGTGCTGGCGCTGAGCCTGGGCTGTTTCACTTTTGTCAGTACCGAACTGATGCCGGTAGGTGTGCTTCCGGGCATGGCCGACGGGCTAAACGTATCACTTGGTGTGGCTGGTTACCTGGTCACTATTTTTGCTTTTATGGTGGCGCTCACCGCCGCCCCGCTGACCGGCCTGCTGGGGCACATCAACCGCAAAGCGTTAATGTCTGGCCTGCTCGCCGCCTGTTTTGCGGGCAACCTGATTACCTGGCTGGCGTCGGACTATTTTGTTGTCTTTGTGGGGCGCATTCTGGTGGCCGCCGCTATCGGGGTGTTCTGGTCTACGGCGGTGGTGACCGCTGTACACCTGGTGGCGTCACGTAACGCGGTGCGGGCAACGTCCGTCGTGTTTGGCGGCGTTTCTCTGGCCACGGTACTCGGCGTGCCTGCGGGTACTATGCTGGGTGATTTTTACGGCTGGCGGGCGGTATTTGCTGCGCTTTGCCTTCTTTGCCTGGCCGTATTCACGCTTATTGTCTGGTCCGTTCCGGCGGTGAGAATCGCTAGGTCCGCTAAGCGCGGGGCGATTTCCGCCGTGTTTAAAAACGGTGCATTGCTGGCCATTTTCGGCATCACCGCGCTGGTCGTTTCCGGTAACTTCCTGGCTTACACCTATGTCACGCCGTTCCTCGAACAAGTCGCCGGCCAAAGCAGCGGGCAAATCAGTATGTTGCTGCTGGTTTATGGTGCGGCGGGCGTGTTGACGAATTTTGCCGTAGGGCCTTTTGCCGCCCGCGCACCGCGCATAAGTCTGGGGATCGTCGCCGCGTTGTTTACCGCCAGCCTTGCCTGCCTGAACGTAGCCGCAACAAGTCACGCATCGGTGTTTGCGGCCATTGCGTTGTGGGGCGCGGCTTACGGTGCGCTGCCGGTGCTGCTGCAAACCCTGGTGTTCAAGGAAGCCTCTCGGCTCGAAGGTGGTGCAGATGCCGCTACCTCAGTCAACGTGTCGGTATTTAATGCGGCGATTGGCTTAGGCTCGCTGATTGGCGGGGTGCTGATAAACCTGACCGGTCCACGCCCTATTCCTTACGTCGCCGCTACTTTTGCGCTGGCCGGGCTGCTGGCGGTGATTGTTACCCGTGAAAGCAAAGCCCGTGGTGGCTGATGGCTTTTTACAACACCTGGCCAATCATGATTTTATGGCCTTCTGGCGTAGCGACGAGAAATTCTCGCATCCCGTGTGGACGGCTGGCGGGGGGTTGTAAAATGATGGCACCGCGCTGCACAAACTCGGCGTAGAGCGCATCCACGTCATCAACATGCAGATAGCCGAAATAACTGTGATCCCCAAGGGAAGCTGGGGCCAGCGCCTGCGGGCAATGGCCCAGCATCACCTTCACTGTCCCTCGCACCGCTAATTGCCAGCCGTTCGTGCCAGGCCATTCAAGGGTAAAGCCTAACGTATCGCGGAAATAACCCGCAGTGTCATCAAGGTTGATTACCGCCAGCACGAAGGCAAAAGGCGTAATATTATTAGGCATTTACAATCTCTTTCAGGCTGAGAAAAATCAGTGTAGATCCCCTCATCGTGAACCGCAAGAACCCCCAGTTTGTCATTTTTTTGTCATTTCCACGTCAGCACTTTGTTGGCGCCCGAGAGCTAAATTGGCCCTGACCCCCTTTGTTGAATCTGAGGATAGACCATGAAATTACGCCATCTCTCTGCGCTTGCCACCCTTGCGCTGGCCGCTTTTGGCACCACGGCCGCCCATGCCGACACCACCCCTGCACCGCAGGAAGTGAAAAACATCGTGCTGGTGCACGGCCTGTTTGCCGATGGCTCAAGCTGGGGCAAAGTTATCCCCCTGCTACAGGCTAAAGGTCTGCACGTCACGGCGGTCCAGAACCCGACAACGTCATTAGATAACGATGTGGCCGCAGTAAAACGCGCGCTGGCGCAACAAAACGGCCCGGTGATTCTGGTGGCTCACTCCTATGGCGGGATGGTGATTAGCCAGGCGGGCGATGAGCCAGAAGTCAAAGGCCTGGTGTATATCGCCGCCCGTGCCCCGGAAGCGGGTGAAGACTACCCCGCACTGACCAAAAAATACCCGGCGGCACCGGCTTCCGCTGGCCTGAAATGGAATGACGATGGCTACGGCGCGCTGAGCGAGTCGGCGTTTATCCACGATTTCGCCGGCGATCTGCCGGAAAGCGAAGCCAAAGCCTATTACGCCGTGCAGCAGCCGATCGGCAAAGCCATTACTATGGCGAAAACCACGGTTGCCGCCTGGCATGACAAACCGACCTGGTACGCGGTATCGACCGAAGACCGCACGATCAACCCGGATCTGGAACGGTTTATGGCGAAGCGTATGCACGCGCAAACCATCGAGCTTAAATCCAGCCACGTTTCGCTGATTTCCCAGCCTGAAGCGGTGGCTAATCTGATCCTGAAAGCGGCGCACGTGCCTGGCTACTGAGGTTCACGCATCTTATAATGACGAGACTGGGGCGGTCTCCACGCCCTTTTCTCTCTTTCTGACAGGACCCGCCGCTTGAAAATCCTCATTATCGAAGACGAAGCGAAAACCGCCGCCTACCTGGTGAGCGGGCTGAACGAAGCGGGCTATACCGCAGACTGGGCGGCCAACGGCATTGACGGCCTGCATCTGGCGCGGGAAGAAAGTTATGACCTGATCCTGCTGGACGTCATGCTGCCGGAAATGAACGGCTGGACGGTGATGGAGCGTTTACGCGCCCACAGCCAGACGCCGGTGCTGTTTCTGAGCGCGCGCGGTACGCTGGAAGACCGCTTACGCGGGCTTGGGCTGGGTGCCGACGAATACCTCGTCAAGCCTTTCTCCTTTGCCGAACTGCTGGCAAGGATCCGCATTATTCTACGCCGCGGCCAGCCGCAGGCCGAAACCGAAGAAGTGCTGACGATGGCCGATCTGCTGGTGGATGTCGCCAAGTTTCGCTGCGAGCGCGAAGGTAAACGCATCACGCTGACCAACAAAGAGTTCAAGCTGCTGGTGTGCTTTCTCCAGCACCGCGGGCAAGTCCTATCGAGGACGTTTCTGGCTTCACGCGTGTGGGACATGAATTTCGACAGCGACACTAACGTGGTGGATGTCGCGGTACGCAGGCTGCGGCAAAAAGTGGATGACCCCTTCCCGGTGCGGCTGATCCATACCGTGCATGGCGTGGGCTACCGCTGCGAGCCTGAGTCATGAAGCGTACCTCGCTAACTTTCCGCCTTGCCGTGTTGCTGGCCGCCTTCTCCTTTGTGGCGTTTACCGTCATGGGCAGCGCGCTCTATTACGCCCTGCGCCAGCAACTTTCTATCCGTGATGACGCGGCGCTGGTGTCCCGCGTGGACCAGATCAGCACGCTGCTGCGGGATCTGGACGCACGGCAGCTGATCCGCGAGAAACCCCATTTGTTTGCCAATATGCTGGGCAATACGGAATCCCTGCTTGTCATTCGCTATGTCGGCGGCGCTACCTTGCTGGAAGTTAATCCCATGCAGCGCGCTATTCCCACCGTGACGCCGGTTGCCGCCAACCAGCGGCTAACGCTTGAGGCCGTGCATCACGCCAATAACGCGGACGGCACGCCAATGGTTTATATGGCCGCTATTAGCCCTTCGGCCAATAATTTACCGCCGCTGGAGATCGTTTCGGCGCGGGTGCTGAGCGACAGAACCCACATTCTTGATGAATACCGCACCAAGATTATTCTCTTTGCCTCAATGATGGCGGCCATCTCGGTCGTGCTGGCGGTGATCTTTGCCCGGCGTGGCATTTCACCTTTACGTCGTCTGGCCGACCGCACGGCTACGATCGGCACCAAAACGCTGTCATCAAGGCTGGATAAGCTGGATGTGCCAACTGAGCTTGATGCGCTGATTGATCAAATCAACGCGATGCTTGAACGCCTGGAGCGCGGGTTCCAGCAGTTAAAACAGGTCAGCGCCGATATGGCCCACGACCTGCGCACGCCGATCACCACCCTGCTTGGCCAGACGGAAGTTGGCCTCGGCGCAGCCCGGGACAACGCCTATTACCAGCGCCTGCTGGGTTCGAACTTTGAAGAGCTGCAGCGCATGTCGCGAATGATAGACAACATGCTGTTTCTGGCGCAGGCGGAGCAGCCTGACCAGGAGATCCAGCGGTGCGATATTGACGTTGCCGAAGAGATTAATCGCCTCGGTGAGTATTTCGAGGACCTGGCGGCTGACCGTGAAGTGACGATTCAGACTCGTGCCAGCGGCACGGTCAATGCAGATGGGCTTTTGCTGCGCCGCGCGCTGGCGAACCTGCTGTCTAACGCAGTACGCTATGCCGAGCCTGGCAGTGAGATTGAGATTACTGCCAGATCTGAAGATGACGGTATGTCCATCATCGTGGTGAACCGTGGCGAGACTATCCCTCCGGCGCACCAGGAAAGGCTTTTCGACCGGTTCTACCGGGCGGACCCTTCCCGCAACGACTCGGCGCACTCCAGCGGACTTGGCTTATCCATCGTTCATTCCATCATGCAGTTGCACCAGGGGCGCTGCTGGGTGGAAAGCCAGGACGGCGTTACCCGGTTTGGTTTGTGGTTCCCCGACCAGCGCTAGCCAGAGGCACCAGGTATTTTTATCAGCCGCCAACAGGCCGAACATCTCCGTTGGCAGGCTGTTTGTTACGGATGCCGACGTAATATTTTGGCCGGAAGGTAGCGCTGCAGCGGCGTGGGCGACTGCCCGTCAATCAATTTGCTGATCAGGTCATAGCAATGAAAAGCCAACTGGCGGTTATCCTGCTGAATGGTGTCGATGCGCACCGACAGCGAGTCATAAAGATAGTGGTCGTCAAAACTGGCCAGGTGAATATCGCTCTCCAGCAGGTTGTGCTGGCTCATGTAGCGCAGCACGCCCTCAAGCAGGCCGCAGGCGGCGGTAAACAACGCTTTTGGCGGACGGCCAAGCTGCGCACAAAGCGCGGCAAAGGACTCATAGCCTGAGCTAGGGTGATAGTTACCGTGAATAATCCACTCCGGGCGCAGCGTGACGCCCGCCTGAGCCAGCCCCTGGGTAAACCCTTCGAGACGATCCCGCGTGGGGGAAAGCCTCGGCTGGCCGCCTAAGAAGTAGAATTCATCCGCATGCTGACGGGCAATCGGGGCGATCAGCTCAGCTGTGGGCTGAACGGAGTCGGTGGCAACCAGCGGCAGCGCGGTGTCGTTCATGTGCCGGTCAAACAGCACCACCGGCAGTTGCTCACTCAGCTTGTGGTAATCCCCGGCGGTTAACATGCTGGAGGCCACAATCAGGCCGTCAACCTGGCGTGCAATCATATTACTGACCACCATATTCTCCTGGCCCGGATTTTCGTCGGTGCAGGAGATAAGCAGCTGAACACCCGCCTCACGGCAGAGCATTTCCAGCTCGTGGGAGAAGACGGCGAACCCGTAGTTGGTGATCTCCGGGACTACAAGCCCAATGGTATGGCTGCGGTCATCCCGCAGCGAGCGAGCGTGAATGCTCGGCTGGTAGTGCTGCTGTTGCGCGATGGTCATGATGCGTTCGCGAGTGGCCTGGGCCACCCTCAGCTCTTTACCCCGGCCATTCAGGACCAGGCTGGCGGTCGCCTTTGAGACGCCCGCCAGTTCAGCAATATCTTTAATCGTGACGCGTTTGGTTTTTTTCACAGCGCAACCGTGGCAATGAGTCGAAAACCCTCATTCTATCATGCAGGAACGCAGCGACCAGTAGCGCAACGTGACCTCCGACTCACCGTTGAAAGAGAGCCGCTCCGAAGGAAGTGGAAAATAGCGGCTGCTCATCACGCCTTCCCCGTTATTGATAAAGATCTCAACGCTTGAGCTGTCGCAGAGGATCTGCAGCGAGGCAACCGCGCCATGCCAGTAACGGTAGAGCGGCTCCCCCGTCTCCAGGCTCGGACGCTGAAGCGTAATGCCCTGCCCGGTAGCGTCCAGCGTCAGGCCACCGCCAAAGCGGAGACTGAAGTTACCCGTGGCCTCTAACTGGAGTTCCAGCCGTTTTGCATCCAGCGCCGGAGCCTGGTTGGCCTGCCCTTGCCAGCGCTGTTCTTCTTCGCGCAGTGAAGCCAGTTCCGCTATCGGATTCTGATAAAGCTTACCGTTGTTAAGAGTAAGCTCCCGCAGGCAGGTCATCTGGTGGATCCAGCCATGCTCGCGAGTGGGCTGCAGCATTTCTTCGCCGTCCGGCACGCCCATCCAGCCGACGAGCAAACGCCTCCCGTCCGGCGCCAGCGCCGTTTGCGGGGCATAGAACTCGAAGCCGGCATCCAGCTCGTTCAATTCGCCGTGGCTAAATGTAGCTGTTGCGTAATTAAAATCGCCGATCAGATACGCCGCCGGGTAAACATTCAGAAAGCGTTCATTTTGACGGGCCAGCCCCTGTGGGCAGCAGATCAGCACGTGTTTACTGTCCAGAGGGAAGAGATCGGGACATTCCCACATATAGCCTGCGTCAGTCAGCCCATGGACGCCGTTCCCGGCGATTTCGCCCCTGTTTTCCCAGTCACGCATATTCGGCGAAGAAAACAGTAGCACCTTGCCGTGCTTGTGAAGATCCTGCGCGCCCAGCACCATGTACCAGACGCCTTCGTGTTGCCAGACCTTCGGGTCACGCACATGCCCGGTGTAACCCGCAGGCAGTGGTAAAACCGGCCCCGTTTTGTCAAAGCCACCTGAGCTGTTTTCCACAGCCAGGCATTGCCAGGCCGTGCGGCTGCCATCGTCGAATTTAACGTTGCCGGTGTAGCACAGTGTCAGCCTGCCTTCGAAATCGACGGCGCTTCCGGAGTAGCAGCCGCTGCGGTCGTACTCCTCATCCGGCATCAGCGCCAGCGGCTCGTGCCGCCACTGCACTAAATCAGCCGAACTCCAGTGACCCCAGCACTTATATTTATGGTCCGCCGCCAGCGGGTTCCACTGATAAAACAGGTGCCAGCGCCCGGCAAACCAGGTAAACCCGTTTGGATCGTTCATTAATCCTGTCACCGGGGCGTGATGCCACTGCGGATAATGCTCATCCCGCAGGGCTTTGGGCTGGCCTGTCATCACAGCCTGCAAAATGGCCGGTAAACGGGAAGCAAGCGTCATGCTTCAGACTCCGCTTTGTATTTCAGCAACAGGGAAAGGATGAACGCCACGCCAAAGGCGATAACCATCCCGATGATGTAGTTCACCAGCGAACTGGCCTGCACAATCGCCATGCCCGGCAGCGCGGTTAAGCCTACCGCCGTCATGTACACATGCACGGAAACCACCCATGCGCCACCTGCCGCGCCGCCAATCAACGCCGCGATAAAGGGTTTAACAAACCTGAGGTTGATCCCGAAAATCGCCGCTTCGGTAATGCCCAGCATGGCCGAAAATGCAGAAGGAAGCGTGATCGCCTTGATTTTTGCATCCCGGGTTTTAAACCAGACAGCCAGGCAGGCTCCGCCCTGCGCGACGTTTGCCATTGCCCAGATAGGCAGCAGGAAATTGACGCCGATAGCCGGATTACCGAGCAGCCCGGCCTCAATAGCATGGAAGCTGTGGTGAATTCCCGTGATCACAATAACGGAATATAGCCCGCCAAAAAGCAGCCCGGCGAGCCAGCCCGCGTGTGCAATAAGCGTGCTGAGCACTATCGAGATACCGTCTCCCAGCGCGCGCCCTGCCGGGCCGATGATCAGCAGCGCGATAAATCCGGAAATAATAACCGTCAGGAATGGCGTCAGGATAAGGTCCAGCGCATCCGGGATGACCCGACGCAGCTGTTTTTCCACCAGACTCATAAACCACACCGCCAGCAGCACCGGGAAAACCGTGCCCTGGTAGCCAATCATCGCCACTTCCAGCCCAAAGAAATTCATGGTGTGGAACCCGGCCGCCACGCCCCAGGCGTTGGTTAATGCCGGATGGGTTAAAATTCCGCCCAGCGTTGCGCCCAGGTAAGGGTTACCGCCGAACTCGCGGGCGGCGGTGAAACCAATCAGAATGGGCAGGATAATAAACGCCGCGGAGCTGCACATATCGAGCATGATATAGAGCGCGTTATCCGGGCTTACCCAGCCGTAGGTTTTCACCATGCCGAGCAGCCCCATCAGTAACCCTGAGGCTACGATGGCTGGAATGATTGGCACAAAGATGTTCGACAACAAACGGGCAATACGCTGGAACGGGTTAAGCTTTTTCGCCGCAAGATCTGCGGCTTCGGACTTGCTCGACTCTGCAATGCCTGCAGCCTGAATAAAGGCGGCATACACTTTATTCACTACGCCGGTGCCAAAGATGATTTGCATCTGCCCTGCGTTGCGAAAACACCCTTTTACGCCGTCTACTTTGCCAATAGCCTGTTGGTCTGCCAGCGAATCATCCACCAGAACCAGCCGCAGCCTCGTTGCGCAGTGGGCCGCGCTGGCGATATTTTCTTTGCCGCCGAGCAGAGGAATCAGCTCGCGGGCAATGTGATTGAAATCCATAGTCACCTCTAAACGCTTTCTTGTTATGTCGTGGCACTCCCGCCGGGGCGGGAGGCCAGTTCGTTAAAACCAGGTTTCCATCTGAACGCCAAAGTTCCATTCCCCACCGGCGTTAAAGCCACTGCTGCCGAAGGCGTCATTGCTGGCGTATTTATCCAGCTTGCTGCTCCAGTCCATCCAGGTGGCAAACAGGCGCAGTTCCGGGCGGCTGAAGAAGTCGCCGATGCTGCCAGCTTTCAACGTCGGAGCAAAGGTCAGCTTGTAGAAGCTGCCGTTGACCGCATTACGATCTTTATAGCCTTCTGGCCGCAGATCCATGTACTGATAGCTACCCTCAAACGCCAGAGCAAAGTTCTGGGTGACTTCTTTGATAAGCCGCGCGTTGACCGTGGCCCATTCATAGCTGTCCCCCTTCACGTAGCGATCTTTGCTGCTTTGCGCCAATATCGCCGGAGCAATATGCCAGCCGCCGCCAATCGGCGTCACGCCAAAGCTGGCGAAGCGCCAGGTATTCGCCTCCGACAGCAGCGCGCCATCGGATCCGATCCCTTTCACTTCGGCCCCAAGACCGTGGCCATAGAGCAGCGCGGTTTTGGCGCTGCCTTCGCGCAAGCCGTAGAAACTGTCATTATGCAGCCCTACCAAAGTATGCACGCCGGTATTGGCGGCCTCTTTTTGAATCAGATCGCCATTGGCATCTTTGCGATCGTCGTTATCCTTCGCCCGAAGCCCGGTGACCATCAGTTGTAACGGCCCGGCAAAGTGATTCATGGTCAGCATATAGTTCTGGACGGTGTTGCCGGTGTCTTCGAGGTTGCCGAAATTGCGGCCATAGACCGCAAAGTTGCTGCGCAGCCCGTCGTTCCATTTCACGTCATACACGCCGCCGCCGGTGCCAGCGAGAAACACTACGTCGGAGTCCAGCCAGTGAATGTCGAAATTGTCGCGATCAAAGCGCTTGCCTGCCCACCAGGTGCTGCCTTTTAGCGGGCCATCAAAACCGGGGAGATTGCCCAGTTCAGCGAAAGCCTGGCGAATATTCAGATCGCTGGTGTCCGCCGACCAGTCGTTATAGGTCTTTTGCCCGTCCGCGAGCATGGCTTTGAAGCGAGTCGTCGCGCCGTTATCCAGCGTCTGGCGGTGTTCCAGATTCAGCTCAACGTAGGTGTCTGCTTCGTTACCCAGTCGGCCGACTGCGCCCCCTGTTTCCCCGGCTGGTGTTAAATAAGGGCCGCTTTTACTGCTGGATGCGGAATCATTCATTAACAGGCCGGAACGCGCGTAGCCGTGGAATTCAAAACCACTTTGCTTATCTGCTTTTGATTCCAGCCGGGTAGTCCGGTCTGCAACCGCCTGCGCAGTTGCCTGAGTTTGCTGTTGTTGAGTGGCGAGCAATTGCGCTTTGCTTTCGGCGGCGCTGGCGCGTTGTTCTGCGGCCTTCGCCCTGCTTTCTGCATCCTGCAAGCGCTGCTCCATTGCGGCCAGGCGTGATTCAATACTACTCAAATCCGTAGCGGCGTGCGCGGACGCCGTGCCGATCAGCAAGGCTATCATCACCGCCAGTTTGTTTTTCTTATACATGTTCGTCGTGTCCCTGAGAGGCTAATGTCATTTGTTTAGCTAAACCGGTTTAGTTAAAAAATGGTAACCAGGGCGAAATGCCGAAGGCAATGAATTTTGCTAAACCGATTTAGTAAATGTGACAGGCACGACAATCAGAATATATTTTTACCGTCTTACAGAGACTGCTCGACCTCTTCCCTGTGAGGCAGCGCTGTCATCGCACCTTTTGCCGTCGTCGCCAGCGCGCCGCAAAGCTGTGCCTGAGCGATAATCCCGGCCAGCGCTTCTTCGCTGTCGGGTAAACCTTTGGTGGCCAGGCCACTGAGCAATCCTGCCACAAAGGCATCGCCCGCCCCGGTGGTATCCACGCAGACTACTGGCCTCGCCTCAAAGTGGTAGATTTGACCGTGGTAATACACCAGTACTCCTTCCTTGCCCTGAGTGACCAGCAAAAGTCGCATATCGAAGCGGCTGACCAGTTTTTTGATGCCCTCATGGAGGTGGGTTTTCCCGCTGATAAAAATCAGCTCTTCAACGGAAAGTTTGACGACATCAGCCAGCAGAAGCGCCCTCGTCAGGCAAGCCTGCAGCTCTGCGACGTCATGCCAAAGGTCGTGGCGGATATTGGGATCAAAGCTGACCTGGCCGCCGGCTTTTTTTATCTGCTCCATGGCGGAAAACGTTGTGCTCCGGCTGGGTTCCGCGCTTAAGGCTATCGAGCAGACATGCAACCACTGATTGTGGTTGAAGGAGGGAATATCATCGTAGTGCAGAAATAAATCTGCACTGGGGCGAACCATAAAGGTGAACGTGCGTTCGCCGTGTTCGTCCAGATCTACCACTACTGTAGAAGTTCTCTGATTGGCGTCCAGGCGCATAAAATCCGTGTTTACTCTTTCTTCCTGCAGCGTATACCGCATGAAGCGGCCAAAGGGATCGTCCCCCACGCGGCCAATGAATCCGCTGCTACCGCCAAGACGGGCAATCCCGACGGCGACGTTGGCTGGTGCCCCGCCGGGGCATTGCAGCAACCGGCCATTACCGTCCGGAAGCAGATCGACGACGGCATCGCCCAGAACCCAAACTTGTACGTTCATGGTGTCTCCATTATCAAGCTAAATATTGCTAAACTGATTTAGCTATTTAAACACACTCACGGAACGCGCTGAAACAAAATTCCTGCTGATTTGAGGACTTGTGTAACCAAAGTTCTTGGCCTGACGGTGTCGGATGCAAAATCGCTGTGCCATAATATCGCGCGAAAACTTACCGAATGAGCCTTATTGGCAAGACGTTACGTCGAAAAAAGAGTATGCACATGGACATCAAACCAAAAAAACATCGCTCGCTTTACATCCCTTACGCCGGACCCGTTTTACTTGAATTCCCCCTGTTAAATAAAGGCAGCGCTTTCAGCATCGAAGAGCGCCGCAACTTCAACCTGCTTGGCCTGCTGCCGGAAGTGGTTGAAACCATCGAAGAACAGGCGGAACGCGCCTGGATTCAGTACCAGGGCTTCAAAACCGAAATCGATAAGCACATCTACCTGCGCAACATCCAGGACACCAACGAAACGCTGTTCTACCGCCTGGTTGAAAATCATCTGGAAGAGATGATGCCGGTGATCTACACCCCAACCGTGGGTGCCGCCTGCGAACGTTTCTCAGAAATCTACCGCCGCTCTCGTGGCGTGTTCATCAACTATGAAAATCGTCACCACATGGACGATATTCTGCAGAACGTGCCGAACCACAACATCAAAGTCATCGTGGTAACGGACGGCGAACGTATTCTCGGCCTGGGCGACCAGGGCATCGGCGGGATGGGCATTCCTATCGGTAAGCTGTCGCTGTACACCGCCTGTGGCGGCATCAGCCCGGCTTACACCCTGCCGGTGGTGCTGGACGTCGGCACCAACAATCAGCAACTGCTGAACGATCCGCTGTATATGGGTTCTCGTCATCCGCGTATTACCGGCGACGACTACTACGAGTTCGTGGATGAGTTTATTCAGGCTGTGCGCCATCGCTGGCCGGACGTGCTGCTGCAGTTCGAAGACTTCGCGCAGAAAAACGCTATGCCGCTGCTGACCCGTTACCGCGACGAGATCTGCTCGTTCAACGATGACATTCAGGGCACCGCCGCTGTGACCGTCGGGACGCTGATCGCCGCCAGCCGTGCGGCAGGCAGCCAGCTTAACCAGCAGAAAATTGTCTTCCTGGGCGCAGGCTCCGCGGGCTGCGGTATCGCCGAGCAGATCATTGCTCAGATGCAGCGCGAAGGGCTGAGCGAAGAAGCCGCCCGTGGCAACGTGTTCATGGTTGACCGTTTTGGCCTGCTCACCGACAACATGCCTAACCTGCTCTCCTTCCAGACTAAACTGGTGCAGAGCCGCGAAAGCCTGGCGGAGTGGGATCTGGAAAACGAAGCGATTTCCCTGCTGGACGTGGTGCGTAACGCGAAACCAAACATTCTTATCGGCGTTTCTGGCCAGACCGGCCTGTTCACCGAAGAGATCATCCGCGAGATGCACAAGCACTGCGCTCGTCCGATCGTGATGCCACTGTCTAACCCGACTTCCCGCGTGGAAGCGACGCCGCAGGATATCATCACCTGGACCGACGGCGCTGCGCTGGTGGCGACCGGCAGCCCGTTCGCTCCGGTTACCTGGAAAGATAAAACGTACCCTATCGCCCAGTGCAACAATGCCTATATCTTCCCGGGCATTGGCCTTGGGGTGATTGCCTCCGGCGCGTCTCGAATCACGGACGAAATGCTGATGGCGGCGAGCGAGTCGCTGGCGCAGCACTCCCCACTGCTGAACGACGGGGAAGGCATGGTGCTGCCAGAGCTGAAGGACATTCAGAAAGTGTCCCGCGCTATTGCCTTTGCCGTAGCGAAGATCGCCCAGCAGCAAGGCGTGGCGGTGGTCACCTCCGCTGAAGCCCTGAAGCAGGCTATCGACGATAACTTCTGGCTGCCGGAATACCGCGACTATCGCCGGACTTCCATCTAACGAAGCCATTGTGGTACGTGTTCAAACCCGCCTTTCGGCGGGTTTTTTATTGGGTAAGGAACGAGATTAATGAGTCGGAGTAAAAATAAGTTTGAGATAACATGTGAGTGTTATTTTTTCCGAGCGAAACGGTAGTATCCTCCATGTTTAATTCCTACTAACCTCGGAACCCTGATCTCAATTCTAAAAAGATAACGCAGCAGTTCGTTTTTTTCTTTTTCTGTTCTGCAGCCAAGTAACACCAGCCTGTCTCTTTCAGGCAACAGCCTTGTTGCAGATATGATTGACAATGCCAGTGCGGGAAGCGACTTTCTGCCATAAAAACAAATTGATTTTCTGGTATACTTCCGGCTATTTAAAATTGCTTTTGCCTCCTCACTAATATCTGATATTTTGCACTGAGGTATATCCATCAATGCTTGATCAAAAAGATATAAAGATGAAAAATCAAAGGAAGGATCTGTGTAAGCAACTTTATAATAAGTATTGCCGAATCGGCTTCCACCTGCGCCGGGGATTGCTTTTTGCGGTCTGGCACCTATTTCTAAAGAGAAAAAGACATTATCATCATTTGCAAGTCCAGCAATGTCTACATACGCGGTATTATAAGTGTTAAACTTTATATCTTGCTCAATTAATTTTCTTCTGGAAAATAACACCATATCTTTTTTGGTTGCTATGGCAGGGTTATTTGTGGCATGGCAAACATAAAAATGCGAATTGATAAATGTTTTAAAGAACTGTAACTCATTGTCATCAAGTTTATCAAGAGCCCTCAATAGCGCCCTGTAATTGCTGTTGCCTAAATCTCTAAAATCATTAACATTTTCACCAAATTTAAGGCCTGGAATTAAAAGTGATAGCCCTTCAAGCAGTGACGTTCGGGTGATGAAATTATCGTACCAATAAGCGCCTTCCTTAACCATCAGGTTATTTATTCGCTCGGCCCGTCTTTTTCTAAAACGCTCAACAACTAACTTTCCCAGACTACGCTCTCGTGACGTAAACATATTAGCTCCTTCTAAAAATACAAATGTATATTTTATATTTTTTAAATATTAGAATCTACGCAGTATATTCTGATTTACACCAGGGTAATTACCTGATGCACGTCAATAAGACTTTTTGCGTTTTTATTGCCACGTCTTAAGAAAGTCCAGAAAAGCGCGGAAAGCGGCGGACGGATGCTTACGATTAGGGAAATAGAGGTGAAAACCTGGCAACTCTGGCAGCCAGTCATCCAGGACGGAAATCAACTTCCCGCTTTTAAGATACGGTTCGGCCATCTCCCGCAGCACATAGGCCAGCCCCACACCGTTAAGTGCCATGTCGAGAGCAATATCCAGGTCGTCCACGACCACCGGTCCATTGACAACAATTTCTTCACGCTGCTCAGCCTGTTCAAAATACCAGCCAAAAGCTTTCCCGCTGGGGTAACGGAATTGAATACATTGGTGTTGAGTTAACCCTTGTGGCTCGGTCGGGGAACCGTGAAGCGCAAAATACTCTGGCGTGGCGACAACCGCGTAGCGTACCGGCGGGCCTAAAGGGATCGCCTTCATGTCCTTCTCTATGACCCTGTTTAGCCTCACGCCTGCATCCAGCTGCGCCTTCACGATATCCACCAGCCGGTCATCCATTTGTATTTCAACCTGAATGTCAGGGTACTGACGGGTAAAGTCGGCAATCAGCGGCGCAAGCTGAAGCCTGCCGCCCTGGCGCACAACATTGAGCCGAATAATGCCCATCGGCGTATCGCGATAAAGGTTGAGTTCGTCAAGCGTGAGGCTGATGTCGTCAAACGCCGGAGCAACCTTCTCATACAGTTTTCTTCCCGCCTCGGTAAGCGACACGCTGCGCGTCGTCCGGTTGAACAGCCTGACTTTAAGCCGCTCCTCCAACTGGCGAATGGAATGGCTAACCGCCGAGGGCGTTAACCCAACCTCTTCCGCCGCCTGACGAAAACTACGGTACTTCGCCACGATCACGAAATAGCTGAAATCCACCAGTTTGATGCTCATTAGTGAATATTCCTCACTTCCCCAAGAAAATTCATGATCTTTATTACACACCAGACGGAGGATAAAGTCTCGCTATCGCAATAGATATCCCTGATAACGAGGTTTTAAGATGAAAAATATTAAATTAGAAAAAGTCTTTATCGCCGGTGGCTACGGCATGATTGGGTCAGCTATTGCCTGCCAGATTCGTGAGCATTTTCCTGCGGTTGAACTGGTGATTGCAGGCCGAAATCCGGCAAAAGGCGCGAAGTTAATTGAGCAACTGGGGTTCGCGCATCCGGCGTTTATCGACCTCACCGGAGCGGAAGTGCCTGAGCAGGCCGCTAACGCGCAGTTGATTATTGCTGCCGTACCTGACCCTAAGAACCTGCTGGCGGAGTTTGCTATTAAAAATAACATCGCCTTCATCAATATTACCCAGGCAACGGGCGACGCTATTTTGCCGCTGCTGAATTTAACTCAGCGCTATCAGCCGACTCAGCCCGTCGTGCCGCTGGGCTATTACGAAGCGGGCATGTTTTTACCGTTGGTGAGCCTGCTTGCCGCTGATTTTAGCGTGGTTGATCATGTGCAGCTTTCCGCGCTTCATGACCTGGCAGATCCGTTGGGAGAACTTTCCAGCAGCGAATTAGGCAACGAGCTTGCGCCCGCGCTGATCCGGGACTCAGGAAACTGGACGCATTCATCCACTCCCCGGGATATCACGCTCCAGAATGGCGAAGTGATTCAGGGTGTACCGTTCAGCATTCTGGATGTTACTGCGGTGTCGGCCATGACCCATGCGAGTTCTGTCAGGCTGGATATCGCGGCGGGCACCTCAATGGGTACGCATCAGCGTGGCAAGCCGTCGATTGAGCTGTACGTTGATATTGCCGGCACGGATCACGCCGGTGCGCATGCTAAAAAGCGTGTGATTGCTTCCGACCCACTCGGCCAGGCGCATATGACTGCTTTTGGCGTACTGACAGTGATTAGGGCGATGCTGAAATGTGATAAAGGTGGGCTGCTTGCCGCCGAGGCGCTGCTGGACATGGCCGAGGCGCTGCAGCAAATGAAAGACGCCGGGATCGACGTTATTCGCGACTGATAAAGCCAAACCCGCCTGCTGGCGGGTTTGATTATTGCGGTGTTCTTTGAATCACGGCTTTTTGTAGGCGTAACTCAGCAGGATAGGATCGTCAGGAATTTGGGTGAACTGCGTGATTATCTGGTGGTAATCCGCAGTAGGGTCAAGATCCTGCAGTTTTTGCGGGTACAGGTCTTTGGCTAAAATTTCCATCCCGATGATGTTGTACGGGTGATTATAGAAATGGTGATAAACGCCGTAGACCTTGCCTTCTTTTACCGGCTCGATGTTCTGGAACGTGTTGCGAGCCAGCAGTTTACTGAACGTCGCGTTCACTTCCTGCGGCGTGCCACCGTAGCCAAACGGCAATACGCTCGGGTTCGGGCGCTTAGAGCCGGACATGATATAGACGTCCGGTTTCATGGCAATAATCTGCTCCATAGACACAAACCCGGCACTGCCAGGCAGCAGCTTAGAACCGATGTTCTTGCCACCTACCGCTTCTACCAGCGCGCCCCAGCCGTTATGTCCGTGAGTAAAACAGCAGTTCTCAGTGTTACCGGCGATCGGCTCAATAAACACCGTAGGTTTATTTTTCACCTCGTCGGCAACCTGCTTAATGCGGGCCAGGTGCTGCTGATAATAATCAGTGTACTCTTTGGCGCGTTTTTCCTGGTTAAGCACGGTGCCCAGCAGCTTCACGCTGTTGGCAGTGTTCTCTACCGGGTGCAGTTCATAGTCAACAAACACCACAGGAACGTTGAGCTTTTTAAGGGAGTTAATCACGCCGGTTTGCTCCAGCGCAGGTTTGGCCCGCAGTTGCGCAATCATGATATCCGGCTGCTGCGCCAGCACGCTCTCAAGGTTTACTTCGCCCTGGTCGCTAAAGCCCATATCAATAATTTTGGTGGCTTCAGGCCATTTGCGCTTCAGCACATCCCAGGTTTGAGTGTCCTGTTTTTTGGGCAGGTTATTCCAGGCCACGACGCGTTTGAACGGATCTTCACGGTCAAGCAAGGCAAGAGACAAAATGTCACGCCCGTCCTGCAGGATCACATGCTGAGGTTCTTTCTGAATGGTAATACGCTGGTTATCCATGTCGGTAACCGTGATGGGATAAGTGGTGGCGCCGCAGCCCGCCGAAGCGAGCAGTAACCCTGTCAGGACCAAATTTGCTTTCATTGTTTGATGCTCTCCATGAGAAAGAGATTAGTTATTATTACTATTTATATTAATAAAGCCTTAATTTCCCGCGACATGGCAAGCACTGATTGGTTTAATTTTATTACGTGACAACGTCACACAAACTTAAACAAAATCGTAAACATATCAATACACCACCCGTAACCCTCATTTGACGCACCCGCGCTTTTACCTTACCCTGCGCGGCATAATGACATACAGCTCTTCGTAAAATCAGAGGAAAGCGTGAAGAACAGGACTCTTGGCAGTGTTTTTATCGTGGCGGGAACCACAATTGGCGCAGGAATGCTGGCGATGCCGCTGGCCTCTGCTGGCGTAGGGTTTAGCATCACGTTATTGATGCTCGTCGGGCTTTGGGCATTGATGTGTTACACCGCGCTGCTGCTGGTCGAGGTTTATCAGCATGTTTCTGCGGACACCGGCCTGGGCACCCTCGCCCGGCGCTATCTTGGCCGCCCCGGGCAGTGGTTAACCGGGTTCAGTATGCTGTTCCTGATGTATGCCCTGACGGCGGCCTACATCAGCGGTGCCGGTGAATTGCTGGCGGCAAGCCTTAGCCAGTGGCTGTCCACGTCTATCTCTGCTACTTCCGGCGTACTGCTCTTTACCATTGTGGCGGGCGGGATTGTTTGTATCGGCACCCACATGGTCGATATGTTTAACCGCGTACTGTTCAGCGCCAAAATCATTCTGCTGGTAGTAATGCTGGCGCTGATGATGCCGCATATCCACCACACCAACCTGCTCACGCTGCCGATTGAGAAAGGCCTGGCGCTTTCCGCTATCCCGGTCATCTTTACCTCGTTTGGCTTCCACGGCAGCGTGCCGAGTATTGTCAGCTACATGAACGGCAATATTCGTAAGCTGCGCTGGGTGTTTATCGTCGGCAGCGCCATTCCACTGGTGGCCTATATTTTCTGGCAGCTCGCCACTCTCGGCGCCATTGACTCGCCAACCTTTACCGGGCTGATGGCGGAGCATTCCGGCTTGAACGGGTTCCTGCAGGTTGTTCGTCAGGTCGTGGCGACTCCTCACGTTGAGCTGGCCATTCATCTGTTCGCCGACTTCGCGCTGGCAACCTCGTTCCTTGGCGTCTCCCTGGGTTTATTCGATTACCTGAGCGATCTCTTTGCCCGTAACCGGAAAGCCTCTGGCCGCCTGCAAACCGGGCTGATGACTTTCCTGCCGCCGCTGGTTTTTGCGCTGTTCTACCCGCAGGGGTTTGTGATGGCGCTGGGCTATGCGGGCGTGGCGCTGGCGGTACTTGCCCTGCTGGTGCCTTCAATGCTGGTGTGGCAAAGCCGTAAACAACACGCGGAGGCGACGTGGCGCGTGGCGGGCGGTAAACCGCTGCTGGCGCTGGTCTTTGCCTGCGGGATCGCCGTCATTGTTATTCAGTTTTTAATTACCGTCGGCCTGCTGCCGGAAGTTGGTTAACGTTCCTGATATTCACGCGGGGCATTCGTCCCGCGTTCTTCGTTTTTTCTGCTAATTCCCCGCTAAATCATCAGGATTTTGGATATAAAACCAGTAATTATGTAAGCAGAGTTAATATTGTAAATGCTAATTATTGTTATTATCATCTCAATTCCCATTATAAAATCGCTTCAGTTCAGATAAACAACATCATGAATCGCATTCCTTTTGGTTCCACTTTTGTTCGCCAGGCACTTCTTAATTCAAAATTATTAATCATTTCAACCTTCATCGTTGGTGGCCCGGCTTTCGCCGCTGACAAACCGAAGGAAGACACCTTAACCGTGGTCGCCAACGCTAACCCGGACGGCTCACCAACCAGCTATACCCAGGATGACTCCTCCATCGCCTCCCGCAGCAAAACGCCGCGCAGCGAAATCCCTCAATCCGTTAGCGTGGTCACGCCGCAGGTAATTGACGACTACGCGGTGACCTCGGTCAATGACGCTATGAAGTTTGTCAGCGGCGTTACGCAGAGTAATACCCTCGGCGGCATCGAAGATGGCTTTGTCAAACGCGGGTTTGGCTCGAACAGCGACGGCTCCGTGTTTATTGACGGGGTGCGCAGCAACCAGGGGCTGGCGATGGATTCCAGCATCGACCATGTCGAGGTGCTGAAAGGCTCAGCCTCCCTGCTCTATGGCATCCTGAACCCCGGCGGCGTGATTAACCTCGTCAGCAAGAAACCGCAGTACACCTGGAACACCCACGTCAGCGGCACCAGCAGCAGCAACGGGGGTGGCTCCGGCATGGTTGACGTCACCGGCCCGCTCGGTAACGGCTTCGCTTTCCGCCTGGTCGCCGAGCGCCAGCATGAGGATTACTGGCGGAATTTCGGCACCGACGAACACACGCTGATTGCCCCGTCGCTCAGCTGGTACGGCGATAAAGCCTCCTTCAATATCAGCTACGTGGAATATAAGTTCGACATTCCCTATGACCGCGGCACCGCGTTTATCAACGGCAAACCGCTGAATATCCCTTACGATCGCCGCATTGACGATTACGCCAACCACGCCTGGGGCAAGAACAAACGGCTGACGACTAATTACTCGTACAAGCTGGATGACACCTGGGAAACGAACCTGAACTACGCGTGGATGCAGCGCCGCTACGACAGCAACGAAGTCCGTGCCACGGCGGTCGATCCTAACAGCGGCCTGGTTTCCCGCCGCGCGGATGCTAACCGGGGCTTTAACCACCAGACGGATTACGCTTCCTGGGACATCAGTGGCAGCCCAGAACTGCTGGGCATGACCCACGACGTCACGCTGGGCGCGGATTACGAGCAAAACGAAACCTACAAGAAGTATTCGTACCGTGGGAAGGTGACGAAAACCTTCAATATGTATAACCCGGTGTACGGCGTTTCGCCGATAACCAACAGCAGCACCTATAGCGATTCCAACAGTAACCTGCGCACGAATCTCTACAGCCGCTCCGTGTTTGCGAAAGACAGCATTCACCTGACTGACCAGTGGATTGCCGTATTAGGTGGCCGCCTGCAGCGCTATACCCAGACCTCCAGCGCAGGTTGGGTGAACCCGCAAACCACGCTGGAAGACAGGGGCAACGCCTTCCTGCCGCAGCTGGGCCTGGTGTACAAAATCGTGCCTGACGTGTCGCTGTACGGCAGCTACAGCAAGTCGTTCACTCCTTCCACGCAAACGGATGACAACGGCAACGTCGCCTCCACCGAAAAAGGGACAACATGGGAAGTGGGCGCGAAATGGCAGATGGCCCCTCGCCTGACCAGCAGCCTGGCGCTCTACCGCATTGATGAAAAAGACATGTCGGTATTTATCAACGGCGTGACTCGTAACATCCCGAAAGCGCGCTCTACCGGCGCGGAATTAGAGCTTAACGGCGAAATTGCACAGGACTGGAACCTGACGGCGAACTACAGCTACGACAAAACCGAGATCGTCGAAGACGATATTAACCCGGTGAACGTCGGCAACCGTCTGGTGAACGCCCCGACCACGATGGGCGGGCTTTACCTCAGCCATACCCTGCGTTTCTCCTGGCTGCCGGGTGAATTACGTCTGGGCGGCGGCGGGCGCTACGTCGGCAGCCGCGCGGGTGATCCGGAAAACAGCTTCACCATGCCGGCTTATACCGTGGCGGATGCGTTTGTCGCCTGGGACAGCAAGCTGCTGGGCAAAAATACCGAGCTGAAGCTGAACGTCAAAAACCTGTTCGACCGCGAGTACTATGAATCCAGCGCCGGTAACCTGCGCGTTATCGAAGGCGAACCGCGCACCGCTTATCTCTCCGCCAGCGTGGACTTCTGAGATGAAAAAGTCGCTGTTGCTCGCGGCCCTGCTGGCGCTTAGCGCCGGCAGTCAGGCCAAAACGATAACCGATATTCTGCAGCGTAAAGTTGAGGTGCCGGATAACCCGCAGCGTGTGATCGTCGGCGAAAGCCGGATGATTTATACCCTCGCCCTGGTGGAAGACGGCAACCCGGCGAAGCGCGTCGTCGGCTGGCCTGCGGATCTGCAGCGTCTGGATCCGCAGACCTGGAACCGCTACACCGCGGCGTTCCCGGATATCAAAAACATCCCGATTATCGGCAACAATAACTTCTCGCAGATAAGCGTGGAGAAAGTCATTGCCCTGCATCCGGACCTTGTAATTCTGCCTATTTACGCCAAAAAAGAGAGCAGTCACGACAGTTTTCTTAGCCAGCTGACCCAGGCGCATATTCCGGTGATTTACGTTGATTTCCGCGTCGATCAGCTGAATAACACAGTTCCGAGCCTGCGTATTCTGGGCGAAGCGCTAAACGACCAGCCGAAAACGGAAAAGTTTATCGCCTTCTATCAGCAGCACATGGCGAAAATAGCCGAACGCCTGGCTGAGGCTAAACCCGTGAAACCTACGGTAATGCTTCAGCTGCATTTAGGGGATAAAAGCGACTGCTGCACCACCGTCGGGCGCGGTAACCTGGCGGATCTGCTGGCCTTTGCCGGTGGGGATAACATTGCCGTGAGCCGCTTCCCCGGCGTGTACGGCAAGATTTCCCCGGAGGCGTTGCTGACGGTGAACCCGGATATTTACATCGCCACCGGCAGCGCCGGGCCGGATCAAACTGGCAGGCTGCAATTGGGATCGGAAGTCACGGCCAGTCAGGCGCAGCAAAGCTTTACGCAGGTGCTTAGCCAGCAGAAAGTGATTTCTAACCTGAACGCGATTCAAAACGGCAAAGCCTGGGCGGTCTGGCATAACTTCTACCTCTCGCCGTGGCATTTACTGGACGTTGAATTCTTTGCCAAAACCTTCCACCCGCAGCTGTTCGCGGATATGGATCCGCAGCAAACGCTGGATGAGATGAACCGGCAGTTTCTGGCGGTGAAAGAAACAGGAACCTACTGGACGAAGCTAAAGTAAAAATGGAGCAGCGGCTAATCCCGCTGCTTTCTGTTGCATCCAGCCTCATTCCTGAGCCTCAAGTCGACAGGCCGAACGCCTCAAGAGTATACAGTACCTTTTGAAATCCCTAAGCACTAAGTCGCTACGCCTTCCTATCTTACAATGTTGCTGATAAAGTGACGCTAGTTGAGAATATTTTAAATTATAGTTCGGGTTCCGCTGGTTCTTAAATATGCTGAAGTTATTTGCAAGGTACACATCGGTAGGTGTGATTAATACATTGATACACTGGCTGATATTTGCGGGTTTGTACACCTGCGGCGCACGGCAATCCCTGGCTAATATTTTGGCGTTCTGCGCTGCTGTTACCTTTTCATTTTTTGCTAATGCTCGATGGACATTCAATGCCGAAGCGACAAGCCTGCGCTATATGTTTTACGTGCTTTTTATGGGTGCCATGGCTGCCTGTGTCGGTTGGCTTGCCGACCTGACTCATACCAGTCCGTTAGTAACGCTTATCGCATTTTCTTTTATAAGTCTACTGTCAGGCTTCGTCTATTCACATTACATTATATTCAGGGCTAAAAAGTGATAATTTCATTGATAATTCCAGTGTTCAATGAGGAAGATGCCATTCCTGTATTTTATCAAGCAGTCAAGAAAACGTTATCTGAATATAATTTGGAAATTATTTTTATAAATGACGGCAGCACAGACAAAACCGAACAAATAATAAACTCATTATCTGAAAGTGACGCCTCTGTTAAGGCCATAAATTTTGTTCGTAATTTTGGCAAAGAACCGGCACTGCTGGCGGGGCTTGAACACTCTACTGGTGATGTCGTTATCCCTATAGATGTTGATCTACAAGATCCAATAGAAGTCATTCCTTTGATGGTGAATAAATGGCTTGGCGGCTGTCAGGTTGTTCTTGCTAAGCGGATTGACAGGAGTACGGATAGCCATTTGAAGCGTAAAACTGCAACATGGTTTTACCGACTGCACAATAAAATCAGTTCACCTAAGATAGAAGAAAATGTGGGCGATTTCAGGCTATTATCCAGAGAAACCGTAGAAAACATAAAGCTATTAGGCGAGAGAAATCTCTTCATGAAAGGGATATTAAGCTGGGTTGGCGGTGAGGTTGCCGTAGTTGAATACACTCGACCTTCCCGTTCAGCAGGGAAAACCAAATTTAATGGCTGGAAACTTTGGAATCTTGCACTTGAAGGCGTAACGAGTTTCTCTACCGTGCCCCTACGCGTTTGGACCTACATTGGTTTCTTTGTTGCTATGTTGTCTTTTCTATACGGCGTATGGATGATTATTGACAAATTAATCTGGGGAAATCCTGTCGCCGGGTACCCTTCTCTGTTAGTTTCAATACTTTTTCTAGGTGGCGTTCAGTTGATTGGCATCGGTGTGCTTGGGGAATATATAGGTAGAATTTATATCGAGACAAAAAGAAGGCCTCGTTATATCATTAAAAAGTAAAAGCACGCTCAGGCTAAATAAATTTAGCCTGAGCGTATTTTAATTACGGGCAGTGTGTTCTATTGAAATCAATGACAATCACATTGCCTTTCATCCACATTTTATAATCCTGATTGCTGGCAAATACTGCGGTCTGACAGATATAGTGACTGATATCAGAGTCCACACCCGCATCAGGAGCAACCCAGGGTTGTTGCAGACCGTTCATTCTCATGTTTCCTTCCGGCCAATACCAGTTGCTAAAATAGTTAGGCACTAAGAATGATAATACCGGATAGTTTTGTGCCGCATTTTCATAAACAGGTGAACGGGGCGCTTCTCCACTGTAAATGAAATAGACCGAATTATAATTCAGGTCACGAGTATCTGATTTTATTTGCCGGACCAGGTTATCATTAAACTTCGATTGTTCACGAAGCGAGTTACCATAAGCATAATAAAATACAAGCGAATGCATTATAGGTATCAGTAGTACCCATGTCAGCATTTTGAGTCGTTCCGGTAGTGCTATGGCCAGCAAGAGTGCAGTTAGCAACGTAAATCCACTTAATCCCACCAGTGAACGTGGTGAAAGTAATGGGTTTTGGAGTAAAAGCAAACTGCCAGGAATCATCAGAATAGCCACAAAAGGCGCAATAACAGCACCAATGCAAATGATGATAGCCATAGGCTCACGATTTTGACGCAGATAACGTAGCGAGACGACGACTGATGCGATGCTGGCAACAGCCAGAAGCAGAACCAGGAAACGGATCCCGCCCTGTCCTTTCAGCAAGGTATCGTTTATAAATTGGCTATAGATATGCAGATTGTTAATGGCGGTAGAAATGAGATCGCTCCCCGCTAGCGTGGGATGATTAATCTCAACTTTTCCTGAAAAAGTCGCTGGCAAAATTAATTTCATGTAGATAAGGGTGCCAGCGATTAACTCTCCTAGCCTTTTCAGCAAAGAAATAAAAATAACTTTAGCTGGTTCGCGAGAATTCATTTGATAATAAAGTGCTGCGATAACCATTATCGCAGCAATATTTATAATTGTCTGATAGAGACAGTATATCGCCACAATAATTAGTGTCCCGATTGCGAATCGGATCCACAATCGCTTTCCCACCATCACGCTACAGTAGAGCAGGCTAAGGCTAAGTGCGGCACTTAATGTCAGCACATCAAAACGATAGGAGAAAACTTCAGCCAAATAGGGATTACAGAAAAAGGTTAATGCGACCAATACAGCATAACTCATCCGGTAATTGTTTAAAAAGTGGCTCGAAAATTTTACCAGGCTTACGCTGAGTAGAACAACAGCAAGAATCAAAGGCAGTGGAAAAATATCAGCAATATGAGAACTGAGAAAAAGTGCTTTGACCATGATATCCGCAAGTGGCCTGCCGTCCGGTCCCCAGTGGGTATAACCAAATGCAGCCCGACCATTGTCATCAATATAATAAATATTGGCCATTAACAGTGGCAGCACAAAAAGAAAGACACAAACAAGTAATGGGCGTAAAGGAGATTTCATGTATTTAGCCGAGTTTTTGCGGGATGCCAGAAGTCTACCTGTTCCGGTTTCTAAGTAAAAGTTTGAATTGAAGGGTATTCATTCTTACCATTGCATATCTCACTTTTACGGTAGAGAGTGAAGCCTCATAGAATGTTACTGACGAGGTCCAAATGGTCGCTGCCAACAATCCCCCGACACTTCACCTTCTCTGCGGCAAAATCGCCGCCGGTAAATCCACGCTAAGCGCAAAGCTGATGGAAGCGCCCAATACCATTCTGGTCAGTGAAGACACCTGGCTCGCGGCGCTTTACGGCGAGCAAATGCTGAGCGTGGCGGATTATGTCGCCTGCTCCGGCAAACTGAAAAAAGCGCTAACGCCGCATCTTGTTTCCCTGCTGAGGAACGGGCTTTCGGTGGTGCTCGATTTCCCGGCCAATACGCTGGCGAATAGGCAGTGGATGAAGTCGATTGTGGATGAAGCCGGGGCAGATAATCGCCTGCATTACCTGGACGTGCCTGATGACGTTTGCCGGGAGAGATTACGCGCCCGCAACAGCCGCGGGATTCATGATTTTGCCGCCACGGACGCGCAGTTTGATTTGATTACTAGCTACTTCGTTGCGCCCGATGAGCGCGAAGGGTTGACGATAATCCGTTACACATAAGGTGACATTGTCACTTTATGATGTCTTAAAGACTGTAACCCGGTTTTTTCAGCAGTGAATCCATCTCGGGCGCAATCTGCGTATCCCACACTTCGGCTTTCCAGTTCGCCTGGTCGATCATTTTCAGCGCCACGGACAGCGATTCGTCCTTCGAGCCGAAGTGCTTTTTCAGCACGTCACACATTTCGCTGGCCACGGCCTGCTTTTGCTCTTCGGTCAGCTCACGAGGGAAACATTTGATTTCGATATGCGGCACGGTGATTCTCCTTTTTGTTGTTGAACAGTAGTTTTACTGCTTCACGAGGGGATCGGGCAAGCGGTGGATAGAAGAAAGGCCAGTTTTACTGGCCTTGAATGGTTACTGGATTTTTCGCACCGGCGTTTTTCTCACCGGCGACTGCCCCGCTGTGTAATAGCTGGCGGTACTGCGCGGCAGAGGCGCTTTGCCGCGAATGGCATCGGCAATTTTTTCACCGATCATAATGGTGGTGGCGTTCAGGTTGCCGGTAATGATCTGCGGCATGATGGAAGCATCCACTACGCGTAGCCCCTGCAGGCCGTGAACCCGGCCCTGCTCGTCCACAACGGCCATTTCATCGTGCCCCATTTTACAGCTGCCGCACGGGTGAAAAGCGGTTTCCGCATGGTTACGCACAAACTCATCCAGCTGTTCGTCCGTCTGGCAGTCAACGCCGGGGCTAATTTCACGGCCTCGGTATTTATCCAGAGCGGGCTGCTGCATGATCTCGCGGGTAATACGAATCGCGTCGCGGAACTCCTGCCAGTCCTGTTCGTGGGACATATAGTTGAACAGTATGCTTGGGTGCTCGTGCGGGTCGCGCGATTTCAGCTTCACGCGGCCCCGGCTTGGAGAACGCATAGAGCCGACGTGACACTGGAAGCCGTGCTCTTTCACCGCGTTTGAGCCGTTGTAGTTAATCGCCACCGGCAGGAAGTGATACTGAATGTTCGGCCAGCTAAACTCTTCGCGGCTGCGGATAAAGCCCCCCGCTTCAAACTGGTTGCTCGCGCCTACGCCGGTGCCGTTGAACAGCCATTCTGCGCCTATTTTGGGCTGGTTGTACCATTGCAGCGCCGGGTAAAGTGACACCGGTTCTTTGCATTCATACTGCAGGTACATTTCCAGGTGATCTTGCAGGTTTTCGCCCACGCCCGGCAGGTCATGAACCACAGGGATTTCAATGCTCGCCAGGAATTCTGCATCGCCCACCCCAGAGCGCTGCAGAATTTGCGGCGAAGCAATCGCGCCAGCGCTCAGCAGAACTTCTTTGCGCGCTTTGGCTACGGAATGCACCGTGCTGTCGTTCACAAGGTATTCCACTCCAACCGCGCGCAAATTATCAAAAATAATCCTGTCGGTGGTTGCATGGGTCACAATGGTCAGATTATCCCGGCGCTTTGCCTCGTCAAGATAGCCACGAGCGGTGCTGGCGCGGCGGCCTTTTGGCGTCACGGTACGGTCCATCGGCCCAAAGCCTTCCTGCTGATAGCCGTTCAGATCATCGGTACGCGGATAGCCCGCCTCAACGCCCGCTTCGATCATCGCGTGAAACAGCGGATTGTTCCCCTGCTTCGGTGTGGTGACGGACACCGGGCCCTCGCCGCCGTGGTAATCATTCGGGCCAATATCGCGGGTTTCCGCTTTGCGGTAGTACGGCAGGCAGTCCAGATAGCTCCAGTTCTCCAGGCCCGGCATCGACGCCCAGTTGTCGAGATCCATCGCGTTCCCACGGATATAGCACATGCCGTTAATCAGGGAGGAACCGCCCAGCCCTTTGCCCCGCCCGCACTCCATACGGCGGTGATTCATAAACGGCTCGGGGTCGGTTTCATAGGCCCAGTTGTAGCGCCTGCCCTGCAGCGGGAACGCCAGCGCCGCGGGCATTTGGGTGCGAAAATCAAAGCGGTAGTCCGGGCCGCCCGCCTCAAGCAGCAGGACGGTGGTATCAGGATCTTCCGTTAAACGTGCAGCTAAAACATTACCTGCGGAACCAGCTCCAATAATGATGTAATCAAATTCCATTCATCCTCCTCAGGTGGGGTTAAAAGATTGACTGATAGGTGCCCATCTCCAGTTGGATTGACTTAACTTGCGTATAGTTTTGCAGGGTCATCAGGCCATTTTCGCGGCCAATGCCGGAATGCTTGTAGCCGCCGACCGGCATCTCTGCTGCAGATTCACCCCAGGTGTTAATCCAGCAAATCCCGGCTTCAAGCTGATGGATAACGCGGTGTGCGCGAGTGAGATCGTTAGTGACCACGCCTGCCGCCAGGCCATAATCCGTATCATTGGCGCGGCAAATCACTTCCTCTTCTGTTTCATAGCTAAGGATCGACATCACCGGCCCGAAGATCTCTTCGCGGACGATTGTCATCTCATCGCGGCAGTCGGTGAACACCGTGGGCGCAACCCAGGCACCGTTATCAAAACCTTCTCCGCGCAGCTTGTCGCCCCCGCACAGCAGCGTGGCGCCCTCTTCGCGGCCGGATTCGATGTAGCGCAGAACGTTTTCGCGGTGCGGGAAGCTGACCAGCGGGCCAAAGTTGGTGTGCGGATCCATCACGTCACCGGCGCGAATGCGACCGACGCGTTCAATAATTTTCTGCTCAAACTCGGCTTTCAGCGCCGCGGGAATAAATACGCGAGTGCCGTTGGTGCAGACCTGGCCGGAGCTGTAGAAGTTAGCCATCATCGCGATGTCTGCCGCCAGGTTAAGATCGGCATCGTCGAAGATAATCAGCGGTGATTTGCCGCCCAGCTCCATCGTGACCTGTTTCAGCGTTGAACCCGCAGCGTTGGCCATCACTTTCTTGCCGCTGGCAACGCCGCCGGTGAAGGAAACTTTGGCGATGCCAGGGTGTTCCGTCAGCAGTTGACCCGTTTCTGCGCCAACGCCAGGTAGCACGCTAAAGACGCCGTCCGGCAGCCCGGCTTCGGTATAGATTTCGGCTAGCTTAAGCGCGGTAAGCGGCGTCACTTCACTCGGTTTAAAGATCATCGCATTGCCCGCTGCCAGCGCGGGGGCAGATTTCCAAAGCGCAATCTGAATCGGGTAATTCCATGCGCCGATGCCAGCCACAACGCCCAATGGCTCCCGGCGGGTGTAGACGAATGAGGTATCCCGCAGCGGGATCTGCTGGCCTTCCAGGGTGGTTGTCAGCCCGGCGTAATATTCCAGCACGTCTGCACCGGTGGCGATATCCACGCTGGAGGTTTCGCTGAAAGCTTTGCCGGTGTCGAGCGTTTCCAGCTCGGCCAGCTCATCGTTACGCTCGCGCAGAATGTCGACCGCACGGCGCAAAATGCGTGCACGCTCAACGGGCGTTTTTGCTGCCCATATTTTCTGCCCTTTCTTCGCCGCAGCTACGGCGCGGTCAACGTCTTCCCGGCCTGCGGCCTGAACGACCGCCAGCACTTCGCCGTTAGCCGGGTTGATGGTTTCGAACGTTTTACCGCTGAGCGCATTCACGTAAGCGCCGTCGATATAGAGCTGTTGTTCACCAAATCGGGACATGATTTCTCCTTGCTAATTACTTTTTCACCGCAGCAACCAGGTGCTGGTTGATAAATTGCGTGGTGAGTACGCTCGCCGCTTTGCGGTCAAACGGCTTGCCACTCAAGGCTGCTCGCAGCCAAAGGCCGTCTATCAGCGCGGCAAGGCCATAACCCGCCAGCCTGGCTTCCTCCTGCGGCAGCTCGCGCCTGAATTCGGCGGTGAGCGTGGACAGCAGGCGGCGGCTGCTCACCTGCTGTAAGCGGTAGAGCATCGGCTGGTGCATGCTGCTGGCCCAGAATGCCAGCCAGGCTTTCATCGCCGCGCTGTGAGTCTGCGTTTCGTCAAAATTGCCATCCACGATGGCGCACAGGCGCCGTTCGGCAGAAGCGCCCGGTAAAGCTTTCAGTCGCCCCACTACCGCATCGCGAAGCTGGGCGGTGACGTCCCGCATGGTGGCCTCCAGCAGGCCGTTTTTATCCTGAAAGTAATGGCTGATGATGCCGGTCGAAACCCCGGCCCGGCGGGCAATCTGCGCCACCGTGGCATCATGCATGCCGACCTCATTTATGGCGTTTAATGTGGCGTCGATCAGCTGTCGCCGCCGTATCGGCTGCATACCTTTTTTCGGCATCGCCCTGCTCCATTCATCAGTAATTGTTATCTATTTAAGCGTTTATTGATTGAACGTTCAATATAAAATGTGTATTAATTGTTACGCAAAGGCAAGAAAACAGCGATGTGTTCGCATTCCAAACAATAAAAATGAGGATTTTATTTGAATATATTCAATATATTAATATCAATGAACAATTTAAGACCATAAATTGATTATGGAATTGTTAAAAAACAATCTCACCTGCATTCACAAGAAAAACTTAACTGCTCATCTGAGTAGTCACCGTTACTTAACCTGAGGTAATCGATGACGAATCCCGTTACTGCTTCTGCTGCCAGCGAAAAAGACAAAATCAACCCGGTGGTGTTCTACACGTCCGCCGGGCTGATTTTGTGCTTTTCCCTGATGACCATTTTTTATAGCGATTTCTCCGCAAATCTGATTAGTCATACCCTGAACTGGGTCTCCTCTCGCTTTGGCTGGTACTACCTGCTTGCCGCTACGCTCTACATTGTGTTTGTGGTGTTTATCGCCTGTTCCCGTTTCGGCTCCATCAAGCTCGGGCCGGAACAGTCGAAGCCTGAATTCAGCGTGCTGAGCTGGGCGGCAATGCTGTTTGCCGCCGGGATAGGCATCGACCTGATGTTCTTCTCCGTTGCCGAACCGGTAACGCAATATATGCAGCCGCCGGAAGGTGCCGGGCAAACCATTGAAGCGGCTCGCCAGGCGATGGTCTGGACGCTGTTCCACTACGGCCTGACCGGCTGGTCGATGTATGCGCTGATGGGCATCGCGCTGGGTTATTTCAGCTACCGCTATAACCTGCCGCTGACGATCCGCTCGGCGCTGTACCCTATTTTTGGCAAAAGAATTAATGGCCCGATTGGTCACTCGGTGGATATCGCGGCGGTGATCGGCACCATTTTCGGCATCGCCACTACGCTGGGGATTGGCGTTGTGCAGCTGAACTATGGGCTGAACGTGCTGTTTGATATCCCGGACAGCCTGGGGGCCAAAGCGGCACTGATCGTGCTGTCGGTGATTATCGCCACTATTTCGGTGACCTCCGGCGTCGATAAAGGCATTCGAATTCTTTCCGAGCTGAACGTGGCGTTGGCGCTGGGGCTGATCCTGTTCGTGCTGTTCATGGGCAACACCGAGTTTCTGCTGAACGCGCTGGTGCTGAACGTGGGCGATTACATCAACCGCTTTATGGGCATGACGCTTAACAGCTTTGCGTTTGACCGCCCGGTGGAATGGATGAACAACTGGACCCTGTTCTTCTGGGCCTGGTGGGTAGCGTGGTCGCCGTTTGTTGGCCTGTTCCTCGCACGAATCTCCCGTGGCCGCACCATTCGTGAGTTTGTGCTCGGCACGCTGATTATTCCGTTCACCTTTACCCTGCTTTGGCTGTCGGTGTTCGGTAACAGCGCGCTCTACGAAATTATTCACGGCGACGGTACATTTGCTCAGGAAGCGATGGCCCACCCGGAGCGTGGCTTCTACAGCCTGCTGGCGCAATATCCCGGCTTTACCTTCAGCGCTTCGGTGGCGACGATCACCGGCCTGCTGTTCTATGTCACCTCGGCGGATTCAGGTGCGCTGGTGCTGGGGAATTTCACCTCTAAGTTGAAGGACATCAACAGTGATGCGCCCAACTGGCTGCGTATCTTCTGGTCCATTGCGATTGGCCTGCTGACCATGGGGATGCTGATGACCAACGGCATTTCCGCGCTGCAGAACATGACGGTGATTATGGGCCTGCCGTTCAGCTTCGTGATTTTCTTTGTGATGGCCGGATTGTACAAATCTCTGAAAATAGAGGATTACCGCCGCGTCAGCGCCAGTCGCGACACCGCGCCGTACATGATGACCGCGCAGGATCGCCTCGGCTGGAAAAAGCGCCTGTCCCGGCTGATGAACTACCCTGGCACGCGCTATACCCAGAAGATGATGGACACCGTTTGCTACCCGGCAATGGAAGAGGTTTCTCAGGAACTGGAGCTGCGTGGCGCGAAGGTGGAACTTTCCGTTGAGCCGCCGCTGCCGGATGAGAAGCTGGGGCACCTGGAGCTGCGGGTGCATATGGGCGACGAGCAAAACTTCGTCTACCAGATCTGGCCGCAGAAATACTCGGTGCCGGGCTTTACCTACCGGGCCCGCAGCGGCAAATCGACCTATTACCGACTGGAAACCTTCCTGCTGGAGGGCAGCCAGGGCAATGACCTGATGGACTACAGCAAAGAACAGGTGATCATCGACATTCTCGACCAGTACGAACGCCACCTGAACTTTATCCACCTGCACCGTGAGGCACCGGGGAACAGCATTACGTTCCCGAACGTGTAGCGTTAGCAAATCTTTTTATACGCGGCGGGCGTTATGCCCATTCGGCGCACAAACGCCCGCCGCAGCGTATCTACCCCGGAAAAGCCGCTTGCTGCAGGAATGGCTTTTACCGGAAGATCTCCTGATTCCAGCAATTGCCTCGCCCTTGCCACTTTCTCCGCTTCCAGCCAGTCGCCCGGCGTGATCTGCATTTCCTGATGAAACAGGCGTGTTAAATGCCGCACGCTGAGGTGAATATGTGCCGCCATCTGCTGCACCGTGGCAACTTCCGTTATGTTGGCGATGGTCCAGCGTTGGAGATCCTGCAGCGCGCTACGGCCGCTGAGTGAGGTTTTCTGCTCGCGGATGAAGTGGTTCTGGTTCACTGGACGCTTGAAGAACATCACCAGCCTGGCCGCGACGTCCTGCGCGACTTCCCGGCCCAGATCCTCCTCTACAAGCCTTAGTGCGAGATCAAGCCCTGAAGTCACACCTGCCGCCGTGCGTAAGGCTCCGTCCATGACGTAAAGCGCATCGGCGGTCACTTCCGTTTCAGGGTAACGCGCCGCTAAAAGCGATGCAGCTGACCAGTGAGTAGTGACTTTCCTGCCCTGTAATAATCCGGTTTGTGCCAGCAAAAGCGCGCCGGTACAGACGGAGCCAAAGCGGCGGCTCCGGGCACAAAGCGCGGTCATTTTTTTGCACTGTTCGCGGCTCAACGTTCTGTCTGCCGCATCCGGCGCACCGGCAATAAGAAAGGTGGTTTCCCGGCCGCTAACTGCCGTTTCAAGCACATCGTCAGCCAGCATTTTCACTCCGGAAGAAGCAACAATAGTCGGGGCTTCCAGCGCAATAATCTGTGGCTGGTAAACCTCGCGGTGCAGCACCCGGTTCGCTTCGGCAAACACATCCAGCGGCCCCGAAACATCCAGCAGCTGAACGCCGGGTACCGCCAGGATCAGGATTTGATGCGCCATTCTTTTCTCCACGTCGCGAACTGCGGCATAAGTCTTAAATCGTCGCTATGTGACTATTTGAGACATTTCAACTGCGGCCTATGCTACTCCAACACCCACATGAGGAGAAAGAGATGAGCTTAAAAATTAACGGTATCGCCATTCCAGACACCAAAATGGCGCGTGAGGCCACCCAGCTGGTACGCGACACGGAATCAGATTTACTGTTCCACCACTCCAGCCGGGTTTACTACTGGGCGGCGCTGGCCGGGCAGCGGCGTGAACTGAAGGTTGACCATGAGCTGCTGTATATCGGCTGTATGTTCCACGATATGGGGCTGACCCACGAACACTGCAGCTGCGACAGGCGTTTTGAAGTGGACGGCGCGTTTGCCGCGCAGGATTTTATGCGCCAGTACGGCGTCAACCAGGCCGATATCGACAAAGTGTGGACGGCGATTGCCCTGCATACCACGCCGGGTATTCCTGAGTTTATGGCCCCGGAAATTGCGCTGGTGACGGCGGGCGTAGAAATGGACGTGCTGGGGATTGATTACGATAAATTCAGCGACGAGCAGCGTGAGCAGGTGGTGAAACTGCACCCTCGCCCGGCGGCATTTAAAGAGGAGATTATTCAGGCGTTTTACGACGGGATTAAAAACAAACCGGCCACCACGTTTGGCAACGTGAAGGCCGATGTCATTCAGGATAAAGAACCTGGGTTCGAACCGCTGAACTTCTGCAGCATTATTCGAGCTTCCCGCTGGGCGGGCTAAGCGACGTCAGGCGGGTGGCTTAGCTGTCACCTGCCCTGTACAGAAGCGAGAGTATCAAGGCCGGTACCCGGCTGCGGATCGTGAGCAAAAGCGCCAATAACCATAAGAGAAAGGATAATTGCCAGAAAGATGTTTTTCATAACCTGTGTTAACCGCTGTGCCGCCTGATGAGAACCGCCGTTATGCTAAAAGAAAAAGGCTCAAATTGATAAAGGAAATTTTCAAAGTAACGTCAATTTTTGAATATTCCTCATATTATTCGGCCTTTTACCCTTGCATTGGTTTTGAAACAAGATATATCCACCATCTACGCGCGTACCGTCGCTATTTTATTTTGAGTTTTTAGGTGTGATTTTACGATCGCGGAGGATCGCCGCAGCGTGCTGGCACGAACTGCGGCGTTTAAGCGGAAATATCAGGCTGGTTTTATCACGCCAATCCGTATCAGCATCGCTGAAAACTCTTCGAGGCTGATGCCGTGGCGCGGATGATCGAAGCGCAAATTGAAGTTTTGCTGCAGCAGGTCATAAACCTCTTGTGCATGGGTAAAGACCGGTGCGTTTTCCCCGGCGCTATAGAGCGTATTCTTTTCGCCATTGGCCTTGTACAAACTCAGCGTCAGGCAGTGGCGGAAGTGCGAATGCGGCCACGTAGCCACGTAGTGGTTCCCGGCTTCGTAATCAGAGTCGTACTGCTGTTCGAGGCTAAAACGATACAGGTTAATCACCTTGTCAGCATCATGGAATTTCAGCAGCCAGTCGTGCTCAACTCGTTCGAAACTGTAAACGCCATGCGTCGTCTGCTGCATCTCACCTTCCACCAGGCGAACCGGTTCGGGCAGCGTTTTGCCCCCGAAACCAACGTCAGCAATCCAGTCCTGTCCATCGACGGTAACCTTCGTGAGGCGATGCGTCCTGGCGGGCATCTGCGGCGGGTTGGCCAGCAGCACGCGCGCCGCTAAGTTTTCCACCTCAAACCCAAGCCCGGCGAGGACATTTCTGAACAGGCCGTTTTGCTCAAAACACCAGCCGCCGCGCCCGGCCACAACCAGCTTTTCAAAGACGCTCTCGTCGTCGACATGGAGTGTTCTGCCGAGCAAAACGTCCAGATTCTCAAACGGAATTGCGCAGGCGTGCGCCAGATGCAGCGCACGTAGCGTTTCTACGGTGGCCTCGCGCGGCCCGTGATAGTTAATGCGGTCGAAATAAAGCCCCAGATCTAATGCCATTTTGCGGATTCCCTGCTGCGAATGAATGGCCTCACTATAAATGCGGCAGCCCGCAGGCGGATGATCGTTAGTGCTTTAAAGCATGCCGTTTCTGCCCAACACTTTATTAAGCTGCGGCAGCGCGCGAACCTGATTTGCCACGGCGGCAAGCTTGGGCGTGTGTTGGTCAAACCAGGCCTGCCGCGGCCGCCAGCGGGTCATCGCCGGCAGATACAAATCCAGCAGCGTCAGCTGTTCGCCAAAAATATAGGGGCCGGCACCGAGCTGCGTTTCAAACCACAGCCACAGCGATTCACGGTAGCGATAAAGGTTTTCGGTTAGCACCGTGGCCTCTTCTTCTACCCAGCGTTCACCGTAATCGCCGTAGGTAAAGGTGGGGTAAACGTTGGCCACAATCCAGATAAGCAAGCGATAAAACTGTTGCCGCTCCGGTGTGCCAATGGGCGGGGCATACTGCGGGTGGCGATCGAGGATCCAGAGCGCGATGGCCGCGCTTTCGGTCAGTACTTCCCCGTTGTCCAGCACAAGGGTTGGCACCTGCGCCAGCGGGTTAATCACCAGCAGCCGATCCCGCATCGGCCCGGGAGTGTCAAACCCGTCAACGTCAATGAATTTGTAAGGTTCCTCAACCAGCGTTAGCATCAATTCAGTAATGGCCGACCCAAAACTCGACACGCCATACAGTTTGTACATAAGTTTCTCCCGGCTTTCGCGTTATGTGTAGAATAGCCGCCCTACCAGCGTCTGCGAGAAGGAAGCCTGCAATGAAAGCGAAATCTGTGACACTGTACGATGTTGCCGAGTCGGCGGGCGTGTCGTATCAAACCGTTTCGCGAGTGATCAACCAGGCTTCGCATGTTTCAGCAAAAACCCGGCAAAAAGTTGAAGCCGCAATGAAAGCGCTGAACTATGTGCCGAATCGCGTGGCGCAGCAGCTGGCGGGGAAACTCAGCCAGACGCTTGGCCTGGCGACCACCACACTTTCCCTGCATGCCCCCTCACAGATCGCGGCGGCAATAAAATCCAAAGCCGGTGAGCTGCAGTTCAACGTGATGATTTCGATGGTTGAACAGCCTGGTGTGGATGCGGCCTGCGCCGCCGTGAATAGCCTGCTTGCCCAGCGCGTTGACGGGCTGATTGTGAACATTCCGCTGGAAACGGCGGAAGTGGAGACCGTACAGGCGGCCTGCGGCTATGTTCCCGTGTTGTTCCTTGATGTTTCGCCTGAAGTGAAAGCTAATCACATTGTTACCGACGCCGCATCAGGGGCTGAGCTTGCTGTGAAACATCTGGTGACGCTTGGGCATCGCCATATTGCCTTGCTGGCCGGCCCTGAAAATTCAGTCTCCGCCCGGTTGCGGCGTGAAGGCTGGCAGCGTGCTCTGGCACAGCATCAGCTTTCTCCGGTGGCTTTTATGCGTGGGGACTGGAGTTCCCTTTCGGGCTACCAGCAGGTTAGCCAGCTTTTACGCGATGAGCAGAAGCCGACGGCGATCCTTGTGGCTAACGATCAGATGGCGCTGGGCGCGCTGCGTGCCATTCACGAAGCCGGGTTCGCGGTGCCGCAGGACATTTCCGTTATTGGTTTTGATGACACCGCAGACAGCGCCTGCTTTCTTCCTCCGCTGACCACCATCCGGCAGGATTTCAGGCAACTCGGAGAAGCCAGCGTGAACGGCATAGTGACGCTAATTCATCAGGGAGGCGAATTAGCGGCGTTGCACCCTGTCAACCTCGTAGAACGCAAAACGACCGCCGCACCGGGTAGCCTGATGCAGCCCACGGCAGCACAGCTGGCCGACGAGCTTACTCGCCTCGCGCAGCAGATTTCGCGCCTGAAATAAAACCGGGGTTCTTTGTGAAGCCCATCACCGAATGCGGCGCGATGGCTTTACTCCTGAACAACTAGCGTTAAATTGTGAGCGAATAACAATTCTCTCGCAGGCGCATCACTATGACCAACATATCACCTTCACTCCATGCCACGCTGGCCCGCCGCGACTGGGAATCCCCCGGCGTGACCCAGCTTAACTCGCTGGCGGCGCATCCCCCATTTTCCAGCTGGCGTTCGCTGGAGGATGCCAGGAATGATAAGCGCTCACCATCGCGACAAGCTCTTAACGGCGAATGGATCTTCAGTTATTTCTCTCGTCCCGAAGCGGTGCCGGAGAGCTGGCTCAGCGAGGATCTTCCCAATGCTGACGCTATTCCCGTCCCGTCGAACTGGCAAATGCTGGGCTATGATGCGCCTGTTTATACCAATATTACTTACCCGATCCCGGTTAATCCCCCTTTTGTCCCGCAGGAAAACCCCACCGGCTGTTACTCGCTCACATTTAATGTGGATGAAAGCTGGCTGACGAGCGGGCAAACGAGGATTATTTTTGATGGCGTAAACTCCGCCTTTCATCTGTGGTGCAACGGTATCTGGATCGGCTACGCCCAGGACAGCCGCCTGCCCTCTGAATTTGACCTCAGCGCTGTACTAAACACCGGCCATAACCGCATTTCGGTGATGGTTCTGCGCTGGAGCGACGGCACTTACCTGGAAGATCAGGATATGTGGCGCATGAGCGGTATCTTCCGGGATGTTTCGCTGCTGCATAAGCCGGACACACGCCTCGCCGACGTGCAGCTGCAGACCGATCTTAACGACGATTTTTCACGCGGCGAGCTGCGGGCTTTAGTGAAGCTCGAGGGCCAGAACCTCAGCGCCTGCGAAGTGCTGGTACAGCTCTGGCGCGGAGAAGCGCTACTGGCAGAAAAACAGTACCCCATCGGCAGCGAAATTATTGACGAACGCGGCGCTTATCATGACCGCACTACCCTGCGCTTGCCGGTTGAACAACCGCTGCTGTGGAGCGCAGAAGTGCCAAACCTTTATCGGGCGATCGTTGTCCTGAAGCAAGGTGAAGATATTCTTGAAGCTGAAGGCTATGACGTTGGTTTCCGCAAAGTGGAGATTACCGGCGGGCTGCTGAAGCTCAACGGCAAACCGCTGCTTTTACGTGGCACCAACCGACACGAACACCATCCGGTAAACGGCCAGGTGATGGATGAAGACACCATGCGGCGTGACATTCTGTTGATGAAGCAGAATAACTTCAACGCCGTGCGCTGTTCCCATTATCCCAATCATCCGCTGTGGTACAAGCTGTGCGATTTTTACGGCCTTTATGTCGTGGATGAAGCCAATATAGAAACCCACGGCATGGTGCCGATGAATCGCCTTAGCGACAACCCGACCTGGCTGCCCGCGATGGCCGAGCGCGTGACGCGGATGGTGCAGCGCGATCGCAACCATCCGTCCATTATCATCTGGTCGCTCGGCAACGAATCCGGCCACGGCAGTAATCACGACGCGCTCTACCGCTGGATAAAATCCAACGATCCCACCCGACCAGTGCAGTATGAAGGCGGCGGCGCGGACACGGCGGCCACCGATATTATTTGCCCGATGTACGCCAGGGTCGATCAGGATCAGCCCTTCCCGCAGGTGCCGAAGTGGTCGATAAAGAAATGGCTGGGGCTGCCTGAAGAAAGCCGCCCGCTGATTCTGTGTGAGTACGCCCACGCGATGGGCAACAGCCTTGGCGGGTTCAGCAAGTACTGGGAGGCATTTCGCCAGCACCCACGGCTGCAGGGCGGTTTTGTCTGGGACTGGGTCGATCAGTCGCTGGTGAAATATGACGAAAGCGGCCAGCCCTGGGCCGCCTATGGCGGTGATTTTGGCGACAAGCCAAACGATCGGCAGTTCTGCATGAACGGTCTGGTCTTCGCCGACCGCACGCCGCATCCAGCGTTACATGAAGCGAAATATGCGCAGCAGTTCTTCCAGTTCCGCCTGCTGTCGGACAACAGACTGGAAGTGACCAGCGAATACCTGTTCCGCCAAAGCGATAACGAACGCCTGGTATGGATGCTGAAAAGCGAGGGTGAATTGCTGTCCAGCGGTGAACTGGCACTGGCTCTGGAACCAGAACAAACCTGCGTGCTTCAGCTTGTTATGCCGGAGATAAGCTGTCCTGGCGATCTCTGGCTGAATGTTGAAATCCGGCAGATAAAGGCAACCTCATGGAGCGAAGCCGGGCATTGTTGCGCTCAGGCGCAGTGGCAGTTGCCGTCAGCGTTAGCGCAGCCCACGACCCTTCCCGCCGGTTCTGCTCCGTTGATGCAAATGGACGACAGGCACGTTGATGTGTTCCACGGCGATCAGCACTGGCGTTTTGAGCGTAGAAGCGGCCTGCTCAGCCAGTGGTTTAGCCATCAACGCCCTGCGCTGCTCACGCCTTTGCAGGATAACTTCACTCGTGCGCCGCTGGATAATGACATCGGCATTAGCGAGGCCGCGCACATTGATCCTAATGCCTGGGTGGAACGCTGGAAGGCCGCAGGCATGTACGACCTGAAGACGGAATTGTTGAGTTTCGACGTGGACAGGCTGAGCAACGGCGTGTTGGTTCGCACCGTTCATCGCTGGCAGGGCAACGGTAAAACGCTGTTTATCAGCCACAAAAACTATCTCATCGACAGCCTGGGTGAGCTGCATATTACGGTGGATGTGGGCATTGCCTTCGGCACGCCAGCGCCCGCACGCATTGGTCTTTGCTGCCAGCTTGCAGATATTGAATCTGAGGTGACCTGGTCTGGCCGTGGCCCACATGAAAACTACCCCGACCGTAAAAGCTCGGCGCTGTTTGACCAATGGACGCTGCCGCTGGCCGACATGTACACGCCTTATGTTTTCCCGAGCGAAAATGGCCTGCGCTGCGACACTTCACGACTTGAATACGGCAGCCACCGCTGGCGAGGGGCGTTTCACTTCAACATCAGCCGCTACAGCCAAAAACAGCTGCGGGAAACCACGCACCGGCATTTGTTAAATGAAGAAGAAGGCTGCTGGCTGAATATCGACGGCTATCATATGGGCGTGGGTGGGGATGATTCCTGGAGTCCGAGCGTCTCGCCGGAGTTTTTGCTCTCCGGGACGCATTATCACTACGCTGTTAGCTGGCAGAAAAAGTAAGCGAAAAAGCCGCCTGTTACCCAGGCAGCCTTTCACCACGTAGAGGGAAAAACCACGCTTTTTCCCTCTTCGTCAGCAACTTTAGCGAGCCAGCCAGCCGCCGTCGACGGCAACGGTGTAGCCGTTAACGTAGTCCGACGCCGGTGAAGCCAGGAACACAACCGGCCCCATCAGGTCAGACGGAAGCCCCCAGCGCCCCGCAGGAATACGCTCCAGGATCTCGCTGCTGCGTTCCGCATCCGCTCTTAACTGCGCGGTGTTGTTGGTGGACATATAGCCCGGCGCAATCGCATTGACGTTGATGTTGTGTTTCGCCCATTCATTCGCCATCAGCCGGGTGATGCCCATGACGCCGCTTTTGGACGCCGTATAGGACGGCACGCGGATCCCGCCCTGGAATGAAAGCATCGATGCAATATTGATGATTTTGCCCCCGGTTTCCTGCTTAATAAACTGCTTCGCCACCGCCTGAGAAAGGAAGAAAACCGTTTTGACGTTCACGTTCATCACGTCGTCCCAGTCCTGTTCGGAAAACTCGAGGGCATCCTGGCGACGAATGATCCCGGCGTTGTTCACCAGAATGTCTATGCGCCCAAAAACGGCGGCGGCTTCATTAGCCACGTTTTGCAGATTCTCATAGCGGCCCAGGTCGGCGGCGATATTCACGAAACGCCGCCCCAGCGCTTCAATTTGCTGGCGGGTTTCCACCGGTTCGGCAATATTTGCGCCGATAATGTCGCAGCCCGCCTGGGCCAGGCCAACCGCCATGCCCTGCCCCAGCCCGGTGTTACAGCCGGTCACCAACGCTACTTTTCCTGTTAAAGCAAACTTTTCTAAAACCATGGTGTACTCCTTACGTGCGATAGCGAGTTAGCGAATATCTTTCATAGCGATGTGGTCCATGTCGTCGAACGTTAGGTTTTCGCCGATCATGCCCCAAATGAAGGTGTAGCGTTTGGTTCCGACGCCCGAGTGAATGGACCAGCTCGGCGAAATCACCGCCTGTTCGTTGTGCAGGACAACGTGGCGCGTTTCCTGCGGTTTGCCCATCATGTGGAACACGATGGTGTCCTCATCCATGTCGAAGTAGAAGTAGACTTCCATGCGGCGTTCATGGGTGTGGCTGGGCATCGAGTTCCAGTTGCTGCCCTCTTCAAGGCGGGTCATACCCATGCTGAGCTGGCAGGTGTCGAGGACCTCCGGCACCAGATACTTACGAATGGTGCGCTTATTACAGCTTTCCACGCTGCCCAACGGCGCTGCCACCGTATCTGCGCCTGTGATAATGCGGGTTGGGTACGTATGGTGTGCCGGGGCGCTGTTGTAATAGAGTTTGGCGGGTGTTGCGCTGTCCACGCTTGTGAACATCACTTGCTTAGCGCCTTTACCGATATACATCGCCTCTTCTTTTTCTACGCGATATTCGGTGCCATCCACGGTAATCACGGCCGCACCGCCGATATTAATCAGCCCCAGCTCGCGGCGTTCTAGGAAATAGTTCACGCCGAACTGTTTGCCCACTTCTTCGCCAATAGAAACGCTTTTATTCACCGGCATAATGCCGCCAATCACGATGCGATCAATATGGCTGTAAACCATCGTGTATTTATCGGCTTCGAAAATCTTTTCAACTAAAAACTCTTTTCTAATTCCAGCGGTGTCCAGCGTTTTAGCGTGATCGCTGTGAATACTTTGTCTGATATCCATATTTAATTCCTTAGTTAACGTCAATTTTAATGCGAGTGGGCCCCTGGCGTAATTGATGCCATTAGAGTATTTATTAATTAAATGTGTTTTTAAGCGGTATTAACGCACCCGTTATTTCGCGATAATCACCTCTTGTTCCAGCTTTTCTTTTTTAACCTGTTTAGCCCAAAGCGCGGTAATAATCGGCACCACTACGGAAGTCACGATCACGCTGGTTGCTACCAGAGCCGTGGCCGCAGGAGCCGCTGGCGCAAACTCGGGCACCATCTGCGCTATCAATACCGGTGTGGCCACCGCCGCACCAGCCGTGCTGGACGCCGCCACGCCTGCGGTACCGTCGCCACCCCCGAGGAACTTATCCGCAAGGATTAAAGGAATGCCGGTGATGATAATCACCGCAAAGCCCAGGAATATCCCGGCAAAACCCGTTTCGATAATCACCTGTAGTTTGATGGTGTTACCGAGTGCAAAGGCAAAGAACGGGATCAGCGTTTGTACCGCCCCGCCGAACATTTTCCGCAGATCTGGATCAAGGTTACCGAGTACAAAGCCCACCAGGAACGGCAGCACCGCCCCGACAAACAGCTGCGGCTCGAAAGAGGCAATCCCCGCGGTGCCCAGCACAACCATCGTCATCAGCGGCCCTGACTCCAGCGACATCAGCACAAACGCCCCTGACTCTTCTTTAGAACCGTACTGATTCATCAGCGCGGCATACAGCCCACCGTTTGTCATGTCCATCGCTGCAACCAGCGCCAGCGTTGAGATCCCGGCAAAAATCCCGGCCTCAACGCCGTTCAGCGGCAGAAACGACCCGACGGCCATCGCCACAACCCATGCAGTGGCTATTTTGGTTACCACCAGGACACCAGACTTTTTCAACATAGTACCCGTGGCTTTAAGCTCAATGGATGCCCCCATACAAAAGAACCAGACGGCAAGTATCGGTACCGTCCCGGTAATTAGCCCGTTGGTAAATGAGCCAAGATATTTACCGGTGCCGGGAGCAAATGTATTACACAGGGCACCTAAAAATAGCGGCACAAGCATTAATCCCCCGGGGATTTTGTCTATTGCCTTCTTGATTTGCATGTTTGTTTCCTCAGTAAAAGATAAAAGAAATTAACCATTTTATTGAAAAACCCCAAAAGTAAACCTCCGTGAATAATTCACGGATAATTTACGACTTAATTAATACAGACTAGCTACTGACTTACGGCCCTGGACTTCATACCAAAATTAACTGCATTTGATATTCGCTCGGTGGTCGCCAGTAAATGGCTTAAATACTCTTCCTTTTTGCCATTGGTAAATTGAGAAACCATTCCCGTCAGGCCAATGGCACAAAGTACGTCACCTTTGGTGTCAAATACCGGGGCGGAAATACAGCGAATTTCATTAATGTTCTCGCCGTCATCGTAGGCCCAGCCCTGCTGCCTCACTAAGGCAAGATGCTCAATAAAGCGCTGCTTATCGGTGATGGTAGTTTCCGTTTTTTTCACGAAAGTAGCCTTCGCCAGAATCTGCTCAACCTGTTCTGTCTGACGCCAGGCCAGCAGAATTTTCCCTAATGACGTACTGTGTAGCCGAATGCGCTTCCCTTCCCAGGACGTCAATATAATCGCCTGTGGCGACTGAATTTTGCTGAGGAAAAATGCTTCATCACCTTCCATAATGCCCTGATGGCAGGTCAACCCGGTGAGTTCAACCAGCTCGTGCAGGTACGGAATAGCTTCCAGGCGAATATCCAGCCCGCTGGCCGCCAGGCCACCCAGCTCAAACAGGTGCAGCCCGAGCGCGTAACGCCCGTCAACGCGAAGACGCAGCATTTGCGTGGCGCACAGCACCTCCAGCAAATGGTGCGTGCTGCTTTTTGGGATCGCCAGTTGGGTGCTGATTTCGCTAAAACTGGCGCTACCTTTCTCCGCAATAAAATCAAGAATAGCCACCAGCCTGACGGCTGCGGGGGCTTTGCTCTCTTTTAGGCTCTCTGGAATACGCATGTTTATTTCCGCTTTGATTATTTGTTTTATATATAGAATGCTCGTTTGTTTTATATATCGAACTTATTTTACTGCGAATTAATTCGTCGTTTTGTTTCATATATAGAACAGTGCAACTCATATGTGAAACAATATACGGAAATTAGCCTAAAAAACGTTAAGGGAAGCAACTTATTATCCTGCCAGGTTATTTATAATTTAAATGCGTGAAGTAGATCACATTTCCATATTTCACTAATATCTTTATTTTTTAATGGTGGCTATTTAATAAAAAAGACGTTCCCGCCCGTATTGAATAAAGGATGTTATATGATTGTTGGAAACATTAATGAGCTAGGTTTAAATCCGTGGCTGCCATCGAAAATAATCGAGGCCCTGGATTATGTTTTGAAGAATATCAATGCCGATTCTCCGACGGGGAAATACGCGGTTGCAGGCGAGAGTGTGTGGGCTTTAGTCATTGAGGGTAATACGCGATCCGCCTGGGATGCGCTCCCGGAGTATCATGAAAGATATCTGGACGTTCAGCTTGTGCTAAGTGGGCAAGAAGGTATGGCTTTTAGCCTGAAGCCACTACATACGGAAATGATGGAGGATAAGCTGGCAAAAAGTGATATTGCTTTTATTAAAACGCCGGATGATGAAAGGATTATTAACCTGAATGTCGGGGACTTTGTTATTTTTTATCCCGGTGAAGTTCATAAGCCACTTTGCATGATTAATGGCAATGCCGCCCCAGTCAAAAAAGCGGTCATTAAAATAGCGAAGGATTATTTGTAATACGCCCCCGGGCATCTTATTTAATATTATGCCCGGGATAATAAAACTACCGTGTCAGGCTAAAGCTTTCGTCGATAAGCCCCAGAATGAATTCATCCGGCACCTTGTCAATTAACACCGTTACCCAATGCTCTTTGTTCATATGGTAAGCGGGTAAAATACCGGGCTGCATTCTCAGCGAACCAACGGCGCCAGGCATGACTTTCACGTTGAGGATATCAACCACCTCATCGCTTTCCAGCCCCAGTTTTGCGGCGGAAATACTCAGCACCACGCCAAACCATTTACGCTTATAGCGATGCCGGAGCACGGCGTAATCCTTAAATTTATCCCACGGGTAGTCCGGCTCAACCTGGTACTTGTCAAACACCGCCGCGAACAGCGCTTCTCGTTTCATCGTTTTTCCTTAACCGCGTGCCCCGGAAAACTTATCCGGGCTCGCGGCTAGTATAACTACAATTATTCGTTAGCGGATGTTCGGATTCACTTTGGGAGAGAGCACTTTCTTGTCCGGGCTTATCACCAGCCAGACGGAGAAACAGACAATCGCCGCGCCGATAATAAATACTTCGCTGATGGTTTCATGCAAAATGAGGTATCCCCACAGCACGCCAAACGGCGGAATTAAAAAGGTCACCGTCAGGCTGCGTAATGGCCCGATATCGGCGATTAAACGGAAGTAAAAAATATAGGCCACGGCGGTGCAGAGAATACCTAATCCCAACACGCTGAACCAGACATTGCCTTGTAACCAGTTTATGGAAGGACCGGTCGCCACGCTCCAGGCAAAGAACGGCAGCAGGAAAAGCACGGCACCAATTTGGCTGCCAAATGCGACGATTTTAGGGTTAAGCCCGCCCTTGTTGGAGATCCAGCGGCGGGTTAAAAAGCCCGCCACGCCGTAGCAGCTCGTGGCGACCAAACAGGCAATAATCCCGGCGATTTTATCCTCGTTTGACTGTGCGTCACCGACCGAGGTAATCACCATAATCCCCACCAGGCCCAGCACTACCCCCAGCCATTTTCGTGCCGTTAATTTTTCACCAAAAAAAGAAAAACCAATAATGGCGCCCATTAGCGGCGTGGTCGCGTTTAAAATAGCGGAGTATCCGGCCGGTAGCCATTTTGCGGCCAGACAATACATAAAGAAAGGCAGCCCGGAGTTAATCGCGCCTAAAATAAGCGCCGAACGGAATTTACCCTCAAAGCGAAAAGAAGATCTAAGGGTGACAAGAATCACCGCCAGCCCGACAAAACCAAAAAACACCCTCAAAAAAGCTGTGTTTACCGCCCCAAACTCGGGCGTGGCTATTTTCATAAAAAGGAAGCTGGCTCCCCATACTGCGGCAAGAAATAACAGCCTGATATAATCTGACACACGCATGCCTTCACCCTTCCCCATAAAATAAGCGCTCGTTTATCATTTTGTTCGTTTAAACACGCTAAACCAGCAAGACTTTAAACGAGCGCCGGAGAAAGAAAAACCGTTTTCTGTTTGAGGAGAATTAGTTAGCAAGATTTAGGGGAAAGTAGACGACCCGCCAAACTCGAGATAAATTTTTGCCAGATTCTGGAACTGATTAAAGCGGTTTTCATCCAGCAACAGTTCTGCCTGGCGGCGTTTTTCCTGGGCATCGAGCCAGAATGAAATACGTGCCGCGCCTTGACGGTAGCGCACTTCATTTAAGCGCTCTGACTTACGCGCAAGCTCAAGCCCCTCCCGGAGCCTTATTTCCTGCTCCAGCAATTGACTGCGCAGGGAGAGTTCGTCTTCAATGCTGCTCATGGCTTTATAAAGCGACTGTTTAAACGCCAGCACCCGCTGCTCGTAATCGTTACGGGCGATTTTCACCTCCACGCCCCGCTGCCGCCAGTCCAGGAACGGCAGCGTCAGACTTGCGCCCACGGAAGCGATGGGATTATGCAGCACGTTCAGCAGCGTGCTGCTGCCGGAACCCAGCGACCCCGTCAGGGTGAACGCGGGATAGTATTCGGTACGCCGTATATCAACGTTGGCCAGGGCTTCATGTACCCGCCACTCTTGCGCACTGATATCAGGTCGGTGTCTCAGTACGCTGGCAGGAATATTCGCGTTAACTTGCGGCAGAGGGCCGTTGGGCAGTTTTGTTGGCTCAACCACTGAGCTGCCCGGAGCGGTCCCCAGCAATACGGCCTGCTGGTTCAGCACCTGCAGACGATCTCGCTGCAGCCCGGTAAGTCGGTTTTCCTGCGCGAGCAAACTTTGCTGCGCGTCCACGACATCCAGCGCGGAAGCACCGCCTGCACGATAGCGAGACTCGGCCAGACGCAGCGTCTCTCTTGAATAGCCAATGCTCTGCTGGAGGACGGCAATCTGCTGGTTCACAAAGCCAATGCGCCAGTAATTATTGCTGGCCTCGGAAAGCAGCGTCAGGCGTGCGGCGCGTAAATCTTCTTCGCTGGCATGACTTGCCCACTCCGCCGCATCGCGCTGGCGGGCTATTTTGCCCCAGAGATCCAGCTCATAGCTGGTGCTGAGGCTGGCGCTACTGCCTTTTGTCCAGCCGGACGAGTTATTGAGCTGATTTTTCCCGTCTACACCCAATGAACCTTTCAACCCGGGATCGTTGGTGATACCGACTCTTTCCGCGTCGAGTCGCGCCCGGTATACCCGAAGCACGGCAATAGCGACATCGTTATTGCTTGCCATGACCTGGCGCAGCCAGTTATCGAGATGGGGATCGTTAAACGCTTGCCAGTCAAACGGCGCCAGGTCGTGGGTAGCATCGCTCTTGTCCCAGCTGACGGGATAGCGTACTTCCGGCGCGTGATAGTCGCTTTTCAGCGTATTAGCGCAGCCTGCGCTGAGCGCGGCGGCGAGGCACAAAGCCAAAGGTGATAAAATTTTCATAGGTTACTCGCTGGCCAGTGAAACGACCGGGTCCATCCTTGCCGCTTTGCGGGCGGGGAGATAACCGAAGATCATGCCGATTAATGTTGAGCAGAAAAACGCGACTGCTGCGGCCTGCCACGAATAAATCGCCGTGAACATCCCGCCTGCCAGGGCGGTAAATAGCGCACCAGCGGCATACGACAGGGCAATACCCAGCGCACCGCCAATCAGGCAAACCAGCACGGCTTCAATCATAAACTGCTGCATAATGTCGCTTCGCCGCGCCCCTACCGCCATGCGCACGCCGATTTCATGGGTTCGTTCGGTGACCGACACCAGCATGATATTCATCACGCCGAGACTGCCGATCATCAGCGAGATACAGGCGACCATCAGAATTAAAATGCTGAAGGTCATCGAAGTGCGTTCGATAGATTTTCTGATCTGCTCGAAGTTATAAAGCTGGAAGTCTTTAACGCCGTGGCGCTGGGTCAATAGCTGCGAGATGGCGCTCACCGCAGCTTCGTTAGCCACGTTGTCTTTTAGCCGGACACTGATGCTGGTCAGCACCGTTTTACCGACCATGCGGTACATCACCGTGCTGTAGGGCATCCATACGGTGATACGGTTGGGTGCATAGCTGCGATTGTTGCTTTGGGCGATACCCACCACGCGTGCCGGAACGGAGCCCAGGAAAACAATTTGCCCCAGCGCCTGTAGCCCGGCTTCATCAAACAGCGCCTTACGGGCGTTCTCATCGATAATCACTTCCTGCAGGGCGTTACGGTCATCCCTGAAGGTTGTCCCTTGCAAAAGCTGAATGCCGTTAACGCGGAAGTGATCTCGCCCGACGCCGTTGATCGACGCGGTTGCGGATTTACCGAGAAAACGAATATTGTCTGAGGCGCTAACCTCCGGGCTTACGCTGTCGACGAAACCCTGCTTTGCCAGCGCCTCCGCGTCTGCTGGCACCAGCGTCCGAATGCCTTCGATACCGTCATCAAAAAAGTCCCGGCCCGGATAAATGCTGACGACGTTGGTCCCCAGATCCTTAATATTCTCCAGCGTTTTCTGCTTCGCGCCCTCGCCCAACGCCACAACGGTGACAACGGCGGCAATACCGAAAATTATCCCTGTCATGGTCAACGTGGTGCGTAAGCGATGCGCATTCATCGCTTTGATCGCCATTTGTAGCGATTCTCGCGTGCGGTCGAGCAGACTTTGCCAGCGGCTTTGGCGGGTGCGATTAGGCGGCGGCAGCGTTTGTGTGGCCGTTACGTGGCTGCCGCTGTCGGCGATGATTTCGCCGTCCCGCAGTTCGATAATGCGCTGAGCGTGCTGGGCCACTTTCATGTCGTGGGTCACCATCACGACCGTATGACCACGCTGGTTAAGTTCGCTCAGGATGGCTAACACCTCCTGACCTGACTGAGAGTCCAGCGCGCCGGTCGGCTCATCGGCAAGAATAATTTCCCCGCCATTGATCAACGAGCGGGCAATACTGACGCGCTGCTGCTGGCCGCCAGAAAGCTCGCCGGGCTTATGGTGCTCACGCCCTTCCAGCCCGAGCCTGCCAAGCAGTGCGGCGGCACGCAGGCGACGCTTGTCACGCTCACTGTTGGCGTAAATAGCCGGGATCTCAACGTTGCCTAGGGCGCTAAGGTCAGGCATCAGGTGGTAGCGCTGGAAAATAAAACCGATATGCTCTCGCCGCACTCGAGCCAGTTCATCCGGCGAAAGCTGGGCGGCATTTTGCCCGCCGATGTAGTAATCGCCGCTGTCAGGTACATCGAGGCAGCCCATAATGTTCATCAAGGTCGACTTACCCGATCCTGATGCACCGATGATCGCCACCATTTCCCCGGCAGCTATGGTCAGATCGATATTTTTCAGCACGGTTAGCGCCTGCCCGCCGTTGCCGTAGGTCCGGCTAATGCCCTTTAACTCGATGATGTTACTCACAGGACAAACCCTTCCCCTGGTGCTTTCTCACCAGGCTGTGACAGCACGACATTTTCCCCGACTTTTACGCCCTCGAGGATCTGAATATCGACGCTGTTGGTGATCCCTGTTTTCACCTCCCGAGCCTCCAGCTTGCCGTCAGCCCGCAGCACCTGTACTTCCTGTTTATTTCCTTCGGCTTTATGCACGGCCTGAATCGGGACCAGCAGCGTGTCTTTGGCCTCTCCGGCCAGCAGCGTGACCTGAGCCGTCATCGCAATACGGAGGCGATTTTCCGGATTCGGCACGTCGAGCAGCGCGTTGTAATAGACGGACGCATTGGACGTGCCAGAGCCAGATGCCGTGCTGCTGCCAGCAAGAGAGTCATCTTTCATCACCGACTCCGGCGCCAGTTCAACGGTGCGCAGTGTCGCGTCATAATGTTTGTCCGGCTCAGAGAAAATAGTGAAACGGGCTTTTTGCCCTGCTGAAATGCGGGTGATATCGGCTTCAGAAATCTGAGCCTTGATGGTCATGACGTCGAGACGAGCCAGCTTGATGATGGTCGGCGCACTTTGGCTGGAGTTCACGGTCTGCCCTTGCTGCGTGACAACGGCGATAACAATCCCGTCCATCGGTGCCACGACTCGCGTATAGCCAAGATCGACTTTTTTCTTATCCACTTCAATCTGCGCCTGAACAAGTTTGGCATTCAGAGACAGCAATTCTGCCCGAGTAGTGGCAAGCGTAGCTTCTGCAGACTCAAAATCTTCGCGCGAGCTGGCATCTTCGCTCAGCATCTGGCGCTGGCGTTTGAACCGTAGCTCAGATTGTTTCAGGAGCGCTTGCTTAGCCTGCAGATCGGCTTTGACTACATTGAGCGCGGCTTCGGCGTTACGCAGTTCGTTACGCTGCGGCACATCATCAATGTCGGCGATGGACTGCCCTTTGGTGACATGATCTCCCAGCTTCACTTTGAGCGACTTGACCTGGCCTGAAACCTGCGCCCCGACGTTAACACGCTCGATAGCATCGATTCGCCCGGTAGCCAGGACAGAGTTTTCGATATCGCCCTTGCGTACAGGAGCAGTCACATAATCAGGTGTATCCGGGCTTCTGAGGAAGAAGAACAGAGCGATAGTCAGGAGGATGATCAGCGCCACGGCCAGGGCAATGGCACGGCGAGAAAAGTGTTTCAATAGCATTGGGCAGGTTTTCCATAACAATAAAAGCGATGATCCCAGAAACTCATAGTGAACGCCCCAGTCTCTACTGGAGCTAAACACGTTTCATCTGTTTGGATTTTATTCAGGTCGGCACAAAAGGCTACCTGTTTACCTCACTGAGACTCATTCCGCTTAGTATTGTTCCTGCCATGAGAGATTATTCTGCGTGATTCAGGCCTTGTCGTGCAGCGGCAATGAGAGCGTAAACGTGCTGCCGCGCCCCGGCTCGCTGACCACGCTGATTTTGCCGCCGTGCAGTTCCGCAATGGTTTTCACAATCGCCAGCCCCAGCCCGGTGTTTTCCGTGGCGCTGCGGGAGGCTTCTCCCCGGAAAAAGCGATCAAAAATCAGCGGCAGATGTTCGGGTTTGATGCCTTCTCCATCATCACTCACGCTCAATATCACCCGTTCATCGGCAATTTTTGCACTGAGCGTGATATGCCCTTTTTCAGGCGTGTGGCGCAGGGCATTAGAGAGCAAATTTGAGAGTGCCCGCTGGATAAGCTGCGGGTCAGCATAGAATGAAATGTCCCCCCGGCTTGCGAGGGTAATCTCTTTTTCTTCTGCCAGAATGTCATAGAAACCAATAAGTTTTTCGAATTCATGGGCGCTGCTTAGCCATTCGGCATTCAGCACTTCGCGGCTGTTATCTGCCCGGGCAAGGAACAGCATGGAGGAGATCATGCGCGACAGCCGCTCGCCTTCTTCCACAATAGCGGCCAGCGTTTCCTGGTACTCTTCGGCGCTGCGGTCTTTGGTTTGAATGACGCTGGCGGCAGAGATCAGGTTGTTTATCGGCCCGCGCAGCTCGTGGGCAATGTCCGATGAAAAGCGATTTAGCTGATGAAACGAGGCCTCAAGGCGCATCATCATGCGGTCAAACGACGCCGCCAGCGCGTTCAGTTCCGGCGGCCAACGCTGATCCAGGATCCGGGTGTGCAGATCGTTGGCGTGAATTTTCTCAATTTCGGTGGTGATCGTGCGCAGCGGCGATAGCCCCCGGCGGGCAAGCCACCAGCCAAAGGCGGCAAACAGCAGGATCGCCAGCGCGGCGAAGAACTGCATGCGCTTATAATAGGTATTGATTATTTCGTTGTTGCCGGAGACGTTGAGCGCCGCTTGTACCAGCCATTTCTGGTTATTTTTTAGGGTGAACAGCGTGGAGGTAATTAAGTATTTTTGCCGGATATTCTCCGCGCGATAATGCCATTCCCGGTAGCTAAACCCGGGGCCCGGCAGCGGAAAATCCTGCTCCGGGATAACCATATTATTGGATTGCGCGTACACCTTGCCTTCCGGGCTGAAGATGCGCAGCGACAGACGCTCCTGCCGCACCACGGACTCCAGCAGCTCGGTTTGCCACTCTTCCCCGTTGTCCTGCCGCTCTCCAATCGCCGTAGCAATTTCCTGCTGGAACTGAATGGAGCTTTGTAGCTCCAGCTCATCTTTATGATTGAGCTGCTGGCGCATAGTCGAATAAAGCACGCCGGACACGCTGTAAAGCACGATGGCCATCGTGACGGAGAAGTAGAGCGTCAGGCGCGCCGTGATCGACAAATGCGACAGTTTTATCATCCGCGTAATTCCAGCACATACCCTGCGCCGCGCAGAGTGTGGAGTAATTTATCCTCAAAGCCGTCGTCAATTTTGTTGCGCAAGCGGCGGATGGCGACGTCTATGACGTTAGTTTCCGGGTCAAAATTCATGTCCCACACCTGCTCGGCAATCACTGTGCGCGACAACACCTCGCCCGAGCGGCGCATCAGCAGGCTTAGCAGCAAGAATTCTTTTTGCGTTAGCTCTATTCGCACCCCGGCACGGGACACTTTGTGCCGCAGAAAATCGAGCTTCAAATCGCCCACCTGCAGCAGGTTCTCTTCAAGAATCGCGGTCGGCGGCGCGGAACGGCGCAGAATCACCCTCGCCCGCGCCAGCAGCTCGCTAAAAGAAAAAGGCTTGATCAGATAATCTTCCGCGCCCAGTTCGAGGCCGTGGACTCTGTCCTCCACGTCATCCCGCGCGGTCAGAAACATGATAGGCGTCTGTTTTCCGGCCTGACGCGCCATTTCGATGATCTTCCAGCCGTCAATGCCCGGCAGCATCACGTCGAGGATCGCCAGGTCATAGTCCGTGGTCAGGAGATAATGCAGGCCGTCGATACCGTTTCCGGCGACATCGACCACGAAATCGTTCTCGCGCAGCCCTTTGGCAATATACTCCGAGGCCATTTTCTGATCTTCCACCAGCAGAATTTTCATCATCACTCCTTCGTCCCCTGAGGGTTGCCGTCAAACAGCAGGAACAGCACCGGCGTAATAAACAGGGTGATCAGCTGTGAGAACAGCAGCCCGCCGACAATCGCCACCCCCATCGGCTGACGCAGTTCGGCCCCAGCGCCCAGGCCCAGCGCAATGGGGATCGCCCCCATAATGGCGCAAAGCGTGGTCATCATGATCGGGCGGAACCGCTGTAAACACGCCTGCATAATGGCATCATGCGGCGTCATGCCGTGTTCACGCTGCGCCACTAACGCGAAATCTATCATCATGATAGCGTTCTTTTTGACAATACCAATCAGCAGCAGAATACCAATCATCGCAATAAACGTAAGATCGAGATTAAACAGCCTCAGGGCCAGTAGCGCCCCGACCGCCGCCGACGGCAGGCCAAGCAGAATGGTCAGCGGATGGATCCAGCTTTCATACAGCACGCCGAGAATGACGTAAATCACCGCCAGCGCCAGCACAATCAGCCAGATCTGGCTGCTCTGGGACTGCTGGAACAGCGCCGCCTGCCCGGCGTAGGTGCCGAACACAGAAGACGGCAGGTGAATCGCCTGCTGAGCCTGGGCAATGGCCGCCGTTGCATCCGACAGCGATTTCCCTGGCGCCAGGTCGAACGAAAGCGTAATCGCCGGCAGCTGCCCCTGGTGGTTGACCGCCGTCACGCCCTGGGTGCGAGAAATCGTCGTAAAGGTGGTGATCGGCAGCAGCGCCCCACTTGATGACCGGACATAGATTTTCGACAGGTCGCTTTCGTCCTGCCGGAACGGCTCCTGCACTTCCATGATCACTTCATAGCTGTCTTCCGGGGCATAAATCGTCGACACCTGGTAAGTCCCGAACGCGTCGTACAGCGTGTCGCGAATCTGCTGGATATCCACGCCCATCAGCGAGGCTTTGTTTCTGTCGATAACTAATTGCGCCTGCAATCCATTCAGCTGCGCGTCGGTATTCAGGCCGACAAAGACCCCGCTTTTTTGCATCTCCGCCATCAGCCGGTTGGCCCAGTCGTTGAGGCTGGTATCGCCGCTGCTGACGGCCTGCAGCGTGTACTGATAGGTACTTTTCGCACTGCGGCCGCCTACACGCAGGTTTTGCACCGGGCTGAAGTAAACTTTAATGCCCGGTAAATATCCGGTTTCCGAGCGCAGCTGTTTCAGCACCGCGTCCAGCGGCGGGCGCTGGCTCTGATCTTTTAGCGTCAGGCTTAACTGTGTGGTGTCGTGGTCAACGCGGGTCAGTACGTCGCTGACGCTCGGATCTTTCATCAGCGTTTTGCCCAACTGCTGCGCCACGCCCAGTCGCCCGAGATACGACATATCCTGCGGCGCATCAATGCTGGCGGTTATCTGCCCGATATCTTCCTGCGGGAAGAAACCCTTCGGTGAAAACCAGTACAGGCCGATGGTAAGCGCAATCGTGCTGAGTGCGACGCCGATCATAATCACGCGATGAGAAACCGCCCATTCCAACCCGTTTCCGTACTGGCGACGCAGCGCTTCGAACCCGCGCTCAAAGACCTGACTCCAGCGCGGTTCAGGTTTATCTTCCGGCGTGTGCTCACGAATAAGTTTCGGAACCAAAAGCGGAATAATGGTCAACGATGCCGCAGCGGAAACCAGAATCGTCAGCGATACCACGTAGGCAAACTCGTGGAACAGCAGGCCAATCGTGCCCGGCATAAAGAAGATCGGAATAAACACCGCCACCAGGGAAAGCGAAATAGAGATAACGGTGAACGCCACCTCTTTCACCCCTTTTAGCGCGGCGCGATACGGCGTTTCCCCCTCTTCCATGTAGCGCATGATGTTCTCCAGCACCACAATCGCATCATCCACCACCAGGCCGACGGCGATGGTCAGCCCCATCAGCGAGATATTGTCGAGGCTCAAACCAAAGGCATACATCAGGCCGAATGCGCCGAGCAGAGAAATCGGCAGGCTGAGCGCCGGAATGATCGTCGCCCGGATATGGCGCAGGAACATCAGGATCACCATCACTACCAGGGCAATGGTCAACAGCAGCGTCAGCGTCACGTCATGAATCGCCGCACGGATCGACAGCGAGCGGTCATTAAGAAACTTCACGCTAACCGACGACGGCATCTGCGCCTGTAGTTTTGGCATCAACTGGCGAATGGCGTCGATGGTGGAAACAATGTTCGCGCCGGGCTGGCGCTGCACGCTGAGTACAATCGCGCGGTTACCGTTCACTGCGCTGTAGCTCAGCGTATTTTCGATGCTGTCCTGCACGGTGGCCACATCTGAAAGCCTGACCGGCTGGCCGTTCCGCGTGGCGACAATGACTTTGGCGAAGTCCGCCGCGTTGCGCAAATCACCGCTGGTTTGCAGCATCACCATCTGGCGCTTACCGTCCAGTTCGCCGATCGGCGAGTTGTCGTTGGCGGCCGCGAGCGCGGTATGCACATCTTCCAGCGTCAGATTGGTGGCCGCCAGCTTGTCCGGGTTCACCTCCACGCGCACGGCATAGCGTTTCTGCCCCAGCACGGTCACCTGCGCCACGCCGTTCAGGGTGGAGAGCGCCGGTGAGATCAGGTCATCCGAGAAGCGGTTCAGGTCGGAAAGCGCCATTGACGGCGAGTCGATGCCGATTTGAATGATCGGCGCATCCGCCGGGTTAATTTTGCGGAATGAAGGCGGCGTGGTCATCTGCGACGGCAGCTGTTTTAACGCCTGGTACAGCGCGGACTGCACGTCCACCGCCGCCGAATCAATATCCCGCGACGGATCAAACTCAATGACGATAGTCGTGGCACCCTCGAGGCTGTTGGAGGTCATGTTCACCACGCCAGGAATCGTCGACAGCTTTTTCTCCAGCGGCGTTGCCACCGATGACGCCATGGTTTCAGGGCTGGCACCGGAAAGCGAAGCGCTGACCTGAATCGTCGGTGTGTCGTAGTTAGGCAGCGCGGCAATGGGCAGTTTAAACCAGCACACCGCACCGGCGACCATCACCGCCAACCACAGCAGCATCACGGCAATCGGCCGTTTCAGGCATTGTTCCGCAAATGTCATGATGAAGACCCCGCTGGCGCGTTAACCACCTTCACGGACATCCCCGGCCGCAGGGCATTTGCACCCTCCAGCACCACTTTCATGCCGGGCTGAATGCCGCTCACCACCGCCATTTGCTGCTGGATGCGCAACAATGTGACCGGTTGCGTTGTGGCGTGCATTTGGGCGTCGATAACGTAAACAAAATGCCCGTCGGGGCCGTCCTGCACGGCCTGAGGCGGTAAAACAACGACATTCGGCGTGCTGCCCGCGCTGACCGTAATATTCTGATAAGCGCCCGGCCAGAGCTGGTTTTCACCGTTCGCAAAACGGGCTTTAAAGTTCACCGTGCCGCTGTCCTGGCTGACGGTGTTATCGATAAAACTGAGCGTGCCGGTCACCGGTTTTCCGCTGGCATCGGTCACCTGTACTTCTACCGGCCCCTGATGCTGCGCGGCGACCACGGCGTTGAGATCCTGCTCCGGCAGGGTAAATTCTGCGCCAATCGGGTCAAATTGATTGATGCTGACCATTGGTAACGTGCTGCCCGGCTGCGCAAGGCTGCCGATATGCACGTTCAAGGCACCTGTTTTGCCGCTAACGGGCGCGTAGATGCGGGTATAAGCGAGCTGCGCCTGGGCGGTGTGAATATCATCCTGGGCAGACTTATATTGTGCCGCCGCCTGCTGTTGCGCACTGACCAGCGCATCCCAGTCGGAAGAAGAGATGTAGTGGGTTTTGAGCAGCGGCTGCCCGCGGCTGAGGTCGCGGTCGGCTTTATCCAGCTCGGCTTTAATCACCCCCAACTGGGCCTGGGCATGGCCCAGCGCGGCCTGTTCTTCGGCATCATCCAGCACAAACAGCAATTGCCCTTGCTTAACAAAATCCCCTTCGTGGAATGCAACCTGGCTCACCGGGCTGGTGATTTGCGCGCGAATGTCCACCTCATTGAGCGACACAAGATGCCCCTGGGTGGAGAACGTCAGCGGCAGCGTTTGGCTGGTCGCGGCGACCAGGCTAACTTTCGGCAGCGCCGTTTTCTTTTGCGTTGCCGGCGATGAAGCCTGGGAGTACAGCCAGAGTCCCGCCGCCCCCGCCAGCACGCAGGCCATCGCCAGCCCTTTTTTTGACCGTTTTATGTTCATGATGCAGCGCTTCTCTGAGTCCTGGTATAGCAGGAATGTTACGCCCGTCACACCAACAGAACGCCGCCACTAAAATGACAAGTTTGTAATTTTGCTTCTCATTCAATTTTCTGCCAGGATTCCTCGCCCTCTTTTTCACGGCCTCCGCAGCCAGAATTAACGGGCGGAAAAGGACGGCGCTTTTTAACTCAAAGGCAGACAGGAATCTCAATGAAAACAAAGACTGAAGCGGAACACCGCGCCGCCAAACGGCGCTGGCTGAATTCCCAGGACTCGGGGTATCACCAGGCGATGGGCAACCGTCACGTACAGATGATTGCCATCGGCGGCGCCATCGGTACAGGCCTGTTTCTCGGCGCAGGTGCGCGCCTGCAGGCGGCAGGGCCGGCGCTGGCATTAATCTATCTGGTTTGCGGCATTTTCTCTTTCTTCATCCTCCGCGCTCTGGGCGAGCTGGTTATCCATCGCCCGTCCAGCGGCAGTTTCGTCTCCTACACCCGTGAATTCCTCGGTGAAAAAGCCGCCTACGTTTGCGGCTGGATGTATTTCGTTAACTGGGCGATGACCGGCATCGTGGATATCACCGCTGTGGCGCTCTATATGCACTACTGGGGCGCGTTCGGCGATGTGCCGCAGTGGGTCTTCGCCCTCGGCGCACTGGCCGTGGTCGCGGCGATGAACATGATTGGCGTGAAGTGGTTTGCCGAGATGGAGTTCTGGTTTGCGCTGGTCAAAGTATTGGCCATCGTCGCCTTCCTGATCGTCGGCACCATTTTCCTCGGCACTGGAAAACCGATTGACGGCAACAGCACAGGCTTCCATCTGATAACCGATAATGGCGGCCTCTTCCCGCACGGGCTGCTGCCAGCGTTGGTGTTGATTCAGGGGGTTGTATTTGCCTTCGCTTCTATCGAATTAGTCGGCACCGCCGCCGGGGAATGTAAAGACCCGAAAACCATGGTACCGAAGGCCATCAACAGCGTGATCTGGCGTATTGGCCTGTTCTATGTTGGCTCTGTGGTGCTGCTGGTTCTGCTGCTGCCGTGGAACGCCTATCAGGCGGGTCAGAGCCCGTTCGTGACCTTCTTCTCGAAGCTCGGCGTGCCTTACATCGGTGACGTGATGAACATCGTGGTATTAACCGCGGCGCTCTCCAGCCTGAACTCTGGCCTGTACTGCACCGGGCGTATTCTGCGTTCGATGTCGATGGGCGGCTCCGCACCTCAGTTCATGTCGAAGATGAGCAAGAATCAGGTGCCGTATGCCGGGATTCTGGTCACCAGCGGCGTCTACGTGCTCGGCGTGTTCCTCAACTACCTGGTGCCTTCTCAGGTGTTTGAGATCGTGCTGAATATGGCGTCCCTGGGCATTATCACCTCCTGGGCGTTTATCGTGCTGTGCCAGATTCGCCTGCGCAAGGCGATTAAAGAAGGGAAAGCGGACGACGTAAGCTTCAAGCTGCCGGGCGCGCCGTTTACCTCCTGGCTGACGCTGCTGTTCCTGCTTGGCGTGCTGGTATTGATGGCGATGGACTACCCGAACGGGACGTTCACTATTGCTTCCATTCCGGTGCTGGCAATTCTGCTGACGCTGGGCTGGTTTGGCGCTCGCAAGCGCGTGCATGAAGTGGCTCAGCAGGTTCACGATCACCACGAGTAGTGCCCCTCACCCTGACCCTCTCCCCACCGGGGAGAGGGAATCAAACCCCGATGGAATTCTGTTACTTTACAGGGTTCCGTTCACCTATAACCTGGATTATCTCTGTAACAATCTTGCACGGTGAACGTGTCAGGTGGCATTACGCCATGCCCCCTGACAACCCCCGGCGCCCGGCGAGCTCATCGCCGCTGAAGCGGTAAACCCACCGGCTATCACCCAAACATTCGGGGTCGTTCGCGATTCGTTCCCGACGATCGCTCTCTTTCGCTGTTCCCGACAGCTCAACCCCGCCTGAGTTGGGTCATAACCGGGGGCGATGAGAGCCGGGAACAAGAGCGTGGCTGTGAGACTTGCAGCGACTGTGACGCTCTGTGTAGCTGGGGGTTTGAAGCGAGGCACGGTTCCGGCTTAAATCGCCTCTGTTTTCTCTCCGACTGGCCAGGGTCCGGCCGTCGGGAACGGCCGGAGGTTGAGAGCGTCGGGAACGCATCTCAGCCGACCCAGGACTGGGAGATAAAATGGAGGTTTGCCGCTTCAGCGGTCGATTTATTTCGCCGGGAGTCCGGGGTCTCGGGGGAGTGACGGTGACTCCCCCGAGCCGTTCACAGATACGGTGGCTGCATATACAACAGGGCTGGAAGTGAACGGAACTTCATCGAGGTAAGATGCGGCGGCTATGAACAAAAAACTCACCTAAGCCTTCCTACAACACCCCGCTATACACCACCGGCCCCGTTGGCTGCCCGGTCGGCGAACCGCCCTGCGGCTCAAGACTGATGGCGATCGTCACACCTCGTGACAATGTCACGTTTCCGTTACTAACCTGGGTCACCGATTTACTGTCCAAAAGGCCGAGCGAGACAGGCTTCGCCCCAACCGGGATAGCCCACAGCTGCAGGCTATTGCTGGCGGAAACGGAGGCCAGCTGCAGTGGCGTCAGGCGCAGCGTTTTCCGGTCGCTGTCGGCGCTAACCAACCACTGCCCCTGCTGACTGCCGCCGTTAAGTACGATAAGCGGCGCCAGCTCCGGCGCTTTGGTACTGAAGTATGGCACCAGCGCAACCGCAGCAAGCCCGGCGGCCAGCGCCCAGCCAAGATAGTTCCAGCGCCAGCGGGAAGGCACGACGACTTTACGCTCAGGCGGCAGGCTAAGCTGAATTTTTTTCCAGACGGCTTCCGGCGGATGCTGCGGCTGAAGTTGACTGTCCAGCCCACCGAGCAGGGTTTGCCAGCGCCCCACGAGGGCGGCGAGGTCCGGCTCAGCCTGGAGACGTTTCTCGAACCGCAACCGGGCGCTACCGCGCAGCGTACCCAGCACGTATTCAGAGGCCAGGGCGTTATCTCTTTGTTGGCTGCTGTTCATAGTCCGACGCAATCCTTAAGGTGATCCAGCGCCCGGCGGATCCAACTTTTCACCGTGCCGAGCGGCTGCTGTAGCCAGTCGGCGATATCGCCATGGGACATGCCCTGGTAGTAGGCCAGCACCACGCTCTGCCGTTGCTCGCTGGTCAAATTGTCCAGGCATCCGCGCAGGCGGCCTGCCTGCTGTTCATCGCACCAGCCGTTGTCTCCTTCACTTTCTTCCTCAGCGGCGTTGTCGCTGAGTTCGTCTTCCTGATTTGCCGCGCGGGATTGGCCACTGCGCAGCCAGTCGATACAGCGGTTTCGAACAATGTGGGTCAGCCAGGTCACCGGGGCGCTTAACGCTGGGTCGTAGCCTGAAGCCCGGTTCCACACAGTAAGAAATGCATCATGCAGAATTTCTTCGGCCCACGCCCGCCGCTGCACGGTGCGTAGCGCGACGGCAAAAAGATGGGGCGAAGTCAGACGATAGAGTTGTTCAAATGCGCGGCGGTCGCCTTCAGCAACCGCCTGCATCAGTTTTACCTGCTGTTCTACCAGAGTTTTATCCATAATTTTCTCGACCAGGCGACGAGCCTGGATCGAGTATAGACACTCACTTCGGCATCAGGACGGTATCAATCACGTCTATCACACCATTTTTCTGGTTTACGTCATAAGTGCTGATATTGGCGATGTTGCCTTTCCCGTCTTTGAGCTGAATATTGTGTGGGCCGTTATTCATAATCCACAGCGGCTGGCCATCCACCGTTTTTAATTCCGCGCTACCGCCACCCTGCTGGATTTTTTTCTCCAGCGCTTTCATGTCGTATTTTCCTGCCACCACGTGATAGGTCAGGATGCTGGTCAACGTGGCTTTGTTTTCCGGTTTAACCAGATTACTGACTGTGCCCGCCGGTAATTTGGCGAATGCGGCATCGGTTGGGGCAAAGACGGTAAACGGCCCTTTGCTCTCCAGCGTATCCACTAAACCTGCGGCCTTCACCGCCGCCACTAGCGTGGTGTGATCTTTAGAATTCACGGCATTTTCAACAATATTTTTTGACGGATACATCGCTGCACCGCCCACCATCACGGAATCGTTCGTCATTGAGGCAATGCTCAGCGTACTGAAAAAGGCAGAGGCGCACACGGCGGAGACAAAATACTTGTTCATGTTGAATTCCTCAATTGTAGGGAGCAAGAGAGTTGCTCACAATCTGATATACGGTTGAGGGTGCTTCGCTGGATGCAGTAAAAATAAAAAATATTTCGTCGTTAATTTCATCAGTCATAACTTATTGTTAACGTTACGTGCGCTAATAATTTTCAAAACTTAAACACAGGAACTAACATATACAGTTCACAATCCTGACAATTGCGCATGCCGTAAATACCGCCTGATGAAGACACCCCAGAAAAAGACGCTCCAGACGCATAAGACCGCCCTTTCCCTTCTCCTGATCCCGGCCTTAACGCCTGGATTGACGCAAGCCGCTGAAACACAGTCCAAAGATGAATCCACGCTGCTGGTCACCGCTAAACCGACAACCGTTTCTGAGCTCGATGCGCCAGCCGCGGTCAGCGTGGTGTATGGCGATGATTTGCGCCAGGCTGCCCCCCGGATAAACCTGTCGGAAAATCTAGGCGCTGTGCCGGGGCTGCAAATTCAGAACCGCCAAAACTATGCTCAGGATCTGCAGCTTTCCGTGCGCGGCTTTGGTTCACGCTCTATGTACGGCGTGCGCGGCGTGCGCATGTATGTGGACGGCATTCCCGCCACGATGCCCGATGGCCAGGGGCAAACGTCCAATATCGATTTGAACAGCGTAGACAGCGTGGAAGTGCTTCGCGGGCCGTTTTCTGCGCTCTACGGTAACTCGTCCGGCGGCGTGGTTAACGTCAAAACGGAAACAGGCCGCCAGCCGCCGACGATTGAGGCCAGCAGCTATTACGGTAGTTTTGGCAGTTGGCGCAACAGCGTGAAAGCCACCGGCTCAACCGGCGACGGTACGCAGGCCGGGGATGTGGACTATGCGATTTCCGCCTCACGCTTTACCACCCACGGCTACCGTGACCACAGTAGCGCACAGAAAAACCTCGGTAATGCGAAGCTTGGCGTTCGCCTCAATGACGTTAGCAAGCTGACTTTGCTGTTCAACAGCGTGGATATTGATGCCAACGATCCCGGCGGCCTGACCGGGCAGGAGTGGCACGACAACCCAACGCAGGCACCCCGCGCCGATCAGTACAATACGCGAAAAACAACGAAGCAAACTCAGGGTGGCCTGCGCTATGACCGGCAGCTCAGCGAGCACGATGATTTAAGCGTGATGATGTACGCGGGCGTGCGTGAAACCACTCAGTATCAGTCCATTCCCGTATCTGCACAGAAAAATCCAACTCACCCAGGCGGCGTGATCCAACTGGCAAGGCATTACCAGGGCATTGATACCCGCTGGACGCACAACGGCGAACTCGGTAGCGTGCCGGTCAGCTTCACCACCGGGCTGGACTACGAGACGATGACCGAGAAGCGCAAAGGCTATGAGAACTTTGTGACGGTCAATGGTGCGACGGTGCTCGGCGAACAAGGCAGCCTGCGCCGCAACGAACGCAACCTGATGTGGAACCTGGACCCGTACCTGCAAACGACCTGGCAGTTAACCGACAAGCTCAGCCTGGATGCAGGCGTGCGCTTCAGCTCGGTCTATTTTGATTCCAACGACTATTACATCGTGGGGACAAACGGCGACGACAGCGGTAGCGCCAGCTATCACAAGTGGTTGCCTGCGGCCTCGCTAAAATATGCCGTCAACGACGGCTGGAATATTTACACCTCCGCAGGCCGTGGGTTTGAAACGCCCACCATTAACGAGCTTTCTTACCGCAACAACGGCGCGTCCGGGCTTAACTTTGCCCTGCAGCCGTCCACCAACACAACGGTAGAAGTGGGCAGTAAGAACCGCATTGGCAACGGCCTGTTCACCGCCGCCCTGTTCCAGACCGACACCGATAACGAGATCGTGGTGGATCAAAGCATCGGCGGACGTACCACCTATAAAAATGCCGGTGAAACTCGCCGCCGTGGGCTTGAGCTTTCCCTCGACCAGCAGTTTGCCGCCGACTGGCGACTGAAAATGGCCTGGACGTACCTGGAGGCGACCTACCGCACCAACGTATGCGGGGCAAATGACTGCCGCGGCAATCGAATGCCGGGCATCGCCCGCAATATGGGGTATGCCTCGTTGGGTTACGTGCCTGAAGACGGCTGGTATGCGGGCGCAGATGTTAGCTACATGAGCGATATCCAGGCCGACGATCAGAACGACGCCAAAGCCCCGACCTACACCACCGTAGGATTGAATACCGGCTACAAGCTCCACATCCGGCAAAACTGGCTGCTGGACATCTGGGGGCGAGTTGATAATCTGTTCGACCGCGATTATGTCGGCTCGGTGATTGTCAATGAAGGCAATGGCCGCTATTTCGAGCCAGCGCCAGGGCGTAACTATGGCGTGGGCGTCAACGTCAGCTACAGCTTCCAGTAAGCTTTTTCCCTCCGGCTTTTGTCGGGGGGAGATTAAAAGGGATTTTATGTCACTCAACCTTACCCTCCGGGATGCCACCCTGGCAGACATCGAGACTATTTTCACAATCAGAACCAGCGTCAAAGAGAATCATCTATCGCGCGAAGAAATGGCCGAAATGGGTATTACGCCGCAGACGATTGCCGGGATTATTGCTGAATCGCCGTGCATCTGGCTGGCAGACGTGGACGGTGAACCTGCGGGGTTTGCCATGGCGATTGCCGAAGAAGCCTGCCTGTTTGCCATGTTTGTTCAACCACAGTTTGAAGGCCAGGGCGCCGGGAAATTGTTGCTGGAGAAAGCCGAGGCGTTCCTGTTTGCCCAACAGCCCATTATTTGGCTTGAAACGGCGGCAGGCAGCCGCGCCGCCGCGTTCTATCAGCGCCACGGCTGGCAGCCTGCGGGGGAGCAAGACGGTGAAGATATTCGCCTGGAAAAATCACGCCCAGCAGCTGCGAAATAATAACTCCCTTACCCATCGGTGCGCGCTGTCGTGGTGCGTGCGCTCATGCCAGGCGGCGACTTTGGTAAAACCGGGGATCGCCAAAGGCGGCTGATGGCTGACGATATCCGCTTGTCCGGCAATGAGCCTGGCGGGTACCACGGCCATCAGATCGCTGGTTTTTAAAATCTCATTTAAAAATAAGAAGCTCTGCACCGACAGGCTAACCCGTCGCGCACGCTTCACTTTCTGTAAAGCGTTGTCGGTCACGCCGCTAAACTCCCCGCCGCTCCACGACACCAGCGCATGATCGCTGGCGCAAAACTGATCCAGGGTGATCGCCTGCTGTCGGGCCAGGTGATGCTGTGGCCCCATCGCACAAACGTAATACTCCTCGTAAAGCGTATGAACGTGGAGGTCAGCCGGCAGCGAAAAAGTCGTCATGATAGAGAGATCAAGCTCGCCGCTTTCCAGCATCGGCTGAAGCTGGCCGTCAACCGGCGGGCGCACCGAAACACGCATATTGGGCGCTTCGCGCCGCAGCGCATTAATAAAAGGCAGCACAATGGCCTGCAGCGCGTAGTCCGTGGCCGCGAGGGTAAACGTCAGCGTAGACGTTTTAGGGTCGAACTCAGCCGGGCGCAGCAGAAGTTCAACTTCGTGCAGGATGCGCTTCACCGGCTGCTCGAGCTGTAACGCTCGCTCCGTAGGTACGATACCCCGCTGGCTTCGAATAAACAGCGGATCTTCGAAGCTTTCGCGCAGCCGCGTCAACATCCCGCTGACGGCGGGCTGCGTCAGAGACAGGCGCGAGGCGGCGCGAGTTACGCTGCGCTCCTGCAGCAGGGCATCGAAGGTTTTCAGTAAGTTAAGATCCAGACTGCGTAAATCGCGCATCGTTTGCCACCAGATATAAAATTACATTATATCTGAGATTAAATTTGACGATTGGTTTTATATTTAGCGCACCGCTATCCTCGCCTCACAGTAACGAAACGTGAGGAATTTACCGTGCATTCAATTCATTGGCCGCAAGGCTTTATCCCCGGCTTTAGCGACAACTTCGCTTCGAACGAAATCATTATTACCGGGCTGGATGCCAGCGAAGTCTGGCGCTGGCTGGCGCAAACGTCGGTCTGGGAAAGCTATTACAGCAACGTGTCCGATATTGTATTTCATGATGCCAGCGGGCCAACGTTAACGGCAGGTTCACGCTTTCGCTTTACGACCTTTAGTTTTCCGGTTGAAGCCGAAGTTGTTGAGTTTGCGGCACCGCAGGGCGAATTACCGGGGCGTCTCGCCTGGCACGGCTGGGTTGGCAATCAAGAGTCTCCCGAGTTGGACGTGCACCACGCCTGGCTGATTGAAAATCTGCCGTCTGGCCGGGTGCGCATTTTGACTCAGGAAACGCAAAACGGGCAGCCCGCGCGTGAGCTGGCAGGCACGTTACCTAACCCTATGCTAAATGCGCATCAGGAGTGGATTTGCGGCCTGGCAAATTATGCGCTGAGCCAGAAGAAATAGCGTTTAAGGTTTTTGCCCTGTCATCTGTGCCGTTAACCAGCGGTATAAAATACCCACCACATAGCGCTGTTCCTCATCAGTCAGCGCTCTTCCCGCCGGTATCGCGTGCCATTTAGCCAGGCAGCCTCTGCAGCAGGTCGCCGTGGCGTGCTGAGCAATAAAAACCGGGTGGCCGCGCATGGGCGTTTGTTTGCCGTCATTTTTCGGTTCGGCAGGTGCCAGGCGAAGAGCAATAAACTCTTCGGCATGGCGAGTGACAATTTCCGGGCCTTTGTCGAGGCAGTACTGGCGCTCTTTGGCCCCAAGCTGGAAGCGCTGGCGAAACGGAGAGCGCGTCAGGCGTTGAAAAACGCTATCAGGATTATTCACTGCGGGAGATCTGTGCTGGCTTCAAAAAAGGTATGGTACGCCGCAGAGGTCAAATAGCAAGTCAGGGCGCTGAACGTTCAACGCCCTGCCTCACGCTAGCTTCGTTCGATGTCTTTTGCCGCCTGATCCAGCGTGTCGATAATTTTATACAGCGTCTCTTTCGACAGCTCTGTGCTGCCCAGTTTGGCATGCAGCGCCGTTTTAAAATTGTGGATAGCCCGCTGCACTTCGGGCAAACGGCGGTTATCGCCGAGAACGCCTAGGGTAGCGAGTCGATTGGTCACCGCTTCCAGTTCGGGCTGCTGCTGTTCGAGCGAGCTTTGTCCTTCCTCCGTCAGCGTGAAGGATTTTTTCCCGCTTTGCCCTTCTCCCACCGTGATAAAGCCCATCTCCTCCATCAAAGTCAGGTTCGGGTAAATAATACCGGGGCTCGGCACATATTCCCCCTTCGCCATCCCTTCGATGGATTTGATCAGCTCGTAGCCGTGGGCCGGGCCGTTTGCCAGCAAATGCAGAATCAGCAGGCGGATATCGTTGGCGTCAAACAGGCGTTCGCGGCGATGGCGGGCGCGCCCCTCGGGGTGGCTTTGCTCATGGCGACCATGACCGCCCCTGCTGCGATGGTGTTCGTGGCGCTCGCATTTGTGTTGTCTCAGATGATGAATACGCATAGTTTGTGACCTTATTTGTCATGCCAGTAGGCGACGGCGCGCACCAGGTCAGCGTCCAGGCCGCGCGCTTCCAGCAGGTAATCGCCAAGCGCTTTCGCCTCTTTGCCTTCGCCAACAATCCAGATGTAATAGTCGTCGGCAGGGATCTCAGCCTGCTTCAGGTACTCGACGATCTCCGCGTGAGTTAACGCCCGCACCTTTGCTGCGGGGAATTCGGTCAGATAGCCAAGGCTGTCGGTTTGGTGACAGTTAACTAAGACTTCGACCTGAACATCCTGACTAAGCGACTGCAGGCGGCGGCGCACCGCAGGCAGGCCGCTTTCATCGGTTACGTACAGCTGCCAGTGATAATCCGTTGGCGTGACCAGAGAACCGCGCGGGCCACCGATGAACAGCTTGTCGTTCGGCTGCGCGTCTTTCGCCCAGCGGCTGGCCACGCCGCCATCATGCAGATAGAAATCCAGCGTTAATTCGCAGCGTTCGGCGTTGAAATCGAGCGGCGTATAGTCGCGCGACTGTGGGCGAGCCCCCTCTCCCCAGACAATGCCCTCGCTGGTGACCTGCGGCGGAGTGAATTCGCCATTTTCAGCCGGGAAGAATACTTTGATGTGGTCGTCAAACCCCTGGGAAGAGAAATCCGCCAGCTGTGGGCTGGTGAAGACCAGACGGTAAAACGTGTTGGCAATCAGCGTTTTCGTTTTAACCGTTAATTCACGAAACTTCAGTTCGTTACGAACCCGAACCGGCACTTTTTTAGCGTTATTTTGCATTGTCATAGCGTACCTTTTAGGCGTGTAAGATATATCATAGACATATCTTAGTGCACGACGTTGCGGCTGTCTTTATCATTTTGCGGCGTTATCACCAGGTTTAAACAATGAGAATGACATCCATTCCGGCAAGGTGCCGCCGGGATCGCAAATTGACAAAACGATGCTTTTTTGTACTTTCCCTTATCCTAAATCCAGTTCTACACTGAGGTTGGCATCAGCCAGTTGTTAATCCACTCACCAACCTACTGACCAGGGAGGCCTGACATGTTTCCTGAGTACCGTGATTTGATTACCCACCTGAAGTCCGAAAACCCCCGCTTTCTCAGCCTGTTTAACAAACACAACCGTCTTGATAGCGAGATTTTGCGCAAGGAGGGGCCGCAAGGGACGGGATACAACGATGAAGTTGTACAGATGAAGAAAGAAAAACTGAGGGTAAAACAAGAGCTTTACCAGATGTTGAAACAGGCTAGCCAGCCGGCCTGATAGCATTGAAACCGGGGAAGGGTTTGCCCTTCCCTTGTTGTCTCCAGAGGTTACAGCCCCACGCCCAGCGCCCGCAGTACCTCAATCATTTTCCCTGCCCCCAAATAGTTCAGGTGATCGCCGTCGCGGAAATCTTCGCGCGTAAAGGCGGGATGCTCTGAGAGATCGATAAAACGCGAATGCGCCCCTTCAAGCCCGGCAAAATATTGGCGATGCGTCTGTTTCATCTCAGCATCAAGATTGTCCACGTAGGCTGCCGGGAAAGACGGCGTTAGCCAGATAATCTTTTTGCCTTTTGTCGCCAACTGAACGCTCATCTCAGCCACGCGGGGTTTATTCTCTGCAAGCGTTGTCTGGTGCTTCACTGATTTCGAGTGAGAGATCCCCCGCTTTTGGGCTTCCTCTTTCTGCTGCATGGCAGGGAGTGAGTCGCTGCGGACAAAGACAAGACGTGCGGACTCACAAATTTGCGCCCTGACATCATTGTCCTCGAGTCCATTTATCGCTTGCCCTTGCACCGGCGTCGGCATCACCAGCCGGCTAAATACTTGCATGCCGTCGGCGGTTATCCCTTCTTCCGGCATTATCCTGTAGTGGCTATTGAGTTGACTCCAGGCGTGGATGATTTGCTGGTTAAATTCATCTTTTGTTTTTAGCAGGTCGCTGTAAAGGTCAAAGAAACCCAGGCAATACACAAAGTTTTGCACGTGCGGATACTGTTCAACGATGTGTGCCGTTAATTGCTGAGCCTGTTTTAGCCCTAAACTGTGGGTGGAAATATTTACACTGTTTTCCAGCAAAATCTCAGGGAAGCCATAAAAACTGTAGGAATTACCAATAATGACTGTTCTAACGTCTGGATTCGCCAGCGCGGTATATTGCTGCGCCAGCAAATGCGTGTATTGAGTGGCTGCCGCGCTTAAGGGAATGAAATTTTCAATCAGCAAATCGTAAAACGAAATGCAGCCGATGGCCTGAGGATGTTCAACGGCCAGAGCCAATTTTAATCCCTGCGGATCGTAGAGAATAAAAGGGGCCGCGCTGGCGGTGATTTTGTCATGAAAAGCGGTGATTTCCTGCTGATTAGTCTCTTCATGACTGAGGTAATAGAGGTTATTGATGGCCGAATCTCTGAAGCGCGATCCGAGCATTTGCAGCTTGTTCAGCTCGCCAAAATAAAAAATGTCGATACCGTTGCGCGCCAGGGCGCTCAACCAGAAAAGGTAGAGTGAGAGGTAGAGTTGATTGAGATTTTGCTGTTTACCTTCCAGCCAGTCACCCAGGGCATTGATTAAATCGTGCGTAATATTGCTTTCGTCCAGGAACGCCTGGTTTGAGAAAAGATAATCGGCGAGCTTCTGAGGAACCTGAGCCGCCTGCTCAGGGTTTTCTATGTTCCTCAGAAAATGCTGGAGCTGTTTTAAAAAGTGATTTTGCATAATGTGTTGTTGTAATAGCGCAAGAGGTATCACTGATACTACCAGCCGCCAATCCAAGCAAACGCACGATTATCCCCCTTCCCACCCGCTAATCCCGGGCGAAGGCTCAGCTCACCAGCCGGAATGAAATTTCGTACAGCGCATTCAATCCCGGATAGATTTCATTAATCACCTGTTTAAGCTCTGCCAGCGTCATGTTCTCCTGACGCGCATGTTCCTCGTCCAAATCATCAAGCAGCACCGGCGTCACGCTGATGACGTCGATCGTGCAGAAATAGAGATCATCTTCGTAGCGGCCCACGCGCAAACGCTGGCCGGGCTGGAAATGAGATTCGCTGCTGTCGCGCAGGGTAATGGTTTTGAGTCCGGCGGTAATGTCGTGCTCAAAGCGGCGGAAAAACGTGATGTCGTTAGCCATGCTGCCTCCTGATAAACATTCGGCAGCATGATAAATCCCTTAGACGAACGGCGCTAACGGATCCGCCGTTTCAAAGGCGATTTTTCTGTCTGCTACCGGGGGATAGATCAGTTCCTGAGTAATCGACAACTTAATTTTCTTTGCTTCTTCGCGCACGTGCGTCACTTTTTGCTCCCAGCCTTCGGTAAATACCGCGCCCCAGCCGCCAAGATCGAGACAGGTCACATAGTTGATCTGGCGGTATGGCAGTGGCGCCACGTCCAGCAGGCTTGCCGCCACGTTATAGCCCACAAAACGACCCAGCATGATGGCGTGCTGGCAGGTCATTAACGCGAGGTTACCCTGATCATCCGTTTCGGCACGCGCAACATCACCTGTTGCAAAAATGGCTGGCTGCCCTTCCACCCGTAAAAAGGCATCCACGTGCAGACGGCCCTGTTTATCACGCGGGGCATTAATCTGTGCCGTTAGCGGGCTGGCCTGCACGCCTGCGGTGAGAATCACCGTGCTGGAGGCAATGCGTTCGCCGTCAGCCAGCACAATGCCGTTCGCATCGATTTCGCGGACGTCGGTATTCAGCCGCCACTCCACGCCCAGCTCTTCGCTGGCTGTGGCAATCACATCCCGCAGTTCACGGCTGTAGCGGCCGCCGATTTTATCGCCCCGTTCCACCACAATAACGCGGGCATTGGTTTCTTCGCCCAGTACCGCGCGTAATCTGCCTGGAAGCTCGGTCGCCATCTCAATGCCTGTAAAGCCGCCGCCGCAGACAATGACCGTGTTGCGGGCTTCACTTTCCGGCTGCTGCGCTAAGTCAGAGATATGCTGCTCCAGACGCAGGGCGCTCTCGAGCTGGTCGAGGTCAAAAGCATGCTCTGCCGCGCCGTCGATCAGGTCGCGTTTCAGGTTGCTGCCCGTGGCGAGGACGAGGCGGTCATACTGCCGCGGCGTGCTGTTGCCCTGCTCGTCACGGTACCAGACGCACTGATTGACGCTGTCGATACGCTGCGCCTCGCCTTTCACAAAAGTCACACCAGTAACGTCGAACAACGGCTGAAGCGGAGCGACCAGCGAAGCCACCTCGGTTTCGTAAAAACGTGGGCGAACGCGCAGTTCAGGCTGCGGGGCCAGCACGGCGATCTCAATGTCGTCACGGTTATGCATCGCCGCCAGTCTGGCCGCGCTCAGGGCCGCCCACATACCGGCAAAGCCGGCGCCAAGGATCAGGATCTTCTGTTGCATGGTTCTACTCCGGTAAAGGCCCTCAGTGGCCAACGACTGCGACTATACTTGTCGCAGTTAACTACGACAAGATCTTTCGGAGTTTATTTTTAATCCTCTGTTTTCGGGGTTACAGATTGCATCCCATGAGTAAAATCCCTACATTACCTGGATTAAATGAGTCGGAGGCAGTATGGCGTTTTACAGTTCGGGCGTGGAGTACGGCATTCATAGCCTGATATGCATGGTGGATGGCAAAGGTGAAGGCCGCGAAATGAACGTGCGTGAAATCGCCGAACTGCAGGGCGTGCCCTACGACTACCTCGGTAAAATTTTCACCAAACTTTCCAGAGCGGGGCTCGTCATCAGCAGCGAAGGCAAAGGCGGTGGGTTTACCCTTTCCCGTCCGCCGGACCAAATCAGCGTGCTGGACATTGTGGAAGCTATCGACGGTGAGAAAAGCATTTTCGACTGCAAAGAGATTCGCCAGCGGCTGGCCGTGTTTGAAGCAACGCCGCCTGAATGGGCCTGTGAAGGGATTTGCGGCGTACGTGCGGTGATGAACATCGCCCAGCAGCGCATGGAAGAAGCGTTGGCTCAGCATACCGTGCTGGATCTGGCTCGCCGCATGTACCGTAAGGCACCGGATGAATTTGTTATCGAAGTCCAGGACTGGATCCGCGACCGGCGTAGCAATTAGCTTTTCACTTAGTACAATTTCGCAGATCCATAGCCAGCCAGCGCATAAGTCGCTGGCTTTTTTGTTTAAAAAACAGGCTTAAACCGGCAAAAGTAGACTTGTTTAGCCATCCTCCATTCCGGACATCCGAATGGCTTTCCTTCCCTACCGCCATAACAGCACATTATATTACTTTCCGATCTAAACGCCGGGTTTATGTTCTTTAGAAGCGCCAATTCGCCGCCCTATCATTCCATACATGAACACTTTTCATGTTGAGAGAATGATGATTGCCGATTCCGTCCTGGACCTGATAGGCCGCACGCCGCTGCTGCGGCTTAATCACCTTGATACCGGCCGCTGCGAGCTGTTGCTCAAGCTGGAAAACCAAAACCCTGGCGGCTCAATCAAAGACCGCGTTGCCCTGTCGATGATCGAACATGCCGAGCGCAGCGGTAAGCTGCAGCCAGGCGGCACGATTATTGAAGCCACGGCGGGCAACACCGGGCTGGGGCTGGCGCTGATTGCCACACAAAAAGGCTACCCGCTGATTTTGGTGGTGCCGGACAAAATGAGTCAGGAAAAGATCTTCCATCTTCGCGCGCTTGGCGTGGACGTGCGACTGACCCGGTCAGACGTCACTAAAGGCCACCCGGAATATTACCAGGATTACGCCCTGCGGTTGGCAGCAGACATTCCCGGCAGCTACTACATCGATCAATTTTCCAACCCCGCGAACCCTCTGGCGCATACCACCGGCACGGCCGTTGAGCTTTGGGAACAAACCGGAGGCCACATTGACGCCATTGTCGTAGGGGTAGGTTCCGGCGGCACGCTTGGCGGCCTGCAGCAATTTTTCCATCAGCACTCCCCGCAAACTGAGTTTGTCCTTGCCGATCCCTGCGGATCCATTCTTGCCGACGTGGTGGAACACGGTCACCACGGCGAAGTCGGCAGCTGGCTGGTGGAAGGCATTGGGGAAGACTTTGTGCCAGGCCTCGCCAATTTTAAACAGGTCAAGCACGCATACCGGATCAGCGATCGAGAAGCCTTTTTCACGGCCCGCGAATTGCTAACCCACGAAGGCGTCCTGGCCGGTTCCTCTACCGGCACCCTGCTTGCCGCCGCTTTGCGCTATTGCCAGGCACAAAGCACGCCAAAACGTGTGGTCACCTTCGCCTGCGACAGCGGCAACAAATATTTATCGAAAATGTTTAACGATCAATGGCTCAGCCAGCAAAACCTGGCGTAACTATTAAGGAAAATTCATGAATAAATTTGCTACCCAGAGTGTGCACAGCGGTACTTTTGATGATGCACACGGCGCGGTGATGCCACCGATTTATGCCACATCGACCTTTGCCCAACCGGCACCGGGCCAGCATACGGGGTTTGAATACTCTCGCAGCGGCAACCCGACCCGCCAGGCGCTGGAAACGGCGATTGCCGAACTCGAAGGCGGCCAGCGGGGTTACGCGTTTGCCTCAGGGCTCGCGGCTATCTCAACCGTCCTCGAACTTTTGGACAGCGGCAGCCATATCATTGCCGTTGACGACGTGTACGGCGGCACCTGGCGGTTGATTGAAAACGTGCGTAAACGCAGCGCCGCGCTCCAGGTCAGCTGGGTTAAGCCTGAAGACCTCGACGGGCTGCAAGCGGCTATTCGCCCTGAAACACGTATGATTTGGGTGGAAACGCCTACCAACCCACTGCTTAAGCTGGCAGACCTGGCGGCAATTGCGGATATCGCGAAACGCCATCGCCTGATAAGCGTGGCCGACAACACGTTCGCTTCGCCTGCGCTTCAGCGCCCGCTGGAGTCCGGGTTCGATATCGTGGTGCACTCGGCCACCAAGTACCTGAACGGCCACTCTGATGTTGTCGCTGGGCTGGCGGTGGTTGGCGGGAATGACGACCTGGCACAGCAGCTTGGCTATTTGCAAAATGCGGTTGGCGGCGTGCTTGACCCGTTCAGCAGCTTCCTGACGCTGCGGGGCATTCGTACACTGGCGCTGCGCATGGAACGCCACAGCAGCAACGCGCTCCAGCTGGCCGAATGGCTCCAGACGCATCCTGAAGTCGAAAAAGTCTATTTCCCGTGGCTGGAGACTCACCCTCAATATCATCTGGCACGCCAGCAAATGTCGCAGCCAGGCGGCATGATTTCAATTGTGGTTCGCGGGAATGAAAAACGCGCTGAAGAGGTAATTCGCAAGCTGAAGCTGTTTACGCTCGCCGAAAGTCTGGGTGGCGTGGAAAGCCTGGTCAGCCAGCCATTCAGCATGACCCATGCTTCTATTCCGCTAGAACAGCGGTTGAGTAACGGCATTGTGCCGCAGCTGATTCGTTTGTCGGTCGGGATTGAAGACGCAGAGGATTTGCGGGCGGATCTGGCACAGGCGCTGAGTTAACGAATAATTCGCTAAAGCGCAGTAAGAAATACTGTCATAAATATAAATAATGGCCTTTTGTTGACTCTGACCCACATCCAGAGGAATACAAAAGGCCATTTATTTGCTGTGCGTTAATAAATTAAAGTTGTTTAGTCTTTAACCAAAGTACTGTCGGCGCAAAATATCTGCCCCGTCATCTATCGCTTTATGAATTGCTTTCACGCTACGCTTTTCATCTTTTTCGCTCAGGGCTTCCAGCAAATCGTCGTAATTATGGTGACCCTGAGTCATTTCTTCCGACTGTGGGTACAAATAATTAAAGCATGGCCCAATGCGCACCCAAAGCTGCTCAATTAACACGGTGAGTGTTGGCATCTCTGCGTACTCAAACAGCTGGAAACGAAACTCCCGATTAGCCTGCAACGCAGCTTCAACGCTGACATGCTTCGCTTCAAGAAACGCATCACATAGCTGCTGCAGTCGAGCTAGTTTGGTTTTATCCATATAACGTGCCGCCTGCTCTACCGCCATACCCTCCAGATTTTTACGGATGGTTGTAATTTCGTGGTAACGCCCCAGGGAAATTTCAGGCACTAAAAAAGCCTGCGCCGGCGTCGCGTCAAGTGCGCCAGAAGAAACAAGACGCAAAAGCGCTTCACGCACCGGCGTAATGCTGGTACCAAGCTGCTCTGCAATCTCTTTGGTCACTAATCTTGCGCCGGGTTTTAAGGTTCCCACGATCAACGCACTCTTTAACCTGCCCTCAACTTGCATGGTTAAACTCATTCTTTGCGCTTTTTCTAAGTCAAGCATGTTTATTTCCTATAGCAAAATAACTACTTTGTATTTGCAGTTTAATAACTGGCTTGTCATCAATGGAGTATATAGGATATATCATGTACTCTTACCACAAATTTATACCACCATGCGAATTAACCTGACGAAACATTCGATATCCGTCAATAATTTAGACGGTAACGTATAGGGATTGACTACAATGAAAGCATCTGGCCGTAAGCTCGCAACTCTGGCTGTATTAATTAGCCTGGTAACCCCCTTTAGCTACGCAAGTGAATTAGTTATAGCCCAACCTGCTTCCGCCACCGCGATGGATCCCGGTTTTCTTAAAGAAGCCGCCACCCTGGTGGACAATATTTTCGATACGCTGGTCCTGCGCGATAAAAACATGCAGCTTCAGCCCGGCCTTGCCACATCCTGGAAAGCGCTGGATGACACGACCTGGCAATTCGACTTACGTCCCGGCGTCACTTTCACCAACGGTGAACCCGTTAACGCCGCGGCGGTGAAATTCTCCATTGACCGTATTCTTGACCCGGCCAACCACGCGCCAACGATTTCTTACATCCGCACCATTAAGTCGGTAGAGGTCACCGGCGACTATCAAGTTCGCATTCACACGGATGGCCCGGACCCGCTTCTGCCTACCCGTATGAGCCGCTATCCAACCTATATCGTACCGCCTGCCTATGTAAGTAAAGTCGGTGCTGCGGAATTTGCACGAAAACCTATTGGTAGTGGAGCATATACATTAAAAGAATTTATACCAGATGAACGTGTCGTTATGCAGGCTAATCCACATTATTGGCGTGGAAAACCCACAATTGACCAGGTGACCTGGCGTCCAATCCCTGAAGCAACCGCCCGCATTACTGCCCTGTTAACAGGGGAAGTACAGCTGGTTGACAGCGTCCCTGCCGACCTCGTTTCAACCCTTAAAAACAAGCCAGGCATCCATCTTGAGCAGGTGAAAGGCGGTGGGCTGACCATTTATCTCGGCCTGAAGAATGGTGAGAAACCTTTAAGTGATGCACGGGTTCGCCAGGCACTGTCGCTGGCGCTGAATCGTCAAGCCTATACCACCCAGCTGCTGCACGGTTTTGGCACGCCAACCGGCACCATGGCTGGCGCGAAGGACTTTGGTTACCTCAATGTTCCGGCTCCTGAGCAGGACATTGCCAAAGCTAAAGCTCTGCTTAAGGAAGCAGGTTACCCGGACGGCTTCACGCTGAAATTCCAGGCGCCGCGTCGCTATATCGCCAGCGCCGAAGTGGCTCAGGCGATTGTGCAGGACTTAGCCGCCATCGGCGTGAAGGCGCAGCTTGAAGTGCCTGAGTGGTCCGTCTATACCCAACAGGTGGCTTCCGGTAAACAGGCAGAAATGTACATGCTGGCATGGGGCTCAACCCAGACTCTGGATGCCGATGCCGCGCTGTACCCTATCCTGCACTCCGGCGAGCCGTACTCCACGGTCAGCAACCCTGAACTGGATAAGCTGCTGAACGCCAGCCGCTCAACGGTGGATGCGAAGAAGCGTGAAGTTATCCTGCAGGACATCCAGAAAGTTGTCGCCAAAGAGCAGCCGTTGATCCCGCTCTACCGCGAGGATTCTCTCTATGCCAACAGCGACAGCCTGAACTTTACCGGCCGCGCCGACGCACGTATCCCGCTGTATGATTTGAGGCTGAAATGATTTTTCCCGGACGCGCCCTGACCCGCCGCCCTCGCCGCCTGATTTCAGGTGACGGAGCGCTGGGGGGCTTATTGCTTGGCATAGTGATCCTGCTGGCACTGGCGGCCCCCTGGCTGCCCTTGCCCGACCCGTTAACCAACAACCTGGCGGATACCTTCCTGCCGCCGGGCAGTGAAACGGCAAGCGGGATGCACTGGCTCGGCACCGATCAGCTCGGGCGCGATTTGCTGTCAAGGATCCTGGCGGGTACCCGCCTTTCCCTGATGGTGGTGTTACTGGCGGCGGCAATTGCCGCCGTTATCGGCACCCTGCTGGGCATGCTGGCGGGCTACGTTGGCGGCTGGCTGGATGCCGTTATCATGCGCCTGATGGACATTCAGCTGGCGGTGCCGTTTATTCTGTTAATTTTGCTGGTGATGGCGCTGTTCGGCACTTCACTGGAAAACATTATTCTGATCATGGGCGTGACCAGCTGGGCGATTTACGCCCGCGTGGCGCGCGCCAAGACCCTTGAGCTTCGCGAGCTGGAATACATCGAAGCCGTCCGCGCGATGGGCTTTTCCACGCCGCGCATTCTGCTGCGGCATATTCTGCCTAACCTCGCCACGCCGCTGGTTGTGCTTCTGACGCTGGATATTCCAAGACTGATTGTGCTTGAAGCCTCCATTGGCTTTCTCGGGATGGGGATCCAGCCGCCAACGCCTACGCTCGGTAACCTGATTGGCGAGGGCCGTTCCTACATGCTGCTGGCGGAATGGCTGGTGCTGTGGCCGGGGCTGATTATTGCGGCGCTGGTGATCGGCTGTAACCTGCTCGGCGACAGCCTGCTGCGTAAAACCCACACGAGGCTCGACTGATGCTGCGCTACATTCTTTCCCGCTTCGCGCAGGCCGTGCTGGTGATGTTTGGCGTCTCGCTGCTGATCTTTTACAGCCTGCACCTGACCGGTGACCCGGCTGCGGTGATGATGCCACCCGGCTCTTCCCAGCAAGAAATAGACAACTTCCGCCACGCAATGGGGTTTGACCGCCCGCTGCTCTGGCAATACGGCCATTACCTGAACGGCCTGCTGCACGGCGATCTTGGCCTGTCCCTGCGCTATGACCAGCCGGTAACCGAGCTTATAGCCCAGCGCGTGCCTGCCACCCTGCTGCTGGCCGTTTCTGCCCTGGCGTGGAGCACTGTCATTGGCCTGCTGCTTGGCCTGGTGAGCGCGGTCTGGCGCAACAGCGTTTGGGACTTACTCGCCCGCCTATTTGCCTTTAGCGGCCAGGCCGTGCCGGTGTTCTGGCTGGGCCTGCTGATGATTATCTGGTTCAGCCTGCATCTGCGCTGGCTGCCCTCCAGCGGCTACGGCACCTTCAGCCATCTGATCATGCCCGCCATTAGCCTTGGGGCCTATTACATGAGCGCCATTGCGCGCCTGGTGAGAGCCAGCCTGATCGACGTGCTGGCTCAGGATTACATCCGCACGGCGCAGGCCAAGGGGCTGAGTTCGTGGCGAATTCTGATTCGCCACGGCCTGCGTAATGCGCTGATCCCGGTGGTCACCGTGCAAGGAATGTATTTTGCTTCTCTGCTGGGCGGCGCGCTGGTGACCGAAATTATTTTTGCCTGGCCCGGCATTGGCCGCCTTGCGGTGCAGGCTATTCAAAACCGTGACTTCCCGCTGGTGCAGGCGATTGTCCTGCTGGCCGCGCTGGTGTTTGTGGTGGTGAACCTAATCATTGATTTGCTGTACGTGGTGCTGAACCCGAGGATCCGGCTATGAAGTCACTTGATACCACGCTGGACCTCCTGCACCAGCTGACGCCTTTCCGTAGCGTGGCGGGCAATATCGACCAGCAGCGCGACTTGGCGCAATGGCTTGAGCGTTGGCTAATTGAAGAAACTGACGCTGAAGTGCTGTACCCGGTCAGCCAGCAGCTTCAGGACGACGCCCCGCCGCTGGTACACGTGCGAATTGATATCGGCTCGCCACGTACCCTCGTGCTGTACAACATGTACGACGTGATGCCCGCCGAAGAAGACGGCTGGGAAGTCGACCCGTTCGTGGGCGGCCTCAAACACTGGTCGGATAAAGGCGATGTGTTTATTTCTCGCGGGGCGGAGAACAACAAAGGCCCGCTGGCAGGCATGCTGATGGTGGTGCGCGACCTCTATCACTCGGGCCGCCTGCATACCAACATTGAAATCCTGCTGGAAGGCGAAGAAGAGATAGGCAGCGGTAACTTGCGCCGTTACCTCGCCCGGCAGCCTTGTCCGGTTGCCCCGGCAGAAGCGGTGCTTTTCCCTTCCCTGTGTGAATACGGCGGCGGTGCGCCGCGCATTTACCTCGGCTTCACCGGCCGCAGCGGTGGCCGCCTGGTGGTCAAAGGCGGCAGCTGGGGCGGGCCGAAAGCCGCGATTCACGCCAGCAACGCCGCGTGGATTGATAACCCGGTCTGGCGGCTAGTGCAGGCGTTGGGAACCCTTGCCCCACCTCACGCCAACGGCGTACTCGAAACGGGCGAGCTGGACGAAGAAGCCAGCTCAATTCTGGACGATCTCGCACTGGAATTTAATCTGGCGGACGAACTGACCTTCCGCCGCAGTGAAAAATACGCCATCAGCGGCGACAGTTTCAGCAACCTGGCTTATTTGCTGGGCAGCGCGGTGCTGAGCGTTTCAGAGATAGCCAGTCTGCCTCGTGGCGCTCAGGGCGTGATCCCCCCGGAAGCCTTCGCCGATTTGGTACTAAGAACGCCGCCCGTCGTCGATGGCGATCGCCTGATGCAGCGCATAAAAGAACAGCTTGCCAGCCCGGCTCTCGCCGGAGCCGTGCTTGAGCCGGGCGATAGCTATCCCGGCTACCGCTTCAGCATTGATGACGCTGGCGTGCTTGAGCTGATGGCGAGCTATCACCAGCAGCAGGCAAAACCGCAAATCTGGCCCTGGGCGCCAGGCTGCGCCCCGGCCTACGCCTTCGCCCCTGTGGCTCCAGCCTTCCTGATCGGCGGCCTGGGCTACGGCGGCAACGCCCACGGCGTGAACGAATTCGTCACGCTCAGGGGCTTACAACGCTACCAACAATCGCTTAATGACTGGCTACTTGCCTTTTAAATACGGCCAGCACCCGGGAACCAGACAGGATAATGCATGAAAAACGTCAATGATTTTGAACGTGTTACGCTCGGATTCTTCCCCACGCCGTTGGAATCTTTACCGCGCCTGAGCGAAACGCTGGGCGTTAACGTAAAAATTAAGCGCGACGACTACAGCGGTTTTGGCGGCGGCGGCAACAAAGTCCGCAAGCTTGAATACCTGATGGCCGAAGCCTGCCGCGAAGGAGTAAACGTGGTGATCACCACCGGCGGCCACCAGTCTAACCACGCACGCATGGTCGCCGCGGCCGCACGTAAATTTGGCATGAAGCCGGTGCTGGTTTTACGCGGCGATGAGCCACAGACTTATCAGGGTAATCTCCTGCTGGACAAACTGTTTGGGGCGGAGCTGCAGTTCCTCGACCCGGAAGGCTATTTCACCCAGATCGAAGGCGCGATGCAGGCCCATGCAGATGCGGCCACGGCGCGCGGTGAAAAGCCGATGATCATTCCCCTGGGCGGAGCCACGGCGCTAGGTGCGCTGGGCTATGTTCGCGCCGTTGAAGAGATGGATGCCCAGCTCCGCGCTGCGGGCGAATCTGCCCCGGACGTGATTATCGCCCCCACCGGCTCCGGCGGCACGCTGGCCGGGCTGTATGTCGGAGCACGTCGCTACTGGCCGAAAACGCAAATTATCGGCGTCAGCGTCAGCGCCAAAGCCGACTGGTTCCAGACCCGAATCTCCGCCATGGCCGAGGACTGCGCTCGCCTGCTCGACTGGGATCAAACCTGGCAGCCGCAGGATATCCTGATCGAAGACGGTTTTGTTGGCACCTCCTACGGCGTGCCTTCTGACGGCGGCATCGAGGCAATTTATCAGGTCGCACAGCAGGAAGGCGTACTGCTGGATCCGGTTTACACGGGTAAAGCGATGCATGGTTTAATCACCCTCGCGCAAGAAGGCCGTATTGCCGCCGGTAGCAGCGTTGTCTTCATGCACTGCGGGGGCTCTCCGGCCCTTTACCCGTTCGCTCAAAAACTTCTGGAGCACTGATCATGCAGATAGTGAACCGTCAGCAGGTGGCCGACCTTGGGGGCAATGACCCGCTACAAGCTCTGCAAGACATCGAGGAGACCGTGCGGTTGCTGAGGCGAGGCGAGGCTGTGATGCCCGCCGAAACCCACGTCAACCTCGATACGCCGCTGGGGAAAGTTTATGCGCTCCCGGCCAGGGTCGGCGGACGGTTCAATGCGACGGGCGTAAAGTGGACGGCGCATCGCCCTCGCGCCAACGACGGCTATCCACAGGCGATGGCCACCACGCTGGTTAATCGCGCAGACAACGGTTTGCCGATAGGCCTGGTCGAAAGCGGCAGCCTGACGGCAACTCGCACAGCCGCCGTGTCCGCCCTCGCCTTGAAGCTGGCGGCTCCCCGTCGCCCTTCACGCATTTTATTGCTCGGCGCTGGCGTGCAGGCCCGCGCGCATCTCGAGATGCTGGCCGCACATTTTCCCGATCTGGACATGGTCTACTGCTGGAACAAAACGCCAGAGCCTCTCGCCGATATGCTCAGCCATGCGGGCGAACTTCCCTGGCCTGTCACCCAGTTTGAAACACTAAGCGATGCGCTGCGCCAGCACTGGGACGCGCTGATTACCTGCACCAGCGCCAGCGAGCCGTTTTTACGCCCTGGCATCTGGCGGGCCGGTACCCTGGTGCTGCAAATCGGCTATCACGAAGTGGCCTTTGAGACGATTGCCGCCGCCGACAAAGTGGTGGTCGACCTTTGGGGCGACTTCAAGCTGACCAGCGCCAAAAGCCTGTTCCAGATGTACCGCGCCGGGCTTTTCGATGAGCAAAACGTCGCGGCAGATTTAACGCATTTGCTGGTCGATAGCTGGCGGCCTGCCGAAACGGACAAGGTTTATTTCTCTTCTTTCGGCCTCAACGTGTTTGATATCGCCCTTGCCGCCCGCGTTCTAAGCGCTGCGGCCGAACAGGGCAAAGGCAGCAATTTACCTTTTGGCTGGGAGACCGCTGATGCTGATTAGCGCTCCCGACCTGGCAAAACGTATGGCGGATGGCGAGAATGTTGCGCTGATCGATGTTCGTGAACGAGAAGCCTGGCAAACGGCCTCCCTTCCTGGCGCGCTGAATCTTAACGTCTACGACTATTTTGTCTCTGACTCAACGCCGAAAGGTTACGCCGCCATGGCCGGGGCATTTGTTCACGCCTGGCAACAGCTCGGTATCGCGAATGGAGCCACGCCGGTGTTCTTCGAGCAAACCGTGGGCATGCGCTCTCCTCGGGGCCTGTGGTTCTTGTGGTTTGCTCTGGGTGCAGAAGGACTGATTCTGGACGGCGGTGTAGATGCGTGGGCGGATGCCGGAGGGAAATTAGCGCCGGGGACAGGCCGCTCGGCGATTGTTTCTGACGCCGGAGCCCCTGAATATCAGCCGGCCATGCCTCAGTTGGCCGCCACCCGCGTCGAAACGATCGACGCCGATCCGACCACAGCTATGCTGCTTGATGCCCGCCGGCCAACGGAATATGACGGAAGTTTCGTGCACGAGTGCTGCGCACGAGCAGGCCGTATTCCCGGCTCAAAACTCTTGTTTTGGGAAGATGTTGTCGAAAATGGCCGATTTAAATCCGCCGAAGCACTCGCCCACCTTGCGGCCAAAGCTGGGTTCACGCCGTCAAAAAGAGTGATTATCTGGTGCCACCGTGGCGCACGAGCCGCTACGATTCTGGTGGCGCTCAAACTTGCTGGTTACCAGGACGTGGCCGTTTATGTAGGCTCCTGGCACGAATGGGCAAGTCACTCGGAATTACCGCTGCTCAGGGGGGCCTATTAAGGTCAATTATGTAGTGTCAGTGATTCAGGCTACCAGCGGCCATAAGGGTATTTTTTATCTTTAATAAAGTCTTTTATGTCTTGATCGTATCCATAAGAAAAATCGCTCTTGGTGACCCCTTTGCAAATTTCTAATTTATCCCCTGATACGGTTTTCAGGACGGACGGCTTTACGCGGTAATTAGGTTCAAATCCTATTCCTTCGAGCCAGACAGCAACTTTACCGCCAGGTGCCAGACCAATTTGTACTCTGTCGTAATACGCCGTCTTCCCCCGATAATTCAGGAACTCACTCGGCCTGAGCATTTTCTCCAGCACGGGCTTAGGGATCGTCAGATGCGTTTCATACACCTTCTTATCAATAATCGAGTCCCAGCAAAAAATAATATGCCTTGGCGGACGCTCAACGTGATTCCAGTAGCCTCCGGGGGCACGATCCTTGTCATTCCACTCACCGATAACTTTAGGCAGGTCGGGGGTACTGTTCAGGGTATTAAATTCATAAACTTTGCCATTGGCATCCTGAACAACGGCGTAGGTCACCAGGGCGGGCAACGCTTTGGGCGCGAAAAAGTCAAAGGTCCACTTGGTCGGCAGAGCATTTTGAGCAGCCGGAGCCGCGTCTGATGACGGTTTTCCCTGGCAGGCCGTCAGCAGAAGCAGCGGCAGAAACCAGACTGTGCGAGTTATTTCCATATCTTATTCCCGTCCATATCGTAAATTGTTCGCTGCCAGCGCTCGTCCGGCCGATTGGTAAATGTCACCAGTCACCATATGGATATACTTTGCCTTTAATAAACTCTGGCGTATCTCCATAATATTTATACCCGTTAGGATGTTTCGTTATCCCTTTGCAAATATTTAATTTATCCCCGGATACAGTTTTCAGGATTGACGGCGTCACGCGGTAATTAGGCTCAGTACCACGGCCCTGTAGCCAGACGGCTACTTTCCCCTCCGGAGCCAGACCAATCTGAACTCTGTCGTAATACGCCGTCCTCCCCCGGTAATCCGGGAATTCACTCGGCCTGAGCATTTTCTCCAGCACGGGTTTAGGGATCGTCAAATGCGTTTCATACACCTTCTTATCAATAATCGAGTCCCAGCAAAAAATAATATGCCTTGGCGGACGCTCAACGTGATTCCAGTAGCCTCCTGACACTCGGTCTTTGTCATTCCACTTACCTATAACGTCGGGTAGAGCCGCTGTACGATTCAGGGTATTAAACTCATAAACTTTGCCATCGGCATCCTGAACAACGGCGTAGGTTACCAGGGCGGGCAAAGCTTTGGGCGTGAAAAAGTCAAAGGTCCACTTGGTAGGCAGAGCATTTTGTGGAGCCGGAGCCGCGTCTGATGACGGTTTTCCCTGGCAGGCCGTCAGCAGAAGCAGCGGCAGAAACCAGACTATGCGAGTTATTTCCATATCTTATTCCCGTCCATATCGTAAATTGTTCGCTGCCAGCGCTCGTCCGGCCGATTGGTGAATGTTACCAGCTTCGCCGGTTTAACTGCCCCACTGATCATACCGTCTCCGTCCCGCACCACGCTGTTCCAGTTGGCTGAGCAGTGAATATATTTTTCTGCCAGTATCTCAATTTCCGGCGTGGAAAAACCGGTGGCAGATTGCCCCTTCCGGACGGCACGGCCCATTACAATCGCTTTTTCACATAAAGCATTTAGATCTGCTGTTAACGCAAAACTTGGCACAGTTTCATCAATAGGATCAAACACCACCCCGGCACCCTGCGCCGCATCGAGCATCACCCGCAGTACCACCTTCGACCAGTCGTTATTCGTCGGGCGGTCGATCACCAGCGCGGCCCCGCTACGCTTTTGCAACGTGCCGTAGCGGTCTGCTGGCATTTTGCTGTCATGCCAGGTATCAATGCTGACCTCCACAGCGTTCAGCAGTGGCGCTATCGCCGGATAACCGCCCATCGCTTTGAGATGTTCGCAGGTCTGCTGATAAATTTGTGTTTCAGTATCTGGTGTAGAAAGGGAAACAGTTTCAAACTGTGGGCGGGTAAGGAAATAGGCCTCGTGCTCAACAGGATTGTAGCCGCCACCAATATCGGAGTGCGCCCCCGGCAACGCCAGCTCCGGCCACGCCGGTTTTACGCTGTTCAACGCGAAGTTAAAGCGGCATTCGTGCTGCGCGGTAATATGGAACACCTTGTCTGCTACGCCCGGCCTTAGTACCAGATTAACATCCCCGGTATCGGCGCTGTGAGGGTTGAGGCCGTTAACCGGTGTCCCGATGGCGGCGACGGTATCAAATATGCCCAGAAAGCGCGTTTTGCCTCCCGGTGTCCCGGAAAATTCCACGCCATCCAGCCCCGACTTAATCGCCGCGATGACCGCACGTTCCTGACTGAAGACCCGGTTGGCAAAGTGGCGCGCTGCCGCTGCGCCTCGGCTGAAGCCAAAAATATCAAACTGCAGCTCTTTAATGGTGCAGGACCGGGCATCGGTGTGTCTGTCTAAATAGCCCTGAATACCGGCGGCAAGCGCCGCAACTGCTTTATCGGTTTTGCCCACCACGCCAGTATCGCCCTGGCCGGTGCCCATTCCGAAAGTGCTGTCGCCTGCCCCGTCCTCCGTACCGATACCTTCGATATAAATAGCGTACTGACCTTCTCCCGTATCGGGTTTTATTTCTGGGTTATAAAGCGTATGCAGCCAGTGCACGTTACTGTAGTAACCGAGATAACTTCCAGCTGCAGTGCCGGTGACCCCGCTATGCAACCGGAGACACTGCTCTAAAGCTGACGTTGACTCCGCATCATTCATCCCAAAATGTTCACCGGTACAGGCGGCCTGCCGGGCGCCGCTGTTGTTCGCGTTGTTGCCAGTGCCATCAAAAAACACGCCGATGGTCAGCGTGATTTCCCGTTTCTTCTTCGCGGCCTGCGCACACTGTTCAGGCTCAGCACCTGAGTTATCCTTAGGCGTTTGTTTAGCTGAAGCGGAACTTGCCACTGCCTTTGAGTACGTTGTCGAAGAAACGGTTTCTTTTATATAGCAGTCAGGTATAGATGGCGTGAACCTGGCTTTACAGGGACATGAACTGATACTGTCAAGTGTTCCCGCTAATCGCTGCGTTTCATCCATAAAACTATCCGTGCCACCTAAAATCTTATAGGTGACACCTGGATTTTTTCCGCAGGAGACTAAATCACCTTCACGGGCAGCATTAGCGTCGTACCATGTAACTGTGGGGTCTCCAGTGAGTATTTTTCCACCGCAGGTGGTGCGATCCCCAACCCGGAGGTAATAACCTGTTGCCATAAATCCCTCTATTTATTGCGTGTATTTTCCCGGCGGTCATTTTACAGCCAATCGCTATATGCACAACAAAAAGTGGACCTAAGTGAAATTTTTATAATAACAAACAGAACTTGAGACTCTACCTCCAATTTATCTTTTGCAGTGGTCATCTAACTCTAAGTCTCGGACCGTTATTAGGCAGGGATATGTCACCCCGCATTACGCAGCTTCAGCGCCTGTTGAATATCCGGCGCGGCGGCAATCAGCTGCCGCGTATATTCATGCTGCGGCTTGTCCAGCACCTGCTTTGTGGCTCCGGTTTCCACAATTTCACCGTGATACAGCACCACAACTCTGTCGCAGGCCTGGCGTACGGCGCCAAGGTCGTGGCTGATAAACAGCACGGTCAACCCCAGACGGTCACGCAGATCGGCGAGCAACGCAAGGATCTGGCCCCGTACAGAGAGATCGAGCGCTGAAACGGCTTCGTCGGCCACCAGCAGTTCGGGTTCAAGCGCCAGCGCGCGGGCAATAGCAATGCGCTGACGCTGCCCGCCGGAGAATGCCGACGGCAAACGATCAGCCGCTGTGGCCTCCAACCCAACCAGTTCCAGCAGTTCGCGAACGCGGCTTTGAACTTCCCCCGCGGGTCTCAATTTATGCACGCGCAGCGGTTCGGCAATTTGCTCACCGACCGGCATTTTGGGATCGAGGCTGGCGTAGGGATCCTGGAAAATAATCTGTGCCCGCCGGCGCATCCCCTGCTGCTGCTCACGGCTGGCGCGACGCACGTCCAGACCATCAAAAATAATGGTGCCGCTGTCTGCCGGAATTAAGCCTATGGCCGCTCTGCCGAGCGTCGTTTTGCCCGAGCCGGACTCGCCGATCAGCCCGACGATCTCGCCTCGCTCAATTTCGAGGCTGGTAGGCTTGAGCACGGTCTGGCGGCTGGCGGGGAAAAACGGCAGCGCATGCGCTTGCGGGTAACTTTTGGTGAGCTGAGACAGTTGCACCAGCGGCGAACGGGTGACGTCTTTGCGCCGGGGGGGTTGAGGCTCCGGCTGAGAAGCGGCAATCAGTCGGCGGGTGTAATCAGCCTGCGGCGCGGTCAGCAACGTCGGCACGTCGCCCTGCTCAACAATGTTACCCTGGTAGAGCACGCAGGCACGGTCTGCATAGCGGGCCACCACGCTCAAATCATGAGTGATAAACAAAATGCCCATCGCCATTTCCTGCTGCAGCTCCTGCAGCAAAGCAAGAATTTGTGCCTGAATGGTCACGTCCAGGGCGGTGGTTGGCTCATCGGCAATCAGCAGCGCGGGTTTGCAGCTAATGGCGCTGGCAATCATTACGCGCTGACGCATACCGCCGGAAAGCTGGTGAATATACTGTTTTGCCCGCTGCTCCGGATTCACAATCCCGACCCTGTCCAGCAGCGCGACCGCCTCACGGTGCGCCTGCTTCCAGCTGAGTTTTTGGTGGCGAACCAGCACTTCCGCGATTTGCTCCCCCACTTTCAGCACCGGGTTCATGCTGCTCATCGGTTCCTGAAAAATCGTGGCAATTTGCTGCCCGCGAAGCTCACGTGGATAGGCTTTCCCCACCGCCGAAACAACCTGCCCGTTAAACGTCACGTCGCCGCCGGTTTGCTGCACGCCTCCCGGAAGCAACCCCATAACCGCCAGCGAGGTTAACGTTTTCCCCGAGCCAGATTCGCCTACCAGCGCAACAATCTCTCTGCGTGCAACGCTGAATGAAGCGTCTTTCACCAAAGGCTTGCCTTCCAGCGTATTGATACAAAGCGAATTAACGGTTAACAGCGGGTTTTGATTGGTCATACGGGTTCCAGACGGGCGCTAACAGCGTGATTTTTGAGACTATAATATCTGCCCTGACGCGACAAGATGATTTGCTGATAGCTTATTCATTTGGCCTTACTCTCCGGCGTTATTTATACTTTCGTCATACTGACCTGATGTGATTGCCGCCATGACAACTCAAACTCTTCCCCGCCGCTGGGCGCTGCCTGCAGGCCTCGTGGCCTTGCTACTGAGCGGGCTGGCGCTGGTGTTTATCAGCCATCACTGGAGCGCTTTTATTCAGTGGTGCCTGAGTATGCAGATCAGCCTGCACCGCTACCTGGTCTTCTATTTACTACAGATCAACAACCATCAGTACAGCGGCGGCGTCTGGCTGCTGGTCGGCAGCTTCTTTTACGGCGTACTCCATGCCATTGGCCCTGGGCACGGTAAATTTATCGTCACAACCTACCTCAGCACCAACCAGGAAACGCCTCTCGCCGGACGAGTGGTGCCGTTTCTCGGCAGCCTGATGCAGGGCGTGAGCGCCATTATTTTTGTTTTTGTGCTGGCGATTGCGCTTAATTTATCCAGCGGCGATCTCAGCGAAAGCCGCTGGTATGTGGAGAAAATAAGCGCGGTGCTGATTGGCTGTTTCGGGATCTTTATTGTGCTGAAAGCGCTGCGACAGCAAGCGCCGCTCCGGATGAAATCCTTCACGCCGATAAGCAGGGATGCAACAACGCTGCACCATCATTCACACGATGATCGGTGCGGCTGTGGGCACAACCACGGCGTTGGTTACAATGGCCAGCACGGAAACTGGCTCACGCACCTGGGCGTCATTCTGGCGATTGGCGCTCGTCCCTGCAGCGGGGCCATCATGATTTTGGTGTTTTCGAATGCGTTGGGATTTATTAGCTGGGGCATTGCCGCGGTGATGACCATGGCGTTCGGCACCGCCCTGTCGATTCTCGGGCTGTCCGTGCTGGTCACCCGCACCCGCGACTCGGTGGGCAAACTCTGGCTTTCTCGCACACCCGCTCAGGTTCGTATTATCACCACCGGGCTGAAAGTGATTGGTGGCTTGCTGATCGTGCTTTTTGCCGTGGTGCTGTTTATCACCACGATTCCCGTTAGCGCCAACGGCGACTTTATCGCGGCGGGCTGTTAGCGCGGAATATCAGAACAGGGAGAACAGCAGCGCGACCGGGAAACTCATCGGCCAGGTGGCGCCAATCAGCACCGAACAGAGCAGCTTAATGCGTTTGGAGTCTTTGGCTAGCAGCCAGGTGATCCCGGCGCAGATCAACGCCATTACGGCGTAAAAAACCAGCATGTGTTGATAAAGCGTCATACAAGACATTACTACTTGTTAAAAATTTTTGCAGAATATGCTCTTTTTTATGACGCAGATCAAGTTTAGAAACTTTATTTACTCAGTAATAGCTGACTTCCGTCGTCACCTGCTGGCGCTGGGTTTGCTGCGTTTTTCCGATGCCGGTCACCAGCGTGATGTCGCAGGCGATGGGCGATAAATGCTCGTCGTAGCGGCAGTGGCTTTCCGCCGTCAGAAACGGCGTTCTCATCGTTTCAGTCACCAGTCTATAGTCAAAGGGACGGCGCTCCGCGTCCTCGTAGATGACTTTGGTTTGCGAAGCTACTTTGTCATTCAGGTAAAAATCAACCTGACGAGGGAGACCGTTAGCATCGTATTCATGATGAGCGATACGCTGCCCGCCAGGCATGAAAAAAATATCTTTCAGCAGCCCGCCAGGCCAGTAGGCATATTTCACTTCGCCCAACTCATCTTTTCTCTTTTTCACCAGGCACTTGTCATCAAGCTTGAGGGATAATGGTTTGCCGTTTTGGGTCCCCGTCAGGGCGTTACCTTCGCGGTGAAGCTGTAGCACCATTTTTTGCGCCGAGTCTCTTATATCGAGACTGGAAACGCATCCATCGCGGTCCACGCTCAGCCGGTTTTCATAATTTATTTCGCCAGAAGGATGCTTCATCACGGTATGCATTTCGCGCACGTTGCCTGCCGGCGCATTGAAATCAAACATCGTCGCCAGGTTGGCAATTACCGGGTTTCTTGCCATTTGGGCATAAGAGAAAGAACAGAAAAGGAACGGAATGGCCAGCAACGTGGCTCTTGTTAACGTCATACATCATCCTTGAAAGCAGGCCAGCAGCAGAAAATAAACCGCATAATCCTGAGGGTTAGCGCGCCACTTTACGCGATCTAGCAGGCAAAACCCACCGAAGTGGGTTTACAGGGCACTTACAGCTTAGGAACGATCAACACCTGGCCGGGGTAAATTTTATCCGGGTGGCTTAGCATTGGTTTATTTGCTTCAAAGAGAGTGTTGTACTTGTTGGCATCACCATAGACATGTTTAGAAATGGCGCTCAGCGTGTCGCCTGATTTCACCGTATAGTAAGTGGCTTCCTGCGCAGCATCCGTCGCCTGAATATTATTTTCAACGCTGCTGATACCGGCCACGTTACCTACCGCCACCTGAATTTTTTCTTTCAGCGCCTGAGTCAGCCCGTCTCCCCCGGAGATCACCGCTTTGCCGTTTTCTACGGTAACATTCACTTTGTCGGCACCGGGAATGCCGCTGTTTTTCAAATGCTCCTCAAGCTTGCTGCCCTGCTCGCCTTCATTCCCTTTCAGCGAATCCCACAGTTTCGCACCTGCGTCTTTGACAAAATCAAATAATCCCATGGTCTTTCCTCCTGTTTACTGGTCCCTGTAAGCCTGGCAAAACAAACAAAAACCGCCAGTCGCACGCTCAGTGCTTAATCATCACATGCCGAATCACGGTGTAATCCTCCAGCCCGTATAGCGACATATCTTTGCCGTAGCCGGAGAGCTTTTGCCCGCCGTGCGGCATCTCGCTCACCAGCATAAAATGCGTGTTCACCCAGGTACAGCCGTACTGCAGCCGGGCGCTCAGGCGATGTGCCCGGCCCACATCCTGCGTCCATACCGAGGAGGCCAGGCCATAGCTGGAGTCATTGGCCCACGCTAATACCTGCTGCTCATCGTCAAATTTTGTGACGCTGACGACCGGGCCGAACACCTCTTTTTGCACAATGGCATCTCCCTGCTTCGCCCCGGCCAGCAGCGTAGGCTGATAGTAATAACCGTCGCCCGCGACTTTACTGCCGCCGGTAATCACTTTGACATGCGGCAGCGCTTTGGCATCTTCCACGGCTTTGCTGACTCGCTCGAGATGAGCCTTTGAACTCAGCGGCCCCAGCTCGGTGCTTTCATCCTCAGGCGGACCATATTTGAGACTGGCCACGGCTTCCCCAAGCTGCTCAACCAGCCTGTCGTAAATCCCGCTTTGGGCGTAAATCCGGCAGGCGGCGGTGCAGTCCTGCCCGGCGTTGTAGTAACCAAAGGTACGCACGCCTTCGACCACCGCCTGTAAATCCGCATCGTCAAACACAATAACCGGCGCTTTGCCGCCCAGTTCCATGTGCGTGCGCTTAATCGTCGGGGCGGTATGACTAATAATGTGTTCCCCGGTGGCAATGGAGCCGGTGAGCGACACCATGCGCACTTTTTCATGCCCGGTCAGCGCATCGCCGACGGTTTGCCCGCGCCCAAACAGCACGTTAATCACGCCCGCCGGGAAGATATCCTTCGCCAGTTCGGCCAGCTTAAACGCGGTCAGCGGCGTAATTTCGGAAGGTTTGATCACCACGCAATTCCCGGCGGCCAGCGCCGGAGCCAGCTTCCAGGCGGCCATCATCAACGGATAGTTCCAGGGAGCAATAGACGCCACCACGCCAACCGGATCGCGGCGGATCATCGAGGTGTGTCCGCTCAGATATTCTCCGGCGGCCAGCCCGCCCAGGCAGCGGCTTGCCCCGGCAAAAAAGCGAAAGACATCCACCACTGCCGGGATCTCATCGTTGAGCACGCAGTGGAAAGGTTTGCCGCAGTTCTGCGACTCAAGCCTGGCGAAGGCTTCTCCGTGTTGCTCGATGGCGTCCGCAAGCGCCAGAAGATGTTCGGCACGTTCTTTCGGCGTCGTCTGCCCCCATGTGGCAAACGCTTTATCCGCCGCGAGTACCGCCTCGTTGACCTGCTGCACCGTGGCTTCCGCCACCTCCAGCAGCACCTGCCCCGTGGCCGGGTTGTAGACAGGCTGCTTCTCTCCAAGGCCATCCACAAGCAGGCCGTTAATCAATAACTGACTTTGCATCCCCATCTCCTTTCCCGTTCTGATAATCATGGCCCCAGCGGCGTTCTGGCTTAAAAGGACTGAAGTAAAAAGCATAGTTCCGGCGGTCCGACGCCTGAGGCAACGCATGGGGATTTTCATCAGGTTGTGATACACCACGCAGTAAGCCTGTGAAACTGCTTCACTCTCTTTGGTATAACAGGCGCGAGAGAAAATTAGGTATCTATTGAAAATTAATATGCATAGAAAGCGGCACGCCCTATGCTTTAGGCAGCCCTTTTCTTAGTTAACCGCCAGGAGGCACAATGACTATTTCAGCCCGTAATCAATTAACCGGTACCATCAGCAACGTCACGGACGGCGCAGTCAACGACGAAATCGAACTAACTCTGAGCGGCGGCGGCAAGCTGGTTGCCGTGGTCACCCGCAGCAGCAAAGAAGCGTTAGGCCTGGTCAACGGCAAACAAGCCGTTGCCCTGATCAAAGCCCCGTGGGTCGTGCTGGCGAGTGAAGATTGCGGTTATCACTTCTCCGCCCGAAACCAGTTTACCGGCGCGGTAAAAGCGATTGCAGAGGGCGCAGTAAATACCACCGTGCATATTCAGACCGACGCGGGTTTTGAATTAACTGCCGTTGTGACTAACGAAGCCGCTGATGAAATGGCGCTTAAGGTGGGTTCTCGCCTGCTGGCTCTGGTAAAAGCCTCATCCGTGCTTATAGCGGTGAAAAAATAACGAGTTAACGTCCGGCAGCCATTCCGGCTGCCGGTTATCACTCTCTTACTTGTAGCGTACGTCAAGCTTGCTGTAGGCCACCACTGCTTCTGAACCGTCCTTGTTTTTGTCCTGGTTGTAGTTGCCCGCCTTGAAGTACAGCTGGATCCCTTCCCACCCCTGCTTCGGATAGTCAAAGGTTTGGCTGGCTTTTTTGCCTCCGGCGCTGGCCTCCACAGTCACTTTCATGCCGCTCGCCGTGCCTTTGGCTTTAATGCTGTAATCAATTTTGTCTTTCAACCCGACGCCCGAAAGCAGCGTGGTGCGCTTTTCCGGGTCGCCATAGTTTTCTTTCACGCCCGCCACTATCGAGCCGTCTTCCCAGCGCAGTTTCAGCATCTCTGAGCCGCCAGGCTTGTCGCCGTGAATTTGGGCAAAAATAATCGAGCGCGTGGACGGATTTTTAACGATATACACCGACCCGCGCTGCTCATTGTCAAACTCGCTGCCGTTCACAAAATTGTGCGTGGCTCTCAGCTCGACGCGAGGAAATTCACTGTGCGGCGTGGAACCAAAACCGGACGGAGCCTTAAACAACATTGCCCCCGCTGGAATGGCAGAATCACAGCTTTTGTCCCCACCGCAGTTGCTGTAGAAATAGCGATTATGCAGATCTGGGGTGATCTTCACCTCATTCGGTTTTTCGCTGCTGTCGAAGGACTGCAGCAAATAGTCCTTTGTCAGCACCGGGTAGTTTTCCCCCGGCGTATTCTGGCCGCTCTCGGCCCATGCGCTGCCGCTCAGCGCCGCCAAAAACAGGCTGACCGGCAGCCCGTAACTTACTGTTTTACGCTTCATCTTTAACCCCAATGCAAAATGTAAACCCGCCCAAGCAGCTAACCATTAATCAGCGTAGATGCTTTACTTAAAATCTGTTGCGGCGACATGTCAGTAGTAACAATGGGTTTCCGGTAATTAACCTGATGCATAAAGGGAACAGTCATGATCAAAAAACTGCTCGTTTCAGTCCTGTTTGCGGCCAGCTACTCCGCCTTCGCGCTGGCGGATAACGCGGGTGCAGCATTTAAAACGTTTCCGCTCGGCAAGCTTGAGCTAACCGCGCTGCACGATAAAAACAACGCCCTGCCTAACGATGGCAAAGTGATTGGCGTCGACGTGGGAGAAAAAGCGGTAGCCGGCGTGCTGTCAGCGGCGGGCGCGCCGACGGACAAAATTAAGCTCAGCGTCGATGCCCTGCTGGTGAAAGACGGCAGCAAAGTCATCCTGCTGGATACCGGGCTTGGCCCCAATGCCCAGGGGCAGCTGATTGAGAGCCTCGCAAAGGCGGGTTATAAGCCAGACCAAATCACCGATGTGCTGATCACCCACGTTCACGGCGACCATGTTGGCGGGCTGCTGACGGCGGACGGCAAGCAGGCGTTCCCTCACGCCACGGTGCAAATCTCCTCCCCGGACTGGGCATGGCTGCAAACGCTGCCGAAGATGAAGGCGCTGGCTGAGGCTATTCAGCCGCAGGTGAAAACCTTTAAACCTGGCGACCAGGTGCTGCCGGGAATCACTTCTGTCCCGCTGCCGGGCCATACGCCAGGACACGTTGGCTACCAGATTGTTTCCGGTGAGCAGCGAATTCTGGACATCGGCGACTCGGCGCACAGCTCGATTGTTTCGCTCACGAAGCCCGAATGGGCGATTGCCTATGATAACGACCGTAAGGAAGGGATCGCCAACCGCAAGGCGTTGCTGGCCAAACTGGCGGCCGATCGCGAACTGATTTTTGCCCCGCACTTCCCGTTCCCTGGCGTCGGCCATGTTGTGGCTAAAGGCGACCATTACGTTTTTCAGCCGACAGAATAGCGGCGACAGAAGCCGGTTCGCCGGCTTTTAAACCTCTGGCCTGTAGATCTGATACCAGACATGCCGCAACAGCGGATGCTGTTCCGGCACCATCGGATGGTCAAACTCACCGCTTCGGCGCATGCCCAACTTCTCCATCACCCGCTGAGACGGTAAATTTGGCAGCGCGGTAAAAGCCACAATGCTGTCCAGGCCGTACTCGTCGAAACCAATGCGCAGCGCTTCCCTCGCCGCCTCAGGCGCGTACCCTTTGCCCCAAAACGCTTTTCGAAGCCGCCAGCCGATCTCGACACACGGGCCAAACGGCAGCGAGTAGCCTGGCCGGTTCAGGCCAACGAACCCGGCCAGCTCTCCGCTATGGCGTTCTTCCACCGCCCAGAAACCAAAGCCGTTTTCCGCCATACGCTGGCGAAATGTCTCGAGATAACGCTGGCTTTCTTCCGGCGTCAGGGGCTGCAAGAAATAGCGCATCACCTCCGGGTCGGCATTCATTTCGGCAAACGGAACTAAGTCCTCGTCTCGCCACGCCCTCAGCAACAATCTTTCAGTCTTGTACATGGTGTTCCTCAATCAATTCCTTGATTAAACGTGACAACGTCACCGCTGCCTGGCGCTCCCTTTCGCCCCAGCTCCACGAGGCGTTGAAGCGGAAATAGTTATCCCAGGCCCTGCCCGTAGTGAACATTTTCCCCGGGGCGATGCTTATCTTATGCGCCAACCCCCGCTCGTTAAGCAGGCTGGCGTCCAGCCCCTCCGGCAGCTCAATCCACAGGAAATAGCCGCTTTCGCTGCGGTGGATTTTGACTTCAGGAGGGAACAGCTCACTTAGCGTTTGCCAGGCCTGCTGCTTGCGTTCTGCCAGCTGTCGCCGCAGGCGGCGCAGGTGTGTGTCATAGCGGCGGGTAGCAAGGAAATCGACGAGTGCCAGCTGCATCGGCGAACTGGTGGACAGCGTGCTCATCAGCTGCAGCTGCTGAATGCGGCGGGCGTGTTTCCCGGCTGCGACCCAGCCGATGCGAAACCCGGCCACCAGGCATTTTGAAAACGAGGAGCAATGCAGGGTCATGCCGTGGGTATCATACGCCCGCGCTGGCAGCGGCCTTTCACGCCCATAATAAAGCTCGCTGTACACGTCATCCTCAATCAGCGTGACGTTATGCGCCTGTAACAGCTGCACCAGCTGCGCTTTTTTCTCCGACGACAGCGTCACGCCCAGCGGATTCTGGCTGTTGGTCATTAACCAGCACGCTTTGACCGGGTATTCGGCCAGAGCCTGTGCCAGCGCATCGAGGTCGATCCCGCTTACCGGGTCGGTGGCGACCGATAGCGCTTTCAGCCTCAGACGCTCCAGCGCCTGTAGCGCGCCGTAGAAGCAAGGGTTCTCGACAATCACCCAATCACCCGGCTCGGTAACTGCCTGCAGGCTTAAATTGAGCGCCTCAAGCGCGCCTGTGGTAATAACGATTTCATCCGGTGAAACGTGCATCCCCTGCTGGGCGTAGCGCTGGGCAATGGCGTGGCGCAGCGCTTCGTTGCCCGGCGGCAAGCTTTCAATCACGCTGATGGCGGTCGCCGTTTTACTGACCGCCGCCATTGAGCGGTGAAGAGCCTGGAGCGGAAACAGGCGCGGGTCCGGGAACGCAGATCCAAACGGGACCACGGAGGCATCCGTGCTCGCCTGCAGCACATCAAAAATATAGGTATTGATATCGACGGTTTCCGCACGGGTCACCTGTACCGCAGGCGGTGCAGTGCGCGCCACGGATCTGGGCGCAACGTAATAGCCGGACTGCGGTCTCGCCACAATCGCGCCCTGACTTTCAAGCATCTGATAGGCGTGTCCGACGGTCATAAAACTCATGCCGCTGTGTCCGACCTGCTCGCGCAGCGACGGTAAACGATCTCCCGGCTGCCAGACGCCGAGGGCAATCTGGTCGAGGATCTGCTGTGCCAGCTGCTGGTACTTTTTCATGCGCTGCTCCCTGTCTATATCACAGCGCTAAAAATACGCTGTTTCGTACAACTGTTATAGTCAGAAAGTGATTTTTTAACACGAAGATAACGGGCGGCAGAACCGCCCGTGGGGATAAAACTAAGAGGATTTTACTTCACATCGGCCAGCGCGGTTTTCTCAACGTAAGGCTTCATCAGGCTGTCCGCCGTTTGCTGGGCGGATTTCGCCGCGGCTTCCGGGGTCACTTTCTGATCGTTCACCACCGCCGCCAGCTGGTTTTCCATCGCCTGACGAACGGCAACCGTTTCATAAGTCGAATACCAGGGATGGGCATATTTCAGCTGATCCAGCGCGATTTGCGCCCGCGGATCTTTCTGCAGGTACTCTTTCATTTCCGGCGTGTCGTAAGAGGCTTTCAGCGGGGAGAAATACCCGGTGAAGCGGCTCCACGCGCCGTTAACCTGCGGGCTAACCAGATACGTCAGGAACTGATAAGCGGCTTTTTTCTGCGCGTCGGAAATGCCCTTGAAGCTCACCAGGCTCGCGCCGCCGATAGGCACTGCCCGCTGCTCTTTGGCGGGCATCATCGCCACTTCCATATCAAAATCTTTGCTGTTTTCGCGCATAAAGCCCAGCGCCCCGGTGCTCAGCATCGCCATGCCCAGTTTACCGCTGAAGAACGCGGCGCTGATCTGCTTGGAGTTAAGCACGCCGGACGGCATCACTTTGTCGCGGTAAACCATGTTCTGCCAGAAGCGCAGCGCGCCAATGGTGGTCGGCGAGTCGTAATACACTTCGCCCGGATAGTTTTCGTTGAAATAGTTGCCCCCGTTGGCGCGAACCAGCGAGGAGAAGATCCAGCCGCCGTAATCGTCGTTGGTGGACGGCAGCATGATGCCCCACTGCCCTTTGCTGGCGTCGGTCAGCTTCTTCGCATCGGCCAGCATTTCGGCCCAGGTCTGCGGCGGCTGCTTGATACCCGCCTGGTCAAACATGGTTTTGTTGTAGTACAGGATTGGCGTGGAGTTATGGAACGGAATCGCGTAAGTCACGCCCATCACCTGGGCATTCTTGTGCATTGCCGGCCAGAAGTCGTTCATCAGGAAGTCGCCCGCCTTGCGGTTGCCGTATTTAAACAGCTCGTCCATCGGCAGGATTTCGTCTTTTAGTGCAAGATCGGTGGTGAAGTTGGCCGACATAATGACCAGCGCCGGTGGCTGCCCGGCTTTCTGTGCGGATTCCGCTTTAATTTTTGTGGTGTCGTAGCTGCCGGTAAAAATACCGCGGACTTCGACGTCCTGCTGCGAATCGTTAAACGCCTTGATGACGCGGGTCATCTCCATGGTCAGCTTGCCGTCGACCGGCGCCGGGAACATAAAATCAATTTTCTCTTTTGCCAGCGCTGCGCCGCTCACGGCCAGCGAACAGCAAACGGCAAGCGCCCGCCATTTATGCATCAGGGGGTTAAACATGGTCAATCTCCTGGTGTAAGTTGTGGTGAAGGTCTGTGTGGAAAAGGTGTATATCCGATGAAGAAAAACCGAGGGTAAGCGTATCGCCTTTTTCTGGTACCTCGCCGCGGTGGCGGCGGGTGTAGCGTAACGTTCCCAGGGGGGTGCTGACATGGAGCAGATAATCTGCGCCCATCAGTTCTCGTTGCAGCACCGTCGCCGTTAGCGTCAGGTGCCCATTTTCTGGCCTGTCGGTGAGGTGTTCGGGGCGAATCCCGAACCAGACGCTTTGCTCTTTTTCCGCAGCAGGCGGCAAAGGCAGATTCAGCGTGGCGGGCAAAACGCGGCCGTTTTCACAAGGCAGAGAAACCAAATTCATGGCCGGGGAGCCAATGAAACCGGCGACAAACAGGTTGGCTGGATGAGCATAAAGGTGCTCCGGCTCGCCTACCTGCTGTACCACACCGCCGTTCATCACCACAATACGGTCCGCCATCGACATGGCCTCCGTCTGATCGTGGGTGACATAAATGGTGGTGGTTTTAAGTTGATGATGCAGCGCCATAATGCTGTCGCGCACCTCGGTACGCAGGCGCGCATCCAGGTTGGAGAGCGGTTCATCCATCAGGAACAGGCGTGGATTGCGCACAATGGCTCTCGCCATTGCCACGCGCTGGCGCTGCCCGCCGGACAGTTTGGCCGGTTTACGATCGAGCATTTCGCCCAGCTGTAGCATCGAAGCTACCTGCTCCAGGCGCGGCTGCCAGCTGGCTTTGTCTTCTTTGCGGATCTTCATGCCAAAGGTGATGTTGTCCCGTACCGTCAGGTGCGGAAACAGCGCATAGTTCTGAAAGATCATCGCGAAGTTGCGCTCACGCGGCGACATCGCCGTAATGTTCTCCCCGCCGAGCCAAATCTCGCCGTCGCTAACCTCTTCCAGCCCCGCCAGCATCCGCAGCAGCGTACTTTTGCCGCAGCCGGACGGCCCGACCAGCACCACAAACTCACCTTCGTCGATGCTGAGCGACAGCGCGTTCAACGCCGCTTTACCGTCAAACTGCTTGCTTACCTGATTCAGTCTTAACATGGCGATTAATACTCATCCGTCGGGCAACTGATCGCCGCGTCATACAGCCACGGGCCAGCATAATGCGCCAGCGAATGCTGATAGCTTACCCACTGGTCCCCCACCTGGCGGTGCATCAGGCAGGACGGCGGCGACAGATCGTAATACGGGCGGCTGTCCTCAAAGTGATACGGCACCTGGTGCACCGTGCCGGGAATAGTGGCTATCGTTGCCTGGCGGTATTGGGTCATCGTCAGGCTATGATTGTGGCCACAAAAAATACGCACCAGCGCCGGGAATCGGGCGACCAAATCCAGCAACAGGTGGCCGTTTTCACAGGCGATTTTGTCCATTTGCGCGTTGCCCAGCGGCAGCGGCGGATGGTGCATAAAGACTGCCGTCTGCTTGTCGCCGCTCGCGGTTAGCTCTGCTTCCAGCCAGGCCACGGTGTTGTCGGTCAGCCAGCCTTTGGAGTGCCCGGCGAGGCTGGAGTCGATAAACAGCAGCCGGGTAGCGAAGTCGTCTACCGCATAGCGAATATTTTCCGGATCGTCCCCCAGTTGCGGGCAAAGCGGGCGCAGGTATTCCAGAAAATGCGCCTTATCGTCGTGGTTGCCGGGGATCAAATAAAGCGGCGACTTAATGGTGCCCAGCACCTGGCGCGCGACCTGGTACTCCGAAGGGCGACCGCAGTTAACGATATCCCCGCTGACGATGACCGCGTCCGGGCGCTCACGCAGGGCGTTCAGCTGCGAGGCCACGTCGGCATTGCCCGCGTTAATGTCGATAAAGCCGTACAGTTTCTGGTTCTGACTGCGGAAATGGGTGTCGGAAATATGGGCCAATAACATCACTCAACTCCTTACTTGATACCTGAAAAACCAAAACTTCGCAGAAACTGTTTCTGGAAGGCGATAAAGGCGAGCATCAGCGGCAGGCAAACCATAATGGTGCCGGCGCTGATGGTGCCCCACTGGCCGCCGGATTCGGCGCCCATAGCAAACGAAACAAGCCCGACCGTCAGCACCTGTTTGTCCGGGTCGTTGAGCATCATTAGCGGCCACAGATACTCGTTCCAGTGGTAGGTGATACTGACGGTGGCGAAAGCCAGCACCGACGGCCAGCACATCGGCAGCAGCACGCGGTAAAGCACCTGCCACCAGCGACACCCCTCCATCAGCGCGGCCTCCTCCAGCTCTTTCGGGATGGCGAGGAACGCCTGGCGCATCAGGAACACGCCGAACGCGGAGGTGAAATACGGCATCATCACGCCGGTCAGCGTGTTGAGTAGCCCCAGCGTTTTGAGCGTCATCATGTTCGGCACCATCATCACGACGGGCATGATCATCAGCTGCACCAGAAACAGCAGAAACAGCGTTTGCTTGCCCCGGAATTCATGGCAGGCAAAAACGTACCCGGCGGTGGTGATGGTGATGAGCTGTACGAAGAAAGTGCCGAAGCTGAAAATCAGCGTATTGGCGTACAAACTGAGCCAGTCGGCGCTCTGCCAGGCATCGCGGAAGTTATCCAGCGTGAGCGGAAAACGCGGCAATATCGAGGCCATGCCTTCCCCGAAGGTGCTGGCGCTAAAGGCCGATGAAAGCATCCAGATAAACGGGCTAACCCACAGTAGCGCCAGGCAACACATCAGCACGGTGAGCGTCACGCCCTTTGATTTTCTCAGCCGCAACCACAGCGGCTGCGGCACGCTACGCGCGTTGACAACGCCCCCAGAAAACTCAACGCTCATGGTGGGCGCCCCTTTCTAACAGCTTGAGGTTAACGAACGAGAAGACAAACAGGCCGGCCAGCGTCAGGAAGGTGGCGGCTGAGGCTTTGCCTAAATCATGGGTGTCCCAGGCGAGACTCTGGATGTAATACAGCAGCACGGTGGTGGCGTTATCCGGCCCGCCGCGCGTCATTACCGCTACGTGGTCGATCTGCGTAATCGAGTAGATAAGCGCCGTGGTTACCACAAAGCTCAGCGTCGGGCGCAGTAGCGGTAAAGTGACCTTAAAGAACACCTGGGTGGAGGTCGCCCCTTCCATGATTGCCGCTTCACGCGCCGAGGCTGGCAGGCTTTGTAATCCGGCGAGGAAAAACAGCATGTAGTAACCGGCGAACTTCCAGACGCCAATCAGCGCCAGGGCGTACAGCGCGGTATTGCTGCGGCCGAGCCAATTGTTATTCATCGGCCCGAACAATTTCGCCAGGTAATAATCCAGCATCCCCATACCCGGCATGAAGATGAACAGCCACAGCGCCGCCGCGCTGACCATCGGGATAATCATCGGGAAGAAAAAAGCCGTCCGCAGCCAGCGGTTAACGCGGTGATTCTCCCAAAGCGCAACCGCCAGCAGCAGCGCGAGCGCCACGCCGGGGATCACGGTCAGCACGATGTAGAACAGATTATTCACCAGCGATTTCCAGAAAACCGCGTCAGCAAAAAGGCGAACATAATTACCTGCGCCCACATACGCACCGGCCTCGCCCGCCATACGCGTATCAAACAAGCTGTCGTACACGGAGCGGATCAGCGGGAACCAGGTAAAGAGCAGTAAAAAGATCAAAGATGGCGTAAGGATCAGCCACGGAAGCCAGGGACGTTTTGCCATTGTCTGCAAACCTGTCAGGGGTCAGAAGTCAGTCAGTATGGGAGGGGTTTATGGCAGAAACGTGACGGGGAAATGGCAGTTTTGCGCCAGATAAAACAGGCAGCGTCCCGGCTGAGGGTTAACTGCCTGTCGTTCAAAGAGATTGTCTTTGCAGGGATATATTCTTTAACCGAGCAAAAATGCTACTGCATCTGTTCCAGGCTGGCCTTTTTCGTTTTGCGGTTATAAAGGCACAGCTCTTTGCCCGGCACAGGGTTACTGTTCTTAAATTTGTAGTTGCCTGAAATCACCACCGCCGAGTAACCGACCTCATCACTGAAGTCGGTGCGCTTCCCTTCTATCTTTTTCTCCTGCAGGGCGCTGATGGCGAGGCAGCTTTTTTGCACGTCTTTATCCAGCTGCTGCCAGGCCGCTTCCGAGGAAGCCAGGGTGCTAAAGGTCGTCAGTAATACCGGGATTGCTGCAAGCGCATATCGCTTCTTCATGAACACCTCGAAAACAAACGGATAACGGGGTTTCACCCCCTCAGGCGGATAATCTAAAACATTATCAGCCCGGAATTATCTGTATTGTAGCCAATGCCTGGTATCACTTGCCCAGCTTCGACAGCATCTCAGGCCGCATAAACTTATGGATGACCAGCATAAACAGCAGCGACGGCACCAGTAAGATCAGCGCGGTAATCGACGACACCTGGTAATTCCCGGACATGCTGGCGTTGTAAAGCAATAGCGGCAGCGTGGTGATATCCGGCGCACCAACGAAAAAGGTGCCTGTAAACTCATCCAGCGACTCAAGGAATACAAAGATCCCGGCGGCCACGATCCCCGGCAAAGCCTGCGGCAGCACGATATGCCAGAAGGTAAACAGCGGCCCTGCCCCTAAATTGCGCGATGCCCGCGCTAGCAGTGGATCAATCGCCGAAAATGCGGCCACGCAAATCCAGACTGAATACATCAGGCCATGTACGCTGTGCACCAGCACTACGCCAGCCACGGTGCCGTTCAGCCCCCACTGATAGAAAAGCCGCGCGATGTTCATATACACCGTCAGGTTTGGAAACGCCTGTGGGATCAAAAATAGCAGCATAAACATCACCCGAAACGGCATTGCCCGGCGGGAAAGCGCGTACCCTGCGGGAATCGATATCGACAGGCAAACCAGCACCGACAGCACGGCAATAAATACGCTGGTCAGCAGCGAGCCGGACACATCACTGTACGGACTAAATACCTGATACCAGTACTTTAATCCCCACTGGCTCGGCAAGGTATGCGGATAAAACCAGCTTTCCGCCACCGTCCAGACCAGAAGGTTCAACAGCGGACCGAACATCGCAAACAGCATAAAGGCAAGCAGCAGCCCCTGCAGCGGCAGGCCGAATCGGCCTTTTATCAGGCTCATGCTTCCCCTCCTTTCTGGCGCAGGCTGTGGCGCAGATAAAACCAGGACAGCGCCCCGCAAATCAGCAGCGAGATCACCCCCAGCGCGTTAGCCACCGAATAATCGCTGTAGGAGTTAACGCGGAACGCCATGTCCACGGTCAGCATCGTTGGTGTTCCGGTGCCAATCATCAGCGGCACGGACAACACGGACATCATGGTCACCGTGGAAAGCACCATCGCAACGCCAATAGCCGGTAATACCTGCGGCAAAATAATGTCGAACAGAATGCGACCGCGCGAAGCCCCCAGGTTTCTGGCAGCCAGAACCTGCGAAGGCTCCAGCGCCGCCATCGCCCCACAAATCAGCAGGGTGGCAAACGCCAGCTGTTTCCAGACAAAGGTAATGATGATCCCTTTCCAGCCAAGCCAGGAAATCGTGTCCAGCGGCTGCACCAGATCGCTGGCAACCAGCAGGTTATTCATCAGGCCGTTTTTGGCGAGAAACGTGCGCATCATCTGTGCGGCAACGATAAACGGAATAAACAGCGGCAGGCGGTAAAGCATGCCCAGCAGCCGAACAACAAGGCGGCAGGAAGAAAGCGTAATCACCGCCGAGATCGTAATCGACAACGTGGCCAACAGCGCAACCGACACCAGCACGATACACACCGTGAACAGGATATCGTTGGAGTACAGCGTCAGGACTTTGGCGAAGTGCTGTAACGTCAGCGCCCCGGCATCAGAAGTAAAGGCGGCCACCAGAGAAAAGCCCAGCGGGTACAGAAACAGCACCACAATCATCAGCGCGGCGGGGCTCACCAGCAGCAGATAGTTTAGCGAAACGCGCATAGCAAACCTTTGAACTTGAGCGTGGCGCCCGACCTGAACCGGGCGCCGGGACGGGATTAGTTAGACACCTGGCTTTCGTACCCTTCTTTGATGTCGTCAAAGTAAGGCGTTATCGGGAAGCTTTTGCCGTAATCGGCGAGCGCTTTCGGGGAAATCTCGGCAAACAGTTTGCTCCAGGTCGCGTCGTCCAGCTTCGGTTTAACGTACTTCGCGTCAATACCCGGATACCAGTTGAACTGCTTCACAATCCCGTCGGCCTGCACTTCCGGACTGGTGGCTAGCGCAATGAACTCGCGCGCCAGTTCAGGCTGTGCCGCTTTGGCCGGGGTGACGTAATACATCGGCTGCCCCGGCATGCCCGGTGAAAGCAAGGCGAGCTTGATGGACGGCGGCAGTTTGCCCTGATCTTTCCAGGTGTAGAACATATCCACCCAGACCGGTCCCATGGCGATTTCCCCGCGGGTCAACATATCCAGCGTCCCGGCGTTGCCCGGCGTAAAGGTCACGTTCTTATTAAACGCTTTCAGTTTTTCGAAGGCCTGCGACCAGTTCTTTTCTACGCTCTTATCGTAAGGCAAGGCGGACAAACGCTGGGCGTCGGTGCCGTAGGCGTAGATCCAGCCGACGACAAAACTGACGCCGGACATGCCGTTTTTAATGCCGTTGTAGCCAAACGCCTGCGGGTGTTTCGCCGCCCACTCAACCAGCTCGTCATACGAGGCCGGTGGCGCTTTCATGGTTTCGCTGTTCCAGGCGATGGCCGTCTGGCTCAGGAACATCGGCATCACATAGCCGTCGACGTTCACCCCCAGCGCATTTTTCGCGTTATCTGCGGTGACCATGTCGCCCGTTTTAATTTGCTGGCGGTACTTCTCCAGCAGTCCTTTTTCCACCAGTTCGCCGCCCGCTTTCTGGTGCACCACGGCCACATCGATATCCCAGGTTTTCGCCCCGCTCTGCTGCTGAGCGCTAAGTTTTTCGATGATTTTATTCGAGCCTGCATCCCCCGGCCCGGTGCCGACGACGCGCACTTTCACCCCCGGATGCGCGGCCTCAAACTTTGGCCCCAGCCAGGTTTTGACGTAATCCACCATATTCTGGTCACCGGCGGTGGCCACGTTTAAAACGGTTTCCGCCTGTGCGCCATAACTTAAAAACAGCGCCGTGACGGCGGCAAGCCTGGTTTTAGTAAACATAATTACCCCTCAGAGAAATAGACTGGTTCAAGCTGTGTGGGACGAACTAAAAATATGCAGGGCTGACTCAGGCACATGCAGCCTGACTTTTGTATTCAGCGGCAAATTATCCTCGGAGTCGGCATGGAAAAGACGCTGCCGGCAGCGAATGGCATAGCGGTAGTTGTGGCCAATAAAAGCATTTTGCTCAATCACCCCTTCAAGCGTTAATCCACTCTCCGAAAATGATTTATTTAATGGTGAAAGCGCAGCATCCGAGCTTCTGAAATAGACTTCCTGTTCGCCGCTATTATTTAGCGTGGCCAGGCCCAGCGCATTTATTTCTTCCGCCGTAATACGGTTATCGGCTCCCATAAAATCAGCCACAAACGGCGTGGCGGGCTTTTGGTAAATTTCTTCCGGGGTGCCGGTTTGCTCGATTTGCCCATTATTCAGCACTACGATGCGGTCGGCCATCACCAGCGCTTCCTGCTGATCGTGGGTGACTATTACCGAGGTAAAGCCCAGTTTTTTCTGTAGCTGCTTGATTTCATGGCGTACGTTCAGCCGGACTTTGGCATCCAGGTTCGACAGCGGCTCATCCAGCACCAGCACATCTGGCTCTATGGCCAGCGCGCGCGCCAGGGCCACGCGCTGCCGCTGCCCGCCGGAAAGCTCGGTGATTTTCGCCCCGGCAAGCCCTGTCAGGTTCACCATCTGCAACAGCTCAAGCACTCTGGTCTGAATAGCATCCCGCCGCCACTTGCGGAGCTTCAGGCCATAACCAATATTTTGCTCCACCGTTAAATGCGGCCATAGCGCATAGCTTTGAAATACCATGGTGATATTTCGCTTTTCCGGCGGGCTTTGGGTGATGTTATTTCCGGCCACAACAATGCGGCCCTGCTTAACCGGAATAAACCCACACAAAGCGTTTAATAACGTTGTTTTCCCGCAGCCGGACGGGCCAAGCAATGCAATCATCTCGCCTTTCTTCACGGCAAGATTAATTTCTTTCAGCACCACCTTTTCGCCGTAACTAATTTGCAGGTGCGCCATTTCCAGGTAGCTCATAACGGTATCCGACAGGTTTGATTAAGTCTTTTTTGCTCTGAATGAACACGTGTTCATTTTGCTGTAAAAAAAATGAAACGCCGCTCAGAGATGATGTGAGCCTACTGTGGCGTGTCTTTGTGACACTTTAATTAACCGCGATAAATTTTTAGCGAGGGGCAATGAAAATCGACGTGCTTGGCTGCGGCAGCGCTTTCTCCCGCTGGCAAAATACTTCCGCGCTGCGGATTGTTGATGACGAAAACCGGCAATGGCTCATCGACTGCGGCCCTACCGTGCCCCGCGCGCTGTGGCAGCGAGGCGGTGGCATCAACGACATCGACGTGCTGTTTTTCACCCACGTGCATCCCGACCACTGCACCGGGCTAACGGCGCTGCTGAATCACTGGAAGAGTTTTGGCCGCCAAAAGCCGCTGGTGATCTACAGCCAGCCGGCACAGCGCGAGGTTTTGATGCAGCTGGCATCGCTCGCCAACTGGCCAGAACCTTCGCTCTGCTTCCCCATCGAATGGCGCGACAGCGAATCGGATTTCCACTGGCATCACTGGCGGGTTCGCACCGCCCCAACCCGCCATGAAATGCCGAATCTGGCGCTGCGCGTGGATATTAGGGAATATGCCTTGTTCTATAGCGGTGACGGGCGGCCAACCGACGACTCCATCGCACTGATGGCCGGAGTGGACCTGGCATTTCAGGAGTGTGCCTCACTGTCTGAACTGGCGGAGGACGCCTCCCACGGGGATTTCCCCGGCTGCCTGAAGCTGTTTACTTCGCTGGGGCTGCCGTCTCTGGGGTTGTACCACTGTAACGATGCCATTTTGCCCGCGCTGAAGCTGGCCTGCCGCCCTCACGCCGGGCTGTTCGTCAGCCATGACGGGCTGCAGTACGACTTCCATCAGCAGCGGTTTTACACTGAGGATTATTTGCCTTGAGTTCGTCGATACATAAACAAAGCGTGACTGCCGAAGATGTCGCGCGCCGGGCGGGCGTTTCGCGCGCTGTGGTTTCTCGTGCGCTAAGCAATAACGGCAGTATTTCCCCTGCCACGCGAGAACGCGTGCTGCAGGTCGCCGAAGAGCTTGGCTATCAGGTTAATTTTCTTGCACAGGGGCTTAACCGCCGACGCAGCCATCTGATTGGCGTCATCGTGTCTCGCATCAACGATCCGTTTCGCAGCAGTTTACTTGACGGTCTTCTCAGCGAAATTCAGCGCAACGGCTTTCAGGCTCTGGTGACGGAGATCCGCTCCGAGCAGGAGCTGGCGGAAACCCTGCGGCACTTCACGCAGTTTCGCGTCTCCGGCGTCATCGTCACTTCCGGCAAACCGCCCGAAGCGCTGGTGAACGAGTGTGTGCAGCAGCATATTCCGGTGGTCGGCATCAACCGCCAGCCTGACATTCCCGGCGTGGATTACGTCTGCTCGGATAACGCCGCCGGGGCGGTGCTCGCCGCTGAACAGTTGGTCAAGAGTGGATGCAAACACTTTGGCTGGCTCAATAATCACTCTTCTACCTGGGCCGGCAGAATGCGCGGCGAGGCGTTCCGTCAGGCGCTGATCGAACTTGGCGTAAACGTTGAGCAAAATATTGCTTCACTGCTTTGTGCGGAAGAAGGCTATGAAGGCGGCTGGCAGGCCGCAACTGCTGTGGAACAGATCCCGGAGGGTATTTTCTGCGCCAACGCCCAGCTGGCCTGTGGTTTTCTCGACGGGATGCGCCAGCGCGGCAAACATGCTCCGCAGGATTTTCAGCTGATCGGCTTCGATAACACGCCGCAAACGGCGCAGTACAGCTACCGGCTCACCACCCTTAACCAGGACGTGGCGGAAATCTCCCGGCTGGCGCTGGCTCATCTGCTGGAACGTGCCCGGATGCCTTCACAGCCTTCACGCACCAGTTGGGTGAAGGTCAACCTGATTCACCGACATACGTCGATTTCCCTTACTTAAGAGCAAAACATGACCGAACAACAGCAACAAGCGTTATGTACGTTAATCCGCGAAGCGGGCGTCCGCGCCCAGGCACTGCGCGATGCAGGCTTAAGCGTGGAGAAAAAAGGCCGCCAGGACTTCGTCTCCCAGGCGGACATTCTGGTTGAGCAAGAGATTAAAAACTGGCTGCAGACGCATTGCCCGCAGGATGGATTTCTGGGGGAAGAAAGCGGCCTGGTGGAAGGCGAGCGCGGCGTCTGGGTGCTCGACCCGGTAGACGGCACCACCAACTTTATTCTTGGCATGGACTATTGGTGCATCTCCCTCGCTTACGTCAGGCAGAACGTAATTGAGCTGGGGATTATCTTCGCCCCCGACCGCGATGAGTTCTTTTTTGCCCGGCACGGCGCGGGTGCCTTCCTGAACGGCAAACCACTCAAACTTCACGATCCGTCTCCGGAAAGCGTGGTCATCGGCCTGGGGCGCTCTAGTCGCGCGCCCGTTCCTCTTTATGCGCGCACCATAGAAGATGTGCTGAACGACGGTATGGAGTACCGCCGTTTTGGCGCAGGCGCGCTGATGCTGGCGCACGTTGCCGCGGGCCAGATTCATGCCTACTATGAGGAGCATATGAACAGCTGGGATGCACTGGCCGGGCTGCTGCTGATCACCGAGGCGGGCGGCAGCAGTAACGCGTTTCTCGCCAATGGTGGCCTGCTGAAAGGCAATCTGGTGCTGGCTGGGTGCACCAGCGTACAGGAAAGGTTAATGGCGCTGCTGGAAGGCACAGTTGATTAATTTCGGCCTTAATAGTCGCCACTTTACTTTCGGTGGCGGCATAATTGTTTCATTTTAAATAATGCCAGTAATTATTATTTAAGCATATATTTCGCACTCAATTCATAACACCCTTCAATAACCAACCCCTGCAATAAAACCAAAATTGCGCCAAGTCATTTTTTATTTATTTAATACAACAAAAAAATAGAAACTTTGATAAGTAGCACATACTCTATCCATCCTCTAAATATGGACATAGGTTATCTGTGGCTTTACATGGAAAGTTTGTTATTAGCGATGCCAATCACGCCTCCTTTAGTTTTCCCGGCGTGGGTACATTTCTTTCCTTTTCGGGTAATGGAGCTTATCTCAACCGGGGTGCTCGCGTAATAGCACCGACATATCAGAAACTATTTTATAGTAGTGGAACAACAAAGGATGATAATTTAAATGAAAAAGCATTTAACTGCTGATGTTATTATTGACGCATCTTTCTTAGGAGCTGATGGAAATCTTACTTACAATAGGATGGATAGAGCACTGGAAATTACTATGCATGGCATGATATTCAATGCTAATCATATGTCAGGCTTAACGCTTGCCAATAAGATTAAAAATGCAATAGAGAAAAGTGCAATTCAACATGATATTGACTGGATGATGATTAATGAAATCCGATTATATTGTTGCGCAGGTGGCTTCGGCGGGATATTTTCAGTTGCAAATGTATTAGCTTCACACCTCGAAAAGCCAGTGAGAGCGTATACTACGCGTTACTCGCCAGCAGGTACTTTTGGGGGGTACGAAAATAAAATGAAATGTTTCCAACCTAAACGAAAAAACGTTATGATCGATGGCGTTCACAAAGTATTATATTTTACTTCTGAGCATATCATTCTTCCCACTCGTCGTGCATTGAGATAAAAACTACAGAAATGCCACATACTTTATCAGTAAGCGAGAAGGTGAGTATCTGGCACTTCTGAAGATACAGGCATTGCTTGTACACACCATTTTTAAAAATTACAGATTAAATATTTCGATACTAAGCCTCTTAATGTGAATCAATGTTGTTCCCGTTAGTGGCCAATCGCAAAGTCTTCATCATTGGTTCGCCAGCGCAGCGGGGGCGACAGGCTGTAATTCCCTTCCCTAAGAAAACGACGCTGTTCAAGCTCAACTCGCGACGTATCTTCATGGGCTTTTTCCTCCCGCATAATCGTCACCCGGGCATCTAAAAACGCGTTCAGCCAGGCCTGCTCGCTGCCGCCCTGCACGGGCGTTTCAGCGACTTTTTTTGCCGCCGCCCGTATGCCCCCAAACGCCTCACGCTGGTAACCCGGCCCATGCATGACCAGCGCATCATAATAGATAAACTGCCCGAGCGTGCTCAGCCCGTCTTCTTTCGCTTGTTTGACGGCAGGCTCAAGATACTGCTCCGTCAGGATATCATCCTGCGCGGCTCTAAAGGCAGGATCGTTGGCGGCACTTTTCCAGGCGCGGACAAAATCAGGATCAAGTTCGGTATGGGCGCTGCTTTCTTCTTCCGCGAGCGTTTTCAAGGCAGGCAGATACCTAGCAAGCGGATTAGCCGCCCGCCTTGAAGTGTAGCGCTCCACAACGTCAAGCATATCGCCATTGGCGGAGGTAAAGCCGATAAGCCCGGCGGTGTAGCCTCGATCGTCGTCGATATCTTCTATATAGGCATACTGTTTTCGCCAGTCCAGGGAGGAGTTTTCCGCGCTGGACACCAACTGCATGGCGATCTCTCTTTTGGCGGGAGAAAGCAGATCCACGGCAAAAGCCTGAGACGCCAGGCAGAATCCAATCAGTAAAAATACGCCAGATTTTGGTGACAGCATCTTGTTCCCCTGAAAGAGCATTCGCGATATAGACCGGCGAGTTTCGGATTGGTTCTCAGATGGGGCGGTTACTTTGTCAAAATGACAGTATTCATTTACCTCTGGCATTCCATAACTTCCTCATATATTTAATAACGGCGAGAAACATATACAAATAAACATTAATTTCAATAAACACTCATAGTTTTGGTGAATATTTAAATGCCGGCACGAAAATTTCCACGAAAATGTAATTAAACATTCTTGTAAATAACGACAGTTATGATGATAAATATCATCAAATAGTCACTAATAAGTTGAGTAAACATTTTGTAGTGGCAAATTAATGAATGCGCTAATTCTGGCGTCTAGTATGGATTTCAAAAAATGACTAATAAAACTCTGGACATGAAAGGCCCCTATTCTTTCACACCCGAAGGAATTGACGAACAAATCACCGAAACCTCCCCAGGTAACTATGCCCTGGGCTACATGGACAATAAAAATTTTAGAGTTCGCTATGTAGGCCGCTCAGATACTGACGTATGCGATCGCCTAAAATCACATATTGGGAAACGCCCCAAATGCACACATTTCAAATATTCATATGCTAGCTCTCCCAAAACGGCCTATGAGAAGGAGTGCCAGAACTACCACGACTTCACCCCACCTGAGAATAAAATGCATCCTGACCAACCTAGTGGAAACACACGCCGCTGGGCCTGCCCTGAAGGGTGCCAATAATACTCAAAATCATATTAAATGATTTTTAAAATAAGGAATAAACATTATGATCAGGCAAAACGTAACCTCATCCAATATTCATTCGGTGGGTTATGACCACACATCAAATACCCTCGAAATTGCATTTCATAACGGTTCAATTTACCAATATATGCAAGTTCCCAACGCAATCCCCCTTGGCCTTCTCAGTGCAGGTTCAAAAGGCCAATACTTTAATCAACATATCAAAAATGTATATCCCTTCATCAAAGTAGCTTAAACATTAAGAGGAGCCATTCGGCTCCTCTCTTTCTTTCATTTCATCACAGTAGCAAACTGTTATCCCTTTTTCGTGCCCCTCTGTTTCTACACCCCGGGCGTGGCGCGGCCTACAATCGAGCCGAATAATTTGCTATGCGGAGTTCTGCATGTTCGGTTTAGACGCTTTTCACCTGGCGAGGATTCAGTTTGCATTCACTGTCTCCTTCCACATTATTTTTCCGGCTATCACCATCGGGCTTGCCAGCTACCTCGCGGTACTTGAGGGGCTCTGGCTTAAGTCTAATAACCCGGTTTACCGCTCGCTGTACCACTTCTGGTCGAAAATTTTCGCCGTTAACTTTGGCATGGGCGTAGTCTCCGGCCTGGTCATGGCTTACCAGTTCGGCACCAACTGGAGCGGGTTCTCGCAGTTTGCCGGCAGTATAACCGGCCCGCTGCTGACATACGAAGTGTTGACCGCCTTCTTCCTGGAAGCGGGTTTTCTTGGCGTGATGCTGTTCGGGTGGAACCGCGTTGGCCCGGGCCTGCACTTCTTCGCCACCTGCATGGTGGCGCTCGGGACAATTATCTCTACTTTCTGGATCCTCGCCTCAAACAGCTGGATGCAAACCCCGCAGGGCTTTGAGATCCACAACGGCCAGGTTGTGCCTGTGGACTGGCTGGCTGTGGTCTTTAACCCCTCGTTCCCTTATCGCCTGCTGCATATGTCGGTGGCGGCGTTTCTCAGCAGCGCCTTCTTCGTGGGGGCCTCCGCCGCCTGGCACCTGCTGCGTGGCAACAGTACGCCAGCCATTCGCACCATGTTTTCAATGGCCCTGTGGATGGCGGTGATTGTCGCCCCTATTCAGGCAATGATCGGCGACATGCACGGCCTGAATACGCTCAAGCATCAACCGGCTAAAATCGCCGCCATTGAAGGACACTGGGAAAACCGTCCCGGCGAGCCAACGCCGCTGCTGCTGTTCGGGCTGCCGGATATGGAGCAGGAGCGCACCCGCTTTGGCCTTGAAATCCCTGCGCTCGGCAGCCTGATCCTCACCCACAGTCTGGAAAAACAGGTACCTGCCCTGAAAGAGTTTCCGAAAGAGGATCGGCCTAATTCGCCGATTGTCTTTTGGTCGTTCCGCGTGATGGCTGGCTTAGGCATGCTGATGATCCTGCTTGGCGTCGTCAGCCTGTGGCTTCGCTACCGTGACCGGCTGTTTGAGAGCCGTCCGTTCCTGCACTTTACGCTGTGGATGGGGCCATCAGGGCTGATTGCTATTCTCGCCGGGTGGATTACAACAGAAGTTGGCCGTCAACCCTGGGTGGTTTATGGCCTGCTGCGAACCAAAGATGCCGTGTCTGCCCACGGGACACTGCAAATGAGCATCAGCCTCGCCGCTTTCTTTGTCGTATACATGTCGGTGTTTGGCGTCGGCTACGGCTACATGATCCGGCTCATCAAAAAAGGCCCTCAGCCGTTTGACGACCATCCGGCACCTGGCACCCCGTCCCGCCCGCTGTCTGCTGTTGCTGATTCACTTGAGGAGACGCGCTAATGGGCATCGATTTATCCGTTATTTGGTTTGTAATTATCGTCTTCGCCACCCTGATGTATATCGTGATGGACGGTTTTGATCTGGGCATTGGCATTCTGTTTCCGTTTATTCGCAGCGCTGAAGACCGCGATGTGATGGTCAACAGCGTAGCCCCGGTCTGGGACGGGAACGAAACCTGGCTGGTGCTGGGCGGGGCTGCTTTGTTTGGCGCTTTTCCGCTGGCGTATGCGGTTATCGTCGACGCCCTGACTATCCCGCTCACGCTGATGCTGGTTGGGCTGATTTTCCGCGGAGTCGCCTTCGAGTTTCGCTTTAAAGCCACACCGGCGCACCGCCCCTTCTGGGACAACGCTTTCCTGGGCGGATCAATTCTGGCGACGTTTTGCCAGGGCATTGCCGTCGGGGCCGTCATCTCAGGTTTTTCGGTCAGCGGGCGGCATTTTGCTGGCAGCCAACTCGACTGGTTAACGCCGTTCAACCTGTTCTGCGGTCTGGGTCTGGTCATTGCCTACGCTTTGTTGGGTGCCACCTGGCTGGTGATGAAAAGCGAAGATCCTCTGCAAAGAAGAATGCGGCATCTCACTCCGGCATTGCTGCTGGCGCTTTTGGCGGTGATAGCGGTGATTAGCCTCTGGACACCGCTTCGCCACGCGAACATTGCTGAACGCTGGTTCACCTTGCCAAATCTGCTGTTCCTGCTGCCGGTTCCGCTGCTTGTGGTGCTGTTCAGCCTGTGGCTTTGGCGTAGCGTTCGCTCGGCGAACAGCCTGCACGCCACGCCGTTTGTGCTGACGCTGGGGCTGATTTTCCTTGGCTTTAGCGGGCTGGGCATCAGCATCTGGCCAAACATCATTCCGCCCGGCATTACGCTGTGGCAGGCTGCCGCCCCGCCGCAAAGCCAGGGCTTTATGCTGGTTGGCGCGCTGTTTATTATTCCGATCATTCTGGTTTACACCTTCTGGAGCTATTACGTGTTCCGCGGGAAGGTGCAGCATGGGGAGGGCTACCACTGATGAAAGAAACCGCTAAACGTGTCATGTGGATGGTTATTCTATGGAGCGCCAGCGTATTTGCGCTGGCCGCAGTGGGGATGGGATTTCGTCTACTAATGACCGCGGCTGGCTTTAAATCTTAATTAGCTGAACGTACATCGTGGGGAGGCATATATTCTGCCCTCCCTCTTTGACTCTTCCTGAATCCACAGCAATGAAATTGATTTTCTTTAGAACTGTGCTAATTCTTTAATGCGTTAATGAGGAAAAACAGTTAACCGTCTCAATGAATATATTCAGAGGATGACAAAGATGAAATATCTGTTACCTGCTTTGGCTTTAACACTGTTAGTTTCGTCTCCTGCTTTTGCGGCAAAACAAATAACGCATGAAGAATCATCTGGTTACACCAAGGTTGGCGATCTATCCCTGACTCAAGATGGTACGCCGACCGTCGGGCATAAGGATTTGTCTAAAGAAGTAGATCAAAAATGTGAAGCGTCAAATGTGAAGCCTGCAGACTGTTTTTATGTGATTGTCGCCGCCACGGGTGATGAATCTAACCATAAAGACATTAATATCGAAGTTTTCAAAAAATAAATAATTGCGGGGTCCTTAACAAAGGACCCTTTTATTTTATTACTGCCTCTCCATAATAGCGCTCTGGCGCTTTCACGCCGCCCCACTTCACCTTCAAATCTCGCCAGTTTCGCTTTTCAGTCTCGGAGGTAAACCGGGGGTGATGGCTGGCAAGATAAGCTCTCAATGCCGGGTAAGCTTTTCTTTCGGCGAGGGACTGTGCATAGGCCAGCTGCATACCGGGAGAATTCATCACACCCTGCCGCTGAAGGTCGAGAATACGCCGGTCGCGCTCAAGGTGGAGCAAAATAGCGAACCACTGCTGGTACTGCTCTTCATTTAATGTGACCAGACGATCGTGCAGCGCAAATCCCCGGTCGGCAAAGTGCCATTTTTGCAGCTCGACAGCACGTTGGGTCAAACTGTTTATCAATGTCTGGCCCTGGGACGATGTGCGAAGCGCTTCATCATTAAGCTGCTGCAGGGCGATATCCAGCTCCCCAAGCCTGACGGCATAGTTTCCGACTTCGGCCCGGCATACGACCGACGGAGAACCTGCACACTCCGCATCAAGCGCCAGAAGCTGCTCTCGTGTTGCGATTATTTTTTCAGGACGAGGGATGGCATCCAGCGCCTGACGGATCTGCACATTACCGGGCGTTTTACGTAACTGCTCGTGTAATAGCGCGATCGCTTTATCGTTGTGGTTGAAATGGGTATAGGCTTCGGCAAGCCAGAGCGTCAGCCGGATACTCTCCGGTGCCAGTTTGTGGGCATGCTGAAAACTGTCGATTGCCCGCGACTCATTGTTGGCTTGAAGCGCTTTTTTCGCCCTGGTGATATGAGGGTAAACTTTAAAGTAGCAGTAGTCGCTTAGCCCGAAATCATCCCTTGAACCTTCTGTAGCCGCCAGCGCGTATCCGGCAATCATCAGGCCACAGGCCATCGCCGTCAGCCATTTCAGACACTGCCTCACGTTAATTCTCCTATAAGACTGGAGATTTGCAGGCTACTCAGCCCGGCGCTGTGCATCAGCCCACTCAATGAAGGCTGCAGTTTTTTCTGCTGTTCCAGCGCGTGATCGACCGCAGACTGCCCAACGACCCCTTCCTGTACGAGGAAATCGCCAAATTGCATATCGCTGCGTTCATAGCGCAGCAGTACAGCTTTCAGCACGGCCGCATCCAGATAGCTTTCGGTGATAAGCACCTCCGCAAACAAAATTTGCCCGGAAACGTACTCATGCCATAACGCTTCTGCCCGTTTCGGACTCAGCATACCCGCTGCCGCTGCTCTGGAAAGCAACGCGAATTGCCCGGTATTTTGCGCTTCGCCGTACCCGTGCCTTAGCCCAACCACAACCTCACCGCGAGGCACGATGACGTAGCGTACAGGTCGGCCAATCTTGCGTGCCAGCGCTGCCAGCGAGACAGGATCCAGCAAGCTTTCACTGGCGAGCACCAATTTATCTGGCTCTTCCCTCAGCGGCAGTACAGCGTAATGACGCGCCACCCCGGAAGGTAACTCAGCGATGAGTCGTTTATCGAGGCAGCGGCAATCCATACGCTCCATAGGGACACCAGCCTGTTCTGCCAGCGCCTGTGCAAGTTGCAGCACGTTGATAACACCACTTCTCAGCAAACGCCCGCCAAGTTTCAGGCCTGGAATACGCTGCTGTAGGGCCTCATCCAGCTGCGCCTGGCTAATCATGCCGTGTGTCATCAGTATTTCGCCCAACGGGCGCAGAGCCGGATCCCGGGGCAGCGTATGAGGAAAATCATGGCGCGTTTTATCCCAGGCCACACGGCGCGGATCGCCATACAGGAGCACCAGCCGGACAGCACGGCAATTAGCCATAAAATTGATCAGCGCGCCCCAGAATAATCGAGGAATGCTGAGCAATCCCTGCCGAAGTCCGTAAAAGCCGGTGACGAAAATAATACGCTGCAAAACACGGTTGCCCATCAGGCCAAGGTTGATCCACAGCAGGATAACGAACCACTCGTCACAGCACAAAATCGACATGAATTGCCAGGCGTCATCCACGGTGTGCTCATAAATCCATAGCCCGCCCAGCTGAATCGCTATCAGCATAACGCCAAAACCCAGAAAATTTACCAGACCGCTCTTTCTGTCTCGCCAGAGGAAATAATTTAACCTCCAGCTTGAAGTCCAGCGGTGCGTTTTGAACCCCTGGAAGACCGTGCCGATGATCCAGCGTGATTTCTGCCTTACAGCCTCGCGAAACGTATCCGGGAAATATTCACGGACGCAAACCACGTTAGCCCTTCGCCGTTGAGCCCCAAACGGCCTCTTCCGCTCATCAACGTTGTCCACCACCTGAACGCGGCAGAACGTCTCCGTCATGCCTTTTTTACGCAGGCGGAAACTGATGTCGTACTCCTCGCTCAGGCTTTGTGCATCGAAGGCCCGCCCCTCACCGTCCGCAAGGAGAGCAAGCACGGCCCGACGACTAAAGCAGGTTCCTACGCCAGCGCTGGGCACTTGCCCCGCCAGCGCTTCCCGGACGGGCACATCTTTACCCTGCAGTTCGGAAAACTCATCCAGATAACTCAGGCTGGTGAAGTGCTTCCAGCTGCGTTCAAGTGGGTAAACCGGAAGCTGAATCAGGTCATTACGGTCGATAAGCGAGTTAAAAAGCCGCAGCTCAAGCGGTGAAATAACATCTTCCGCATCATGGAGGACAAAGCCAGAGAAGCTAAAACAGGCGTCGCGCTCAAACTGGAAAACGGCATCCAGAACGTTGTTCAGACAGTCAGCTTTGCTTGTCGGGCCAGGCCGGGCGCAAACGACTTTATGCACGTTGGGAAAACGGGCGCAAACGTCTTCGACGTCGCGTTGGGTGGCAGCATCATTCGGGTAGACACCAATAAAAATATGGTAGTTTTCGTAGTCAATCGACGCCGCCGCAAGGCGGGTCATTTTGCCCACCACGCCCGTTTCATGCCAGGCTGGCACCAATATTGCTAATGGTTTTTCCTGAAGCTGAAGCAGCGTCTGGCGGCTGACATGCGGATATTGGTGACGCACGGTACAGGCGCGCCACAGGCGGCGAAGCCAATACACAGCGTCAATATAAAGGTCATCTATTCCACTGATAAATATAAGAATAGCCAAACCCATTGCGATTACTTTGACACCATAAAGATAGCTCGAAAAGTAATCCACCCACCCGTCCATGCCTCACCCCAGAGGTTAGTTGTCGTTTTTCTGGCGGCGTTTTTTTGTCACCATCAGAATGTTACCGGTATCATAGGGGAACAGAATATTCTGATAAAGCATCATGCTTCATTTATTTTTGATTTAAACCACAAACAAACTGGAGATTAACTTTCAAACCAGTTAAAGACTCTGGATTTAACAAATTAAACAGCCCATAAACATCAAGCGCGATGGCCGAGCCTTTTTGCTTTGCCGTCTTTCGAAAACCGTGCCGCCAGGTCAAAATAGCGCTCCGCAATCGCCGTTTATCCTGGATACAACCGAACATGACCTATAGCTGGCTAATTCTTGCAATCGTCGCCGAAGTGATTGCTACCACCGCGTTAAAACTCTCCGATGGTTTCAGCCGCCTGTGGCCCAGCGTCGTGACAATTCTGTTCTATGGTGTGGCGTTTTATGCGCTGTCTATCACCATGCGCACTATCCCAACCGGGATCATATATGCCATCTGGTCCGGTGCCGGCATCGTGCTGATTGGCATGATTGGCTGGCTTTTCCTCGGGCAGAAACTCGACTGGCCCGCGCTGGCGGGGATGGCGCTGATTATTCTCGGCGTGCTGGTGATTAACCTGTTCTCAAAATCCGTGGCCCATTAATGAAAACGGGCTGTCTTAAAAAGGCAGCCCGCGTCCGTCGTCAATTCTGCTCCGCCACCATAATGGCCATTGTGTCCGGCTCCAGCGCGCGAAAAATATGCGGCTGATCCGCCGGGTAACAAATATAATCCCCAACCCCCAGTTCTGCGGCAGACTCCGTCAGGCCGACCAGCGCCCGCCCCTGTGTCACAATCATATGCTCCACTGACCCCGGCGGATGCGGCTCCGACAGTCTGGGCGTGCCCGGCTGCGCTTCAACCAGATAAATATCGCGCCGCACGCCCGGCGGGCAGGTTGCCAGCAAAATAGCGACATAATTAGCCTGTTCGGCGGCAATGCGGCTGCCTTCTCCCCGACGAATAATCTGTGTTCTGGCACTTTGCGGTTCAAGCAGTGTGGCAAACGGAATATTCAACGCCACGCACAGCGCCCAAAGCGTTTCCAGGCTAGGATTGCCGTTCCCGGCTTCCAGTTGCGAAAGCGTGGATTTTGCAATCCCGGCCCTGCGCGCCACTTCCGCCAGCGACAGCCCTGCGCGCCCGCGTTCCCGCACCAGACTTTTAGCGATGGTGTCTATTGGCTGGGTCATACAACTCCCCCACTGTTCGGTAAAATGAACGATTCGTTCGCTTGATATAGTAGCAGATTGCGGTCATTATAATGGCGATTTCGTTCGATATGGAAACCATTAGATGATGCGCGAACACCTCCGCACCCTGCCCGGAGACACCAAAAAAGCAATATTTCTGGTCTGCCTTGCCGTCGGCGTGGTGGGTGTTTCCTACGGCTCGCTTGCGATGGCCTACGGATTCCCTCTCTGGCTGCCGGTTCTGGCCTCTTTTGTCGTACTGGCGGGGGCGTCCGAGTTTATGTTTATCGGCATTATCGCCAGCGGTGGTAATCCTTTTGCGGCCGCGATGGCCGGCCTGCTGGTTAACGCCAGACATATTCCCTTTGGCGTGGCCGTGCGGGAACTGGTGGGCACGCGCATGCTAAGCCTGCTGGGCTGCCATATCATGAACGACGAAAGCGTCGTGTTCGGCCTGTCTCAGGCCACGCCAGAAAAACGCAAAGCGGCCTACTGGTTATGTGGGGCTGGCGTCGCGCTCTTCTGGCCTGCTGGCACGCTGCTTGGCGCAGGCGTGGGCAGCCTGCTTCCCTCCCCGGAGGTGATCGGGCTGGACGCCGTTTTCCCGGCGATTTTGCTGGCGCTGGTGATCCCGGCGTTTAAAAGCCGTACCACTCTGGTTCGTGCCTCAACCGGGGCCGCCATTTCACTTGCCGCCACGCCTTTCGCCCCTGTAGGGCTGCCGGTGCTGCTTTCAATGCTGGGCCTGCTGGCGAGGAAAAAATAATGACCAATACATTCACCGTGCTTGCCGGACTGGCCGTACTGTCAGCGGGGACCTGGCTGATGCGCTTTAGTGGCGCAAAACTCGGCAGCAAGCTGGCGCTTTCCGAACGCTCACAAAAGCTGCTTAACGACGGAGCAACAACTCTACTGTTCTCTGTGGCGCTGGCAACCACCTTTTTTGAAGGTGCCCATTTTGCCGGATATGCCAGGTTTGCAGGCGTTGCCGTGGCCGTTGTCCTTGCCTGGCGCAAAGTACCGCTGATTTTCGTGATTATCGCGGCTGCACTTGTGACCGCCCTCTTGCGCCTGGCCGGTATTCACTGATGGGCTGCCGCTATTGCGCGGCCCTTCGCATATTCAGCCTTAACCACAGCGCAACAAAACGCCTTCCTTGCTCGTTTTTACTTTGCTGACAAACCTTTAAATCACTTTTGATTCGCCGAATAGTTTCGCTCTGGGATTATCGCTAGAGTAGCGAGGTTCCGTGCTGGCGCAGCCCCTCACCCCGGCCCTCTCCCCAAAGGGGCGAGAGAGAAAACAAACTGCGCATGGTTTTCATTCCCTCTCCCATCAGAGGAGAGAGAAAACAAACTGCGCATGGTTTCATTCCCTCTCCCATCAGAGGAGAGATAAAACAAACTACGCATGGTTTTCATCCCCTCTCCCTCAGGGAGAGGGTTAGGGTGAGGGGAAAAAAAGCAGCACCTTACCACCAAAGAAAAAACACCCATGAGGCGTGGCAAGATGGCAATAAAACAACCGCTCAACATTATCCTGTTATTAATTGTTACCGCACTCTTTTCCGGCCAGACCATGGCTGAACGCCACGGGCATGAATACTTCGTAGTGAAAGATATAGATATTCAGCTTAGCCACCAGGCCGACAGCGACGAACTGCGCCAGGCCGCAGAAGATTCCGCTGATGATTTTCGCGAACACCATCATGCGGTCACCCACAGACGGCCAGCCACCTATTTGCGTTAAGTCGATTTTCAACAATCGTTAGTAAATTTTCTTCGTTCTCATCCTTTATTGCCTGAGTTGTTATGAGTTTCAAGGCGCTGCGCGCGCCGCTAACAATCAGACAATAAAGGATAACACCATGCCATCATCGCCTCGCCAGAACACGATCGCTCGCGGTCTGGCATTAGCAGCAGCCTTTGCTGCTTTCAGCACCAGCGCCGCCCCGGTAAAAGGCGGGGAATTGGTCTACCTGGAACAACAGGCTCACACCAACCTTTATCCTCCGGCCGGGGGCTTTTACCCGAACGGCGGCATCCTGAACCAAATCACCGATAAACTGACCTGGCAAAACCCCAAAACGCTCGAAGTGGAGCCATGGATTGCCGAATCCTGGACCAGCAATGCCGACAAAACCGAATACACCTTCAAGCTGCGCCCTGGCGTGACTTTCTCCGACGGCACGCCACTGGACGCCAATGCCGTCGCCAAAAACTTTGATACCTACGGCCTCGGCAACAAAGCCCTGCGCCTTCCGGTATCTGAAGTGATCAACAACTACGATCACAGTGAGGTTGTTGACCCGCTGACCGTGAAGTTCTTCTTCAAAAAACCGTCACCGGGCTTTTTGCAGGGCACGGCAACCATCGGCTCCGGCCTGGTTTCCCTGAAAACGCTGGCGCGTACCTTTGACGAGCTGGGCGATGCCCGCAACATCATCGGTTCTGGCCCGTTCGTGGTGCAAAACGAAACCCTGGGCCGGGAAGTCGATTTGGTGGCACGCAAGGACTACCAGTGGGGGCCGAAAAACAGCCCGCAGCAGGGGCCAGCTAACCTCGACGGCATTAAAATTCTGGTGACGCCGGAGGACAGCGTGCGCATCGGCGCGCTGCTGGCAGGCCAGGCGGATTTTATTCGCCAGGTGCAGGCTTATGACGAGAAGCAGGCCACCGATCAGAAGTTCCCTATTTACGCAGCCCCAACCCGGGGCGTGAACGACGGCATTGCGCTGCGCCCGGATAACCCGCTGGTCGCCGACGTCAAAGTTCGCCAGGCGCTGCTGCACGGCACCAACGCTCAACAAGTTGTCGACACTCTGTTCTCCGCCAACTACCCGGTTGCCACTTCGGTGATCGCCAGCACCGCGGCGGGCTATGTTGACCTGCGTGACAAGCTGAAATACGACCCGGCGCTGGCCAACAAGCTGCTCGATGAAGCCGGCTGGCAAAAAGGCAGCAACGGCATTCGCCAGAAAGACGGCAAGCCGCTGGCGCTGACCATTTACGAATCCCTGCCGCAGCCGCAGAACAAAGAAGTGCTGCAGCTGGTTGCCCAGCAGTGGAAGCAAATCGGCGTGGGCCTGAGCGTGCGCGCCGGGGATGCCGGTAGCCGGGTGCTGGATACCAACGATCCGCAGAAAACCGGGGTTAACGTCATCGAAGTGGGCCGCGCTGACCCGGACGTGATCAAAAGCCAGTTCCACCCGGCCAACCGTGATGCCCTGCTGCAAAAAGGCGGCCTCAGCGCCACCTCGCAATTTACCGACGACAAGCTGAATGCCCTGCTGGTGGGGATCTCTTCCGAAGTGGATCCTCAGAAGCGACTGACGCTGGCGGGCGATGCCCAGCGCTATCTTATCGACCAGGCGTACGTCATCCCGATCTTTGAAGAGCCGCAGGTCTTTGCCGGCGCGCCGTGGCTGAAAGGCGTGGCGTTTGAAGCGGTTGGACGCCCGTCGTTCTACGCCGCCTGGCTTGAAAAACACTAAGGGGCAACCATGACACGTTATCTGGCCGGGCGCGTGGCCCAGGCGTTGCTGGTACTGTGGGCGGCCTATAGCGTGTCGTTCATTCTTCTACAGCTGTTGCCGGGCGATGCCGTCCTGATCAAATTCCAGAACCCGGATCTCGGCCTGAGTGCAGAGCAAATTCAGGAGATGCGGGTGATCTACGGCGAAAGCACCCCGCTCTGGCAGCAATATTTGACGACGCTCGGCCATATGCTGCGCGGTGAGTTTGGCTACTCCATCGAGGCTGGCGTTTCCGTCAGCCAGCTGATTGCCGCCAACCTTCCTTCGACGCTACGCCTGGCCGGGCTGGGGTTTGTCGCCGCGATTATTCTCGCCGTGGGTATTTCAGCGGCTTCAACCCTGGCCCCGCTGCGCGGGCTAAGAACGCTCTTTGCTAACCTTCCGGCGCTGTTCATTGCCGTCCCGACGTTTTGGCTCGGCATTGCGCTCATCCAGCTGTTTTCCTTCCAGTGGCGGCTGATTCCGGTGATCAATCCCGGTTTCTGGCAGGGGCTGATTTTACCGGTCGCCACACTTGCGGTGCCTATTAGCGCCCCGCTGGCTCAGTTGCTGATGCGAAACATCGACCAGGTGCTGACTCAGCCGTACGTCGCCGTTGCCCGGGCAAAAGGCGGCAGCCACGCGGGTGTATTGTGGCGGCACGTGGCCCGCAACGCCCTGCTTCCGGTACTGACCGTAGCCGGTTTGCTGCTGTGCGAGCTGATTGCCGGGGCGCTTATCACCGAAACCGTCTTTGGCCTCAACGGCCTGGGTCAGCTGACGCAGCGGGCGGTGAATAATCAGGACGTCGCCGTGCTGCAGGCGGTGGTGATGATCTCCGCCCTGAGCTTCGTGGTCATTAATCTGCTGGTGGACGTGCTTTATCCCCTGCTCGATCCTCGCCTTAAGTCTATTCGGGGAGTAACCGCATGACGACCGTTGATATCAATACTCCGCTGCCGCACCGTGCAGCACGCCGTTTTTCGGGTCTGCGCGCTAACATTCAGCCCGGTCTTTGGCTGGCCTGGTTAACGCTGATTATTGTCGCACTTTGGGCACTGTTCCCGGCGCTGTTTACTCAGTGGAGCCCAACCGAAGGTGTACCCGGCGCGCAGCGTCTTGCGCCTCAGGCCGGGCACTGGCTAGGCACCGATCAGCTTGGCCGCGATCTCTACGCGCGAATCGTCTGGGGCGCATCGCATTCGCTCTCCGGGGCGCTGGTTGCCGTGGCGCTCGGGCTGGTAGTCGGTACCGCACTTGGCGTCCTGGCCGGAGCAACCGGCGGTAAAACGGAACACGCGCTCATGCGCGGCGTGGATGTGCTGTTGGCCATTCCCGGTCTGCTGCTGTCACTTAGCGTCATTATTCTGCTTGGCTTTGGGACTGTGAACGCCGCCATCGCGGTGGGCGTTACGTCTATTGCTAACTTTACCCGCCTGGCGCGTGCAGAAGTGGTTCGTATTCGCCACAGCGATTATGTCGAGGCTGCGGTCGGCAGCGGCGGCACCTTCCTGCAGGTGCTGTGGCGCCATATTTTGCCGAACGCTTTAACCTCCGTGTTCGCCTTTGCCGCGCTGCAGTTCGGCTCCGCCATTCTGGCGCTGTCTACCCTGAGTTTTCTGGGTTACGGCACGCCGCCGCCGACGCCGGAATGGGGTCTGCTGATTGCTGAGGGCCGAAACTACCTCGCCACGGCCTGGTGGCTTTCTACCTTCCCCGGCGTGGTTGTCGTGGCTGTCGTACTTGCCGTGAACCGTCTTAGCCACCATTTTGCCCGGAGATCGTCATGAGTACGCCGCTGTTAAAAATCACTGACCTGAGCATCGCCTGGCGCCAACGCGGCGGTAATAAACGCGTGGTGCACAACGCCTCCTTCAGCCTGAACGCCGGAGAAGTGCTTGCAATTGTGGGTGAATCCGGCTCCGGCAAAACCACCCTCGCCCAGTCGATTATTGGGCTGCTGGGCGACAACGGCGTGATTGAATCCGGTGAAATTCAGCTCAACGGAGAGGCCATCAGCCGCTGGTCAGATCGCCAGCTCGACGCCCTGCGCGGCGCCAGCATCAGCCTGATCCCGCAGGATCCTGGCAGTTCGCTCAATCCGGTAAAAACTATTGGCCAGCAGGTGGCCGAAGTGCTGAAACTTCATACCCGGCTGCCCAAAGCCGAGCGGGAAAGCCAGGTTGTAGCCCTGCTTGAAAAAGTGGGTCTGAGCCACCCGGCGCAGCGTGCGGGGCAATATCCGCACCAGCTTTCCGGCGGAATGAAACAGCGGGTGTTGATCGCCATGGCTATCGCCCTGAAACCCGCGCTGATTATTGCCGATGAGCCGACCAGCGCGCTGGATGTTACGGTGCAGAAACGAATTCTTGATTTGCTGGAGACTCTGCGGCGCGAGTCCGGTACAGCAGTGCTGTTCGTCACGCACGACCTGGCACTAGCAGCCCAACGCTCCGACCGTATCCTGGTGTTCCGCGATGGGCGAATCCAGGAGGCTGGCCCAACGGCTGAAGTCGTTCGACAGCCTAAAAACCCCTATACCCGCCAGCTGTTTGCCGATGCGCCGGGGCTGTCGCGCACGCTGCGGGCCTGGCCTTTACGCGCCCCGCAAACGGCGGCCATCGAAATCCGCAACCTGAGCCAGCACTTCTCCCTGGGGAAAGGCAGTGACCAGACGCTCCGGGCTCTGGACAACGTGTCTTTTACCGTGGCCAAAGGCACCACCCACGCGCTGGTTGGCGAGTCCGGTTCCGGTAAATCCACGCTGGCGCGCATTCTGCTTGGCTTCCAGCAGCCGGACAGCGGGCAAGTGCTGATCGACGGCATCGACACCACCGATCTCAGTCCGGAAGCCCGCCGCCAGCTCCGGCAGAAAATTCAGCTGGTGTACCAGAATCCTTTCGCGTCGCTTGACCCGAGCCAGACGCTCTTTCGCATCATCGAGGAGCCATTGCTTAACTTCGGCAAGCTGTCGAAGGCCGGGCGGCGCGCCAAAGTAGAAGCGATTACCGAACGCGTAGCGCTTCCGCTGGAAGCATTAACTCGCAAACCTCGCGAGCTTTCCGGCGGGCAGCGGCAGCGCGTAGCTATAGCCCGCGCACTAATTCTTGAACCGCAAATTCTGGTGCTGGATGAGGCCACTTCCGCGCTGGATGTCACGGTGCAGGCACAAATCCTGCGCCTGCTCGACGATCTGCAGCAGCAGCTCGGCCTGACGTACCTGTTTATCTCCCACGACCTCGCCACCGTGCGCCAGCTGGCGCACAGCGTTTCGGTCCTACGTGCCGGAGAACTGATGGATAACGGCCCGATTGCCGACGTATTTAACGCCCCGGCCAGCGATTACACCTGGCAGTTGCTGAACGCTATTCCCGACATTGGCCCCGGCCATAAGGACGTTGCATGACCATCAAACGACTGGGCTTTTTTACCCGCCTGCTTGACCACACCCCGGCCGCCGAGCGCTACCGGCTGGCAACGGAGCAAATTATTCACGCCGAATGGCACGGCTTTGACGCTGCCTGGGTGGCGCAGCACCACTTCCACGAAGCCGAAGGCGGCCTGCCCGCCCCGCTGGTCTTTCTGAGCCACGTGGCGGCGCATACCCGGCGCATACGCCTTGGCACAGGGATTATTACCCTGCCGATGGAATCCGCGCTACGCGTGGCCGAAGACGCGGTTGTCCTGGATCTGCTTAGCGGCGGACGCTTTGAACTTGGCGTCGGCTCAGGCGGCACACCGGGCTCCTTTCCGGCATTTGGGCTACAAAGCGCGGAAAGGGGAAAAACTTACGCCGACAACCTCGCATTACTCCGCTCAGCCCTGAACGACGAGCCGCTTGCAGGCACGGATAATCATCTTTACCCGGCCTCTCCGCAGCTAAAAAACCGCATCTGGCAGGCGACGTTTTCCGTTGACGGCGGCGCACGGGCAGGAAAAGCGGGCGACGGGCTGATGCTTTCCCGCACTCAACCTCGCCCGGCTGATGCGCTGGATACCCCACTGGATGAGATACAAAACCCGATCATCGATGCCTATCTGGACGCCTTGCCCGAGGGCGTTGAACCTCGCATCCTGGGCTCCAGAACAGGTTTTGTCACCGACGACGGCGAGCTGGCAAGGCAACTGGCGGCCAAAGGGCTGCGCCAGCAGGCAGAACAGCACCGGGCGCAAGGGCATCCCGTGCTGGGTGATACGCTGGATAGCCATATTGCCTCGTTTGACGTTCACCTGGGCACGCCGCAGCAGGTCATTGCTTCCCTGACGCGCGACAGCACGCTCCAGCGCGTGACCGACCTTTCGTTCCAGGTGCATTCCATCGATCCGCCGCACGCTTACATTTTGCGTTCCATCGAACTGCTCGCGCAGCAAGTTGCCCCGGCGCTCGGCTGGGTTCGCAGCAGCGCCCGCCCAACCTCTACCTCGTCATTGTCTAAGGAGTCATTATGAGTCACTCGGATCTGCTCAATCACCTGGCAGACATTATTCCCGGCACCGCGCTGGCCGAAGCGCGGGAAATCCGCGAAGCGGCAACAACCCACGCGCAGGGCAGCTATGAGGCGCTTTTCGGCGAGGCCAGCTCAAGTGGCCTGACTCTAGTGGAGAGGCTACATCTCGCCAGGCGAGTGGCGGAATGGCACGACGATGCCCAGCTTACCGACCATTATACCCAGCGTCTGGCAGGCAAACCCGCCAGCGAACGTTTTAGCACTTTGCTCCATCATGCTGAGAGGCTGAGTTTCCAGCCAGTGCAGGCGGGCCCGCAGGATGTCAAAGTGCTGATTCAGGTTGGCTTTAGTGAAGAAGAGGTGGTGACACTGTCACAGATTGTTGGCTTCGTTTCCTTCCAGAGTCGCCTGCTGCGAGGGCTGCACCTGATTGGCGGCCAGACGGTAGACGGTGAGCAGGTGCGCATTCCGGCAGCCGGAGAGTGGCACCGCCAGCCGTTAACCGCCAGCGGCAAATCCGCCCCGGTGACGTTTACCCAGGCCGAGCTTAACTGGGAACCCTGGATAGCCGCCCTGCCTTACGCGGAATACGGCCCGGAACAGCAGGAAACTCTGAAACGCTTCGGGCACCAGGACTCCGATTATTTCCGCCTGCTGGGACGTAACCTGCCGGTGCTGGAGCAGCGCACGCTTACCGACAAAGGCATTTTCTACACGCCGGGCGGTTTGCCTCGTGCCGAGCGCGAACTTGCCGCCACGGTTGCCAGCAAGATCAACGGCTGCATTTACTGCGCCTCCGTGCACGCCCGCAAGGCCAGCCAGCTGTCAAAACATAACGAAGCGATAGAACGTCTGCTTGCCATTGAGCCGGGCGGGACGCTGAGCGACGGGCAATCACCCCGTTGGCAGGCGGAAATTAACTTTTCGGCGGCGCTATCTACCACCCCGGCTAGCGCTAATGCGCAACAGATACACGCCCTGAGAGAACTGGGGTTAAGCGAGCTTGAGCTGCTGGATTTGGTGCAGTCCACGGCCTTTTTTGCGTGGGCTAACCGTCTGATGCTGACCCTGGGTGAGTCGTTTAACTGAGTGCAGCAAGGCAAAACGTGCCGGGGAAAGATGATTCACCGGCACGCTCAGTGATACCGTCACGGACGATTAATGATTCGCCGCCTGACGAAGATCGCAAACCCGGATAGCCTTTCCTTCCGAGCGCGGCAGGCTGCCGCAGTTCACAATGGTGATATCCGTTGAAATCCCCACCATCGACTTAATGCGGTGGCGCAGCTCGTGGCAAACCGCGCAGCGCTGTTCGTGGCTGAGATACAGGCTGCTCTCCTTCAGTTCCACCTTGATCGCCAGGGTATCCAGGTGGCCGCGACGATGCACCTCCAGCTGATAATGCGGAGCCAGGTGCTGGAACTTCAGGATCTCCTCTTCCAGCTGGGACGGGAACACATTCACGCCTCGGATAATCAGCATATCGTCTGAACGACCGGTAATCTGGTCCATACGACGCATGGTACGAGCGCTGCCCGGCAGCAGGCGTGTGAGATCGCGGGTGCGGTAGCGGATCACCGGCAGCGCCTCTTTGGTCAGCGTGGTGAACAGCAGTTCGCCTTGCTCACCGTCGTCCAGCGGGACGCCGCTCTGCGGATCAACGATTTCCGGGTAGAAATGGTCTTCCCAAATCGTCGGGCCATCGCGCGACTCCAGGCACTCCATCGCCACGCCCGGCCCCATCACTTCCGACAGGCCGTAAATGTCCAGCGCTGTAATCCCTAAGCGACGTTCAATTTCCGCTCGCATGGCTTTGGTCCACGGCTCAGCACCAAAAACGCCAACACGCAGCGAACAGCCGCTGGCGTCGCCGCCCATCTGGCGCTCCAGCTCTTCAATCAGGTTCAGGCACCAGGACGGCGTGACCATGATCATGTCCGGTTTAAAATCACGGATCAGCTGCGCCTGTTTTTCCGTCTGGCCGCCGGACATCGGGATCACTGTCGCCCCGAGGCGTTCTGCGCCGTAGTGCGCCCCCAGCCCGCCAGTAAATAGCCCATAGCCGTAGGAGACATGAATTTTGTCTTTCGGCGTTCCGCCTGCGGCACGCAGCGAGCGCGCCACGAGGTTAGCCCAGGTATCAATGTCGTTTTGGGTGTAGCCCACGACCGTAGGTTTACCTGTAGTACCAGAGGAAGCATGGATGCGAACGACCTGCTCCATTGGCACCGCAAAAGTGTCAAAAGGATAGTTATCGCGCAGATCCTGCTTGGTGGTGCAAGGGAACAGGCGAATGTCTTTCAGCTCTTTAAAATCGTCAGGGTGTACGCCCACGGCGTCAAATTTGCGCTTGTACATCGGGACGTTGCTGTAGGCATGGTTCAACGTCCATTTCAGGCGCTGCGTTTGCAGGGCCTGGAGTTCATCCAGCGATGCGGTTTCAATCGGTTCCAGCTTGGTTTCAGAGGTTATCATTATTAGGGTACTCGCAGGTTTGACTAGCTCACACGCTCAAGGACCAGGGCAATGCCCTGACCCACACCGATACACATGGTGCAAAGGGCATACCGCCCGCCGCGCCGGTGCAGCTCCAGGCTGGCCGTTAACGCCAGTCTGGCTCCGCTCATCCCCAGCGGGTGTCCTAAGGCAATCGCGCCGCCGTTAGGATTCACATGCGGGGCATCATCCGGAAGCCCCAGTTGGCGAAGCACGCCGAGCGCCTGCGCGGCGAAGGCTTCGTTAAGTTCAATCAGATCCATGTCGTGGATGCTTAGCCCGGTCATTTCCAGCACTTTACGCACTGCAGGCACCGGCCCCAGCCCCATCAGGCGAGGCTCTACGCCCGCCGTCGCCATGGCGACAATGCGCGCCTTAGGCGTCAGGCCGTGCTGCAGCGCGGCGACTTCACTGGCGATAATCAGTGCCGCCGCCCCGTCGTTCACGCCGGAAGCATTCCCCGCCGTTACGACGCCGTTCGCACGGAACGGGGTTTTTAGCGCCGCCAGTTGCTCAAGCGTGGTTTCTGCACGCGGGTGTTCGTCTTCCCTTACTTCCGTCACGGCACCTTTGCGGCCGCTTAGCGTGACCGGCACAATTTCTTCAGCCAGAATGCCTTTCTGCTGCGCGAGAGCGGTACGCTGCTGACTGCGAAACGCAAACCGGTCCTGGTCCTCGCGGCTTATTTTTAACAATTCCGCTACATTCTCTGCCGTTTCCGGCATGCTGTCAGTACCAAATTGCGCCGCCATGAGCGGGTTCACAAAACGCCAGCCAATGGTGGTGTCAAACATCTCGGCCTGGCGCTGGAACGGCGAGCTGGCCTTGCCCATTACAAACGGCGCACGGGACATGGATTCCACCCCACCTGCCAGCATTAACTGAGCATCGCCGGCTTTGATGGCACGAGCCGCAAAGCCCACGGCATCCAGCCCGGAGCCGCACAGGCGATTGATCGTGGTGCCCGGTACGCCCTGAGGTAAACCGGCCAGCAGCGTCGCCATGCGCGCCACGTCGCGGTTGTCTTCCCCGGCCTGGTTCGCGCAGCCAAAAATCACGTCATCGACGGCGCTCCAGTCGAGATTGGGGTAGCGCGCCAGCAGCGCCTTTAGCGGCAGCGCGGCCAGATCATCCGCACGCACGCTCGAAAGCGCACCGCCGTAACGCCCAATCGGGGTGCGTACGCCATCGCAAATAAAAGCCTGACTCATAATTTTTCTCCTGAAACCGTCGTACCAATGCGATGAGCGCGGCCGCGAAACAGCGCCAGCGTCTTCTCGTCCTGATTAATAATTTCGATGTCGTAGACGCCGGTCTGTCGCCCCTGCTGGCGCACCCTGGCCACCGCTTTCAGCCGATCGCCGGCCTTGCCGGGGCGCAGAAATTCAATGCTGCAGCCGGAAGCCACCGCCGCCAGCCCCTGGCTGTTGCAGGCGTAGGCAAAGGCAGTATCGGCGAGCGTAAACAGCTGCCCGCCGTGGCAGGTCTGGTGCCCGTTGAGCATGGCCTCGGTGATAGTCATGGTGAGCAGCGCAAAACCGTCACCCATCTCAACCACTTCAATGCCCATCTGTCTGGCGCAGTTGTCCCGCGCGTACATCAGGCGGGCGTTATCCCAGGCGTTAGTGCTCATGTTGGTTCTCCAGCAGCGCGCGCTGGCGCAGTAAAGAGGTCGGGCGGTAGCGTTCTTCGCCGTAATGGCGCTGCAGATTTTCCAGCAGCGTCAGGATGTTTTGCCAACCCAGCCGGGCTCCCCAGGCCAGCGGCCCGTGCGGATAGTTCACGCCGAGCTGCATCGCGGTATCGATGTCGGCTTCCGCAGCCACGCCTTTCTGCAGCGCGTCCAGCGCCTCGTTGGCGAGCATCGCCACGGTGCGCCAGGCCAGCATGCCGGGATAGTCGTTAATCACCAGCACCTGTTTGCCCTGCTGCTGGAAGTAATGAATGACCTTCTCCAACTGCTGCGGCGTGACTGAAGCCGAAGGCGCCAGCACTTCCAGAGCAACCTCGGCGAGTCTGTCCCGCAACACCACCGGGCGTTTCAGCTCGGCCGACATGGCGGTGGCCGTCATGCCACTGGTTATGGCGACAACGATGCCGTCAATGTCGAGGGTTTTACCGGACTGCGTGACCTGTTTAGCCGCCAGTTCGGCAGGGACCTGAGGCTGATATTCCGGCTGCACCTCAAGCGGCCAGCGGTAAACGCCCTGCCCGGTTTTCTTGCCCAGCCGTTTGCCAAGCACCAGTTCCTGCTGGGCGAGAGAAGGCAGGAACCGGCGCTCCTGCCAAAAGGCGTTAAACACCGAGCAGGTGACCGCGAAGTTAACGTCCTGACCGATCAGATCCGTTAACGCCAGCGGCCCCATCGGGAAGCCCGCCCCGTCGCGTAATGCGGCATCAATAGCCGCCGCCGGGGCAACCTGCTCCTCCAGCGCGCGCCAGGCTTCGGCATAAAAAGGCCGTGCCACGCGATTGACTATAAATCCCGGCGTAGAATGGCAGCGCACCGGCTGTTTTCCCCAGCGCAGCGCCAGTTCGCAAAGCCGATCGGCAATCTCCGGGGAGGTTTCCAGGCCGCTGACCACTTCGACCAGTTTCATCACCGGCGCAGGGTTAAAGAAATGCAGGCCGACCACGCGCGCCGGGTGGCTGATGCCGCTGGCGATGGCGGTGATAGAAATGGATGAGGTATTGCTGGCAAAGACGGTATCAGCGGCGCAGACCGCCGCTAAATCGCGGAAGATGGCCTGCTTGACGTCAATTTGTTCGGCGGCGGCCTCAATCACCAGCGCGGCCTGAGCCAAATCAGCCAGCGTTTCCGCTGGATGCAGCCGGGCAAGCGTTGACTGACGAACAGCCTCATCAAGTTTGCCTTTCGCTACGCGGGCACTGAGCGCGGTATCAATCCCGTCAATCGCGCGCTTCGCCGCACCGGGCTGAATGTCGTACAGCCACACCGTATGACCCGCACTGGCGGCCACCTGGGCAATACCTGCGCCCATGGTGCCGCTGCCAATCACCGCAATCACGGCCTCAGGAGTTAACATGCTTATTTCCCCTTAAAGGTGGCCGAGCGCTTCGCCAGAAAAGCCGAAACCCCTTCACGGTAATCTTCGCTGCGGCCGGCCAGGCGCTGATAGTCGCGCTCCAGGTCGAGCTGGGCATCCAGGGTGTTGGTTTCCGAGGCGTAAAGCGCCTGCTTGATAAGCCCCAGGCCAAAGGTCGGCTGGGTAGCAAAGTGCAAGGCCAACTGGCGAGCGGTATCGCTGAGCTGTTCGTCGTCCACGACCTGCCAGATCATGCCCCACTCATGTGCCTGCTCCGCGGTTAGCGTGTCGCCGAGCAACGCCAGCCCCATGGCTCGCGCACGCCCGGTCAGGCGAGGCAAGAACCAGGTACCGCCGCAGTCGGGTACCAGTCCCAGCTTGCTGAACGACATAATGAATTTTGCTGAACGCGCGGCGATAACCAAGTCGCAGCCCAGCGCCAGCGTGGCTCCGGCTCCGGCAGCCACGCCGTTAACCGCCGCAATCACCGGCTTTGGCAATTTCGCCAGGCGGCGCAGCAGCGGGTTATAAAACGTTTCGACCGAGTAACCGAGATCCGGCGCATCGCCGCTTGGGTCAACATTGCGGTCGTTGAGATCCTGCCCGGCGCAGAAGCCGCGCCCTGCGCCAGTGATCAGCAGGCAGCGAATGGTTTCGTCCCGCTCGGCCTGAGTAAGGACTTCCGCCAGCTGGCGATGCATTTCGTCGTTGAAGCTGTTCAGCCGCTCCGGGCGGTTGAGGGTCAGGGTCATCACCCCGCTTTGCACATCGCTGACAATAAAACTCATAATTAACGTCCTTTGAATTCAGCAGGTCGTTTTTCCAGGAAAGCGGCGATGCCTTCCTGACGATCTTCGGTGGCGGCGAGCAGCGTAAACAGCTGGCGCTCCTGCAACAGCCCCTGGCTCAGGCCCGTGTTTTGTGCCTGTTGAAGCGCATTTTTGGCGGCCTGCAGCGCAAGCGGCGCATGGCGAGCAATACTGGCGGCAAGCTTTTGCGCGTATTCAAGCGTTAAGGCTGCGGGATGCACTTCGGCAACCAGCCCGGCGCGTAAAGCCTGATCCGCGTCGATAGCTTCGCCGCTCAGCACCATTCGGTAAGCCAGCGCTTTGCCTACGCTGCGGATAAGCCGCTGCGTGCCGCCCGCGCCGGGCATAATCCCCAGCGTGATTTCCGGCAGGCCGAAGCGCGCGTTATCCCCGGCTACGATGATGTCGCTCAGCAGCGCCAGCTCGCAGCCAGCCCCAAGCGCATAGCCGTTCACGGCGGCGATCAGGGGTTTAGGAAAACGCTCGAGGCGCGCCCAAAGCTGGGGCCGGGGATCGTTGAGCGTGGCGGGCATATCCCGGCTTGCCATCTCTTTGAGATCGGCTCCGGCAGCAAAAAAACGTTCGTTGCCGGTAATAACTACGGCACCGATGGAGGCGTCCTGCTGCGCGGCGTCTAGCGCTTCGGCAATCAACGTCAGCAACGCGTTGTTGAGCGCGTTTCGCGCCTGCGGGCGGTTCAGCGTCAGGGTTAGCACCCGGCCGTTTTGCTGGCTAAGAAGTTCGCTCATCACAGCCCCTGCGCGTCAAAGTCGAGCACCACGTCGTCGCCCTTTGGCAGCGCCTGGCAGCTCAGCACGTAGCCTGCGGCCAGCTGATCCGGCTCCAGGCTGTAGTTGACGCCCATTTCTACCTCACCCTGCAGCACCTTGCAGCGGCAGGTGGCGCAGACGCCGCCTTTACAGGCATACGGCAGGTCTGCCCCCTGACGCAGGGCCGCGTCGAGAATGCTTTCGTCCCCGGCGGTCAGGGTAATATGGCGATCCATGCCGTCCTGGCGTAGGGTGACGGTTTTACCCGCCGCCTGCGCACGGGAGCGAGCCCCCGGCGAAATACCCGGCGTGTTGAAATGTTCGAGGTAGATATCCTGCGGCGCGACGCCCATGTCTTTCAGCGCACTTTCAGTAGCCTGCATCATGCTTTGCGGGCCGCAGATAAACGTGCGGTCAAAGCCTTTGACGTCCAGCAGATGGTCGCCAAGCTGTTTCAGTTTTTCGCCGTCCAGCCGGCCGCTGAGCAGGTCGCTGTCCGACCTTTCCTGGCTGAACAGGTAAATCAGCTGCAGGCGCTGCGGGTAGCGGTCTTTCAGGTCGGCCAGTGCCTGGCGGAACATCATGCTGGCGCTGCTGCGGTTGCCGTAAACCAGCGTCACGCTGCTTTCTGGTTCGGTAGCAAGCGTGGCGCCGATAATGGCCAGCATCGGTGTAATGCCTGAGCCAACGGCGAGCGCCAGATAGTCCCCGCGCGTTTCCGCTTCTGGCTGGTAGCCGAACGTCCCCTGCGGCACCATCACTTCGAGCGACATCCCGGCGGCTAAATCGCTGACCGCGTATTGTGAAAAACGGCCACCTTCAATGGCTTTTACCGCCACGCAGATTTCACCGGGATTCTCAGCGCGACAGATGGAATAGCAGCGGCGCAGCTCTTCCCCGCCCAGCCGGGCTTTAAGCGTCAAATGCTGCCCTGGGCGAAAGCGATACTGTCCGCGCAGCGCGTCCGGCACCGCAAAGGTAATCGCCACCGCCTCAGCGGTTTCGGGTTCGATGCGTGCCACTTTCAGGGAATGAAACATTGTCATGGCATCCTCAAATACATTTAAAGTAATCAAAGGGTTCCCGGCAGCTGTTGCAGCGGTAAAGCGCTTTACAGGCCGTGGAGCCGAATTCACTGATGAGCGACGTGTGTTCGCTCCCGCAGCGGGGGCAGGTTACCTGGGCGGCGACCGTCGCGTGGCAGGCATGCCCTTGCGGCGGGCTGATGCCGTATTCACGCAGCCGGGTTTTAGCCTCCGGCGACATCCAGTCCGTTGTCCAGGCGGGATGCAAAACCTGCCTGATATGCACCGGGCTTAGCTTTGCGCCTTCCAGCGCTTCCCGGATGGCGGCCAGCAAAAATTCAGTGGCCGGGCAGCCGGAATAGGTTGGCGTAAAACCGATATGCCAGCCGTCCGGGCGGTGCTCGACGCTGCGCACCATCCCGAGGTCGGTGATGGTTAGCACCGGGATTTCCGGATCACTGATTTCACTCAGCAGACGCCAGACGTCACGGACGGCGGCAGGCTGAAGCGTGGCGGTTTGCATCCTCTCCTCCTTACCACTGCTGGTTCGGGTAGGCGCGCTGCAGGTACTGCATTTCAGCCAGCAGCGGGCCGAGATGTTCGGTGTGTAAGCCTTGCTTACCGCCGGTGCGGTATGGCTGCTCTGCCGGGGCCTGCAGCGAGGCATCGCTCAGCCCACCGGTCACTTCTTGCAGCCATTCGGCTTTGAGGCTAAGCGGATCGACGGCGATACCCTGTTCCGCCAGCGTGGTTTCCAGCTCATCGGCAACGAACATTTCACCGCTGAAGCGCCACAGTTTGTTCACAGCGCTTTGCGCTTTTGCCTGCGAAACCTCGGTGCCATTGCCCAGACGAACCAGCCAGCCGCGGCTGAAGCGCAGGTGATAGCGCACTTCTTTAATCGCTTTAGCCGCAATGGCCGCCAGTTGCGGATCTTTGCTTTCCACCAGGCGGCTGAACAGCGAGACGTGCCACGCGTCCAGCAGGTACTGACGCACCAGCGTTTCGGCGAAATCACCGTTGGGCTGTTCCGCCAGCAGCAAGTTGCGGTATTCACGCTCGTCGCGGCCAAAGGCCAGCCTGTCTTCGTCGAGGTGCTCACCTTCACGCTCGGCGGCGTAGGTCAGGAAGTTGCGTGCCTGGCCAAGCAAGTCGAGGCCAATGTTGGCTAGCGCAAGGTCAATCTCCAGCTCCGGCGCATGGCCGCACCAGGCGCTCAGACGCTGGGCCAGCACAAGGCAGGTATCGCCGAGGCGCAGGCTGTAGGTCGCTACAGGATCGAGTGTCATCGGCGGCCTCACATGTGCTCGATGCCGTCAGGCAGCGTGTAAAACGTTGGGTGGCGATAGACTTTGCTATCAGCCGGGTCGAAAAATTCCGGACGCTCTTCCGGCTGTGAAGCGACGATCTCGCTCGCTTTCACCACCCAGATGGAACAGCCTTCGCTGCGGCGGGTGTAGGCGTCGCGGGCGTTTTCCAGCGCCATCTGGTCGTCGGCCGCGTGCAGGCTGCCAACGTGGCGGTGGGACAGCCCTTTTTTGTTACGGATAAAGACTTCGTACAGCGGCCAGTAAATTTTGCTCATCTCATACTCCTTCAGGCGGCGGTGCGGGCCTGTTGTTTTTCGGCATACGCAAGGGCGGCTTCGCGCACCCATGCCCCCTCTTCCCAGGCTTTACGCTTGGCGGCGAGGCGCTCTTCGTTGCATAAGCCGCGCCCGGCCACCACTTCGTTAAATTCCTGCCAGTCGATGTCGCCAAAGCGGTAATGGCCGGTAGCTTCATCCAGATGCAGATCGGGGTCCGGCACGGTCATGCCCAGCAGCTCAACCTGCGGTACGGTGTTGTCGACAAAGCGCTGGCGCAGCTCGTCATTGCCGAAGCGTTTGATTTTCCATGCGAGGCTTTGAGCGCTGTTCGGCGAATTGTCGTCGTTAGGCCCGAACATCATCAGCGCCGGCCACCAGAAGCGGTTAATCGCGTCCTGCAGCATCTGGCGCTGTTCGGGGCTGCCGTTCGCCAACACGGTGCAGGCTTCAAATCCCTGCCGCTGGTGGAAGCTTTCTTCCTTGCAGATTTTCACCATCGCCCGGGCGTACGGCCCGTAAGAGGTCCGGCACAGCGCAACCTGGTTAACGATGGCAGCGCCGTCGACCAACCAGCCAATCACGCCGATGTCGGCCCAGTTAAGCGTCGGGTAGTTAAAGATGGAGGAGTACTTCATCTTGCCGTCGAGCATCTTCTGGTAGATATCTTCCCGGGCGCAGCCCAGGGTTTCCGCCGCGCTGTAGAGGTACAACCCATGCCCGGCTTCATCCTGCACTTTAGCCAGCAGAATGGCCTTGCGGCGCAGGCTTGGGGCGCGAGTTATCCAGTTACCTTCCGGCAGCATGCCAACGATTTCCGAATGCGCATGCTGGCCTATCTGGCGGATCAGCGTTTTGCGGTAAGCCTCCGGCATCCAGTCCTGTGGTTCGATGGCGGTCTCCTGCTGGATGCGCTCATCAAAGCGTTCTTGTTCTGTCACGGCATCACCTTATGATTCAATTTAATTCAATAAAATGCGACATTGCGAATCACTTCATGATTAAAAGTTACAGATAAGTTAACGAAGATCGCAAAGATTACACCGCATGTTTGTGAGGCTTATCACGTTAAATATTGCAAAAACAATACTTATCATTGAGATAAATCAATAACAAAAAACTCACGTCATCACGATGTTAACAATTTATTAAATTACAGCTTGCTTTTTATGATTCACAAAACAAACACTGTAATGATTAAATGCAGCATGTAATGGAGAGTGAGATGCAACAGTTAACCAGCTATCTGTCCGGGACGTGGTTTAGCGGCCAGGGAAAAGAAAGAACGATTTTTCATGCCGTTAGCGGCGAACCGCTGTGGCAGGTGACCAGCGAAGGGGCGGATATGGCGGCGGCAAAACGCTTCGCCATAGAGCAAGGCGGCAAAGCGCTGCAGGCGATGACATTTATTCAGCGCGCCGCGATGTTAAAAGCGGTGGCTAAGCACCTGCTGGCGCAGAAAGAAGCGTTTTACCAGGTCTCTTACCAGACCGGGGCCACCCGCGCCGACAGCTGGGTGGATATTGAAGGCGGCATCAGCACGCTGTTTGCCTACGCCGGAATGGGTAACCGCGAGCTGCCGGACGACACGCTGTGGCCCGAAGACGAATTGATGCCGCTGTCAAAACAGGGAGGATTCGCGGCTCGCCATGTCCTCACCTCGAAGTCGGGCGTAGCGCTGCATATCAACGCCTTTAACTTCCCTTGCTGGGGCATGCTCGAAAAACTGGCGCCTACCTGGCTGGCCGGAATGCCCGCCATTATCAAGCCCGGCACGGCGAGCGCGCAGTTAACTCAGGCGATGGTGAAAGCGATTGTTGAATCAGGCCTGGTACCTGACGGGGCGATAAGCCTGATCTGCGGCGGCGTGGGCGATCTGTTCGAGCACCTGGATGAGCAGGACGTGGTGACGTTTACCGGTTCGGCCAGCACCGGTCAGAAGTTACGTTGTCACTCAAATATCGTCGCCCGTTCGATTCCCTTTACCATGGAAGCCGACTCGCTGAACTGCTGCGTCCTGGCGGAAGACGTCACGCCTGAGCAGCCTGAGTTTGCCCTGTTCATACGGGAAGTCATACGCGAAATGACCGCTAAGGCCGGGCAAAAATGCACCGCCATTCGCCGGATTATCGTGCCGCAGAACCGGCTGGGTTCGGTGATTGAAGCGCTGAAAGCGAAACTGGAAAAAATACAGCCTGGCGACCCGGCGGTTGAAGGCGTTCGCATGGGGGCGCTGGTCAGCCTTGAACAGCGGGATGACGTGCAGCGAAAAGTTGATCAACTGATTGCCGCCGGATGTGATGTCCTGCTCGGCGGCAAGGCCGATACTGCGCAGCCGGGCGCGTTCTTCCCACCAACCCTGCTGCTTTGCCAACAGCCGGACGAAACCCCTGCGGTGCACGAACTTGAAGCCTTCGGCCCGGTAGCCACGGTGATGCCTTACCGGGATGCCGAACATGCTATGGCGCTGGCTCGTGCGGGCCAGGGCAGCCTCGCCGGGACACTTGTGACCGCCGATGAGCAAACGGCACGCCACTTTATTCTCGGCGCGGCTCGCGCTCACGGGCGCATTCAGGTGCTGAACCAGGAGTCTTCAGTGGAGTCCACCGGACACGGCTCACCGCTCCCGATGCTGGTACACGGTGGCCCAGGCCGTGCGGGTGGCGGTGAAGAACTCGGCGGCCTGCGAGCGGTGAAGCACTATATGCAGCGCACCGCCATTCAGGGCAGCCCGACGATGCTGGCCGCCGTTAGCGGGCAATGGAACTACGGCGCAAAAGTTCACGAGGATGCCGTGCACCCGTTCCGCAAACATTTTGAGGAACTGCGCATCGGGGAAAGCATTCTGACCGCCCGCCGCACCGTCACCGAAGCCGATATCACCAACTTCGCCAACCTGAGCGGCGACCGGTTCTACGCCCACACCGACAGAATTGGCGCGTCGGAGTCATTCTTCGGCGAGCGCGTGGCGCACGGTTATTTTGTGGTGTCCGCGGCCGCCGGGCTGTTTGTTGACCCAGGCGTCGGGCCGGTGATAGCCAACTACGGCATGGAAAACCTGCGCTTTATCGAGCCGGTAAAAATCGACGATACGATTCAGGTGCGCCTGACCTGCAAACGTAAAACCGCCAAGCCGCAGAAAACGGCGGAAGATAAGCCAGTTGGCGTGGTGGAATGGGCGGTGGATATCACCAACCAGCACCAGCAGATCGTTGCCCGCTACTCGATCCTGACGCTGGTTGCCCGTCTGCACGGTGATTTTGCCTCATAAGACTTCGTCACCGGTTCAGGTTTTTACCCTCACCCTAACCCTCTCCCTGGAAGGGAGAGGGAACAAATTATTACCCCATCATTTATTCCCCGTAGGTTGTTTTCCCCCTCTCCCTTTGGGAGAGGGCCGGGGTGAGGGCTGAATTAAACCCGACGCTCATCAACCCGGAGCAACAATCCTCCCCAATCCCACATTCTGGCAACCACAGCAAAACGCTTGGCAGAGAGCACAAGGGAAGCCCAGGCGGAAGTTGTTATGTTGAATCCGACAGTCTTTATCCAGCACGCACATAACAACACAACGCACTTTTAAGGTGAGAAAGCGATGACAATGAAAACTGGAAAAAAAGCGCTGGCGCTGGCTATTGCGCTCCTGACTTCGGCGGGGATTAACGCCCCCGCTTTCGCCCATGGCGGCGAGGCACATATGGTGCCGATGCAAAAAACGCTGACGGATTTTGGCGCCGACGTCCAGTGGGACGATTACGCGCAGATGTTTACCCTCGTGAAAGACGGTGCCTACGTGAAGGTGAAGCCTAACGCCACCTCCGCCATCGTTAATGGCAAAACCCTCAAGCTCGAAGTGCCGGTGATTTTTAAGGGAAAAACGGCGTTTATCTCTGAAGGGTTTGTCAATGAAGTGTTCCAGTCCGGGCTGGATCAAACCTTTGCCGTTGAGAAAAAACCACATCCGCTTAACTCACTGAGCGCGGATGAAATTAATAAAACGGTGGAGATAATCAAAGGCGCGGCTGACTACAAACCGACTATTCGCTTTACCGAAATCTCACTGCGTGAGCCGCCTAAAGAGCAGGTCTGGAAGTTTGTGATGGACGGCACCAGCGTCAGCCAGCCGCGCGAGGCGGACGTCATCATGCTGGATGGCCGCCATATTATTGAAGCCACGGTGGATTTGGCCGCTGGAAAGGTAAAAAGCTGGAAACCTATCGAAGGCGCACAGGGCATGGTGCTGCTGGACGATTTTGCCAGCGTGCAGGCAATCATCAACAACAGCAAAGAGTTCGCGGAAGCGGTGAAAAAACGCGGTATCAGCGATCCGTCGAAGGTCGTCACTACCCCGCTGACCGTCGGCTATTTCGACGGCAAGGACGGCCTGAAGCAGGATCAGCGCCTGCTGAAAGTAGTGAGCTATCTTGACGTCGGCGACGGCAACTATTGGGCGCATCCCATTGAAAACCTGGTTGCCGTGGTCGATCTCGAACAGAAAAAAATCATCAAAATTGAAGAAGGCCCGGTGATTCCTGTGCCGATGACGCCCCGCCCTTATGATGGTCGCGACCGACAGGCCGCCAACCTCAAACCGCTGGACATCATTGAACCGGAAGGGAAAAATTACACCATTACCGGCGACACGATTCACTGGCAAAACTGGGATTTACACCTGCGCCTGAATTCCCGCGTTGGCCCAATTATTTCCACCGTGACCTACAACGACAACGGCACCAAACGGAAGATCATGTATGAAGGGTCGCTCGGCGGGATGATTGTGCCGTACGGTGACCCGGACATTGGCTGGTATTTTAAAGCTTATCTGGACGCCGGGGATTACGGCATGGGCACGCTCACGTCCCCTATCGTGCGCGGCAAAGATGCGCCGTCTAACGCCGTCCTGCTGGACGAAACCCTGGCCGATTACACCGGAAAACCGACCACCATTCCGCGTGCTATCGCCATTTTCGAGCGCTACGCCGGGCCGGAATACAAGCATCAGGAAATGGGCCAGCCAAATGTCAGCAGCGAACGCCGCGAGCTGGTGATCCGCTGGATAAGCACCGTCGGCAACTACGACTACATCTTTGACTGGGTCTTCCACCAGAACGGCACCATTGGTATTGATGCGGGCGCAACCGGGATTGAGGCGGTAAAAGGCGTGAAGGCTAAGACCATGCACGATGCCACAGCGAAAGAAGATACCCGCTATGGGACGCTGATCGACCACAATATTGTCGGCACGACACATCAGCATATTTATAACTTCCGCCTGGATCTGGACGTCGACGGCGAAAATAACAGCCTGACCGCTATCGACCCGGTAGTGAAGCCGAACACCAGCGGCGGCCCACGCACGAGTACGATGCAAACCAATGAATATGCGATTAAAAACGAGCAGGACGCGGCGCAGAAATTTGATCCAGGCACCGTCCGTTTACTCAGCAATCCGAACAAAGAAAACCGCATGGGTAATCCGGTTTCCTATCAGCTAATCCCTTACGCCGGTGGAACTCACCCCGTCGCCACTGGCGCGAAGTTTGCCCCGGACGAGTGGATTTACCACCGTCTGAGCTTTATGGATAAGCAGCTGTGGGTGACTCGCTATAACCCGGATGAACGCTATTCCGAAGGGAAATACCCGAACCGCTCCGCGCACGATACCGGTTTAGGCGCTTACAGCAAAGACAATCAGTCGCTTGAAAACACAGACAACGTCGTCTGGTTAACCACCGGCACCACGCATATTGCCCGCGCAGAAGAGTGGCCCATCATGCCGACCGAGTGGGTACATGCCCTGCTGAAGCCGTGGAACTTTTTTAACGAGACACCCACGCTTGTGAAGTCAGAGGCAACGACCGGTAAATAGAGGGTTTGCGGCGCGCGACTACAGCGCGCCGTTTATTTAAGGCTAAGGCTTGATTGCCTGCCAGCCGTGAATCAGCAGCGACTGGAAGAACGGCGTTGCGCTGGCGAACCCAGCTTCGCGCAGCAGAGCTTCGGTTTGGCGAGGCGGCAACAAGAGCAGCCGCTGATTGAGTTCAGCTTTTACCTCAGCAATATCTCTCTGGCGTTGGGTATAAGCCTGCTGCAGCGCAACCCAGTTTCTTAATTGTCCGTCAAATTCGGGAGCTTCCATATCCCCCGCTATTTCAGCACTAATCAGTTGCCCTGCTGGTTTTAACCGATCGGCAATGTGCTGGTAGATCCCACCGCGCTGCGGATGCTGAATAAAATGCGCGACCAGCAGACAGAGCGCAGCATCGAATTTATCCTGCTCCGGCACGTCTATGACGTGACCTTCAATCAGCGTACAGCGGTCGTTCAGTCCTTCCAGCTCAAGCTTCTCTTGACAGACGGACAGCATATCGGGGGAAGGATCGATCCCGGTAAAACGCCAGCCGGGGTGCTGATTAGCCAGCCGGATAATCTCTGTCCCTGTTCCCACTCCAACACAAAGTACATGCGCATCCTCTGGCAGATCCCTGAGAAGCAAAGACAGCAAGGTATGGAGGTTGTTAGAAATGTCTTTCAGGCGCTCACTGCTGGCATCATACTGGCGCGAAAACGCCGCATTAAAGATATCATTTGTGTCGTTCATGATTACACCTCCTGAAGGTATCCGAGCCCAACATCGTCGATCCGTGAAGGAAAATCACGTAAAAATCGCCATGTCATGTAACTTACAATATAACATGATGTCACTAATGAAAAGACATGCCTGTCTCACGCCCACCCTCCCTGTTTGATTGCTTTTCATCCAACACATACCCGTACAACAAGGCAATAATATTTACTCTACGCGGAAGTATTATTTCCGCAGAAAGTAAAAAGTGCCAAATGAGAGAAGTAAGCATTTTTAGTTAAAAAAAATCAAAAACAATAAAATATGAGATGATATTTTTTATTTAAAAATAAAAAATGATATACTCGAGAACGAATTAAATTTACCACCACCAAATAAAAATCACGTATAACGTGTATTTTATCTCTGCCTTTAGCACTCGTTTTATGGGGCATTTGCGCCATAGCTGAATACCGAGAAAAACAATATGACACGACATAAACTTCAAGACACCATCGAAAGATACAGCCAGCAAGTAAAAAAACACCCTCGTTTTCGGGAAGCCATACAGCATCACTACGATCACCTGCTTATCACTTATAAAAAACAACCGCTTTTTTATAAAACCATTTTGCAAAGCTCGCGCTTTCATGTGGTCCTGGCACTGCTCTGCTTTCACTACGGTGACCGCCGGGCGGTACTTGCGGACATCAAAGAATTTTGCGTAAAAATGGAGTTAACCAGCCTGAACACCGTGAATTCTCTGGTGACACTGCTGCGCATCACCGGCAGAATGACGCTTGAAAAAAGCGAAGATGACCGCCGGGTGCTGTTGTACTCTCCCAGCGTAAAGGGCCTCAATGAAACCCGCAGCTATATGCAAATATCCATCCCTTCATTGAAATTTTTACTACCGGAAAATACTCTTCCGTTTCACGCCCTGGAGGATGAAAACACATTTGCGAATTTTTTCCGGCGCAGCGCCAACCTTCTTTTCGACGAAGTCATTTTAAGTCGCCTTGTACCCAATAGCGCAATGTTTGTAGACAAGGATGCCGGGCATATCATTATGCTGAGAATATACCTGGGGGCAAAACAGGATGATAATGGCCGCTGGTGGCTGAAGCCTAATTATAATAAAACGTCTAAAGATCTCTTTGTGTCGAGAATGCATCTGAGACGTATTGTTAATTGCGGTATTATGGCCGGATTATTCAGTGAAGACAGCGAAGGCACGCTCGAAATACACCGTGCCTTTATGGAGACGGCAGAATCTTATTTTGGATATTATTTTTCCTTTATCATGTACGGTCTGGATATCGATCCGACGATATTTTAAGCAACATTAAGCCGGCATTCGCCGGCTTTGTTGATTATCGTTCCCTGAGGGCTTCCTTCGCTTTGTTCAGCGGTTTCAGCAGGTAATCGAGTACCGATTTACTGCCGGTTTTGATATCCACTGTGGCGATCATTCCCGGAAATATCGGAAATGTTTTGCCATCCCTGTTTTCCAGTTGGCTGACATCGGTGCGGATGTAAACCCGGTAATAGTAGACATCACGTTTGACCTCATCCTGAAGCGTATCCGGTGAAATCGTGGTCACCACGCCCTTTAGCCCGCCATAGATGGAGTAGTCATAAGCGGTGATTTTCACCAGCGCCTTTTGGCCAGGATGGATAAACGCCACGTCGCGTGGTGAAATTTTAGCCTCAATCAGCATTTGATCGTCCAGCGGTACCAAAGTCATTAGTTTTCCGTTTGGCGGGATAACGCCGCCCACCGTCGTGACCTCGATGCCCTTCACTATCGCCCTGACCGGCGCGGTAAATTTGAGCCGGGTTAACGAGTCTTCCCGCCCGCGCATCACCGAACGCTGGGTTTCTATTTCTTCATTAGTTTTCGCCAGCTCTTCGCGCGCACGTACGTAATACTGGTTCTGCATTTCGGTAATTTTGTTTTCCAGCTCGTTTTTTTGTCTCTGCAGGCGCAGGACTTCCACGCTGCTTGCCGCACCCTGTTTAACCAGCGGCTGAGTCATCGCCAGTTCGCGCTGAACCAGCGAGATAGCTTCCCGTAGCCCGGCAACCCCTTTTTCGAGACTGCTACGGCGCGAGTTATAGAGTGCCGTTTCCTGGCGAACAAGCTCGCTATCTCCGGGTAGCATGTCGGGAAAATCCAGCGGCGTGGCGCCCACTTCGGCCTTCAGTCGTGCGGCTGTGGCCATCGCAGCATGCAGTCTGGATTCACTTTCCTGCACGCCGGACTCGGTTTTCGTACGATCAAGCTGCGCAAGAACCTGGCCTTTCTCTACGATATCCCCTTCCCGTACGTCCAGTTTGTAAAGGATACCGCCTTCCAGCGACTGAATAACTTGTTCGCGCGAGGACGGAACGACTTTGCCAGACCCGGTTGTCACTTCATCCAGAGTGAAAAAGTTTGCCCACAGTACAAAAGCCAGCAGCATCAGCCCAAGCGCCCACGCCACAAGGCTTGCTCGCGGAAGAGCGGGCTCTTTCAGGCGGCTGTTATAACGCGTGATGTCGTTCATGCCCGAACCTCCGTGTTACCTGTCGGTTTTAAGGTCGCGGTTCTGCGAGGGGCAGATTGTTTTTCCATAAGACCGTGCTGCTGCAAGATTTGGTCCCTTGGGCCATCCATCACGATGCGGCCGTTATCCAGCACGATGATGCGGTTCACCAACTGCAAAATAGGGATCCGGTGTGTCGCTACCACCATCGTGCGGTTGCCGAGCCACGGGCCAAGCTGCTGGATAAGCTGCTGCTCGCTTACCTCATCCAGCCACGCGGTAGGCTCATCAAGTAATAAAATTTGCGGCTGCAGGATCAGCGTTCTGGCCAGCAAAAGTGCCTGCCGCTGGCCTCCCGATAGCCCACTACCGCCTTCACTTATCGTGTAGTTGAGGCCGTTTTTCTGTTTTTGCACAAACTCAAGCGCCCCGCTTAACGCCAGGGCCTGGTGGATCTCTTCGTCCGAGGCTAACGGGCGACCCAGGGTGAGGTTGTCACGTATTGAGCCGAAGAAGAGCCTCGCCTGCTGGCTGAGCAGATTCATATCGCGTCTTAAATCGGCGGTGTCAATTTGCCCGAGGCTAGTGTCATCCAGTAAAATTTGGCCGTGTTGAGGCGTTTGCATCCCCGCCAAAAGCTGAAGCAGCGTGCTTTTACCCGAGCCGTTTCGGCCGAGCAGCGCAATTTTTTCCCCGGCGCGAATCGTCAGGCTGGCGATATCCAGATCGTTGACCTTCTCTTCTTCATCGTAATAAAACGCCGCATAGTTAAGCTGGTAGTTCCCCTGCAGATGGGCTTTATGCACTTTTTTACCCTGCTCAGGATCGTCCAGCGGGCGCTGCATCAGGTCGTCCAAACCTTTGCGTGCCACCTTCGCCTGCTGCCAGCGCGAAAGCACGCCGGAAATCTGCGCCAGCGGCGCGATGGTGCGGGAGGCAAGAATGGAGGTACCCACCAGGGCACCGGTGGTCATGTCACCGTTAATCACCAGGTAACAGCCCACGAGCAGCACAACGGCGTAAACAATGGACTGCACTTCTTGCGTCCAGGTCATTAGCAGGCTGGTCAGCCAGCGCTGTTTCATCCCGACCGCCGCGGCAACGTCATTGGTGTTGTTCCACTGGTTCTGGAACCGCTGTTCTGCCCGGAGCAGTTTGATGTCTTCAATGGACTGCACGGCTTCTACCAGCGTGGCGTTGCGAATGGCCGACTCGCGCATCCCCTCATTCGAAAGGTGCGCCAGCGGACGCTGCACCAGTAAGCCAGGGATGAGCAACAGCGGGATCGCCAGCAGCACGACGAACACCAACGGGCCGCCTATCAACCAGAGAATAAACACAAACAGCAGGAAGAATGGGATATCCGATACGGTGCTGATGGTGGTGGAGGTAATCAATTCGCGCACCGACTCCAGCTCGCGAATTTGCGAGATAAAGGAGCCGGTAGATTTTGGCCTGGCGCTATTTTTAATGCGTAACGCCCTGGCAAAAACCCTGTCGGAAATACGCAGGTCGGCTCGTTTACCGACCACATCGGCGATATGAACACGCAGCATGCGCATCGTAAATTCAAAAAGAATAGCCAGCATGACGCCGCCAAACAGTACCCACAACGTGGGCACTGACTGCGACGGTACTACACGGTCATACACCTGCATGGAGAAAATCATCCCGGCCAACGCCAGTAAGTTCGCCGCCATCGCTACCAGCATGATGTCGCCGTAACGTTTCCAGTCTTTCAGCGCCAGCGTCCAGAACCAGTTTTTCTGGTAGGGCTTAACGTAATCATCGACACGCGCATCGGGAATCGAATTCAACGGACGCAGCACAACCAGGCTTTTTAGCCTTTTAGTCAGCACATCGCGGGTGACAACCGTTTCCAGACCGCCATCGCCGCTCAGCTGTAAGCTCAGCTGCCCGTGGTTATCCATATGGGTGACCACCGCTATCTGGCCTCCCTCAAGCTCGGCCACCAGCGGCAAGCGCCACGGGTCGATAAGCGAGACGTCAGCCGGGGCGTGACGCATCGCCAGGCCAAGCTGGCGAGCCATATCCTCCAGCACCAGCTGCTGAGGGCTTTGGCTTTCCTGGTTAATCACCACGCGGACATGCTCTTCCGAGAAATCCAGACGATAGTGGCGCGCTACGGCCAGCATGGCCTGCAGCCAGGGTTCATAACTTGTATTCGTTGAAGTCATGGTGTTTCACATCCTGCGAAAATGGCAAAAAACGCCTGTGTCGTCCTTTCCGCGGCTTGTTTCATAAACATGTTTTATACCGGGTAATAAAAGTTAAGCGGCTAGTATTCCGCCGGACTTAAGGCCCGGCGGAATTAGCGCTAGATAACCAACAGTTGGTGGTTAGCCAGCAGCGTGGCGAGATCGGTTTGTACCCCGTTGAGCGTGACTACCGTGGTCGGGTCAAAGACGCCGCCCTTGCCGTCGCGGTCAATTTGTATCTCCGTGCTGCTGCCGTTTTGCACCACTTTGATGTAGTCCCCGATATTGCCCGCCCCGGCCCCAAGCTGCGCAACGCCATTGATGTAATGCGCCGACGCGTCCCCGGTGTAGCCAGTACCCTGCAGCAGCTCGCGAAGGTCAATGCGATCGCTGTCCGCCGTGCCTTCCCAGGTCCCCACGCTGAAGCCGTTAACCACATCGTGGCCGTTACCGCCGGTGGCATCCGAACTGTTCAACAGTTTGTAGAGCAACGTATCGTGACCGCCGCTGCCGATGTTGAAGGTGTCGTTGCCGCCGCCGCCTTCAAAGGTGTTGTTCCCGCTATTACCGGTGATGACATCATCATGGCTGGAGCCGACTATCCCTTCGATGTTGGTGAAGGTTGCCGTGTTAAAGCCGGTGTTTTGCGCCCCGGTTTTGCCCAGATCAACAGTGATGCCTACCCCGGAGTTACGGAAGTCAACCACGTCCATCCCGCCCGTCGCGCTCCACGTCTGGTGGTCTGAAGACGTTTCCCAGCCACCGCCGCCGTTGTAGACGTAGGTTCCTTGCTCGGCGATAAACGTATCGTTATAGCCTGTGCCGGTCAGCGTACCGCCGTGAACGCCGGTGGCGGCCTCTGCCGTCAGGGCATAGTTTTCTTTACCGTCTCCGGCGGTCAGCCCGTTCCATGTCACATTGCTCGAAACGCCGTTGATCGCCCTGACCAGCTCGGCATGGTAGGTTTCATTCGGATTGAGGCCATAGAAGCTCACCAGCGCCGAAGCGTCGTTAATCCCCACGCCCGACTGGGCATTGATCACCTGACTTGACACCAGTTCACCCTTCGAGTTGTAGAGTTTCACGGTGTTGCCGTAGAAGACATTAATGCCCTGGCTGTCGACAATTTTCAGATGAATGGCCGTTCCCGGCGCTACGGTGTTGGTGTTGCGTTCCAGCGTGACGCTGCCGTTCTGGCGGAAGATCAACAGATCCTGAGCACCGTCCCAGTCGTAATCCACCAGCGCCGCACCGGACACCTGGCTGGTGGTCGCTGAACCAAATTTCGACGACGTAAAGCTCGCCACGCCCTTCAGCCCGTCGTTGGTGTACATGTACGACTGCCCGCTGTTGGCCAGCTTGATGATGTCCATCCTGCCGTCCATATTCCAGTCAACCGCGACGCTGACCGTACCGTTGTACTTCTCGGTCCCCACGGCGGTGCCGGTAAGCAGATTGCCTTTACCGTCGTTCATCATTAGCAGGCCGCCGGTACCGGTCCGGGACATCCCCATATAGAGATCCATGTAGCCGTCACCGTCAAAGTCAGCCCAGGTCATGCTTACCGAGTTGTTCGCGGCGGCTGAGCCGTAGCTGCTGTACATGGTGTTGGTAAAGTTCTGACTCCAGGTAAAGGTGCCATCCCCTTTGTTGAACATCGTGGACAACGAATAGTTGTTGTTGCCGTTGGTGGTGTGCTGGGCAATGTCCACCATGCCATCGTTGTTCAGATCCACACCGGATGCTTCAATCAGGCTGTTGTAGTTGCCCACTTTCGACCCGGCGACGAAGTTGACATAGGTTCCGCCGCTGGACGCCCCCACCAGTTTCCCGGCGTTGTTATTGACGAAAGTGTTGGAGTCCGGCCCGCCGGCATCGCCCATCACAAAGTCAACATAGCCGTCGCCCTGGAAGTCGATAGCCACCACGGCGCCATACCACAGCAAGGTGCCCACGGTTGAGCTGCTGCTCGTGCTTGATGCCGTGTAGGTTCCATCCCCGTTATTCATCAACTGCGCGACATAGTTATAGTTGGTGCTTTCCACCAGCATATCCGCGTGCCCGTCGCGGTTGATATCCGCGTAGGTGCCGGTGGTGTAGGTCCCGGTCATAGTGAAGTTCCCGCTCACTTTGTAAGTGTTGCGGTCGCTGGATGTTGCAAACTGCTGGTTGCTGGCAAACGTCCACATGCCGTTCTCATCCAGCATATAGCTCGCGGAAATCGCCGTCGTGGCACTGGTGAAAGACCAGGTCGGCGTCAGGGATGCTTCAGCGCCCACAACGACGGTGCCGTGAGTCACATCCACGCTGTTCCCATTCCCCGCGCTGCTTTTCACCTGCGCCGTAACGTCATAGCTCTTCAACGAAAGCGCATCGCTATCCGGGATCTGCAAATACCAGGTATTGGACGAAGGGTCGACCACCACAGGGCCACCCCGATCGGAGGTGTAAGTTTTGCCATTGACCGTCACCACCACGAACTCACCGTTGACCAGATCTGCATTCACGGTGCCGGTAATAATCGGCGTAGTGTCGGTGGTGTTTAACGCATCGACCAGGGCTTTGGTCGTCGGCACCGAGGTATCTACCGTCAGCGCGAAGTCGTTCGACTCGGTGTAGTTCCCCGCTTTGTCCGTCACACGCAGAACATAGTGGTAATTCCCATCCAGCAGGCCAGAATCTGCAAAGGTCCAGCTTGTCCCGCCGGTAATGGTCACCTTGCCTACCAGAACGCCATCGCGGAAGATCTGGGCAATTTCACCGTCGGCCAGCGCCTGGTTCAGCGTGCCGTTCAGCACCGGCGAGGTATCGTCGGTGGAGTAGCTGCTGTCGAAATTACCGGTACGCTCGCCGTCATTATCCGTGTAGCTGACGATAGTGCCGACGGTGTCCGGCGCCACGGTGTCAACGGTAACGATCTGGCTTGCTTTGGAACCAATATTGCCGGCCTGGTCGATAATGCGAACTTGATAAACATGATCGCCGTCCGTCAGCTGGCGGCCGTCGATATAGTACCAGGCCGTGCCGTTTACCACGGCATCCACCCAGTTTTGGCCGCCATCAAGGCTAATTTGCACACGTTCGTCGCTGGCAAGCGTATGGCCCAGCGTGCCGTTCAGCGTCAGCGTGGTATCCATGGTGATGAAATCGCTGGCACTCTGCCCGGTATCATCCGAAATACTGTCGATGGTGATACCGTAGTTCGGTGCGACGGTATCTACCGTTACCGTCTGACTGGTGGTTGCTCCCACGTTCCCGGCAAGGTCGACGACACGAACCTGCCAGGTGTGGTTACCGTCCGCCAGCTGTCGGCTATCGGTATAACTCCAGCTTGTACCGTTGACGGAGGTGGCGTTAACCCAACTGGCTCCGCCGTCGAAGCTCACCTGGACATATTCGTTTTTGCCCAGGGCCGCGCCAAGTGAGCCGTTCAGCGTCAGCGTGTTATCGTTGGTGATAAAGTCGCTGTTGCTGAAGCCGCTGTCGTTGGTGATGCTGTCCACGGTGACGGTGATCGCTGCATCCGGTGGCGTGGTGTCTACCGTCACCGTCTGAGAAGCGCTCTGCCCGACATTACCCGCATCGTCAACCACGCGCACAAGATACTGGTAAGTCCCGTCACTCAAGGTGCGGCCGTCATTGAAATACCAACGGGTCCCAACCGTTGTTACCGTCTGCCAGGTCTTTCCTCCGTCCAGGCTTATCTGAACGTGTTCGCTGGCTAAAAGTGATGCACTCAGAGAACCGTGGATCGTCAACGAGGTGTCGCTGGTAACAAAGTCGCTATTACTCAACCCGGTATCGTCGCTGATGCTGTCAATGGTGACAGTTTTGCTCGCATCCGGTGCCACAGTATCCACGGTGACCAGCTGGCTGGTGGTTGCGCCAATATTGCCCGCATCATCAACCACGCGCAGCTGATAAAGATGATCCCCGTCAGCCAGAGTGCGCACGTCAACGTAGCTCCATGTCGTGCCACTTATACTCACGTCAATCCAGGTTTTTCCGCCGTCAATGCTGATCTGGGCATGTTCACCGGCCGCAAGAGGCGCGCCTAACTTGCCGCTGATAGTCAGGGTATTGTCGCTGGTAATAAAGTCGTGTGCGTCGAGGCCCGTATCCTGGGTAATGGCTTCGACGGTAATGGTTTTACTGGCATCCGGCGCGACGGTATCAATGATGACGTTTTGGGTTGCCGTCGAGCCAACGTTGCCCGCGTTGTCCACTACCCGGACGTGATAGGTCACGGTCCCATCCTGCAGAGGGCCGTCCGCATAAGACCACGACGTCCCCACCACAACCAGATCGACCCAGTTTTTTCCCCCGTCCAGGCTTATCTGTGCCTTTTCGTTATTGCCCAGCGCCGCGCTCAGAGAGCCTTTCACCACCACCTGATTATCTGCGGTAATGAAGTCAGTCTGGCTCAACCCTGTGTCGTTTTGCAGAGCGTCAATGGTGATGATCATCTGCGGCGGCGTGGTATCCACGGTGACGGTCCGGTCTGCTCCCGCGCTGTTGCCGATGCTGTTATTGACGCTGGCATGAATCACATAAGAACCACCATCCGCCAGGGCGGTAACCGCGCTGCTGCCCAGGGTATAGCTCCAGGTGCCGTCGCCGTTGACCGTGGTGGTATAGGTCTGGTTATTCAGGGTAATTGTCACCGTCTGGCCCGCTGGCGCATTGGTCACGCCGCTTATCACCAGTGGGGTGCCGTGCTCAGCGGCGCTGACAATGTTGTCCTGCGCGAAGTCATTGACGCTGATGGTCGGCACTTCGCCGTTCAGAGTCACCTGCTTATTCGCGCTGTTGCTGTTCCCGGCTTTATCACTAACGCTGGCGGAAATCTGGTAACTGCCGTCTGTCGCGCCCAGGAAGTCCTGAGCCGGTACAGTCACAGACCATGTCCCGGTGTCGCTAACCACCGCCTTATAAGAGTGATTATTGAAGGTGACGGTCACCGTCTGTCCCGGCTGAGCGTCAGTTGTGCCGCTAATCACCTGGCCTGCCTGCTGCTCGGCGCTGTTGATGATGTCGTCCCCCGCCACCTTGTTAAAGGTGATGACTGGCGGCGTAGTGTCCACCGTCAAAGTCCGATCCGCGCTGCCCGGGTTCCCGGCCTTATCGTTAACGGAAGCGCTAACGTTGAAATCACCGTCGACAAGCTTCGCCAAATCTTCGGCCGCAACGGTCACGCTCCAGGTACCGTCCGCCTGAACGGTGGCTTCGTAGCTTCCACTGCCCAGTTTCACGGTCACTTTTTGCCCGGCTTCCGCGCTGCTGGTGCCGCGAATGGTTAACGGTTGCTGCTGTTCGGCCGCGTTGATCACGTTGTCACCGGAGATATCCGCGAGGGTGACTATCGGTGCAGCGGTATCCACGCTGATGTTATGCGTAGCCGACGTAGCGTTATTTGAGCTGTCTGTCGCCGATGCCATGACCGTATAGCCATTACCGTGAACCAGATTTTGCACATGCTCAGCCGGGACTGTAACGCTCCAGCTGCCGCCTTGCTGAACGGTGGTGTGATACTGTACGCCGTTCAGCATAACGGTCACCTGAGTGCCTACGGCCAGTTCGGTGCTGCTGCCGTTTATCACCAGATCCTGACCCGCCTCGGCGGCGTTGATCACGTTATCATCGCTAATGGTGTCGATGGTCAGGCCAATACGAGCGGCATTTACCTCGACGGTATGAGAGGCATATCCTTCGTTGCCTGCGCTGTCGGTAAGGGTAGCCGTCACGGTCGTGGTTCCGTTTTTCAACGCGGAGACGGCCGCGGCGGGAACGCCAATGCTCCAGTTGCCGTTGGCATCAATCTGCGTGACGTACTGCACCCCATCCAGGGTAATAACTATTTTACTCCCTGCTACCGCGCCATTGCTGGACCCGGAGATAATCTGCGCCTGAGCGTGTTCCTCCAGGTTGATGATGTCATCCCCGGCAATAGCGTGGAAGGTAATGGTCGGGGCAGTGGTATCCAGAGTGATGGTTTTGCTGCTCGCAGCGCCGTTACCTGCGGCATCACTCACGCTGACGTTCACCTGATAAAGGTTATCTGCCAGACCTGCCAGGGTCGCAGCATCCAGCGTGATACTCCAGGTACCGTCGGCTTTGACTTCGGCGAAATAATCCTGATTGTTGAACGTCAGCGTGACGCGCTGTCCGGCTTCCGCGTTTGATGTCCCGGTCACGATCACACCGGTTCCGGCTTCGGCGGCATTGATCACATCGTCTTTAGCGATGAGATCAATGGTCAACGTTGGCGCGGTAGCATCCACGCTGAACGAATGATCAGCTTCGGCTCCGTTACCGTTCACGTTGGTTACGCTGACTTTTACCGTGGCGTCGCCGTCTTTCAGGCCTGCCATATCGCCCGCAGGCACCGTGTACTGCCAGTTGCCGTCTGCGCCAACCTGGGCGGTGTATTTATGCCCGGCAAAATAGACAGTGACGGTTTGCCCCGCCTCAACGTTCTGGGTTTTTCCGGAAAGCACCAGGTCGGCCCCTTTTTCCCGGGCATTCAGCACGTTGTCTGCGGTGATGTTCTCGACGCTGACCGCAACCGGACTCAGGTCTACCGTGACAATTCGGTCAATAGAAACCGGGTTACCCGTACTGCTACTGCCCGCGGCGGTGACCGTGATATCGCCCGCAGGCCACTGATTCACCACATCCGACGGAACTGCCGCCGTCCACGTCCCATCTGCGCCAACCGTCGCGAGGTAATTTGCGCCGTTAATGGTGACGGTAACTGTGCTGCCTTCGCTCATGCCGCTGGCGCTGCCGCTGATAATCAGATTCTGCTGGTGCTCGATGGCATTGATGACATCGTCGCCCGCAATGCTGTTAATGCGGATCCCCGGCAGGCTGGCGTCAATGGTAAACTCATGATCTACCGACCCGCTGTTGCCGTGGCCGTTGGTGACCGAGGCCGTGACGGTCAGTTTGCCGTTCCCCAGCGCCGTCAGGACATCCGCAGGCACCGTCAGGCTCCAGCTAAGGTCACTTTGCACTTTGACGGTATACGCTACGCCGCCAAGATGTACGGTCACCGTGTCGCCTGCTGCGGCATTACTCACTTTACCGCTCAAGGTTTGACCCGCCGCGATCTCCGCCGCATTCAGGACGTTATCCGCCGTGACCGGATTCACGGTCACGGTCGGCAGCGCGGTGTCGACCAGCAGGTTGGTGCTGGTACTGGCGCTGTTGCCGATGGCGCTTTCTGCCGTCGCGGTCAGCGTATAGTTTGCTTCGCCCAGACCGGCCAGGTCTGCGGGCTGGACATCTACGCTCCAGTTGCCGCTATCGTCAGTTATGGCGGTGTAGCTTTTGTTGTTGAGCATAATCGTGACGCGAGTGCCCGGGGCCAGATTGGCACTGGTTCCGCTCAGGGTTAATACTTCCCCTTTTTCACCGGCGTTAAGCACATTGTCGCCACTTATCGGATTGAAACCGATAGACGGTAAACCGGTATTGACCACCACGTCATGGCTACCGTGTCCCGTATTACCTGCGGCATCTGTCAGGCTGGCGTGAATGGTGACGGTGCCGTCCGCCAGTTGGCTGACGACGTTTGCCGGTACGCCAATACTCCAGTTCCCGGCAGCATCAACGGTGGTAGTCCAGCTGTTAGAGCCAATGGTCACGGTGATTTTGTCGCCTGCCGCAGCCCCGTGGCTGGAGCCAGAAACGATCTGCGCCTGGCCGTGCTCCGTCAGGTTGATGACATCATCCCCGGCGACGATTTCAAATGAGATCGTCGGCACGGTGACATCGACGTTGAGGTTATGGCTGGCCGAGCCGCCGTTGCCAGCCGCGTCGTTAACGCTTGCCGTAACGGTGTAGACGCCGTCACCCAGGGCTGAAACTTTGTCAGCCGGGACGGTGACGCTCCACGTCCCGTCCGCCTGTACTTCGGCGGTGTACGTTTCGTTGTTCAGCTTAACGGTGACCTTTTGCCCGGCTTCGGCGTTGCTGGTGCCGGTAATAGCCAGCGGCTGCCCGGCCTCGGTGGCATTAAGCACGTCATCCCCGGCAATGATATTAATTTGCAGAGTCGGTGCTGCGGTATCGACGCTGATTTCACGCCCGGCAGATGCCCCGTTACCGCTCACGTTGGCCACGCTGACTTCCACAGAGGTATCGCCGTCTTTCAGCCCTTTCATATCATTCGCCGGGACGGTGAATGTCCAGCTGCCGTCGCTTTCTACCTGAGTGGTATAAGTGTGCCCCGCAAAAGTGATGGTGATGATCTGCCCGGCTTCCACATTCTGCGTCATCCCGGAGAGCAGCAAATCAGCGCCTTTTTCGGCGGCATTCAGCACGTCATCCCCGGCAATCTGGCCAAGGGTAATTGCCACCGCGCTGAGATCGACCTTAACGGTGTGATCGATGGCAACCGGGTTACCTGAACTGCTGGCCCCTTCTGCCGAAACGGTAATATCTCCGGCCTGCCACTGGCTAACCTCGTCGCCTGGCACCACTGTCTGCCAGCTGCCATCGGCGCGAACTGTCGCCTCATAAGTTTTATTATTCACCGTGACGGTGACCGTGCTGCCCACGCTAAGACCGCTGCTGGTGCCGCTCACGATCAGGTTCAGACTATGCTCAATGGCGTTGACCACGTCATCGCCGGCAATGGTGTTCACCCGGATGCCCGGCAGCGCAGCATCGATGGCGATATCACGCGAGCCGGTGCCTGTATTGCCGGCGCCATCGGTGACTGAAGCAACGATTTTCAGCGAACCGTCGCCGAGGCCGGTCAGAACATCCTGGCCCAGCGTCAGGCTCCAGGTCAGATCGCTCTGTACCTTCGCGGTATAGTTCACGCCGCCAATGTTGATGGTCACCTCTGCCCCGGCCTGCACGCCGGTCACGCGCCCGGTAATCGTCTGGCCTGCGGCCAGCTCTGCGGCATTGATAATGTCGTCGGTCGCGACAGCGTTGATGGTCACACCCGGCAGCGTAGAGGCCACTTCCAGGGTACTGGTCTGACTGCCTGCGTTACCCACGCCGTTGCTGGCGCTGACGGAAACTTCATAGAAAGCCTCGCCAAGTTTGCCAACATCAGCTGCCGGAACGGTGGTGGTCCATTTGCCGTCGTCCCCCACGGTGGCCGTGTAGTTTTTACCGTTCAGATGCACGGTGACGGTGACGCCGCTCGCCAGTCCGGTAGAGGAACCGCTGATGATGACATCACCGGTTTTCTCATCAGCATTAAGGATATTGTCATCCGCGATGGTGTCGATAGTCAGCGTTGGCGGCGCAGTATCGACCTTGACGTTATGAACCGCATCGCCGGTATTGCCCGCTTTGTCGGTGATGGAGGCGGTCACGGTGTAGGTGCTATCGCCCAGCGCGCTGATATCCGCCCGTGGGACGCCGACGCTCCAGTTCCCATTCGCGTCCACCACGCCGGTGTAACTCTTATTGCCCAGGGTGACGGTAACAATGTCGCCCGCCTGCGCGCCAGTGCTCGTGCCGGAGATAACCTGCGCCTGGCCGTGTTCGGCCTGATTAATGACATCGTCAGTTGCAATAGTGCCGATGGTGACCGTGGGTACGGTAATGTCCACCAGCATGTCGCGGCTGCCGCTGCCCGGATTGCCCGCGCGGTCCTCGACGCTTGCCGTCACGGTGACGTTGCCGTCCGCCAGCTTGCCGACGTCCAGCGCAGGAACGGTGAGGCTCCAGCTGCCGTCCGCATTGACAGTGGTTTCATAGCGCTGATTGTTGAGCATCACCACCACCGTTTGTCCTGCTTCAGCGGTTGTGGTGCCGCTAACCGTCAAATCCTGCTGCGCTTCAGCCGCGTTAAGCAGGTTATCCTGGCTTAACGGGTTAAGCGTTAACGCCGGCGGCTGGGTATCCACGCTGACGCCTTGCTCGGCCCCGGCGCTGTTGCCGTTTTTGTTGGTGACGCTGACCTGAACGTTGGTTTGCCCTTCTTTCAGGTTCACCATATCCGCTGCCGGGACGGTATAGCTCCAACTGCCGTCCGCCTGCACCGTGGCGGTATACGTGTTGCCGCCGAAGGTAATCTGCACCTTCTGGCCCGCTTCAACATTCTCTGTTTTCCCGGAAAGCTCGAGATCGGCCCCTTTTTCAGCGGCATTAAGCACGTTATCGCCGCCGATCGGGTTAAGGCTTATCACCACCTCGCTGAGATCGACGGTCACCTGATGCTGGATAGCCACATCGTTGCCCGCGCTGCTGCTGCCTTTCACCTCAATGGTGACCGCACCTTCCGCCCAGCGGCTGACGTCTTCCCCAGGAACCGCAGCCTGCCACGAGCCATCCGCACGAACGGTTGCCGGGTAGTCGGTGCCATTAATTGTCACAATCACCGGACTACCCGCTTTTAGTCCCGTACTGGTGCCGTTGATAATCAGGTTCTGGCTGTGTTCAATGGCGTTGATAATGTCGTCACCGGCCACGGTTGCCACGCGCAGCCCTGGAAGATTCGCGTCGATAGTAATCTCGCGGCTGCCGCTGCCCGTGTTGCCGTGCCCGTTAGTAACGGACGCAGTAATGGTCAGCTCGCCGTTACCCAGGGCGGTCAAAATGTCTTTCGACACCGCCAGGCTCCAGCTCAGATCGTCCTGCACGTAGACCTGATAGAGCGTACCGCCCAGATCAATAGTGACAATGTCACCTTTTGCCGCACCTGAAACGGTGCCGCTTAGCGTCTGCCCGCTGTTTATTTCGGTGATATTGAGAATATTGTCGCTGGTCACGCTGTTGATGGTGACCCCAGGCAGCGCGCTGTCTACCAGCACGGCATGGCTGTCGCTGTTGCTGTTGCCGTAGGCATCCGTCACCGTGGCAACAACCGTATAGCTGGCTTCGCCCAGCGTGCTGACAACGGATGCCGGGATCGTTGTGCTCCAACTGCCATCGCTTTGGGTTATGGCGTGGTAGTCGATGCCGTTCAGCGTCACGGTAATTACCGTGCCGGCAGGCCGATCGCTGGTTCCGCTCAGAATCAGGTCCAGGCCTTTTTCCGTGGCGTTAATGACATCATCCAGCGCAATATCAGCAATGGTGATAACCGGCAGCGCGGTATTGACGCTCAGGCCGCGATCGATGCTGCCGCTGTTGCCTGCGGCATCGGTCACGCTGGCGGTGATTGTGTAGCTACCGTCAGCCAGGCCGTTAATAACCGACGCAGGAAGACCGACGTTCCAGTTACCGTTGCTGTCCAGCGTAGTGGTGGTTGAGAAAATCTGCCCCTGAGCATTGCTGATGAAAACAGTCACCACGTCCCCCGCCGCCGCACCTGTGCTGGTGCCGCTCACGGTATGGGCCTGACGATGCTCGCTGGCGTTGATGGTGTCGTCCACGGCAACGGGACCAATGGTCAATGTCGGTTCGGTGATATCAACCAGCATACCCCGATCGGCATTTGCCGGGTTACCCGCTTTGTCCTCGACAATGGCGTGCACATTCACTGTGCCATCGTTCAGCGCGGCAAGAGAATCCGCCGGGACGCTAACGCTCCAGCGGCCATCCGCGCCGACCTTCGCCGTGTAGCTGACGTTATTTAGCGTCACCGTGACCTCCTGGCCCGGCTCTGCGCTGCTGCTGCCGCTGATAATCAGAGGCTGTTTTGCCTCGGCGGCGTTCAGAATATTGTTGCCGCTGAGCGGATCGATGGTCAGCCCTGGCGTGCTGGCATCGACGCTGTATTGCTGGCTGGCATCTGCGGCGTTGCCGTTCACGTTGCTAACGCTGACGGTCACCTGGGCATCGCCGTCCTTCAGTTTGGCCATATCCGAAGCGGGCACGGTATAGCTCCAGCTCCCGTCGTCATTAACGACGGTGGTATAGCGATGCCCGGCGAAGGTAATGGTGACGGTCTGGCCTGGCTCAACGTTAGTCGTATGGCCTGATAACAGAAGATCGCTGCCCTTTTCCGCCGCGTTTAGCACGTTGTCTGCGGTGACGCTGTTCACGCTGATGGAAACAGGCGATAAATCGACGTCCACAATGCTGTCGATGCTCACCGGGTTTTGGACGCCATCCTCTGCCCTGGCGGTTACCGTCAGCACACCGTCAGGCCAATGGCTGACATCGCTTCCCGGTACGGCAGCGCTCCAGCTCCCGTCGGCGTTAACCGTTGCCAGATAGTCTTTGCCGTTCAGCGTCACGGTCACCACGCTGCCTACGTTGAGACCGGTGCTGGTGCCGCTGACAATTAGATCCTGGCTATGCTCCGCGAGGTTGATCACGTCATCGCCCGCGATAGTATTGATGCGCAGCCCCGGCAGTTGGGCGTCAATAGTAATGCCGTGATCGACGCTGCCAGTGTTGCCGTGCTCGTTGGTGACAGAGACGCTGGCGGTAAGATTGCCATCCCCAAGCGCCGTTAACATCTCTTTCGTCAGCGGCAGACTCCAGCTGAGATCGTCCTGAACGTAAACGGTGTAATGTTTACCCCCTAAAACGACGGTAACCTCATCTCCTGACGCCGCGTTAACCACTGTCCCGCTCAGCAGCTGTCCAGCGTTGACTTCGGCGAGATTGATCATGTTATCGCCTGCCACAACGTTAACGGTGACGATCGGTAACGAGCTGTCCACCAGTACGTTATGGTGAGCCGTATTACTATTGCCGTGGACATCCGTGACGGAAGCGCTCACGGTGTAATTGGCTTCACCCAGCTTTGCAACGTCCTCAGCCGGCACAGTGATGCTCCAGAGGTTGCCGTTTACCGTGGCCGTATAGCTAACGTTATTCAACGTCACGATGATTTTCGTGCCGTCTGGCGTGTTGCTCGTGCCACCGAAGGTTAAAGACGCGCTTTTTTCTGCCGCGTTAATCACGTCATCCTGCGCAATAACATCGAGGGTGATTTGTGGCAGGCCGGTGGCAACGTCAAACGTCAGCGAGCCGCTGCCGACGTTGCCTGCTTTGTCGGTGACGGTGACGACTGCGGTATATTTGCCGTCTGCCAGATTGCTGATGACGTATGCAGGAAGGCCAAGACTCCAGTTTCCGCTGGCGTCCAGGACCGTTGAATACTCAACATTGTTGATAATGATTTTAACGCTGTCGCCAACGGCCGCGCCGGTGACATTACCCGACAGCACCTGCGCCTGAGCATGCTCAGACAGGTTGATCACATTGTCGCCAGCAAAGGGATTCAGGCTGACCACCGGCACGGTTGTGTCAACAAGCATACCGTGGCTTGTGCTTGCCGGGTTACCAGCAACGTCACTGACGCTGGCGCTGACAGACCAGTTTCCGTCGGTCAGATTAGCCAGATCGGCAACCGGCACGGTGATGCTCCAGGTGCCGTCGGCCAAAACCTGCCCGGTGTAGTGTTGCTTATTGAGCGTGACAGTGACCGTCTGGCCCGGCTGCGCGCTACTGGTCCCGGTGATGACCAGGTCTTGTGCCGCTTCGGCATGGTTCAGAATATTGTCAGCCGTGACGCTGTGGAGCGTGATTGACGGCGGCTGGGTATCGACCAGCACTTCCCTTGCCCCGCTGGCGCTATTGCCGCTGGCGTTGGTGACGTTCACGGACACTTCGGCGCGGCCATCAAGCATGTCGCGCATATCCGCGGCTGGCACGGTATACGTCCATTCGCCATTTTCATCGACACTTGCCGTGTAGGTATGTCCGGCAAACTTAATGACCACTTTTTGCCCGGCTTCCACACCCTGCGTTTTTCCGCTCAGCGTAAGATCTGCCGCTTTCTCAACGGCATTCAGCATGTCGTCGCCGCTCACGCTGTTGACAGAAATCGCCACGGCATTAAGGTCCACATCCACCGGACGTGAAGCGGCCACCGGGTTGCCCCATTCATCGGCGGAACTGGCACTAATCTCCAGCTTTCCGTTCGGCCAGGTGGCCAGATCGCTCGCCGGGATCCCGATTTGCCAGCTGCCGGTAGCACTTACGGCCGCCGGATAATCCACACCATTCACGCGCACGGTAATAATTGTTCCTGCGTTGAGATGTGAACTGGTGCCGCTCACCGTCAAATCCTGGTGCTGTTCAATGGCGTTAATCACGTCATCACCGGACACGGTATTGATGCGCAGCCCCGGAAGCTGAGCGTTGATATTAAAGCTGCTGTCGCCCCGGCCGGTATTGCCGTGGCCGTTGGTCACGGATGCAACCACGGACACATCCCCATCGCCCAGCGCCTGCAGGTCAGCCGCTGGTACGATGAGGCTCCACGTCAAATCGCTTTGCACTTTGGCCGTGTAGTGCTTACCCCCTACGTTGAGGGTAACCGTGTCGCCTTCATGGGCACCGGTCACTCGTCCGCTCAGCGTCTGGTCGTTGGCAATTTCACTGTTATTGACGCGGTTATCGCCCGCGAAGGTAGAAACGATAACCGTCGGTAGCGCCGTATCGACAAGCAACGTCGCGTTCGCCGTCCCTGTATTTCCGGTGCTATCTGTGCCGCTGACGCTCAACGTATAGGTGGTATCGCCCAGTTTGACCACATCCTCAACCGGAACCTGAACCTGCCAGACGCCGCCCTGAACGTCGGCGGTATAATTGACGTTATTCAGGCTGATGGTAACGGTGCTGCCGTCCGGCAAATTGCTGGTACCGCTCAGCGTTAACGGCTGAGTCGCCTCAATGGCGTTCAGCACGTTGTCCTGACTTATCGGATGGAATGCTACGGCGGGCTGCGTGGAGCTGACAGTAATGTCATGCTCTACACGGCCACTGTTTCCCGCAGCATCGGTGATGATCACAGTAACGGTATTTGTGCCTTCCGGTAGCGATGAAATGACTTCTTTTGGTACGCCAACGCTCCAGCTGCCGTCCTGCTGCACGGTCGCCTGGTAGGTTTCCCCGCCAATAGAAACGGTGACTTTATCCCCTGGGGATGCCCCCCGGCTGGTGCCGGAAATCACCTGAGCCTGGCCCTGTTCGCTGACGCTAAGGATATTGTCATCGGCAACGTTATTGACGCTGGCCTCAGGCGGTGTGGTGTCGACCAGCAGAGACGTGTTAGTGGTGGTAGTGTTGCCTGCTTTATCGCTGACGCTGAAGTTCAGCGTGTAGCTATTGTCAGCCATCGCCTGGACATCATCCGCCGGCACGGTCATGCTCCAGTTGCCGTCTGCGTTTACCGTTGCGGTATAGGTTTTGCCATTCAGCTTCAGAGTGACCACCTGCCCGGCTTCGGCGTCGGTTTTACCGCCGATGACAACCGCCGCACCATGTTCAGCCGCATTAATGATGTTGTCGTCAGCGATGGCATTCACCGTTAGCCCAGGCGCTTTAGTGTCCACCACCAGCGTTTCGCTGGCAGAGATCGTGTTACCTGCGGCATCTTTTCCGCTAACGGCCACCGTCCAGCTTCCGTCTGCCAGGTTTTTAGCGTCGGCAGCCGGCACGGTTACGCTCCAGCTGCCGTCGCTGCCTACGGTAGCGGTGTAGGTTTTCCCGTTCAGCGTGACGGTTAACGCCGTGCCGCTGGCCAGTGCCTTCGAACTGCCGCCGATAACGACGTCATTGGCCCGCTCAGCCGCGTTGAGCATGTTATCGCCTGCCGTCGTCGCGACGGTCAGTGAAGCCTGGGCGGTAACGACATTGAGGGTAATATCCCCCGCAGAGGTGACTTTATTGCCATCGATTTGCACCACGCTGTAGGTGTGCGTCCCGTCCGGCTGCTCGCTCAGCAGCACTTTCCAGTTACCATTGCTGTCGACCATGGTGCTGGCAATGGTGTTACCGTTGCTGTCTTTGACCTGAATAGTGGCTCCCGGCTGCCCGGAGCCGCTGAAGGTTGGCGTTGCATCATCCGTCACGGCGTTACTGCTCAGCAGCCCTTTGCTGTCGCCTTTGTTGTCGGTCACCGTGAAGGTTGGCCGGGCGCTTTCGACCTCTTTGGTGTTGTCGATGACGTTAGTGTGCGACTTCCCGCCGCCGTGCGCCAGCAGCGCCCCGATACCCACGCCCCCGGCCACAGCACCCGCGACCCAACCCCACGGCATATCGCCGAGCGCTGAGCCGTCCATAAACGGTGCAATAGATTCAATGGGAGTGGCGGTTGCCGTTAATGCCGTGCCCTGGGTACCAACAGCGGCGCCTGCTTCGTCGAAAGTGATATGTGTCAGAGCCTTGCCGTCATCAAACACCAGTTCTGAGTGGTGCCCCGACTGTCCTTCCTCCTCCACAAAATAGCCATTGCAGCGAATAACGCTGCCGTCTTTCATGTATACCAGCAGATCCTTACCCTGACGCACATAGTGCGCCACATCGTTGGTGCTGGCGTGAATCTGAATGACAGAGGGGGATGAAAGCGAAACAGAGAGATTCCCATCGCCTGTTACCAGGGTTTTCTCTGCGTCCTTGCGGGAAATAACTTCAAGAATCTTACTCATATCACTTCTCCTTATATATGCCGGAACGGGGCATACGGTATTAATTTTTGGATGTGGACATCCCTGAGAATTCCAGCTCTCATTTCACATCAACTTATTTTCAGGTAGCGGGGGTAAACCTCTGCTCTAACGCTGTTTATTTCAAATCTGGTAATTTCGAGGCGGCATTTTTTTCGACTCCTGTCAGGGGCAATAAATTATCAACGGCGGCAGCGTAATTTACCGCCGCCAGCCAGCCGTCGAAATCCGCATTAATTTGCGCATTTGCTGCCTGGAACACATCCTGCTCCACGCTTAATAAGTCGTTCAGGCTGCGCTTGCTTAATTTATACTCATTTTTATAAACTTCGCGCGCGCGTCGGGCATTTTCCAGCTGGAGCTTTCCCGCCGTTTCCCGGCCTCTGGCCCCGTTCCAGTCGGCCATTGCCACAGACGCTTTTTGCAGCACATCGAATTTCGCCTGCTCAACCTGAGAAGCCGCGATACGCCTGGCTCCCTGAGCCTGCTCGACCTGAGCGGAAACCGCGCCGCCCTGGTAGATAGGCGCGTCCACGCTCAGCTGAATCTGGTCATCCCAGTACGCGCTGTTGTTGGATTGGTAACGAGTGCGCCCGCCTTTCAGGCTTAACGTTGGCCAGTGGCCCGATTTCGCTTTATCTACCGCATACCCTGAAGACTCACGCATAGCCTCCGCCGCCAGCACGCTCGGGATCAGTGAATAATCAATGTTGTCCAGCGGTTCCTGTTCAAGCGCCAGACGTACCGGCATGGCCTGATATTGCGCGGCGCTGACGCCGGTTAATACCGCCAGTCTTGCTTTCGCGCTTTGTAGCGCCGCCTGATACTGCTCAAACGTTGAGCGCATACCGGCGATGCGCGTCTGGGTTTGCAGCACGTCAGAACTCGAACTTAGCCCGGCATCCGCCCGCAGTTTTGCCATGGTGTTGACGTTTTGCAGCGCAGCAATGCTTTCTGCCGTTGCCGTGACCAGCGCCTGGTTACGTTTCACATCGACATAGGCCTGTGCCGTTTTTTCAGCCACACCGGTCAACGTCGCCATCAGCTGGTAGCGATAGCTCTCACGCTGGCTCTCCTGCTGGCTGATGTTGCTGCTGGTTTTGCCGAAGTCATACACTAGCTGTGTCAGGCTAAGTCCATAGGCCGCCGAGTTCTTGAGAGAGCCGCTGGAGTCGGTGGTACGTGAATGACCGGTGCTGCCGTTGAGGGCAACCTGCGGCATCCAGGCGCTCCGCGCCTGGTCAATCTGCGCCTGGCCAATGCCGAACTGAGCCGCCTGCTGAGAGACGGCAGGATCCCGGTCAAGCGCGAAAAGAATGCTTTCACTTAGCGTGAGGATTGCCGTTTGCGCGATGCCCGGTGCTGCAGCCCAGGCGGGCGCTGGCGCGGCATTCACCCGCATGCCGCAGCCGAAACAAATAACGGCAAGCATGGCGACCCGCAGGGAATAAGACTGAAGCATAAACGGCAATATCCTTATCCATAAAATAATCTGGATGATGTTGTTCCGTCCTGCATTAAGAATTAACAGGCACGAATGAGTAGCTAATGTATTTAAACGGCTGTAATGGTTAAATTAAAACGCCGATACTGCGGAACCTCTCTTATTTATGGTGCAAGGCATTCTCACTATAAAGAGGTAGTAATTTGTCGGTCGCTTTCGTTTTTTCTTAATAAATGAAGGTCATGATTTTACGCCGCCTCATTATATAAAGACGTCACGCAATATGACTTATTTAATTCTGGGAATCAAACCGGAAGCACCCTTTCCCCGAAATGTTTGTAAGAAAAATCCTACCAAAGAAAAATTAACCTCACCAATCATTTATTGTTAATAACATGTTACTCAAAAGGAAAGGTGCTGAGGAAATAGATTGATTGACCGGATGAATAGTGGCATCACGATAAATAGCTAATAGTTATAATTCATCAACTTATGGCATAAGCCTTGATTTACATCAATTTTACATTCTCGCGAAATTCCTCGCTAAATCCGGGCTGCTCATTTTTGGTTGTTTTTCCATAAATGTTACATTGCCGCAAGTTTTGCGCAAAATAAGGGCATCAGACAGGTGTTAGCTCAGGAGGGTAGTCACCGAAACAAATCATTTCATGACTAAAATAACGTCTTCTTGACAAAAAAATGCAAAAAAAAGACCGGGGGAAGCCCGGTCTGAAAGTAGCAACATTTCTTATCAAGAGTAATGGTCAAGATCGGACAACGATCTTCCCTCGCGGGAGGGGACGTGCAGATTACCAGCCGCAATTTATTCCGGGACGTGATAAGTACCGAAATGTGCCAACGTTTAGTAACGCACGCACACGGTTTTGGTTTCGGTATAAGCATCAAGCCAGTCCGGGCCAAAATCACGCCCTGTGCCCGACTGCTTCATTCCGCCAAACGGCATATTCGCGTCGATCAGCGTGTGGCTATTCACCCAGACCGTGCCCGCTTGTATCCGCCCGGTGTACTGCATTGCCGCCTGCAGGTTGTTGGTCCACAGGCTTGCCGTCAGGCCGTAGTCGCTGTCGTTGGCCTGTCGTAAGGCTTCTTCCGCATCCGCCACGCGTACCAGGTTAACCACCGGGCCAAAGACCTCTTCTCTGACAAGACGCAGCGATTCAGCTGGGTTAACCACCAGCGTCGGGGCAATATAATAGCCGCTGCCCTGCGGGCCTGAACTCCCGGAGATTAGCTCCGCGCGCTGCTCTTCTGCCTGGGTCAGATACCCAGCCACCTTTTCCTGCTGAACTTTTGATACCAGCGGGTTGATGTGGGCCGCTGGGTTCATGCCCGCCCCCACCTGCAGGGACTTCACCGCTTGTTCAAACCCGCTCACCAGCGTGTCGAACAGCGGCGCTTCGATATAGATTCGCGAACTGGCAGCGCACACCTGCCCCTGGTTGAGGAAACTGCCCGCCATCAAGCCTGCAATAACCATTTCCGGATCGGCGTCTTTCAGAACGATGGCCGGGTTTTTACCCCCCAGCTCCAGCGTCACGCGCGTTAACCTGTCCGCAGCTGATTTGGCAATGCCTTTGCCCGTCGCCGTCGAGCCGGTAAAACTGACTTTGGCAATCAGAGGGTGTTCGGTCAGGGCTTTGCCACAGCCCACGCCGCTGCCGGTGACAACGTTAAATACGCCATCCGGTACGCCAGCCTCTGTCGCCAGTTCTGCCATACGCAGCAGCGTTAGCGGCGTAGTTTCTGATGGTTTGACGACAATCGAGCAGCCTGCCGCCAGCGCTGGCATCACTTTCCACATACCAATCAGCAGCGGGAAGTTCCACGGCACGATCCCGGCCACCACACCAACGGGTTCTTTACGCGTCCACGCCTGATAACGCGCACCTTCTGGCATCGGGATAGACACATCCAGCGTCTGACCGCTGATTTTAGTCGTCAGGCCAGCGGTGTAACGCATCCAGTTCAGCGTACAGCCGACTTCAAATGCGCGAGAGATATTAATGGATTTGCCCTGCTCCAGCGTCTCAAGCTGAGCCAGCTCTTCCGAGTTTTGCTCAAGCAGGTCGGCAAATCGTAGCAGGATCCGCTCCCGCCCGGCGGGCAGCATGTTGGCCCATACGCCGCTGCTGAAGGCACGCCATGCAGACGTTACCGCGCGATCCACATCCGAGGCGCTGGCGTCGGCGCTGCTGGAAATTTGCTGCCCGTCCGCCGGGTTAAAGACCGGCAGGCGTCCTTCGCTGTCTGACGTCTGCCAGCGGCCGTCAATGTACAGCCCGTGCGAACGCTGAAGAAACTGGCGCACACTGCCCAGCACGCTTACCGTTTCTGGCTCAGTCATAGCATCTCCTTATCAAGGTCATTATCGTGTAGCCCACCTTCATTCTAGGCGCTATGTTGAGGTTAGGGTTTTCTGCGGCTGACAATCGCTTTGCTGGCTGTGACACGCTACACAAATGTCGATAATGTTTCTTTTTTTGAATCACGTTTACCTATAGTTATTGGCTTCCGGCGGCGATAAGTGAGGATATATGGCAGAAAAACAGTGCAACGAGCGATTCGAAAAATGGCTTGATCAGGTGAATCGCGCATGTGGCCGTTTTTCGGGGATCGCACTGGAGCAAGGATTTCACGGCAGTCTGAGTGAACACCTGGCCCATGCCATTAAGCTCAGCGTGGTGGAGATTAACCAGGCGCGTCTGCTGAGGACAAGCCGTGAAGTCGCCCAAAGCAACGACGCCTGGTTTTATACCGTCTTCCAGTTGGAGGGGGAAGCCGTCATGGAGCAAGGGGAAAATCAGGCCGTGCTCGGCCAGGGAGATATTACGCTTATCGACGCCTCGCGACCCAGCTGCTTTACCTATACCCTCGGCGCGAAACAGGTTTCACTGTTGCTGCCCCGCCACCTGCTGGAGCAGCACCTGCGGATGGGCGAAATCCCCTGCGCGCAAAGGCTCCCGGCTGAAATGCCTATGGTGCGCCTCAGCCACGGTTTGCTGCGTGAAAGTATGGGCAGCGACGGTCTGACCGGTGGGGAAAGTGAAGCCACGCTCGAGGCGATAGCCTGCCTGCTCGCTCCGGCGCTGATCCGGCACAGCCTGCCGACCTCAAAGCGCGATCGGCATCTACAAAAAGTCATGTCGCTGATAGATGAGCATATTCAGTCCGAAACGCTACGCCCGGAGTGGATCGCCGCCGAGTCAGGTATGTCAGTGCGAAGCCTTTATCGCCTGTTTGCCGATAAAGGTCTGGTGGTGGCGCAATACATTAAAAACCGTCGGTTGGATCTCTGCGCTCAGGCGCTGCGTACGGCCAACCACAGCGAAAAACTGGCGGGGATTGGCTACAGCTGGGGATTTGCCGATCACAGCCATTTTTCAACGGCATTTAAGAGCAGATTTGGCGTGTCGCCGGGGGAGTATCGCAAGCGTTTTCAGTCTGCCTGAAAGGTATTTAACACAACCCTCACCCCAGCCCTCTCCCAGAGGAAGAGGGGGAAAATAGTCAATGGGAATCTTGTTTACGCCCTCTCGCAGAGAGCGAGGCACTAACATAAAGCTATTTCTTCATCCACTGCCCGTTCAGCCCACGCACATATTCCCCGGCGGGCGCTCTGTCGACCAATTTCTGTCCGGCCAGACGAGCCACCTCATTGAGCGAAACATTGTTGGTGTCCGCCAGTTGCTGATAGTGCTGCGCGCGACCTTCATTGATGCTTTTCACCAGCGCCAGCGTTTCCGGATCCTGCTTGATCGGCGCAACATAGCCGCTGAGTGTTTCACCCACCCGACCCTGCTCACGCGCTTCGTTTAAGGTCAGGGCCATCGCGGCTGTACTGAAGAACAGGCAGGCCAGCAGCACACCTTTAATTATAAAGTTCATCGCCGTTCCCCTTCTCAGAACAGATCGCTACGGTTTTTAAGCAGGCTTTCGACGTCTTTATCCACTTTGATATGGATTTCGTGTTCAATTTTAACGTTCATATTGATGGTGATCGGCTCTTTAGGGGCGGCCACTTCAATACGCGGCGTGCAGCCGGTCAGCATCAACGCCGTTGATGCCAGCAGCACAGCGGTAAAATAATTCATTTGGATTCCTCACAGGCTTCGCCGGGTTGGGTGCAGCGAGCCGATGGCAACGCGGCGTTCTCTTCCAGCCAGGTTTGTAAATTATCGCCAAAGCGCAAACTGCGCCACAGGGTAAACAGGTTTTCCTGATGGGTATAGTTGAGATTGACGGTGTTGGTCTTGCCCTCGACATGGCTGATGCCGGTCACACTGGAGCGCATCCTGACTACCCCGAGGTTGTCTAGATCGATTTGTGTCCAGGATCGCGAGATTTCCATGTAGCGCAGCCAGTTGATTGCCGCACCTGCGGCCATGTTGTTATCGACGATGGCGTCCGCCATGTCTTTATCCATGCGGAAGGTCATTGGGCCAGGGTTGGTCAGCCAGCCGTCTTTGATGATCCACTGCGGATGGTTGAGCCACAGCGGCAGCGCGCCGTTGAAGCGCCCGGACATACTGAACTGTTTAGGGTTAATGGCGGTGACGAGCTTGCTGGAAGACAGTCCCTGCAACCTTAAAAGCGCCGCGTCCTTCTGCGGCATGCGCAATTGCTGCATAGAGATCTTGCCGCCCAGCACATCCGCATTGACGTTGGTCAGCAGCAGCGGCTGCTGTTCGCTCCAGGGGTACCAGCCTTCCAGATCGGCGGTAATATTTTGTGCCGCTATCTGGTTGCGAACTTCAGCAATGCGCAGCGTGACTGGCCCACGGGTACCAAGATGCCAGGTCGAATCGCTAAAGCGGAACGGCAGCACAAAGTCGACGCCGTTAATCTGGTTATCCGGCATCCACACGCTTCCGCTTTTGACCACGCCGTGGCCCCCGGCTTCAAAACCCTGCCCGGTCGCCGCGGAGAAGGCCACCTGGGCGTAGAGGTCGCCCCCTTTAAGTTCCATTTTCAAGTCGGCGGGCAGCAGCGGCTGAAACACGGTGAGCGTTTGTTTTGGCCACCACGCGTTGCCTCTCAGGCGCTCCCCATCCCAGCGCCCGACCACACGCACCGGGCCAATTTTCCCGGCGTGTAAATTGCCTTTGAACAGGAAAGAGGTCGGGTTTTGCCCGTCCACGCTGAATTTAAGCGTCGATGGCGGCAAGGTGCTGCCGCCGCTAAAGGCCGTCGCCCCCGCGTCTAGCGAGAAATCGCCGGTGAAGACCTCTTTTTGTTCGTTTCGCTCCCAGCGCAGCGGGTTGTCCAGGCTAAGCCGGGGTTTCGACATCAGCATCGAGCCGTACTGAAGCTTGTCGAAACCGGTAGACAGCGAACTCAGTTCAATGGCGCTGTCACGCCATTCGCCCACGCCGCGAACGTCCCATTTTGCCTGCATCGGCGTAAAGCTACCTTTACCCCAGTAGCGCCATTGCCACAGCCCGGCGTCCGGCAGGAAATCATTGGCCTTGCCGTCCAGGTGCAGTTCCACGGCCCCCATTTCATTGTCGTGGGCGCGTAAGATAGCCTGCAGCCTGCCGTCGATGCCTTTACTGGAGACTCGCACGCCCGCCAGCGGCCAGCGCACATCGTCAATATTCAGCGTTTCAATCAGGCGGCCACGGGAGCGCAGCAAGGCCCCCGGATGGAACAACAGCGTCGGGTCAGCCAGTGCGCCTGTCAGTTCACCGGGCAGCGCGGCATAGAAAATCAGCTGGTCCTGCTTCGCCTCTCCAGTGAGCTGCAGCGGCAAGGCGCTGTCGGTCAGGCTGAGTTTGCCGGGGCCGATGTTAAGCACGGCGTTGCCTTTGCCGGCGTCGCCCTGAGTCAGCACATTCAGCCGCCCGGTGAAGATGGCGTTATCCAGCCCGTTCTGCCAGTTATCCACCTTCAGAGACACCCCGCCGCCCAGCGGGAAACCTTCATAAGGCCAGCGCCACTGCCCGGCGTTAATCTCCAGGGTATTTTCGCTCAGGCGCCACGGAATGCTCAGCAGCGGTGCCTCGTCGCCTGATAATTTTTTCACCGTCAGGTTGCCGGCGTTGGTATGCCAGTTCAGGGCCACCTGCAGCCTGTCCGGTTCCTGCGGAATTTGCACCTGCGTGGCCACCTGCCCGTCCGTCGGCAGGCCATCCGGCACCAGCGGGAGCGTTAAGTCGCCCACCAGCTCAAGCGGCGGAAGCCCTTCGAATGCCCCGACTTTCAGGTCGCTAATTTTCAGGTTTTGCCCTTTAAGCGTGGCGGAAAGCGTGAGCAGTTTTCCCTGGTAATCGAGCTGCTGTTGCTGCGGCGTCAGAGAAAGATGCAGCGCGCCAGCGTACTGCAGCCAGGGCGTGACGTTAAGCTGGTCGATAGTCAGCCAGGTGTTCGGCAGCATTTTCTGCCATTCTTCAAGGGTGCGTGGCGCGGCGGGAGCCACATCATCGGCGGGGATCTTGCTGATGCAGTCTGGATTGAGATTCAGCTCCGCGAGGTGAAGCCGCCAGCGGCTCGGATGGCTGAGGCTTGCATCTTTGAGGCTGGCAAGCTCACACTCCCCGGCGAGATAACGAAGATCGGGGATAATAATCGCGCCGTTGTGCAGACGCGGACTAGCCTCCAACGCAATACGGGTGCCCTGCGGCAGCCAGATCCCGGCGAGCGTCGGTAGCCAGTACGCCACCGTGAGCAACAGCGACAGCGGCAGCAGAATCAATGCAAGTATCAGCGCAAGCGCGGCTTTATATTTACCCTTCATGGGTGGTTAATATCCTGATTCAGCGACAATTTAAGCCGAAATATGTCATTATTCTGGCACGATTCAGGCCGGGCGTGAAGGCGGCGGCAATAGTAAGCATAGTCTGCCCGGAAAGTGAAATAGTCACCTGCCGTTAAAATTTCAGTTTATAAATTGTATGATTATTTTAAGCATGATAGTTTTGGAACCAACCCCTTCTGGAGATAAGTCTTATGAAACTTGCGGTTTATAGCACAAAACAGTACGACAAAAAGTATCTGGAGCAGGTTAACCAGGAATATGGCTTTGATCTTGAATTTTTTGACTTCCTGCTGAGCGAAAAAACGGCCAAAACCGCCAACGGCTGCGACGGCGTGTGTATCTTCGTTAATGATGATGGTAGTCGCCCGGTGCTGGAAGAGCTAAAAAAACACGGCGTTAAGTTTATCGCGCTACGCTGTGCTGGCTTTAACAACGTCGATTTAGACGCGGCGAAAGAGCTTGGTATGCCGGTAGTTCGCGTTCCCGCCTACTCGCCGGAAGCCGTGGCCGAGCACGCTATCGGGATGATGATGTGCCTTAACCGTCGCATTCATCGCGCCTACCAGCGCACTCGTGACGCCAACTTCTCGCTCGAAGGCTTAACCGGTTTTACCATGCACGGCAAAACAGCAGGCGTGATCGGCACCGGGAAAATCGGCGTTGCCGCGCTGCGTATCCTGAAAGGATTTGGCCTGCGCCTGCTGGCATTTGATCCGTATCCTAGCGCAGCGGCGCTGGATTTAGGCGTGGAATATGTCGACCTCGAAACGCTGTTTGCGCAGTCCGACATTATTTCCCTGCATTGCCCACTGACGCCGGAAAACTATCACCTGCTAAACCAGGCCGCTTTTGATCAAATGAAAGATGGCGTGATGGTCATCAACACCAGCCGTGGTGGGCTGATTGATTCTCAGGCCGCGATTGACGCTCTGAAACACCAGAAAATCGGCGCGCTCGGCATGGACGTGTACGAGAACGAACGCGATCTGTTCTTTGAGGATAAGTCCAACGACGTGATTCAGGACGACGTGTTCCGCCGTCTTTCCGCCTGTCACAACGTGCTGTTTACCGGTCACCAGGCATTTCTGACGGCGGAGGCGCTGATCAGTATTTCCGAGACGACGCTTGAGAATCTGCGTCAACTGGAAAAAGGCGAGCCTTGCCCTAACCAATTGAATTGATTTTTCGCCCGTCTCTCGCAGGAGGCGGGCTGATTTTAAGAATATCCTTACTGATTCATGCGCCACATCCTGCGAAAGTGGCGCGCTTTCATTGATGACACATAAACCTTAGGGAGAAGAGATGAAAAAGTTTGCTTCACTGATGCTGGCAAGCGTTGTACTGGCGGGCTGTGCCCAACCGGCAGATAAAGGCAGCGTGACTGCACAAGATTTGCAGCACCACCGTTTTGTGCTGGAGAGCGTAGACGGTAAGCCTCTGGACGTGAAAAACAGCAAGCGCGCGCCTGAGCTGAGCTTCGGTGAGAACATGCATATTTCTGGCGCGATGTGTAACCGCTTTATGGGCCAGGCGACACTCGAGAACAATACGCTGAAGGTGAAAGGTCTGGGCATGACGATGATGCTTTGCGTTGAGCCGCAGTTGAACGACCTGGATCACCGCATTAATGACATGCTGACCAGCGGGGCCAATGTTTCTCTGGCTAACCAGCAGTTGGTGCTGAAGAGCGGCCAGCATACGCTGACGTACAAACTGGCCGATCTCGTTAATTAATCAGTAGCTGCCACAGGTGCCAGCGGCAAGCGAGTTTTCGTTACAGCGCTTGCCGTTCGGCATAGCACACATGCCAATCGCGCTGCCGTCCAGTTGACGCGCAACGCTCATCGTGCCGCCAATCATCGCACAGTTCGCTTCGCCCTGGCTGGACATCGCCGCCCTGAGGCCTGGAGGGACGTGGGCCGCAGTGGCCTGTTGAGGGGGTTCATTACTGCAAGCTGATAATAACAGTGCGGCACAACCGGCTAAAAACGCAGCGCGCATGGCTTCTCTCTCCCGTCTGAATATGCAAAACCTTTGCATAATGGCGCATGGCTCCCGCTGCGTCGAGAGCATAACGCAATAAAATGTGTTGGTTTTTGTGGGTTACATCACCTTTCAAAGCAAAACATCGGAGTTTTCCGATCGGTTCGCGCTCAGCTCTGCTCTTCATCGATAAGTAACAGCGTGCCGTGGCTGCCAGGCAGTACGCGATGTACCGCCTCTTTAGGGACAAGATAATAATCGCCGGCGTCGAGGGTGAAGGTTTTCTCATTCACCACGAGCGTCATCTGCCCTTCAATCACCACCAGTAACTCCGCAAACCCGGCATGGGATTCATTCGGTATTCCCTCTCCCCCCATTTTGATCAGCTTGATGTTGGCCCGCCCGACTTGCCCAAGCAGGCGCGAACGCCAGATATCCGATAACGTTCCCGCAAGCGTTGGTAACGATCCTGTAGACATTTGTTCGCCTTCTTCTGAGAAAACGATATCCATACCGCATCTCGTCTGGGTTACAAATTCTTAATCACCATAAGATATTCAGGTAACACATTTCACTCACCCTTCACGTCAGGCCTGGATCAATTTGTGCACTCGGAGGCTCAGCAACTTCAAGCAGATAGATGGACGTACTATAATTGGGGGTTATTACGGGACTCAAGGCAGGCAGGCGAGTCCCTTTATTTTGCGCAATGTAAGGGTGTCTTATGATCACTATCGACGGCAACGGCGCAGTCGCCTCCGTGGCGTTTCGTGCCAGCGAAGTAATTGCCATCTATCCCATTACTCCCAGCTCGACAATGGCGGAACAGGCCGATGCCTGGTCCGGCGATGGCAGGAAGAACGTGTGGGGAGATGTCCCTCGTGTAGTCGAGATGCAGTCTGAAGCCGGAGCCATTGGCGCAGTGCACGGCGCACTGCAAACCGGCGCGCTTTCCACGTCGTTCACATCATCGCAGGGCTTGCTGCTGATGATCCCAACGTTGTACAAGCTTGCGGGCCAGTTGACGCCATTTGTTCTCCACGTTGCCGCGCGCACCGTGGCCACCCACGCGCTTTCCATTTTTGGCGATCACTCAGACGTGATGGCCGTGCGCCAGACAGGGTGCGCCATGCTGTGCGCGAGCAGCGTCCAGGAAGCACAGGACTTCGCGCTGATTTCCCATATTGCGACCCTGAAAAGCCGCGTGCCGTTTATTCACTTCTTCGACGGCTTCCGCACCTCGCACGAAATCAACAAAATTGTGCCGCTGGCGGACGATACCCTTCGCAGCCTGCTGCCGCAAAAAGAGATCGATGAGCATCGAGCCCGCGCCCTGAACCCGGAGCATCCGGTGATTCGAGGGACTTCGGCCAACCCGGATACTTACTTCCAGTCCCGTGAAGCGACCAACCCGTGGTACAACGCGGTTTACGCTCACGTTGAACAGGCGATGAACGACTTTGCCACCACCACCGGCCGAAGCTATCGCCCGTTTGAGTATTACGGCCACCCGGAAGCGGAACGCGTGATTATCGTGATGGGCTCTGCCGTCGGCACCTGCGAAGAAGTTGTCGATGAATTGCTGACCCGTGGCGAGAAAGTTGGCGTGCTGAAAGTCCGTCTGTACCGCCCCTTCTCCGCCGAGCACTTGTTGGAAGTTCTGCCGCAAACCGCGCGCCAGGTGGCGGTGCTTGATCGCACCAAAGAGCCAGGCGCCCTTGCTGAGCCACTGTATCTCGATGTAATGACCGCGCTTGCCGAAGCAGTGAGCCGAGGCGACCGCGAAACGCTGCCTCGCGTGATTGGAGGCCGCTACGGGCTGTCATCCAAAGAATTCGGCCCGGAATGCGTCCTGGCTATATTCAACGAGCTACGCGAAGCCAAACCGCGCCCGCGCTTTACCGTGGGCATTTACGACGATGTGACCAACCTGTCGCTGCCGCTGCCGGAAAACACCCTGCCGAACCGCGCCAAACTCGAAGCGCTGTTTTATGGCCTGGGCAGCGACGGCAGCGTCTCGGCGACCAAAAACAATATCAAAATTATCGGTAACTCCACGCCGTGGTTTACTCAGGGTTATTTCGTTTATGACTCCAAAAAGGCCGGGGGGCTGACGGTTTCTCACCTGCGCGTGAGCGAGCAGCCGATCAACTCCACCTACCTGATTGAGAAAGCCGATTTTGTTGGCTGCCACCAGCTGCAGTTTATCGACAAGTACCAGATGGCCGAGCGCCTGAAGCCCGGCGGTATTTTCCTGCTGAACACTCCGTATGCCGCCGACGAGGTGTGGAGCCGCCTGCCGCAGGAAGTTCAGGCGGTACTTAACCAGAAACAGGCTCGCCTGTATGTCATTAATGCGGCGAAGATCGCCCGCGAGTGTCATCTTGGCGCCCGCATCAACACCGTGATGCAAATGGCGTTCTTCCACCTGACGCAGATCCTGCCTGGCGACACCGCACTGGCAGAACTGCAGGGCGCGATTGCCAAAAGCTACAGCAGCAAAGGGACGGAAATCGTCGAGCGCAACTGGCAGGCGCTGGCGCTGGCTCGTGACTCCCTCGCCGAGGTCCCTCTGCAGGACGTTAACCCGGCAAGCGCGATGCGTCCGCCGGTCGTCTCCGACGCCGCACCTGATTTTGTGAAAACCGTCACCGCCGCGATGCTCGCTGGCCTCGGCGATGCCCTGCCGGTTTCCGCTCTGCCGCCGGACGGAACCTGGCCGATGGGCACCACCCGCTGGGAAAAACGCAACATCGCCGAAGAAATTCCTATCTGGAAGCCGGACATTTGCACCCAGTGCAACCACTGCGTCGCAGCCTGCCCGCATTCGGCTATTCGTGCCAAAGTGGTTCAGCCTGAGGCAATGGAAGGCGCCCCGGAAGCCCTGCAGTCGCTGGACGTGAAGTCCCGGGATATGCGCGGCCAAAAATACGTGCTGCAGGTAGCCCCGGAAGATTGCACCGGCTGCAACCTTTGCGTAGAAGTCTGCCCGGCCAAAGATCGCCAGAACCCGGAAATCAAGGCGATTAATATGCTGTCTCGCCTTGAACACGTTGAAGAAGAGAAAGAGAACTATGACTTCTTCCTCGCGCTGCCGGAAATCGACCGTACCAGCCTGGAACGTATCGACATTCGTACTTCGCAATTGCTAACGCCGCTGTTTGAGTACTCCGGGGCCTGCTCCGGCTGCGGCGAAACGCCGTACATTAAAATTCTGACCCAGCTGTTCGGCGACCGGATGCTGATCGCTAACGCCACCGGCTGTTCGTCTATTTACGGCGGTAACCTGCCGTCCACGCCGTACACCACCGACGCTAACGGCCGTGGGCCAGCCTGGGCCAACTCGCTGTTTGAGGATAACGCCGAATTTGGTCTGGGCTTCCGCCTGACGGTGGATCAGCACCGCGCCCGCGTCATGCGTTTGCTGGGCCAGTTTGCCGATAAACTTCCAGCCGAGCTTAATGAGCAGCTTCACGCGGAAGCGACGCCGGAAGTTCGCCGTGAACAGGTTGCCGAGCTGCGTAAACATCTGGCGGACATTGACGATGCTGATGCCCGTCAACTGGTGACCGATGCCGACGCGCTGGTGGAGAAATCCATCTGGCTGATTGGCGGTGACGGCTGGGCCTATGACATCGGTTTCGGTGGCCTCGACCACGTGCTGAGCCTGACAGAAAACGTCAACATTCTGGTGCTGGATACGCAGTGTTACTCCAACACCGGCGGCCAGGCGTCTAAAGCCACGCCGCTGGGCGCCGTCACCAAGTTCGGCGAGCACGGCAAGCGCAAAGCGCGTAAAGACCTGGGCGTCAGCATGATGATGTACGGCCATGTTTACGTCGCGCAGATTTCGCTGGGGGCACAGCTTAACCAGACGATGAAAGCCATTCAGGAAGCGGAAGCTTATCCTGGCCCGTCACTGATTATCGCCTACAGCCCTTGCGAAGAGCACGGCTACGATCTGGCGCTGAGCCACGATCAGATGCGCCAGTTGACCGCCACCGGCTTCTGGCCACTTTATCGCTTCGATCCGAGCCGTGCGGACGAAGGCAAAGTGCCGCTGGCGCTGGATTCCCGTCCACCGTCCGATGCGCTGGCCGATACGCTAATGAAGGAGCAGCGTTTCCGCCGCCTGAACGCCCAGCAGCCGGAAGTTGCCGAGCAGCTGTGGAAAGATGCCGCCGCAGATTTGCAGAAGCGGTATGACTTCCTGGCACAGCTAGCGGGTAAAGCGGAAAAGGTTAGCGAGTAACCGGGAGGATCACCCTCACCCGGCCCTCTCTCTGAAAAGGGAGAGGGTCAAAACCAGAAAATGTGCTGCCTTGAATAAAAGCACTAGTGCCAGGTTTCGCTGTCAGAACACCACCCCAAACATCCCTGCTAATTTGCGCTTACCGCTCTCGGACACATGCAACTCTCGGCTGACTAAATCCCGCCGCATCCACCCTTTTTGCTCGCAGGTGTGCAGTAACGCTTTCCCTAATTGCCCGCCCAGATGTTCGCGTCGTTCGCTCCAGTCAAGGCAGCCGCAGGCATAGCGGCGACGAGATGCACTTTCTTCTATGTTTACCCCCAGGAGCTGCAGTTGCTCTTTGCCTAAGGAGGTAACGGAATACTCTTCCCCTTCCAGCCAGTTAAGGCGAAATAATGCGTCATGCAGCGCCACCGCAATTTCCCCTGCCATATGGTCGTAGCAGGTTCTGGCGTAGCGAAGATTGCCGGGTGTTTTAGTGCGCATAACCGCGTCATCACGCCCCACTAATCCCATTAACCCTTCCAGCGCCCCGGCGATTTGGCTGCTGTACAACCGGTAGTAGCGGTGTCGCCCTTGCTGCACGCAGGCAATCAGCGATTGCTCCATTAGCTTTGCCAGATGGCTACTGGCTGTGGACGGCGCCACATTCGCCATAATGCTCAGCTCGGTTGCCGTCCAGGCCCGGCCATCCATTAACGCGCACAGTATGCTGGCCCGGGTTTTGTCCGCAATGGCGGTGGCAACGGCGGCAAGTCGGGTTTCGAGAAAGTCTGTTTCCATATTTCGATGCTCAGCGAAGCGTCCTGTGTGACGATGGATTAGGGTTAGCAGGAGATAACAATAAGGAGCAACCTGATGATCGCCGTAATCTTTGAAGTCCTGCCTGCAGAAGGACACTATAGCCGCTATCTTGAACTGGCGGCAGAGCTAAAACCTCTGCTTGCCGATATTGACGGGTTTATTTCCATTGAACGTTTTCAAAGCCTTAGTGAACCGGGAAAAATCCTCTCGCTTTCGTTCTGGCGCGATGAGGCCGCCGTGCTGCACTGGCGCAATCAGGAATTACACCGCAGCGTTCAGCACCAGGGCCGCCACTCAGTCTTTAGCGATTACCGGCTCAGGGTGGCGGGCGTGATCCGGGATTACGGCATGTTTGAGCGCGAACAGGCTCCGCAGGACAGCCGCGATGCGCACAAGGAAAACGCCCATGACTGATATCACACTAAGCCTGGCGATTGCCGCCACATTTGTTCTCGCAGGTACCGTCAAGGGCGTCACGGGAATGGGGCTACCCACCGTAGCTATGGGAATTTTAGGCGCGCTGATTTCCCCGGTGGCGGCGGCCGGCATGCTGCTTCTGCCCTCTTTTCTGACCAATATTTTCCAGCTTTATGAAGGCGGTAACCTGGCGGCATTGCTCCAACGCCTGTGGCCGATGATGCTGACCATTGTGTTGGGCACCGTCGCCAGCAGCAGTTTGTTGGCCTCGGGCAGCAGTCAGGCAACCACCGTGGCGCTGGGTATTGCCCTGATCGTTTATGCGTTATGGACGTTGTTTGCCAGACCACTGCATATTCCCGCCCGCCACGAGCGCTGGCTTTCGCCGCTGATCGGCCTCCTCACCGGTTTATTGACCGGCGGAACGGGGGTGTTTGTGATCCCTGCCGTGCCCTATATTCAGTCGCTGGGGCTTGAGCGCGATGAGCTGGTGCAGGCGCTCGGGCTGTCCTTTACCTTTTCAACCCTTGCACTGGCCGCCGGGCTCTGGTGGCACGGTGCGCTGCAGGAAATTGCCATTAGCACGTCGGTTATGGCGGTTTTCGCCGCGCTTATCGGCCTGTTTGCGGGCCAGCGTATCCGCAAACGCATCAGCCCATTAGCCTTTAAGCGCGGCTTCCTGATCTGCCTCGTTCTGCTTGGCGGTGATATGGTGCTCCGCGCGCTGTTTTAGGCGAAAGGCAGACCTTCATCTTCCCAGCCGGTTATGCCGCCAGGCATAACCTTCACTAACTTGCCGAGCTGCGCAAGTTTCAATGCCGCGCGGTCAGCACCGTTGCAGTGCGGCCCGGCGCAGTACACCACAAACAGCGTGTCGTCTGGCCATTCAGTCATGCGGGATTCTGTGATGAATCTGTGCGGCAAATGAATAGCCCCCGGCAGATGTCGGCGGGCAAATGTTTCATTTGAACCCACCACATGCAGCAGCACAAAATCAAGGTCACCACTCTGGATCGCCGCGTTGACGTCGGCACAGTCGGTTTCAAACGACAGTTTACGCAGGTAATGCGCGGCGACGGTTTCTGGGGTTGCCGCAGGGTAATCAGTCACGTAGCTCATGGTTGTCTCCTTTTGGTGTGAGCTGTGATTCTGACGCCACGACGGATGCTTGACAGCTGGCACGAATGACGATTAGCGTAAATATCATGACAAAATTAGCCGCCCTGCCTAAAAACCCCCTTGTCGTCGTGATGGCTTACGACGGCCTTTGTACGTTCGAATTCGGCGTGGCCGTAGAAATTTTCGGCCTGCCGCGCCCCGAGCTCGGCGAGAACTGGTATCACTTTGTCGTCGCCGGCATTGAACCCGGCGAGCTGCGGGCGATGGGCGATATTCGTCTGGCGGTTGATGGCGGGCTGGATTTACTGGCTGAAGCCAGTTTGATTGTTATTCCCGGCTGGCGCGGCATCAATGAGCCCGTACCGGCATCACTTATTGCAGCGTTGCGGGCGGCACATACGCGCGGCGCCCGCCTGATGTCCATTTGCTCCGGCGTGTTTGTGCTGGCGGCGACTGGCCTGCTTGATGGCAAGCGGGCAACCACCCACTGGCGTTATACCGAAGCGCTGCAGGCTCGTTATCCGAAGATCGAAGTGATACCTGACGTACTTTATCTGGATAACGGGGATGTTTTGACCTCGGCGGGCAGCGCGGCGGGGATTGACCTTGGCCTGCATCTGGTGCGGCGGGATTTTGGTGCCGCAGCGGCCAACAGCGTTGCCCGTCGCTTAGTCGTGCAGCCTCATCGCGAGGGTGGCCAGGCGCAGTTTATCGAACAGGCCGTTCCGGTCGAGTACGAAGGCGAACGGTTTGCGCCGCTGTTTGATCACCTGCAGCGCCATTTACGCGAGCGACATTCAGTGGCAAGCCTGGCGGCCTTTGTCGGCATGAGCCCGAGAACTTTTTTACGCCGCTTCGAAGCCGCCACGGGGATCACGCCCGCCGCCTGGCTGCTGCAAACCCGCCTTAAACGCTGCCGGGAGCTGCTGGAAAACAGCACGCTGCCGATAGAACATATTGCCGAACAGACGGGATTTGGCTCGGCGGCGACGCTGCGCCATCACTTCCGGAAACATCTTCGGACGTCACCCGCCACATACAGAAACTCATTTACTTCACAAAACGAATAATTTACCAGCGGTTAGGGATTGTTTAAGTTGTGTACGGTATGATAGCTCCACTCATCTGAGTAAACCCTTTTTTATCACGCGAGGTATTTCTATAGAAATGCAGTAACCTGGAGGATTAACTATGTTAGGGAACATGAACGTATTTATGGCAGTACTGGGATTCATCTTATTTTCCGGTTTTCTTGCCGCCTGGTTTAGCCACAAATGGGATGACTAATGAACGGTGACCTTCCCCCACCTACAACGCCTCTCGCGAAATAAACTTTCCGGGAGGCGTTTTCATTTCTGCCCCACCGCGGTGGAGGATTTGCTAACAAAAAAATACAGCGCGTAATGAGTAAATCGGCACAATTTGTTGTCTTCCTATATGGAATCAACAAAAGCAGACTGGATTCACTCTGGAGAATTTATGCGCAAGTCAACAAAAGTAGCGGTATTAACAGCGGTATGGCTCGCGGGCGCGCTGCCCTCTCTGGCCTTTGCCTATTCAGGGGACAAGCAACTAAAAGCGACGGCACCGGGCACGTCGGCACAGTCCTATGAACTGAAAGAATTCTCCTCAGATTTCAAAATGTACAAGATCGGCGACATTGCGCCAGACATCTATCGTACCGAACCCTATAACATCAAAAGCTGGCAGCTTCGCCATCTTCCTGCACCACAGGCCGGTAGTCACTGGACTTACATGGGCGGCAACTACGTCTTAATTACCGACGCCGAAGGAAAAATCCTTCAGGCAATGGCGGGCGATATTTTTTATCAGCACTAAGGATAATCCAACCCTGAGGCTGGATATCCTTAAGACCGAAAGGGTTTAATTTAATAAATTTCTCAGGGGATCGATTTCAGCATATTGATTATCGATCTCCAGTAGCCCCGCAATATCCAATACCTGCCTGTACTCATCAGGGCTAATACGCACCTGATAATTTGCGATATGTCCACACAGCGTTTCAAAAGCCAGTACATTTTCTGAGAAGTCGATATATTCCAGCGCGAAGTCAATGAGTGACGAATCGAGCCGGTTTTTAAGAGCCTCACCAAAGGTTTTGATTTTTTCGTTGATATCCATATTGACCACGTAAAGTTAATTGTTATTTGCGTGCCATCATTGGGAATGGGAAACGGCATCCTGCCGAAATACATCCCTATGGATATCGGATTGCGGGGGAAATTCTTGAGGGGGCTACGTAATACTTATTTTAGATAACGATCCGGCGCTAACTTTTCGCCAGCCATTTCGCGTAATGCTCGGGCCATTTCACGGTCGGCGTGCCGGGTTTACCCATACCAAAACCGTGGCCGCCGCTGCTGTAGCGGTGCATTTCAACCGGAACATGCTGCTGCTCGCAGGCTGCGGCCATAATCAGCGTATTTTGCGGGTCGGAAATGGGGTCGTCTTCTGCCTGGACCAGGAAGAACGGCGGCGAATGCGGGGTGACATAATTCTGCACGGACCAGGCGGCGTTCTCAGATGATGAAGCATCCTTACCGACAAGAATCTTGTGCGTGGAGGTGTGCTCGTAAGGTTTTTCCAGCGTAATAACCGGATAAATTAACGCGGCCTTGTCAGCAAAAGCGGGTTTATCATCTAAACGATCCTGCTTTGGATACGAGCGGAAATCGGGACGCGTAGCGGCGAGGCCAAGCAGATGCCCACCGGCGGAAAAGCCCAGTACGCTGACGTTATGTTCACGATCGCGCACGATTCTTAAGGCGCGCTGCGCGTCCTGCAAAGCAACCAGATTGCCGTCAGCCCAGCCTTCCGACGGCAAACGGTAGCTCAGCACGTAAGCCGTATACCCACGCGCCACCAGCCATTCTGCCGCAGGCCAGGCTTCTGACCCCATTTCAATGCGTTTATATCCCCCGCCCGCAGCCACCAGCACGGCATGGCCATTAGGTGACTCCGGTTCAATCACGGTCAGAATCGGGATCGCAATATTGCTTTGCGCCCCGCGCGCCGAAGTCTGGATACTTCCTGTCGGCCCACCGCCGCCGGGAGGTGTGCCTTTCCACAGCGGAATAACCGTGCGCTTCACGCCCGATGCAGCAAAAGAAACACCCGCTTTAGCCGCGAGTAAACCAGCAGTAACACAGGTAATAAAATGGCGACGATCCATAGTAAGCTCCTGACAACACAGGTTAATCACTATGCCAAAAGAGTGTGTCTAAAGTCATATTCTAAACCAGTAATACGTAACCAGCCGTTTCGCTTGAGTTAATTATGGAGAAAAACCACCTGGTGGAAATTATTCTGTCCACTTTACTCATCGCAAAATAATAGCCAATTCATCATACAATTTGATTTTGATTAATGAATCCCGCCTCGCATCGGCCTTAAATAGGCTCCGGTCAAACTGTTTCATTCGTTAAGAGGAGTGCTCAACATGATGATGACCTGGGACCGCAACCGTAACGCCATTACTACCGGCAGCCGCGTTTTGATTAACGGCACAGGCAAAACCGGGCTGATTAAAGCCATTCACGGTGAAGGTAAGAATGCCGAGCAAATTCGCCGCAGCAAATGCGTGGAAGTGGAAGGTTGTGAAGGGCAATTTGAACCGACGGAGTTATTCCGCCTGGGCTTACATTAATTGCTAAAAATTACCCGGCCTGCCGCCGGGTAACTGATTTTATTTACGCAGCGCCCTGACCTGCGAAAAACCGTGCTCAAACACGCTGTCAGCGGCACAGATAATCACGATAACATCACCACCGGAGGCTTCATCCAGCAAACGCGCCAGCTCGGCATCCAGCTCCCGGTTCATTTTCGGCATCGCCAGGTGCATTTCCCCAGGATAATCCTCATCTTCGTCAGGCGGCATGTCTTCGATGCGGCTGCCCTTCACCACATAAATCAGCAGGTCATTGTCGTTATGGGTGAGCTCTAGTCTCAAATATTTGCCAACCGGATGTTTAGCCATGCGTTACCTTCAATAGCGTATAAAATAATTTGTCGGCAATGTTAGCAAAGCAAAGAGGATAAAACGATGCAGGACTGGAACCCCGCGCTCTATTTGCAGTTTGAAGCTGAACGTACCCGCCCGGCCGCTGAGTTGGTTGCCCGAATTAACCACCCTGGAGCAAACACCTTTACCGATTTGGGCTGCGGCCCCGGCAACTCCACGGCGCTGCTGCGTAATCTGGCGCCAAAGGCCACAATTACCGGGCTGGATAACTCTCCCGCGATGCTCGCCAAAGCCGGTGCCGCGCTGCCTGACTGCCGCTTTGAAGAGGCGGATATCGCTACCTGGCAGCCCGCGGTGAAGCAGGATGTGATCTTCGCCAACGCCTCTCTACAGTGGATAGCCAACCATAAGCAGGTCTTCCCGCATCTCGCCGCGCAGCTGGCAGACGGCGGCGTGCTGGCGGTGCAAATGCCCGATAACTGGCAGGAACCGACGCATACCTTGATGCGCCAGGTGGCAGATGAACTGGGGATCTCACGTTCAAGCCGCGAAGCCTTGCTGACGGCTCAGGAATATTACGATCTGCTGGCCGAAAGCGGCTGCACAGTGGATATCTGGCGCACGACGTATTTCCACGTCATGCCGTCGGCCCGCGCCATCATTGAATGGTTAAGCTCGACGGGCCTGCGCCCTTACCTGAACGGGTTGGACTCGATTCAACAGGAAGCGTTTCTTGAGCGCTACCACCAGCTGCTGCAGCGCGCCTACCGCAAGCAGCATGACGGTAACGTGCTGATGCCGTTCCCTCGCCTGTTTATTGTGGCGCGGAAAACGGTCTAGAACGAGGTGCCCTGCTGGCGCAGGGCATCAATGTCCTGCAGCGGCGACGCGCCAAATGCCCGGCGGTATTCCCGGTTAAACTGGGAGGGAGAGTCATAGCCCACCTTCCAGGCAATGCTTGCCACATCACCTTCGCAACTCAATAAACGGCGGCGAGCCTCCAGCAGGCGAAGCTGCTTTTGGTACTGCAGCGGGCTCATGATCGTCAGGGCTTTGAAGCGGTGATGCAGGCTGGAGGCGCTCATTCCCACGCGCTTCGCCAGCTCATCAATAACCAGCGGCTCGGCGTAATTCTCTTTGATCCAGTTAATGGCTTCCCCCACGCCTTTGCCCTGCGACCAGCCCAACGCCTGTTTCCAGAATGAAGCCCCGGCGGGAGCGATAACCAGCCGGTAAAGTATTTCTTGCTTGATGAGCGGCGCGAGAGCATTCAGATGCTGCGGGCTGTCCAGCAGCGTGACCAGGCGCAGAAAAGCGGCCTGGAGTTCTTCTTCCGCGGCGGCGACCCAGGCCCCGGTTTTCTCCCCGTTGCCGTCCGGCAGCACCACGTTCATGTTCATGATCAGGTCGGCAATTTCTTTCCCGTCGAGATCGATACGCACGCCGTAGTAAGGCTCTGCTTCGCTGGCACGGGTCACCTGCCCGGACACCGGCATATCCACGGCGGCCAGCGAATAGCTGCCAGGGCCGTATTCCGTGACGTTGTCACCGATGAGCATTTTTTTGCTGCCCTGCAGCACCATGCACATGGACGGAGAAAGCATCCCGCGATTGAGCAGAGTCGGCTGTTCAATGCGAATAAAGCTGAGCCACGGCAGCGCGCAGCTCAGCTCTTTCACCCCGCCGCCGCCCGCCGGGTAACGACGGGCTACGCGCTGGTGTAGCTCTTCAATAATGCGGCCCGAAGGCCGCTCAGATTGTTGCATATTACTGCCCCATGATGGCTTTGGGTTCAAGATACGCTTCCAGCCCGTAAGTACCAAATTCACGACCAAGACCGGACTGTTTAAAACCGCCGAACGGCGCGAGCGGTTCATCATAAACGCCGTTGACGAACACGCGCCCCGCAATAAGCTGACTGGCAACGGCCGCAGTGCGTGCAGCATCTTTCCCGCTGACGTAGGCCTGCAGGCCATAAACCGTATCGTTGGCAATCTGCACCGCTTCGGCATCATCGCGGTAGGTAATGACCGACAGCACCGGGCCAAAAATTTCCTGCTGGGCGATGGTCATGTCGTTACGCACGTTCACAAACACAGTCGGTTTTACAAAGTAACCGCTTTCCAGCCCCTCTGGACGCCCTTCTCCGCCGCAAAGCAGCTCCGCCCCTTCGGCCATTCCGTTACGAATATACTCCTGCACGCGCTGGTACTGGCGGGCAGTCACGGCGGCTCCGATGTTCGTTTTCGGATCCCGCGGGTTGCCGGGTACCAGAATAGACAGATGTTTGAGAATTTGCGCTTTGACTTCTGCAAGCTTGCTTTCTGGCACCAGCAGCCGTGTCCCTGCGATACAGGCCTGGCCGCTGTTCCAGCTCATCACCTGCAGCGCCAAAGGAATGGCGGTGTCCAGATCGGCATCGTCCAGCAGCACGTTGGCAGACTTGCCGCCAAGCTCAAGCGTGACGCGCTTCATGGTGGCCGCCCCATCGCGGGCAATCGTTTTGCCTACCGCCGTTGAGCCAGTGAACGAGATTTTAGCCACGTCCGGGTGACGCGTGATTTCCGCCCCAACCACATTGCCCAAACCAGTAACGATATTAATCACGCCGTCGGGCAGCCCGGCTGCATGCAAGCATTCCGTGATGATCGCCGTTTGCCGGGCGCTGAGTTCGCTGGGCTTGATAACTGCGGTGCTGCCGGAGGCAATCACCATCGACAGTTTGCCGGCGATAAATCCGTAGTTAGCGTTCCACGGGGTAATGAGCCCCACTACGCCCAGCGGCTCCATGACCACTTTCGCCATTCCAGCCTGCGTTTCAAAGGCATAGTCTTTCAGCAGATCGATAGCCTGCAGGAAGCTGTTGTACGAGCGCGCCACGGTGCTTTGGGCGAAAGCGACCGGGCAGCCGTATTCATCCACCATGGTCTCCACCAGCTCATCTTCACGCGCTTTCACGGCGTCGTGCAGCAGCTGCAGCCAAATCATTCTTTGTTCGCGGCTGGAGAGGCGCATTTGCGGAAAAGCGGCTTTTGCGGCGGCGATGGCAAGGCGGGTGTCTTCTTCGTCTGCCAGGCGAACCTGAGCGACAGGTTGTTCGCTGACGGGATGAATTAAGGTCAGCACCTCAGTGCCGTGGGGCGTGACGTGCTGACCGTTAATATAGAGGGTGTCGATGGTTTTCATTTTTTGCGCTCCAGGGGGTGTGTTTGACGCTTAAAGTGTCGTCGAACACGCCCGTTTTCCTGTAGCGCAATCCTGTTTGATGCTTGCACAATCCTGCAAATCAGGACTGTTTTTTCATCTCTCTGCTGGCCACGTTCTGAAAGCGTTTGGCGCGCAGCCAGTCGTAGCACCAGTTATAAGCCACGGTGTACGGCAGGAAGAACAGGAAGAAACCAATCTCTACCATTAGCGCCTGGAGCAGCGTGACGTTCAGCATCCACGCGGCGAGCGGCAGGCCAATCAGAATAAAGCCCCCTTCAAAGCCCAGCGCGTGGGCAACGCGCAGCCCCATGCCACGCTTGCGTGACGGCGGGTAAAATTTATCAAACCCGGCGTTGTAAATAATGTTCCAGACCATTGCGACGGTGGACAGCATGATGGCCAGCGCGCCCATCTGGAACAGCGGTTTGTTCATCAGCCACGCGGCCGTTGGCGCACAGATACCGATGGCGATGGCCTCGAAGCCGACGGCATGCACAATGCGCTCAGACAGGCTTCTGTTGTTTTGCGATTTCATTTTGATGACTCCTTTTTCACAAGGCCGCCATTATCATCGTAATTGTTGATATGATATAGCTAACAGCCATCGATAAAAGCGATAGTTTATGCGTTACTCCCCGGAATCACTGGAAGCATTTTTGCAGGCCGTTGAAACGGGTTCTTTTTCCGCCGCCGCGCGTAAGCTTAAAAAGAGCCAGTCCACCATCAGCAGCGCCATTGCCAACCTGGAGGCCGATCTCGGCGTCACCCTGTTTGACCGCCACGCCAGGCAGCCAACGCTCACCCCGCACGGGCAGCGGGTTTTGCCCTATGTGCAGGCGATTTTTGCCGCCAGCGAGCGGTTGGATGAAGTATCCGTCCGGCTGGCAGACAACGTCGAACCACGCCTGACTTTTGTGCTTTCCGACATGTGGCAAACCGCCCACCACGAATCCATCCTGCAGCAGTTTTCCGATCGTTATCCGGATATCGAATTTGAATGCATTATTGCCGAAGATGAAGACGTAATTGATAGTCTACAGATCGGTCGCGCCCACGTCGGTGTCCTGCGCGTGCAGGAGAGTTACCCGCCGGATATCACCGTCGCCCGTCTCCAGGTCGGCGCAGAAATGACTATTTTTATCCATCGCGATCACCCGCTTGCGAAGCAGACAGAGGTGCGGATGGATGAGCTGCATACCGTGCGGCAGCTGGTGCTTAAAACCTTTGTGCGCCCCGGCAAGGTCGCCGCGCGCGGCCCCATCTGGTCGTCTCCGTCTTTACTGCTGCTGCTTGAGATGGCGGAACAGGGGTTTGGCTGGGGGATTTTGCCGAGCTGGTTGGTGAACCAGTTTGGACACGGCGTGCTTAAGCCGCTGAAGGTGGAAGGCTGGCCGCAGAATCTTGAGGTGGATGTCGCCTGGTCGAACAAAACGCCGCCCGGCCCGGCTGGCCGCTGGATGATCGACCGGCTGCGCGAGCGGCGGTAATAAATCGGCACACACTTGCGGTTGTCACCTCTTGCGCTTTCAGGTTAAAAAATTGTTTTCCCACCAACCGGATCCCGTAAATGAGCGTTATTACACCCCTTTTTGCTATTACCGCAACTATCGCGCTGGGCGCCATGAGCCCCGGCCCAAGCTTTGTTTATGTCGCCCAGAATGCCGTGGCCCGTTCCCGCGCGCATGGCCTGGTGACCGCACTAGGGACTGGCGTCGGAGCGGCGGCGTTTTCACTGATGGCGCTGCTGGGTCTGCAGGCTTTTCTGCTGGCGGTGCCGGTGGCTTATACCGGGATCAAGATAGCCGGAGGGCTTTATCTGCTGTGGCTGGCGTATAAGATCATCAAACACTCGCGCGAACCGCTGCACGTTGGCGCCGTGGGGAAAAGCGATAAAAGCATGATGGCGACTTTCCGCGACGGGCTGTTCACTCAGCTGAGCAACCCGAAAACCGCCGTCGTGTTTGCCAGTATTTTTACCGCGCTGCTGCCGCGCGAGATCCCGGCGTTCTACTACGTCGTGCTGCCGGTGCTGTGCTTTGTGATTGATGCGGGATGGTATTCGATTGTCACGCTGGTGCTCTCTTCCGAGAAGCCGCGCAATGCCTACCTGCGTTTTAAAACCGTAATTGACCGCTTAGCGGGCGGCGTGATGGGGATTTTGGGGCTGAAGCTAATTTTCTTCTCACGCTAAAAAACAGAAAGCCACCCTTGGGGTGGCTCAGACAGAGAGGGATCAGTGAATCCCCAACCGGTGCGCATGGAAAATCTCTTCACGCAGTTCGAGATGAGTTAAACCCAGCAGATCGGCAAACTCCAGCTTAAGCTGCTGCAGGCGGATCAGGAATTGCGCGGGGGTTAACTGCTCTTGTTCACGACGAAGAAATTCAAACGCTAACGTGGTTGGGGTTATCTCGGTGTCCATGGTAATCCTCTGTTGGGTTGTGAAATCGACAGTATTGTACCACCATCGCGCTGTGCAAAAAACAGCCAGGACAGGAATTCTGGCGCTAAACTTTTATAACAACATCAGGACTGAAACATGTTTTCTAAGCATTATGAAGTGGATGAAAGCCATATTGATTTTCAGGGCGTAGTCGACGGCCTGTACTATCCGTTTTACATGGAGTGGACGCGTCACGCCTATATGCGCGAAGCGCTCGGCATTGATATCGAAGAAGAGTTCCGCCAGGGCAAACTCTATATGGTGCTGGAGTATTCTCTGCGTTTTCGTAAGAGCCTGCAGAAAGGCGACAACGTTGAGGTCACCTGCCAGCTTGAGCGTAACGAGAAACGCAACCGCGTGAACTTCGCTCAGCAGATCAAAGTTGACGGCGTGGTCTATGCCGAAGCGACGTTTGTCGCGACCTGCCTGGCCAATGGCCGCCCTTCCATGCCGGAAGCCGTGCTGAACGCGCTGGAACAGCTCTAACGTCGATTAGCGAAGGGCAATGCGCTCTTCGCTAACGCTTCCCCAGCGTCTGGAGGATAAAATCTGTTCTCCACTCCACGCTCCCTGCCGGCAAGGTAATGATTCGATAACCTAGTTTGCTGTAGGTTTCCGCCATAATCTCGGCAGTCTGTACCGCCTCTTCCCAGCTCTGCTTTCTTTCTGCATCCCCGGCATAAATAGCCTTCCAGGGCGGTGCCAGGAAAATATCAGAATGGTAGGAAAACCGCCTAACGGCTTCCAACAGATGATCGGGAATGGGCAACTGCATCAGGGTGAGATAACCCAGGATGTCCGGCACGCCGCGATCGTAAAAACAATAACGTTGTTTTTCGTCTGCGCCATACCAGGAACGCATTTCCCACCCAAGCATCTGCTCAGCAAATGCCGCAGGATCCTGCCAGGGTAAGGCGTGCCCGCCAATTTGCTGCTGGTGCTGAATAATGCTCCTCCCGGCCTCCGGCTGACAATCAAAACCCCGGCGTTTGAGCTCATTAATGAGGGTACTTTTCCCGGAACCTGGCCCGCCGGTAAGCACCACACGTTTCACCTGAATATTGTTCATAAACCTCCCAAACATTATTTTCTTAACTGATTTATGGTGATTCCACGCCCTCGTTCCTGCTACCCTCTGGCAAAAAAGTGAATAAGACTTAGGATCACCCGCATGCAAGAATTTATCCGGCCGGTTTTGAACCTGCCTAACAACGAGAAGAAACTGCTGCTGCACTCCTGCTGCGCCCCCTGCTCGGGTGAAGTCATGGAGGCCATACACGCGTCCGGTATCGAATACACCGTGTTCTTCTACAACCCAAACATTCACCCGCAGAAAGAGTATTTACTGCGCAAGGATGAAAACATTCGCTTTGCGGAACAGCACGGCGTGCCGTTTGTGGATGCGGATTACGATACCGATAACTGGTTTGAGCGTGCGAAAGGTATGGAGTGGGAGCCGGAGCGTGGGGTCAGATGCACAATGTGCTTTGATATGCGTTTCGAGCGTACCGCACTTTACGCGCATGAGCACGGATTTAATGTCATCAGCAGCTCGCTGGGTATTTCCCGCTGGAAAAACATGCAGCAGATTAACGACTGTGGGCACCGTGCCGCCGCGCCTTATGAAGGTATGAGCTACTGGGATTACAACTGGCGTAAACAGGGCGGCTCCGCGCGCATGATTGAAATCAGCAAGCGCGAACAGTTCTATCAGCAAGAGTACTGCGGCTGCGTCTATTCCCTGCGCGATACCAACCTGCACCGGAAAGCCAATAACCGTCCGATGATTAAAATCGGCAAGCTTTTCTATGGGAAAGACGACGAGTCAACGGAAGCATAAAGCGAAGGGTGAAAATCCGGGAGCCTGCCGACATCGATCAGGCCCCGTAATCGTTCAAAATAACCCAGAAGTACCCTGCTTTTTCCCGAGCAGGTTTGCAATTTATAGCCAGCAACCCTGCACATTGCACGGATATATTCTGCTTGATTTTTAAGGCACTTAACGCAAATCAGGGCTTTGCAGTTTGCGTTAAGTGCGATTTCACTGCGGCTACACTAGTGAGAGCGCTTTCTTCGACGTTATTACTCCGCCAGCCCTCGGTTTTTCAGCATCGGTTCGCTGTGCGGATCGTGCCCTCGCCAGTCGCGGTATAACGCTTCCAGATCGCTGCTGTTGCCACGAGAAAGAATTGCCTCCCGGAAACGTTGGCCGCTTTCGGCGCTGAGCCCACCCTGCTCCACAAACCACTGATAACCGTCGTCCGCTAACATTTGCGTCCAGATGTAGGCGTAATACCCCGCCGCGTAGCCGCCGCCGAAAATATGGGCAAAATAGCTGCTGCGGTAGCGAGGCGGGACTTCAGCCAGATTGATATGCTCTTTTTCCAGCGCTGCGCATTCAAAACGCGTCACGTCTTCAATAGCCGTGTCCGGCGCCAGACTATGCCAGTTCATGTCCAGCAGCGCCGCCGCCAGCAGCTCGGTCATGTCGTAGCCTTTGTTGAACTGCGCGGCGCGGAACAGTTTGCTGCGCAGCGACTCCGGCATTGGCTCGCCGGTCTGGTGATGCCGGGCATAGTTAGCAAAAACCTCGGGATGGCTCGCCCAGTGCTCGTTAATCTGCGAAGGGAACTCCACAAAATCTCGCGGTGTGTTGGTCCCCGACAGACTCGCATAGCGCTGGGTAGCAAACAGGCCGTGCAGCGTGTGGCCGAACTCATGGAACAGCGTTATAACATCGTCCCAGGAAATCAGTGCCGCCTCGCCGCTGGCCGGTTTGGTGTAGTTGCAAACGTTGTAGATCACCGGCATGGCGTCAAACAGCGTGGATTGCTCGACAAAGTTCCCCATCCACGCCCCGCCGCCTTTGCTGTCGCGGGCGAAGAAATCACCGTAGAACAGCGCCATACCACGCCCGTCGTTGTCAAAAATCTCCCAGGTGCGCACATCCGGGTGGTAAGTCGGGATATCAAAGCGTTCCACAAAACGCAGCCCGAAGAGCTGGCTTGCGGCCCAGAACACGCCGTTGGTCAGCACGCTATTCAGTTCAAAATACGGTTTAATCTGCCCTTCATCGAGATCGTACTTCGCGCTACGCACCTGCTCGGCGTAAAACTGCCAGTCCCATGCCGTGGCCTGGAAGCCGCCGTTTTGCGCATCAATGACGTCCTGAATATCTTTCAGTTCGCGGCGCGCACGCCCGGTTGCCGCAGGGACAATATTCCGCATAAAGCGCAGCGCCGCATCAGGAGTTTTCGCCATCTGGTCGGCCATTTTCCATGCCGCATAGTTTTCAAAACCCAAAAGCTGAGCTTGTGCAGCCCGCAGCGTAGCCAGACGACCGACGATGGCACGGGTATCGTTTGCATCGTTTCGCTGGGAACGCATCCAGCCAGCCTCGAAGAGCGCTTCTCGCGTGGCGCGATTGCTCAGGCTTTGTAACGCGGGCTGCTGGGTGAAATTCAGCAACGGAAGTAGCCATTTACCCTGAAGGCCTTTGTCCGCCGCTGCTTGAGCCGCAGCCGCAATTTCTGCGCTGGTCAGGCCGTTAAGCGCCTCAGCGTGGTCAACCACCAGCCCACCGGCTTTATCCGCCGCATGAAGACGATTGTTGAACTGGCTGGTGAGCTGGGCGCTCTCTTTGTTCAGCGCTTTCAGCTGCGTTTTATCCTGCTGGCTTAATGTGGCCCCCGCCAGCTTGAACGACTGCCAAGTCACCTCCACCAGCCGCAGGGATTCCGCATCCAGGCTAAGATCGTGGCGCTGCTGATAAACGCTATTCAGCCGGGCGAATAAGGTGTCGTTCAGGCGAATTTCATCGGCAAGCTCAGCCAGTTCGGTGGAGAACTCTTCATCAAGCTGCTGGAGGAAATCGTTGGTGTGTGCCGACGTCATAGCGTAGAACACGGTGGTCACGCGGCCCAACATCGCACCGGTTTTCTCCAGCGCCAGGTAAGTATTTTCAAACGTAGGCTCAGCCGGATTACCGGCAATGGCGGCGACTTCTTCACGCTTGATGCGCTTACCTTCATCGAAGGCCAGTCGGTAATGGTCGTTAGTTATCTCATCAAAATGCGGGGCCTGATAAGGCAATAAACTCGGCTGGAAAAACGGGTTGCTCTGCAACATCCTCTACTCCCGGTGACCTTAAATGTGGGTTAGTTATAGCGCATTTAGCCTCGTTTCTTAAAAGAAAAACTAAGATTACCGTGGCCCGTTAGCGTGCTAAGGTAGTGCCGGACAAAAGCGTTGAGGAACAGAGAGATGATTGTACTGGTTACGGGTGCTACCGCGGGCTTTGGTGAAAGCATTACCCGCCGTTTCGTTAAAAATGGCCATAAGGTTATTGCCACCGGCCGCCGTCAGGAACGCCTGCTCGAGCTTAAAGAAGAGCTGGGTGACAACCTGTTTACGCTGCAGTTGGATGTGCGCAATCGCGCGGCAATTGAAGAAGCGCTGGCCTCCCTGCCGGCTGAATGGCAACAGATTGATATCCTGGTCAACAACGCCGGGCTGGCGTTAGGCATGGAGCCTGCGCATAAAGCCAACGTCGATGACTGGGAAAACATGATCGACACCAACAACAAAGGCCTGGTTTACATGACTCGCGCCGTACTGCCGGGCATGGTCGAGCGCAATCGCGGTCATATCGTTAACATCGGTTCTACGGCAGGAAGCTGGCCTTACGCCGGGGGCAACGTGTACGGGGCGACTAAAGCCTTTGTGCGTCAGTTCAGCCTTAACCTGCGCACCGACCTGCATAAAACGGCCGTTCGCGTGACCGATATAGAACCAGGCATGGTGGGCGGCACCGAGTTTTCCAACGTTCGCTTTAAAGGCGACGATGACAAAGCAGGCAAAACCTACGAAAACGCCAACGCGCTGACGCCGGAAGACGTTACCGAGGCCGTCTGGTGGGTGGCTACGCTGCCAAAACACGTCAATATCAATACCCTGGAAATGATGCCGGTCAGCCAGACGTTTGCCGGGCTGAGCGTCCATCGCGAAGGGTAATTTTGCCGAAAGTCATATTGCAACGGGGCCTTTGTAGCCCCGTTTTTTCATCTTATTACGTAGCGATCAGGCCCTGCCCCAGCCAGCAACGATGATCAGCATCCCACAGAAAGCAATCGCCGCTCCGGTCCAGTCGTAAACGCTGAGCTTCACGCCGTCCACCACGCGCAGCCAGAGCAGCGCCGTCACCACATAAACCCCGCCGTAAGCCGCATAGACTCGCCCGCTGGCCGCCGGATGCAGCGTCAGGAGCCAGACAAAAATCGCCAGCGATAGCGCCGCAGGCAGCAATAACAGCGGAGAGCCGTTGCGTTTCAGCCACAGCCAGGGCAGAAAGCAGCCAATAATCTCCGCCAAAGCGGTGGCAAAAAATAGCAGTGTTGTTTTGATCATATTGTCTTTTCTTCAGTAATAATGATGCCCACTAACTCTGGCATTAGGCACGAATCAGGCCGAATGATATGATTAGTGTCATTAAATTAAAAAGGAAATCTCAATGAACTCAATCCTTCGTAAGTCTTTGTCATGGATGCCGTTAGCCTTGCTGGGGGCTGCGTTCATGGTTTCTGTGCCAACACAGGCGGACACCAATATCATCGTTGTCCAACCGGGCAACAGTAACGGCAACAATACTAATAGCCTGGCCGGGCAGGAAAACTCCATGACCCGCCAACGCGCGGCGGAAGAAAAAGAGCAGTGGAACGACACCCGCACTCTGCGCCAGAAGATGAATCGCCATGACGAAAAAGTGTTCGATCGTGAAGCTGCGCGTGATGATAAAAACTGGAATAAACAGGATGCAGCCCAGGACACCTTCGACAAATGCCAGCAGAGCGCCAACGTGAACGCCTACTGGGAGCCGAACACCCTACGCTGCCTGGATCGCCGCACCGGCCGCGCGATTAATCCGTAACAGCTCCCACCCCAAACGAGGCTTCTGCTCAAGAAGCCTCACCGTCATCTGCGCAAGGATTTGCTATGAGTAACGAACTGCCTATTCGTCTTCGCCCGCTTGAGCGCGAAGATCTCCGCTTCGTCCATCAACTGGACAATAACGCCAGTGTTATGCGCTACTGGTTTGAAGAGCCCTACGAAGCCTTCGTGGAGCTGTCTGACCTGTATGACAAACATATTCACGATCAGAGCGAGCGCCGCTTTGTCATCGACTGCAACGGCGTGAATGCCGGGCTGGTTGAGTTGGTCGAAATCGACCACATTCACCGCCGGGCGGAATTCCAGATAATCATCACGCCGGAGTTCCAGGGCAAAGGGCTCGCCTCGCGCGCGGCCAAACTGGCCATGGATTACGGCTTTACCGTGCTCAATCTCTACAAGCTCTACCTGATTGTCGATAAAGAGAACGAAAAAGCGGTACATATCTATAAAAAGCTGGGCTTTATCGTGGAAGGCGAGCTAATCCACGAGTTCTTCATTAACGGCCAGTACCGCGATGCCATTCGGATGTGCATCTTCCAGCAGCAGTTCCTGGCGCAGAAAACCCCGGAAAAAACCCTGCTGAAGCCGACGGCTCAGTAACCGCTTTTCACAGATGAATGCCGCCTCGCACGGGCGTTCATCTGTCTCTCCCCAGTTTAGTCCGCCTCCTTCTTGCCGCTTCGTCTATTTTCCAGACAATCAGACGGGTTTTTCCTGCAAACCACTCAATGAGAACTAAAATAATAGGGCTGTAAAATTTTGCGTTTAAAAGGCAACGGCTATCAAATTCGTAGGCCCATCCAGATATTAATTATCGATCGTACAGATTATCGTTGTCGGGCATACATATAACGGAGAGCAAAATGAGCAATTCTACTGACTTACACGATGCTTCCTCAGCGAGCGCAGGAAAGTGCCCATTTAACCACGGCCAGAGCACGGACATTGCCGGCGAGGGAACCAGCAACCAGGACTGGTGGCCGCACCAGCTGCGCGTCGACCTGTTGAATCAACACTCCAACCGTTCTAACCCGCTGGACGAAAACTTCAGCTACCGCAAAGAATTTAGCAAACTCGATTATTACGCCCTGAAAGGCGACATCAAAGCGCTGTTAACGGATTCTCAATCCTGGTGGCCTGCAGACTGGGGCAGCTATATCGGTCTCTTTATCCGTATGGCATGGCACAGTGCAGGGACCTATCGCTCCCGCGACGGTCGCGGTGGCTCCGGACGCGGTCAACAGCGTTTTGCACCTCTTAACTCCTGGCCGGATAACGTCAGCCTCGATAAATCCCGCCGCCTGCTTTGGCCCATTAAACAAAAATACGGCCAGCAAATATCCTGGGCTGACCTGATTATTCTCGCTGGCAACGTAGCGCTGGAAAATGCGGGCTTCCGCACCTTCGGTTTTGGTGCCGGGCGCGAAGATGTCTGGGAACCAGATCTCGACGTTAACTGGGGGGCTGAGAAAGAGTGGCTTGAGCACCGCCATCCGGAATCGCTGGCACAGGCCCCGCTCGGTGCGACCGAAATGGGTCTGATCTACGTGAACCCGGAAGGCCCTGAGCACAGCGGCGACCCGCTTTCCGCCGCGCCTGCTATTCGCGCCACCTTCGGCAACATGGGCATGGACGACGAAGAGATTGTCGCCCTGATTGCCGGGGGCCATACGCTCGGTAAAACCCACGGTTCTGCGGCCGCCACCCACGTTGGCGCAGACCCGGAAGCGGCTCCGCTTGAAGCGCAGGGGCTTGGCTGGGCAAACAGCTACAAGAGCGGCGCCGGTGCGGATGCCATTACCTCCGGCCTCGAAGTGGTCTGGACGCAAACGCCAACCCAGTGGAGCAACTACTTCTTCGAAAACCTGTTTGGTTACGACTGGGTACAAACCCGCAGCCCAGCAGGCGCCATTCAGTTTGAGGCGACCAACGGCCCGGATATCATCCCTGATCCGTTTGATCCGTCCAAGAAACGTAAACCAACGATGCTGGTGACCGACCTGACGCTGCGCTTCGACCCAGAGTTCGAGAAAATTTCTCGTCGCTTCCTGAACGATCCGCAGGCCTTCAACGAAGCCTTCGCCCGCGCCTGGTATAAACTGACGCACCGCGATATGGGGCCAAAAGCACGCTACATCGGCCCGGAAGTGCCAAAAGAAGATCTGATTTGGCAGGATCCGTTGCCAAAAGCGACCCACGCGCCGTCCAGCGCCGATATCGACGCGCTGAAAAAAGCCATTGCGGATTCCGGCCTGTCCGTCAGCGAGCTGGTCTCGGTGGCCTGGGCATCAGCCTCAACCTTCCGCGGCGGGGACAAACGCGGCGGTGCCAACGGGGCACGACTGGCTCTCGCTCCGCAGCGCGGCTGGGAAGTGAACGCCGTGGCGGCACGTGCTCTGCCGGTACTTGAAGCGATTCAAAAGGCATCCGGTAAGGCGTCGCTGGCGGATGTTATCGTGCTGGCCGGCGTAGTAGGCATTGAGAAAGCCAGCCACAGCAAAGTACCGTTCACCCCTGGACGTGTGGACGCCACTCAGGACCAGACCGACATCGAATCTTTCGAACTGCTGAAACCAGCCGCCGATGGCTTCCGAAACTATCGCCGCATAGCCAATGCGACCTCAACCGAAGCACTGCTGATCGACAAGGCGCAGCAGCTAACGCTGACGGCCCCTGAGTTGACAGTATTAATCGGTGGTTTGCGTGCGCTGGGCGTTAACTACGATGAGAGCCAGCACGGCGTGCTGACTTCTCGTCCGGGTGAGCTGACGAATGATTTCTTTGTCAATCTGCTGGATATGCGCACCGAGTGGAAAGCCGCTGACGCAGGTTCCGAAGTGTTCGAAGGCCGCGATCGTCTCAGCGGGGAGGTGAAATACACTGGTACCCGCGCCGACCTGGTCTTTGGCTCTAACGCCGTGCTGCGTTCCCTGGCGGAAGTGTATGCCAGCCAGGATGCCGAAGAGAAGTTCGTCAAAGACTTTATCGCCGCGTGGACGAAGGTGATGAATCTCGACCGTTTCGACCTGCAGCAGTAAAACGAAAGGGAGGCTTTTGGCCTCCCCTGGTTGAGCGCTATATGGGAAGGCATTTCGCCTTCCCTTTTTACTGCTTACTCTTCGCCGAAGTGGATCACGGTCCGAATCGATTTGCCTTCATGCATCAGGTCAAACGCTTCGTTGATCTTGTCCAGCGGCATCCGGTGAGTAATGAACGGATCAAGATTGATTTTGCCCGCCATTGCATCTTCCACCATGCCCGGCAGCTGAGTGCGGCCTTTAACGCCCCCGAACGCTGAACCGCGCCAGACGCGGCCTGTCACCAATTGGAATGGACGGGTTTTAATTTCCTGACCGGCCCCGGCCACACCGATAATCACGCTTTCGCCCCAGCCTTTGTGGCAGCACTCCAGCGCGGAACGCATCACGTTCACGTTACCGATACATTCGAAGCTGTAATCCACGCCGCCGTCGGTCAGCTCAACGATCACATCCTGAATCGGCTTCTCGTGATCTTTCGGGTTGATGCAGTCGGTAGCGCCCATTTCACGCGCGAGGGTGAATTTCTCCGGGTTGGTATCGATGGCAATGATTCGCCCGGCCTTAGCCTGCACCGCGCCCTGAATCACCGCCAGACCGATCCCGCCGAGGCCAAATACTGCCACGGTGTCGCCCTCTTTCACTTTCGCCGTGTTGTGTACCGCGCCGATGCCAGTGGTCACGCCGCAGCCAAGCAGGCACACTTTATCCAGCGGTGCCTGTGGGTTGACCTTAGCCAGGGAGATCTCCGCCACCACGGTGTATTCGCTGAAGGTGCTGGTACCCATGTAGTGATAAATTGGCTCGCCATTGTAGGAGAAGCGGGTGGTGCCATCCGGCATCAGGCCTTTGCCCTGCGTGGCGCGAACGGCCTGGCAGAGGTTAGTTTTGCCGGATTTACAGAACTTACACTCGCGGCATTCTGCGGTGTAAAGCGGAATAACGTGGTCGCCCGGCTTCAGGCTGGTCACGCCCTCGCCCACTTCCACCACAATGCCGCCGCCTTCGTGGCCCAGCACCGCCGGGAATACGCCTTCCGGGTCATCGCCGGACAGCGTGAAAGCATCGGTATGACAAACGCCGGTGTGGGTGATTTTCACCAGCACTTCACCTTTTTGCGGGGGTGCAACGTCGATTTCAACAATTTCTAAAGGTTTACCCGGCCCAAAGGCCACCGCAGCACGTGATTTCATTGTTTTGTTCCTTTTGGTGAGGGTGTTTTTATTTTAGATAAGAGCGCAGCAAATTCCCGACTTCCGCCATCCGCAGCGCGCGCTGCTCTTCGGAAGTGTCGCCGGTAACCAGCTCGTCTTTAAGGTGAATTTCCATCATTTCGCCCATCAGGCCGTTGGCTGCCCCACGCACGGCTGCGATCTGCTGCAGAATGGCGAGGCACGGATCGCCGTTTTCCAGCGCGCGCTCAAGCGCCTCAGCCTGGCCGCGAATGCGCCTGACGCGAGTCAAAATGCGTTTTTTGTCTTCTGGAGAGTGTGGCATAGCCGCTCCTTAGGTACTGTAGGGGGGTATAGTACCGTAATTTTTAGGTTATTGATAATTTTATATTTTTTATTACTATCAACTACTTAAAAGAAATACCAAACAGACACCTGGGGACATACACAGTCATTGACATGCCCCCAAATCTGCCCCCAAACGCGATTTTGTCCCCAAATTTGCCCAAAAAATAGCAGTTATGGTCCTCGGCATACTCCCGCCAGGCAGCTTCGACATCATCGGCCATCGCGCGCGAGTCATCTTCCGAAATACCCGGCCTCTGCCAGTTCGGGCGATAGCTGAGCCGGAAAAATGAGCCAACAATATGATCCTGGTGGAGCTGGACGCCGTTTGCTGCATAGCCGTTGTTGCGCACCAGGTCATCGGCGCGCGCGTTTCCACGTTCAAACTGCGGCAACAGCGCCGCATCAGCGTTTTGAGATGCCGGCAGCCACTGCGCCAGCTGGCCACCGAATCCCGCCCCGCCGCCGCTGTACGACTCGTATTCCCGCAGCGGTGTTTTTCCGTCCGGAGCGAGTAATTGCCCGCCGTTATTCATAATCCGAACCTCGCAGGGCGACGGCGGACAGACACAATCCCCAATTCACTCTCAAGATTTGCGATATACGTGCGCAACTCGCTGAGTGTTGCGGATGTAAACGTCACGCTCCGCCCGTCTTTTTGTACCGATGCCACACGCTTGTCGATCAGCAAGTCATGCAGCGCCTTGCGTGCCTCGTCCAGCTCCGCTTTTTGTCGCCACTGTTAATCTCCAGCAAGTTGCGCCGCCAGGGCGGCAAAGGATTTGTCCTGATCAATCTGTCCCGATTGCGCCCGGCTCTCAGCCTGGGCATTCAGATCCAGTTGCCAGCGTGATTTACTGATGCGTAACGCCGCCAGAGCATAGACAAAGCAGTCCAGCGCCTCATTTCGCCGCTTTTTACTGTCCCACAGCAGTTTTATCCGGCCCTTCTCGTACTTCTCGATCAGCTCTTCCGCCACCAGCTGCTGGGCTTCGGCTATATCGAAAATTTCCGGGTTGTTCGGGACGTGGATTAAGCCCTCAACCGGCGAACCATCTACCGGCCGCTCGAGCTTGTAGCGGGCATAAATCACTTCTTTAGCGCTGTCGCTGCCCACTTCTTCAGACAAGGTTTCGCCTAGCGTGGTGTTCGTGAAGGTTTTAAGCTTGCCGGGGTCGCCTTTCGTCTTGAAATAGTCTTTGACGATCTGCACCCAAGTTGTGAACGGGCTGTACGTCGTCCAGATGTGAAACGACACGGCGTCTGGAGGGTCAATCTCCTCTCCATCAGACGCGAACCACGCCAGGCCATCTTCGGTATAGATGCCGGTGTTATCGCAGATGTAACGCGCCCCGGTATAGTCCAGTTCGTTCTGATGAATCACGCAGCCGGAATGCTCGCAAAGATAAAAGACGGTTTTCGCGTCGTGGTTTTCCCACTTGAAGCCGTAGGGCTCCTCTTTACCGCCCCACTTCAGGTACTGCTCACCGCCGCAATGCGGGCATTTGAGATGAAAGCGCATCAGGTGGCCGGACTCGCTGGCCGCGCGCTCAATCTGACAGACGCCTTTTATCTTCGGCGATGAACCACGAATAGATTTTGGCCACACCGAGCCCTCGATACGCTTATCGCCGAGGAACGTCGGTGAACCCTCTTTCTCGATATCTTCATCGAATGCGGCTAGCTCGTCATAACCCACAAAATCGACTGACTTCTCGCGATAGTTTTTCGCCGCTTTCCCGCCTAGGCACCAGAATCCGCGACCATTCGAAAAGCGTTTCGTGGAAAGCGTGTTATCGCGGTGCTTCTTGCCGTACCACGGCGCCATCTCGCGCAGCCCAGGCACATCGCGGATCGTCGGCTCGACGTGCGATTTCATGAAGTTTTCGGCGTCACCGTCGGTCGGCTGCCACAGCAGGCCATTGCGCTGCTTGTGCTGCAGGAAATAACTGAAAACGCCCAGCAGCATTTTGGAATAACCCACTCGGGCCTACTTGATGAGGTTTACTTCGCGGATATCGTCGCTGCCCATCGCGTTCATTATCGCAACCTGAAACGGTAACGTTTCCCAGCGGCCCTCCGTGTAGGCTGATTCCTTCGGCAGATAATAGTGTTCGTTGGCCCATTCAACGGCAGTGACCGGCATTGGGCGAAACAGTGATTTAAGCCCGGCGGCTATCCACCGGCCAAGACTCTTAATCTGTTTTTTTCGAGATACTCACTCAGCAACCCCGGCAGCTTTTCATCCAGCGCCGCCGCTTTGTTCATCGCCTTTACCACATCACGCTTCAGAAACTCGATGTAGCGATGATCAAGCGCGGGGAAACGTCGCTGCATCGACAACGGGATCCCGTCCAGAATGCCGGAAATTTCCCCGGCAATTTTGGACAGGACGAACATGCAAAAGGCGGTTTCGACAACCTCAGCCGAGTCTTTCGCGTTCTTCAGCTCCTGCCCGTCGGCCTGCGCGCGGGTCAGTCGGTGCCGCTCGTAATCGATGGTGCCTGGGACCAGCTCCGATTCGGTCACGGCCTGCAACTCGTTTAGCTCTTTTCGCAGCACCTCGTTTTCGAGATCGGTTTCCCGCTTGCAGTACCAGTCAATGACGGCTTTGAGCAAATACGCATTATCCCCACCACGCCCGCCGCTGCCGTCGCCATTTTCAACCGGGCAGCCTTGCGCCTGCCAAGTCGTAATGGTTCGAACCGAGACATCAAAGATCCCGGCCAACTGAGTTTTATTCACGATCATGCCCGGACCTCCCCGGAGAGAAAGTTGGTTAAAAATCAAACTGGGAAGTGAAGAGGCTAAAAATGCAGGAAAAAGGATCCCGTCACTTCCCGGTTAAAAGGGGGGTGATTCAATAGAAAACAGTGGGTTAACGTTAACTAAGTAGGAAGTGGGATCTGCCCCAAAAAAGCTCATAAATAGCGACTTTTCGCGCGTCGTACGCCCGTCGGTGTTTCAAGTGCTGTAAAGTACCTTTTGAAATGATAGTCGTTATCACTGGTGAACTGGAAATAAACTCAAATAAAAAAGCCATCAGTAGATTGATGGCTTGGATTGAGCAATAAAATGCAGATCAGTAAATATATCTAGCTAAAAGAATGAATTATCTTCACTGAACGATTTAAAAACCATTTATTCTTGACCCAATGGAGCTAGCTTTTGGATGTCGTTTGCTTCATATACGGCAATTAACGTTCCACTCTCCCCATACAGGAAAACAGAGCTACCTACCTCTTTAAGTTCGACAACTGAACTTAAATTTTGAGGGTCAGTTTCTGAGTAAAGCTGAACAACATAGTCAGTAGGTCTCATTACCTCTTCCTTCTAATTATTGTAGGTCACAAACTATCTATGATACGCACCTGAAAACAGAACTTATACTTACACATGAAGCAAATAAAGCACCCCTACCAAAAATAAGGGGGGGTGTGAGAGCGATCTATTGGTTCACTGCCTGAAACAATATGAATAATTACTCAAGAAAAACATCAACTGCTAACCTGTGATTACCATCATGTGCATAACACTCTAAAGAATTACTGTTCGACGCCGATAAATACTTATACATGGATTTTTTTAATTCAACCAACCACCAATAAGGCAGAAAAATGAGTCAAAACAACCCATCTCCAAAATCCATTATGTATGCACAAAAAACACTTACAACTGCACAGAAAGAACTAGTATTTAAATCAACATGTCAACTGATGGCTGGCTCGCTATCGGGGAATCAGCACTTTGCAGGGCATCTGGAAAACTTGTTTGACCAGCATTTTTCTTTGCTTGAGAAAAAATTTATAGAGAATTGCCTAAAATAGTCCAATATCTGTTCAGTAGATGCGCAGCTAGACTTTTTTAGCAATTTATAGTCATCCCCAAGCATTGAACACACATGCCCACTTTTGCCGTATCTTAATGCTGCTGTTAGAACCATTAAAAAGCCACCTGATGGTGGCCTATTTGATATCAACTAAACAGTCAGGAATGAAGTCCTGATTGAAATTCGTTCAGTTCAATCCTTAGTGAAATATTTATATGCGCCCCACGCCGCCAAGCCAGTTACTGCTGCTCCTGCAATGGCCCATCCAACTACAGGAACAACTGCGCTACTTGCTGCTGCAGAAGCGATTGCAGTTACCCCACCAGCCATTCCAGTACCGCCTGCCGCAATAGCACCTCCGCCAGCTGTAGCCAAAGCGGCCGTGGTCGCAGAAGCTGACGCTCCAGCGGCTACTGCGGTTGCAACCGTTGCCTCTGCCGCAGCAATAGCACCGCTCACTCCAATAGCGGCACCAATTCCTGCACCGGCCCCGGCCCCAACCCCTACAGCAACCCCCTCTCCAACCTTTTTGATATTGGATTTGTACTCATCATTATTAAATTCGCTACTCATTTTATTACCTTGAAAATCAGGCAAATTCCTGTAATCAAGTTATCGGCTCAAGAAGTAAAAAACTTTAGCCATATTTATAATTCATCGCTATCTCCTCTGATAATGGCCTATCACAGGCATACTATGGAAGGCCGTGCTCATACCTACCAATTCATAGTGTTGCGACTTTAACTCGCTAATGCGATCCTGACTGTCTGGTTTTGTGAGGTTCTCACTGCCAATCTTACGGGTGGTGTTTTCGCTGTACCCCGCCCGAATAATCGCCAGTATGGCGTTTAAATCGATAAGGTACTCGCGACAGAACATTTCTAATTTGTCGGTGAGTGCCATTTTTCTTCCAAAAGGAGTTTGTTATGAGTGATGAGTTTAAAACGGGCGATATTGTTAAGCTCAAGTCTGGAGGCCCGGACATGACTATTAAGGCCTTTATCACATCTCAGGGGAATTCATTCCTTTGCCAATGGTTTGCTGGTAAAAAGCTAGAGCAAGGATATTTCAAGCCTGACTCACTAGAGCGTGCAACCCCAAAGCCGTAATCCCAAACACGCCGACGCTATCCGTTTCTGATGTTTCTGCCTGGATGATGACAAATCTTCAATCTGACGACTGTCTTTACCAGCAGGATATTGTCGATTATCTCGTTAAGCAAAACAACGAGCAGCATCTCAAAGAAAATGCCGATGGCAACCAAGCGCTATCAACAAAAGTAATCAATAAATTTAGAGTTGATAGCGGTGAAAACGTCGTTTGGGTTAAGTCGGACAAATACTGGCGGTATCGAGTTCCTGAGGACGAAGAAGGTCGAGAGGCTCGAGGCTAATATACAGGGCGATCTCTCGCCCTTTTTTACTCCATTACGATGAGCCTATCCATGATGATGGAAACAAAAAAACCGCCCGGAGGCGGTCTGTCTCATAGCATTTTAAGCTTAAAACTTAATGAATCAAGAATATTTGATAGTAGTTGTTTATTCCCACCTCTCATGATGTAAGGCCTAAATTCATCATTAAATTTAGTCCAATCAGAATCAGTTTGAGAATCAGAAAAGAGGTGTTCACACATAAGCCATGCTTTTGTAGCATCATCAAAAGCTTCTTTCAGAGCTTGCTTCTTAAAGTATATTTGCGCGTCATCATCAATTCTATTAGCAATTTCAGGATAAGCGTTCAGGCGCGTCCTGGCTATACTAATTTGATGATACCACCATATTTCAGGCATGGACTCAAGAGCGTAAATAAGCTCTAAAACCGCCCTCTTGAATTCCATCTTCAACTTTAGTTCTTCTTCATCACGCCAAGTGTTCAAGGCAGTAAAGGCCATACCAAGTGTTGCCAAAGATATTAATACAGTAGCTATGGAAGCAGCCATTGTCCACCATGCCCACTGAGCTGAATCTTTTGCGGCCAGCATAGCCTCGAAAGCAATTAGTTGTTCGTTCATAACCACCTCAATTTTGGCGGTGATTCTACTTTATCCTTTCATTTCAAGCACTGTTCTTCGATGTAATCCTGCAAATATCCAACTTGTCTAGTCACTTTGCTGATTCGCTCTCTGAGTGTGAAATAATCCCGTTCAGCGGTGTCAGTAAGTCGGGCGCCGGAAGCATCGCCCATGCCGCCGGTGCTGGTCGCTCCGTTCGCGGGACATCTGGCATTGAGCTGCAGCCGGCGCTTGCCAGTAGCAACATCACGCTGCAAATCGTCAATGGTGCGTTTCGCATCAGCCAGTTCTCCAGTGTATTTGGCATCAAGTGCGGCAACGTCGCGCTGACGTGTCTGCATGTCTAAGATGGTGGCCAGTGCTTTATCCCGCTGCTCTTTATACGCGATAGCGTTAGAACGGAAGTGATCGACTGACCAGCATAGGGCAATCAAGATGGCGGCCACTACGGCGCAGATGATTATCATTGCGAGGTTCATTTCTGACCCCACATGCAAATCTCATGCTCCACCTCACGCCGATTCATCAGGCCTTGCCACTGCTTGCCACTGGCATATATCCATTGCCGCAGGCCATCACACGCCGCCTGATAATTTCCAGCGTTAATCTGTCGTAGCAGTGATGAACGCTCGAATGCCCGGACACCAACGTTGTAGCTGAAACTAATCAGTGTGGCCTTTTGATACTCGTCAGTCGGGACTTTCACTGACCGTTCAACAGATCGGGCAAAAGGCAAAATGTCTTTATCCAGCATCGCCTGGCACTCTTCTTCTGTGTATTTTTTGCTCTTGATAATGTCGGCCCCGGTATGGCCATAACAAACAGTAAGAACGCCGACGACGTCGTAATACGGCGTATGCCGAACACCCTCCAGCTCCGGGATAACGAAGCTGGCGATCGTCAGCGCGCTCGCAGCCCCAAGCCCGGCCAGTTTTTTTTTCAGGGATGGACTCATTTCTTCCTTGCCTTCTCTAACGTATGAATCAGCACATCCAGCGCCGCCGGGTTATGCCCATTACTTGCCGCGCTTTTAGCGTATTCAGCGATTATCGCGGTGCGCTTCGAATCTTCTTTTCGAGCGTGTTTTGCATCGATACGACCGCACACGAACGAGACAACGGAAACCATCACCCCAAGCGCACCAAAGGCGATATAAGCCAGATCCTGCGTAGATACGCCCATCGCCGCTGCCCAAGCTGCTACGACGGCAAAAAAGCGTGTGACGATACTCTCTGTATGCTCGTTAAATAACGGGCGCATAACTCACCCCTGAAATACTTTATGGTTATTGCGCCGAGCGTGGCGCGGATTGTTACTTCGATGCGGATGGCTTGAAATTGCTAATAATCAACTCCCCAGCCTGATGGGTGTTTTTAATCCCCACCGTATAGGTCGTTTTAACGTCGGTAATTTCCAGCCCTGAAAATATCCGATGCATTTCGGGATGGTCGTTCACCGAGATAATCATTTTTCCCCGGCTCCGGTGTGCCAGCTCAGCCATCGCAACGTATTCGGTCAGCTCGAACGGGACACCGTAATCCAACGTCTGCCAGTACGGCGGATCGAGATAAAACAATGTAGTGGCGCGGTCATAGCGCGTGATGCATGACTTCCAGTCCAGATGTTCAATCGTGACCCGGTTTAACCGTAGCCATGCTTCAGAGAGCGTTTCCTCAAGCCTGAGAAGATTCAGGCTCAACGGTGAATCCTTCCGAACGCCAAATGTGCGGCTACCTGTCTTCGCGCCAAAAGACAATTTCTGAAGGTAGTAGAACCGCGCAGCCCGCTGGATATCCGTTAACGTGTCCGGAGGGGTATCGTTCTACCACTTGAAAATTTCACGGCTCGTCAGCGCCCATTTGAATTGCTTAATAAACTCTTCAAGGTGGTGCTGTATGACCCGGTATAGATTCACTATATCGCTGTTAATATCGTTCAGTACTTCTGCTTTTGACGGCTCTTTCATGAAGAATAGAGCAGCAGCGCCGCAGAACGGCTCAACGTAACAGGTGTGCTCCGGGAACAATGGGAGGAGATGCCGGGCCAGCTTTCTCTTGCCGCTCACCCAGGGAAAAATCGCTTTGGCCATAATAAAAACTCCATCCCTGCGTACAGTCAGGGGAATAACTCTGGTACGCATGACCAGCAACAGACAAATAATGCAGGCACAAAAAAACCCGCCAAGGCGGGGTTTTAATGTTTGACTATTTAGGCTTTACGACGCTGCCATCGTGGCGCAGCTCTGCTAAGCATGAGCCAATTATCAAGTTTCCTGACTCGTTTTCAATACTTAAATGAAATTACTTTCCCGCAACATAATATACATTGCGATAACTTAATCATTGTTTTTTTAGCTCCACCGTCATGAATCCGAGAAATATCTTATTAATTGATCGTTTTGAACGATCAATTTCAGATTATTGATCTACAACACCAATTTTAATTGCATGGCTATTGGCACTAAAATTATCCCGCACACTCTAAATGGAATTAGTGATGATCCTATATTTAGCAACTTATTTCGTAGGCTTTGCTGGGATGTGGCTGCTGTCGCTGCGTGGAGATAAAAGACACGATATTGAATTTAACTTTTTTGAAACGTTTATTACCGCTTCGCTATGGCCGTTCTTTGCAGTAGTTATCCCATGTATTGCCATTTATACATTTCTTACTCAAAAATTTGCCACAAAAAATAACACACCAGCGAGTTAAGGCTGGGACATGTTGAACATGCATCAAATTTTGAGCAACACCACTCCTCATTAAACCCCAGGCTATCAATCTGGGGTTTTTCAAATCAAGGCTAGCTTCTGCCCGCGGGCTTTTGATACTGCATATTGTCAATCCACTGCTGATTCTCTGCGAACCGCCAGAAAAACCTTCGCCTCAAATATCTGTACGCACCAACGGCACCGCCGGCGGGCTTCATGCTCTGCCAGCCACGGCGCCACTCTTTGCAGTTCCCTGGCAATATCCGCAATCTTCGCCCTGCTCGTATAATATTGCAGGCCAATTAGCAGCACCGGAGCATCGCTTTTGAAAGCTGCGAGTACAGCACGCTCAACGAGATCGGCATCTTCACGTTGGTTTGTTTCGTCTATCATCTCGCTTAGCGATTTAGCCCAAAGAATTGTGTGCGCTCGAGCAACGGCCGGGCGGCCAGTAAACCCCTCTCTCTTTGCTTTTGCTACCGCTTCGGTAATGCGCTGAAGCTGCGCATCGGACCACTCATTATTTTTAGCTGCAGTGATAAGCCAGTTGCAGTTCTCGAGTCGATATTCTGCCGGAGTCTTACCCCCGACATACTCTCCCCAAGCCACCAGCAAGGATTTTATCCAGCCGGACTGGATTCCCGTAAGCGGAGTAAACCTCCCCAAATCCGGGGCTTTTAGGTGCCTTGAATGAATTCGGCAAACACTATGTTCGCTCCATCGAAAACGAAGCTGACCGGGATACACAAAGGCTGGAAAGTTTACGCTCGCTGATCGAGCCGCAAACATTACGCCGAACCAAAGAAGAAGTGGCTCGTGATTTACCGCAGAAGATCGAAGTGGAAAGCTGCAAGCAGTTAATGCTCTCCGGGCCACAAAGGCAGCTTTATCTCTCTTCTGTCGCGGGCTGGCAGCAACAGCAAGCCCTGAGCGAAGGAATGCAGCAGGCAGGAGCCGGTATGTTAGGGCTATTGCACCACCTCAAACCCAGTGCCGGAAATAACGCTTTAATTTATCGACGGTATGACGCCATTTCGGCGTTGTTGGTTTGCAGACGGTATTCTGGGTTGATTTGACGAAACGGCAGACCAGCCCCAGAACTAACAGTTTTTATTAACTTCACCGCTTCAAATCATTTACACTCCTCCGGCAGTCTGGGGGAAGCATGGCAGAGAATCGATTTCATCGTGGTCGTAGCAGAGTTATCGCCGCTGGACTGGCGCTGTTTGCGCTTGCCCTGATCGTTGTGGCGCCGCTCGTCTCGATATCTCTGCAAAAATCGCCGATGGCGATGATGCCAGGCATGATGCACCACCCTATGATGGAAATGGATGAGCACCACTCCGGGCATAAACCGGTTCTGATGCCCATCGATCACGCTGAGGCCTGCGGTTACTGCGTACTGCTGTCGCACATGCCAGGTATACAGCCAGAGCTAATTACCCCCCTTCACACTCTTTTCTTGCTCCAGGGCTTTCAACCCTCATCACCTTTACTCGAAATACGGCATTTCTTTGCCTGGCTTTACCCTCATCCTCGCGCGCCTCCGGCATAAACGACTTTACCTGCTGAAAACTAAAAATATGGGCGTTTCAACGCCATAACTTCGTTTTGCTTGTATTAAGGAAAAGTATGACCACCTGCACCCCGCGCGCGGCCTGGATAAATTTTCTACGTCGATTGCATTTTGCTATTGGTTTATTTGTAGGGCCTTTTATTTTCGTCGCGGCGCTAACCGGCACGCTTTACGTTGCCACGCCTCAATTGGAGTCGTTTATTTATCATGATGCGCTAACGGCAAACACAAGCGGTGAAACTCACTCAATTGCTGAACAGATCGCCGTCGCCAGGCAAGTCACGGGCGAGCATTTGCCGCTGTACGCTGTTCGTCCGGGAATGCTCCCCGGCGTGACAACCCGCGTAATGTTTAACGCGCCGGGCCTGGGGAGTTCTGAAAGCCGGGCTATATTCATCGATCCCATCACTTTGGCCGTAAAGGGAGATATGACGGTCTATGGCACCTCAGGCATTTTGCCTCTGCGTCAATGGATTGATTATGCGCATCGCTCTTTGTTATTAGGCTCCGCAGGTAGGCTTTACAGTGAATTAGCCGCTTCGTGGATGTGGATTGTCGCCTGTGGCGGGATCGCACTTTGGTTTTATACTCGTCCCAAACGTCGAATGAACAATCTTGTCCAGCGCACCCGCCGCTGGCATGTGACCCTCGGCTGGTTACTGTTGGCAGGTATGCTGGTGTTCTCAGCCACCGGTTTAACCTGGTCGCAGTGGGCGGGCGGCAATGTGGATCTGCTTCGAGCGGCATTCAACTGGGAAACCCCTCAGCTTAAAACACAACTCAGCGGCGCGAACAGTGCTCAGGATCCGCATGCAGAACATCATGCCGGTATGACGATGCCAATGAAGATGGATATGGATATGTCCCCAGATCTTTCCCTGTTTGATAAAATGCGCCAGTTAGCACAAAGCGTCGGGATTGATGCAAACTCTATCGAGATAAAGCCGGCCAAAAGCCACGACAAAGCCTGGACTGTGACCGAAATTGATCGCGGCTGGCCGACCCAGGTTGACGCGGTGGCTATCGATCCTGCCACAATGCGAGTCGTGGATCACACCAGATTTGAAACGTTTCCCCTGATGGCAAAGCTGACCCGATGGGGCGTGGACTTTCACATGGGCGTGCTGTTTGGCCTGGTTAACCAACTGTTGTTGATCGCATTCGGTACAGGCTTATGCGTAATGATTGTCATGGGCTACCGTCTGTGGTGGATACGTCGCCCCACCCCTGCCAAATACAATCCACTCCTGACGCTGACGCAGAGCTGGTACGATTTATCCTTCCGAGCAAGAGTATCAGTTCTGATTCTTGCGATTCTTTTCGGTGTTGCTATGCCAGTGCTGGGCCTCAGCCTGCTTATGTTTATCGGATTCGATGTGATTCGCTGGCGCCGGGCCAACGATTTTTCTGCCGCGCACCAGACGGAGTAATGGAAAAATAAGTATTCAACCCGGCCAACTGACTGGCCGGGCTTTATCAAAAACAGTGACGAAACCGATCAGCGAGGCAGCATGAAGCCTGATGTAACTTACACCTTCCATCATTTTGGTATTCCCTTACAGGATGAAGAAATCTGGGGTCGAGCAAGGTCGGGCCAGGGCAATTTATACCGAAAGTAAGAGCCTGCTCTACCAGGATTAATAGCTGACGCACTGGAGATAAAACCGCTAGAAATAGGCGATGCAAAAAAATGGATGATGGCCATGAATCGTAGAGAAATTTTGATCAAGTGCAGAGCACTGCTTTCCTACAGTAGAGAAATTATCGCCGATGGATGGGTAGGTTTTGCCACTATTTATTCCTGCTACTCTCTGGGCAATCTCATTGGCGACAAATACTATCATGGGGCACAGTTTCCCGGTCTCATCGGTATATGGGTTGCCACTTTCATTTGCTGCATTACGCCATCGTTCACAAAGATGGCGAAAGCAGCGAAAAATAAACCTATCGCCTGAACAGTTTTCTACGCCCTACTCACATCAGCAATAAACTCAATAGCCCCGCTCTTAAGCAGGCGCTGGTTCACCGTAGAGAAACTTAGCGGCTTACTCACCGGCAGCAGCGGGATCCCCGCCCCGATAACGACCGGGATCTGGGTGATAAACAGGCGCTGCAGCTCTCCGGCTTCGGCAAACAGGGCAGCGGTTTTGCCTCCGCCAACCAGCCAGACATCTTTGCCTTTGGCGGCTGCGCGAGCCTGTACTGCAATGCCGGCGGCTTCGCCCTGTACCAGCGTGATATTTTGCCCCTCAGGAACGGAGAGCGGACGACGGGTGACGATAAATGCCGGGACATCGGCATAGGGCCAGGCCTCTGGCGAATTTTCCAGGATCCAACTGTAGGTTTCCGCCCCCATGATCACCGCCCCGACGGTCTGATAGAACTCATCGTATGGCGTTGCGTCGTCGCCCAGCGGGAAGTTCATTAGCCAGTCCAACTGATGCTGCTGGTCGGCAATGTATCCATCCAGCGTTGCGGCGACGTAATAGACTAAATTGGCCATGCTTTTCCTCTCTGTCCGAAAATTATCCGCCTGATAATACAGAGATAAAAACATGTCGCTACTGCCAATTTTAGGCTTGCAGTTCTTCATCTCCTCGCGCCTGGCGGCGTATCACCTGCGGTGGCTGGCCGTAGGCGCGCAAAAACGCCCGGCGCATTCTGTCCCGCTCGCCAAATCCGGTCTGGCGCGCCACTTCGTCGATGGAGCGGGCGCTGGTTTCAAGCAACATCCGGGCAGACTCCAGGCGCAGATGCTCTATGGCGCGGGCGGGCGACTGGCCGGTTTCAGCCTGAAAACTGCGGCTAAACTGGCGGGGAGATAAATTTGCCACCGCCGCCAACTCTTCCACGTTCAAGGCGTTTTCCAGGTGCGCACGGGCGTAAGTCATCACTTTTTGAATACGATCCGATTTAGGCTCCAGTTCAAGAAGGGAGGAAAACTGCGACTGACCGCCAGCCCGGCGATGATAGAGCACCAGCTTCCGGGCGATGGTTCTCGCGATATCTGCCCCCAGATCGTCCTCAATCAGCGCCAGCGCCAGATCGATGGCGGCCGTCATCCCTGCCGAGGTCCAGTAAGGCCCGTCGCAAATAAAAATTTTGTCTTCTTCCACGCTGATGCCCGGATAGCGCTGCTGCAGGTCTCGCGCGTACATCCAGTGCGTGGTGGCTCGTCTGCCCTCCAGCAACCCGGCCTCGGCCAGTAAAAATGTTCCCAGACAAGCGGCAGCCACGCGGCGCGCATAGGCTGCAGCCTGACGCACAAAATGAATCGTCGTGGGGGAAGCCTGCTCCATCGTGGCGCCAAACAGCAGGAGATCGTACTGCGTATCCGCCATTGACTCGGTCATCACGTCAAACCCGGCTGACGTTGTTACCCTGCCGCCTTGCTCTGAAAGTAAATGCAGTTCATACACCGGCTCGCTCGCCATCAGGTTAGCAACTTCAAACGCCGTTATTACGGCAAAGCCCATGGTGGAATACCCGGGAGTAACAACAAAACCGACCTTTTGCATGAGACAGACCGCCATGATTGATGATGTCATAAAAAGACGGTTATATGACATTTGAGACACAAAAAGCCAGTGTTAATGTTGCCTTCGTCAATTAATCCTCTTTTCAGGAGTCACACAATGAGCAACGTATCTAAAGGCAAAGCCCTGGTCACTGGCGCATCCGGCGGGATCGGCGCGGTCTACGCGGCCCGTCTGGCCAAACGCGGTTATAACCTGATTCTGGTAGCCCGCAACACAGACCGCCTGAACCAGGTTGCCCGACGCATTCGCGAGGAAAGCGGGCAAGCGGTGGAGGTCATTACCGCCGATCTGGGTAACGCGGCTGAACTGCTGCAGATCGAAACGCGGCTAAAAAACGACGAGTCCATTTCGCTGCTGGTTAACAACGCGGGCTTCGGTTCAAAAGAAAGCGTGCTGGAAGCGAGCGTGGATGAGATGACCGCGATGATAGATCTCAACGTCACCGCGTTAACCCGCCTGACCTATGCGGCAGCCCCGGCAATGGCCGCCCGCCAGCACGGCACCATTATTAACATTGCCTCAGTCGTCGCCATTGCGCCTGAATTGCTGAACGGCGTGTACGGCGCCAGTAAAGCGTTCGTGTTGGCATTAAGCCACTCTTTGCAGCAGGAGCTGACGGAGTCCGGCGTGCGTATTCAGGCCGTACTGCCTGGCGCCACGGCCACGGATTTCTGGAATATTGCCGGCGTGGGCGGGCACGAAAATCTGCCGCAAAGCTGGGTGATGAGTACCGAAGATATGGTGGACGCCGCGCTGGTCGGCCTTGATGCTGGTGAGAAAGTCACCATTCCTGCATTGCAGGAAGGCAGCGAATGGGATGAGTGGGAGGCCGAACGCCGGGTGATTAGCTCGCATCTGAGCGCTTCTCAGCCAGCGCCGCGTTACGCCCGCTAAGCGCTTACGCTATTTTGCCCCACAGATGCCGCCCTCAGGCGGCATTTTTGCTGCTATGAATGCGATCTACCGCTCAAATCACCTTCTTATGAAAACATTTAAATGATAATGAGTATCATTTAAGTTTATTGTTTGTTAACATCCTGCCCGCGGTAAATTGATCGACATCAAGACTAACAGCCAGTGAAGGCTACCTCCGGGCAAAAGATATGCATAAAAAATTGATCCTTACGTCTTTGATAGCGTTAGCCAGCCTGGGCCTCAGCGCCTGCAGCCAAACCACTCACTCTCCTCAAGCGGCAAGCCATGCCGCCGTCACGCGTGGGCAAATCATTGATTTGCAGAGTGGCGAAACGCTGACTGAACGGCAGCTGCTGGTCAAACTCGCGGGCGCTCAGCGGCTTATCGTCGGCGAAAAGCACGATAACGCCGAACACCATCACATTGAACTTTGGCTGCTGCAGAATCTGCAAAAAGAGCGCCCTCAGGGCAGCGTCTTGCTGGAAATGCTGACCGCTGACCAGCAACCGCGCGTCAACCAGGTGAAAGCCTGGCTGAAAGAGGAGCCGCAGGTGCGGGACAGCCGCATTCAGGCACTGCTTCACTGGCAAAAAGGCTGGCCGTGGGAGATGTACGGTTGCGTTGTGACCGAAGCCCTGCGCGCGCCCTCACCTTTGCTCAACGCCAATATCAACCGCGATGAGATAATGCGCCTTTATAAAGCCCCACGCTTTCCGGAAGGGAAAAAATCAACTGCGCCCGCCGTTCAGGCCGCGCTGAAGGAAACGATTATTTCCATGCACGGCGGCAATATCGAAGGCCAGCAGCTGACGTCGATGCTGGCGATTCAGCAGCAGCGCGATCGCTATATGGCCCAGCAATTGTTGAACGCCCCAACGCCCGCTTTGCTGATTGCCGGCGGCTATCATGCATCCAGAAGCATCGGCGTGCCGCTGCATATGGAAGACTTGTCTCCGCCGTCGCTGCCGGTTGTACTGATGCTGGCGGAAAAAGGCATGAATATCACTGCGGATCAGGCTGATTATGTCTGGTTTGTTGCACCTGCTCCGGCAAAACGGTAACCGTGGATGACAGACACGTTTACTCCTTCTCTGGCGGGAAGAAGCGGCACGGGCTTTACGCTGTCTCTCCTTCTCCACGGAGGCCTTTTTTTAGCGCTAATCTGGCAGGTCTCTGACACGCCGCCGGCCCTGCAGCCAGCGCCCGCCGTCATGCTGGAATGGGCGGAGGATATCGAAGCCCCACCAGTCCCCGTCCCGCTTCCGGTGGGTATCGCCCAGCAGGAGTCAGCGGCCGCTGAGGAAAAGCGGCAGGCCGAAGATAAGCAGCAAAGGCCGCTGCCAGAAGATAAAGACGCGCTAATTGAAGTCACCCGTCGGAAAAAAGCCGCCGAAGGTGAGAAGAAAAAACCTCGTCCACCTCGCAACGTCCGGGAGCAAACCAGCGACAACAGCCAGGCGGCCATCTCGACCAATGCCGCCCCTCCGCCCAGCGTGGTTTCATCGCGTATTGCCGCGCCTTACCACAGCGATGCCGAGAAACAAAATAGCCAGCAGGACGCCTGGGAGAGTCGGGTCAAAGGCCATCTCAACCGCTTCAAACGCTACCCTGGCGATGCCCGTCAGCGTGCCAGAACGGGCATCGCAGTGGTGACGTTTACCGTGGATGCTGCGGGCACAGTTGTTGCCAGTTCTCTGACCGGTTCATCGGGAACGCGCTCGCTTGATCGAGAAGCCGTGGCCGTTTTAGAACGTGCCCAGCCGCTGCCGAAACCACCTGCCGAGCGCTTAAAGGGAGGCGTGTATAACGTCACAATGCCAATCAATTTCGACCTGACGGAACTTAGCCGAAGCTAGCGCTAAGCCCCACAACCTGAACGTTAACTTTATGCTGAATATTCGGCAGGGCGTGCCATCGCCCGACATTAAGGACGCCTCATGGAAAAACTATGGAAAGCCACGCCACTGCTCCTCGTCTGCTCGCTGCCAGCCAGTTGGGCAATCGCTGACGTGCCGCAGCCCCCGGCTACGCCAAAAATCCCCCACCAGCTTATTGAGCATGGCGATGTTCGCGTGGATAACTATTTTTGGCTCAGGGATGACAGCCGCAGCAACGCGAAAGTGTTGCGTCATCTTGAGGACGAAAATAACTATGCCCGCGAGGTACTGAAGCCGTCCGCAGTGTTAACGGACAGGCTGTATCGGGAAATGGTTGCACGAATGAGCCCGGAAAACCGCTCGGTGCCCTTCCAGCGAAACGGTTATCGCTATCAGGATGTTTATCTGGCCGGGCAAGAATACGCCGTCAGCCAGCGGCAGTCCGTCGGGGGCAAAGGCGACTGGCAAACGCTGGTGGACGGCAACCTACGCGCCAAAGGCCAGGCCTATTACCAGCGAAGCGGCCTGGTCGTCAGTCAGGATAATCAGATGATGGCGATTGCCGAAGACACGACGGGCCGTCGCCAGTATCGCCTGTCACTGCGCGATTTAAACAGCGGGCAATGGCTCCCGGATGAGATCGAAAACACCTCCGGGAATATGGTCTGGTCTAATGACGGGCGCTACCTGTTTTACCTCCGTAATAACCCGCAAACGCTGGTACCCTCGCAGGTCTGGCGGCATCGCCCTGGCACGCCTGTCGCCGAGGATGTGCTGGTCTATCAAGAGACTGACGGCGGCTATTATCTCGGGCTTTCCCGTTCGGCATCGGACCGCTATTTAATTATCACGCTCAGCGCCAGCACCTCATCGGAAGCTCGTCTGATCGATGCGGATAAGCCCGAAACACCTCCTGTGCTTTTCGCCACCCGCAGGCCGGGGATTGAATATTATCTTGACCATTTTGAGGGCGAATTCTACCTGCGTGCAAACCAGGAAAGCGCCAATTTTGGACTGTATAAAAGCCACGCGCCCGGCGACAAGTGGCTGGCTGTAGTTGCGCCTGACGCCAATATAATGGTGGAAGGATTTACCCTGTTTAAAGACTGGCTGGTGGTGGCTGAACGCCGGGACGGGCTGAGTCAGATACGCAAGATTAACTGGCTGAGCCACAGTGAGCAGACGCTGCAGTTTGATGACGCCAGCTATATGGCCTGGCTCGGCTATAACCCGGATCCTCAGTCCAGCAAGCTGCGCTATGGCTACTCTTCGATGACCACGCCTACAAGCACTTATGAATGGGATCTGGCCAGCGGCGAACGTACCCTGCTCAAACGCCAGGAGGTTAATAACACCTCGCCACAGAACTATCACAGCGAACGAATCTGGGTTACCGCGCGTGACGGTGTGAAGGTGCCTGTCTCGCTAGTTTATAACAAGAAAATGTTTAAACCGGCCCACAGTCCGCTGCTGGTTTACGGCTATGGTGCCTACGGAATGAGCATGGATCCGGCCTTCAGCGCCAACCGCCTCAGCCTGCTGGACCGTGGTTTTGTATTCGCTATCGTGCACGTTCGCGGCGGGGGTGAACTGGGCCAGCAGTGGTATCAGCAGGGGAAGCTGGAAAACAAGCCGAACAGCTTCAATGATTTTCTTGATGCGACCCACGGCCTGGTTAAGCTGGGCTTCGGGCAGACCGGCAGGCTTTACGCCATGGGTGGAAGCGCCGGGGGCTTGCTGATGGGTAATGTGATTAATCAGCAACCCACGCTTTTCAATGCCGTGGTCGCGCAGGTGCCTTTTGTGGACGTGGTGACAACCATGCTGGACGAATCCCTGCCGCTCACGGTGGGAGAATATGACGAATGGGGCAACCCGCATCGTGAAACGGACTATCTGCAGCTCAAATCCTGGAGCCCTTACGACAACGTTAAGCCTTCGCACTACCCGAATCTGTTGGTGACCAGCGGCCTCAATGACTCGCAGGTGCAGTACTGGGAGCCCGCAAAGTGGGTTGCGAAGCTACGGGAAAACCAACGGGGGTCGGGCAAAATCCTTCTGCTGACCGATATGCAGGCCGGGCACGGCGGTAAATCTGGCCGAATAAAACGTCTGGAGAATACCGCCCTCGAATACAGTTTTATTCTGGAGGCAGATAAACAGCGCTAACCTGAAAGCCTTCCTTTAATGGGAAGGCCAGCTCAGGCGACATAATAATAAAAATAACTTTTATTTTATTACAATACTTCAAGGACACGTATGAACGTTAATAAACTGGCCGTAACTCTCGGCTCGGGCATGTTATTGCTCAGCGCCAGCGGATTGGCAAAAAATAATGATGAAATAACTAACGGGGATAAAAAAGGTTCGGTGATATTTAGCCCACTTAATGTTTCTGCCGGAAACATTACCCGCGAGCAAGAAGCGTTGGAAAAACCTGGCGCAACCAGCTCACGCGCCACGGATAAAAACCTGCAATCTCTGGATGCCACGCTGCGCAGCATGCCAGGCACCTATACCCAAATCGATCCCGGCCAGGGGACGGTGAGCGTGAACATTCGCGGGATGAGCGGCTTTGGCCGGGTGAACACCATGGTGGATGGCATTACCCAAAGCTTCTACGGCACCACCACGTCCGGCACAACCGTTCACGGCTCCACCAATAACCAGGCGGGCGTACTCATCGACCCGAATTTTCTGGTCGGCGTAGATGTTACGCGCGGTGACAGCAGTGGCTCTGCGGGAATCAACGCCCTTGCAGGCAGCGCAAACATGCGCACCCTGGGTGTCGATGACGTGATCTTTAAAGGCAATGATTACGGGCTGAGGTCGCGCTTCTCAGTCGGCAGCAACGGGATCGGCCGCAGCGGGATGATTGCGGCGGCCGGAAGAACGGACGCCTTTACCGACACCGGGAGCTTCGGTGCGATGGCCGCCATCAGCGGTAGCTCTATTTATTCTAATTTTTCTAACGGCTCCGGCATTAATAGCGAAGAGTTTGGTTACGATAAATTTATGAAGCAGAACCCGAAATCCCAGCTTTATAAAATGGATATTAAGCCTGATGAGTTTAATAGTTTCGAGCTATCGGCCAGAACCTATGAAAATAGATTCTCCCGCCGCGACATCACCAGCGATGATTATTATATTAAGTATCACTACGCCCCGTTTTCTGAGCTGATTGATTTTAACGTTACGGCCAGCACCAGCCGCGGCGATCAGAAATACCGTGATGATTCGCTGTACACGTTTTACAGCACTTCCGCGCAAAACCGTTCCGATGCGCTGGATGTAAACAACACCAGCCGTTTTAGCCTGGGCGATAACGACCTGGCGTTTACGCTGGGCAGTAAGCTAATGCGTACCCGTTACACCAAGATCATTAATGCTGCTGCGGGCGATGAGAAAACCAACCAGGAGGCGATAGAAAACAATCCATTCGCCCCTTCCGGGCGGCAGGATATTTCGGCGTTATATACCGGGTTACAGGTCACGCGCGGTATCTGGCAGGCGGATCTTAACCTTAACTACACGCGCAACAGAATCACCGGGCATAAACCGCCCTGTGACGAACGCGTTGTCTGCGTCCCCCAGGGAAGTTACGACGTCGATGAGCGAGAAAGCGGTTTTAACCCATCGGTCCAGCTGTCGGCCCAGGTTACGCCGTGGCTTCAGCCATTTGTCGGCTACAGTAAATCGATGCGTGCGCCAAATATTCAGGAGATGTTTTTCTCCAACTCCGGCGGTGCGTCCATGAACCCGTTCTTAAAGCCTGAGCGCGCGGAAACCTGGCAGGCCGGTTTTAATATCGACACCAAAGATCTGCTCGTTCAGCAGGATTCTCTGCGCTTTAAGGCGCTGGCCTACCGCAGCAGGATCCAGAACTATATTTACAGCGAGTCTTACCAGGTCTGCTCCAGCGGGCGAAAATGCAGCATGACCGAAGTACTTGGCAATGACTGGGCGGACATCAGCGACGAGTACAGCGACAATATGTACATTTACGTGAACTCGGCCAGCGGCGTTACCGCTCATGGCGTGGAGCTGGAGATGGACTACGACGCAGGCTTCGCCTTCAGCCGACTTTCCTTCAGCCAGCAGCAGACCGACCAGCCCACGTCTATCGCTAGCACCTACTTTGGCGCGGGGGATATTACCGAACTACCACGGAAATACATGACCCTGGATGCCGGGGTACGCTTCTTTGATAAGGCCCTGACCCTCGGGACGATAGTGAAGTACACCGGTAAAGCGCGGCGGCTGTCGCCTGATTTTGAAACCGATGAACATACCGGCGCGATCATTAAAGAGGATTTGCCGCAGATCCCGACCATTATCGACCTCTACGGCACTTATGAGGTGAACCGTAATCTGATGCTGAAACTCACGGTACAAAACCTGATGAACCGGGATTACTCCGAGGCGCTGAACAAGCTCAATATGATGCCAGGGCCTGGGGATGATGCCAGCCGGGCAAACACCGCGCGCGGCAGAACCTGGATCTTTGGCGGCGAAGTTCGCTTCTGATTGCCATCCCGTCGCCCGGTATCACGCCGGGCGACGGACAATTAGCGGTATTTCATCTTCTGCAAGTCTTCAATCAGCCCCTGTCCGGTTGGCCGCCAGCCGGTTTTTTGCTGCGTGGCGGCACTTGAGGCCGACATGTCGTGGGCGGCAAAACTTCCCAGCCAGCCAAAATGATCGCTGGCTTTGTCGGCGGCAATACTGCGTACCGGCACACCAAGCCCCTGCCCGATCGTTTCGGCGATCGTTTTAGTGGCGATCCCTTCTTCCGCCACGGCGTTATAGCGCTCCCCCGCCACGCCTCTCTCCACCGCCTGAACATAAAGACGGGCGGCATCGCTCAGATGCACCGCCGACCAGCGGTTTTCTCCTTCGCCAATATAAGCCGCTACGCCTTTGTCGCGCGCCAGCTCGATCAGCGGCGTAATGAGCCCCTGCCTGAAGGTGTCATGCACCTGCGGCAGCCGCACAAATGAGGCGTTAACGCCCCGCTCAAGCACGCTGACCCCGGCAATTTCCGTGGCCTTACGCGGATTGGGCGTCAGAAGGTTATACCCCGCTTCCGTCGCCGGTTTGCCCGGTTCAGTAGCGCCCATAGCCACAAAAGAGGTGATCACCATCGGGCGAGCCGAGCCCACCAGCGCGTCCCCCATGGCGGCAATCACTTTCCCGTCCGCCTCGCAGTTGGCGACAAAGTTAGAAAAATCATGATTAAACGCAGTGTGAATCACGGCGTCAGCAAGATCCGCCCCGTGCTGCAGGCTGGCGAGGTCATCCAGATCGCCATAATGTGCTTTTGCACCCCAGGCTGATAAAGCCTCGGCTCCACGCTGAGTACGCGTTAGCCCCAGTACCTGATGCCCGGCGGCAAGCAGTTGTTGCACGATGGCCGAGCCAAGAAAACCGGTCGCACCGGTGACAAAAATACGCATAGTCATTACCCCAAACCGTCACTGAGGACTGAGTTGCCGTCCGACGGGATTTACTGTAAACAGAGGGGGGAATACGAACAATGTTCAAAAGTCGCCATTTTTGGTCTCATCGTCCGGAGTTGCTATGGATCCGCTGTCTGAACTGCTTTCCCTGCTGAAACCCCAAAGCTATGCCTCCGGCGGTGTGGCCCTGCATGAAGATATGTCCATCCAATGGCCTGAGCATGCCGGCATCAAGTGTTATGCCGTGGTGTCCGGCCGCTGCTGGCTTTCGGTTGACGGTATGAGTGAGCCGCAGTTGCTTCAGGCCGGTGACTGTTATCTTCTGCCGCCGGGGCCGCCGTTTTGCCTGGCGACCGGACTTGATGCCGCACCTATAGATTTCTACACGCTGCGTCAGGCAGGGAAGCTGGGGCCTGACGTTGTCCCCGGCCAACAGGAAAGCTGTTTCCTGGTCGGCGGGCATTTTGTTTTGAGCGGGGAAGCGGCCGATCTGTTGCTGAGTTCTTTGCCGCCAGTGGTCTGCATTCAGCAGCCTGAAAGTAAGGCCGCCATGCGCTGGGCGCTGGATCAAATGACCGATGAAGTTCGCCACCCTCGCCCCGGCAGCGCGCTTATCGTCCAGCAGCTCGCCTGGATGCTGCTGATTCAGGCTTTGCGACTGCACTTAGCTCAGCAACCCGCCGTAGGCTGGCTGTATGCGCTGGCGGATAAACAGCTCAGTCTGGCTCTGACCTGCATGCATAAAGAGCCTGCCTTCAACTGGACGCTGGAAAAACTGGCGGAGCGCGTGGGAATGTCGCGGTCGGTGTTTGCCGCCCGGTTTAAAGCGGTGACGGGGGCATCCGCTATCGATTACCTGACGCGCTGGCGCATGATGCTGGCCTGCGACAGGTTGCGCCAGTCCGGTGATTCCCTGGCGCGTATTGCGATGACATTGGGGTATGAATCGGAAAGCGCGTTTGGTAAGGCTTTCAAGCGGGTGATGGGCTGCTCACCCCGGCAGTATTCAAAAGGCTAGCGGCAGGCAATCAGGGTTGCTGGCGTTTGCCAGGCATCATCCGTAACAGCGTGTTGTCTTTCCAGACGTAATGGTGAAACAGCGCGCCGAAGGCGTGAAGACCAATCACGAAATAGCCAGTGTTGGCGATAAGCTCATGCCAGGATTTGATGCTGAACTCCAGGTCTTCGTCCGGCACCGCCGCCACCGGCATTTGTAACCCAAAGGCCACCCAGTCACTGCCGCGATAGTACATTGCCAGAAAGCCCAGCACCGGCAGCGCAATAAACATCAGATAGACAATCGTGTGAACCAGATGAGAGATGCCGGTCACTGCCGGATGCGGCTTTGGCACAATGGCCGGCGCGCGATATTTGATGCGCACCAACAGGCGGGCAACCATCAGCACCAGCACGGAAATGCCGCAGGTGAAATGGATAGAATTAATGAGCGGCCGGTAGCTGCGCGGGGCAAAACCACGCAGTTCCATCGCGCAATAAGCCCCCACGACCAGCAGAAAAACCAGCCAGTGGATCGAAATCTGTACCGAGGTGTATTTAGTGCGCATAAGAGCCTCTGCCCTGAAATGACGTTGAATGCCAGGATAACGAAGAAACATTAAAAGAGTATTAACATCAACATATTATGGACGTTAATTTGTTTCAGCGTGTAATTTTTTAGCCTTAACGTTTCTCAGGGCAAAGCTCAAGGTTTACAGCCCGCGCTCGCGGATCAGTGCGCTCAGTGCCATATCCTGCTGGAGAGCGTGCCAGGCGGCCATTACCTGAGGGGGAATATCAACGTGAACGATGAAGTCTCGCCCCTGCGGACCATAGCCGGTTGCGTCGTCACGCAGACGAGGAATTTCGCCCAGCGCCAGCGAAACATAGCGCTCGATCGGCCACAAACCATCAGCCTCTCCGGCAAAAATAGTGCCCTGTTCTCCCTCGACCAATGCCGGTATCACGCCGGGCCAGCTTAGCCATTCCGGCGCCTGCGCGTTGCCCTGCCAGACGCGAGCAAAAGTCGCAACGGTGCGGCGCTGCATGGTCGGATCCTGGACAATCAGCACTCGTTCGGGATTGAGGCCAAGTTCGGCCATTTTGTCCACGCTAAAGCGCGCGTTTTCCCCGCAGTTGGTCGACTTCTCTTCGGTGATAATGTTTTCACTCGGGACTTTCCAGAACTGGTGGGCAATGTCTTTGATTATCGCCGCTTCGGCACGCCCGGTGGTAGGAATGGTGTTATAGCGCGGGTGGCGAGCAATTTCCGCGTAGAGATACGTTGTGGAATGGCCTATTCCACCGGTGATGAGCAGCGTTTTTTCGCTGTTGGCGGCAAACTCACACGCGGCCTCGAGGGTTGGGATCACGGCGTTACCGGCCAGGATAATCAAATCGGCATCCTGTGCCTGCGGTGTGCCAGTAAAGTCGCTTTGCGCCAGCCACTGGCCGAGCGTATTAACGGCCTGAATTGTCGGCTGGTTCAGGGTTGGGGACGTCATCATGAGCGGGATCCTCCCGGTTAAAAACCAGCGTGTAGCCTACCCCGGTCAAGGTAACACGCCTATCAGATGCGACTGAAAGGGCTGTTTCAGGCTGCCAGCGACTTGCGCAGCAGCAGGCGGTAATCGGCCGGCATGCCCTTCTGCTCTACTTCGATAAGCTGATAGCCGTTTTTGACCAGCAGCATCAGCATACCGCGAAATTTGTTGCGGGTTTTCACGGTCAGCGTGCGGTAGCCCTGTTCCATCGCCCATTTTTCCTGCGCGGCCAGCAAGGCCTGAGCGACGCCGTCCCGCCTGAACTCGGGTAAAACGCCCCCGAGCCAGCTGTAAAACTCCGTCTCACCGAGCGCATAGCCGAGTTTAAACCCGGCGGGAACGCCGTTCACACAGGCAATGAGCTGGCTGCTTTGGTTCGTTGCGAGACGAGCCTGAAGATCCGCCACGCTTCTACAGTCTTCAAATTCGGGCAGGCGGTGATAAAGCGCGAGGATCTCCTCGAGCGAGGCTTGCCGCACCGTCAGGCCATCGTCCTGAAAAGTCATCCCTTGATAAGGTTTTGCCCGGCATGCCGCAAGGCGGCTGGCTAAATCCCCGACGTGAAGCTCAAGCTGGTGGTTATCCGGGTCAAGAAAGTAGAAGGAATGCCCTTCGCTGCGGTTGTCTTTCCAGACCCGCACGCCTTGCTGTTCCAGCGCCTTAACCATTCGGGGAAAGGCCCCTGCACTCACGTTGAACGCGTAGTGGGTATAATGCACGGGCCGCTCACCGGCCTTTGCGTCCAGAGAAAGACAAAGCCATAAGTCACCGCAGGAAAGATAGGCCCCGGCGTCCCAGCGCGCATGCAGCCTGATACCCGGCAGGCTTTGGTAAAACACCAGGCTCCGCGCCAGGTCGCGCACCGCAAGCGTCAGGTGATTCAGGCCGGTTAGCATGGTTATTCCTTATTTTTAGCCTGCCAGTTGGCCCAGGGGCTGTCTGCAGGTACATCGTTTTTAGTCTCTGGTTCATCCAGAGAGGCGATGTACATCTCTTCCACTTCTTTGCGCGCCCAGGGTGTGCGGCGTAGGAACTTCAGGCTGGACTTAACGGTGGGATCGCTTTTAAAGCAGTTGATATTTACCTGCCGCGCCATTTCGGCCCAACCGTAACGTTCGACCAGAGCGTTAAGCAACGCTTCAAGCGTCACGCCGTGCAGCGGATCTTTTGAACTCATGTTTATTCCAGCTATTTCGTCAATTTGCGCACACCTTACTGATTCTGCAGGTGAGGCGCAACAGCGTGCAGAGACGAAGCTCAAAGAAGTGAGAGGCGGCCCATTTCTGAGCCGCGAGAGGTAAATCAGAAGGTTTCCCAGTTGTCGGCAGAGGCCGTCGCCGGGCGAACAGTAGCGGATGTTGAGGAAGAAATGACGGAGTGTTTTTGCGGCGCAGTGGCAAAACTTGTCGTTAGCCTGAAGGCTCCAACCGCCTCCGTCAGACGGGCGGCCTGCTCTTCCAGAGAAACGGCGGCGGCCGACGCCTCCTCCACCAGCGAGGCATTTTGCTGCGTGACGTTATCCATTTCGTGTATCGCCTGCCCGACTTGCTGGATGCCCCGGCTTTGCTCATCAGAAGCCGCGGCAATTTCCAGCATAATATCGGTCACGCGGCGGACGGCCTCCACAATCCCGGTCACCGTGGTGCCGGCCTGCGCCACCTGGCGGGAGCCGCTGTCGATCAGCGACACGGATTCGCTGATAAGCCCCTCGATCTCTTTTGCCGCCTGGGCGCTACGCTGTGCCAGTGTTCTCACCTCGCTTGCCACCACGGCAAAACCTCGCCCCTGCTCCCCCGCCCTGGCCGCTTCAACGGCGGCGTTCAGTGCCAGAATATTGGTCTGGAAAGCGATGCTGTTGATCACCGCGGTGATCTCAGAGATTTTCTTCGAACTGGCGGAGATGTTGTCCATGGTGCTGACCACGCCAGAAACAATACGCCCGCCGTCGCTGGCTTTCTGGGAGGCATCTTCCGCAAGCTTTGTCGCGTGATGGGCATTGTCGGCGTTTTGTTTCACCGTGGCGGTCAACTGTTCCATGCTGGCGGCGGTTTGTTCAATGGCCGCCGCCTGCTGCTCGGTGCGGGAAGAAAGATCGGTGTTCCCGGCGGAAATTTCACTCGAGCCCTGATAGATAGCCTCGGCCCCTTCACGTACCGTGCTGACGGTACTCACCAGTTGCTGTTGCATATGCTGCAAATGCTGGCTGAGTTTGCCAATTTCGCTGTTGCCAGTCGCCTCTGCTGGCAGCGTCAAATCACCCTCAGAGATGTGCTCGATGCGCTTCGCGGCGCGCTGCAGCGGGCCAATCACCACGCGACGCAGCATGATGAAGGTGAACACCGTCATAAACAGCGCAAGCGCAAAGGCTCCGGCCATTAACGCCACGCTGGTGCGGGTGCGGCTGTCGGCCTGCTCTCTCAGTGCGTTCGCCCTGTCGGTACGGATGTTGACGGCCTGCTGCAGTTTGGCATCGTAATCGCCATCCAGCTTGCGCACCACTTCGCTTTCATGGGTGATGATCGCCTCGAACATGCCGTTTTTGGCGAACTTCAGCATCGGCTTCATCCCTTTTTCGAGATAGGCCGCAAAATCATCCTGCAGTCCTTTGTCTAAAGCCTGATCTGCCGGCGTTTTCACTTTGCGCGCCAGATAAGCGTTGAAGCCAGCCTGCGCCTGCTTGATAAGCCCTTCGGCATTGGACACGTTCTGCTTCACCTGATCCATATCCGCCACGCGGCTTGCAGCCCCGGCGTTGATCAGGTTGATACGCGCCGTACGCAGATGGTTAGCGCTGTCCGCCAGCCCCATTCGCACCTGAATTTCTTCGGTGACGTCCTGAAGCGCACGATCGCTCTGGATAAGAAAATAACTGGCGAAACCGATACATAGTGCAAACAGCAGCAGAATGCCGCCGAGAATAGAGGAAAACAGCGGCACCAGCCGGATGTGATGCCAGAAGCGCACGCCGTTTTGTGGGGTCAGAGTTTTTATCGACATGTCCGTGACTCTCTTTGTATGGGGAATTCCCTTCAAAGGTCATCGGCCCCGTTGCGGAAAAACATTACGCGCTACGTCACAGATTTGCGTTAATGAAGCTCAAAGAAGTCCCGGAGAGTTAAGTGGATCACAGGTTTGTGTCTACCGCTATTCTGCTTGATCTTTTATCAGCGCGTAGCGGTTCAATAATTGTCTGAAGTGCATATCAGTTTGCGCCAGCTGTCCGTCTGGCAGCGGCTCGCCCGCCGGGACCTGGCTCAGCAAATACAGGCGCTCTTCAAGCGGCACGCTGCGTGAAAAATGCTGAGTGATCGTGAACACCATGGATTTTAGCTCGGAGCCGGTCAGGTATTTGCCCTTGCGTTCATCCAGCGCATTCAGACGGCGAGTCAGATCGCTCAGGCCGTCCATTCCCTGATGCCAGCCGCTAAGCGCTTCACCAGGCAAGGCGTTGCCGCTTAGCTGCCGCATCCATTGTGCTTTCAAGCCTTCAATTTGTTCAGGGCTGCCTCGTTCTGCCAGCGCAAAACCGTAGTTCTGCAGCCACAGTGGCGGGAGCTGACTGAGTTTTTCCAGCGCAATTTCATCCGCTACCAACGGCAGCGGGCTAACGGGAGCCGGGTTGAGCTGCCGCCAGCCCAGCAAACCTGCCGCGCCAATCAGCAGCATAGTCAACATGCCCGCAGAGAAGCTTTTCCATGCCTGGCGTGAAACAGCGTCTGGATTTACCACGGCAATGCGAGGCTCAGCGACCTTTTCGTGGGTAACGTAGATCAGCGGTTCTTGTAGCGCTGGCTCGCTGACGCTTTGTAACGCTGAGGCAGGTAACACTACGGCAGCGCTTTCACTGTGCCCGACCTCAGCGTTTTCAAGCCTGACGGCGGCCGTCTGCATAAACCGGCACAGCCCCTCCATCTGGCTGGCATTTTTCAGCTCCAGCCGCTGCAGGACGTCACGCAAAACGTTCAGGTGCTGCTCCGCCTGGTAAACCTGAGACAGGTCGCTGTATTTAAGGGTTAACGTACGCAACTGCGCCTGCAGGCGATGGCTGAATCCGGCCAGAATCTCCATTCGGGCATGCACCGGCTGCGGCCACATGATTCCCCATTGATGCACGAACAGCGCCTCCAGCAGCGCTAGCCCCTCATTCAGCCCCGCAAGTGTGCTCAGGCGAGTGCGCGCCAGCGTGTACCAGACTGCCGTTTGCAGCTCAACACCGTTCTGGCGGAAAAGCGACAGACTGAGCTGTTCCACCCGGTTCCAGTCCACGTCCGGCCTGGCGGGATGGGAAAGTTTAGCCAGTTCATCACGCAGCAGCGCATAGTCCGGCAAGGCGCGCGGATCGCCGCCGGTTTTAATTTGATGGGATTTATTCACGGGATTGTTCTTCTGGTGATTGACAGAAAATGACAGGTCGCAGCTCAGAGGCTGGCTTTGCTATCCAGATATTGCTGCTGTTTCAAATGGCGTAACAGCACCCGGCCTTCCGGCATAAACTCAGTGCCGTAACGCACGAGACCGAGTCCTTTAAGTTCCGCATCAATGGCGTAACGCAGTTCGCCGGGCTGGGTTTGCTCGAGCAGCGCCACGTTGATGCTTTGCAGGCGTGGCTCATATTTCAGCAATACGCTGGCCAGAGCGTTGATCAACTGGTGGGCCGTGCCCGGCATTCCTTGCAGGATTTTCGTCATGTCCGGCAGGCCGTAATCCGGCAGATGGGCCAGCGTCCCCGCGCGGCAGTTGAGAATGCGCTGCATGTTATCCAGTACAGACAAAATAACCTGGTTTTCTTCGCTAACCTGCTGGAGCGGGAGTTCGCCGGAAAAGTTGCCCAGCAGCATGTCATACAGAGACGGCGTTCGATGAGATTGTGGCATAGCTACTCCTTCTCCGGGATCGGCGTTAGTTGGTTGCTCCCGACTTCAATCACACGGGGTTTATCCGGGTCCAGCGCCTCACGGTCGAGGATCAGTTTCCAGGTGTTTTTTTCCTGGTCTGGCTGACGGAACAGTCCCACGACGCCAACAAATCGGGTGTTTGTTTCCATAGGCATATCGAGGCTGGCGCTCCCGCCCGGCTTAATTATCACGTCCCGACTCGCCAGCAGATCGTCTTGCAGGAGCGTATCCCCCTCTTTCAACAGCTGCTGGTACAGCGCGTTTTCGAATGTTTTAGCCTCTTTAAGCTGGTAAATACGCACCAGTACCGGGGCTGAAAATGCGTTGCTTTCGCGGGTATCCGTGTTCAATTCTTCACGGGCCACGAAGTCCAGATGCAGCACCTTAATTTTTTTGTAGAACACCGAGCTAAAGGCGGATTTTGTGCCGTCGCTGACGCTTTGTGTCAGGCCGCAGCCCGTGAGACTGAGCGCCAGCAGGGCTAGCGGCCAGCGCCGAATTTTAGTCAAACTGGTATCTAACATGCCGATTTCCTTGTTGTTGTTTCGCGGGCTGAAGGCCGCGGTAATAACCCAATTCCGTGGTAAAACTTTGGGGCATATCGTCCGGGAATGTACTGTCTTCGGCACCCAGCACGCCGTTCATGCCCAGCCAGAAAGGCGCGTCGCCCAGCGGGGGCACGGCCAGCAGTCGGGTCGCGGTGGTCAGGGTAATTTTTGCTTTAAAACGCCAGCCGAGGTAAACCCGCAGCATCACGAGAAAGTCCTGATAGAGCTGGCCGTCCGGCTTCCAGGCCCCGGACTCCAGCGCATTGTCGGTGGACAGCGCGATCAGAAGCTGGCTGCTGGCATCCTGCGCTTCATCCCCAAGCGGCGTGTTGCCGTCCAGCAGAAAGTCCTCGTCGCCGTGAAACCCCAGCGGCTGGCTAATTTCCACCGGCCGCAGGCAATACGGTCTGACCCGAACCGTGGTGTCGGGCGCCAGCAGGCTCACCAAAGCCTGAATGCCTTCTTCTGTTTTTCCGGGCTGGCGCAGCACGCCGAGCAAGGCTAAAAAAAGCGATACCGGCGTGGCGATATGGTTTGCCGTGCCGGGGATCCCCAGCCCAACCAGCCCCAGCAGCGACTGCGAGATCGTATCGGCCCCGCCGGGTTCGAAGGTTGCCGGGTAAGAGTATTTCCGCCAGATGCGATAAAACTGCGTCAGAAAACGGTGGTTGAAGATATCCAGAAATCCCTGCAGCGCCTCATGCCCTTCCCGCCGCTGGGTAATGTCGTCGAGATAGGCTGTCGGCAGCGGGGAATCAACCCCGTACAGCCCCATAAAGGTGGTACGGATGCGTGGCGGCTGGGTGATATCTTCCGCGTCATATTCCACGGATTTCAGCTCACTGCTGGGGAAGCCCATTCCGGAATGAGGCGCAAAACGCACGGGATCGTTAGCCGGATGGCTGGTCGCCCCCAACGGTGGTTTATCTGCATTGCGTTTCTCCAGCAGTTGGCAAAATCGGTAAAAGTTGATCCGCTGTAAGTCGTCTTCCAGGCGCGGGATCAGCCGGGGATGCGACGGCTGTGTTTCTCTTCCCATTCGAGACGCTCTCCGGTTGGCTGCAGAATAATAATCAGGCGGTTAAACAGGTAGATATCGGTATACAGCGCGAAGAAGCGACTGAGCATTTCACCAAACAGGCAAACATCGCCTCGCCCGGCAAAGCCGTGACTGTCGAGCGTCACCTCAATCTGCACGCCGCGCACCAGGAAGCCCTGTTCGAAGCGCTCGGTTTCTCCGTGCTTCACGTCGACAATCGCCTCCAGCCGACGGCGGTTCATTTCACTGTTCGTCCACTCATACAGCGCCAGCGTGCCGCGCAGCACTTCCGCATTGTCCATCATCGAAAGAAAACTGCTGCCGAGATGGCTGAGCACGCGCCAGTGGAAGCGATCCTGCGCAGGGGGGTAACAGGGCTGCGTTGGCGCGCAAAGGTTACGCACCGTCATGCTGACCGAGGGCGTTTTCATCACCGTATCGAGCACCGTACTTTGCAGCGCGCGGCGTGGGAGCTGGCCGTTGGTGCCCGTCAGCGTCAGAGACAGGCTCTCATTTTCCGGCACGGTATGGTTATCAAATGCTTCGCCACCGAGCACAAGCCAGGTGTTATGCAGCCCCGACGGGCCTCGGCGGATGCGGGTGTGGTAGTAATACTCCGGGGCTTCATGGCGCATCATGCCGCCTTTATGTCGGAAGCTTGAGAACGGTACGTAAGTATGCTGGCTGGCGGACATGACGGAGTCCACGGCATAAATCTCTGTATGACCATCCTGCACGCGCATCGGGCGCAGCAGATATTCCGTTTGCAGGGAATTCAGGGTCAGCGGGTCAGACTCCAGCGCGAACAGATTCACCACCGGGACACAGTTCAGCCGCAGATGTTTTTCGGTAAAGCTGAAGTCATGCTCCCATCGCTCAGCCAGCACCACGTCGATTTCAAACCACGCAAGACCAGCCGGGAAGACGATTTTTTCCAGCCCGTGAAGGCCGGTAAACATGAATTTTTCGCGGAAGGTAAAGTATTCCAGCAGCAGTTGGTAGCCGCTAAAACTGCTGTTGCCCTTCGGCCATAAAGTATCGCCTTCACTAAAACCCCTGGCGGTGAAATGCCCGTCAAAAGGTTCACCATCCGTATCTCCAGGCAAACGCAGGCGTATTCGCTCGACGTTCAGGGTGAAGGCTTCATGCATCGCGCAGGCCAGCGGGGCATCGGCGTTGAAGTACAGGGCAAGATCGCTGAGGTCGATGCGGCTCCAGTCCGCCAGGCTGCCGCAGTGAAATCGCAGCGTAATCACCGAGCGGCCCTCTGGGTCCGTTGCCAGCCGAACCTTCTCCAGCGAGAGTGGCTGCAGATGTATTTCCTGGGTGGTGGTGTAACGGCAGCGCGTGCCTTTTTCGCCGATTGGCCGGGAAAGGACCTCAAAACCCTTCGCGATGCGCACAGGTTCTTTCATTTCACGCCAGTCCGGCGAGAGCTCTACCACCGACATCGACGGAATAGTGCGCAAGTAATGGGGCCACAGCAGGCTGACTAGCCCTTCCGTCAGCTCCGGCAGGTCGTCATCCAGTTTTTCGCGAAGCCGCCCCATCATGAAGGCAAAGCCTTCAAACAGGCGTTCCACGTACGGGTCGCGCGCGCCCGCTTTATCGAGATTAAGCATCGCCGCCTGTTCGGGGTGTGCACGGGCAAATTCTTCCCCGGCTTCCAGCAGGTAGCGCATTTCGGCGTCGTAATAACGCAGGGTTAAGTCGTCCATAATTTTCTGTGCGGAGTAAGTGTTTTTGATGAAATAGAACCCGACTACCTGAAAGGTAATCAGATGCACAACACGGCGGAACTGGCCGGGTCGAGCGTAATCAGGCCGGACAGAAGCTGGTCCATCTCAGGCTGGAGGCGTGATTTGTCGGTTTCACTGCGGGCCGCTTTCATACGCAGCAGTCGGAGGCGGCGGGATTTGACTTCGTACAGCAGCGCGGGCGTCCAGTGCGCGAGCGTGATGGATTGGGCTGAAAAGTCCAGCTCCCCGAGCAAATGCAGGGCCAGTTCGTTTTTGCCTTTCTGTTCAGCCACGCGAGCCATCAACAGGCGAAGCAGCCATTTATCTTTGGTCGAATCCGCACCCGGACGCGTCTGCAGCCATTGCAGCGAGGCCTCCAGACCTTCGCTGTCCGCCTTTTCCAGCGCCTCTGGCTCAAGCGCCAGGATATCGTTGTCAACCGCGCTGCCGGCGCTGACCGGCTCATCTTTATAGCCTGTAACATCGGCCAGGACGTGCTGGTTAATCCAGTTCAGCGTCACCTCGTCAGCAAAGGGCGTGCCGTCATTAAACGCCAGCGTTTCTATCCCGGTGAGCCGGCGAAGAAATCCTTTCAAATCGGCAATAATGACGCCAGCCAGTACATCCTGCCCCGACTTCTCCAGTGCTTCATGGATATACCACTGCAGGTCAAGCCACAGGTGATTGGCCCCGCGGGAAAAGTTGCTGTCGGCTTGCTCAAGGATTTCCGACCAGCTTTGCTGCAGATAGAGACGCTTGAGCATTGCCCGCTGATCGGCGCGCGGCGGTTCGATGCGGGTATTTCCCTTTCCGTCTGGAGCAGGAATCTCTTGCAGCGTGTCGTGGCGAAGGCTTTTCATCAGCCGATGAGCCGCCAGCCAGCCTCCGGGTTGCTCGCGCAGATAGCTCGTCAGAATTCGAGCCTGAGCCAAAAGGTCCTGCCCGGAAGTAATGCGGCTGAGTACTGGCGGCGGGCTGCCTGCCGTTTCGGCGTCATACGAGGTTTGCACAGCGTCGCTGGCGTTTTGCGGTACCACGGCGTCCACTCCGCCGGCCTTCACCAGGCGTGATTCCAGCGCGCTGTGTAACGCATTCAGCTCCGGGCGGGATTCACCAGTCCCGGCTTCGAGGCTGTCGGCAATCAAAAGTAGCGCGCCGAGAGTACGCTGTGCATCCTCCCGCCCCACTTCCGGATAGAGTGAGAGGCTGGCAAGCACGCGAGAACCGGCCAGCCATTCCAGCGCGGCTTTTCGACTGCGATCTCGCTGTGGGTGAAGCTGCAAACCAAAGCGTTGCAGCATCCCCGCCAGTAGCTCCAGCCCTTCGGCGAACCCGCCTTCCCCGTCCTGGTGCAAACGAGCCCAGCAATAGTAGGTGGCAACCCGGATATCTTTGGCGGTGGTTGTCAGCAGTTTTTCGGCCAGGGTACAAATCAGGCCGGTATCAATCCCCGAGAGCTGGTTAACCTCTTCCCGGATACGCTGAAAATCATCGTCATAGCCGGGATCCTCTCCTGTTAACGAGGCGTCATTGATTGGCGTCAGCCAGTGATCCCAGTGTTCGATTCGGGCCTGCGCCTGTTGCCGAAGCAAAGTTTCCTCCACCTGGCAGGCTGAAACGAGATTGTGTAGAGAATGCATTAGTTCAGTTCATCCATGTTATGGCTATCAGCGTCGCCCATCAGCGCCTGTGCCGCAGCGTTGTTCACGCTGAATATCCTTTCGGGCAGTGACCATCCCATCAATCAACCTCCATATCCTGCATGCTTGCAATGACTATTGCTCGGCATTGCGTTCTGCAGCCATGTAATACAATTCCACGCCCATTTTCTTCATACGCAGAAACATCGCACTCAATAATTTTATTTGTGCCGTGCTCAGGACAAGATACTGTGTCATTTAATAGTGCAGCATTCTTCCCTGAAATATCGAAGCTGGATGAGGCTGATGTGACTTTACCACCATGCGTAGTGGCATCTTCTAAAACAACGGCAAACTTTCCAATATTTCATTCCTTAAAATTAAAATGCCTGCATTGCACCCATTGGGTTATTTTTTACGTTGAAGCCTTTCCATTTCATGTGCTTTATTTTCTGCAGCATCACTGGCCACGTCCCTTCTTATAATTGCAGGCATGGCAGGGATCGTCAGCTTACCTGTCCAGTAATAGTCGTCGCTTTCTAACCAGTCAGCTTGGTAGCGTAGTTCAGCAAGACTTTCTCTGTCCCACGAATGCCAGCAATATCCGATGGGTAAATCATAAGCAACAACTCTTTTCATAAAGCGTTCGTCCGCTGGCAAAGTGCTGTGGTCTGTCGGTCGTTGAACATAAGTACGCACATCTTCCAGCATTTCTGCTCTGGACTGTTTTTCATACCTAGTACGGTCATCCTTAGAACCAGGTCCCGGCTGATAATAACCAGTCTCTTTTTTGGGGATCATTTTCTGATCAAAATAACCGTAGAGTGATATGTAATAGCGATAGTCGACATCAATAGGGGTATTCAATTTAGGATCAATTTGCCCATAACCATAGCCAACCGGACCGGTTTGTTTTTCTTTGCTGCGATAATCCTCATCGAAATCTTTAAGCTCGTCTGCTGAAAGAGGCTCGGGAACCCGTGGCGCGTTTATGGACAATTTCTGGTCGCCAGCAGGCTCAGGCCAAGTCATCTTCTGCATAAAGGTGGTGGTACTGTCCCAAAATGGCTTTCCATCACCAAGATTGCTGAAATGAGTCTGAGTGTCAGGTACATTGCCGCAAGGTGTATTTCGTCCAAGCATACGCACGTATAAGGTGTCACCAGCGGCCTTAAAAAGAAGGTGAGATTCAGTAAAATGGCTTTTCTCAGTGTTTGGCAATCCCTGCCAGCCAATACTGCGCAAAGGTGCAGACCCCATTACTCGGTCATGAGGATTGCAGTAGATCCAGGTAGTTCCATGGTTATCGCGCTCCGGTACGCCTCCATGGGTTTTACCTTCCGGCGTCCAGCTTTCACCATCACTGCTGGCTCCGGCCAGTAATCGGCCACATCCCTGCTGTTTCAAACGCGTTTTGTTTTCAGCGACTTTCTTCACAATATCGGCAAAGGTCGCTTCTCTGGCTTCTTTACTGATAATTTCATCCATGGGATATGAAATATAAGTTGTCATTTCATTATCCAGTGCATAAGGGGAATTCATCACAAAAAGTGCATCAGGCGCCTCTATTGCAGCTGCGCCCAATGCGATCATGGTTCCCTGGCTGTGAGAGATCACGGTCACCGTATCTTCAGGATGTTTATTACGGATGGTTTTAATGAGCTTTGCCAGACGACCTGCTGCGTGAGCATAATAATGACGTGGAGGGGCTGCCGTTAATAATCTATCTCGCTCTCCGTTCAGTAATTGCGTACTGAATGGAACAGGAACCCCCAGCGCAGAAGGCCAGTTATCAAACCCTTTATCGCTCCATAAGCTGACCAGTTGGTTACAACCATTCTGGAACGGGCCACCTCCCCAGTAAAACGGGCCTCCGCTTTTTTGCTGCTCAGGCGTCAGGTCGTAATAGTTATCACCCTGCTTATTTTTAAGTGGGATAGCATATTTATCCGTTGTATTATCCGCAGCACGATACCCCCAGTAGAAACGAATAACAGGAGAACGGCCTTCTTCAGTTATTTTTCGAGGTGGCACTATCCAAGCAGTATGTTCTTCATTCCAGTAAGCTTTTTCATATTTATTCTCTAGTAATCTAAATTTCTCATCCAGAGATGACAATCCCAGCCGTTCATTTAATCCGTCACACAGTGCCTTTTCAGCATGGTCATACCATTCACCCTCAGAGTTTACTCCGTGAACGAATATAATCAGGCCAGGTAGTTGCAAAGGAGGTTGAACCTCTGCATTAACTTTAACGTTTTTATGTGATGTCACAGAGTAAGAAAATGGAGTGCCATTATCCGTAGTATAAACTTCAACCTTTCGTGTAGGAGATGTTTTTCTATTCATTTGATAATCCTTCCTACTGGTGTTTTGGTTCCAGTTTACGATCACATTTCATAATTTCTTGGGGTACCTGAGAAACATCAAATGAAAGTTCAGGTTGATAAATTGGCCCCGTTACCCCAGGATAAGCGGGGTTTGATTCCTTGGATGCAGGGCTAAATGTCCACTTCAAAGCATAAGCACTAGTCGGAGATCGTTCCTTAAAAGCATACTCAATCATATAAAATCCGTCATTGGTCACCAGCATATCGTAATCTTTTGTATCGCCATTGGGATCTTGCGTATTTGACCCGTACGTCACCGAACGCAGAGTTTTTCCACCATCGGTTGTCACCGCCACGACATTCATACACCCCTTGTCGGAGCCGCGGCAGGCAGGCTTTTCATCATTTAATGGAAATGCTAAATAGTCATCACGGCTGGAGAGCCAGAAGAAACGCCCTTTGAACATATATCCTGAGGTATTTGCCACTTTAACGTGAATACCTTTCGCTTTATTGTTGTAAAATGTTTTCCCGTTTTCACAACGCGTGTATTCTTCCAACGTAAAGTAACGGTCTTTATCAATGTGATAAATTATCTGCGGCGGACCATACACCTCAGGTTGCTGTTTTTTATTTTCCGGTTCTTTCTGTGTGTTATTTGTTGCAGAAAACGGATTCACAAAGGCAACACCGCCACCATAAGGACCCGCGACACAACCACTCAGAACAAACACACTATATATAAAGCACATCCGTATAATCAGATTCATCATGACTCTATTCCTTTTTATTTTTTCAGCACGATCTTCAGTCCATCAACCGCTTTTGACATAACCAGTGCGGAGTTTCCTGAATTATCTGTGATGCCGGACAATATTTTTCCGTCCGGCATATGAATGTCATAGTTTTGATTTGCTAAAGGTTTACCAGTAACAGGATGGGTAATGACAAATTTTTCATCAAATGTTTCTGGCTCAAACGACTTCATCACCCCCTGCAGACTACCGGCACCCGCCTTCTTTATCCCCGTGTTCTTTATCAACAGCTTACCCGGGCCACCAATCTCAACATTCCCGCCCTTAATTTTGATATAACCGCCGCCGCATATTAGCGTCAGCTCATCCTGTGCTGTAACAACCAGTTTCCTGCCACTCGAAATATGTGTGTCCTGCGTGGACCAGGTCGTGATGTTTCCGCCCTGCGCCTGAATATCAATATCGTCATGCGAGCTGAACAGTTTTGCACCTTCCCGGCTGTACAGGCTGAGTTGTTTCCCCGCGGCCAGCGTGAAATCTTTCTGCGCTCCGACATCCAGTTGTTTGCCTGCGGTCAGCGTCAGATTATCACTGGCTGATAACTGCATATCTTCACCACTCACCAGCGCCATGCCCTTTGGCGCACTGCCCAGGATGACCTCCTCATGCAATTGTTCGATTTTTTGCCTGAGGAGTTTTTGCTGACGGCCGACATCGGCAGCCAGTGCCTGAGCCTGCTTCGCGCTGGCAGCCAGGGATTCCATTGCCACTAATGCGGCTGAAAGCCGTGCAAGCGCGGGCTCCATCTCCAGCACCTGGCCCTGCGCCTTCGCCTGCCCGTCGGCGCTGATGAATATCCCCTTCTGCGCCCGGATGGCGCCCCGGCTGTCGGTCCTTAATTCAAAGCCCTCCCCGCGCGCCTGCCTCTCGCTGTCGACCAGATGGCCCAGGTTCAGCTGGCTCTTGCCGCCGTACTCGGTGGAGACCTTGATGTGCTCCTTGCCACGCTCATCGTCGAGGCGGATTTTGTTGTTCGCAGGCGTCCGCAGCACGTTCCGCCGGTAGTTGCGGATGGTGACAGGGTCCGGATGGGCCGAGTCGTGTAAGACCCCGGCGATATAGGGCCTGTCCGGGTTGCCGTCTTCAAAGCCGATGGCCACTTCCGTGCCCGCCAGCAACGGCAGGTGCAGGCCGTAGGTATCCCCGGCGTACGGCCTGGACTGGCGCACCCACAGGCTTTCAAACCCGGTTTCCCAGCTGGCGCGGTCAAACAGCATACTGACGCGGTAGCGGCCATCTTTGTCGATATGGCCGTAGGTGTCGTTTTCTGTCGTGCTGGTCACGCGTGCCGGGAGCGTGCCGGCCATCACCGGGCGGCTGCCGGGCTCGGGGTGGAACCCAAAATCCGTGCTGTCCGGGATGCCGTGAAAATTCACCACAAAGTTTCTGTCGCGGCGCGCATGGCTGGTCATGCCCGTGATGAGCACGCCCTGAGCGAACACCTCCGCCACTTCGTAGCCGCCAGTAACGGTCAGCACCTGACCCGGCGAGAGCACCGGGCTGCTGGTGAGGGCCTGGACCTGCGTCTGCCCGTTCAGGTAGCGTTCGTGGCGCATCCGGGCGTAAAACACGCCCGATTCAGGCGCCGGGGTCGGGTCGTAGGCGCTGCCCGCCGTCAGGTAGTTGTCGGCCCAGCGGTAGTGCTCCCCACAGGTGGTCGTGTCGCCCCGCGTCACATCCACCTGCGCGGTCATCTCTGCCGTGGCCTGCCGGTAGTTGTAATCCCGGGTGCTGACCTTCTGCGGCACCACGCGATGGTGGCTCGCCATCTCCCACACCGAATCCATGCCCTGTGAATGCTGGCCCGACGGCGGCACCGAAGGCAACTCCGGCCCCCGCTCATAGCCCTGCTGGCTGTCGTAAAACTCCACCACGTCGATGTTGAGCCGCGTGTCGGTGGTGAAGCGGAACCAGATGCCCACCTCGCCCAGCAGGCGGGTGATGAAGTGCAGGTCGTCCTCGCCGTACTGCATCACCTGCTCGCGGCGCGGATACTCTTTTGCGAGTGAAAACACAAAGTCCTGGCCGCGCATGTTGTGGCGCTCGCGCAGGATTTTTTCGACAATCTGCGGGACGGACATGTCCTGATAGATGGCGTTCTGAACCGAACGGTCGAGCAGCGCCAGACGGGGCTGAAGCGTCAGGGCATAATGAGTCTCGTCCCGGGACGTGTTCAGGCGCTCAAAGCCGCTGACCACGCCCTGAATCACCCGCACCGGCTGCTGTACTTTGATACCGTAGCCCTGGTCCACCGGGGCCAGAAGCGTCAGCGAGGCAGGCTGCATCAGCATCATTTCTTTGCTGATGGCGTGGCTCTCGCTGGTGAACTCAATGCGGTAGCTGAACGGTTTGCTCAGGGCTTCTTCGCCGGTAAACGCCAGCACGTCGAGGGCCGGTTCGCAGCCCTTCACCGCGAGCCGGTGATGGCTGTGGCTGTATCCTGCCGGGGGATTATTACTCATTCGTTGACTCCTGATGTCCGGTCAAATTGTTCACGCTAAATATCTGCTCCGGCAGCGTAAAATTGCGCAGTTCCAAAAGCGCCAGCGGCCCTTTCCCCAGTTGTGAGCGCAGCACCCATTGCAGGGTTCGCCCGTCCGGGGCCGTAAAACTCATCATCCACCGGCTGCTATCCAGTTGTTGCCGTTTGCCTTCTTCCAGCCAGCGGATAAAACCCCATGCCCCGCTGTAATCACCAAATAAGCGTGCCCCGGCGCTGGTTGAAGTCCAGGTCAGCGTGGTGCCTGGTTTATATGTGTCTCCCGGCCAGCGAAACATTTGCCAGTCGGCCATCTGGTTAAAGTAACGCAGCTTTTGCCCGTCGAGAGTCAGGAGCGTTTCCACCACCTGCGGGGCCGGGCGAGCCTGCAGTTCAAAATTGATCCCCTGGGTGCCGTCGGTAAATAAAATGTCCGACAGCTGGCTCAACTGGTTTACGGCGCGGAGGAAAGCTGGATTGAAGGTTAAGCCCTGCCCGTTGATTTTATCCGGTACCCACTGGCTGCCTTCTTTATGCAGCACCCCATTCAGCTGCGTGGTCAGAAAACGCTCGATGCGCCCGCTGTCCTGACGCACAAACTCAGCCAGCATGGGCAAAGACACTTCACTTTTGCTGACCGCAAACGGATAACGGCCATCGAAAGCCGTATGCCAGTTCGCCACCACCGAACGGCGCCATTTGTCGTTCAGGCCGGCGGCCGAAGGTTGCAGGACCGTTTCCCACGCCTGGGTTAGCGGCTGCACAAACAGGGTTTGCCCAAAACCGCTCCACTCTTCTCCGAGGCTGGCGGCCATCAGGCTGCCGTACTGCTGCGTGTCCGTCAGGTCGATGCTTTTGCCCTGAAAAACGGTCTGGGCCAGGGTCTGCATCATCTCCTGAGGATCGGAGGAACTTGCGACCTGCTGCAGGCGCAGGCGAACGCGAGTGATTCGGGTCAGATAAGTTTGCAGGCTCAGGGTGCTGTCCGCTGACATCACGCTGCTGGCTTTATTTTTCCCCATCAGCGTTAACAGCGGCCCGAAGGTCTCATCCAGCGGCCCCTCTGCACGCGCATCACGCTGATCAATCAGCGGCTTATTTTTCCCCCCCACCAAATCTTTCGCCGACTTGATAATGGACTCGGAAATCCCTTCAGCCTTCTGCCCCGTTTCCCCCTGCCAGGCCAGGGTGTTCATCAGGGCTATTAAAGGGGACTGGCGGACATCACTCATCAGCGTCAACTGGTCAGCTACATCGGTAATGTTATTGGCCTGATTCAGCCGCAGGCTGTTGAGAAAGTTCAGCCACGTCCCGGCAAAGTCGGTGAAGTAGCGCTGGGTCAAGCGTGCTTTCAGCGCCTCAGGGGAGAGATCGGCCCCCACGCTGTGCTGGCTGTCGCTCAGCACCCAGTCGATCTCCTCTCGGCGAGATTTAGCTGCTTTTTCAATCGCCTGCTGAATCCCCCCTTCCCACGCCTGGCGGGTAAACATGCCCGGCACCGCTTCATCGGTGGTAAACAGGCGACGCGCATCGGTGCCGCTGGTCATGTCCTCCAGAGTCACATCGGCAAAATTACGCCGCACGGACTTGAGCATATTTTCATACAGTGTACTTTCGGCATTTCGGCGCCCAATCTGCTGCAGCAGCACCTGGCGGCTTTGGCCGATCAGCTGTTGGTCCGGGGTTATTTTCCAGTGGGGCTGGTTCGGCAGCTCGGTGATGTAGAACGCCCACAGATCCGGGGAAAGGCTTTGCCACAGCCCCGGTGATACTCCGGCTCGGACAGGTTCAACCACCTTCATGGTCTGAGCGAAAAACGCGCCATCGGTTTTGTCCGGCCTCGCCATCATCAGCCACGCTTTTAGCTGGTCATAACCGGGTTTAGCCAGCTGTGCACGCTTGTCGCTGTTGGGCGCAGAGTTAACCAGCGCGGTAAGTTTTTGCGTTAGCGCCGCATTTGCCGGGTCGCGTATCAGCCGGGTATTGGCGACGCCGTACCAGGGCAGCATGGCGTCGAGCAATGTCCGGGAATGATCTAACCCGAAGCGCTGGTACCAGGGCGCGCCGTCCTGAATATTATGCTGTAAGCGGCCAGCATCATTACGCAGGTCATGCAAAGCCTCTAACTGAACATCAGACACGCTGGTCTGTTCCGCCAGGTAGTGGGCTTTAGTCGCGACAGAAGTGATTTGGTTATAGTTCAGGCCAAAAGAGATCAACATCCCGGTGGCCCAAATCCCCAGCGCAGCGATGAGGCTTAACGCCAGCGCCTGCTCCCACGGCAGCCCTACGCGGCGACCACGTACCCGCCCGCAGTCTGCGACGATCCCCTGCCAGGTCGCCGGGAGCGTCAGGGTATGACGCTGCGACTCAGGTATAAATGTCTCAGCATTCGCATTTTCGGTAGCGTTAGCGGATTGAGTCCGAGTGAGACTGAACATCAGCCCCCGCAGCGGAACGCGCTGTTGGCTTGCGTAGAGCCACGGCTTGAGCCGATCAACCCAGCCGCTAATGCCTCCATTTTTCAGCTGTTGCCCAAGGCGCAGCAGGAAGTCGTGGTTATTGTTGTCGACAATCTGGCTGACGCCCTGTGTTGTCAGGGGCGATAACAGGTTTGTCATCTGGCGGGCTACATCATCCAGACTGGCACGAGCCGGGAAACTGGCCCCCACGGCCTGCTCGGGGCGTTTCGCCTGCGGCCACTTGCTGTCGCAGAGCTGCCACAGCCAGACCGGAGCCGAATAACGCAGCAGTTCGCTAATTTTCTCCAGCCCGCGCAGGTCGCTATCGCTGATCTGCGGCGTAAGCTCGAGCGAGTGAGGCAAAACGCGAATGATGCCATCCAGCGGGCGGCCACGGCGCAGTTTGCGCAGCGAGGTATATTTTTCGCGGTCCGGCTCCGCCGACAGGCTGCCGCCATAAATCAGAACCGTGCGGTTACCTTCCAGCCACTGGTTTTGCTGCAGGCCGGGGACCAACTCTTCTATCGCAGCTTCGTCTCCGGTGATGAGAAGCAGGCGGACTTTGTAGTGCCAGAAGAACAAGTTACGTGTTCTAAGATGCTTGCTGAGTGTTGAAAAATCATATCGCCCCGGCGCTCTTTCTTCGTTGTGATTGTTTTCATCATCAGGCGCAACGGGAGAGGAATTTTGTTGCCTGGACAACGTAAAAAATACCAGAGTGCACAATGTGGCGGTCAGGATGATGAAACTTGCCAGCGCGTACCAGAAATTGTCGCCACCGCTACTCGAAGGCAATTGCGTTATCTGTACCAAAACAAAGAGTATCACTAGCAGAATTGCCACGATGAGAAATCCTACTCCCAGTGACTTTGAAACATTTTTCATGCCGGTTATTCCTTTCCGGTGTGTCGCGCTGCCCTGATAAATTTTGGACGCTGAAGACGGGCTGTAATGTGCCTCAGCAAAATGGCCAGCCCGGGCAATATCACTATCACTGACAGCACAAGAAGAGCGATCCCTGACCAGGAGAATGCCGTTGAAGGAAAATAGTGGATCATCAGACTGTACAGACCGGCATTGAGCAGTAATGCCATCAGAACAGAGCCCCCGGGAAAGGGTGCCTGAACGATGAAATGATCATCCTCGACTGCGAGGACGGCACTTCCAAGTGTCACTGCACAGGCATCATTTTCACCTTCGAGAAGAAGCCACTGGCAGTCGGGACCATAAGCCGCCATCTCAGCCGCAGCACCAATCATTGCCCAGCCAGCAAGACCACCATACCGGGCACTGGCGATGTCATAGTCAATGACCCCGCCAGTGCCAATGCTATCGTACAGGGGAACCGATAGTTCATTCATCACCCTGCTCACTGACTGTCGTGGCGCATCTGATAGCCCACTGTGCCAGACAAGATGTTTCTTGCTGGCAGGCGTGAGGGCCATATTCCTTAACTCACTGAGTTCCGTTGCAAGCGTACGGGAGTTGAGCGGCATCGCCCGGAAAAGCCGTAACGCATTTTTTCCTTCCCCCTGATTAAGCATCGACGGATGCACCATAAACAAAGCGCTGGCAAATTCAGGCAGAACGTCATCGGGTAGCCGATAGTACATCACCAGTACCAGTACGGGCTGCTTTGTTGACCTCAAAAACTGATTCCAACCATTAAGGGAGGAGTCAGCATCCTGAAAATGAACGTCGGCTTTCCATGGTGGGGTACCTACTGACCAGATACGATGGAATGACTGAGATTCACGGTCTTTGTCGCTACCGTTGGTCTGAACAATAATCTGGAGTGGGCCGGAAGGATATCGCCGCCGAATCGAAGGCATTATCTGGGCAATGAGATGACTGAGAAGTTGCTCAAAACGCGAAATGCCGGGCGTAAGGGGGACATCCGGCAACAAAGTTAAAGGTGTCGTGTCCGCACTTTCCCCTTCTGATGTATGTGCAAGACGAGACAGCATTCCCGTATTGGCCGCGATGAAAAAATGGCTGAGAATGACAAGGTGCTGATGCGCGCGTAAGCGCCACTTCAGACGCATATCCCTGCACCACTCATTCCAGTTCCAGACACGGATTGCCAGCATTTCCCAGCAGAAACTGTAGACTGCGATGGTTGCCGAAATGCCCACAAATGTCCAGACCGTGAGCGACAACCAGGCCCCACTGTTCAATGAAGGTAACTCTGTCGTCGGTGATTTCAGTACAGCAACAAGCAGCCCAATGAATATACCGAGAATAATAATCAACAAACAAACCCACGGCGACCAGGATGGTGCCTGCTCTTTTTCAGGCACCTCCGGAAGAGACCACCCCATCAGCCAACCTCCATATCCTGCATGCTTGCGATAACTATTGCCCCGCATTGAGTTCTATAGCCATGTAATACAATTCCACGCCCGTTTTCTTCATAGGCAGAAATATCGCACTCGATAATTTTATTTGTGCCATGCTCAGGGCAGGACACGGTGTCATTTAAGAGTGCGGCATATTTGCCCGATATTTCAAAGCTGGATGAGGCTGATGTAACCTTGCCTCCGTGTGAAGTGGAATCTCCTAGAATAACGACGTATCTACTCATTTAGTAACCGTACTCCTTTGCCTTTTTCCGAATCATTTCCTCGATGCCCGTTTCACGGCTTATCATTGAAGGCTCACTAATACTTTCAACAATTCCTGTATTCATATATGGATCAGAACCAGTGGTCCAATCTGCAAGATATCGAAGTTTAGAAAGAAATTCTTTATCCCATGTAGCATCGCAGTAGCCTATTGGTAAATCATAAGCTACTACTCTGGACATAAAGTTCTCGCTTCCAGGTAGTGTACTGTGATCTGTCGGTTGCGAAACATATGTTCGTAACCTCTTATTTTTTTCTTCGACAGTTTCCTTCCTTGTTATCTCTTGCACATAACCACTTGGAAGCTCTTTATAGCCGATTACGACATCATGGTTTGGATATAAATTAATATAGTTATCGTATGTATTGTCATTTTTATCTCCAGTTTTAGGGTTCACTTCCCCCCACCCATCCTGCTGTTTTGAGCCATGCTCTTTACCTACTCGGGTTTGGTCAAATCCGGCCAACTCATCAGAATTAATAGGTTTAGGAACTCTTTCTGCATTTACAAACACTGTTTGCCATTTGGGAGGGTTAGGATATGTATTTCTACTACTTTGATATTTATCATCTCCATCATCCCAAAATGGTCTTCCATCAGGCAATGTACCAAATGGTGTATGTTTATCTGGATCAGACCCACACGGCGTATTTCTAGCCAACATCCGTTGGTATAAATTATTTTTGAACTTCAGAATTAATGGATGTGGATTTCCATTTTTATCATTCGGCAGCCCTTGCCAACCTATTGAGCGAAGCGGCAATGACCCCATAACTCGGTCATGTGGGCAGAAGTAAATATATGTTCTACCATGATTATCACGTTCCTGTATTTTACCACCTTCTATTACATTCTCACCTTCAGGCTTCCAACTCGATTTATCAGTAAATTTACCTACACATAATCCTTCATAACCGCCAGCGGAAAGATGCGAAGTTTGCATTGAAATTTTTTCAATTATTGATGACAAAGTATTCTCTCGGCCGTTAGGAGAAATTCTCTCTTGCTGAGGAATTGAAAACTCATTAAGTTGGCTATTATGCATTGCATAAGGGGAGTTTAATATGAAAAGAGCATCTGGCCCTTTTTTTGCTAGTGCTACCGCGGCTAGTGAAATCATTGTTCCCTGGCTGTGAGAGATAATGCTAATTGTATCATAAGGATATTTATCTCGGATAAGATCTAAAAGATCCGCTAGTCGCTTAGCAGCATGTGAATAGTATTTCCGTGGTGGGGCATTTGTTAAAAGCCTATCTTTATCTTCATTAAAATACTGAAGTTTCGCGCCAGGAATTCCTGCCAAGTCCTCATCGAATCCATAGTTACTCCATAGCGAATGTAAGTTATTTGTACCGTTTTGAAACGGCCCTCCTCCCCATATATATGGGCCTTTTCTCCGAATATCATCTACCTTTACACCTATTTTTTTCATTTGGTGATAGTCTTCACCATCTACATTAGCTAACGGAATAACATATTTATCCTCTTCACCCTCTACTGAAGAATATCCCCAGTAGAATCGAATAATTGGAGACCTCTCATTATTTTCAATAATTTCCCTGTGAGTTAAAGGTGATGGTGATGAGTTATCTTCCACAACAGAATCAGTGCTGTATTTGTTCGATTTCAACTCGAATGCGGTACCTTTTAGCCCCAACCTGGCATTTAATCCTCCGCAGAGGGACTCTTCCGCATTTTGATACCATTCCCCCGTTGAGTTAACACCATGAACAAGTATTATTAGCCCTGGAAGATGAGGAGGCAAATCACATCCTCCGCGGACTTTTATATTTTTATGTGAAGGGCTTGAACGCCATGAGGGTCGGCCATTATCATCATACTTGAGTTCTAAAGGCCTTGTTGTATTTGTTCCTTTATTCATTAGCAGAACCTTTCTTATCTATTAGAACAACCGCCTTCATCTTATTATTGGGGCATCATTTGACTGGAGGGCATATACAATGATATATGAGAGGATCACACATATAAACCACTTACCTGCTTTCCTCCATCCTCCGCCAGTAGATTTGTACAGAAACCCAACGAATAGATATAAAATGCTTCCAGCCACAAGTGAATATAAAAAAATTATAAAGAGCACCAATCCTAGCATGTGTACGTCCTCAAAGTTATTTAACGGCTCATAAGTGTTATTATCACGTCAGCTATTAAATCCGAAGAATTAAGTGATGTAGCCCCCAAGGAGTCTGTTATACCAGTTACAACTGATCCATTTGGCATAGTTATTTTATAAGCTTTTCCTGGCAACGGCTCTTGAGTTAATGCATTTCTGATTATGAATTTTTCATCAAAACTTTCAGACTCAAACGACTTCATCACCCCCTGCAGACTACCGGCACCCGCCTTCTCTATCCCCGTGTTCTTTATCAACAGCTTACCCGGGCCACCAATCTCAACATTCCCGCCCTTGATTTTGATATAACCGCCGCCGCATATTAGCGTCAGCTCATCCTGTGCCGTCACCACCAGTTTTTTGCCACTCGAAATATGTGTGTCCTGCGTGGACCAGGTCGTGATGTTTCCGCCCTGCGCCTGAATATCAATATCGTCATGCGAGCTGAACAGTTTTGCACCTTCCCGGCTGTACAGGCTGAGTTGTTTCCCCGCGGCCAGCGTGAAATCTTTCTGCGCTCCGACATCCAGTTGTTTGCCTGCGGTCAGCGTCAGATTATCACTGGCTGATAACTGCATATCTTCACCACTCACCAGCGCCATGCCTTTTGGCGCACTGCCCAGGATGACCTCCTCATGCAATTGTTCGATTTTTTGCCTGAGGAGTTTTTGCTGACGGCCGACATCGGCAGCCAGTGCCTGAGCCTGCTTCGCGCTGGCAGCCAGGGATTCCATTGCCACTAATGCGGCTGAAAGCCGTGCAAGCGCGGGCTCCATCTCCAGCGCCTGTCCCTGCGCCTTCGCCTGGCCGTCGGCGCTGATGAATATCCCCTTCTGCGCCCGGATGGCGCCCCGGCTGTCGGTCCTTAATTCAAAGCCCTCCCCGCGCGGCTGCCTTTCGCTGTCGACCAGATGGCCGAGGTTCAGCTGGCTCTTGCCGCCGTACTCGGTGGAGACCTTGATGTGCTCTTTGCCACGCTCATCGTCGAGGCGGATTTTGTTGTTCGCAGGCGTCCGCAGCACGTTCCGCCGGTAGTTGCGGATGGTGACGGGGTCCGGGTGGGCCGAGTCGTGTAAAACCCCGGCGATATAAGGCCTGTCCGGGTTGCCGTCTTCAAAGCCGATGGCCACTTCCGTGCCCGCCAGCAGCGGCAGGTGCAGGCCGTACGTATCTCCGGCGTACGGCCTGGACTGGCGCACCCACAGGCTTTCAAACCCGGTTTCCCAGCTGGCGCGGTCAAACAGCATACTGACGCGGTAGCGGCCATCTTTGTCGATATGGCCGTAGGTGTCGTTTTCTGTCGTGCTGGTCACACGTGCCGGGAGCGTGCCGGCCATCACCGGCCGGCTGCCGGGCTCGGGGCGGAACCCAAAATCCGTGCTGTCCGGGATGCCGTGAAAATTCACCACAAAGTTTCTGTCGCGACGGGCATGGCTGGTCATGCCCGTGATGAGCACGCCCTGAGCGAACACCTCCGCCACTTCATAGCCGCCGGTAACGGTCAGCACCTGACCCGGCGAGAGCACCGGGCTGCTGGTGAGGGCCTGGACCTGCGTCTGCCCGTTCAGGTAGCGTTCGTGGCGCATCCGGGCGTAAAACACGCCCGATTCAGGCGCCGGGGTCAGGTCGTAAGCGCTGCCCGCCGTCAGGTAGTTGTCGGCCCAGCGGTAGTGCTCCCCACAGGTGGTCGTGTCGCCCCGCGTCACATCCACCTGCGCGGTCATCTCTGCCGTGGCCTGCCGGTAGTTGTAATCCCGGGTGCTGACCTTCTGCGGCACCACGCGATGGTGGCTCACCATCTCCCACACCGAATCCATGCCCTGTGAATGCTGGCCCGACGGCGGCACCGAAGGCAACTCCGGCCCCCGCTCATAGCCCTGCTGGCTGTCGTAAAACTCCACCACGTCGATGTTGAGCCGCGTGTCGGTGGTAAAGCGGAACCAGATGCCCACCTCGCCCAGCAGGCGGGTGATGAAGTGCAGGTCGTCCTCGCCGTACTGCATCACCTGCTCGCGGCGCGGGTACTCTCTGGCAAGTGAAAACACAAAGTCCTGGCCACGCATGTTGTGGCGCTCGCGCAGGATTTTTTCGACAATCTGCGGGACGGACATGTCCTGATAAATGGCGTTCTGAACCGAACGGTCGAGCAGCGCCAGCCGGGGCTGCAGCGTCAGGGCATAATGAGTCTCGTCCCGGGACGTGTTCAGGCGCTCAAAGCCGCTGACCACGCCCTGAATCACCCGCACCGGCTGCTGTACTTTGATACCGTAGCCCTGGTCCACCGGGGCCAGAAGCGTCAGCGAGGCAGGCTGCATCAGCATCATTTCTTTGCTGATGGCGTGGCTCTCGCTGGTGAACTCAATGCGGTAGCTGAACGGTTTGCTCAGGGCTTCTTCGCCGGTAAACGCCAGCACGTCGAGGGCCGGTTCGCAGCCCTTCACCGCGAGCCGGTGATGGTTGTGGCTGTATCCTGCCGGGGGATTATTACTCATTCGTTGACTCCTGGTGTCCAGTCAAACTCCAGTGTAATGCCCTCTGCATCATCCCAGCCAAACGTCAGGGTTTTGGGCTTCTGCTGTACCGCCATCTGCCTCAACAGCTGCTGGCTCAGCACCGGCAGGATCTGCTGGTTAAGCAGGCTATCGACGTTGCGAGCGCCGGTGTCCGGTAGCAGGCAGGCAGCGGTTAGCGCGTCATACAAACTCTCTTCTATGTGCGTTGTCAGGCCATAGTGGCGGTGCAGACGTTGGCACACCTGCGCAAGTTTCATTTCCACAATGGTGCGCATTGCCGGGGAGCCTAGCGGGCGGTAAATCACGGTCTGAAAGCGGGCCAGCAGCGCGGGCTGGAAGTGGTCACGCAGGACTGGCCGTAGAAGTTCGTGCAGATCTCCTTCGGTGGCATCCGGCTTTTCGCCCAGCAACTGCATCAGATGGTCGCTACCCAGGTTGGAAGTCATCAGAATCACGGTGTTGCGGAAGTCGATTTCGCGGCCTTCGCCGTCACGCATAAAGCCACGATCAAAGACCTGGTAAAACAGATTCATTACATCGCGGTGGGCTTTTTCTACTTCATCGAGCAGCACAATGCTGTAAGGCCGCTTACGCACGGCTTCGGTCAGGATCCCGCCCTGCCCGTAACCCACATAGCCAGGGGGCGATCCCTTGAGCTGAGAAACGGTGTGCGGTTCCTGGTATTCTGACAGGTTGATGGTAATCAGGGATTTTTCACCGCCGTAGAGTACATCCGCGAGCGCGAGCGCCGTTTCGGTTTTCCCAACGCCGCTAGGCCCTACCAGTAGAAATACGCCCTGTGGTCCGTGCTCGGACGTCAGCCCTGTTTTGGCGGCTCGGAGCCGCTGAGCCAGGCTATTAAGCGCCACTTCTTGCCCCACAACTCGCTTGCCGAGGGCGCCTTCCAGCGTCAGCAACTCAGCCTGTTCATCTTTCATCAACGAAGAAAGAGGGACGCCGGTCCAGTCGGCAATCACGTTCGCCACGGTGCGAGTATCGACGTCAATCTGCACCAGCGGATCCCCCTGCTGTAGCGCCGCTAGCTGCTGTTGCAGGCCTGTAAGCTCAGCCTGGCGGCTGATATCCAGACGGCATTCCACAACCTGCAGCGCCAGTAACTTTTCCTGTTCAAAGCGGTTTTCCATCGCTTCGAGCGTGCTTTCCAGGTGACTAAACTGCGTTTCGATAAGCTCAATCCGCTCGCCGTGGCGGTGGCAGCCGGTGGCAATGTCTTCCAGCAGTGCCTGCTCCTCCAGCTCGAGAGCAGTTCGCTGAGCTTTCAGAACCACGATGTCTTCCGGGAGAGTATCCAGGCTCATACGAACTCGCGCCGCCGCGGTATCCAACAAATCAACGGCTTTATCCGGCAACTGACGGCCCGTGAGATATCGGCGTGACAGTGTCACTGCCGCGCACACGGCATCATCACTAATATGAACGCCGTGATGCTCTGCATAGCGGGATTTCAGGCCGCGCAGCATCAGGCAGGCAGTATCATCGTCCGGCTCATCCACTTTGACCATCTGGAACCGGCGTTCCAGCGCGGCATCACGCTCGAAATATTGTTTGTATTCGCTCCAGGTGGTTGCGGCGATGGTGCGAAGCTCACCGCGCGCCAGGGCCGGTTTCAACAGGTTGGCGGCATCGGCTCCACCTGCCTGGTTGCCCGCGCCGATAATGGTGTGCGCCTCATCGATAAACAGTAAAATCGGCTCCGGCGACTGCTGCACGGCCTCAATCACGTTTTTCAGGCGCTGCTCAAATTCCCCCTTCACGCCCGCGCCGGCCTGCAGTAGCCCAAGGTCGAGTGTGCGCAACCTGACAGGCTTGAGGCTTGTCGGGACGTTCCCTTCAGCGATACGCAATGCCAGGCCTTCTACCAACGCGGTTTTCCCCACCCCAGGTTCACCGACCAGGATTGGGTTGTTTTTACGGCGTCTTGAGAGAATATCCACCATCTGGCGGATTTCCTTGTCGCGCCCAAAAACCGGATCGATTTTCCCTTCCCTGGCTTTCGAGGTGACGTCGAGAGTAAATTTATCCAGCGCATTTTGCAGCGCAGGGCTGAGTCCGCCCTCTTTTATTTCTTCATCCACCGGGCGACCGATAAGCTCGACCTCACCACCATGTTTTTGTGCCAGTTCAGCCTCAAGCTGAGCCTCCGGACACTCGTCGGACTGCGCATCGAGCAAGGGTCGCAGGCGTTCTAACTGGTTTCGACCCAGCGTCAGCAGCGGCCAAAGCCCATCGCAGCGCAGCAAATTTTGTTTATCCACCAGCGCCATCAGCAGGTGTACGCTGCGAATATGCGTTTCTCCTGCAAGAGAGGCGATCAACCACGCTTCCTGCATCAGCGCCTGAACACTTTCTGAGAGATGCGGGCGATGACGAACGGAACGAGGCTGTTTGTCCAGCCAGCCAAGCAAATCCTGCCAAATGGTGTCCATGTCCCATTCATAGCGCCGCGCCAGCACCGTCAGGTCGCCTTCGCCCTGCTCCAACAACTTTAAAACCAAATGCTCGGGCAGAATTTCCGCCTGTGCTCGGGTCTGGCACAGGGATGCAGCCCCTTCCATCGCCCGGGCGCAGTAAGGGTTAAGACGACGTAGCAGGCTGGCTGGATTTTCCATGTTTTATTCTCTCCTGAAGGGGGCCTGGACACGCTACCGCCCATCGCCGTTTCCCATATTGGGGACCAAAGCGCATACGGTCGGGCTGGCAGATTGTGGGTTTCTTTGCTGAACGCCCGCGCGGGCAGGCGTTCAGCAAAAACAAAAAAACGGACAGAGAAACTCTGCCCGCTAGTGTTTTACGCGGTGGCGCGTTCGTTCCAGCTATCGGAATGAATGATGTTGCCGTCTTTGTAGGTCCAGGTGATTTTTTCGTAGCGCAGCTCTACGCGCTCGAGGTGGTTGTGTTTCTCTTTGGAAGGGTCTTTCACGTCATACATTTCAGGGTTGACCTTCACCACTTTCACGTTTTCCAGTTTGGTGTTGAAGTACTCAACTTCCTGGCCTGCATCGTTGATTTTGTACCACTTAAATTCAGCCGATTTCAGGGTTTGCCCGGTGGTGACCGCTTTGTACAGGTACGGGCTTGAGGAGTCGATTTCCTTGGTGAACCTGAACGGGGTGTGGATACGGGTCCCGGTCAGTTTGCCGGTGTTGTTATCGGTCGGGATGTACAGATTATGTTCCTGAGCAACAATTTCGATGCTGCCTTCGCGGTTCTCGACGTCCACAGATCCTTTGATGTCCGCACCGCCGTCGTCTTTAAGCCAAAGGTAAACAGGAATTGCCATGATTTACTTCTCCATTTCGTTGTGTAAAACGTCATCATCCTGCGATGACGCGGGGATTTCGCCCGGTAGCTGACAGGCCCAGGCCTGCGGTACCAGGCTGATTTCAACACGCCGGTTTAACGCACGGCCTTCCGGCGTCTCATTGGTGGCAATGGGGCGGCCCTGGCCATAGCCCTGCACCGCAAAACAGCTTTCCGGCACATCGCCGGTATCACGCATCCAGTCGCGCACCGCTGCAGCGCGCTTAAGGGATAATGTTTGATTCAGCCGGACATCGCCGGTGTCATCGGTATGGCCGGACACGACAATCAACCAGCCTGGTTTCGCTTTAATGCCCACCAGAGAATTCACCAGCATTTTGGTAGAGCCTGCCTTCAATACGGATTTGCCAGAATCAAACAGGGACATGCTGTCGAGACGCACGGTTTTAGGCGTCGATTTTGGCTTCGCAAACGGTTTTGGAGATGGCGGTGGCACATAGGAACGGATAGCGTCTAGCACCGGGAACCTCAGGCGCTCTCCCTGGTACAAGCCAAGACTTATACGAGCCGGGATGCCATTCCTGGCCCAGTCATCAAGCTGGGCGGCATCTGTACGTAGAGCCGAGACAGCATCGGCCTTTGGCTCGTAATTGTTCATGGAGAGGCTGTTGTATTGGGAAATATCAAACCCAACCCGCTGCAGGAGTTGTCGATTGTTCCAGCCGCTGCATGACAGTGCCGCAGCGGCCGCCAGCGTGAAAAACATCAGCGCGTATCGCCCGGCCCGGTCCCGCGAAGTCAGCCCTTTCCCCTCTGGCAACAGCGGCAGGATAAAGTCCGGAAGGGGTGAAATGACCGAACTGTCCGTGCCTGTCGGCTCCCAGCCTGCGACCTGATGCATGGCCGTACGCCGCGATAGCCATATCGACCAGACCGATGAGGTCAGGTTGCCGGCAAGTATCGGGCCCGCCCCCCACAGCACGGCGGAGGGCATAATCGCCGGGAAATCAGTATTTTCATCCATAAATACCGCCTCAACGTGTTGACGACACCAGCTCATCAGGCTGTTGATCAGCACCTGCTGATGCATGGCTATTGCGCCGCCTGTGCTCACCCAGGTCGCAATCGAGCATGGTGCAGCAGATTCGTGCCAGACTCTGATGCCGTCGCCCGGCATTGCCACCTGCCAGACCTGGTCACTCATCATCGTGCTGCCTATATTCACATTGAGCACCAACGGCAGCGCGTGCCCCGTACTCTTACGCATCTGGCATATTTGCCAGCGCAGAGTCAGCAAATCGCTGGTTAACCGTTCGCCGTCGGCGTGCTGCTGCGGGCAAATATTGACCATGACCGATAGCTGGCGCCCCCAGTCCGGGCGCTGGGCCAGCACCTGATCAACTATCTGCGGCAGATCCTGATGGGGTTCAACCCTGATCCAGCAGCCATGAGAGACGATCAGTACGGGTTCCTGATGTGGCCAGGTCCGGGGCAAATCGCCACAGACCAGCACCACCGGCTGACTAAAAGTGGCTTCAGGAAGCTTATCCAGAAACAGGGAGGAGTCATCCACGATGCGACGACTGGCCGCGTACCAAAACGCGCCAATAACGCCCAATGCAGCCAGAAAAATCAGCACAGAAAGTAGCCGTGAGACAGGCAAAAATACCAGGCACACCAACGCGCTTAACGCGGCGGCCCAAAGGACCAGCATTCGCTGCTGGGCTGCACTCATTGCAACGCTCCCGGCAGCAATGTAGCCAATACCCGTTCGAGCCAACGATCCAGGCCCCACCACAGAGCAATTAGAACGAACAGGCTCAACCCAATACACACTGGCCACGATGCCAGCCAGCCTGTCAGTGCACTTCCGGTAGGGCTTTCCGCCAGCACGGGATGGGATTGCGGATAGCTGAATGGAGGGACATGCTCACCAAGAGCATTAATGAGCTTTTGGCGTTCAGGATCGTTCAATGAACTGAAGCTGCCGCGAAAACCCAGCATCATAACCCGCTGAAAACAGGTCACGACCACACGGTCAGATGACGGCTCACGCAGCACTTCCCACATTCTGTCGCACAGTGTGTCACCGGCATCCATCGTGCCAAGAAAATGGCCAAGCAAGGGAATGTCATACCACTTCACGCAGGCATCATCTTCCTCGCCGCGACTTTTAACCGCCTCATCAAGCAGTGCGCACTGTGCGGTGAGAATATGCTGGCAACTGGCGTTATCAAGGCCGCAAGCCTTCAGCTCGCGCTGCACGCGTTCTACATCAGCGACGCAGCGATCCCACAGCGTTCGGCCTTCCCCTGGCTGAAATAGAGGACCATGCCGCAGGCTAATCACCTGCAGCCAGGTATCCTGCAGCAACATATCTATATCAACTTCTACGGCGCTGCCGCGTTTTGGCTCATTCATGTTCTCAGTACCGCAAAGAGTTCAAGCTCTGGCTCTCCGAGCATCCCCGGCACGTAAAACATGCAGGTGCCGCTCTGGAGCATGTCGATGGCCAGAGGATCGGAGACATTAAGGCTGAAGTATTGATTCTCCAGACGCAGCGGGATCGCCGCTGGCACATGGCGCAGTGGCGTCAACGGAACGCCCACGCGCGAGGAGTTCACCAGGCTTCTGACGAGATCAGGGCTGCCCACCTTGCACTGCCTCGGGAACTGCTCCTGCATTTGCGCCACCGGCAAAGTCGAGCGGACGGAAAGGTAGTAATCCGCGTCCTCCCGCAAACGCGGGTCATGCAGACGGGCCTGCCAGAAGCGAAGCCGGGGATCATATTCAAGAGTGATGGACACCACTCTTGAAGGCAGGCTGGCTTCAAGCAGGTCGCCAAGTAAGTCAAACAGCGGCGGGAAAACGGCATTTAGTCGATCATGTTGATAAACCGGGATCGCGCTAACCTGATGCTCCAGCGAAAAAGTCAGCAAGCTGCCGGCCAGGCGTGCAAGTTCCGGATACAAACGCTCTGGTGGACTTTGCAGATGGCGCTGAAGCTGCCCCAGCACGGGCTCTGCGCTGTTCAGGGCATTAAGCAGCCAGAAGAGCGAGACATCGGCCATCGCAAAATCAGCCATGCGTTCATTACTTTCCCGGCGCATTGCCATCAGGCGGCCCAGTCTGGCTCGCAGCTGCGTCATCAATTGTTCGAGCTGGGTGACCAGCCAGCGGCTGCCCTGCATCGCCAGCAGCGGCGGCAGAAAAGTCTCGTCCAGCCCCCAGATGCCCTGGGAGTCCTGCCGCAGGCTGGCTACCGGACAAGTCAGATAATCGCTGTTGTCCTGGCTGGCAAAACGCAGCGTTAACTCCGGCTGTATCACCGCTATCTGGCGGGTATCCTCGCCGAAGAGATTACGAACGTCCCGCCAGCGCTGGCGAAAACGTATCGGGCGTTCGGCAACTTCATCGGGTCTCAGGCAGTTACCACCGTTGGATCTCAGCAGCGGGAGGGCCAGAACTATTTTCGTACCCTGAGATTCGCCTTCAAGCATGAGCGCAGGGGGCAGAGCGTCTGTGTTGTCCGTGTCAATCAGCGTACCGTCCTGAAAACGGATGTGCAGATGACGGGCCTGAAGTCGCCCCAGTTTCAGCATATCCGGTTCAAAAGTGGCTTCAATAACGCCCCATGGATGGGAAAGGCCCTGTCGGGCAATACACTCCGCAGACCAGGCCGCATAAGCGACCTGTTGCTGGAAGTGCTGGGGAGAGACCATCTGGCCCCTGCCCCATAACGGTTGTTCCGTTTTCATCGGCTTCCTGCCTTAAGTACGTTACGCTTTCGCCTTCGGCATCTGGGAAACCAGTGACAGATTGACGTCCATACCTTCGACCTGGAAATGTGGCACGGCATAAAGCTTCACGCGGAAGAAACCCGGGTTATCCTCGATATCTTCCACCACCACTTTGGCATCGCGCAGCGGGTGGGAAGCCTGCAGTTCGTCGCCTGGATCGGTCATTTCGGTGACCAGACTGCGAACCCAGGTGTTCAGCTCCAGCTCCAGCAGACGGCGGTCCTTGGTAGTGCCGATGTTTTCACGCTGAATAAGCTTCAGGTAGTGCGCAATACGAGAAAGCAGGAAAATGTAGGGTAACCGCGCATTGATACGACTGTTAGCCGTGGCATCTGCGGTGTCATACAGGGCCGGTTTCTGCGTGGAGTTTGCCGAGAAGAAGCACGCGTAATCGCGATTTTTATAATAAGACAGCGGGATGAAACCGAGATTAGCGAACTCAAATTCCCGGGTTTCCGGGATCATGACTTCCGACGGAATTTTTACCTGATTGCCGGTACCAAGATCGTACAAATGAATCGGCAGATCTTTTACTGCTCCCCCAGCCTGCGGGCCGCGAATTTGGACGCACCAGCCATTCTGGATAAAGCTGCGCACCATGTTGGCGGCAAAAGCAAAAGATGCATTAGTCCACAAGTATTTATCGTGGTCCGGACCTTTTACTTCTTCCACATAGTTGAAGCTGCGTACCGGCACGGTATCGGGCCCATAAGGCAAGCGGCCAAGCACTCGAGGCATAACCAGGCCAATATAACGGCTGTCATCAGTGTCCCTGAATGACTTCCACTTGATGTATTCGGCGCGGTCGAAGTAGTTGCCAATATCTTTGATGGCGGCCACGTCTTCCATTGATTCTTTCAGGAAGAACTTTGGCCCGGCAGAGCCGATAAACGGCATGTGTGCTGCCGCAGAAACTTTGGAAATATTACGTAAAAGCGCCACATCCTGAGCGGATGCATCGAACTCATAGGCCGAGACGAGGGCAGCTATCGGCTCCCCCCCAGGCGTGTCGTACTCTGCCACATAGGTTTGCAGGTACAGCCCGCTCTGGATAATTTCCGGGGCATCCTCAAAATCCTGTCGCAGGTCGTCTTTGGAGAGATCAAGCAGCTCAATTTTGACGTTCTGGCGGAAATCAGTTTTATCCACCAGCGATTTAACCCCTCGCCACAGGGATTCCACGGCCTGAAACTCATCGTGATGCATGACTGCATCCAGTTGACGGCTGATTTGGAAATCCAGCTCGGCAATGTGGTGATCGATCAGCGCTTTGTCGAGTTTCTCAACCTTTGAGCCCGCCTTACTCAGGCACTCAAGAAACACCTGCATCCCCGCAGTCAGTCGCTCATCGGCGGTAGCGTCGGACATTGCCTGATTGTCCTGCCAGACATCCAGTGCGCTTATGGCGGACACCGGATTAAGGTTGATTTTTTCAAACAGAGAAGCATAAACAGGCTGGTCAAGTACGACACTTTCTGCGCTAGCAGTATTCTCATTTTTTACAGACATCAGCATTCCTCAATTAATCCATTAAATAGCGTGATTGCTCATGCCTGTTTTGGTGCCAGAGCAGAAAGTTCTGCACGAAGCTCCGCGCTCAGCGCCGGGTCAATCAGAATTTTTTCCAGTTCTTTTCGGAAAGACTGGTTATCCAGTAAATTGGCTTTTAAATCGCGCAACAGATTACGCATAGCCAGCATCGCTTTTAGCTGAGGTATTTGACGCGCAACCTCTTCTGGCGTGAAATCTTTCATTTCACGAAAGACAAGATGGATATTCTCTTCACCCCCCTCAGCGGCCAGCATATTCTTGACTGCGACATTGATTTTTGGGGAATATTCAGAAAGCACGCTATCAAAATTATTTTTATTAATGTTTGTTTTTACCCTTTCAGATAATGGAGCGGTTTCACTCCCGTGACTAAAATCGCCGGTAACCAGTAGCTTTAGTGGAAGTTCAGTTTTCTTTTGAGCCCCTCCGGTGTGTAAATCCAATTTTAAATTGATACGTGCTTTGGGCACCTCGCCCTGGAAGCTGTCAGCCATCGCCTCATCCCTCTGTTATTGCTGCGTGATATTTTTGGCGCTAAGTTACACCGCGCAAAATAATAGAACAATGAACAAAGTTGGATCAATTCCCGCTGCAACCGAAAATCTAAGATATTTATAAAGACATTTCTCGCATAAAAAAAAGGGACAGTGAAAAATATCTAAATTTATTAAAACTTAAGAAAAATTCTTTGATTAAATAGCCAGTCGGTTATCAAACAGGATTTTAGCGCAAAAAGACAAAGTAATTGATTTAGATCAATGCGACTGAAAAACTAAAACCATCCAACTGAAAAATATAGAAATTAAACCAATGTAACTCATCACAGAAAAAATAAACGAGAAATATCCTAAAATTAACCCAGACTCAATCGGAAGTATTTTTTTGCGATAAAAAGAGGGAAAAATCCAGCACAAGAAAATAATCCCAGGAAGATATTATTTTTTACTACAACATAGAAGATGAGAAAAAAACCACACTCCTCGCCATAAGATATTGGTGGCGCAAATGCATGCGCCACCATTCATTTCACCGATGAATGTTCTTGATATCAACAGGCTGTCCAAACAGGAAGCCCTGAATTTCGGTACAGCCTTCTTCCTCCAGAATACGTAACTGCTCGTTGGTTTCCACTCCTTCGGCAATTAGCGGCGTATTGATGGAGTTACCGAGCGAAATGATCGCCCTAACGAAGGAGCGTGCCTGGAAGTTACTTTCAACGTTCGTCAGGAAGCTGCGATCCAGCTTGATAACGTCAAAATGAAATTCTCGCAGCGTACTTAAAGAAGAATATCCGGTACCAAAGTCATCCAGCGCAATGCTGATCCCCATTTTCTGGAACTGATGAAGAATATTAAACGTCAGCTTTTTATTAATGATGAATGCCGTCTCCGTCACCTCAAACTCAAGCAGCGTTATTGGCCATGCGGTTCTCATTAAAATGTCACGGACATTATCGATAAAGCTGAGATTACGCAGCTGCACGGGAGAAATATTGATCGAGATTTTTTTGTCCAGCTTGTTGGCAAGCGACTCTTTACATACCGTTTCAATCACCCAGTATCCCAGTGGAACAATGGCCCCACTTTCCTCGGCAATAGGGATAAATTCATCAGGCGGAATCAGTCCCTGCTCCGGGTGATTCCAACGCAGCAGCGCTTCATAGCCGGTAATGGCCTTATCTTTCAGCGAGCGTTTTTCCTGGTAATGAATGAAGAACTGCCCTTCTTTGATGCCGCGGCGAATATCCGCCGCCATCAGGTTCCGCAGCCGTGTTTTCTCGTCCATGTCTTTTTCATACCAGCAGATCTTGTTATCCAGATTAGCTTTGGCACGGTACATCGCCAGATCTGAATTGCTGATAAGCGTATTGATATCCGTGGCGTCATCCGGGTAAACCGCCACGCCGATGCTGGCACTCACGGTAATTTCGCTGTGGGCGAAAATCTGCTTGCCTACAAAACAGCTATGTAAGCGCTCGGTGAAATTACGTAACTCATCGTCGTGGTTATAAGGCTTGGCCGCGACAAATTCGTCGCCACCGAAACGAGCAACAATCTCGTCTTTTTCCATCGCTTTGAGTACCGAGGACGAAACACGCTGCAAAAGCTGGTCGCCAACCAGATGCCCTTCGGTATCATTGATCTCTTTGAATTTATCGAGATCAACCGTGCAAATAGCAATGTGGTTATAGTCAGACTCGGTGAACAGTTTTTCTACAAAACTGAAGAATTCGACGCGGTTAGGAAGCCCGGTAAGCGCATCGTAGCGGGCAAGCCATGAGATCTTGTCGATAACGACCTTCTGCTCGCTGATATCACGGGTAATTTTGGCAAATCCCAGCAGCGTGTGGTGCTCATCATAGATGGCATCAATCACCACATGAGCCCAAAACCGACTGCCATCTTTGCGATAGCGCCAGCCTTCCCCTTCAAATTTTCCATTTTTAAGCGCGATATTCAGATTACGCTCGGGCAGTCCGTTTTTTTGCTCCGCATCGCTGTAGAAAACGCCAAAAAACTGCCCCACAATCTCCTCGCGCAGATATCCCTTCGCTCGCAGCGCCCCCTCGTTCCAGGTGGCTACGGTGCCATCAACGTCCAACATGTAGATGGCGTAATCTTTTACGCTCTCCACAAAGTGACGGTAGGCGATATCAGTTAAGCTTTCAGTACGCATCTTACCCTTGAGTTAATTGTGGTTATTTTGTTAATAAAAAGAATAATTTATCGCATTATCGGCGGCGGAGCCACGAAGCTTTAAGCCCATTATCGCCAGCAGCCGATCATTTTTCCCGCTTCACTCGCTGCAGGTAGTTTTCCAGTTGCTGAGTAACTTCCAGACTGAGGGCGTACTGATCTTCCCCAACATGATAAACATAGTTGCTTAGCCGCCGGAGATCCCGGTATATCGTCCGTTCGCTTACGCCAAATTTACTGGCCAGTTGATGGCGGGACACGCGCTCGCAGCTCAGCATTTCACAAAAAATACCGGCAATTCTGTTGGCAAGCTGCGTGCTTTTTTCGGGGGGGGTCATGAGTGTGTCTCCTGCAAGTAGGTGTCAGGAATCTTAGCGCGAACAAATGACAGGTCGTGTCAGCCATTGACAGAATATATCGCGCGTCCGCAGGGTAATTATTATGCAACATTATGACAAGGCTAGATTTTTTTGATAAAAAATTAACGTCCCTGGAGATCGGACGACATATTGACGGCTTTGCAGGGTATAATCGCGCCTCACAACAAGTTGGCAGACTATGACCGTGAGTAAGCATCGGGTAACAAGACCAGATGAAATTGAGATGAAACAACGAGCCTGGCATCAGGCCCGACGCGCTATCCTGAGCGGCAGACCCGATGTCGCGCCTCTGACTCCCCCATCGACGCTGTACGAAGAGCTGGCCATCGGCTACCACATCCGCCAGCTTACGCGGTTACAAAAATGGTTTAACGACCGCGGGCTTCCCCTTCCCGAGTAGATACCGCATTGCGCAACGGGGTAACACCATTAATCCCTCGTCGAACTGGTGTACAAGACGGCTGACAAGAGCGGGCGTTAATTCAGCCTCATTGATAATGTCAAAACCGTGGCGTCCGTACCACGGGCCATTCCAGCTCACATCCCTGTAAGTTGTCAGCGTGATTTGGCTTACGCCAAGCACCTGCCCCGTGCGTTTAACTTCAGCCAGCAACATTGCGCCCACCCCCTGTCGCTGAAAATCCGGGTGGGTAGATATTTCAGCCAGATAAAGCTCATCCTCGTGCCGCTCGCAATAGCAAAAACCTTTGATCCTGCCATCGCTCCCAGCTACCTTCCAGGCGAGGTTATTTTCGATGGCGGCGGCGTGAGTCTGCCTGTCCGTCACCCCAGCGGTGGCCAGAAAAGCAAGCTCGGGCAGCGCAAGAAAACGGTGTGCGGCGGCTGCCTCAACACGCTGTAACTCGTCAATATCCCTAATATCACTGGCATACAACATTCGTATTCCTTTCATTTATTGGCAGTCATGCCACGCAGTTTAGCAGCCTGCTTTCATAAATCCCGGCCGTTTCGTTGACGGCTGATTGACGTTAGCGCTTCCACAAATGTTAATCAGGAGTAAACTAAAGGTAAGCAACTCATCTGTGTTATTGCGCAATCAACCATAACAAGTGACACCTGCCATATGAAATTCAAATCGGCGATTAAGCCTTACCAGGCCGCAGCGGGCGGCTGGGGTTCTCTCGAAGCAACCACCCGCTTCGTCATCGACAGCAAACATGCCCTGAAAAACCTGCGCAACCTGATGCGCATGAACAAAGCCAAAGGCTTTGATTGCCCGGGCTGTGCCTGGGGGGACGACAACAAAAGCACCTTCAGTTTCTGCGAAAATGGCGCCAAAGCAGTCACCTGGGAAGCGACTCGCCGTTTTATAGACAGCGACTTTTTTGCTCAGCACAGCGTCAGCAAACTCTATCAGCAAAGCGACTACTTCCTCGAATATCAGGGCCGCCTGACCGAACCGCTTAGCTATAATCCACAAACCGATCGCTATGAACCTATCAGCTGGGCCAACGCACTAAGCCTGATTGCGCAACATATCCAGGCGATGGATAACCCCGACCAGATTGAGCTTTACACCTCCGGCCGCGCCAGCAATGAAGCCTCTTATCTTTATCAACTTTTTGGCCGCATGTTGGGCACCAATAATTTCCCGGATTGCTCAAACATGTGCCACGAAGCCAGCGGCAGCGGGCTAAAACGCAGTATCGGCGTAGGGAAAGGCACCATCCGACTGGATGATTTCGACAAAGCCGATGCCATTTTTGTCTTTGGTCAGAATCCCGGCACCAACCACCCGCGAATGCTGCACAGTCTGCGTCATGCGGCAGAAAATGGGGCACAGATTGTCACTTTCAATACGCTGCGCGAACGCGGCCTGGAACGCTTTGCCGATCCGCAAAAACCGCTGGAAGTGATCACCCCGCTGTCAGGTACCATCAGCACCAACTATTACCAGCCAAATCTGGGTGGCGACATGGCGGCGGTACGCGGCATGGCAAAAGCGCTGCTGGAAACCCATCGTCGTCTCATCACTGAAGGTGAAGATGGCGTGTTTGACCTGGCGTTTATCGAAGCCCATACCCACGGCGTTGAGGCCTGGTTTGCCGCCATTGATGAAACAAGCTGGGAGAAAATCACCCAGCAGTCCGGCCTGAGCGAACTGCAGCTTCGCGACGCCGCGGCTATCTGGCAGCATTCAAAACGGGTGATTTTTACCTGGGCTATGGGCATCACCCAGCACAAACACTCGCTGAATACCGTGCGTGAAATCGTCAACCTGCAGCTGCTGGGCGGCCATTTAGGCCGTCCGGGCGCGGGCCTTTGCCCGGTGCGCGGCCACAGTAACGTGCAGGGCAACCGTACCATGGGGATTGATGAAAAGCCGCCGGTAAGCCTGCTGGATAATCTGGCCAAACACTTTGATTTTGAGCCTCCGCGCGAACATGGCCACAATACCGTTGAAGCCCTTGCCGCGATGCTGCGCGATGAAATCAAAGTGCTGATTGCGCTCGGCGGAAACCTTGCCGCTGCGGCCCCGGACAGCCCGCGCACGGAAGAAGCCATTAGCCGCTGTGGCCTGACCGTATTCATCAGCACCAAGCTGAACCGCAGTCACCTGGTGCCGGGTAAAGCCTCGCTGATCCTGCCGACGCTTGGCCGTACCGAAGAGGACATGCAGGTTTCCGGGCGCCAGTTTGTCACCGTCGAAGACTCTTTTAGCATGGTTCACGCCTCCGAAGGCATCGGCAAACCGATTGCCGACACCCAGCGCTCTGAAACCGCGATTGTGGCCAGCATAGCTGATGCCGTTCTGGGCCGAACCAAACTGGACTGGCTGGCGCTGGCCGACGACTACAACCTGATTCGCGATCACATCGCTGCCACGCTGCCGGGCTTTAAAGATTTTAATCAGCGCTGTGAAGAACCTGGCGGCTTTTACCTGGGTAACGCGGCGGCAGAACTGCGCTTTAATACGCCAAGCGGCAAGGCTGAATTCAGCGATGCCCCGCTGCCGGATTCGCTGTGGCAAGGTGTGGAAGCCCCGTTCACGCTACAGACGCTGCGTTCTCACGATCAGTACAACACCACGATTTATGGCCTCGACGATCGCTATCGTGGCGTGTACGGCCAGCGAGAAATCCTGTTCATTCATCCCGATGATATGGGTGAACTCGGCCTGAACGACGGCGACAAGGTCGATATTGAAACCATCTGGCATGACGGCATTACCCGTAAAGTCAGCGGCTTTAAGCTGGTGGCGTATGACATCCCGCGCGGCAATCTCGCAGCCTATTACCCGGAGACAAACCCGCTGGTGCCTCTTGGCAGCGTTGGGGACGGCACGGGCACGCCGACGTCAAAATCCGTGCCGGTGAAAATCACCCGCAGCGAAGCGGAGAATACGCGACGAATTGCCTGATCGTGAATCACATTCCCTCTCCCGCAAGGTGAGAGGGAAAACGTTATCTCTAAACATGGAGTAAGCGATGCAGAAAAAATGGTCCGATGTTGATGAGTACCTTGTTCATTCCCTGATCCCTTCCGATGCTGTTTTTCAGCAAATTCTGGCCAACAATCATGCCGCCGGGCTGCCTGCCCACGATGTTGCTCCGAATCAGGGGAAATTCCTGCAATTGCTGGTGGAGATTACCGGCGCGAGAAAAATTCTGGAAATCGGGACGCTCGGCGCGTACAGCTCCGTGTGGATGGCAAGAGCCTTGCCCGCTGACGGCAAGCTTGTCACGCTCGAAGCGGATCCTCGTCACGCTGAAGTTGCGCAAAGGAACATTACGCTGGCCGGGCTGGGAAAACAGATTGAGCTGCATATCGGCCCAGCAGCAGAAACGCTGGCCAGTTTAGGCCACGACGCTCCGTTCGATTTGATTTTTATTGATGCAGATAAGCCGAATAACCCGATTTATCTTGAGTGGGCATTGAAATATTCGCGCCCCGGCACGTTAATCATCGGTGATAACGTGGTCCGCGATGGCGAGGTTGCCAACCCCGAAAGCGGTGACGACCGCGTTCAGGGCGTGCGAACCTTTATCGAACTGATGGGCAACAACCCGAACCTGTCTGTTACTGCCCTACAAACGGTCGGCAGTAAAGGCTGGGACGGTTTTACGCTGGCACGTGTTGAATAGTGCCAGGCCCTTTCCCGAGGAAAGGGCCTGATATCAAAGTGCCACCTGCTCCATCGCCTGCAAAATACGCTTATCGGAAATCGGATACGGGGTTCCAAGTTGCTGCGCGAAGTAGCTGACGCGCAGCTCTTCGATCATCCAGCGAATCTCCTGCACCTCTTCGTTTTCGCGGCTGGCCGGCGACAGCTTGTTCAGCCACTGCTGCCAGGCCTGCTGCACGCTTTCCACTTTGAGCATCTGCGCGCGGTCACGGTGCGGGTCGATAGCCATTTTTTCCAGCCGTTTTTCGATTGCCTGCAGGTAACGCAGCGTATCGCCGAGGCGTTTGTAGCCGTTGCCGGTGACAAAACCTCGATAAACCAGGCCGCTCATCTGCGCCTTAACATCCGACAGGCCAAGCGCCATGGTCATGTCCACACGCCCTTTCAGCCGTTTGTTGATGTTAAACACTGCCGTGAGGATCTGCTCCACCTGTTTGGCAATCTCAACCACCGTGTCATTCAGCTCGGCGCGTACTTTCTCGTGCAGCGCGGCAAACCCTTCTTCGCTCCAGACCGGCCCGCCGTTTTGCGCAATCAGCTTATCAATGCCGCAGGAAATGCAGTCGTCGATAAGCTCCAGCACCTTGCCGTACGGGTTAAAGTAGAGTCCCAGCTTGGCTTTGTTCGGCAGTTTTTCGTGCAGGTATTTCACCGGCGACGGGATGTTCAACAAGAGCAGACGGCGCAGCCCGCGCCACATCGCCTGCTGCTGCTCGAGCGGGTTATCAAACAGCTTAATCGCCACGCTCTCTTTTTCATCCACCAGCGCCGGGAAGGCTTTCATCCGGTAATTGCCGCGTTTCTGCTCATAGCTTTCCGGCAGCGAGCCAAAGCTCCAGATGTGCAGCCCGCTCTGCTCAATACCGTCATCCGCTACGGCGGAAAGCGTCTGCTGTACTTTATCCTTCAGGCCGCCTTTTAGCTCGCTGAGGTCCTTACCCTCTTTCAGCTTCTTGTTGTGCTCGTCCACCACGCGGAAGGTCATTTTCAGGTGATCGGGCACCTGATCCCAGTGCCAGTCTTCCCGGTCGATGGTGACCCCCGCCATGCGGCGGAATTCACGCTCAAGGCTATCCAGCAGCGGCAGTTCCAGCGGCGTAGCCCGGCCTAAAAACGCCTCCGCGTAGTTCGGGGCCGGCACAAAGTTGCGGCGCACCGGCTTCGGCAGCGATTTGATCAGGGCAATAATCAGCTCGCGGCGCACGCCAGGGATTTGCCACTCAAAACCAGACTCTTCAACCTGGTTCAGCAGCGGCAGTGGGATATGCACCGTTACGCCGTCGGCGTCCGCGCCAGGCTCAAACTGGTAGGTCAGGCGTAGCTTGAGATTGCCCTGATGCCAGAAGTTCGGATAGTCCAGCTTGCTGACCTGCTCCGCGCCTTCCCTGATCAGCATATTTTTTTCAAAATTGAGCAGATCTGGCGTTTCGCGGCTGGTCTTTTTCCACCAGCTGTCGAAGTGGCGCGCGGAAATCACATCGTGGGCGATGCGCTGGTCATAAAACTCAAACAGCGTTTCGTCATCCACCAGGATGTCGCGACGGCGGGACTTATGCTCCAGATCTTCGATTTCCGCCCGCAGCTTGAGGTTGTCGCGGAAGAACGCGTGGCGGGTCTGCCAGTCGCCTTCAACCAGCGCATGGCGAATAAACAGCTCGCGGCACAACGCCGGATCGATATCGCTGTAATTCACTTTACGTGCCGCCACAATCGGCAGGCCATAAAGGGTCACTTTTTCCTGCGCCATCACCGCGCCCTGGGCTTTCTCCCAGTGCGGTTCGCTGTACGAGCGCTTAATCAGATGCTGCGCCAGCGGCTCAATCCACTCCGGGTCGATCCGGGCGGCAATACGCCCCCACAGGCGGCTGGTTTCCACCAGCTCGGCCACCATCGTCCACTTCGGCGGCTTTTTAAATAAGCCCGAGCCTGGGAAGATGGAAAATCTGGCGTTACGCGCCCCGGTGTACTCCTGTTTTTCCGTGTCCTTTTGCCCGATATGGGACAGCAGCCCGGTCAGCAGTGCCGAGTGCACCGAGCGGAAGTCACCTGGTTCGCTGTTCACCGGCAGGCCAAGCTCTTTCACTACCTGCCGCAGTTGGGTGTAAATATCCTGCCATTCGCGGACGCGCAGGTAGTTGAGGAAGTCCAGCTTGCACTGGCGACGGAACTGGTTCGAAGAGAGCGCTTTTTGTTGCTCACCGAGGTAATTCCACAGGTTCACGTAGGCCAGGAAGTCAGACTCTTTGTCGTGGAAGCGGCGATGCTTCTCGTCTGAGGCCTGCTGTTTGTCCATTGGGCGTTCGCGCGGATCCTGAATCGACAGCGCGGAAGTAATGATCATCACCTCACGCACGCAGCCAAATTTCTGCGCTTCCAGCACCATTTTGGCGAGTCGCGGATCAACCGGCAACTGCGAAAGCTGGCGGCCTGAGGCCGTCAGTTTGTAAACGCTATGGTCTTCATCGCTGGTAATGGCGCCCAGTTCTTCAAGCAGGCGTACGCCGTCCTGAATGTTGCGCTTGTCCGGGGCCTCAACGAACGGAAACGCCTGAATATCCCCCAGCCCCAACGCCGTCATTTGCAGAATGACCGACGCCAGGTTGGTGCGCAGAATTTCCGGGTCGGTAAATTCCGGGCGCGACAGGAAATCATCTTCGGAATAAAGGCGAATACAGATCCCTTCCGACACGCGGCCGCAGCGGCCTTTACGCTGGTTGGCCGAAGCCTGAGACACTGGCTCAATCGGCAGGCGCTGAACTTTGGTGCGATAGCTGTAGCGGCTAATACGCGCCGTACCAGGGTCGATTACATATTTAATACCCGGCACCGTCAGCGACGTTTCCGCGACGTTGGTCGCCAGCACAATGCGCCGTCCAACGTGCGACTGGAAAACACGATTCTGCTCGCTATTGGACAGGCGCGCATAGAGCGGCAGAATTTCCGTATGCGGCAGGTTGAGCTTCGTCAGCGCATCAGCGGTGTCGCGAATTTCACGCTCGCCGCTCATAAAGATCAAAATATCGCCCGAACTTTCATGGCCCAGCTCATCCACCGCGTCGAAAATCGCCTGCAGCTGATCGCGATCGGTATCGTCGTTATCTTCCACCATCGGGCGGTAGCGCACTTCCACTGGATAAGTGCGGCCCGACACTTCGATAATCGGCGCGTTATTAAAGTGGCGCGAGAAACGCTCCGGATCGATGGTCGCCGAGGTAATAATGATTTTAAGATCGGGGCGTTTGGGCAGCAGTTCGCGCAGGTAACCCAGCAGGAAGTCGATATTCAGGCTACGTTCGTGCGCTTCATCGATGATGATGGTGTCGTACTGCATCAGCAGCCTGTCCTGCTGGATTTCCGCCAGCAGGATCCCGTCCGTCATCAGTTTGACCATTGTGTTGTCGCCGACGTGGTCGGAGAAACGCACTTTATAGCCTACGCAACCGCCGGGTTCGGTTTGCAACTCTTCCGCAATACGGTTGGCCACGGTACGCGCCGCCAGACGGCGAGGCTGAGTGTGGCCGATCAGGCCTTTCACACCGCGCCCCAGCTCCATACAAATTTTTGGCAACTGAGTGGTTTTGCCGGAGCCGGTTTCACCCGCCACGATCACCACCTGGTGATCGCGCACGGCGTTCAGAATGTCCTGTTTCTTCTGGCTGACCGGAAGATTTTCAGGATAAATAATCGCCGGGCGCGCGGCTTCGCGCAGCTGTACTTTGCCCGCTGCGACGTCAATTTCTGCGGCCAGCGTGTCGAATAAGGCCTGCTGAGAGTCAGCATTTTTAATTTTCTTAGCACCGTGAAGACGGCGAGAAAAGCGTTGTCTGTCGCGGAGCATCAGCCCGTCAAGACGGGCGAACAAAGAGGACAGCGAGGGTTTTGTCATTTCCATTTTATCTATCGTTATTTCGCTACCGGGCACAACCGGATAAGTCACGGCGTTAATTTCCGCTATTTTATCACACCCCGATTTCGAGCGCCTTGTTCAATAAATTCGAATATAGGGTTCGATATATTGCGCTATCTCTGTCATCGGATTGTGAATACAGTAAGTCTAAGCGAACGGGCACACTGTCCGACTGACCAAACACTAAGGAATCATCCCATGAGCAAAGTATTAGTTCTGAAATCCAGCATCCTGGCAGGTTACTCTCAGTCCAACCAGCTGTCCGACTATTTTGTTGAACAATGGCGTGAAAAACACAGCGATGACGAAATCACCGTTCGTGACCTGGCGGCAAACCCAATTCCAGTACTGGATGGCGAACTGGTCGGTGCTCTGCGCCCTTCCGATGCCGCGCTGACCCCACGTCAGCAGGAAGCTCTGGCCCTGTCTGATGAGCTGATTGCCGAACTGAAAGCGCACGACGTGATTGTCTTCAACGCGCCAATGTACAACTTCAACATTCCTACCCAGCTGAAAAACTATTTCGACCTGGTGGCTCGCGCTGGCGTGACCTTCCGCTACACCGAGAAAGGCCCTGAAGGTCTGGTAACCGGTAAACGTGCTCTGGTTGTGACCAGCCGCGGCGGGATCCACAAAGACACCCCAACCGATCTGCTGGTGCCTTACCTGAACGTGTTCCTTGGCTTCATCGGGATCACCGACGTGAACTACGTGTTTGCTGAAGGTTTTGGCTATGGCCCGGAAGTGGCGGCTAAAGCGCAGACTGACGCGAAAGCGGCTATTGACAGCATCGTTGCGGCGTAAGATTTGCTCCCGGAGTGACTGACCCTCACCCTTGCCCTCTCCCTAAAAGGGAGAGGGGATAAACAATATTCTTCAAGTCCGCTTTCTCTCTCGCCCCTTTGAGGAGAGAGGATAAATAATATTCTCCAAACCTGTTTTCTCCCTCGCCCCTTTGGGGAGAGAGGATAAACAATATTCTCCAAACCTGTTTTCTCTCTCGCCCCTTTGAGGAGAGAGGATAAACAATATTCTCCAAACCTGTTTTCTCCCTCGCCCCTTTGGGGAGAGAGGATAAGCAATATTCTCCAGGCCTGTTTTCTCCCTCGCCCCTTTGGGGAGAGGGCCGGGGTGAGGGGAATTAACAGCTCTTCTTAGGCTGGTGCAAATCCTCAAACACCAGACGCTTCCGGTCCGCCTCAACCTCCCGCAGCGGCTCCACCTGATGCATCGTTTGCTGGCAGCGAATCACTAAATCCTGATACTCCTTCGTGCCCTGTTTCTTCCAGGCCAGCTCTTCAGGTCGTAATTCACGTATCGCTTTCGCCGGGCTGCCGATGATCATCGTATTCGCCGGAAATTCCGCTTTGCCTTTAACAAAAGCCGCCGCACCGACAATCGAATTCTCGCCAATTTGTGCCCCATCCAGGATCACCGCGTTCATGCCCACCAGCGCATTTTTGCCAATGCGGCAACCATGCAGAATGGCTCCGTGGCCGATGTGGCCGTCCTGCTCAACAACGGTGTCCTGTTCAGGGAAGCCGTGCATCACGCAGTTGTCCTGCACATTCGCCCCGTCTTCGACGATAATCCGCCCAAAATCCCCGCGCAGGCTGGCATTGGGGCCAATGTAAACGCGGTGCCCGAGAATAACGTCGCCGATCAGCACCGCGGTCGGGTGAACATAGCTGTCTTCCGGGACGACAGGCGTCAGGCCATCAATCTGATAAATGGACATACGTGCTCCTTATTTTACGGGATGAGTCCACCGAATCGCTTCTGGTAACCGTTCACCGGGGCCGGCAAGTCACCCACCGAGGTTTCACCCAACTCGCTGACGTAGGTAAGCGCCCCGGCGGCGACCCGCTGATAGATATTGATACACAGCTGGCGGGCGTTTTGCCCCAGCCAGTGCGGCGGCAGCAGTTCATCCGGCAGCAGTGGGTCTTTCAGCACAACGCGGCGGTAGAAGTGGATCAGCAGCAGTTGGATGTGAAAACAGCGCTGCGGCGTTAGCTCCTCGCTTCCGGCCTCACGCAACAGCGGTAAAAGCGGGCGAAAAGAGTTGATAAATTCAGCGTAACGTTCGTTTTTGTCGGTCAGCAGCCAGCACTCTTCCACGCGGGATCTCAGCGCAGCGCGGGACGTTTGCAGCGGCGATTCAGCCTCAAAACAGATGACCTGTTCAGCCACGCCCGCCTCATGCAACAGGCTTTGGATATCCGCGAGGTTTTGCGAGGGCGAAGCCATCAGGTTCGGTGCGAGCGCCCCAAAACCCTGCCAAATGAGCTGTTTTTTCACCTGTTGCAGCGTGGTTTTTTCCAGCCCCTCGGAAAGCAGCAGCAGCCACTTTCCATCCCAGGCAGGCTGCCCGGCGCGATAAATTTTCGACTCGGCGCGGCGGGTCATTCTCTGGCCCATATCGGTCAGGCGATAAAAACTGCGACGCCCCACTCGCTCCACGTCCAGCCAGCCCTCTTTATTGAGGCGGAAAAGCGACGTTCGCACAAAACGCTCGCCGAATCCCAAAGGCTCCAGCATCGCCGCGAGGCTACCCAGCCAGATTTCGCCGCCGCGATGAGCCAGCGCATCGCCGTACAAAGAGACAATCAGCGACGTGCCGCTGATGGGCACCGCGCTGACGGCCTGCTGAATAAAAGTGTCGAGTTTGCTGCTCATCCTGCCTCATTGCCGCTATGGGAATTTCAGAGAAAAAACATAGCACAATAAAGCGGACGACCCACATTGAATTAGCAATTACGATTCACAAAAATGTCAATAAGCAGATAAAGCGGAACATATTAATCAGTGTATCGACGGCCCCAAACGACGGCTAATCGGCTCAAACTCAGGCGTGGCATGGCGCGGTAAAGTATCCGGCTTATGTTCGTCCATCGCCTGCCAATAGGACCAGGGCACTTTCCTTTTTCCCAACTCATAATCCATGCCGTCCCAGGCGTCTTCGCGAAAGCTGTAGAACGCCCAGTGCGCCTGCGTTTTATCCAGCGTGCTGAGGACATCCTCAAGATACTGGCGACACCCGGCCAACTGGCGCATACAGCCAAACTCCCCCGCCACCATACGATTCTGCGCCACCCCTCGCTGCTTAGCCCACCAGAACGGCTGCTGCAGATACCCGGCCACGCGCTCCCCGTTCCATTTTTCCTGCTTGCCGCCAAAAGGAACAACGCCGGGATAGACATAAGGCTTCAGGCGTTTGAGGTTTGGCGCGCTGGTTGCGTCGTAAGGTTCGTACATATGAAAACTGTAAAGCACGCGATTGTCACTCAGGGCGGAAGGCCAGTAGCTAAAACTGTCGGCAGCGGCGTACCAGCCGCTATCAACCATGATGGGCGTCGTCTTATCCACTTCACGAATCGCTTTGATCACGGTTTGGTAGAACGCCGGCAGGTCTCTGGCCGTGCCCTGGTGTGCGGTGTACCAGGCTTTCATTTCTTCCAGCGAGGCATGTTCCGGCAGGCCAGCCCGTTTCTCCGGCGCAGGCTCATTGATCAGGTTGTAGGCGGCAATCGCCGGGTTATCTTTTAGCTGCCCGGCCAGGTCACGCCAGAACTGTGCGCTTTGCTGCCAGTAACGTTTATCCTGCCACAGCCGGTCATCAAAGCGGCCATCATTGTTTTGCGCCCAGCGCATACCGGGCAGCGACAGCGGCGTAATCACCACTTTAAGCCCGGCGGTGTGAGCGCGCGCCAGCGTCTCTTTGAGGGTACGCAGATCCTGCGCCATCAGCCCCTGATAGTGGTCGGCATTCCCCAGCAAAAAATCACGCTGTTCCGGCTGCCATTTATCCCACGACAGCCTTACCCAGCTTGCGCCGTAGCCTTTGAGAGCGGTGAAATAGGCTTGATCGGGCGGCAGGCGGTTAAAGCTGTTGCCGCCGTGCTGCGGCGAGTCCCAAAAGGCGATGCTGTCGATGGCAAAGGCGGAGGTAGAAAGCAGCGTTAAGCCCGCCAAAAATGCTTTGAGTTTCATGGCAAATACCTCAGTGATGAAAGAGGCAGCAGTATTGCCGGTTAGCGGGCGTCGATTGTCAGAGGAATGTCAGGATAGCGGTGTGGGCCTTAGTTTTTGATCGTCGCCAGCGGGCCGGCGAGTCGGTGCTCGGTTTTTACCGCCACGCTGCCCCGGTTTTCCGCACTGACCACCGCTACCGTAGCCCATACGCTGTCGGCTGGCTTCGAAGGCCAGGGCACCAGCGTCAGTTGGTCGCTTTTCGCCCACCAAATCTGGTTATAGTCGCTGCGACTAAGCAGCGTTTGTTCCAGCCAGGGTTTGGGGCAAGCATGAGACACCTGCGGTGCATTGAGTGAAATAGCGCGATCGTGAAGCTGGATCTGCGTTAACCCGCCAATGCCCTGCAACGCCAGAGGTTGCTGCCATTGCTGCCCGCCGCTCGATACGCGCAGCAGATAAACGCCTTCGCTGATCGGCTGAGTAAACTCTTCGCTTTCTACCCGAAACTCACCTTCCGCTTCATACTGCACCGGCATTGCGGCAAGGGCGTTTTTGCCATCAGGCAGAGTCAGGGCAACGTTAATATCATGGCGAGGGCTGTTTCCGCTCAGGGTAATGCGATAAATGCGGTTAAGCGGCATATCACGCTGCATCAACGTAAGCGTTAAGTCGTCCAGCCACTCAGGAACCGCTGTAGAAAGATCTTTGCCACATTGCCGACTGACTACGGCATTAAGCGCCTCTTTCCAGGCCTGCCGCTGCGCCTCACTGTTCAACTGCGGCCAGACATCAATCAACTGGCTGTTAGCAAGGTCGCCTCGCTGGTTAAAAAGCTGATGATATACGGGCTCCAGCGGCGTCTGGGGCAATGTCGCACCGACGCTGAACGAGGAGACGATCAGCAGCGCTAGCAGGGGGAGCTTCATGCCGCTAGCTCCAGCCGGTAGCCAATCCCACGCACGCTCGCAATCGGCAGGCCCGGCAGTTTTTGCCGTAACTGTAAAACATGCGTATCGACCGTTCGGGTTGACGGAAAACGTTGATAGCCCCAAACCTGATTGAGCAACTCATCCCGGGTAAACACGCGCCCTGCCATCTGCATCAGCATCGCCAGCAGCGCAAACTCGGTTGCCGTCAGCGCGACCTCATTTCCCTGCCAGTTTGCCACCTGCCGGGCCGGGAGCAGGCTGAGCGCCCCGCAGACAAGCAGCCCGTCGCCCAAAGGGCGAAGCTGAGCCCGAATCCGTGCCAGCAATTCAACGTGGGCAAAGGGCTTGCTCAGGTAGTCTCGCGCCCCCGCCTCCAGCCCTGCCACCCGCTCTTCAACGCTCACTTTTGCCGTGAGCACGATCACCGGCAGGGCTTTTTTGGCCAGCCACTGTGGTAAGAACCGGAGGCTGTCGCCTTCGGGAAGCTGGCGGTCGAGAATCGCCAAATCCGCCTGATACCAATGATCGAGGACGTGCTCACTGCTGCGCAGCCAGCGGCAACTGAACCCCTCCTGCCGCAAAAATGTCGCCAGCCCTTCGCCCAGCGCGATATCGTCCTCAATTAACAATAAAGCATGCGCTTTAGTCGGGGTCATACGGCAACTCCAGGGTAAACGTGGTTGGCGCAGGGCTGAACGTCAACCTGCCGTTGAGGCGACGAGCAACCCGCTGAACAATAGTTAATCCGAGGCCAAGACTGCTGTTTGACCAGCGTAAACCGCGGCTGTTCAGCAGCGGGTTTTGAGAGATGTTTCCGCTATCGCTGACCTGAAAAATAAGGTGCGTTCTACTTTTACGCACGGTCAGGTGCACGGGAGGCTTTCCGTGACGAAACGCATTATCCAGTAAATTCGTCAGGCACAGGCTGCCCCAGTAGAGCGACACGCTCACGGTTATGTTTTCGTCGAGGCAGTACGTCAGCCCGACCCGATCCATACAAAGGTGATCGAGCCAGTCGCTGAGCTGTACCTGAGTGGGCGTTTCCAGCGCTTCCCTCTGATGCTCTGCTATCAGGTAATGTTTACTGGTTTCGGCCATCTGACGCATCCGCTGCAGCGTATCGGCCAGAGCCACAAAATTAAGCTGGGCCCCCTCCGGTAGCTGGTCGAAGTCGCGGCGAAAATGTTCGACCACGTTGCTTAACTGGGCGATGGGCGTACGCAGTTCGTGAGTCAGCATTTGCGTAATAAACCGCTGACGCTCGCGCTGTCGACGCCGCTGCCAGGCCAGCCATATCAATCCCGACGCGGTAAACAGCGCCAGCAGACCAAAAAGCCAGCGCCAGACATCGCGATAACCTTCGCGAGCATTGACGCACAGCGCCCCTGCCCGCATATCGCAGCGCCCTCCTGCATTGACGAGTTCGATCCCGGACTGCCGGGCCAACGGCTGCCAGACTTGCGCCTCATAACGCCGCCAGTGCTGCTGGCTGAATCGCCAGAGTTGGCCGTTTTGCAGCAGCCAGCGCTGGCCCCCAAGCAATGCATCAAGATTGTCATCGGATAGCGTCCCGATGCCCGCCAGGTCGTCCGGTCGTTCCCGCACGTGCAGCGAGTTTTTCAGTGCGGCTGCCGCCTCCGGATGACGCAAGATGTACTGCCAGGCACTGCTTCCCCCAAGCGGATAGAGCGGATTCGCGGCGAACCAGGATGCAGACGGAATGTTCGGCTGACATAGGGCGGCAAGAAATGCTTTCACAGAAGCGGATAGATCAACCCCGCTGGCGCAGCGCTTATCCAGCCGATACAACGCCGTGAGTTCCGGCAGCGACCAGGCCTGAAACTGAGGATACATGGATGCGGGCTTGAGCAGCGCCGCATCAAGCTGCTGCAGGGTTTGCAGCGAGACCTGCGCCGCCGGGGTTGACCGGCTTAACGCCTCGCTAAAGTGCGCCAGATCCTTGTCGAGCTCCGCCGCACGAGCTGAGCCTGCGTGCAGCCAAAGGACAGCACACAGCCAGAACATAGCGTAACGAAAAAACGGGACAAGTCGCCGGATCACCAGAAAGACCTTAATGTGTAAGGAGGCAAAAGCTGCCCAACTGGCAGCATGTTTATCTCGCCGATTGCGCCGCAAGGAAAGCTTCAATTTGCGAGCGGGTGGAAGTCCCTTCCATCGGGCCACGCTGCGAGATCGCCAGCGAACCGCTGGCATTGGCCCAGGTCAACGCATCCTGGGGCTGCATCCCGGACAAAAACAGGCTGACAAACGTGGCACCAAAGCAGTCACCTGCCCCGGTAGGGTCAACCACCGACACGTTAAAACCGGGCACATACCAGGTCTGCCGAGCGCTGAAGTAGCTCGCCCCTCGCGGCCCACGTTTGATCACCACGTGTTTCACCCCGCGCTTGAGCAGATTATCCACCAGCCGTTGCTCATCCTCCCCCTGATGCCGACCGAAGTAATCTAACTCCCCGTCGCTCGGCAGGAAAATATCTGTGTAATCAAGGATATATTCAAACGCCTGCGACATTTCAGGGATGTTAAGCATCTCTTTACGGATGTTAGGATCGAAGGAGACAGTGCCGCCGCGCGACTTTACGTTTTCAATCGCCTTTCGCATGGCGTCAATAATACGAAACGAAAACAGCGACGAGCCCATAATATGAAAATGATTGCACTGGTTAAGCAAGGTGTCGTCGATATGGTCGGCAGTAATCAAGCCGCAGGCGCTGTTTGGCAGATTAAAAATAAAATCACGCTGCGACTGGGTGCGGTAACTCACAAAGGCACTGCCGGTGGTGGCTTTGGGCAGGACGGTAATGCCGTTCACGTCGACCCCGTCTTTTTCCAGCCGGGCAATATTCATCTCCCCGAAGGCATCGCTGCCGACGCAGCTGAACAGCACCGAACCGAATCCTAATTTAGCCACCTGATCGGCAAAAATGGCTGGCGCACCGCTGGGATAAGGCCCCCAGAATTCGCCCGGCTGCGAAAAGCCCTGGTTTTCTTTCTTTGCCAAAAACTCCACCAACAGCTCGCCGATGGTACATATCGTCACGTTCATCACCGCTCCTTCATTTTACTTTTTGCAGCGCCGGGTTGAGCCACGTCAGGCACTCATTGTTGGTGTAGCTGTTGCTCAGCCCCACGGCGAGAAAGCGGGAATGGTATTCCGCCGCCACAACCTGGGGCGTAATAAGGCCACTCACCTGCGCGAGCTGACCAACGGCATAGCGTTTTTCGCCGTAAACAGGCCTGTTGGCAACGATGGTAATCAGGTGTTTGCTTTGCCCCACGGCCTCACCCAACAGACGCGCGCTTTGCGCATCTCTGACGCTCAGCGTGCCATCCTCTGCAATATGGTCGACGGCAATCAACGTGCGGCTCGGGCGGTAATGGCGAAGCGCATTTACTGCCACCTCCCCCTCGACCCTGTTTCCATCTCCGCTCAATACGCCGCCAAGCAGGATCTTTTCACCGGTAAGAAACTCTTGCGCAAAACAGACGTGAGCCAGGTCATTCATCAGCAACCGCAGATCGCCATAGCCCGTAAGGAAAGGAATCACTTTACGTAAAATGGAGCCAGGGCCTAAAAATACGGTTTCATCCTCGCTGATTAAGGCCGCAGCCTGGCGCGCTATTTCGGCTTCCAGCACTTTATCTACAACGGCGGTAAGTTCCCGGGGCTGAGCCACCGGGGCACCCTGTTGGGCGGTATAAATTGCGCCACCAAACGAACGTTTTAGATAGCCTTGTTGCTCCAGATAATTGAGATCGTTTCGAATGGTGACGCCAGATACGGTAAGCATCTCCGCCAGATCATCCACTTTAATTTCGCCGTTTTTACGAACGATCTCTGCAATATCTAAGCGTCTTTTCAGCAGGCTGGTTGACGGTTTTGCCACAGTAAAGTGCCTTTTAAGTCATTCGAGTAATAACTTTCATTTTTAAATTTATCTTTTCCCTTGTCAAACCAACGCCTCTCGCAAGACGAGCCGAAATCAAGAAAAAAATTGTTTTTCAATGTATTAAAGCTCAAATCCCTTACAAAAATACGTTTAAAAACGAAGCATATCAATGCCTGATAACTTTCATTTAGTAAATAAATTAATCGTTGTGTGGCTTCGATCACAGCGTCTGAGCCCTACGATCGTTAGATTACTTTCAAAACGTAAGTATAAATTCATTAAAACATTACATTTTGAAATCAACAGGAGCGAATATGTATATTATTTCCAGCAAAAACATGCTGTTAAAGGCTCAGCGTTTGGGGTATGCCGTACCGGCATTTAACATTCACAATCTGGAAACCATGCAGGTGGTGGTGGAAACGGCCGCTGAAATGCGTTCGCCGCTGATCCTTGCCGGGACGCCGGGCACATACAGTTATGCCGGGACCGGCAATGTTGTCGCCATCGCCAGCGATCTGGCCAGGCTTTGGGATCAGCCACTCGCGCTACATCTTGATCACCACGAAGATCTCACGGACATCACCCGTAAAGTGCAGGCGGGGATCCGTTCAGTGATGATTGACGGATCACATCATGCTTTTGAAGAGAACGTCGCGCTGGTGAAAAGCGTTGTCGAATTGAGTCACCGCTACGATGCCAGCGTAGAAGCGGAGCTTGGGCGGCTGGGCGGCGTAGAGGACGATTTGGTCGTTGACGCGAAAGATGCGCTGTATACCAACCCGGAGCAGGCTCGCGAATTTGTCTCCCGTACCGGGATTGATTCCCTCGCGGTAGCTATCGGGACGGCTCACGGGCTGTATGCCGCAGAGCCGAAGCTCGATTTCGACCGTCTGGCCGCAATCCGGGAATGCGTGGATGTTCCCCTGGTACTACACGGCGCCTCCGGTCTGCCGGAGGGCGATATTCGCCGGGCTATTTCGCTCGGTGTCTGTAAGGTGAACGTCGCCACCGAACTTAAAATCGCGTTTTCCGATGCGCTAAAGCAGTACTTCATCGAGCAGCCTGGAGCTAACGATCCCCGGCATTACATGCAGCCAGCCAAAGAGGCGATGAAAGAAGTCGTCCGTAAAGTCATTCATGTCTGTGGTTGTGAAGGACAACGCTAACCAACGGCCGCAAGGAGCAATGTCGTGATCCATACCCTGACTTTAAACACCGCGATTGATATGAATATTTTTTGCGGCTCTCTACAACCTTCTAGCGTGAACCGCACCCAGCGCACGGAATACTGCCCTAACGGCAAAGGCGTTAACGTTTCTTTAGTGCTGAAGCATTTCCAACAGCCAACTCACGTCATGGGCATATTCGGTGGATTTACCGGCCGCTATATTGTGGAGGAGCTTAAAAAGCAAAAAATTAACGTTACCCCTTCCTGGGTGCAGGCCCCTACGCGAATTAATGTTTTTATTAATGACGGCAGCAATGAATATAAATTGGTCAATGCCGGATCGCATATTGATGATAAATGTAAACAACAGATCATTCAGCATCTGGACTGCATCCGCCCCGGAGATTATTTAGTCATTAGCGGCAGTTTGCCACCGGGTATTGAAAGCCAGTTTTATGTGGAAATTATGTCGCTGTGCGAACGGCGCGGGGGAAAGGTCATTCTGGATATCAGCCACCCTGCGCTGCGCCAGTTACTTGAGCTTAATCCCCTGCTGATCAAACCCAATGACGATGAATTAAAAGAAATATTCAATCTTCAGGTGGAAAATATCCAGCAGGTGCGCGAGGCGATGCAAACCTTGCATCAGTTGGGTGCGCGTAATGTGTTATTAACCCTCGGCGCAAAAGGGCTCTATTTTTCCAACGGTTGTAATTTGTGGTTCGCCTCCGCGCCCGAAATCGAGCTGGTCAGCTCTGCCTGCGCCGGTGACGCCGCACTCGGGGCATTTCTCAGTCAATGGTTGAAGGGTGTAGAGATCCCTGAGGCATTAGCCCTTGCCAGCGCCACCGGCGCGGACGTGGCCGCGTCTGCCGGTCTGGGAAAACTCAATCGTTTAGAAGACTTATTACTACAGGTTCAAATCGTCCAATTATAAAGGTCCGATTATGAAAAAGATCATTGCCGTTACCGGCTGCCCTACGGGTATTGCCCACACGTTTATGGCTGAAGAAGCCTTAAAGACCGCAGCCAAAAAAGTAAATATCGAAATAAAAATAGAAACAAATGGCGCATCCGGCGTTGAAAATGAAATAACACCGGAAGATTTAAAAAATATTTACGGCGTAATTATTGCCGCAGATAAAGATGTCAACGCCGAACGTTTTAATGGCTTGCCGGTAATCGAAGTGCCGGTTAAAGAAGCGATTCATCACCCGGCAGAGCTTATTAATAAAGTTATCAGCGGGCAACTCTCCCGCCGCAAGGGAATATCTTCTGTTTCTGCAGCAGAGGAAAGTTATCAACGAGAATCCTTCGGCAGGCAGATTTATAAACACCTGATGAGCGGCGTCTCCAACATGCTGCCTTTCGTGGTGGCAGGCGGCATCCTGATTGCCATCTCCTTCCTGTGGGGCATTTACTCCGCCGATCCCAATTCGCCTCAGTACAACGCCATTGCCGCAACCTTAATGCAGGTCGGCCAGCAGGCATTTTCCATTATGGTACCCGTTTTTACGGCCTATATTGCCTGGTCGATTTCCGGCCGCGCCGGGATGGTTGCCGGCTTCGTTGGCGGCCTGCTGGCTAACGCCACGGGGGCGGGCTTTCTCGGCGGGATCATTGCTGGTTTCGCCGCCGGTTACTTCATGCTGCTTGTTCGCCGCCTGCTCGGCGGGCTGCCGCGTCAGTATGAAGGTTTAAAATCGATCTTCATTATGCCGCTGATTGGCGTGCTGGTGATTGGCGTATTGATGGTACTGCTCGGCAAGCCCGTGGCGGCCATCAACAACGGCATGATGGGCTGGCTGAGTTCTCTGCAGCAGGCCAACCCGATCCTGCTGGGCATTGTTGTCGGGGCGATGTGTTCTTTCGATTTTGGTGGCCCGGTCAACAAAGCGGCGTACGTCACGGGAACCTTACTGCTCGGCCAGGGGAATTTCTTCTTTATGGCCGGCGTGTCCGCCGCCTGTATTACGCCTCCGCTGGTCATCGCTCTGGCAACCACTTTCTTCCCCAAAGGCTTTAGCGAAGAGGAGCGCGCGGCCGGGATGGTGAACTATATTCTCGGCTGCACGCATATCACCGAAGGCGCTATCCCCTTTGCGGCGAAAGATCCGCTGCGCGTGATCCCGATGATGATGATCGCCTCTTCCATCTCGGCCGTACTCAGCTACAGCATGCATATAGAAGTCCCGGCACCGCACGGCGGATTCCTGATCCTGCCGCTGGTCAGTAAACCGGTAATCTGGGTGCTCTGCATCCTAGCCGGTTCCGCCTGCGGTGCGGTGATGCTGGGTACGTGGCGACTCTGGAATAACCGCAAACAGCCCGCAGCCGGGCTACAGACAGGAGGTCAGAATGCAACTTTGTGAACAAGATATTTTCATCAGCCATGAGCAGGTCGATAAAGTCACTGCGCTCCAGCGAGTCAGCGACAGGCTGGTATCAGCGGGCAATACCACGCCGGAATATCTGCAGGGCATGTTGGCCAGAGAAGCGCAGATTTCCACTTACCTGGGTCACGGTATTGCTATTCCCCACGGCACACCGGATACCCGCCATGCGGTGCTAAGCACTGGCGTAAAAGTGATTGTTTTCCCGCAAGGCGTGGACTGGGGAGAAGATAATGTGGCGTACATGCTGGCCGGGATTGCCGCAAGATCGAACGAACATCTCGATATTTTGCGCCAGCTCACCCGGGCGTTGAGCGATGAAGGCGTGCCGCACGCGCTGGCGAAGGCCACAACGCCTGCAGAAGTTTTAGCTATTCTGACCGGCAATGACGCCGAAAGCGAACCCCAGGAATCCCACACGGAAGGAGAACAGGCCACGTTTGTGATCCGTAATCCGCATGGGTTGCATGCCAGACCGAGCGCCGTGCTGGTGAAATTGATCAAGCAATTTCAAAGCCGCGTCACCGTCGAGAATATGGACAGCCCTGCCGGGCCAGTTGATGGCAAGAACCTGATGAAGATGGTTTCGTTGGGGGTAAAAACGGGCCACCGTATGCGGTTCACGGCGAATGGCACCGACGCCCGAAATGCGCTGGCAGCCATTGGGCAAAGTATTGATCAGGGGCTGGGAGAAATGCCCCTCGCCCCGCCAGAGCAACCGAAACGCAGCTGGTTATCCCGTTTGTTTGGCTAACTTCATATGCCGGGTGTCATTGTGGCATCCGGCATTTGTAACACCAACGCGATCAATAATACTCCACCGTATTTTTAATGGTGTAATGGTCCACCTTTGGCGGCGTGACGGAATCATCCGTCATTTCCAGATCGCAGGACAGCGAGTTGAAATGGCTGTCATAGTCACAGCTTTGCTTTGCCACCCCGATGATTTTACCGTTCAGGCTGGTTGTCGCGCTGTAATCCAGCTTTTTCTTTTTATCGACTCCCGCTTTCGCCACGATGGCAAGCTCGCTGTCTTTCGATTTGGTAACTTTCCCCAGCGGATAGCCTTCGCTGTCGTACTTATAGGTGACCAGCACATCTTTGCCTTTGGCGGCAGTGACAAAGTCGTTGTCGTCGGTGTCATAGCTGATGCCCGCGGCAGGCAGTTCAGCCAGCTGGCATTTCCCCTGCAGCCGGACGCGTTTTTCAAGGCTGACCGCATCAACATAGTAGTTTGCATCGAGCGTCAGCGATGCCCCGCTGTTGTTCTCCAGATCGTGAAACTCCAGCGTGTCGAAACAGCCTTCTTCCGACAGCGTACCGCTAACCCTTTTCAAAACCTGGCCTTTGTCGTTCATCAGCGTCTGGCTAAAATCCTTTACCGGGCCACGCATCGGGTCAAAATCAAATTCGTTAGAAAAACTGGCCATTTCCGGCGTGTACGCCTGCGGCGACGTCGAGTTATCGCAGCCAACAAGGCTCAAAACCAGCGCACCGAGGGTAATGATTTTCTTCACGTTTTGCCGCTCTCCTGTTTTTATGTCATAACATGATATAAGCAAATACAACACTTTACACTAAAAGCGCTATTCTTAACGTTCAACTCAACATAAGGAAGAGATGATGAAACGTACCGTTTGGTTAAGCACGATACTGCTGATCGCTGCCGCACCGGCGTTGGCCGCACAGGGCAGTTGCGAAAAGGTGAAAGCGGACATTCAGCAGAAAATTATCAACAACGGCGTGCCGGAGTCAGGCTTCTCGCTCACCATCGTACCTAACGATCAGGCAGACAAAGCCGGCGGCCAGGTCGTCGGCCATTGTGCTAACGACACGCAAAAAATCGTTTATACCCGCGTCGCGGGCGGCGCTGTGCCGGAAAATGAACCACAATAATCCCCTGCAGGGTGCCAGGCACCCTGCTTTCCTTCATCAATTTTCCCTCAACCACCGCAACTTTGACTGGCGTTAATAACCTCTACTCCTAAATAAGTAACACTCTGCCCGGGAACGCCCTTAGCCGGGCTGCCTCAGCAATCACCAAAACTCAAAAACATAAATAATAACGTCTTCCACACGACAAAAAGTCATGGAGAGAGCGATGTCGAACCTCAATCAGCCAGGCGGGATTAGCCGCCGCAGCCTGGTAAAATCATCAGCCATTGGCGGCCTGGCCCTCGCCGCAGGGGGCATTTCGCTGCCTTTTGGTCTGCGTAGCGCTGCGGCCGCAGTTGCCGATGCCGTGTCACCGGAAAATAAAGATAAAGTTGTCTGGGGAGCCTGTTCGGTAAACTGCGGCAGTCGCTGCGCCCTGCGGCTGCACGTTCGTGACGAAGAAGTTTACTGGGTTGAAACGGACAATACCGGCCTGGACCAATATGGCGATCACCAGGTTCGCGCCTGCCTGCGCGGGCGCTCTATCCGCCGCAGGATAAACCACCCGGAACGCCTGAATTACCCGATGAAGCGCGTGGGCAAACGGGGTGAAGGTAAATTTGAACGCATCAGTTGGGACGAAGCGCTGGAGATTGTCAGCCACAGCCTGAAGCAGACCGTTGAAAAATATGGCAACGAAGCGGTCTACATTAATTACTCGTCCGGCGTGGTCGGCGGGAATATCACCCGCTCTTCCCCTTACGCCTCGCTGGTCGCCCGGCTGATGAACTGCTACGGCGGTTTTCTGAGCCACTACGGCACCTACAGCACGGCCCAAATCGCCTGCGCCATGCCGTACACCTACGGCAGCAATGACGGCAACAGCACTTCGGATATCGAAAACAGCAAGCTGGTCGTCCTGTTCGGCAATAACCCGGCAGAAACGCGCATGAGCGGCGGCGGCATCACTTATTATCTTGAACAGGCTCGTGAACGCTCCAACGCCCGCATGATTGTTATCGACCCGCGCTATACCGACACGGCCGCAGGCCGGGAAGATGAATGGATCCCTATTCGTCCCGGAACGGATGCGGCGCTGGTGGCCGGGCTTGCCCACGTCATGATCAGTGAAAACCTGGTCGATCAGCCCTTCCTGGATAAATACTGCGTCGGCTATGACGAGACAACCCTGCCCGCCGATGCCCCGCACAACGGCCACTACAAAGCCTACATTTTAGGTGACGGCGATGACGGGACAGAGAAAACGCCGCAGTGGGCCTCCGCGATAACCGGCATCCCGGCGGACAGAATCATCAAACTGGCGCGCGAAATTGCTGGCGCAAAACCTGCCTACATTGCCCAGGGCTGGGGCCGCAGCGCCAGGCCAACGGCGAGTTGACCTCACGCGCCATCGCCATGCTGCCGATCCTGACCGGCAACGTGGGGATTAACGGCGGCAACAGCGGCGCACGTGAATCCACCTATACCATCACCATTGAACGTATGCCGGTGCTGGAAAACCCGGTAAAAACGCAGATATCCTGCTTCAGTTGGACGGACGCCATCACTCGCGGCCCCGAAATGACGGCCAAACGAGACGGCGTGCGCGGGAAAGAGAAGCTGGACGTGCCGATCAAGTTCATCTGGAACTATGCCGGCAACACGATTATTAACCAGCATTCCGACATCAATAAAACCCACGCCATTTTGCAGGACGATAAGCAATGCGAAATGATTGTGGTGATTGAGAACTTTATGACTTCATCGGCGAAATACGCCGATATCCTGCTGCCGGACCTGATGACCGTTGAGCAGGAGGACATCATTCCTAACGATTACGCCGGTAATATGGGCTACCTGATTTTCATCCAGCCCGCCACCGCGCCTAAGTTTGAGCGCAAGCCTATCTACTGGATGATGAGCGAAGTGGCTAAACGGCTGGGAGACGGGGTGCATCAGGCCTTCACGGAAGGACGAACCCAGCGCGAATGGCTGCAATATCTGTACGCGAAAATGCTGGCGAAAGACCCGGCGCTGCCTGCCTATGAAGATCTGCGGGCGATGGGCATATACAAGCGGAAAGATCCGGCTGGCCATTTTGTCGCTTACAAAAAATTCCGCGAAGATCCTCAGGCTAATCCGCTCAAAACGCCGTCCGGGAAAATTGAAATTTATTCCAGTAAGCTCGCCGGAATTGCCGCCAGCTGGGAGCTGGAAAAAGACGAAACTATCAGTCCGCTGGCGGTGTACGCCTCGACGTTTGAAGGCTGGGACTCTCCGCAGCGCAGCGAGTTTCCCCTCCAGTTGTTTGGTTTCCACTACAAATCCAGAACTCACTCAACCTACGGCAACATCGACGTCCTGCAGGCCGCCGCGCGTCAGGAGGTCTGGATTAACCCGCTCGACGCCAAACGTCGCGGCATTGCCAACGGCGACAAAGTCAGCGTCTTTAACGGGCGTGGCGAAGTGCATATCGAGGCGAAAGTCACCCCGCGCATCATGCCGGGCGTTGCCGCGATGGGCCAGGGTGCCTGGCATGACGCAGACATGAACGGTGACCGTATTGACCACGGCGCCTGCATTAATACGCTAACCACGCACCGCCCTTCGCCGCTGGCAAAAGGCAACCCGCAGCATACCAATCTGGTTGAAATTAAGAAGATTTAAGCATGATGGTAAAGGCTTGCCGCTTTGCCTGTATTCACCTGGCTCCAGCAACGTATAGCGGAGCCAGGTGCCCGACTAAAAGGAATGAAAATGCTCTCTGAACAACAACGCCTGTCGGCGATAGCCCTTAGCGGCCGGGTGCTCGGAGCCCTGTTTTATCATGCCCCCAGCCACCCGAACAGCGCCGCGCTGATGGCGATGCTTGCGGCACCGGACTGGGTGAGCGAATGGCCGTTCCAGACCCCAACGCTGGCGTCAGTTGCGCCTCTGATGGCTGCAGGCCTGGCGGATCAGGCCACGCCGATAAACGAAGAGTTCCAGCGCCTGTTTATCGGCCCTTATGCGCTGCCGGCCCCGCCGTGGGGCTCGGTCTATCTCGACAAAGAAAACGTGCTGTTTGGCGACTCGCTGCTCGAGCTTCGCCAGTGGATGCGGACCCAAGGTTTTGCCCCGCAGACGGAACAAAACGAGCCTGAAGATCATTTTGGCTTAATGCTGATGCTGGCGGCCTGGCTGGCCGACCAGGGGCTGCAGCAGCCGTTGGATGAGCTGCTGGCCTGGCATCTGCTGCCCTGGGCCGAACGTTATCTGAGCCTGTTTACCGAAAACGCAGCGAATGATTTCTATCGTGGCCTGGGTGAGCTGGCAAAACTGACCCTCTCAGCCTGGCAAAACGGCATGTTGATGCCCGTCGCCAGCAAGGAACTGCATTTCTAAGAATCCTGGGCTTTCAGGAAGCCGGGCGCATCCGGTTTCCTGAAAAAACGAGGATTTCCGCCCCCGCAAATGTGACAACGTCACCTTGTGTTAACATTTTTAAGACAAATCTTTACTTTTCTTCCGCAGGCCAGAAGCCATAAGGCCTGAGCTTCAGTTTATCGACTAAATCATTAGCCTCTTAATTGTCCCTTAAACTGGAATCCTTCCCGCTGCGTTGCTATAGCTCCAGACACCCTGCCGACACATGGCATAACAACAGGCCGCCTCCCCGGCGGCGATAACGCGTGCACACAGGGAGACACACTGCAATGCAAAACGCATCCTTCGCAACACGGTTTTTACTTGGGCTGGTGGCGCTGATTTTAGTGCTTGCTCTGGTGGTTTGGGGCATCGGCCTCGACACCCTCAAAGCCCGGCAGGTCGATTTACTCTATCTCGGGCAGCAGCACCTGATTCTGGTGTTCAGCTCAATGGCCCTGGCCCTGTTGGTCGGTATTCCTAGCGGAATATTGCTCAGCCGTCCTGCCGCGCGCCGCTGGGCTGAGTACGTCATGCAGATTTTTAATATCGGTAACACGCTGCCGCCGCTGGCGGTCTTAGCGCTGGCGATGGTGATTATCGGCATTGGCGACAAACCGGCGATCGTTGCCCTGTTCCTCGCCTCACTGCTTCCGATTGTCCGTAATACCTATGCCGGGCTTTGCAGCGTCCCGCCGTCACTTATCGAAGCCGCCAACGGGATTGGCATGACCAAACTGCAGCGGCTGCGCCAGGTTGAAATCCCTAACGCCTGGCCGGTGATCCTGTCCGGCGTGCGCATTGCCACCGCCATCAACGTCGGCACCGCCCCGCTGGCCTTTCTTATCGGCGCGAGCAGCTACGGGGAGCTTATCTTCCCGGGGATTTACCTGAATGATTTCCCAACGCTGATACTCGGCGCCGTGGCGACGGCCCTGTTTGCCCTGATCCTCGACCTGGCACTTGCCAGCCTGGGCCGGATGCTCAGCCCCCACACCGCCCAATAACAACAATAAGGAGCGATTATGAGACTGCTTTCACGGATGCTAACGACGGCGTTTGCCGCGGCCTCCCTTATCGCCATGCAGGCCCAGGCCGCACCGCTGATTCTGGCGACCAAAAGCTTTACCGAGCAACATATTTTGTCGGCCATGACCACGCAGTATCTGGCTAAAAAGGGCTTCCAGGTGACGCCGCAGACCAATATTGCCACGGTGATTTCCCGCAATGCGATGATCAACAAACAGATTGATATGACCTGGGAGTACACCGGCACCTCGCTGATTATCTTCAACCACATTAATAAGCGAATGACGCCGGAAGAGTCGTACAACACGGTCAAAAAACTCGACGCGAAGCTGGGCCTCATCTGGCTTAAACCGGCGGAGATGAACAACACCTACGCCTTTGCCATGAAGCGTGAGCGGGCAGAAAAAGAAGGCATTACCACAATGTCACAACTGGTGGAGCGCATCGAGCATATCCGCCAGACCGACCCGAAACATAACTGGATGCTTGGCCTGGATCTGGAATTTGCCGGGCGCAGCGATGGCCTGAAGCCACTGCAGCAGGTTTACAACATGCCGCTGGACCGCCCGCAGATCCGCCAGATGGACCCCGGCCTTGTCTACAACGCCATCCGCGATGGCTTTGTTGACGCAGGTCTGATCTACACCACCGATGGCCGTATGAAGGGCTTTGACCTGAAAGCGCTAGTGGATGATAAGGGCTTCTTCCCAAGTTACGCTGTCACTCCCGTGGTGCGGAAAGACGTGCTGGACTCGCATCCGGGCCTTGAGGAGGCGCTGAACACCCTATCGTCCGAGCTGAACAATGAGGTGATAACAACCCTGAACGCTAAAGTTGATATCGACCATGAAACCCCGCAGCAGGTGGCCCGTGAATTCCTGCAGCAGAAAGGCTTGCTCTGAGGAGGTATCGTGGAAACATTACATTATATGATTGATAACGCAGGGTATATTGGCTCCCTTACTCTGCATCACCTGTGGCTGGTGCTGATCGCCGTCGGCCTCGCAATTCTGATTGGGGTGCCGCTGGGCATTCTTATCGTGCGCCATAAATGGCTCGCCACGCCGATACTCGGCTTTGCCACTATTTTGCTCACCATTCCGTCCGTGGCGCTGTTTGGCCTGATGATCCCCCTGTTTTCGCTGATCGGTCAGGGTATTGGCGTGGTACCTGCAGTAACGGCAGTATTTCTTTATTCGCTGCTGCCGATTGTTCGCAATACCCACACCGCGCTGGACAGCCTGCCGTCGGGGCTACGTGAAGCCGGACGAGGCATCGGCATGACGTTTTGGCAGCGCCTGCGCTGGGTGGAAATTCCTATGGCGCTGCCGGTGATTTTTGGCGGAATTCGAACCGCGGTGGTGATGAACATTGGCGTTATGGCCATTGCTGCCGTCATTGGTGCGGGCGGCCTGGGCTTGCTGCTGCTTAACGGCATCGGCGGGAGTGACATCCGCATGCTGATTGCCGGGGCGGTGATGATCTGCCTGTTGGCTATCGTGCTCGACTGGCTTTTGCATCGCCTGCAGCTGCATTTCACTAAATGGTAACCGGGCCGGGAAGCCGTATTCAAAGGAGAGTTAATAATGATAAAACTTGAAAACCTCACGCGACAATTTGTGCAGAAAAATGGCCAGACTTTCAACGCTGTCGACAATATCAGTCTGAACGTGCCAGAAGGGGAAATGTGCGTGCTGCTCGGCCCGTCCGGCTGCGGCAAAACCACCACGCTGAAAATGATCAACCGCCTGATAAAACCCACCGGCGGCAAGATTTTAATCAACGGCCAGGACACCAACGATCTGGATACCGTCACCCTCCGCCGCAATATCGGCTACGTTATCCAGCAAATCGGCCTGTTCCCTAACATGACGATAGAAGAAAACATTACCGTTGTGCCGCGCATGCTGGGCTGGGATAAGGCCCGCTGCAAAGCACGCGCCCAGGAGTTGATGAGCATGGTCGCCCTCGACCCTAACCGCTTCCTCAACCGCTATCCGCGCGAAATGTCCGGCGGCCAGCAGCAGCGTATCGGAGTGATCCGCGCCCTGGCGGCAGATCCTCCGGTGCTGCTGATGGATGAACCTTTTGGCGCGGTTGACCCGATTAACCGCGAAACCATTCAGAACGAGTTTCTGGAGATGCAGCGCCAGTTGAAAAAAACGGTAATGCTGGTCAGCCACGATATCGACGAGGCTCTGAAGCTGGGTGACCGGATTGCGGTCTTCCGCCAGGGCAAAATTGTGCAATGCGCCAGCCCGGACGAGCTGCTGGCGAAACCGGCCAATGACTTCGTTGGGTCGTTTGTTGGCCAGGACCGCACGCTGAAGCGCCTCCTGTTGGTACAGGCAGGGGATGTGACCGAACAGCAGCCGACCATTACGGCTCGTGAATCTACGCCACTGGCGGAAGCTTTCGCCACAATGGACGACAACGACATGCGTTCCATCACCGTCGTTGACGCCGGAGGTAAACCTCTGGGCTTCGTTAAGCGGCGTGAAGCGCGTGGCGCGACGGGCACTTGCACCGACCTTCTGCACCCGTTCCGCGTCACCGGCCGCGCGGAGGAAAACCTGCGCATCGTGCTTTCTAAGCTCTATGAGCACAACATGGTCTGGATGCCGATCACCGATGAAGATGGCCGCTACAGTGGGGAGATTTCGCAGGATTACATTGCCGATTATCTCAGCTCGGGCCGCACGCGCCGGGCGCTGAATATTCAGCAGAGCTAATCAACATAATGCGCTACCTCCCAGTGGCGCATTTTCCTTTTGAGCTTATCGACGTTCTCCCCCACAATAGCGCCATTCCCCCGTTACCTTTTGCGCTATGCACCGAATACAAGCCTTTCCTGACATCCGAGAGATGCTTCGCCGGCTGGTGATTGCGGTCTTTATTGGCCTGGCTTCCGCGCTGGTAGTCTGGCTTTTTCGGCAGGCCATGTACCTGCTTGAGAATGTATTCCTCGGCGATCACGGTGGCAGCCTGGTTGCAGCCGCTGCGTCCCTCGAGCCCTGGCGACGCGCCCTGACGCCTGCCGCCGGTGGCCTCCTGGCCGGGCTTCTGCTTTGGGGCTGGCAGCGAGCCACTCGCCAGCGCCCTTCTGCCCCCACCGACTACATGGAAGCTATCGAAACCGGCGATGGTCGCCTGGACGTGCCGTCCAGCCTGGTGAAGTCCGCCGCCTCGCTGATCGTTGTCGCCAGCGGGAGCGCTATCGGGCGAGAAGGGGCGATGATTCTGCTGGCAACGGTTTTTGCTTCGCTGTTTGCCCAACGCTTTACCCCGGACAAAGAGTGGAAGCTGTGGGTAGCCTGCGGCGCAGCTGCCGGGATGGCGAGTGCCTATCATGCGCCGCTGGCGGGCAGCCTGTTTATTGCGGAAATTCTGTTTGGCTCCCTGATGCTTGCCTCGCTGGGGCCGGTGGTGATTGCCGCCATCAGCGCCTTGCTGATGACACATTTGCTCAACGGCGGCCAGGCCCCGCTGTATATCGTCACGCTTCTTGATCCACCCCAGCCTTCTCATTATGGGCTAATGGCGCTGCTCGGCTTAACCGCGGGCGTGCTCGGGCCGCTGATTCTGTGGCTGCTGGCGCAAAGCAGCGCGCTTTTTCGTTCACTTAAGCTTACGCCGCCGCTGCAGCTGGCACTCGGCGGGCTGATTGTCGGGCTGCTGTCGCTGGTAACGCCGACGGCATGGGGCAACGGCTACAGCGTGGTGCAGTCGTTTCTTTCCAGCCCGCCTGCGTTGCTGTTCGTCGGCGGCGTGTTGCTGTGCAAGCTGCTGGCGGTGATGGCAAGCAGCGGATCCGGCGCGCCGGGCGGTGTATTTACACCGACGCTATTTATGGGGGCGGCGCTGGGTATGCTATTTGGCCAGGTGTGCGGCCTGTGGGGCGGAGGTGAACCGCTGATGATCCTGCTTGGGCTGACGGGCATGGCGTCTTTGCTGGCGGCGACTACACATGCGCCAATTATGGCGACGCTGATGATTTGTGAAATGACCGGAGAGTTTACGCTGCTCCCCGGCCTGCTGCTGACCTGCGTGATAGCCTCAACGCTTTCGCGCTGGCTACGCCCGCAGTCGGTCTACCGTCAGGGCGCTACGCAGCCGGGTTAGGTCGATATACGCCCCCAGCTCACGCTGCTCGGCCCGAGGTAGGTACGGTAACTCGCCGACCAGCGGTCCCGGCAGTTTTTTGCTCAATACCTCGATAATTTCCGCGTAGTGCGCAAGGCCTGGATTGATGCGGTTCGCCACCCAGCCAATAAACGGCAGCCCGTCGTTGGCAATCGCCTGCGCCGTCAGCAGCGCATGGTTAATGCACCCTTCCTGAATCCCCACCACCAGCAGCACCGGCAACTGTTCCTGCACCACCCAGTCCGACAGCGGACGAAGATCGTTCATCAGGCTGCGCCAGCCGCCCGTGCCTTCGACGACAACGTGGTCCATTTGGTCGGCCAGCCTTTGCAGGCCGCTTGACAGCAGCGAGTAGTTAATCGGCCCATGATGGCTGATGCTGCTCTCTTCTTCGCTGAGCGCGATAGGATTGATCGCTTCATAGGGCAGTTTAATTGTGGAGACGCTTTGCAGTACCAGAGCATCTTTATTGCGCAGCCCGTCTGGCGTCTCTTTACTGCCTTTAGCGACCGGCTTGTAACCGACGACGCTTTTTCCGTTGGCCGATAGCGCCTGCAGTAAGGCTCGTGAAACCACCGTCTTCCCTACGGCAGTATCGGTACCTGTTATAAAGAAACGCTTAAGCATGACTGTCTCCCGAGGTAATGCTAGCCATATAAGTAAAGAGAAAAATTAACCCGGGAAGTCTAAAAGAATGGCGCTGTAGCCAGATTGAGATAGCGCAATTTTTGGTGAATCAGGGCCGAAGATTAGCCCTGCAGCAGACGAATTAATAAAGAGCCGTTATACATTGCATCTTTTACCAGCGCCGCACCGGCCATGGTACCGCGGTTATCAAACTGCGTACCTTCCACGATCGTGTGGCTACTATAGGCGGGCAACGCCTGCTGGCGAATACAATCGGTTATCGCAGGGTGAAGGATGGCGGCGGCGCGGTTAAGCGGCGAACCGATAAGAATTTTTTGCGGATTAAACAGGTTAACCATGATGGCCAGAATGCGGCCCACATTTTGCCCGACGCCAATAATAATATCTTTCGCCAGCAGATCTCCGCTTAGCGCAGCGTCACACAAGGATTCCACGCTAAGCGGCTGGCCGTGCAGCATCGATCCCATCGACTGGCTCATTCGCTGCTGCGCCAGTTCCAGCACGCTTTCGACGCTGGCAATGGTTTCCAGGCAGCCGTGGTTGCCACAGTAGCAGCGCTTCCCGTAGGGATCGACCTGCGTGTGGCCAATTTCCACCAGACTGCTGCTGCCGGCGTGCAACAAGCGACCATCGGTAATAACGCCTGCGCCAACGTTATGGTCAATCACCACCTGAATGACATCTCTCGCCCCCTGAGAGGCGCCGAACAGCCCTTCTGCCATGGTCCAGGCGCTAATATCGTGCTGGATAAAAACCGGCACACCGGTGTGATTGCCCAGCACTTCACCCAGCGGCATATCGCAGACATCATAGAACGGCATACGGTGAATAACGCCACCCACTGTGTCAATGATGCCCGGCAACGTAATGGCGATGGCGGTGAGGCGCTCAAGCTTTTGCTGATGGCGAATAAAGAATTGATCGACCTGAAAGATGATGCGCTCCAGCAAAGGCTGCGGGTCGTTCGTCGGCAGGTCTACCGCGTCTTCCACCACCAGCTTACTGCTGAGGTCGCGCAGGCCGAGTGAAATTTCACCGCGGCTGAGGCGAATAGAGAGGTAATGCCAGGCTTCTGTTTCAAGCATTAAGCCCACCGCGGGGCGGCCACGGCTACCGGGGTCCTGAATTTCCGTTTCCTGTACCAGATGCGCCTCTAGCATTTCCCGCACAATCTTGGTGATACTGGCCGGAGCCAGCTGCGCCAGGCGGGAAAGATCGATTCGCGACACCGGGCCGTGGGTATCAATCAAGCGATAAACAACGCCAGCATTGGTTTGTTTAATCTGATCGATATGGCCCGGTTGACTATCAGCAACCACGTGGTACTCCCTTTATTTTCGCGCTTCGAAATAAACTTTTAGGCTATGGTGAAACACTTCAAGTGGGGTCGTCAAATATTTACGTAGGGTTGTGATTTACCGCACATATTCCCGCCACATTCGCCCTATTTTAACGCCCAGGAGGCCTCGGTCAGCAATGCCGAGATGCGCTTCGCCGCTTCCGATAATTCCCGATGCTTCGGCCAGACCAGCCACAACTCAGACTGTGCCTCTGGCTCATCAATGGGCAGCCATACCACATCACTCAGGCGAATGCGCTGGAATGAAGCAGGCAGGATTGAAACCCCCAGCCCGGCGGACACTAGCCCAATGATCGTCATCGCCTCACCCACTTCCTGGGTGATGTACGGCACGATGCTATAGCGGCGAAGCAGCCCAATGATGTCGTCGTACAGTCCGGTGCCTACGTGCGGGTCAAAGAAAACAAACGGCTCCTGCGCCAACTGTGTCAGCGATATCGAACGACTGCTGGCCAGCGGATGATCGCGATGCACCATCGCCAGCAGCGGTTCACGCAGGATGAGCGTCCAGTTCAGAGTATCCGGCAGGCGCGTATTGCGCATCAGCCCCAGCTCAAGCTCGCCCTCATTCAGGGGGGCAATTTGCTCCCGGGTGTTCACCTCTCGCATCTGGAGATGCACGTCTGGGTAGCGCTTGCGAAAGCGGGACAGGCTGTCAGAAACAGCCTTAATAAATGGCGCGGAGGAGGTAAAGCCTATGCGCAATTCGCCGGTTTCCCCCTGGTGCAGCCGGGCTGCACGCGCTGCAGCGGCATCCACCTGGCTGAGAATTTGCCTGGCATCGGTGAGAAACTGCTGGCCGGCTGCGGTGAGGTTAACGCTGCGGTTAGTGCGCGCCAGCAGGCGAGCGCCTATTTGCTCTTCAAGGATCTGAATCTGCTGGCTAAGGGGGGGCTGGGAGATCCGCAGCCGCGCTGCGGCCCGACCAAAATGCAGCTCTTCGGCAACCGCAATGAAATAGCGCAAATGGCGCAACTCGATATTCATATGTTTAAAGTATCATTTGAGATTATTAATATATTAGACATAACATTTACACTTTTCTACTCTGTAAAGAATAAGTTAACACCTGCGTAAGGATCTCCCTTGAGTCGTACAACTACCGTCAATACAGCCCCGACAGAGGACGTTGACGAAAGCCGATCTACCCCTTCTGTCAGCTATATCAAACGCGGTACCCCTCAGTTTATGCGCGTCACGCTGGCGCTGTTTTCCGCCGGGCTGGCTACTTTTGCCCTGCTCTATTGCGTCCAGCCTATTCTACCGGTGCTCTCCCATGAATTTGGCGTCAGCCCGGCAAGCAGCAGTATTTCGCTTTCGGTTTCTACCGCCATGCTGGCTATCGGGCTGCTGTTTACCGGCCCGCTATCGGACGCCATTGGCCGTAAACAGGTCATGGTTACGGCTCTGCTGCTGGCTTCCTGCTGCACTTTACTGTCAACGTTGATGACCAGCTGGCACGGCATTTTGATCATGCGCGCACTCATCGGCCTTTCTTTGAGCGGCGTTGCAGCCGTGGGCATGACCTACCTCAGCGAGGAGATGCACCCGAGCGTGGTGGCGTTTTCGATGGGCCTGTACATCAGCGGGAACTCAATCGGCGGAATGAGCGGCCGCCTGATCACCGGGGTACTTACCGATTTCTTTACCTGGCGCGTGGCCGTCGCGGCTATCGGCTGTTTTGCCCTCGCCTCTGCGCTGATGTTCTGGAAGATTTTGCCGCAGTCGCAGCATTTTCGCGCCTCCAGTCTTCGCCCTAAAACGCTGTTTATTAACTTCCGCCTGCACTGGCGGGACCAGGGGTTGCCGCTGCTGTTTGCGGAAGGCTTCCTGCTAATGGGGGCGTTTGTCACCCTCTTTAACTACATTGGCTACCGCATGATGGAAGCTCCGTGGTTCCTGAGCCAGGCGGTGGTGGGCCTGCTTTCCGTCGCCTATCTGACCGGGACATGGAGCTCACCTAAAGCGGGCGCAATGACCGCTAAATATGGCCGAGGCCCCGTGCTGATTGGCTTCACGGCCATTATGTTCCTTGGCCTGACGCTGACTGTTTTCTCCTCGCTTATCGTTATTTTTGCCGGAATGCTGCTGTTTTCCGCCGGTTTCTTTGCCGCTCACTCAGTTGCCAGCAGCTGGATTGGGCCACGCGCGCGCCGTGCCAAAGGCCAGGCTTCGTCACTGTATTTGTTCAGCTATTACCTCGGCTCCAGCCTGGCTGGTACCCTTGGCGGCGTGTTCTGGCACCAGTTTGGCTGGAACGGCGTGGCGGCGTTTATCGGCTCGCTGCTGCTGGTCGCCCTGCTGGTTGCCGCCCGTTTGCACCATAAGGCGCACTAACCTGCTGCCGCTCTCGTGTTCAGGTAAGCTTAATGCTATTTTCTTTGGCGTTAACAACCTGTTCACGAGGCCATATGGAAAAGCAAAACTATAATCACCTGACCCGTACCTTCCAGCGTCTGTCCCGGTTTGAGCATTTGTCAGCCATTGCCGGCTGGGACATGTCCACCATGATGCCCGCTAACGGTAGCCAGGCGCGCGGCGAGGCTCTCGCTGAACTTAGCGTGCTTAAGCACCAGATCCTGACCGACAAGAAAATTGCCACCCTGCTCCAGGCCGCAGCTCAGGAAGATCTGAACGATGTAGAGCGTGCAAACCTGCGTGAAATGACTCGTCACTACCAGGAAGCGGTGCTGCTCCCCGATGCGTTAGTAGAAGAGAAATCGCTGGTAGGTACGCGTTGCGAACACGGCTGGCGTACCCAGCGCCCGGCCAACGACTGGCAAGGCTTCTCCACGAACCTGAAAGAAGTCGTGCGCGTCAGCCGCGAAGAGGCTCGACTGCGCGCGGAGGCAAAAGGTATTTCTCGCTATGATGCGCTGCTGGATATCTATGAACCCGGTATGACCAGCGCCAAGCTCGACGTGCTGTTTGGCGACCTGCGCGGCTGGCTGCCTGATTTGCTCCAGAAGGTGGTTGATAAGCAGGCCAAAGAAAAAATGCTGACGCCACAAGGTCCTTTTGCCACTGAAACCCAGCGTCAGCTCGGGCTGGATACTATGGGGCTGCTTGGCTTTGACTTTAACGGCGGCCGCCTTGATGTCAGCGCGCATCCCTTCTGCGGCGGCGTGCCTGAAGATGTGCGAATCACGACGCGTTATAACGAAGAAGAGATGTTCAGCTCGCTGTTTGGCGTGATTCATGAAACCGGCCACGCCCGCTACGAGCAAAACCTGCCGCGGGAATGGCTCGGCCAGCCCGTCGCTCTGGCGCGTTCTACCGCCATCCATGAATCTCAAAGCCTGTTCTTTGAGATGCAACTTGGCCGCAGCGCGCCGTTCCTGAAACTGCTGCTGCCAAAAGTCATTGAGCGTTTTGGTCCGCAGCCGGCGTTCGAACTGAACAACTTTATCAACGTCAACCAGCAGGTTGAGCGCGGCTATATTCGCGTCGATGCCGATGAAGTGAGCTACCCGGCACACGTTGTGCTGCGATATGAAATTGAACGGGCACTGATCGAGGGGGATATCGAGGTGGATGACATTCCGGCGCTGTGGAATGAGAAGATGCAGTCCTGGCTGGGCCTGTCCACCGAAGGCAATTACCGCAATGGTTGTATGCAGGATATTCACTGGACCGATGGCGCTTTCGGCTACTTCCCTTCCTATACGCTGGGCGCGATGTACGCGGCGCAGCTGTTTAGCGCGGCATCACGCGCGCTGCCGGATCTGGACCAGGCGATCGCCAGCGGCAATTTCACCGCCTTATTTGACTGGTTGAAGCAAAATATCTGGCAGCATGGCAGCCGTTTCACCACTTCACAGCTGATAACCAACGCGACCGGCGAAGACCTTAACCCATTGTATTTCCGCAAGCATTTAGAGTCACGTTACCTGTAAACCCCTCGCGCCGGGTCGTCTGTACCCGGCCTTGTACATTACGTTACATGCCGATACCAATCACTCACTGAACACTTTGATTCCCCAGCCTATAGTTCATTTCAACGGCCCCGCAGTGGGGTTGACACACAAACAAATTCGAGGATGTCGAAATGAAAAAAGTATTAGCTCTGGTTGTTGCCGCTGCTATGGGTCTGTCTTCTGCCGCTTTCGCTGCTGACACCACCGCTACCGCTCCAGCTGCTGCTCCAGCAACCACCGCTGCTGCTCCTGCTGCTAAAGCGCCAGCTGCAAAAGTAACGCATCACAAGAAACACAAAAAAGCTGCCGCTCAGAAAGCTCAGGCTGCTAAAAAGAAACACAAAAAAGCCGCTAAACCAGCGACCGAGCAGAAAGCTCAGGCTGCTAAAAAGCACCACAAAAAAGCAACCAAACCAGCTGCTCAGAAAGCCCAGGCTGCTAAAAAACACCACAAAAAAGCAGTAAAACCAGCTGCACAGAAAGCTCAGGCTGCTAAAAAACACGTGAAAAAACATCACAAAGCCGCTGCTAAACCAGCTGCACAGCCAGCAGCATAAGTTAAACGGGGCTACCCGTTAGCTTAAAGCGTTTACATAAACACCCGGCTTGCCGGGTGTTTTATTAGGAATAAGGCACAGCCTTTAGCACGTACTTATTTCTGGAGTGCGGATAATGTTGCGACGCTACAGTTTCGAGTTAATCCTCGCCCTGCTGATCATCTGCGGTATTATTACGCTGAGCTTCTGGCTCTGATAGCGTAGTCTGCTGTTTTCACTCCCACTTTCGGTCCGTTCCGACTATAGTTACTGCATCTATAAAAACCATAATTATTAGCCCCTTCAGAGAGAGCTATGCGCAAAAGTGTTGTGTTGTTTTTAGGAGCATTGATCCTTTTACCTCAACTTGCTCACGCGGACGAAGACGACAGCCCGGCGAACGTTAAAACACTGTTCTTCGGCAAAGATGACCGTATTCGCGTGACCAACCCTGAGGATGCCCCCTGGGATGCCATTGGCCAGTTGGAAACCGCCAGCGGCAACTTATGTACCGCCACCCTGATTTCACCGCATCTGGCCTTAACCGCCGGACACTGCCTGCTGCAGCCGCCGCGCGGTAAAGCAGACAAAGCCATCGCCCTGCGCTTTATTTCCCACAAAGGGCAATGGCGCTATGAGATCCATGATATTGAAGGCCGCGTGGACAAATCCCTTGGTCGCCGCCTCAAGCCGGATGGCGACGGATGGCTGGTTCCGTCTAACGCGGCACCTTATGATTTTGGCCTGATTATTATCCGTAATCCGCCTTCGGGAATTACGCCGTTGCCGCTGTTTACCGGCGACAAAGACGCGCTAACCGAAGCATTAAAAGCACAGGATCGTAAAGTGACACAGTCTGGCTATCCGCTGGATCATCTCGACGACCTGTATACCCACAGTAACTGCCTGGTAACAGGCTGGGCTCAGGCGTCCGTGCTGTCTCACCAGTGCGATACGCTCCCAGGCGATAGTGGTTCACCGCTGTTGTTGAAAACCGATCAGGGCTGGCAGCTGATTGCGGTGCAAAGTTCCGCCCCGGCAGCCAAAGACAGATACAGGGCGGATAACCGCGCCATTTCAGTGACCGGCTTCCGCGACAGGCTGGAAGCACTGGCACAATAAAGCTTTATCCTGATACCGCCGGGCAGCGCAATACCAGGGTTGCCCGGCGGCAAATGACTCGCCCTCTTCCTGCCGCTAAACACTCTTTGACATCATCTTGCGGTGCGTATGCACTGACATCATGATGCCAAACCCGGCCATCAGCACGATCAACGCCGAGCCGCCATAGCTTATTAACGGTAGCGGAACACCCACCACCGGCAAAATACCGCTCACCATACCGATATTCACAAACACATAAACAAACAGGATCAGTATCAGGCCGCCGACGACCATCCGCCCGAAGAGCGTTTGAGCCTGAGCCGCAATGATTAGGCCTCGCATAATCACCAGCAGATACAGCGCAAGCAGCACCAGAATGCCGATAAAGCCCAGTTCCTCCGCAATAACGGCAAACACAAAATCGGTATGCCGTTCCGGTAAAAACTCCAACTGAGACTGTGTGCCATGCAGCCAGCCTTTCCCCACCAGGCCGCCAGAACCAATCGCGATTTTTGACTGAATGATGTGATAACCCGCCCCGCGCGGATCTAGCGTCGGATCCAACAGCATCATGATGCGTTCGCGCTGGTAGTCATGCATAAGAAAGAACCACAGCACCGGAATGAAAATGGCCATCAGCACGGCAGCTGCGGCGATAATTCTCCAGCTAATCCCCGACAGGAACAGCACAAAAAGACCGGATGCCGCTACCAGGACGGCGGTACCGAGGTCAGGCTGCATCGCAATAAGTAAGACAGGCACAAAAATGATCGCCAGCGCAATAGCCGTCTGTTTAAGCGACGGTGGACTCAGGTTCTGATTGATAAATCGGGCCACCATCAGCGGAACGGCAATCTTGGCAATTTCCGAAGGCTGGAAGCGGATAATGCCGAGATCCAACCAGCGCTGAGCCCCTTTGCTGATTTGCCCGATGCTATCGACCAGCAGTAGTAAAATAACGCACAGGGCAAAAAGCCAGGGTGCGGATCTTTCGTAGAAGCGCGGAGGGATTTGCGCCATGGCAATCATCACCATAAGCCCCATCGCGATCTGCCCGGCTTTACGCTCCATCATCCCGATATCCTGGCCACTGGCGCTCCACATCACAAAAGCGCTGTAAGCCAGCAATAACATAATCAACAGCAGTAGCGAGGGATCAAGATGAACTCTTGCCCAACACATTCTTTTCTGATGAATATTTTCCATTTAATACCTCTGCAACCGTGAGGTAATTCAGTTCGGGTTAGCCAGGTGATATCCGCGTATTAATTCGAGCTGCTAACGATAGAGTAAGTGTAGGTAGCCGGTATTATTTTTTTATCCACGGAAGAGACTAATCCAATAGCCATTGCCTCACTGGGAGAATAGCCGGTGAGGTTATACTCGCTATGCAATATTTCAGCTATTTTGGCTTCATCAAGTTTTGTGCATGCCCGATACGTTTTTTTAAACATTTCATTGAAACGACGGGTTTCTCTTTCAAGATAAGTCACATCAGCGGGCCTTAAATCCCCGCTATGTGAAATAGAAGCCGGGTGCAGAAATAAGCTGCCATCCGGTAAAGAACGCCTGTCGTCTGCGGCGCAGAACATGATCGTTGCCGAAGAGCCGACGGTAGACATGGCCACGGTTGTGACGGGGATTTCGGAGCTTCTGACGGCGGCAGCGGCCATCAGGCCCGCGTCCATATCGCCGCCATAGCTATTGATATATAAATAAATTCTCTCTACATCATTATTTTTATTAATTTCATCAAAGACGCTGACCAGCCTCGACACGGCAGACGTTTGCATTTCTCCAGAATAATAGATTTTGGCGATTTTATTTTTATCTTCAACAGGCTGCGCTACAGCAAATGAAACATACGAAATTAACACTGTCATGATCAGGTGTATTATGGCTTTCACATCTCTCTCCTTGATAAATTTTACGCACACTCCATTTTTTCACAGCTTATAATATGGCGTTGCAAAAGCAAGATGTTTTATATCCGGATTTTAAACAAAGCGTTAATGTAGAAGTAAAAAGAAGAAAACATAAAAAAAACAAAACAACCCGCTGTAATGACTAACAATATTAACCCATTCTATAAACCTCCTTTATAAATCATCGCGCGGTAAAGCTGGAGGCGCATCTGTTCTCTACCAAACCGCAACTTCATAGCAGCAATAACAGAAGAAATTGAATTACAGGTATTTTATTCCAGAAAACATTATTACGCTGGCCTTAGCGACAAGATGGTCGCCAGCGGCCTGGGGGGGCTAAAGTAATAGCCCTGCAGTCGGTCACAGCCTGCGTGGCAAAGCAGCTTGAGCTGGTTTTCGTTTTCCACTCCCTCTGCCGTCACCGCCATACCCAACGCGGTGGCAATACGTACCGTGCCGTTCACCAACGCCAGCGCCTGCTCGTCGCTGTCCACCAGCCCGGCCAGCGACTTATCAATTTTGATCGTGTCGAAATGAAAGCGACGCAGATAGCCGATGCTCGAATAGCCGTTGCCAAAATCGTCCAGCGCCACCGCCATGCCCAGAGACTTTAGATTTCGAATTGCCGCCAGGGCACGCTCCGGGTTTTCCAGCACATAGCTTTCCGTCACTTCAAGTTCAAGCCGCTGTGCCGGGTACGCAGTTTCCTGTAGCACCCGCGCAACTTTATCCTCAAATTCTGGATCGCGGAACTGAGCCGGGGAAATGTTCACCGACAGTTGGAGATCCTCATAAGGCGCTAAATCACGGCACGCGCGACGAAGCACGAACTGCCCGAGGGAATAGATGAGGCCGCTGGTTTCAGCCACGGAAATAAACTCATCCGGTAGCAGCTCACCTCCGGGGCGGCGCGGCCAGCGCACCAGCGCTTCCACACCGGTCATCGTCTGGCTACGTGCATCAATAATCGGCTGGTACCAGACTTCAAACTCATCTCGTGTAAGACCTACACGAATGTCATTTTCGATGGTTAAACGGCGCTCGCGAACGTTATTTAACGCAGCATCATAATACGTCGTGCGCCCCTTGCCGGTAATTTTAGAGTGATACATAGCGATATCAGCCCGGCGGAACAGCTCCGAACTGCTGCAATCGACCAGCGAGCCCGAAGCTATTCCGATGCTGGCGCTAATATGGATGGTACTTTCCCCTACGGGGACAGGCTGGCTCAGAAAATCCAGGACCGAACCCGCAAAGGCGGCTGAATGTTCCCCGGCCCTCTCCCCGCCTATCATCATGGCAAATTCATCCCCTCCCATGCGTACCAGCATGCCGTTTTGCGGCACGCGATCGCGAAGAGCATGAGCAATGGTCACGATTAACTGGTCGCCTTTGTCGTGCCCGTAAATATCATTCACATCCTTAAAACCATCGAGATCGATAAATACCACGCTTTTTTCGTCGGTATCTCCCCGTTTACTGATGGTTTCCAGCCGCTCGATAAGCGCTCGTCGGTTGGGTAAATGACTGAGCCAGTCGGTCAGCGCGATGTTTCTCGCCTGCTTTTCTCCGCGTGCCAGCTTGTACAACCCCAGGCTGCTGATGACGATAAACACCAGGATTAATACTGCCGCAAGCAACGTAATACGCAGAATGTCTGCCGAAGCGGCACGGGCAGCCTCTGCCCCAGGCTGCCTTGGTTCCCAGCTTAGATAACCCAGCGTTTCACCGGATGCGCTGCTCAACGGGACGCTGGAGGAATCCGCTGGCGTGGACGTCAGGCGCAGGTTCTCAATTTGGAAGGTGTTGCCCAACTCTTTCAGCATCAGATCGTTGATCTGACGGCCAATCACCAGGTAACGCCGCGTCGCATCGTGGACCTGAAGCCGCCCTAGCATGGGCCGAATAAGCCCAATCCCGATAAACGAAACGCCGCTTCCGGTCTGAGTGATACCGGCAAAGATCTTTTTGTCATCTCTCAGCGTTTGCGCGTTTTGATACACGAGGGACTCAAACCCCTTCCCTAGTTGCGAGATGTTTTGCCCTGTCACTCGCTGCCCGCGAAACGATCCCCAAAGCACATTGAACCCCTCATCCAGCACATACACGCCATCGTAGAGATTGTTGATTTTGTAACCAGCCCCCCAGGTGTTATACAGCCAGTTAACGTCCAACTCAGGGCGGTAAACTTGATTGACGGCATCGTCCCAAACCGCATTGTCGATAACCAACGCCCACACGCGATTGACCGAAGTCTGAATGGCCCCTTGCACCGACAGTGCGCTTCGGTGTTCATCTATCTCATTGGTTTTACTGCTGATAAGGTGAAGTGAAAGGTAGAGAAGTGAGATAACCGACACGATCAGCCCGATGCCTGCCACAAACACCATGGCAAACAAGGTTCCGGCAACGGGAGTGCTTTTCCAGCTAAGGAGATTACGCAATTTCAGCTCTCTTCTAAGTGAAATAACGTGGATATTTTCGGCATTGGATTTATAGAAGTGCTTTTACCGTAAAATAAGCGTAATACACCCTGAGGAAAGCGCTGCCCGAATAATTAACGGGCAGCGTGATGGATCAGGCAATTTTGATAATAATCATCCCTACCAATAGCAGGCTAATGCCGACCCAGCCTTTGCGATTGAGGCGCTGGCCGAAGAGGATCCAACCTGCAGCCACGGTGGCTGCAATACCAAACCCGCCCCAGAGCGCATAGGCTACGGATAACTCAATACCTTTAACCGCCTGAGCCAGGGCACTGAACGCGGCCAGGACGGCCAGCAAGGACAGTACGCCGTATATCGGGCGTTTAAAACCATCAGATTGTTTTAAAAAAATATTGGCAACAATTTCCAGAACAATAGCTAACGCCAGCCACAGGGCGTGTACCCACTCAAACGACGGCATGATGTTCTCCTTTCTTAGACATTACCGGGCGTGATTTTTTTTCTCGCGTACCCGATTTAATCAGCGCAATACCGACAACCAGCGTGGTCAGGCCGAGTATTTTTAGCGGTGAAATGGACTCATCAAACAACATGACGCTGAAGACGGTAATAAACAGAATACCGATACCTTCCCACATGGCGTAGGCCACACCAAGGGCAATTTTTTTTACCGAAAACGCCAGGAAAATATAGGAAATTGCGATCATGACCAGCATGAAAATATAACCCATATTACTCTCACTAACGCTTGACCATTTCATTGATAAGGTGCCGGTAATTTCGGCAACGATGGCTAATCCCAATAAAATCCAATAAATCATGATTTCTCTCCTGACAGAGAAAATAAAGATGCAAAAAACCGACAAGCGACGTCAAAACGACGGGCAAGGGAAAATTAAAAAACCAGAATAATTGTCAGAAGAAAGGGACTAAAGCGCGTTGCGCCAGTGCTGCTCACCAGAAAGTGAAGAAGTAGACGTGATAAAAACAGGATGCTGATTGACTGAAATGCTGAACGTATTGTCCATAATATTTCCAACTTATCCGCGGTGTTGCTTCTCGTCAGTTGCGGATAGAAAATTGTCCTCGGTAGTTAAACACGACGATTTTATACCATAAATCGGTATGTTAGCGCCTGACCTTTACACTCCTTTACGATAAATGACAGTAAAAACACAATGTATTAAACTGTTTTTAGCGTTTAAAATAACGTAATAAAGGGATGACTATTTTAACGGCGGTGTATTATTCCCCCTCCCGCACACTGGAGAACCAGCCACAATGGCAAAACCAATTATTACACTTAAAGCACTGAAAGCTGTGATTATGCTGGGCATGCTGGTCATTATTCTGGTGGGTATTAAAGCGGCAGCCGATATCATCGTGCCGTTTATTCTGGCGCTATTTATTGCCGTTATTCTCAACCCGTTGATTCGTCGCCTTGAGCGGCTGCGGGTGCCGCGCGTGTTGGCCATTAGCCTGGTCATTGTCGTCATTATTCTGAGCATGGTGCTGCTGCTGGCTTATCTCGGCACTTCGCTGAATGAACTGGCACGCACCCTGCCGCAATACCGCTCTTCGCTAGTGATTCCCTTAAAAACCCTTGAGCCCTGGCTGCAGCGAGCGGGAATCTCTGTTTCCGTCGATGAGTTAATGAAGTATGTCGACCCTAATGCCTTGATGACGCTGGTGACCGGCCTGCTGACCCAGCTTTCCAACGCCATGACCTCTATCTTTTTACTGCTGCTCACCGTGGTATTTATGCTGATTGAGGTCCCTCAGTTGCCGCGCAAACTTCAGCAACTGATGTCTCGCCCGGAAGAAGGTATGGGTGCTATTCAGCGTGCGCTGGACAGCGTCAGCCATTATTTGGTGCTCAAAACAGCCATCAGCATCGTCACCGGGCTTGTCGTCTGGGGCATGCTTGCCGCCCTGGATGTTCGCTTTGCCTTTATCTGGGGGCTGCTGGCCTTCGCGCTCAACTATATTCCAAACATCGGCTCCGTACTGGCCGCTATCCCGCCGGTGATACAGGTTCTGGTATTTAACGGGCTCTACGAGGCACTGATTGTCGTCGCAGGTTATCTGCTTATTAATCTGGTGTTTGGCAATATTCTGGAGCCGCGCATGATGGGCCGCGGACTTGGGCTGTCGACGCTGGTGGTGTTCCTGTCACTAATTTTCTGGGGCTGGCTGCTTGGTCCGGTCGGTATGCTGCTGTCTGTGCCACTGACCATTGCGGTGAAGATTGCGCTGGAGCAAACGGAAGGCGGGAAAAGTATTGCGGTGCTGCTGAGTGATATGAGTAAGTCCTGAAGATTTTGCCCCTATCCCCAAAAGGGGTGAGAGGTAAGATCACATGCAATATGTTTTATCCCCTCTCCCTTTGGGAGAGGGTTAGGGTGAGGGAAAAAATCACTCCGGATCTAACTCAAAACGCTCCGCAATATACCCCAGCGCCTGCGACACCCCATCCGCACTGATGGTATGCACCACGCCGGGTTCAAACAGCGTTTCAACTTCCGCGCCGGCTTCAATTAACGCCGCGGCAGCCGCTTCACTTTCAGCCCACGGAATCACCTGATCCGCCATGCCATGAATCAACAGCGCCGAAGCATCTGCCGCCACGTGGTACGGTTGGGGTGAAGCAAGGCGCCCGGAAAACGCGACCACGCCCGCCAGTGGAAAACGGGAGGTAGCCAGGACATCCAGGGCCATAATAGATCCCTGAGAGAAGCCCAGCAGGATGACCTGATCTTTACCCGGCGTCACGTCATGCTGCTTAAAAATAGCCTGCAGCTTCGCATCAAACGCGGCACGAGCCTCGGCAACACGCTGCGGGCGGTTTTCTACGGTTACGCCTTCCAGACTGAACCACTGCCAGGCGTCGCCGCCGCCGTCAAAAGGCTCGCTGCCGTTAGGTGAGGCATATAATACTTCAGGCATCACCTGCTGAACGAAAAGCCCCAGCCCTTCGAGATCCGCCCCGGAACTCCCTACGCCATGTAACATCACGATCAGTTTTTTCATTTCCCTGCCCTGTGCTCAAATCTGAATAAATATCCTCGCAGGCGGCTACCTTATCGCGATCCCCCCCTTCACAACAAGTCAACCACCGATAAACAGGCAGCAATGTCGAGCTTGTTTTTGAGCAACTGCTCAAGTATATTTCGCGCTTGAGCAACCGCTCAAATTTGGCTTTTTTAGAGGCATTCAACATGCGCTTCACTAACCGCTGGCTGATTCTGGCGATCCTGACCAGCACCCTTTTCCTGATCATTATTGATATGACGGTGCTTTACACGGCCCTGCCCAGGCTCACCCAGGCCTTAAACGCTACAGCGTCTGAAAAACTGTGGATCATTAACGCCTATCCGCTCGTGGCGGCGGGCCTGCTTCCCGGCGCGGGGATGCTGAGTGACCGCCTGGGTCACAAGCTGCTGTTTATGTGCGGATTGCCAGTGTTCGGCATAGCTTCGCTCTGCGCGGCTTATTCGCCCACGGCTGAACTGCTGATCGCTTCACGCGTGTTTCTGGCTATAGGTGCCACGATGATGATGCCAGCCACGCTTGCCATCGTGCGTCAGGTCTTTACCAACGAGCGCGAGCGGGCGCTGGCCATCGGCATTTGGTCTGCCGTGGCTTCTGCCGCCGCAGCGCTTGGCCCGGTTATTGGCGGCGTGCTGCTGGAATACTTCTGGTGGGGATCGGTCTTCCTGATTAACGTGCCGGTTGTCTTGCTGGTTATCGTTTTTGCCTGGTTCCTGATCCCACGGGATGCGGGGAACGCCAGCCGCCCCTGTGATTTCACCGCATCGCTGCTGATTATGCTTGGCCTTGTCGGCGTGATTTACGCTCTCAAGGAACTCAGCAAGATGGACGCCTCGTGGTTAACCGTGGCTGGCTCTTTGCTGGCTGGCGTGGTCTTTTTAACGTTGTTTGTCCGTCGCCAACAGCGCTCGGCCCAGCCGATGATCGATTTCTCGCTGTTCCGTAACCGCATGTTTGCCAGCGGCATTAGCGTGGCGATTATCACCATGATCGCACTAACCGGCATTGAGCTGGTGCTAACCCAGCGCCTGCAGCTTGTTTTAGGCCTGACGCCGCTGTTAGCCGGGTTGTCGATTCTGCCTATCCCGATTGGTTCGGCCCTGGCCTCACCGCTGGCCGGTGTCGTGCTGCCGCGCTGGGGCGGCGCCAAACTTATGGTCTTCGGCCTGCTGGTAACAGCCATGGGTATGACCGGTATGGCTTTGCTGGCCGATTACAGCCTGGCCCCACAGCTCACCGCGCTGTTTGTTATCGGACTTGGCCTTGGCGTGGCGTTTACCGCCGCATCAACATCCATCATGCTAAATGCCCCGGAAGAAAAAGCTGGCATGGTCGCCGCGATTGAGGATGTCTCATGGGAAATGGGCGGCGTACTTGGTGTCACATTGCTGGGCGGACTGATGACTGCGGTCTACAGCGCAAGCCTGGTGTTGCCTGAAGGCCTGGTTGCGGGGAACAGCGCGTACGACAGCCTGGATGAAGCCCTGCACCTTGCAGGCTCGATGAGCACGGCAAGCGCCGAATTGCTGAGAGAGCTGGCGCGTGACGCCTTCAGCCATGCCTATCTTACGGTGATTATTTGCGCCGCGGTGCTGGTCGCCGTCAGTACGGTGGTATTGAAATATGTACTGCGCCAGTCGGAAAAGCTGTCCAGCCAACATGTTAAAAGCTGATAAGATGCCCCACCAGCGATTCAGATAACCGTGGAAACGTCATGAAAGAAGCACCGGACACGCTAAGAAGCAAAATCCTGAGCGGGGCCATTGAGCTGTTCATTGAGAAAGGCATTGAGAAGGTGACCACCCGTGAACTCACCGAGCGGGTGGGCATCTCGCGAAGCCACATTTACCACTACTTCAGCGACTGGCAAACGCTTTGCATCGAAGCCATGACGGCGTTTTTAATGGCCGATCTGCACAAGTTTACCGCTGAAACCAGCACATTTTCCCCGGAAGATAAGTTGCAACGCTTGATCCACACGTATCTCCCCCACGCGCCGGACGCTGTCTGGCAGCTTTACGGCGCGCTGTGGCACCAGGCGGCGCACAGCAGCGTATGGGCTGAGCTTGCGCTGGTAATGACGCAAAAATGGGAAAAAGTGCTGGCCGATATCGTCGATGACGGCATTGCGGCTGGCGTATTTAAAGCGGTGGATGCCGCCAGAACCACGCGCCAGTTCAGCGCTCTGCTAAACGGTTATGCCGACAAACTACTTGTCGCCTCAGCCCCCGCCGACAGGCAGCTGGCGCTGGACGACATCGACAGTTTTATTCGCCTGGTCCTGCGCGCTGGCTAAATCGCTATCCGACGGCTGATCTCTACCACGCTGTCGCTCGGCAGGCGGTAATAGTGCGTCACATGTGTGGCGTTTCTCACCATGAACGCGAAGCACTTACGCTGCCAGGCTGGCATCCCCTGCCCGTCCTCACGGGCCACGATGGTTTCATGGCCCAGATAATAGGTCACATCTTCCACGCTGAAAGCACACGCCATCTCCCCTAACCTAGCCATCAATTCAGGAATGTGTGGCCTTTCCATAAAGCCGTACTGGGCGATACCGCGCCAGTAATTCGGTGCCTGCTCCACGATCACCAATCTCTCCCCAGCCGGGACGCGCGGAACGTTCATGATAGAAATGGTCAGCGAAAGCACCTGCTCCTGCAACGCGTGGTTGCGCGCCACATGCCACCGCATCACGGGCGGAATACCATTACGCGTTTTGGTCAGAAACACCGCCGAGCCCTGCACGCGCGGCACGTCACGTTCTTTCAGCGCGGCGAAGAAGGTATTCACATCGATAACCTTTTCATTCACCGCGTTGGACGCTGCCGACGCGCCACGGTGCCAGACCAGCATCGTCGTACAGACGATGGCCGCCAGCAGCAGCGGAATATAGCCGCCCTCCAGCACCTTGATCAGATTAGCGATCAGGAAGCTGGTATCGACAATCAAAAAGCCCCCCGCCACCAGCGCGCTGGTCAGCCGTCGCCACTGCCAGATGTGGCGCATCGCCACATATAGCAGCCCGGAGGTCATCAGCATGGTAAGAGACACCGCAATCCCGTAAGCCGCCGCCAGATTTTCGGATGATTTAAAGAATACCGTCAGGAACAGCGTGACGCCCATCAGCAGCCAGTTGATCACGCCGATGTAGATTTGCCCGTAGCTCTCCGCCGCCGTCTGGCGAATGCGCAGCCGCGGCAGCCAACCCAGTTGTATTGCCTGCCGGGTCATCGAAAATGCCCCGGTGATAATCGCCTGACTGGCAATAATGGTGGCCAGCGTGGCAAGGATCACCAGCGGGATAAGCAGTGCCGGTGGGCAAAGGCGGAAGAAGATATTCTGGGTTATATCAGCCCCGGAAAGGATCAGCGCCGACTGCCCCGCGTAGTTCAGCAGCAGGCTCGGGAAGACCACGCCGTACCACGCCATCCAGATAGGCTTTTTACCGAAATGCCCCATGTCGGCATACAGCGCTTCCGCCCCGGTGACGCACAGAAACACGCCGCCCAGCACCATAAAACTGACAAAACCATTGGAGACGAGAAACCGCAGCCCGTACCAGGGATTGATGGCCAGCAGCACCGCCGGATGCTGTGCAATACCCCAAATCCCAAGTCCAGCGATAGAAATAAACCACAGCGCCATAATCGGCCCGAAGACTTTACCGATTTTAGCCGTGCCGAAAGGCTGCACGGCAAACAGCAGCACCAGAATCGTCACCGCAATAGGCAGCACCCAGGTTTCGGCCTCGGGCAGGATTATATTCAACCCTTCAATGGCGGAGAGCACTGAAATGGCTGGTGTAATTGCCCCGTCGCCGTAGATCAACGCCGCACCTAATAAAGCCGCCAGCACCACCCAGCGCGAGCCTTTGTCTCTCGCCACCAGCAGCGACATCAGCGCCATAATGCCGCCCTCGCCGTGGTTGTCGATACGCATCGCAAACATCGCGTACTTCACCGAGGTGATAAGGATCAGCGTCCAGATAATCAGCGACAGCAGCCCCAGAATAACCGACGGGGTGGGATTGTTGCCGGATAACAGCAGCACCGTTTTCAGGGTATAAAGCGGGCTGGTGCCAATATCGCCAAACACCACGCCGAGGGCGCTTCCCGCGAGGATAAATTTATGCGGCGTTGTCCCGGCGGCTTCCGCGCCGGCCGTCTGCGGCTGGTTTGTCATGCACAATCCTTTCTGTGATTTTTCTGGCAGTTGCCATGACAAAGTATAGAGGTTGGGGGAATTTTTCAGCCAGGGGCGGCTAAAAAAACCTGGCGGGGGGCCAGGTCTGGGGGCATTTTAGAAATTGCTACCCTGCTTTATCGTCAAATTTCTTACGTGTTAGTTTTTTATAAACCAGCGTTGTTATTAATATAAAGATGCTGTTCAATAGTACTGTAAGTGCTAAAAGAGTCGACATATAAATATCAACCCAAACATTCTCTTCTACAAAGCCTTTCCTTTCAGAATACCAGATGTATAACTCACGTTCAGGCGAATACGCAAACAGCCCACAATATATGGCCACTGCACTTGCGGTAAATATAAGCCATGTCAGCATCGGCTTAACATATTGGATATTAAAAAACATAAACCGTCCTTGTCCGAAGCACAATTTTAACGTTTACGTCACAGTCATGAATACCAATTTTACTTTTAACATTAACATAAAAAACCCCTTGTTTTATAGACATTAAAACTAGCATCTTATTATCATCAATCAACACATATATGAGGAAAATCCAATTCGATAAGAATAAGGCTAAAACCAAGTCGATGCAAAAACATGGACTTGGTGAGAGCTTAAAAGTAACGTTTTCTAATACATACCGTGATGTAAATTACCAGCGAAACGATGAGTAGCGATAGTACACATAAAGATAAGAAATAATATTTATCCCATGTATCTCCGGAAATCACACCTGTAAAACGCCGTACAAAACTGTAAGCTGCACGTTCAGGCCCATAAATAAACAGCAGTACGAAGACCACACAATACAATGCAGCCTCACTCAGCCAAATCCATACATATTTCATCAGTATACCTGCACTGTACCAAAAGCTGAAAGTGAGGCACTAACCTGTATTTTGGGCGTTTTAAGCAATGCTTCACGTAAAAGCATAAAATCAGATAATCTGGGTAAAGTAATGCATCCTTCGCTGGTCCCCTTATATCCTGCTGGGTGTAAGCGAAAATGTCCCCTTTCAACCACATCTATAAAGGTAAAATCATCAATTTGTTCATCATTTCGGTAAAGTGCAAACCAGATCGAACGATCTGAACCACTGATTACAGATGCAATTGAATCATTGATCGAAGTCACTATACCACCAGTACCTCTGATGACTATGTAGTACTGCCCCGGTGGAAGTGGACCAATATTTTTTACTGCAATGTCATCCGGATTATTGCGGGATGCTCCCGTACCTGAATAGGCGGGGAAAAATCCAACCCCAGGGCAGCTCAATGTACTTAGCGCCCCACCGTTAAGATGGAACGTGCAGCGGATCATCGTTCGCTCCAACTATCAGAAAAGATGATATTTCCGTCGCAATGTTTCCAGGTAATTTTCTCGTAGCGCAGCGACACGGCTTCCAGATGATTATGTTTCTCGGTGGCCGGATTCTTGCAGTCATGCATCATCGGGCATATTGAAATGACTTTTACGCCTTCCAATAACATATTGAAGTACTCTTCTTCCTGTCCGGAATAGTTAATCTTGTACCATTTTATTTCAACACTCTTTAGCGTCTGCCCTCTTGCGACGGCTTTATAGAGATAAGGACTCGATGAATCAAATTCTTTTTCAAACGTTAGCGGAGCGTGTACGCGTGTGCCGGTAATTTTCCCCGTACTGTTGTCTGTGGGCAAATACAGGCCATGACCAAACCCGAGTATCTCAATGCTTCCCTCACGATCCTGAACATCGACAGAGCCTTTGATATCTGCCCCACCATCATCTTTCAGCCATAAATAAGCCGGTATTGCCATTTTTCATCTCCTTATTATCAATAAGGAGCCAACCCTATATATGAATTAAATTCACTTCAAACCAGAAACTTTGAAAAAATCTTAACTCTTTTTAATTCCCTTAATTATTGCCCTGTATTGACGATTCAAATAAAAAAGGCCTAACGGTTTCCCGCCAGGCCAAAGGTACTCCACATTAAAACGCTTTTTTAATTAAAGACCATCCCGCCGTCGATAAGCAGCGACTGCCCGGTCATATAGTCGGAGTCCGCGCTGGCCAGATAAGACACACAGGCGGCCACATCTTCCGGCTCGGACAAACGCCCCAGGGTGATGCGTTTGGCGAACTCGGCGGTGCCATAGCCCAGCGGTTTGCCTGCGGCTTCGGACACCTGACGGTCGATTTCGGCCCACATAGGCGTTTTGACTATCCCTGGGCAGTAGCCGTTCACGGTGATGCCCAACGGCGCCAGGTCGCGCGCTGCGGTTTGGGTCAGGCCGCGCACGGCAAATTTGCTGGAGCTGTAAACAGCCAGTTCCGGGTTACCCACGTGGCCGGCCTGGGAACAGGCGTTAATGATTTTCCCACCGTGACCCTCTGCTTTAAAAGCTTTAACCGCGGCCTGAATACCCCAAATCACGCCCTTCACGTTGATGTTGTAGACCTTATCGACGATTTCCGGGGTGATCTCCTCGATAGGGGTAGACGGCGCCACGCCTGCGTTGTTGACGATGACATCAAAACCGCCCAGTCCTTTGCGGGCAGCCTCAACGGCGGCGAAAACCTGATCGCGGTCGGACACGTCCGCAGTCACTTCCAGCGCGCGACCGCCGTTGCGGTTAATTTCGTCCGCCACTTCTTTTGCGGTTTTAGCGTTGTAGTCCGCCACGGCGACGGCAAAGCCGTCTTTAGCCAGACGCAGGGCAATAGCTTTCCCGATCCCCTGACCGGCCCCGGTAACCAGTGCTACTTTTTTCATCACAATATCCTTCTGTTATTTAAAGAATTTGGCTGAGGTGCAGCTGACTCATCAGCAGATGGTTGTCGCTGTAATCAACCGGAATCGCTACCACCGCTGGACCATTCACATCCATAGCGGCGCGTAAAGTCGGCTCCAGCGCTTCCGCACTTTCCACCGCGAAGCCTCGCGCGCCGAAGGCGTCCGCGTAAGCTTTGAAGTCCACCGGCCCGAAGTTCACGCCGGACAGACGCTGGTATTTTTTCTCTTCCTGAATCGCCACCATGTTGTAGGCGTTATCCACCCAAATGATGTGCAGCACGTTAGCGCCCAGGCGCACCGCCGTTTCCAGCTCCATGCTGGACTGCAGGAAACCGCCGTCACCGGATACCGAAACCACTTTGCGGCCCGGATTCACCAGCCACGCGCCAATGGCCCACGGCAGCGCTACGCCCATGGTTTGCTGGCCGTTAGAGATCATCAGCTGACGCGCGCGGAAGCTGTAGAGGTAACGGGCGATCCAGATATGGAAACTGCCCATATCGACGGTCAGCGTCACGTCGTCGTTCACGATGTCCTGCATCGCCCGGACGATACGCAGCGGGTGGAGAGCAAACTGATTCAGTTGTGCACCCCGGCGACTCAGCAGTTCACGCTGGTGCTGCCTGTCCACGAGGATTTCAGATGCTCGCGGGCTAAGAATCAGCGGTTTTTCAATGCGGGCGGTGAGTTTGTCCAGCGTGCTGGCGATATCGCCCACCAGCTCGACGTCCGGCACGTAGTTACGTTCTTCATATGCGGGCAGCACGTCGATATGTACCAGCGTCGCATCGCCGGTATTCCACATCGCCGGCTCATATTCCACGGGGCTGTAGCCGATACAGATAACCAGATCCGCAAGCTGCAGCAGGCGGTCACCGGCCTGGTTATTAAACAGCCCAATGCGCCCGGCAAAACGAGCAAAATGCTGCTGATTCACCGCACCTGCGGCCTGATAGGTGCTAGTGACCGGGATATGGCTTTTTTCCAGCAGATGGAACAGCGCCGCGCTGTTTTCCTGCTGACTTGCCATCAGCCCAAGCAGGAATACCGGATTTTTGGCCTGCGAGATAAGTTTCGCCACGTCGTTAATAGCGGCGTCCGGCGCGGCACCAGCTTTCACCGATCCGTTAGCGGGCAAAATGTTTCCGGTTGCCGGGCCGTCGCTGATGTCCTGCGGCAGGCTGACAAAGGCGCTACCGGGGCGGCCATGCTCGGCGGCACGGAAAGCGTTCGAAACCACCTCGGCAATGGCGTCGGAAGAAGGCACTTCTACTGAGTATTTCGTCACCGGGCTAAACATCGCCACGGTGTCCATGCTTTGGTGTACCAGCTTGGCTTTATCGGAACGTTTTACCGCCCCGCCCAGCGCCACAACCGGGTCGCCTTCGCTGTTGGCAGTTGCCATGCCTGTTATCAGGTTTGAGCAGCCGGGGCCCGAAGTCACCAGCGCCACCCCCGCTTTCCCGGTGATGCGCCCCACTGCTGCAGCCATAAAGGCCGCATTGGCTTCGTGGCGAACCGGAATCAATTCAATCGGCGAGTCGTTCAGGGAGTCAAAAACCTTATCGATCTTCGCCCCAGGAATCCCAAAGACGTGCTTCACGCCCTGAGCTTCAAGCTGGCTGACCACCATGTCAGCGCCGTGCGCCCACTGACGCAAAGGTTTTTTGTTATTCATGGCTCACATCTCCTCAGGGAACGCTAGTTTTCAACCGCGCGAATCGCCGCGTCGAGGTTTTCTGGGTGCAGGTTGGCGTTAAGAAATGCGCTGTCTGCCGGAAGGTCGATCATCAGCTTGTGGATCTCGCCGAAGGTGAGCACCCCCTGCTCCAGCTGATAGTCGAGCAGATGCCCGCCGCCCTGGCGGTCATCGGTAATAAAGTGTTCGTGATAGCCCGCCACGTTAATGCCCTGCATATGTTGCGGGGTGCGGAACCCCACCAGCACGCCTTTGCGACCGTTAAAACGGAATACCGGCTGGTCGTCCAGTACATCGGTCATGGCGCGGTAGGGTGGCTTCTGGCGAGGAACAGTGCGTGTATGAGCGTGGCGGAAATGGCCGTCGATGCGCAGGGCACAAAACAGATTATCGGAAGGAATTATTGCATCGATAATCTCGTGCAGCTTCTGGCGGCTGGTCGTGCTGTCAATGCGCAGGCGGTATTGCGGTTTAAACCAGGTCATCACCGCAAACGGCGTTTTCTGCTGCGGACTGGCCGCTCTGGCGCTGCCGTCTGACCGTAATTGATACACATTGCTGTTGAAGGCAATCATCTCGCCGTCCAGCTCGTTAAACGTGCCCAGGCCAAAGTCACCGTGCTTCAACAGGTCGGCCATGGTGGTTTCCCCTTCATAGACGCCGCTCAGTAATGCGCTCATCAATGAAGTCTGATATATCATGTTTTCTTTATTAGCTGCAGCGAAGGTCTCGACCATCTCTAAAAGACTTTCTTCGCAGGAACATAGAGTTAGATCGCTCATGGCGTTTGTCACCTCGGGCTGAAGGTTAAGAAACTTTAATTAAATGTTGACGTGATCCAGCTCACAGTTCCAATATAAAAGCCCTTCTGGTTTGAGACGTTTTCGATATGGAACTTCGCTATCTCCGCTATTTTGTCGCCGTCGCCCAGACGCACAATTTCACCCGGGCAGCCGAACTGCTGGGTATTTCCCAGCCTCCTCTTAGCCAACAAATTCAACGCCTTGAACGCGAAGTGGGCACGCCACTGCTGCACCGCTTAACGCGGGGGGTGGAGCTGACGGATGCGGGAGAAGCGTTTTATCAGGATGCCTGCCAGATTTTGGCCCACAGCGACGCTGCGCTGGAGAAAGCTCGCGGCATTGCCCGCGGTATTAACGGCAAGCTGTCGCTCGGGATAACCAGTTCAAACGCGTTTAATCCAAAGATTTTTTCTCTGCTGCGCCAGTTTCAGGCTCACTATCCGGCCATCGAGCTTCGTCAACGGGAAACCAATATGGCAGGGCTGATGCAGGAGCTGGATGAAGGCTTGCTGGACGTGGCGTTCGTGCGCCTGCCCTGCGAAAGCAGCAAGCGGTTTGCGCTCAAGCTAATTGACGAAGAACCGATGATGATTGCCCTGCACAAGGATCATCCTCTTTCTGGAGAGAAAGAACTGGCCCTGCAGGCGCTAGCCGACGTCCCGCCGGTGCTATTCCCGGAAGAAGTGGCTCCAGGACTTTATGGACTGATGTATGACGCCTGCCTGCGGGCGGGAATTGATCTGACAAGCGCCTGCCAGGCTTCACAAATCTCGTCCTCGTTAAGCATGGTCTCGGCAGGCTTCGGGTTTGCCTTAGTTCCCCAATCGATGACCTGTATCTCGTGCCCGAACGTCACCTTCCACGCGATTCGCGGTGACCAGGTGAAGACGGACATTGCGCTGGCCTGGCGGCAGTTTGAACGCTCCCCGTCAGTGAAACGTTTTATCCAGCTGTTCGCCCACTGAGCCGATTACCGCCGCGACTATCAGGTACTGCGCCCGGATCGTGCTATGGAATCCGGGCGTTATGATCCGTTTCCCCATACTCACGCCCACCCACCCCATAATTAAAAGAAACAAAAACAACACAGCAAAATAAGCCAAAAGTGACTATCCACTCAGTTATTACGTAATCAATACTAAGAATAATCCTATGTTTGGAATACTAAACAATATCGATTCTTAAAATTAACCACTCTAAAAATGAGACTTATTAGCACCCACCAATTTTGGCAGTTTTTAATTTACTGAATTGTGCAATTTCGCTTATGGACTACGCTTTATGAGAATATTAAATCCACGGCGGGATTATGAAAAAAAAAATTGTCATATCAATGCTTTCTTCTTTAATGGTTTTTCTACCCCTTACCAGTTCTGCTGCAAAGAAAATTGATTCCATACAATCCATTCAGACCGCAGCTAATCAAGCCTGCAGCGGAAACCCTGATAAATCAGGATGTGAAAGGCTTGTCTGGATAACGGCTAAAGTCGCCATGATGAACACCAGTTTTTATCTTCAATCCTGCAGCAATAAGGAAAAAATAGCTAAGGAAAACAAAGCCTCCTGTGATGAGGCTGAGCGACTATTATCGAAAATAAACAGCACAAAATAAATTAGCAGGCTTATAAAAAGCCTGTGACTCAGCCGTTTAATTTTTACCGTTCATTTTAGAGCGGGGAACAGTTTCGTCAGAATAAATACGATTAAAACACAGCAAAACAACAAATCATATTAACAAAACATTCTCCAACAATAGCAGCGGGTAAATCATTGCCTTAATGATATTTCCCTTTTGTTATTTACACCCCTGGGGCAACACATGAATAGAGTCTATAAAGTCATATGGAACGCGTCACTCAAGACCTGTATTGCTGTCGGTGAGCTTTCAAAAAACAAATTATCTTCAGGGGCAGTAACAGCGTCCCCAAAAACGGTGAGAACGGGTCTTGCATTAGCTATCCTGCCTGTTTTTTGGGCGTCACCCACACAGGCTGTCGGTTATTTTGCTGGGGTCGGTGCCGTAGCCGGGACCAATGATAACGCCGTTGCCGTGGGTAATGGTGCGACCGTTACCGGGAACGTAGCAGCAACAGCTATTGGCGGAAGCGCTAATGCCGGAGGGGCCGCTACTCTGGCAACCCAACGCCGTACAGATGGCCTGGGGGATTATAATATTACTAATGCCAGCTCAAGTACGGCGGTTGGGATATCCTCTTCGGCTACAGGTGGAGGATCAACGGCTATCGGCGGCAACAGCATTGCTTCCGGGGCACTAAGTACAGCGTTAGGTGTTGGTAATAATTCATCAGGCCCGTCCTCCACAACAGTGGGCGTCGCAAACTCCGCCATCGGCAACACGGCCGTTTCCATCGGTCGCATGAACGTGGCCAGTGGTGATTTCACCATTGCGATAGGTAATACGACCACGGCGAGTGCCGGGGGAAGCATTGCGCTGGGTAACTCTGCCTCATCAACGGCTTTGGGAGCGATTGCCATTGGTTCGTCTACATTGAATGGCATTCCTCAAGATACTGCGACAAATACTCGTGCCAGTGGCACCAATAGCGTAGCTCTTGGTGCAAACGCCATTGCCAGCCAGGCCAATTCTATTGCTATCGGTGCCACAGCCAACGCCTCTCAGGCAAACAGTGTTGCCTTGGGCAACGGAAGCGTGACCGACGTCGCCCATACGGGCAGTTTTGTTATCAGCGGCAGTGCCGCAGGTACCGCCAATGGTGTTGTCTCGGTAGGGGCGGCAGGCGCTGAACGCCAGATTCAGAACGTCGCTCCCGGCGTACTGAGCGCCACCAGTACAGACGCCATTAACGGCAGTCAGCTGTTTGCTACTAACAATCAGGTCAATACCAACACCGGTAATATCGCCACTAATACCGCAAACATAGCGACAAATACGGCCAATATTGCGGGCAATACTACGTCAATAACCAATCTAACCAACGGTACGGTTGGCCTGGTGAAACAAGATCCCACCACCCAGTATGTTTCCATTGCCGGAGACAAAGCAGGGAATACAGTCAACATCTCAGGAACATCAGGAAACCGTTACTTAATCGGCGTCACAGCAGGGACTTTAAGCGCGGCCAGCACCGACGCGGTGAACGGCAGCCAGCTGTTTGCCACCAATAACCAGGTCTCCACCAACACCGGCAATATTGCGGCTAATACAGCAAATATTGCCGGAAATACGACATCAATAAATAACCTGACCAACGGCACCGTCGGCCTGGTGAAACAGGATCAAACCACCCAGGCGATTTCCGTCGCCGGGGATAAGGCCGGAACTTCGGTGAGCATTGCTGGCACCGCAGGTAACCGAACGCTAAGTGGTGTTGCGCCTGCTGCACTCAACGCCACCAGCACTCAAGCGGTGAACGGCAGCCAGCTGTTTGCCACCAATAACCAGGTTTCCACAAATACCGGTAATATTGCGACGAATACGGCCAATATTGCCGGGAATACGTCGTCAATTAACAACCTGACTAACGGCACCGTCGGCCTGGTCAAACAAGATCAGACCACCCAGGCGATTTCCGTTGCGGGAGACAAAGCCGGGACTTCGGTGAGCATTGCTGGCACCGCAGGTAACCGAACGCTAAGTGGTGTTGCGCCTGCTGCACTGAACGCCACCAGCACTCAAGCGGTGAACGGCAGCCAGCTGTTTGCCACCAATAACCAGGTTTCCACAAACACCGGGAATATAGCGACGAATACGGCCAATATTGCCGGGAATACGACGTCAATTAACAACCTGACTAACGGCACCATCGGCCTGGTCAAACAAGATCAGACCACCCAGGCGATTTCCGTTGCGGGAGACAAAGCCGGGACTTCGGTGAGCATTGCCGGAACCGCCGGAAGTCGTACCCTGACAGGTGTTACCGCTGGAACGCTGAGCGGCACCAGCACCGACGCCGTGAACGGCAGTCAGCTGTTTGCCACCAATAATCAGGTTTCCACAAATACCGGCAATATTGCGACGAATACAGCGAATATTGCTACCAACACAGCCAACATTGCGGGCAACACTTCAGCAATTACCAATTTGACTAACGGCACCGTCGGCCTGGTCAAACAAGATCAGACCACCCAGGCGATTTCCGTTGCGGGAGACAAAGCCGGAACTTCGGTGAGTATTGCAGGAACCGCCGGAAGTCGTACCCTGACGGGTGTTACCGCCGGGACGCTGAGCGGCACCAGCACCGATGCCGTGAACGGCAGCCAGCTGTTTGCCACCAATAACCAGGTGACGGCTAATACGGGCAATATCGCCACTAACACGGCCAATATCGCCGGAAATACGGCAAGCATCGCCACCAACACCACCAACCTCGGCCACGTCGCCTCCTCTCTCGGCGGTGGTGCGGGCATTGCCCCGGATGGTTCATGGACGGCACCGGACTACGCCGTCCAGGGCGGGAACTACTCTAACGTCGGCGCAGCGCTCGGGGCTCTGGACACCGCCACCACCGGCAACAGTACGGCGATCACTAACCTCCAGACGCAGTTGAATGAAGGTGCTGTCGGCCTGGTGAAACAGGATGCGACTACCCGCGAAATCTCCGTGGCGGCAGCCACCGACGGTACCAGCGTCACCTTTGCCAATGCCTCCGGCGTCAGCCGCACGCTCAGCGGCATCGCCGACGGTGAACTCAGCGCCACCAGCAATCAGGCGGTGAACGGCAGCCAGCTGTTTGCCACCAACAATCAGGTGACGGCTAATACGGCAAGCATCGCCACCAACACCACCAACGTCGGCCACGTCGCCTCCTCCCTCGGCGGCGGCGCGGGCATTGCCCCGGATGGTTCATGGACAGCACCGGACTACGCCGTCCAGGGCGGGAACTATGCCAACGTCGGCGCAGCGCTCGGCGCACTGGACACCGCCACCACCGGCAACAGCACGGCGATCACTAACCTCCAGACGCAGCTGAACGAAGGCGCGGTCGGCCTGGTGAAACAGGATGCGACTACACGGGAGATATCCGTGGCGGCAGCCACCGACGGCACCAGCGTCACCTTCGCCAATGCCTCCGGCGTCAGCCGCACGCTTAGCGGCGTCGCCGACGGTGAACTCAGTGCCACCAGTAATCAGGCGGTGAACGGCAGCCAGCTGTTTGCCACCAATAACCAGGTGACGGCTAATACGGCCAATATAGCGGGGAACACGGCAAGCATCGCCACCAATACCACCAACCTCGGCCACGTCGCCTCCTCTCTCGGCGGCGGCGCGGGCATTGCCCCGGACGGCAGCTGGACAGCACCGGACTACGCCGTCCAGGGCGGGAACTACGCCAACGTCGGCGCAGCGCTCGGTGCGCTGGACACCGCCACCACCGGCAACAGCACGGCGATCACTAACCTCCAGGCGCAGCTGAACGAAGGTGCAGTCGGCCTGGTGAAACAGGATGCGACCACCCGGGAGATCTCCGTGGCGGCAGCCACCGACGGCACCAGCGTCACCTTCGCCAATGCCTCCGGCGTCAGCCGCACCCTCAGCGGCGTTGCCGACGGTGAACTCAGCGCCACCAGCAATCAGGCGGTGAACGGCAGCCAGCTGTTCGCTACCAATAATCAGGTAACGACCAATACCGGCAATATCGCGACGAATACGGCAAATATCGCAACCAACACTGCAAATATCGCGGGAAATACGGCAAGCATCGCCACCAATACCACCAACCTTGGTAATGTGGCCTCCTCCCTCGGCGGTGGTGCGGGCATTGCCCCGGATGGTTCATGGACGGCACCGGACTACGCCGTCCAGGGCGGGAACTACTCTAACGTCGGCGCAGCGCTCGGCGCGCTGGACACCGCCACCACCGGCAACAGTACGGCGATCACTAACCTCCAGACGCAGCTGAATGAAGGCGCGGTCGGCCTGGTGAAACAGGATGCGACCACCCGGGAGATCTCCGTGGCAGCGGCGACCGACGGCACCAGCGTCACCTTCGCCAATGCCTCCGGCGTCAGCCGCACGCTTAGCGGCGTCGCCGACGGTGAACTCAGCGCCACCAGTAATCAGGCGGTGAACGGCAGCCAGCTGTTCGCTACCAATAATCAGGTAACGACCAATACCGGCAATATCGCGACGAATACGGCAAATATCGCAACCAACACTGCAAATATCGCGGGAAATACGGCAAGCATCGCCACCAATACCACCAACCTTGGTAATGTGGCCTCCTCCCTCGGCGGTGGTGCGGGCATTGCCCCGGATGGTTCATGGACGGCACCGGACTACGCCGTCCAGGGCGGGAACTACTCTAACGTCGGCGCAGCGCTCGGCGCGCTGGACACCGCCACCACCGGCAACAGTACGGCGATCACTAACCTCCAGACGCAGCTGAATGAAGGCGCGGTCGGCCTGGTGAAACAGGATGCGACCACCCGGGAGATCTCCGTGGCAGCGGCGACCGACGGCACCAGCGTCACCTTCGCCAATGCCTCCGGCGTCAGCCGCACGCTTAGCGGCGTCGCCGACGGTGAACTCAGCGCCACCAGTAATCAGGCGGTGAACGGCAGCCAGCTGTTCGCTACCAATAATCAGGTAACGACCAATACCGGCAATATCGCGACGAATACGGCAAATATCGCGACCAACACTGCAAATATAGCGGGAAATACGGCAAGCATCGCCACCAATACCACCAACCTCGGCCACGTCGCCTCCTCTCTCGGCGGCGGCGCGGGCATTGCCCCGGACGGCAGCTGGACAGCACCGGACTACGCCGTCCAGGGCGGGAACTATGCCAACGTCGGCGCAGCGCTCGGGGCGCTGGACACCGCCACCACCGGCAACAGTACGGCGATCACTAACCTCCAGACGCAGCTGAACGAAGGCGCGGTCGGCCTGGTGAAACAGGATGCGACCACCCGGGAGATCTCCGTGGCGGCAGCCACCGACGGCATCAGCGTCACCTTTGCCAATGCCTCCGGCGTCAGCCGCACCCTCAGCGGCGTTGCCGACGGTGAACTCAGCGCCACCAGCAATCAGGCGGTTAACGGCAGCCAGCTGTTTGCCACCAATAATCAGGTGACGGCTAATACGGTCAGTATCGCCGGAAATACGGCAAGCATCGCCACCAACACCACCAACCTCGGCCACGTCGCCTCCTCTCTCGGCGGCGGTGCGGGCATTGCCCCGGATGGTTCATGGACGGCCCCGGACTACGCCGTCCAGGGCGGGAACTACTCTAACGTCGGCGCAGCGCTCGGCGCGCTGGATACCGCCACCACCGGCAACAGCACGGCGATCACTAACCTCCAGACGCAGCTGAACGAAGGTGCGGTCGGCCTGGTGAAACAGGATGCGACCACCCGGGAGATCTCCGTGGCGGCAGCCACCGACGGTACCAGCGTCACCTTTGCCAATGCCTCCGGCGTCAGCCGCACCCTCAGCGGCGTTGCCGACGGCGAACTCAGCGCCACCAGCAATCAGGCAGTCAATGGGAGTCAGCTGTTTGCTACCAATGCACGTGTCTCGACCAACACCACCAACCTCGGCCACGTCGCCACCTCCCTCGGCGGTGGTGCGGGTATCGCCCCGGACGGCACATGGACAGCACCGGACTACGCCGTCCAGGGCGGGAACTATGCCAACGTCGGCGATGCGCTCAGTGCGCTGGATGTAGCGACCACGGGCAACAGCACCGCTATCACCAACCTCCAGACAGAGATCAACAACGGCGGGCTTGGTCTGGTGAAACAGGATGCAACGACTCGCGATATCACCGTGGCGGCCGCAACCGATGGGGATTTAGTCTCCTTCACTAACAGCACAGGTAACACCCGTACCTTGTCCGGCGTGACCGCCGCATTGTTAAGCAGCACCAGCACGCAGGCGGTCAACGGCAGCCAGCTTTATGCCGCCAACAACACCATCGTCAATATTCTCGGCGGCAGCGCGGCGCTGGACGGCAATGGCAATATCACCGGCCCGACCTGGACCATTCAGGGCACCACCACCAACAACATCAGCCAGGCGCTGGCCTCGCTGGACAACTCCGTGAATGACCTGAAGAAGGAGGCCCAAAGCGGCGGCGGTAAAATTGTCACGCAGCCAGATCCCAAAGATACGGTGTCAGTCGGTGGACATACTGGCGGCACGAGCGTCTCGCTTACCGGGCAGGAAGGAGATCGCAAACTTACCGGTGTCGCCAACGGTGTGAACGATAATGATGCAGTAACTGTGGCGCAGCTGAATGCACTGAGCCGGGAAGTTGTCGCCGCCAGCAAACAGCTGGCCGTCAACGTAAGTGACAGCGTCACGCCAGCGTCCGCTACCGGGGCAGACAGTATTGCCCTGGGCGGGAACGCTAACAGTTCAGGGACCAATGCCATTTCGATTGGTAACGGCGCTGCCGCCTCGGGAAGCGGGAGCTCTGCCGTCGGTGCCTCCTCCTCTGCCAGCGGCACGAACGCCACCGCGATGGGGCAAAACAGCAATGCTTCCGGCGCCAACTCTGTTGCCCTCGGCAGCAGCTCCACCGCCAGCGGCAGCAATAGCGTCGCGCTGGGCGCAAACTCCGTTGCCTCACGCGATAACAGCGTGTCCGTGGGCGCGGCCGGAAACGAACGTCAGATAACCAATGTGGCAGCAGGCACGCAAAGCACCGATGCCGTGAACCTTGGACAGCTCAACAGTGCTCAACAGCAAAACAACCGCGCATTCAGCCAGCTGAGTCGCCGTATTGACAGGGTTGAAAACAAGCTGACGGCGGGTATTGCCTCATCCATGGCGATGGCTGGGATCCCGCAGGCATACCAGCCTGACTCAAACCTGGTCGGGGCCGCGATTTCCGGCTACTCCGATAAGAGCGCAATTGCCGTGGGCATATCAAAAATTTCTGAAAACGGCCGGTGGATCACCAAGCTGCAGGCCAGCGCCAACACCGAAAGCGATGTGGGTGCATCAATTGGGGTAGGTTATCAGTGGTAAATAAAATGATGAGAAAATGCGCAATATTACCGGCAGTCATTGCTCTTGCCGCCCTGGCGGGCTGTAAAGAGGCCAACAAGGATGATACCCGGCAACAGGGGATGATTACCGTCTCCTCCGTGCCGCTGTTACAGCAGGCGCTGGTCAATGAAGTCCCCGCCCCAGGCGGGCAGCTGAATGAAGCCGTGATGTCCAGTATTTGCCAGTATGTCGCCGGGCAAATAGACAAAGCGCATCTGGACGCCAGTCTGGCGGAACAAAGCCTGAATGCCAGCGCCTTTGGTACGAATGATGGAAAACAGCCCCCGGATTATGCGCTAAAGTGCGCCGCGTATGTTTCAGCTAAGATCTTCAAAACGGACATCTTCCTCGCCAGCGAACACCTGCAGGCTAATGATGAGCAAGCCGTGGAGCAAATTGCCCAGCGGCTGCAGCAGTTGACACCCAGCGCCGTTCACGTAGCGCAGTACCTTGCTCAACTGGCCACGTCCAGTGAAGGCATGACCTTTGCCACGGTGGCCGACTACCAGACTTTCATCCACCAGCAGCTGTCTGAAACGGCTCCGGCCTTCGTGAAGTCAGTGATGAATGATCCTGCTCAGCCTGAAAGCTACCGGGATCGTGGTGTTAATGCAGGATATCGTTTCCGGATCTCGAATAATACGATAGTGATGTCTTTATATGATGCAGACTGGCTCGGAAACGGAAAAGTTATGGGAACAGAATATAAGGTAAGCATTCAGAGGAAGAAATAAAATTGAGTGCCGCCGCCACGGCGGCACTTTTATTCTTAGCGGCACCTGAGCACTATTTATTCTTAGCGGCACCTGAGCACTATTTATTCAACGTAGCCACATAGCCTGAAAAACGCCATTTCCCGTCTTCATCCTTACGGAAAGAAACTAATTCATTGCCCTGGCGCCCATCTGAAAATGTCGAGTTGAAATTAACGTTCACATAATGGCCAGGATTCACATTGCCGCTCTGCTCCGCCATCTGCACCTGCGTGATGCTTCTCCACGCACGGTTTTTCACGCTCCCAACCGCCAGCCTGTTGCTGTCTACCTGAGAAACGAACGTTTTTTCATTCACGGCATTTTGCGTATGTTTTGTCGCCTCTTTCCATATTTTTTGATAACCACCGGAATCAATCACGGCGGCAGCTTTCAGCGCCATATCTTTAAAAGCTGTTGGATCATTGGACGGATTAGCCTCATTGGCCAGAACGGGCTGAACCAGCAGTAAAAATAAGGCAAAACCGGAATACTTTATTGTCCTCACGCAACTTCTCCTTCGCCGATTAAAATAGGTAACACGCAGGCTTACGACTGAATCAATAAAATATATACCATCCCACCATATTTGCTGGAAAAGCGCAGCACTAAAGCAACATCGCACCTGTAGTGACCCAATGCTACAATAGTCACCATTCACAAATCCGAACACAGGGAGAAAATATGTCTGAAACTCACGTTCAGGGCGGGGAAACCAGAGGGCCTGCGGAACACAGCGTCAGGGAACAGATCATCGAGGCGGCGACCGAATTCTTCGGCCACTACGGGTTTGAAAAAACAACGGTTTCCGACCTGGCTAAAGCCATCGGCTATTCCAAGGCTTATATCTACAAGTTTTTTAAATCCAAGCAGGAAATCGGCGAAGTTATCTGCGACAACCGCCTGACAAAGATGATGGCAATTGTCAGCCAGTCGGTGGATGACGCCACTGGTGCATCGGCTAAGCTACGGGCGATGTTCAGTGCCTTAATCGCCGCGGGTAGCGACCTGTTCTTCTATGACCGTAAACTGCACGATATCGCCATTGTTTCCTGCCTGGAGAACTGGCCCTCGGCCGAACGCTACAAGCTGCAGCTGCGGGAAGTGCTTACCGCCATCATTCAGGAAGGCCGCCAGTCCGGTGAATTTGAGCGCCGCAGTCCGATGGATGACACCGTGAACGCCGTTTTCCTGGTCATGCTGCCGTTTATCAGCCCGGTACAGCTGCAATATAACCTTGAACTGGCTAAGCAGGCCGAACAGCTTTTGCCCGCGCTTATCCTCAAAAGTTTAATGCCCTGACCGCATTTTGTGACCATTGACTAAATTGGTCACTTGAATAATTATTGCGTTCCTGCTCCGCGTTTATAAGGGAACGTATGTTTCGTCTTCAGCCTTTTCCAGCCGCTGTGGCGCTGCTGTGCTCAGCGCTCACCGCCTGCGGTGATTCATCTCAACCAGAGGATCCGCGTACCCAGCCACCGCTGGTTCGTGTGGTCACGGTTCAGTCCGCCAACGATGACGCCCGGGCGTTTACCGGCATTGTCGCCTCCCGAATCCAAAGCGATCTCGGTTTTCGCGTTTCGGGCAAAATCCTTGAGCGCCTGGTGGACAAAGGCCAGACGGTGAAAAGCGGCCAGCCCCTGCTCCGGTTGGATCCGCAGGACTTAAGCCTGCAGGCTAAAGCACAGGATCAGGCCGTCGCAGCCGCCAAAGCCCGCGCGAAGCAGGCCGCCGCCGATGAGGCCCGCTACAGAAGTATTCTCGGCAGCGGCGCGATTTCCGCTTCGCAGTACGATCAAATTAAGGCCCAGGCCGACAGCGCCAGAGCAGATCTGCAGGCGGCCATTGCGCAGGCCAATGTGGCTAAAAACGCCATGAATTATGCGGTGCTGACGGCAGACTCTGACGGCGTGATCATGGACACTCTGGCCGAGCCTGGTCAGGTTGTCGCCGCCGGGCAAGCGGTGATTCGTCTGGCCAGGGCGGGCCAGCGTGAAGCGGTTGTCGATTTGCCGGAAACGCTGCGCCCGGCACTGGGCACCGTCGCTCAGGCTCATCTTTACGGTTCAGATGGCGCTCCCGTGGCCGCCACCTTACGCCAGCTTTCCGACGCGGCAGACCCGCAAACCCGTACCTTTGAAGCGAAATTTGTACTGGCTGGTGCGCTTTCTCAGGCCCCTCTCGGCAGCACGGTCACGGTCGCCATCCCGGATGCAGGTGCTACCACACAGAACGTGATTGTGCCTTTAGCCTCGCTCTATGATGCCGGGAAAAATAAAGGCACCGGCGTTTGGGTGGTCAGCGGCAAGCCGGCGACAGTGAGCTGGCAGCCGGTGAGCATCCACCGCATCAGCGACGAATCCGCCGTTGTTGCTACTCATATTGACAGCCGCGCCAGCATCGTCGCCCTGGGCGCACACCTGCTGCACGAAGGCGAAGAAGTCAGGCCACTGGCACAAGGCACCACTGACCTGGCGGGAGCACCCTAATGCGCGATTCTCGCTTTAACCTTTCCGCTCTCGCGGTACGGGAAAAATCAGTCACGCTGTTTCTGATCGTGCTCATTACGCTTGCCGGGATCATCGCCTTTTTTAAACTGGGCCGTGCCGAAGACCCGCCCTTTACGGTGAAGCAGCTGACCGTGATCACCGCCTGGCCGGGTGCAACCGCGCAGCAAATGCAGGATCTGGTGGCCGAGCCGCTGGAAAAGAGAATGCAGGAGCTGGACGATTATGACCGCACCGAAACCTATACCCGTCCAGGCCTTGCCTATAGCGTTGTCTCCTTAAAAGACAGTGCGCTACCCGCCAACGTGCCGGAGGAATTTTACCAGGCGCGTAAAAAAATCAGCGATGAGGCTAAAAACCTGCCGGATGGCGTGATTGGCCCGCTGGTGAACGACGAGTTCTCAGACGTGACCTTTGCGTTATTCGCCCTGAAAGCCAAAGGCGAGCCGCAGCGCCTGCTGGTGCGTGATGCCGAGAATCTGCGCCAGCAATTGCTGCATGTCCCCGGCGTGAAGAAAGTGAATATTATCGGTGAACAAGCGGAGCGCATCTTTGTTTCGTTCTCGCACGACAGGCTCGCCACACTTGGCGTTTCGCCGCTGGATATTTTTCAGGCGCTGAGCAATCAGAACCTGCTCACGCCCGCAGGCTCGATCGAAACTGCTGGCCCGCAGGTGTTTATCCGCGTGGATGGCGCGCTGAATCAGCTCTCCAAAATTCGCGATACCCCTATTGTGGCTCAGGGAAAAACGCTGAAGCTGTCAGACGTCGCTGACGTCGAACGCGGGTATGAAGACCCGGCGACATTCCTAGTCAGAAACAACGGCGAGCCAGCCCTGCTGCTCGGCGTGGTCATGCGCGACGGCTGGAACGGGCTTGATTTGGGCAAAGCCCTGGATCTGGAAACGCACAAGATCAACGAGACAATGCCGCTCGGCATGAGTTTCAGTAAAGTCAGCGACCAGTCGGTGAACATCAGCTCCGCCGTGAATGAGTTTATGGTGAAGTTTTTTGTCGCCCTGCTGGTAGTAATGGTGGTCTGCTTTGTCAGCATGGGCTGGCGCGTGGGCATCGTGGTTGCCGCCGCCGTGCCGCTAACGCTGGCGGTGGTATTTATCGTCATGGCCGCCACCGATAAAAACTTCGACAGGATAACCTTAGGCTCGCTGATTCTGGCGCTGGGCCTGCTGGTGGACGACGCAATCATCGCCATTGAAATGATGGTGGTGAAAATGGAGGAAGGCTACAGCCGCGTGAAAGCCTCTGCCTACGCCTGGAGCCACACCGCCGCGCCCATGCTGGCCGGCACGCTGGTGACCGCCATCGGCTTTATGCCGAACGGCTTCGCCCACTCCACCGCCGGGGAATACACCAGCAACATGTTCTGGATTGTCGGCATCGCGCTAATAGCGTCCTGGCTGGTGGCCGTGGTGTTCACGCCCTATCTCGGCGTGAAATTGCTCCCGGATATGCACAAAGCCGCGCTGGCGGAACACGCGCTGTACACCAGCAAAAATTACAATCGCTTCAGGGCATTGCTGAAAAAAGTCATCGCCCGCAAATGGCTGACCGCCGGTTCGGTCATCGGCCTGTTTGTGCTGGCGATAGCCGGAATGGCCGTGGTGAAAAAGCAGTTCTTCCCGATCTCCGACCGCCCGGAAGTACTGGTCGAAGTGCAACTGCCTTATGGCACTTCAATCGAGCAAACGACGAGCACTACCGAGCGCATTGAAAAATGGCTCAGCGCCCAGAAAGAGTCCAAAATCGTCACCTCCTACATTGGCCAGGGCGCGCCGCGTTTCTACCTGGCCATGGCGCCTGAGCTGCCCGACCCTTCATTTGCAAAAATCGTGATCCTCACGCCCGATCCCGATGCGCGGGAAGCGTTGAAACTGCGGCTGCGGCAGGCCATCAGCGACGGCCTGGCACCGGAAGCACAGGTGCGTGTCACCCAGCTGGTCTTCGGGCCTTATACGCCCTACCCGGTGGCGTTTCGCGTGATGGGGCCAGACCCGGACGTACTCAGAACGATTTCGTCGCGGGTAGAAAAAGTGATGAATCAAAGCGGGCTGATGCGCACCGTGAATATCGACTGGGGCTCCCGGGTGCCCACGCTGCATTTCACCCTGAACCAGGACAGGCTCAACGCCGTGGGCTTAACCACCGCTTCCGTCTCGCAGCAATTGCAGTTTCTGCTATCCGGCACGCCGTTGACCGAAGTACGAGAAGATATTCGTTCCGTGCAGGTTACCGGGCGAGCGCAAGGCAGCGTGCGGGACGATCCAGCGCAGCTCGCCGCGCTAACGCTCGTCGGTGCGAACGGGCAAAAAGTGCCGCTCTCGCAGATCGGGAAGGTTGAAGTTGTGATGGAAGACCCGGTGCTCCGGCGCCGCGACAGGACGCCAACCATTACCGTGCGTGGCGATGTCGCCGATGGCCTTCAGCCGCCGGATGTATCAACGGCGATCGTGAAACAAATTCAACCTATTGTGGCAGGGCTTCCGGCGGGGTACCGCATCGAAGAAGCCGGCGCCATTGAAGAATCCGGCAAAGCCACGGCGGCCATGGCCCCGCTGTTCCCGATCATGATCGCGTTAACGTTGTTGGTGATTATTCTTCAGGTTCGGTCGATCTCAGCCATGCTGATGGTGTTTGCCACCAGCCCGCTGGGGCTTATCGGCGTGGTGCCGACGCTGCTGATTTTCAACCAGCCGTTCGGTATCAATGCCCTGGTGGGGCTGATTGCGCTTTCGGGGATTTTAATGCGCAACACGCTGATCCTCATCGGCCAGATAAAGCATAACGAGGAGGCCGGGCTGACGCCTTTTGATGCCGTGGTTGAAGCGACAATCCAACGTTCACGCCCGGTATTGCTCACCGCACTGGCGGCGATTCTGGCGTTTATTCCCCTGACCCACTCCGTGTTCTGGGGGGCACTGGCCTACACGCTCATCGGCGGGACGTTTGGCGGCACCTTTATGACGCTGCTGTTCCTGCCCGCCATGTATGCGATCTGGTTCAAAATCCGCCCACCAAAGGTCGATAACTGACCGACTTTTCAGGCCCGGAAGAGATCTCTCCGGGCCATATTCCAAATCATGAACACCGCTCATGTTCTAATGAAATTAAATCACTTTTACTAAAACTGTGACTCAGGCATAAAAGATGCAATATTGTTAACGACATGCAATGTGAAGATTACTGACAGGTAAAACCACAGCTAACCAAAGGTTATCTGTGAGAAATCAAGCAGTAGATACAGGCAAAAAACAGAATTAAGGTGCCGGATTACCATGACTAAAGCGTTTACTTTTACTCTTAAGAGCATTGTTTTTGATGAGAATTACAACCCATCAGGGAATACGCGCATCACAACCAATTTTGCTAACCTGGCCCGCGGTGAGAAGCGTCAGGAGAACCTGCGTAACGCTTTGATCATGATTGATAACCGCTTCAATTCCCTGGCGAACTGGGACAACCCCACCTCTGACCGCTACGGCGTTGAACTTGAAATTATTTCCGTTGAGCTGGATGTCGAGGGCAAAGGCAACACCTTCCCGGCGATTGAGATCTTAAAAACACACGTGCTGGATAAGAAAACCGGCCAGCGCATCGAAGGCATCGTTGGGAACAACTTCTCCTCCTACGTCCGCGACTATGATTTCAGCGTTCTGCTGCCAGAGTACAACCAGGATCGTGAAAAATTCACCATTCCGGAAAACTACGGCGACCTGCACGGGAACTTGTTCAAACACTTCGTTGGCTCAGACACCTACAAAGAAAACTTCAACAAAGCGCCGGTCATTTGCCTGAGCGTCTCCAGCAAAAACGTTTACCGCCAGACCGGGAACCGCCATCCGGTGCTCGGCATCGAATATGAACAAGATTCATCTTCCCTGACCGATCTCTATTTCAACAAAATGGGGCTGAAGGCTCGCTACTTCATGCCGCCAAACAGCGTGGCGCCTTTTGCCTTCTACCACACGGGCGACCTGGTGAATGACTACTCGAATCTCGAGCTTATCAGCACCATCAGCACCATGGAGACGTTCCAGAAGATCTATCGCCCGGAGATTTACAACGCGAACTCTCCGGCCGGGCTGTGCTTCCAGCCAAGCCTGAACCACCAGGATCATTCATTTACTCAAATTGTTTACGATCGTGAAGAACGCAGCCGTTTGGCCATCGAACAAGGGAAGTTTACTGAAGAGCACTTCATCAAACCGTACCAAACAATTTTAGAGCAGTGGTCTGCCAACTACCCTCTTTGAGACACCAAATACAAGGTTATTCGACATGAAAAGATTATTGCCTACGTCCACCGCCGGCAGCCTGCCTAAACCATCCTGGCTGGCCCAGCCTGAAACGCTGTGGTCGCCGTGGAAACTGCAGGATCAGGAACTGATTGAGGGTAAACAGGACGCCCTGCGCCTTGCGCTGCACGAACAACAGCTGGCGGATATCGACATCGTCAGCGACGGCGAGCAGACTCGTCAGCACTTCGTGACCACCTTTATCGAACACCTGGACGGCGTAGATTTCGAGAAACGCGAAACCGTGCGTATCCGTAACCGCTACGATGCCAGCGTCCCGACCGTGGTCGGCGCCGTGGCTCGCCAGAAACCGGTGTTTGTGGAAGATGCGAAGTTCCTTCGCAAACAGACCGACCGGCCAATCAAATGGGCGCTGCCTGGCCCAATGACGATGATCGACACGCTGTATGACAACCACTACAAAAGCCGCGAAAAACTGGCCTGGGAATTTGCCAAAATCCTGAACCAGGAAGCGAAAGAGCTAGAAGCCGCCGGCGTGGACATCATTCAGTTCGATGAGCCTGCGTTCAACGTGTTCTTCGACGAAGTTAACGAATGGGGCATCGCCACGCTGGAACGCGCCATCGAAGGGCTGAAGTGCGAAACCGCCGTGCATATCTGCTACGGCTACGGCATCAAAGCGAACACCGACTGGAAGAAAACGCTGGGCTCCGAATGGCGCCAGTACGAAGAAGCGTTTCCAAAACTGCAGACCTCGAACATCGACATCATCTCGCTGGAGTGCCACAACTCCCACGTGCCGATGGACCTGCTCGAGCTGATTCGCGGCAAGAAAGTGATGGTGGGCGCCATCGACGTGGCCAACCACGCCATTGAAACCCCGGAAGAAGTCGCCAACACGCTGCGCAAAGCGCTGCAGTTCGTTGATGCCGAAAATCTCTACCCTTCCACCAACTGCGGTATGGCTCCGCTGCCGCGCCATGTGGCCAGAGGCAAACTGCACGCGTTAAGCGCCGGGGCCGAGATCGTGCGTAGAGAGATTCTGGGTAAATAACCGGGAGCTTATCTAGCCAGCCTGGCGATTGAGAGATCGCCAGGTTTTTTTATTCCGTTTGGTAGCTTCTACTCTCACAGATTAAAACGAGCAGCCTGCCGGGTTATGCATTCGCAGGTCTGTCTATTAATGATTCATAAAACCGCCAGGATCTTATGATGAGCATCATTTACGTTGTTGTTCTGACTTATATAAAACCATTAGAAGAAGTTGACGCTCAAATTCCTGCTCATGTTGAGTGGCTAAAGAAAGGTTATGCCGAGGGAGTATTTCTGGCGTCAGGAAGACGAATTCCCCGTAATGGCGGAGTTATTCTTGCAAAATGTGACAGCATTGAATCTCTGGAAGCCCGCCTTAGCCAGGATCCATTCCAGAAACTCAACATTGCTAAAGCTGAAATTCTGCCCTTTGAAGCCACAATGAAAACACAGCTACTGGACGCTGTTTTTTAAGTTGAGCCCGAATCAGCATTAGTTAGATTCAAGTTATGCGGCTACACACGCCTCGCCTGATGAAGAGTTCAGGACGGCGTATTCTAGAAAGCAGTTTTGCTTGATGCTTTCAATAAAAACAGCGTGGGCGACACCAGGGCAACGCCCAACCACACCGGCTTTCACATCGATATAACCGATAAAAGCTTACTGGATTGAAAGATCGACAGGTTTTACTCTTCGTCTTGTTCTTCGCTTAGCCCTTTCACATCAAATAGATGGCATTATTTTTCCAATGACGGGCGCGCTCACGTTTTAAGTGCCGCCACGATTGCGGCTTCCATTTTCTCCGGGGTAGTGAACGGCGCAAAACGCTTCAGCGGTTTTCCGTCCCGGCCAATCAGGAACTTTGTGAAGTTCCACTTGATGCGGCCCCCCAGCACGCCTGGCAACTCATTTTTCAGATAACGAAACACTGGATGCGCTGCGGTGCCGTTAACCTCGACTTTTGCGAACATCGGGAAGCTCACGCCGTAGTTAATATGGCAGGTCCGCGAGATTTCATCGGCGTCACCGGGTTCCTGCTTACCAAACTGGTTGCAGGGGAAACCAAGCACCACCAGCCCCTGCGCGGCATATTTCTTATAGAGAGCCTCAAGGCCTGCGTACTGCGGCGTAAAGCCGCACTGGCTGGCGGTATTCACCACCAGTACCAGCTTACCGGCGTAATCGGACATAGGGATCTGCTGGCCAGTCAGGCTGGTGGCCGTCAGTTGATGAAAGGGCTGCATGTTGGGTTCCTCAGTGCACGTCAAATGACCACGCAGCGCGGGCCGTAATTCTTCTATCGCTAACTTAGCCACGCTTTTCGTGTCGATTTTAATTCTTTCACAGATGAGTGGGCATGGCACCTGCCATAAACGACGGAAGAGTAACTGCGGCCCATATCATCAATTATCTGGCAACGGCACTTAAAAGGCTCACCTGATGTTGAGCATTCATTCAAATGTTCGTGTTCAGCATTAACGTTAAAGTCGATCGTAATGCTAGCTTCACTTATCCAAAAATCGGGGATTAGCTGCTTTCTTAATAAATGCGCGAGCATGGCTGCATAGTGAAATGTAACATAATGTCTCAAATTACAGCGGGGGGCACTCTTAGGAGGAGTAAAGGAAAAAATCATAGTGCTGAGGTTGTTATTAATGGCCAATAACTTTAACTGGCCAATAGTCCAGAATCCTTTGAAATCGTTGTTACGGCTTACAAAGCTCTCATTCAGAGCATTGGCTATGCCTCTCAGCTCAACTCGACGTGCCATTGCTTTCCCCGATGACCTGCTCCGTTATCATTTATAATATACGCTCTTGGCACGAAACTGCCTCGAGACATCTCAGGCTGTTTTAGCTATGAGCGGACGGCTAAAAGAACAGTGACCGTCTGTTCGATCAACTCTGAAAAAAGCATAGCCATAGAATATCGGATGAGCTCTTTCGCAGGCTCCTTAGTTCCGGTTATGACCAAACTCCCGCGACAGTAGGATTTGTTTCCAGTGTGTTTCGCGGCGATAAATTTCACCTTCTTCGGCATTGGGATCCATGACTTCAAGTATCGCGAAAGAGATATTCTGTAGCCGGTTTTCATCGCCAGTTACGAAAGCTTCTTTTAGCCCTAAATTGCCACCATGACCGGAACCAAAATAATATTTCCATCGTCCCCAAATTCCCTCATTTCCATCAGCTTTCCCGACATAGGGTTTGCCCCCATCTCGATCGGTTAATACATAGATGCCTTTAACCACGGATAGTGCTGTGCGCCAGGATTGTAGATTAAGCCTGAGAATTGCGCCGATACTGTTTCTGTCCAGCACAACGTTGCGGTAACCTGGAAATTCGCCGAACGTCAGCCGCATCGGAGAGATAGCGCTAACAACCAATTCGTTTTGAATACTTTCGCCATAGCGGATGAATTTGCGAGCCGTATTTTTAAAGTTAATCAAGCGCACTCTTTTTTATACAATCTTTAGGGGCTAATAGCGCGCATCCTGAAAGCATTATTGCGAGCATGACCAGCATCGATACTTTAGTCATCCATAAATCCTTTTATGAGGTATTGCATTACGTGGCTTGTGTCAGCGCTGAATTATGCCACTTCAGCTGGCTTAACGATTCACTTTTTAATCTACCAATATTAATACTCACCCCAGGACTTCCCCGCCAATCGCGCCTTCAGCAGTTCAATGAACTTTTGCGCCCTCGGGCTTCTTTCTGCCAGGGACGCACCGCTCAGCTCCATGCTGGAGCACGCTATCGAAGGCCTGAAGTGGGAATATTACCTTCCGTTTGTGCCACTAAACGCTGGTGCACGGTGACAATATCGGATGTAGCAAAAAACTGTTCACAATTTTCCGGCACCGGGAACCCGGCAGACCGCGCCTCCGGCTGCGTCACTATATTAGCGGAATGTCCCTGTTTGCGTATTTATTTCGGCCAGTAACCAGCACTCAAAATCGCTTAATGCGGATTCGTTGATTCCCGTTTCAACTGGTTTAACTAAACAGAATTTTTTACTCAACGAGTCTGATTCCGGCCAGGGAGCGACCAGCCTTCCGCTATCGAGTTCTTGTGCAACGTACATACGTGGTACCAGGGCAACGCCTTGCCCAGCCAGTGCGGCAGCAATGGCCATTTCATGAAGATCGTACCGAACCCCCTGCGCCAGATTATCAAGGCTTATGCCCGTTGCACGGGCGTAGTGATGCCATGCATCCGGGTTCAGTCGTCGGTGAATTCTTGGTAAATCCTTCAACTGCCCCCTTCCCTTATGATCTGTTAACAAACCCGGGTGGCATACGGGAACCAGTTTTTCCTCAAAGAGGAATTGCACGCGCATCCCGGCCCACGCGGCATGTTCAAAATGCACTACGGCATCAAAACCGCTTCCGCTCAAAACGAAAGGATCGGTTCTGGCGGCAATATTTAACGTGATGTCCGGATGCATAGCGGCAAAACTGCTCAGCCGGGGGATAAGCCACCGGCTAGAAAATGTCGGCGGCGCGGCAATATCCAGACTCCTGCTGTCCCTGGGCATCCCCATGATGTACTGAGTATCTCTTTCCATTCGCTTAAGCGTTTCACGAACATGAAAGGCATAACGCGTCCCGACAGGGTTGAGTTTCACGCGGCTGCCTGTCCGGTCAAATAATCGACAACCCAGTAACGATTCAAGGCGTGCAATCTGGCGACTAATGGCCCCTTCCGTCAGCGAAAGCTCCTCGGCTGCCCGGGCAAAGTTACCGTGCCTGGCCGCCGCTTCAAAAGCCTGCAGGGATGTACTGCTGGGAATTTTTCTGCGCATACGCCTCCAGGCAGACAATGAACAATCAGTGACTAAATATCACTGATCAATGAAATATTATCGATTCATTTGCCAAAGTATAGCCAGTAGCATGACAAAAAATCATTAAGCTGATTTGCGTCTGCGGAGATTAGTCGATGTAGGTCTCTGGAATTGAGCAAGCGTCGAATGATTTTGCGCCACCGCCGTCAGGCATAAAAATCGCGTCTATCTCCTGAGCTCCCTCTGAGGTCTTTATGAATTATTCATCTTTTCCGTCCTGTCAGATTGGCGATTTTCTGGTTACCGCCTTAAGTGATGGCTCTATGCCCGCTAGCCTGGATTTACTCTCTGGCATCGACATCGCTGAAGCAGAAGCCATCCAGCAGAGCGCAGGCCTGGCTGAGCCCGGTAATATTCACATTAACGCTTACCTGATTCGCGGGCAGGGTCTAACCCTGCTGGTGGATACAGGTACAGGGGGACGGAATAACGTTGGCGGGCAATTGAGAACAAATCTTGCCGCCCTGGGTGTCGGGCCTGATGACGTGGACATGGTTTTGTTGAGTCATTGTCATCCTGACCATATTGGCGGCCTGCTGGATGCTGAAGGAAACCCTGTCTATAGACGAGCGGAACTTCATTTGCACCCTCTGGAAGCAGAATACTGGCGGGATGATGAAAAACAAAGAGACGCCAATGAACGGGGCAAGCTTAACTTCAGGCTGGCACGTCAAACATTAGAGGCCTATGCACAGAACCTGCATTTTTTTAGCCAATGTGAAATCACTGCGGGTATCCTCCCGGTTTGGTTACCGGGTCACACGCCGGGCCACACCGGCTTTCGCATTGATGCGGATGATAAAAGCTTACTCATATGGGGGGACATCGTTCATTATCCCCACATTCAATCTGCGCTGCCTGGCGCCTCTATTCTCTTTGACGTTGATCCGGTGCAAGCTGAACAAACGCGGAAAAACGTGCTGAAACAAGCCGCAAGGGAAAAACTGCTGATTGCAGGCATGCATCTGGACCGGACAGGCTTTGCTATCCTTGGCATGGTTGATAATGGGGATGCTATTTCCTATGGCCTGGCGCCAATCGCATGAGCCTATTTCCCCCAGGGCCTGCCCGCCAGCCGCGCCTTGAGCAGTTCGATAAACTTTTGCGCCCTGGGGCTTCGTTCTGCCTGCGGGGCACCGCTCAGCGCCACAATGTCGGCATCCGGCAGCGTATAGTCCGGCAGAAGTCTCACCAGCTCGCCACTGTTAATTTGCGGCAGCACATCCCATTCGGAGCGCATGATGATCCCCCTGCCCGCCAGCGCCCACTCTTTTACCACTCGTCCTTCGTTGCTCGACAATTTAGGCGAGATCCGCTGCGGGCAGTTTCCTTGTGGGCCAGAAAAACGCCACAGCGTCACATCTTCGCTGTTTTCCCGCAGCGCGATGCAGTCGTGCTCCACCAGCTGTTCCGGCGTTAGCGGCGTGCCTTTTAGGTTCAGGTATTCCGGTGAAGCGCAGATAAAGCGTTGGTTGGGCGCAAGCTTAATGCAGTACATGCTGGAGTCGCGCAACTCGCCGATGAAGACAACCAAATCCCACTTGTGTAGCGTGGCCCAATGCGGGTCGTCGGAGAGCGTCAACTCCACTTCAAGGCTTTCATGCTGCGCGGCGTATTCCCCCAGCAACGGCGCAATATAATCGTTGCCAAACCCCAGCGGGGCCAGCACACGCAGCTTCCCTCTGACCTGCTGTCGCCGGTCATCCAGCGCAGTTTGCAGGCCAGCCAGCTCGGTGAGTATTTTTTCTGCCCGGCTAAGCAGCAGCGAACCTTCATCGGTCAGTGAAACCTGCCGCGAAGGCCGCAGAATAAGGTCGACGCCAAGCTTTTGTTCCAGCCCGCGCAGCCGCTGCGTAACGGAAGGCGGCGTGACGTTCATCGCCCTTGCGGCGGCAGCCAGCGTGCTGTGGGTGGAAATAGTGCGGAAGAAAGCCAGATCGTCGCTGTTTATCATTAAGTCTAAACCTAATTATTCATTGCTTTTATATTAATTTATACCTAATGAACCGAATGGCAACATGGCCTCTCATCCAACAGGAGATCCGCTATGTCCGCCGAATGGCTCACCACCCGTGATACCCCCTTTTTGCTGATCGAGAAAAGCAAATACCTGCGCAACATTGAGCGGCTCTATTCCCGCGTTCACGCCCTGGGCAGCGAAGTCCGGCCGCATCTGAAAACGCTGCGTTCCATCGAGGCCGCCCGCTACCTGCTTGAACAAAGTGATTCCCCGGCTACGGTTTCCACGCTCGCCGAGGCGGAAGCCTTTGCCGCCGCTGGTTACACCAACCTGCTTTACGCCGTCGGTATCGCGCCCCACAAACTTCCCCGCGTGGCGGCGCTGATAGCTAAAGGCGTGAACCTGCATATCCTGCTCGACAGTGAACCACAGGCTATCGCCGTGGCTGAATACAGCCGGGCGCACAATCTGGCGTTTTCGGTTTTTATTGAAGTGGATTGCGACGGTCACCGGGGCGGTTTGCCGCCGCACAGCGACGAACTTTTGACGCTGGCCCGCCTCATTGAAACAAGCGGCTCGACGTTGACCGGGCTGCTGGCTCACGCCGGGGAATCCTATAGCTGCCGCACGGACGACGCTATTCTCGCGGCCGCCAGAGCCGAATGTACCGCCATTAAAACCGCCGGAAACCGTCTGCGCTCGCAGGGCTATGCTTGCCCCATATTAAGCGTAGGTGCCACGCCGACAGCCCATTTTGCAGACAATCTCACCGGCATCAGCGAAGTCAGAGCCGGGGTGTTTACCACCTTTGACCTGGTGATGAAAAACGTCGGTGTCTGCCGCCTGGAGGATATTGCGATTAGCGTCGTCGCCACGGTGATCGGCCACAACAGGGAGAAAGGCTGGGTATTTATCGATGCCGGGTGGATGGCGCTTTCCCGCGACAGGGGCACTGCGGCGCAAAGTCAGGACTACGGCTACGGCCAGGTGTGCAGCCTGAACGGCAATCCCTTAGAAAACCTGCTGGTCACCACGACCAACCAGGAGCACGGCATCATTACCTTGCCGGAAGCGTCAGCCTTTACCGTCGATGATTTCCCCGTCGGCAGCCGGGTGCGTATTCTGCCCAACCACGCCTGCGCCACCGCCGCCATGCATCAGCACTATCAGGTTCTGAGCGAAGATGGCGAGGGGCACGAGGTCTGGCAACGGATCGTCGGCTGGTAACCTGCCGCTATTTCTTCGCCTGTTCTGTTGAAAGGTACAGCTCCAGCAGCCCTTGTGCTTCAGCGAGTACCGCTTTGCGTTCTGCATCATTTTGCAGATTCGCCGCCGCCGCGCCTTTGAGCATTTGCAGGATAACAATGGTCATCAGGCTGGCGCGTTCGGGGGATAAACCAGGGAGCACTATCTGAAGTGCGGTGGAAAACCCACCGCGCATGGCGTCCCTGAACTGGAGGCGGGCCGCTTCATGCTCGCCACGCTCCTCCACCAGCCTCAGGGCAAAGGTTCGCTGTGACTGTAGCGAAAGCACAAAACGAGTAAACAGGTCCGCTGCGGTGGGGATGTCCACCCCGGTAACGCTTGCCTCCAGCGCTTCCAGCCGGTCGATCACTTCGCGGGTGTACTCCAGTAGCAGCGCGTCGGCCAGCGACTCTTTGTTGGGGAAAAACCGGTACAGTGAGCCAATGGCAGTGCCAGAACTGGCGGCAATCTCGGTCATGGTCACGGCGTCAAAGCCCTTCTCGCCGAAGAGTCGGGTGGCCGCTTCGGTTATTGCCGCCACGCGGAGATGGCCGCGCAGGCGTTTAGGCTGGTTTGCCGCTAAGGGCGCTGGTTTCGTCATAAAATATTTCGTATCAATCCGCTAACATTTATTCGCATAACGCCCATTGAGATATGCGAGGGCATCCTCTAGAATCTATTTTATGCGAGGGTGGCCTCGCATAACTTTACTCTCCCTGAGTTTAAGCCACGACTCAGGCGTGAGCCAGCTTAAACCAAATATTCTTCCGCACTGCGGGCGGCTATACAACGATGAAGAAACAAGATCCTGCCACACCTAAAGGTTATCGCCTGCTGTCACCCCAGCGCATGCAGTGGAGCACGCTGATTGCTGCCACCGCGCTTTTCGGGGGGCTACTCACCTGGCTGAATATTCCGGCCGCCCTGCTGCTGGGGCCGATGGCCGCCGGGATCGTTGTCTCCCTCAACGGTGCAAAAATCCAGCCAAACGGTACGCTGTTTCTCATCGCCCAGGGCGTCATCGGCTGTATGATTGCCAGCAAAATGCCCCGCAGCCTCGCCGACACCTTCGGCTCTCACTGGCTGCTGTTTATTGTCTGCGTCTTTTCGGTGATTTTTATCTGTATGCTGCTCGGCTGGATAATGACCCGTATGCGCATCCTGCCTGGTACCACCGCGCTATGGGGATTAAGCCCCGGTGCCGCCACCGCCATGACGCTGATGGCCGAAGCCAACGGCGCAGATACGCAGCTTGTCGCCGCCATGCAATATCTGCGGGTGATTATGGTGGCTAGCGTCGCTTCCGTGCTGATGAAAGTCTCAGGTGAGCACGTCCCTGCCACATCGGCAACGATCGATCTTTTTGCACACGGCTCTTACGTTGCGATGGCTGAAACTTTCGGGCTTATTGCCTTCGGCTGCATTGCGGCCAAACTGCTGCGTCTGCCTGCCGGCGCACTGTTGATCACCCTGGTAGTGGGCGTGGTGCTCTCGCAGAATAACTGGATAGAGATCGCGCTGCCGCAGTGGGTGCTGGTGCTGGCCTACACCATTGTCGGCTGGCGCATTGGGCTAAAATTCACACGCCCGCTGTTAAAACATGCCGCCCAGGTGCTGCCGCGTATTGCGGTCAGCATTGTGATTTTGATTGCTCTTTGCGGGGTGATGGCGGCATTTTTGGTGGTCGTGGCCGATATCGATCCGCTCACTGCTTATTTAGCCATGAGCCCCGGTGGCGCGGATTCCGTGGCGATTATCGCCGCCTCCAGCAAGCATATCGACATCGCCTTTGTGATGTCGATGCAGATGACCCGCTTTATTATTCTGGTCGCCTTCGGGCCGATCATCGGCAATATCATGAAGCGGCAGGCTACGAGGTAAAAATGCATATTGTGATGGATTTGTTTATCGGCGCACTGCTGTGCAACAGCGTGCCACATTTGGTTTGCGGTCTGACGGGAGAACGCTTCCCAACGCCGTTTGCCAAACCCCGAGGCGTGGGTCTTTCTTCGCCGCTGATCAATTTTATTTGGGGCACATTGAATGCCCTTATTGCGCTTCTGCTTATTTTCAAAAGCGAGTCGTCTTTCGCCCAGCCTCATAACCTTATCCCCGCAGCCATCGGCTTTTTGCTCATGGGGCTTTATCTTTCCGTGCATTTTGGCAAGGTGAAACAGGCTTCAAAGCGCCCGAAATAAGGCTTTACGCCTCAGAGAGCGAGAAAAGCGCGCTGGCGTTGTAAACCAGGCCAAACAACGCCACGGCAAGCAGAAACAGCGCTGAGATACGGTCGAGCAATTTACCGTGCCGCTCAGGCACCCAGCGCTGCACGGTGAGGATATAAAGCGCCAGGATCGCAAAATCAAGCACAATCCACACCAGGGATAGCGTCATAATACTGGTGCTAAAATTCTGGGTAACCGCCATAAACTGAGGGAAAAAAGAGACAAAAAACAGAATGTCTTTTGGGTTAGAGACGCCAACCACAAAGCCTTTTAAGAGTCCTCCCCCGTCGCTTATTGCCGTTCTTGCAACACTTCCTTCATGCCTGCTTTGCAGGCTGACGATAGCCCCCCAACCAATGAACACCGAGCCCGCCAGGCCTAACAAAGACAGGTGCAGCGGCGAGAGAGAAACAATGCCCGCCAGCACCATGGCCGCAAAGGCAATCAGCACCAGCGAAGCACTGTTGGTGCCGATGACGGTCAGAAACGCTTTCCTGCTGCCGTGCCGCGCCGCCGTGCCGGTCACCAGGGCAACAACCGGGCCGGGGGTCAGGATCAACATAAAGACAGCGAGCGTGTAGGCACCCAGCAGGGGAATATTCATAGTGTTAAATTCTCACAATCGTTTTCATTGTGATGCATTAAACGCTCTACTTCAGGCGTTGAAAAACGGAAAAAACTGCGATTCAATGTGAGTAATACTCACAATAGAGGCGCTCTGTTATGACGCTCCCCCCACTTTATGCGCTGCGTGCGTTTGAGGTTGCCGCCCGGTCAGGTTCGTTCAGCAAAGCCGCCGCGCAGCTAAACGTCACGCCCGGCGCAATCAGCAGGCATATCCGCACGCTTGAAGCCTGGTTCGAATGCGAGCTGTTTCACCGTAACGGCCCCAAAGTCGAGGTTACTGCCGCCGGTAACGCGCTCGCGATGCAGCTCTCGGAGGGCTTTCATCGGCTGGATCAGGCCTGCCATGCATTTCGCAGCGGCAACCGTAAACTGCGTTTAAAATCACCGTCGACGCTGACCATGCGCTGGCTGCTGGATGTGCTGAGCGCCTTCCGGCAGCGGCACGCTAAGCCGGAAATAGAAATGACCAGCGTGTGGATGGATACCGATAGCGTGGACTTTACCCACGAGCCTTATGACTGCGCGATTCTGTTGGGCGATGGTCGGTTTGGTGCAGGAACGGAGTCCCGCTTGCTGTTCGAGGAGTGGCTGGTGCCAGTGTGCTCGCCAGCCCAGGTTGAACAGGCTCGCATGGACATGTCTCGCTGCGAGCTGATTCATCCCTCTCCGGATCGCCGTGACTGGCGAAGATGGCTAAAGCGCACCGGAAAATTCAACGAACTTAATATTGCGCGTGGCACGGTATTCGACACGCTGGAACAGGGCATTCGGGCGGCCATCAGCGGCCACGGCATTTCAATCGGTGATGCGCTGTTATGCCAGGCGGCAATCCAGAGTGGCCAGCTCGCGCTGCCGTTTGCCGAAGCGATTGCCAGCGGAGATGGCTACTGGCTTGTCTGGCCGAAGCACTCGGCGCGTTTAGCCCATATCACGCTGCTGGGCGATGCCTTAAAAGAAGCGGCGCCTCAGCAATTGCCCGACACATTGACGCTGCTGCGCTAAAATCTTCCGGCAAATGGGCTCCAGCCCCCCATCTGATGGGAGTCTACACAGGCCCCTCCTCCGGAAAATCCGCCTCGCTTTCTACACGATTATTTTTAAGCTCGATTATCTGCCCAATCTGGTCGTGATAAACCGTTAACTGGTTATATCTGCTCATCTCGGAAACCAGCTGCGTCGACAGGTTAAAGCTGCGGGCCAGCTCGCCAAGCTGGAACGGGCTATGCTCGTCGCGGTATCGGTCGCTGTACCTGCGCAGGCTGTACTGATACCAGAGGATCAGCAGCCAACCATTTATGGCCGCAATCAGTAAATACAGCAGCACGGAATTGAGCGACTGTGCGACGATTTCCCCGCGCTGGTCGGGCAATAACATCAGCTGAAGCAGCAGGTTTTTCCACACAAAGTACAGGAAACCAGCCCAGGCAATGGCGGTTATCAGACCGTCGAACAGGCGCGGCCCTAGTCGGTCTTCGGTCAATATCAGCGTGTTGGTCTGCATCATATTCTTCCTTTTCCACGGTCAGGACTTACCCAGCGCGCGCGAGCGCGGCGGCGTTTAAGCATCACTTTCGGGAACGACACCAGGGTGGTAAACAGGCCGATCATCCAGTACATCAGCGGGAACCAGACAATCCAGAACAGCGATCCGGCTATTCGCTTTTCATAGCGCCGCTCGATGAACAGGCTGACCAGGAACTGCATCAGGCACATCACGCCCAGCAGCAGCCCGGTAAACTCCGGCGGAAAGAGCGTTTCAACCACCAGGTTTGCCGGCAGCGTGGTCAGGTGGCTGGCAATAAACAGCAGGATGGTGATCGCATAGGCAAAGGCCCAGACCGTCGAGAGTACGTACTCCATAAACAGCGGCCACATCCGGCGGTGTTCCCAGCGGAACAGGCGACGCAGGTTGACCAGGAACACTTCCGCCCCTCCCTGCGCCCAGCGCAGACGCTGCTTCCAGAGCCCTTTAAGGGTTTCCGGCATCAGGATCCAACACAGCGCGCGCGGCTCAAAATAGAGCGTCCAGTGATGCAGCTGCAGTTTCCAACTGATATCAATATCTTCGGTGATCATGTCCGGGCTCCAGTAGCCGACATCCGCCAGCGCCTGTCTGCGAAAAGCGGCGATCACGCCGGAAACGGTAAAGACACGGCCATAAATACGCTGGGTACGTTTAATCAGCCCGATTATCGAAGAAAACTCGCCGACCTGGATCCGGCCAATCAGGTTCGAGCGGGTGCGGATCCGCGGGTTCCCGGTCACAGCACCCACGTTAGGGTGGCGAATCAGCGGCATCACAAGATAAGCCGCCGTGTCCCGCTCCAGTAAGGCATCGCCATCGATGCACACCAGCAGATCTCCGCGCGCAGCGGCAGCACCGGCTTTGAGGGCCACAGCTTTGCCCTGATTAGCGGCCAGATGAATCACCCTCAGCTTCGGGTATTCCTGCGCAAGTTTGTTCAGGATCTCAGCGGTGTTATCGCGCGAACCATCATTGATGGCGATCACCTCAATGTTGGTATAGCGCTGGGCCAGCGCGGCCTCTATCGTTTCGCGGGCATTTTTGCCTTCGTTAAAACACGGGATAAGGATAGAGACCAGCGGATTGCCTTCCAGCTGCGGCGGTGGCACATCTTTGCCCCACGGCCAGTGGCGCTCCAGCCGGAACCAGAAATAGAGCCCGCCGGTCATCCACAGCACCGACATGAACAGCGGCCAGAAGAACACAAAGTCCAGCAGGATTTTCCCGGTAAACACCGCCGCCATGCCAAGCGGTAGCCCAAAGACCAGGCCCAGAATCAGCAAGGAAAGAAGACGATCAGTCATTGTTTGGGTACCAGTAAGAGGAAATTTCAGGTCTGATATGTGAAATATCAGGCTGGTTATTGATGAAATCGTCGGGATAGTAGCCGTAATGCTTCACACCGTTCAGCTGCAGCAGCTGCATCCATTCCACCAGCTGTTTATCGGCGATGCCTTGCTGCGCCTTGTGGCTCCAGTCACGCGCCTGAAGCTCAAAAATGGTTTTATTCATTCCTGAAGGCTTCGTCGCCACGGCTTTGATCAGTCGTTCCAGCCAGCTGTTGCTCTCTTCCAGCGGCACTGACTCCATCAGCGGCATCGCCATCGGCACCGTCCAGTCATAGGTCGCCAGGAAATCGTCAATGTTTTGCGCGAACCACGCCTCGCTCTCCGGCTCCAGAATCGGTAGCGCAAAGATATTTCGGGCAGTTTTTATCTGCGGGCCACGAATATTCCGCACCGCATCGGTCAGCGTGCGCGTGAATTCGATCAACGTCTGGCTTTTAAAGCGTGTCCAGCGCTGCAGTTCAGCCGGGTTTTGATGAATATCGCCGATGCTGCCCTCAAACCCCGCCTGCCGGTAAGCGGTCATGGCGTCCGGCCCGGCATCTTCAAAATCCGTCAACAGCGCGTCGTCGTGGAAAAGAATGCCGTCAAACACCGCATGCCGGGCGAGATCTTCATAGATGTCGACAATCTGATGTCGAACTTGCCGGTTCCATGGGGAAAGCCGTAAATAAGGACTGGTGGCCCGATGCGTTTTCCCGCTGGCGGCGTCCCAGCTTTGCACCCTGGGCAGCGCGGCATTCAGATCAAACGAGAGCACCGGCAACCAGGCGAACACTTTGGCATCACCCCTGGTACGTAGCTGCCAGGCAACGAAGTTAAACAGGTCGGCACGTACGGGCAGCCAGCGGTTGGGAAAATAGAGCGACTTGATGTTGCCGTCGCCTAGCGGGTCTGAGAACGCCTGCAAAAAGACATGGCTAATTTTCATGTCAGACACCCGCTGCACCAGCGCATCGATATTCTTCGCCTGCTGCACCGGATTCGGGTCGTAGACATAGTCGAGATCCACATGCATAACGCGCACCGGATCCGCCTCCCGGACGCGGCTCACCATGCTGGCGAACGCTTTGAGCGTTGGATTGCCGGAAATCAGCACGCGCGGAATATTGTCCAGATCGCGGGCGTCAGCGAGGCCATCATTGAGCGTGAACGCCATCTGGTAACCCTGCTTTTTGAGCACGCTGAGTGAGGTGCCGTTAGCCGCGCCATAAGGCCAGACCCAGGCACGAGGCACCTTCCCGCTCACCTGCTCAATTTTTTGGCTGATTTGGCGCGCATCGTCGCCAATACGTCGGGTGAACTGTTCGTCACTTTCATACTGACCGGTGACTTTATTCCATGCCCGATTGGCCACCGCAGGCTCACGGCTGCCCTGGGGGTTCGCCTGAATGCCGTAATGTGACGCCCAGGTATGAGAGCCGATCTCAACCAGCGGGGACTGGCTAAGTTCACGCACCATATCCCAGGTGGCAAACTTATCGCGGGCGGTCATTAGCCCGCCAAAATCAACGTTCTTCCCTGTTGGGGTATCGACCCAACTGCCGACAGGAGCCCAGAGCGCGGGAACATTGTAAGCCTTCAGCAGCGGCCATACGCGGGTGTAAAAGCTGCTGTAGCCGTCATCAAAGGTGAGCAAAAATGCCTTTGGCGGCAGCGGCTCTCCACCCCGATGGGCGTCCAGAATCGACTGCACGCTGACCGCGCGGTAGCCGTTTTGCAGCAGCCAGCTTATTTGCTCGTTAAGGGCGCTGGTGCGCACAGCCAGATAGCGCTGATCGGGATCGCGGTCTTCAACATCATGGTAAGCCAGCACCAGAAAATGATTCTTTGGCCAGGGTCGGTTGGCTTCAGGCAGAGGCCGTTCTTTCGGCGGCAGAAAGTGAATCTCCTGCGCGCCCAGGCCAGAAAAAGTCAATAACCAGCCAAAAACGATCAGGCCGAGGCGAAAACTGTTGGTCAGCATGTTTGTCCTTAAAATCGTAAATTCGCATCAAAAGCGACGGCAAGATGCGTCTCCCGCTTGCCATCCCAGGGCCGCTTTTCCCAGTTCAACATGGCCCCGGTGTCGAGGACGTTGTTCCACTGGATACGCTGGCCATATCCGAGCGACGTCATCGCCCCCGCCCCGTAATTTTTTTGCCGATAAATGCCTGCTCCGGCGCTGATCTGCTGGCTCCAGACGGTGTCATAGCGCTGGTACATCACATGATTAACGGCGAGTGTCGGCGCGGCGGATAAGTCCCATTTCGGGCTGTAATACACCGTGTCGGTCTTGCTGTTGGTGCTGTATGCCACGCCGGGCTGCAGATCGAGCGTGATCCGCGCCGTCTGCCACAGCCGTTCTTTGCCCTGTAAGGCATATTCCTGGCGGTGGTTATGGTCTGAAAACCAGCTGGTCGTGGTCGCGAGCTGATATTCACGCCGTTCGTTTTGATGCCAGCGCACCCACAGGTTGGCCTGATTCGCACTTACCCCGTTGCGCAAAGCCCGCAACGGCGTTGCCCGAGCCAGACGTTCCACCTCGCCTCCTACTCGCCAGCTGTCGCTGAAGCTGTGCCAGGCCGAAACGCGCCCGCCCGGCTTATTGCCGCCGTTAAAGTTATTGTTCGCCAGTTCAAATTCGACCCAGCTATTGCGCGGCCGCCATTCGACGCCCCCAAACACGCTGCGGCTGGATCCCTTCCCCTCTTCAAAACGCCCGCTGTTAAAGCGGTTACCACCAAACAGTCGCCAGTTGTCTGCGACGGGCGGACCGTAAATCGCCATATCCCAGCTAAAATCGTGCGCGCCGCTGACGGGTGTATCGGAGTGGAGCCCCTGCTGGCCGTTAATGCGCAGCTCGGACATGCGGTGAATCTCACGCGTTCGGTTCAGCCGCTGAGAAGCAATATCCAGCGGGGCACGCAGCATCACATCGTCGGTCAACAGATCCATTTGCCGCCACTCGTGCAGATCCTGCGCGACATAGGCCTGCTGCCGCTCAAGCTCGAGGTTGGACGGCTCAAGCACCTCCGCCTTTTTTAGCTCTCGTTCAGCCGCCTGCGGCAACCCGCGCGCCTGCAAAACCCTGGCATAATCGATACGTAACCCTTGATTGCCCGGCGCGGTACTGGCCAGCCGCTGGGACAGAGCTTGGGCTTCCGGCAACGCATTGGTCGATAAGAGATACTGCAGCGAGAGTGTTTTCGCTTCCAGCCAGCGATCGTTCGGTACGGGATTCGGAAAACCCGGCACGTAGCGGCGGTAAGGTGTTACCTGAGCAAGGTTTTGCAGATAACGACCTGCGGCGTCGTACTGGCCACTGTCCAGCAAGGCATAAAACATCGCCTGCTCATTCTCATTCGTCGCGCCGCTGAACAGCTGCGGCGTTAGCGCCTGCGCATTTTCTACCTGCTTTGCTGCCAGGTAAGACGCAATAACCCACCGTAAAGCCCAGGGCGGGACAGCCACGTTTTCTGCGGCCAGGGCTTCATATTCCTGAATGACCGTTGGGTAATCATTGTGGGCATAGAGCGCGCCAAGCCGGTCTATACGCGCCCGCGTGATGTCCTGCTGAGCCTGAGGATTACCGCGCCATTTGGCGAACAAAGCGTCGTAGCGATCTAACGCCCGCTGCGCGACGGTAAAGCGGGCTTTTTCCTCCCCAGGAGGGGTTTCAGCCATGCGCACCATTTCGGCCAACGCGTTCAGCTCCAGACTTCTGCGCTCATTTGCCGGAAGGTTCGCTTGCCTGGCTAACGCCAGCGCCGGCGTATTCACCCTGTTCGCGGTCAGGCTGGAGATCAGGTTTTGCAGCGCCGTTTTATCCCCTGGGGCAAGCGCCAGGGCGTGCGTGTCGCTTAACAACTGGTCCCAGGTTTTTCCCTGCCGAAGATAGACATAAGAGAGCGCCTGCCAATGCGCCAGCGTCGGCTTCTCCTCGACCAGGTGCAGGGCTTTCTCTCTGGCCTGCCAGGCTTTTTGCCCGTCGGCCAGCGTTTTGATTTGCCCTATACGGTAGTCATCATTAGCGGGGGAAAGCTGAAGCGCCTGCTCCCACAGGGAAAGTGACTCCGTCCAGCGATGAAGATTACGCAGGGATTGTGCAGTGGCGGCGATCCCACGAGCCGGGATAGCAGTACGCTCCTGATAACGCTGCCACACGTCGACCACTTCATCATCGCGTCCGGCCCAGGAGGCAACCTGCAGCCAGTCGGCCACCTGTTCCGGGTTGAGCGCTCTTTGCTTCGCCTCACGTTTTAATGCCTCAAGCAGAGGTTGATAATCTCCGTTTCGCGCCTGTAATACCTGGCTGTCATAGAGCGATGTTGCCCCCATCCCTTGCGCTGGAAGTAATCCCGGCATGATTAAAAATACCGAAAGCTTCACGCCACGATAAAAGAATAACTTATTGATACTCAGCCGCTGTTCCATAAATATCTATTATTCCATTATGAATGAGCATGGTTTATCCACCGCATTTTGAATACCTGATACCGGCATTAGCGGATGAAATTCACACGGTAAAATCCTATTGAGACCCAGAGCATTTATTTGCACAGGCATATCTGGCCCTAACGTTTTTCCCTCCACGAGGCATTAGGAACAAACTCAAAATAACGTTGATTACACATTAGGTCTGATAGCAAGAATGATAAGTCACCATGAATAATTTTGTGAACACTTCCTAATGGCCCAAAACATGCTTTTAAGAATACTCTGCACCGGCTTTTCAATGAACGATTTGCCATACAAAACAAAACACGTAACACATTGATTAAAAAAACAAACCAAGCAAAACAAAAATAAAGAAATATTATGATTGATGTTTTTACCGATAAGATCAGGTGAAATTCAATGTATTAATCAGGAGATTTCCTGGCAAAAAATCCTAATTTAAAAACCAGACTCTTCCCTCACATTCCTTTTTATTTATAATTTTTATTATCAAAAATAAAAAGGATATCCCCACGACATCAATACCTTGCCAAACAATAAGTAAAAACACCACCTAACTTACCTCAAGGTAAGTTAGCTCATTTGTCATGAAATAGAGACACACGCTGTGTACACGCTGACCCATGATATCAATGGTCAGGCATTTGGATTCGAGTAATATTAAAGGGATACGCTGCGGTGGATGCGACAATTTTGATCACACAAGATCGCTATCTTTATCAGGGAATACAAAGTTATTTTCCGGACATTATTCTGCTGCACTCAGTGGGCAGAAGGAGCTTCAGCTACGGCTACAAAGAGTACGCTATCCTGGTGGATAGCCGGCTACCGCTGGTGCAGTGGGAAAATATTATCACCAGCGCAGAGAAAGCTGAGGCGCCGGTGCGCTGCATCGTACTGGATATGCGCCACACTGAACTTTTTCCGCTCAGGCAAAAGTGGAGCTTCGATATGTCGATGCCGCATCGGGAGGTTGAAGCGCTGTTCTGGGTGCTGCAAAAAGTGAAGCTCGACCGTCAGGCGGGGGAATGGTTTTATGGCATGCGACTGACTCAGGAAGAGCGACTGATGATGGCATGGCTCAGACGGGGCTTGCCCATGGAAACCGTGGCGGAAAAACTTAATACCTCACTAAAAAGCCTTTATCGCAGGCGGAATGAGCTTTACGAAAGACTGGGCCTGACGAATTTTAACGAGGCCTGTCTGCTTATTTATACTGATGAAGAAAACAACTATCCGTGATTCAGGCGGCGGCAGCGCTGGCGTAGCCGCCGCCCTTCTGACTCAGGATGACTGCAACGGCAATGTGGTCATGCAGGTCTGACTGTCATTAAAGGTAGCAAAAGCGGAATGCGCGGAACGCCCCTGGTAGCTGACACTGACCGTCCCTTCGGTATTGCGCGGCAGCCACACGCCGATGAAGCCGTTCTGCTGGCTGGTCAGCGTTTTGTTCAGGAGGACTTTGCCCGCTTTGTCAGTAATTTTGACGTCGAAAGCCGTATTGGCCAGCTCACCCTGGCAGCCAGAAAGACTGTGGTTAAAACAAGGGTGCGTTTGCTGTAGATATGGCGCAAACGACAGATAGAATTTGTCGCCCAGCGGATAGCTAAACTTCTGCTGCCCGTCCGAAAGCACCAGCGCACGGCTGGTAATGCCAGCGCTGTAACCCAGCGGACGCGTTTGCGGAGACTGGTCGATAGCCTCCACCATCTGCTCAACGGTTTTTCCCGCCAGCCCATGTTTCGCCAGAAAGGCATTGGCTTCAGGGGTTGCTGCCAGTGCAGAACCGCTAAGGGTTAGCGCCAGTAACGCCGTCATGATACGTGTTTTCATTCTGTTTCCTTTTAGAAAGGGAGGTTTCTGAAATGACTGGCGCGGACGATACACCTTCCCCCAAGGGGAAGGTCAAAGGTGTGACGGTAAAGAAAGGTAAGGCTATGACTTTATAAAGTTTTAATTGATCTTAATCAGCTATTTTCGACATTGCTAGTCCACCTGAGTATCAAACACTAGCGTCACGGCTCCCTGCCAGGTTGAGCCCGGGGATTTCACCATCATTTCAACACCGGGTTTCGGTACCCTGAAGTCAATCTGTGAGCGACGATGAATAACAAACTCGCCGGGAGGTAAAATAACATGGCCAGCCGGTAACGAATTCAACAGCAGATTTCTGGCTTCTGTTCCGTTTTCCGTCTTATAACCCGGTAATGTGAGAGAAACCTCCAGCGGTATTTTTTCTCCTGTGGGGGATGTTGTTTCCCGTAGCGCACATCCAGTCCCCGAGTCATATTCACAGCGCATATTAACGGTGAAACCAGAAGTCGACGACAAGGTGAATGGGACTTCTTGGCTCAGCGAGTCCGGGACACGACCACCGTTCACCCACTGGCTCCAGCCACCTCTGGGCGCAAGACTTACCTTGATATCACCTTCTGACGGGAATTTGAGCTGAAAAGCATGCCGAACGGTAGCCTTTATTTTTATTCTAATTTCAGTGTCGGAGGTTGTTTCAGCATTAAAGTCAATATCTCCGCCGTCACCAACGGAATAAACCACTTCGCCTTCATATTCCCCGGAATAAATGCCCAGTGGATTAGGCACATCCAACGTATAGCCAAAACTGATCTCTTCAAGACGAATATCCCCTTGAAATAGACCTAACGACCCACTACTAAGCGCCTGATAGCAAGTAACTCGCTCTTTAGGTATTTTCAATCCCCAATAGGCTATGCCTCCCCCGCCCCCCCCAGCTGCTCGTCTCGTACAATTCCCTACAACAGGACCCATCGTAACAAGTGCATTACTCAGGTGACCACTGTTTTCATCCATTCGAACATATTTAACACCAAAATTTGTAAAGCGAAATTGCCCCTGGATTTTCTGTCTCGTATTCACTTCGGTTAGTATCACATCTTTTCCCGTTCCATCAAATGAGCCTGAAGGGTGATTACGTAAAAAATCTTTGGACGTATAATCAAAGTATTTCACCCCATCTAACCCGGGAATTAAAATACTAAACTCTCCCGAACTACAAGTAACGGTGGGAATATTACAAAACCCCGAAACAGGTGTGGTATTCACAAAACTATTATTCTGCGGTTTCGACAGGTCAGCAATAAATTCAGTAGTCACATCCACCGTTGCTGCCCTGGCGACTGACAGCATGGTCAGGGTAAGCAGAGCGGATAAAGATATTAATTTTAATGTATGGAATATAAATGAAATTATAGATATGAAACTATCTTTCGGCCGGATATACATTATATGTCCTTATTCTTTGCTGCTTTACGGGCAGCATTCCCAGTGTTCCCCGCCAGCGGTAATCCGTCGCAGGTGAGATTGCCGAGGAAAATAATCTCATCGGCCGTTTTCTGCGTGGTGGGATTCAGCCGGATTTCGCACTGAGATATCGACCGGTGCTCGACCGCCAGCACCGGGTTATTCTCATGGACTTCCAGGGTGAACACCCCGTCTGACTCGGAGACCGTTCTGCCCGCATGATTCACCACGTGGGCACCACCCAGAGCATGTCCGTCACCGTCGACCAGGCGCCCCATCACCGTCACCGTCTTCATCACTTTCACTGAATGCGCACTGACGCCCCCACGCACATGCTGGTAGCTCAGGTACTCAGGCTCGACTTTCAGGGCCGGTGCTTCCGTGCCGGGGAAGTCAATCTGCACCGTGCCCGGTTTCCAGACATCTACCGGAATAAAGTTCCTGCCCGGTTTGAGCGGCACTGTACCGCCCGGGTAGAGTGCCACCAGTTCAGCCTGTTTATCATCTGATGACACATCCACTATCATGCCCCCGCCCTGATAATGTGCCGCCTGTTTTGATATCGTGGCCCGACCGCCTCCCACCGCCACCAGGCTGCCGGTGTTAATGCCGCCAGACAGCCTGCCGTCCAGCGTTGAACTCTGCCCCCAGAAAGTGCCCGCCATCATCGGCGTATCAAACTGGTTGTAAGTGCTGAACCCTGCGCCGTGGCGGTCCGCCGTCAGCGTCGCCGTCGTCATCTTCACGGGGCCTTTGTCCCAGGTCTGATTGACCGAGGCGGAGGTATAGAGATCCCGGCTGCCGTTGGTATCCGTTCGGCTGCCGAGGCTGATATTGCCGCTGCGTTTCTGCCCGCCGAGCGCGAAGCTGGCGGAAAGGCTCACGCCCCGATTACGCAGAGAGCTGGTATTGCCGTAAGGCCGGTCAAAGGCGGCAAGTCGCCAGTTAATGGCGTTCCCGGCAAGTACGGTGCGGGTGTTAAAGCCCACGTCTGCCCCGATGCCGTTATTGCGACTTCTGTGCGTCAGCCGTGCGTTAAGACTGTTTTCGCTGTTAAAGCGCCAGGTAGTAGAGAGTGTGCTGCTGTGATCGATCGACGCCCGGGTACTGTACCTGTAGGGTTCATCCTCACTGCGATACCAGCTGCGGCTGTGGCTCAGGGCCACGTTGCCCTGCGCATGTGTCCATATCCCCTGGGTATCAAACCCGTAGCCCGTGATGTTGCTGCGCCAGACATTGCCGTAGAGCTGCACTGGCTTTGCCGCCTGCCAGTCGAGTGAAACCCCGGCCTGATGCTCTTCCCCCGTTTTCTGCAGGGCCACGCCGACCGTCGCCAGCGGATGCAGCAGGTAATTCACGCTGGCCCCGGCCGCAAATTCCCCGTTATCTTCACTTTTGTCACTGTTCCACAGCGTCTGTTGCTGCCCGGCGAACACGTTGTAGCGCAGGCGCTGGCCCGGCGTTTTCCAGCGGGTGGGTTTATTAATAGTTTCAGTGACCCTACTGCTCTCACGGCCGTCTTCAATGAGGCGAATTTCAACTTCATAGATACCGGCAGGCAGCGGGACGGTATCTAACATTTGCAGGCCGGGTTCAACAGGTTGAGAATTTATCAGGGTGCCGTCGCGGTAAATTTCAGCCACACCTTCCCGGTTGGCGGAGACGTAGACGGGATAAAGCGCCGGAATATCCGCGCCCTTAAGTAATGCATCGCCGCTGCCCGCCATTATTCCCGCTAGCGTGCTGACTCTCCCCCCTGGCGTATAAGGCTGACGTAAAAGGCCCTGGCTGTTCGGCGTAAATAGCCCGGTACGGAGAAAGTGTTGCTGAAACTCACGCTGAACGTAAAGAGACGTCATTGCATGGCGGGAAGTGCTGCCCATACTGTTGCTACGGGTCTGGTCATGCTGAAACTGGCTCATTAATGTCCAGGTCCCGAGCGCGGCCTCCAGGCCCCCGTTCCAGCTCAGGCTGGACTGTTGTTCACTGCCGCTGAGGTTAAGCTGGTTATTCAACAGCAGGCCCGAATCCCCATCCTCAGGTAAGGTATACCAGTACTTACTCGCCTCGCTCCCCGGTTGCTGTGTGAGTAAAACAAGACGGGCATCACTCAGGCTGTAATCCGCCGCCAGCAATCCCGGCGGACAGACATGGTCACTGCATTTTCCCAGCGTAACAAAGTCAGTGAACGCCTTTAACCAGCGCTGGCGTTCGGCCTCGCTAAATTCACTGTCGCCGTTATCGGTAAAATGAATAATCCTGGCCCGGTTATCTGCCGTCACCATGATCATGGCATCGCCGAGGACCCTGTTATCTACCATGATGCGGGCTGAAAGCGGGGCATTAAAGAAATGCGCCTGAAAATCATCCGGCATAGCGGCGGCCTGGCTGGCAAGCGGCTCAGTCTGCGCCCACGTATTCGCACTACTGATAATCAGAAATAACGACCCTGTTAATGGACGCAAGAATCCCATAATGTTAAACGCCTGAAATTATCTTTTCGGATGAAAGAAAAGAGAAATCCCTCTCTCTTTTCTCCTCAGTTCACGATTGATCATTCACCGAGCAAACCATCAATACTGCCGTCACTAAAATTAAGGCGTTTCGGTATCAAACATCATGGTCACAGCCCCGATATAAGTCCCGGCCGTAGGTTTAGTACCAGATTTCTGGCTCACCGTCAGGGTGGCCGTTTTCTCTGCTGCGGCTTCGGAAGCGCTGTACAGTGTTACCGCTGACGCGGCGTCAATCGGCAAAGTCTGGCCAGCAATATTCACAAGAAGATCGATGGTATCCGTGCCGCTGGCCGAGCTGAGTACCGGCTGTCCGGACAGATAGGCTTTGATACTCCCGCCGGAATTTTTCATTTGCAGCTGCTGAGAAAATCCATCCAGAGAGCCGGTCGCGGCATTCCATGCCATTTTTTGCGTCTGAGCATTCCAGCCGTTAACCGGCGTGACGAAGAAATCAGTCGCCGGGATCACCGCCTCTACGTTGAAATCAACCTGCTGAGGGGCTGCGTTAACCGACGATGCGGTCGCCAGAAGGGCACCCAGTAAAGTCATTTTTTTTGCGTACATATATCATTCCTTTTGATAATAAATAGAACAGTGTTACTTCAAATTACGAACCTGATTTCAGCGCCTTTTTTTGACTGCCTTCATTCAGCGTGTAGTGCCAGATTTTTTGCGGCACAATGCCCCGCTCCAGGCTCCGACCGGGCCTTAATTGAATATTGACGGGTGGACTACAATCTTTAAGTTGTGCATCGCAGGATTTCAGATCGCTGATAACTACAGAGGCATTACCCTTGTTACTGATCCGCAGTTTTTTACCTTTATCCGTAATGTGCGTATCGAAGCGAACATTATCGGGATGAACGGTCACTATGGTGCCAAACCCGGTGAGCACGCTGACGCTGGCGTTAATGGCGTCCTGGTATTTTTTAACTTCATCATTGCTGAGCGTAAATTCATCCATGTTCTTCGGCACGACGGGAATATAACGCACGCGATAATAAGACTCTTTATCCCGAGAGCCGGTATAGACCAATCTATTGGTTTGCATTCCGCCCGCAGGGATAATTAATCGTGGCGGTGACGAGATAATCCCGGCGCCTTGCCCGTTAATAATGGCCTCATTATCAAGCGGAGTCTCCTTTGCCGTATTATGTTCGTTATAAATAATTTCACTAACCTCAACGCGAACAAATGCGGTGGCATCCCCGGAGTTGTAAATACGTTTAGCCAGGGTGTTTTTACCGGAATAAACATACTCATTTAACGGCCCCACATTGATCATCGGGCCAGCGACTGCCGGCATAGCCAGAGCCATTAACACAGTCAAAGGCAAGAGTGTGGATATCGCACTTCTTTCTGTTGTAGCCGTATTTTTTTCTGATAAAGACATAAAGGTATCGCCATAAATAAACTTCAACCGCTGCGAATTATGCCTGCCAGCACGATTTGCACAACGCAAAACGCCTTAATTAAGAAACAAATAACAAACATTATCAATTAACATACAACAATAAAGGATCATGTAAGTCTATGTTTTAAAAGGTTAATAATAAAACCCCCTTATTAATAAAGCACTGGCATACATGAGTTTAATATAGACAACACGCTTACTCCCGCCATCCTGAAATACCACACCTCGTCTTTGCAATAAAACGGTCAAACAAAAGACCAAACGCTTAACATGACCCCATGTATTGATAATGCGCATAAAATGAAATCTTAATTCAGTCGTAATAAAACGTTACGCTCAATAGTTCCTGTAAACGCTACCCTGTCATTTATTTCAATGCCCGTAACGAAGTTTACTCTCAGCCTAATTGAAACCAGACCGGCTATATCATTAAATCACCTCTGCTTATCATGGGATCTAAATCACAATTTTCAGTGAGTTAGCGACAAGCTAAAACCGCTTAGCCTGTCCCACAACCGCTTAGCCCTGAATACGACCATTCGGCCACTCTTTTCCCTCTCTTGCCGTAAAAATCGTCACGCTATAGCTGGCCTATTTTTATGCCCTTCTTTTACACCAACCAGGTTCAGCAAGGCGGTAATCAGGCATGACGCCGGGGCTGACAAACGGATGAATTATGAATAAAAATAAATTTCTCAAACATATACCCTGGGTGATTCTGGGTATCATCGGGGCCTGCTGTCTGGCCGTCGTCGCCCTGCGACGGGGGGAACACATCAGCGCCCTGTGGATCGTCGTCGCCTCGGTGTCGGTCTATCTGGTGGCTTACCGCTACTACAGCCTCTACATCGCCCAGAAGGTGATGAAGCTGGATCCTACGCGTGCCACACCGGCCGTCATCAATAACGACGGCCTGAACTATGTCCCAACCAACCGTAACGTTCTGTTTGGCCACCACTTCGCGGCGATAGCCGGTGCGGGGCCGCTGGTCGGCCCGGTTCTGGCGGCACAGATGGGCTATTTGCCCGGCGTACTCTGGCTGCTGGCGGGCGTTGTGCTGGCCGGGGCGGTGCAGGACTTTATGGTGCTGTTTATCTCCTCGCGCCGAAACGGAGCTTCCCTTGGCGAGATGATCAAAGAAGAGATGGGGCCGGTGCCGGGCACTATTGCCCTGTTCGGCTGCTTCCTGATCATGATTATTATCCTGGCCGTGCTGGCGCTTATCGTGGTGAAAGCGCTGGCCGAAAGCCCGTGGGGCGTCTTTACCGTTTGCTCGACGGTGCCGATTGCCCTGTTTATGGGCATTTATATGCGCTTTATTCGCCCGGGTCGGGTTGGTGAAGTGTCCGTGATCGGGATTGTGCTGCTGGTCGCTTCGATTTACTTTGGCGGCGTGATTGCCCACGACCCGTACTGGGGCCCGGCGCTGACCTTTAAAGACACCACCATTACCTTTACGCTTATCGGCTATGCCTTTGTTTCTGCCCTGCTGCCGGTCTGGCTGATCCTCGCGCCACGTGATTACCTGGCAACCTTCCTGAAAATCGGCGTTATCGTCGGTCTGGCGATTGGCATCGTTATCCTCAACCCAGAGCTGAAAATGCCGGCCATTACTCAGTACGTGGATGGTACCGGCCCGCTGTGGAAAGGCGCATTGTTCCCGTTCCTGTTTATCACCATCGCCTGCGGCGCCGTATCCGGTTTCCACGCGCTTATCGCGTCCGGCACCACGCCAAAACTGCTGGCCTGTGAAACCGATGCTCGCTTTATCGGCTACGGCGCCATGCTGATGGAGTCATTTGTGGCCGTTATGGCCCTGGTGGCGGCGTCCATCATTGAGCCGGGTCTGTACTTTGCCATGAATACGCCACCGGCGGGTCTGGGCTTTACCATGCCAAACCTGCACGAGCTGGGCGGGGAAAACGCCCCGATGATTATGGCGCAGTTGAAAGAAGTGACCGCGCACGCGGCCGCCACCGTCAGTTCCTGGGGCTTCGTGATTTCTCCGGAACAAATCCTGCAAACGGCGAAAGACATCGGTGAACCTTCCGTGCTTAACCGCGCAGGTGGCGCACCTACGCTTGCCGTCGGGATTGCGCATGTGTTCCACAAAATTGTGCCTGTCGCCGACATGGGGTTCTGGTACCACTTCGGGATCCTGTTTGAAGCGCTGTTTATTCTTACCGCGCTGGATGCCGGGACCCGTTCAGGCCGCTTTATGCTGCAGGATCTGCTGGGTAACTTTATCCCGTTCCTGAAGAAAACCGACTCGCTGGTAGCCGGTATCATCGGTACCGCAGGCTGCGTTGGGCTTTGGGGCTACCTGCTATATCAGGGCGTGGTCGATCCGCTTGGCGGCGTGAAGAGCCTGTGGCCGCTGTTTGGCATCTCCAACCAGATGCTGGCGGCCGTGGCATTAGTGCTGGCCACCGTGGTCCTGGTGAAGATGAAGCGTACCCAGTACATTTGGGTCACCGTGGTACCTGCGGTCTGGCTGCTTATCTGCACCACCTGGGCGCTGGGCCTGAAGCTGTTCAGCAGCAACCCACAGATGGAAGGCTTCTTCTTCATGGCCAACCAGTATAAGGCGCGAATCGCCGCCGGTGGTGCGGATCTGACGGCGCAAGAAATCGCCAACATGAACCACATCGTCGTCAATAACTACACCAACGCGGGCCTGAGTATTCTGTTCCTGGTGGTGGTTTACAGCATCATTTTCTACGGCATTAAGGCCTGGAAAGAGGCGCGTAAATCCGACCAGCCAACGGACAAAGAAACGCCTTATCAGCCGGTACCGAAGGAAGGCATTAAGATTTCTTCCGGCCACTGATCGCTTCATACGACAGCCCCGCATTAGCGGGGCTTAAATCACTAAAGGAGCGACTAATGTTTGATAACTTAGGGGCTGCAAAAAAGTACCTCGGCCAGGCGGCAAGAATGCTCGTTGGCATTCCGGACTACGATACCTATGTGCTGCATATGCAGACGAACCACCCGGATCAGCCGCCCATGACCTACAAAGAATTCTTCCGCGAACGCCAGCAGGCGCGCTACGGCGGAGACGGTAAAGGCGGCATGCGCTGCTGTTAACAGGAAGGACGCGATGACACCGATTGCAGTAACCGTATTAACTGGCTTTTTGGGCGCAGGGAAAACCACCCTGTTGCGTCATATCCTGCATACCCAACAGGACGAGAAGATTGCCGTTATTGAAAATGAGTTTGGCGAAACGCCTATCGACAGTCAGCTGATTGGTGACCGCGCCACCCGCATCACCACCCTGAGCAACGGCTGCATCTGCTGCACGCGGTCGAGCGAGCTGGAAGATGCGCTTCTGGATCTGCTAGAGAGCCGGGACAAAGGTGAAATTCACTTCGACAGGCTCATCGTCGAATGCACGGGAATGGCTGACCCTGGCCCTATCCTGCAGGCCTTTTTCGCCCATGAAATCATCTGCGAACGTTACCTGCTCGATGGCGTAATCACCCTGGTTGACGCGGTACATGCCGACTCCCAGCTGGATCAGTTCCCGCTCGCCCAGTCGCAAATCGGCTACGCCGACCGCATTTTACTGACCAAAACCGATGTGGCCGGTGAATCTGCTGCATTGATCGAACGCCTGCAGCGCATTAACGCACGCGCGCCGGTTTACCCTATTCTGCACGGCAATATCGACCTTGCGCTGCTGTTTAACACCCGCGGCTTTATGCTGGAAGAAAACGTTGTGGCGACTAAGCCTCGCTTCCACCGCATTGCTCCGCAGCAAAATGAGGTTTCATCCATTGTGGTAACGCTGGACTACCCGGTTGCGCTGTCCGCCGTGTCTGCCGTGATGGAGAACCTGCTTTCCGGCTTTGCCAACAACCTGCTTCGCTACAAAGGGATGCTGTGGATTGAAGACCAGCCCTGTCGCCTGCTGTTCCAGGGCGTGCAGCGCCTTTACAGCGCCGACTGGGACCGAGAGTGGCAGCCGGATGAGACGCCGGAAAGTACGCTGGTCTTTATTGGCATTTCTCTGCCGGAGGCTGAAATCCGCGACGCTTTTGCCGGATTAAAGCCTGCCGCGTAGAGGACTAACCTTAAAGCCCCACCGCCTCTTTCAGCGACTTCAAATAGCGGCGGCTCACCGGCACGGTGCGGCCATCCCGCAGCAGCAGTTCCGCCTGGCTGTTATCCTCCAGGCGGATCTCCTGCAAATAATTCATGTTCACCAGATATTGTCGGTGGCAGCGCAGCAGCGGCGTGCGGCTTTCCAACGTACGCAGCGTTAATTCGGTAAAACCTTCTTTGCCATCGCGGCTGGTGACATACACCCCGCTCAGCCGGCTACTGACATAGGCCACTTCTTCCATCTGCAACAGCCAGATGCGGCTGTGGCCGCTGCACGGGATAAATTTCAGCGGCTGTTGGCTTTCCGGCAGGCGGGAAACATCCTGTGCTTCGGCCTCCTGATGCAGGCGAGCCAGCGTTTTTTGTAGCCGCTGCGCCTCGATAGGTTTTAGCAGGTAGTCAAAAGCACATTCCTCAAAAGCCTGCACCGCGTATTCATCAAAAGCGGTGAGAAACACAATGCGCGGGCGGTGGCGTTCGTCGAGCATACCTACCATTTCCAGCCCGCTGATGCGCGGCATCTGGATATCGAGAAACAGCACGTCCGGGCGCAGCTTGTTCACCGCGCTAATCGCCTCTATCGCATTAGCGCATTCCCCGACTATCTCAATCTCACTATCGTTCTCAAGCAGGACGCGCAGGTTCTCACGCGCCAGCGGTTCATCATCCACAATCAATACTCTCAACATACCAACTCCTCGGCGGGCAGACGCACGGTGATACAGGTAAAACGATCGGGTTCACAGCTCACATCCAGGCCATAATCCTCGCCAAACTTCGCCCGCAGCCGCTTGTCTACCAGATTCATTCCCAGTCCGTTACCGTTCTCTTTTGGCCGGTACAACCCGGCGTTATCCTCAACATCCACCAGCACGTCTTGTCCCTCGGTACGGGCACGAATAGTAATCATTCCGTGGCCTAATTGCTGGGAGGTGCCGTGTTTAATGGCGTTTTCCACAATCGGCTGTAGCGTGAAGGCCGGTAAACGCTGATTTGCCAACTCGTCTGGCACCTGCCACTCCACCGCCAACTGCGTCTGGAAACGCGCCAGCTCAATTTGCAGATAGGCATTCACATGCTCAATTTCATCGGAAAGCGTGACGATTTCAGAGGGGCGCTTGAGATTTTTGCGGAAAAACGTCGAGAGATACTGCACCAGTTGCCCGGCTTTGTCGCCATCGTGGCGGATAACCGCCTTAAGCGTGTTCAGCGCGTTAAATAAGAAGTGCGGGTTTACCTGCGCATGCAGCAGCTTGATCTCGGACTGGGCCAGCAGCGCTTTTTGTTGCTCAAATTTCCCGGCCAGGATTTGCGCCGACAGCAGTTGCGCAATCCCTTCGCCGAGCGTGCGGTTGATCGAGCTAAACAGCCGGTTGCGCGCCTCATAGAGTTTTATGGTGCCGATCACCCGCTGATTTTCACCCCGCAGCGGGATAACCAGCGTCGACCCCAGCTTGCAGTTCGGATGGAGCGAGCAGCGATAAGGCACCTCATTGCCGTCAGCGTAAACCACTTCGTTATTTTCGATGGCCTGCCAGGTGTAACCGGACGAAATAGGCTTGCCCGCCAGGTGATGGTCGGCCCCGGTGCCGATAAACGCCAGCAGCCTTTCCCGGTCGGTGATCGCCACGGCGCTGATATCCAGTTCCTGGTGCAGTACCTTCGCCACTTTCAGACTGTTTTGTTCGTTAAATCCTTGCCGGAGAATCCCTTCGGTCGAGGCCGCGACCTTCAGCGCGGTGGCAGAGAACGCGGAAGTATATTTCTCAAACATCGCGCGTTTATCCAGCAGAATACGCATAAACATGGCGGCCCCTAATGTGTTGGTGACCATCATCGGCGCAGCGATGCTCTCCACCAGGTGGAGCGCGTCCTCAAAAGGCCTGGCGATAAGCAAGATAATGATCATCTGCACCAGTTCGGCGACAAAACTCGTCGCTCCGGCGACCAGCGGGCTGAACAATTTGTCCGTTCTGCCTCGCCGGATTAAAACGCTGTGGATTAAGCCGCCAATCAGCCCTTCCGCAATGGTGGAAATCATACAACTCAGCGCCGTCATCCCGCCGAGAGAGTAGCGATGCAGCCCACCAGTCAGCCCAACCAGCCCGCCCACCACTGGCCCACCTAACAGGCCGCCCATCACGGCACCGATGGCACGCGTATTGGCAATGGACCCTTCGATATGCAAGCCAAAATAGGTACCCATAATGCAGAAAACCGAGAAGGTGATGTAGCACAGCAGCTTGTGGGGTAAGCGCACGGTCACCTGCATCAGGGGGATAAACAGTCGAGTTTTACTCATTAACCAGGCTATGACCAGGAACACGCACATCTGCTGCAGTAGCAGCAAGACTAAATTGAATTCGTACATCTTCAGACAATCTCCGCTCTCGAGGCGGGAAAGATACCGTGATGAGAATAAAATTTCCGGGGCATGGCGCAGATTTGTTAAATTTGGGAAGAAAAATAAGAGCCAGAACAGCCCCAGAAGCTCAGATTTAAAACTAAAAAAACCAAGGTGCACAATTATCAACCAGAGCATGGGCATTAATAAAGACCCTCAATAACCCGTCAATTATTTATCATCCACTTCGATGCTGATGGTTATTTCAACGTACTTAATTAACCAATTTAAACATAAGCAATGCCATATTTTTGCTAAAGAGTATTAATTTCGAGCAAAAAACTGCCATCACTTATTTATATTTCTTATGGCTATAAGTCATATTTTTATATTCTTCTGACCAGCGCCATTAGCAGGTAGTATCAGCCAAATAATAATGGCCCAACGCCATAACACCGCATGTACGCGCTAACCAGCAGCATATCATGCTGTTACGTTGTGAAAATTTTCAGCAGTTAAGGACCAGGATAATGATCGTTCTTTCGGGCGTATCAAAAATATTTGCCAGCAAGCATGGCGCAATTACCGCCGTAGACAATATTAATATCAGCGTCAATAAAGGGCAGATTTACGGCATTATTGGTTACAGCGGCGCGGGTAAAAGCACATTAATCAGATTATTAAATGGGCTTGAAAAACCCACTTCTGGCTCGATCGTTGTCGCAGGCCAGGATATTGCCCAGGCCAAAGGAGAACAGCTCCGTCAGGCTCGTCTAAAAGTCAGCATGGTCTTTCAGCACTTTAATCTGCTGTGGTCCCGAACCGTTGCCGAGAATATTGCCTTCCCCCTGCAAATTGCCGGTGTAAATAAACGCCAGATTCAGCAACGCGTTGACGAACTTATTAAGCTCGTGGGGCTGGAGGGGCGCGAAAATGCCTGGCCTGCTCAGCTTAGCGGCGGCCAAAAGCAGCGAGTCGGCATTGCCCGCGCGCTGGCCAATAATCCGGACGTTTTACTGTGTGACGAAGCCACCTCGGCGCTGGATCCACAAACGACCGACGCGATTCTCGATCTGTTGCTCGACATTAACCGCCAGCTCAATTTAACCATCGTCCTCATCACCCATGAGATGCATGTGGTACGCAAAATTTGCCAGCGCGTGGCGGTGATGGAAAACGGCAGAATCGTTGAAGAAGGCCCGGTACTGGATATTTTCACTCACCCGAAGCAACCCATTACGCAAACATTTGTGCGTCAGATTGCGGGGCAGAATACGCCCAGCGAACCGTTTAATCCGCTCTGGGTTCAGGGCATCAGCGGCAGCATTCTGAAGCTGATTTTCCCCGGCGGAGAAGCCAGGCAGCCGGTGATTGCCGATGTCATTCAGCATTTCAACGTCGCGCTGAATATCCTGCACGGCAACATCACCCAGACGGTAGACGGTGCGTTTGGCGAGCTGTATGTCCATATGGATGACGCCAGCCAGCTAGAAAATATTGTGCAATACCTGAATCAAAAGCGGGTAGAGACTGAGGTTATTCGACATGCTTGAGCAATACTTCCCGCATTTAAAACTCGACAAACTGTGGGCTGCCACGGGTGAAACGCTCTACATGACGGCCTGGTCGGGAGTGGCAACGTTCGTGTTCGGTATCGCTCTCGGCGTGCTGCTGTTTCTCACCTCTCGTGGCCAGCTGCTGCAGAATCGTCTGGTGTATTCGGTGGTGACCGTGCTGGTCAACGTCTTCCGCTCGATTCCGTTCATCATTCTGATCGTCCTGCTGATCCCGTTCACGAAGACGCTGGTCGGCACTATTTTGGGTACCAATGCCGCGCTGCCGGCGCTGATCGTCGGGGCGGCACCTTTCTACGCTCGCCTGGTGGAAATTGCACTGCGCGAAGTCGATAAAGGGGTCATCGAAGCCACGCGTTCGATGGGGGCCAAAACCCACACGCTGATTTTCCGCGTGCTGCTGCCTGAATCCTCCCCTGCACTGGTCTCCGGGATGACCGTGACTTTGATTGCGCTAGTGAGCTACAGCGCCATGGCCGGGGTTATCGGCGCAGGCGGTTTAGGCAACCTCGCCTACCTGGAAGGGTTCCAGCGTAACCATAACGACGTCACGCTGGTGGCCACGGCCACTATCTTAGCGATCGTTTTCATTATTCAGTTTATCGGCGACCGCATCACCAACCTGCTCGATAAGCGCTAACGATTTCAACATATTTCGGGCGACAGAGACGCACTCTGCCGCCTGGAATTCCACGGCAATGCACTTTTAATCACCGATCACGACTGGACGAAATAATGAAAAAACAGTTTATGATGTTAGCTCTGGCTTCTTTAACTGCGTTAAGTCTTCACGCCAACGCCGCTGAAAAACTGATTGTGGGCGCCTCCAACGTGCCACACGCGGAAATTCTCGAGCAGGCGAAGCCGATTCTGGCGAAAGAAGGCATCGATCTTGAGATTAAAACCTTCCAGGATTATATCCTGCCGAATACGGCGCTGGCCGAGCATGAGATTGACGCCAACTACTTCCAGCATCAGCCCTATCTGGATTCAGTCCTGCAGGATCATAAAGGCGATAAAAACTACGATTTCGTCAGCGCCGGGGCTATCCACGTGGAGCCTATCGGCATCTACTCGAAGAAGTATAAAAGCCTGAAAGATCTGCCACAGAACGGCAAAATCATTCTGCGTGACTCGGTGGCCGAAGAAGGCCGCATTCTGGCCATCTTCCAGCGCGAAGGTGTGATCACTCTGAAGCCAGGCGTGAAGCCGGTTAACGCACGTATCAGCGACATCGCCAGCAACCCGAAAAATCTGCAGTTCAAAGCGGACATTGAAGCCGCCCTGCTGCCGCAAATGTACGCCAACAACGAAGGTGATGCGGTGGTGATCAACGCCAACTACGCGCTTGATGCAGGTCTGAACCCAATCAAAGATCCGATTGCCGTCGAAAGCACCGAAGGCAACCCGTATGCCAACATCATCACGGTTCACAGCGCCGACGTGAAAAAACATGACATCGTCGAACTGGTGAAAGTCCTGCACTCTAAGCAGATTCAGGACTGGATCAACGAGAAATATCACGGCGCGGTTGTGCCGGTTAATCAGTAATACGAAAAAAAGGGGCGCTGTGCGCCCCTCTTCTTACCCACGAGTTAGCGCCGCATATTCCTCCGGGCTGAGGTAAAGTTCACGATACTTTTCATCAACCTGCTGCCACATCCGCTGGGAAAAATAGAGCGCCGCAGGCAGCGGATGATGGTGAATCATCAGCGAATTTGCCTGCCCTTGCTCATTGATATGCACCCACACTGCGCACTCCACGGCCACGCCGTCCACGCTTGCGCGGTAAGACTCCATAAAAAACCGTTCGTTGACATAATCCCGGTAAGTAAAGCGCTGGAAGTCATACAGCGGAATGGCCGCTTTCAGGATCTCCAGAATCGCCGTTTTGCCGTGAACCGGCGCTTTCAGCACCACGCCTTGCAGGCTCGCCTCATCAGCAAGGATAGCCAGCCAGGGTGGCGGCCCCTGTACATCAAGAACGGGGGATGCGGTGTCGTTAAATAACATAGAACTCTCCTGAAAGGTCAGTGGCGTGGCAAGGTCGGGTAGTCGGTATAACCGCGGGCATCCCCGGCGTAAAACGTTGAACGGTCATAGGCGTTTAAAGGCGCATTTACGGACAGCCGATACGGCAGATCGGGGTTAGCAATAAATGCTCGCCCGAAGGCCACGGCATCCGCATTTCCTGCGGCAATAAGCGCATTTGCTGATTCGCGGGTAAAACCCCCTGAGGCAATAATAGCGCCGTCAAAATAAGGCCGTAGCAATGCGGCAACAGAAGCTGGCTGCGTCATATCCTGCTCTTCATTTAGCCCGGTGTTGACTCGCGGCTCCACCAGATGCAGGTAGCCAATCTGCTGTTCTGAAAGCCAGCTGGCAACGTCCGTAAACAGCGCCATCGGGTTACTGTCGCCAATGTCTCCCAGCTTGCCGAACGGGGAAAGCCTGACGCCGATTTCCCCAGCGGAGTAAACCTCACGCAGCGCCGCAAGCGCTTCGCGCATGAAACGCATTCGGTTTGCTATGCTGCCGCCATATTCGTCCGTGCGCTGGTTAGTTTTGTCCTGCAAAAACTGATCAATGAGAAAACCGTTCGCCGCATGCAACTCCACGCCGTCGAAACCCGCAGCCTTCGCTCGCCGTGCCGCCTCGCGATACTCCTCAATCACCGCAGGAATGGCCGAGAGTTCAAGGGCTGCCGGTGTGGCAAACGGCTGAGATGTAAAGTTAGCATCCAGAGCTTCACCCGCAGGACGAATAGCCGAGGGAGCAATCGACGGGGTTTCAGGGTGATGACTCTGATGAGAAATGCGCCCCGTGTGCCAGAGCTGGAGGTAAATAGCGCCGCCCTTTTGATGCACGGCTTCCACAACCTGCTTCCAGCCTGCCTGCTGACTATCGCTATAGATGCCCGGCGTTTGCGGAAAACCTTTCCCCTGCAGCGAAATATTCGTCGCCTCGGTAATAATCAGGCCGCCTTCGCTGGCACGCTGGCCGTAGTATTCGGCGTTAAGCGCGTCAGGCGCGCCTTCTGACCCGGATGCACGCATTCTGGTTAGCGGCGCCATCACTACCCGATGTTGTAAACTGAGCCTGCCTGCCCGCAGCGGGCTGAACAGATCTTTGACATGTGTGGTCATCATTACACTCTCACTCTTGGCTTAAAATGGCGATCAACTCGCCGTCGCTTGTGGCCGGGTTTCATCCCCGGTTTGTCCTTTGTCCAGAAATAAAAACACCACCAGTGCGACCAGCAATGTGATGCTCATCAACAGCAGCAACAGGTCGCTGAATGCCGCGTCGTAGCTGGCAGCAATCGTCTTATACGTCACGCCCTGCAGCGAGGTGGTTGCGGTGGCGACATCACCGGTAACAACGCTTTGCGCGGCATGTGCCAGCCGCTGAGGGCTGCCGGACACCACCTGGTGCAGGTTATTTGCCATCAGTGAAGAGAGCAGCGCGCTCACAATAGCCATCGCAATCCCTTCCCCAGCCACCCGCGTGGTACTGAAAATACCCGTTGCCATGCCAGCCCTTTCGCGGGGCACCACGCTCACCGCCAGGCCATCCATCAATCCCCAGGGCAGGCTTATCCCGCAGCCGATCGTCCACATCGGTAAGGCAAACTGCCACGCAGATGCCCCGCCCGGAATGCGGCTGAGCCACAATAATCCGACCGCACAAACCAGCAACCCAACCCCGCACAGGACGGAAGCAGAGAACCAGCGAGTCAGGGAACCGGCAATAATCGGCATGAACAACAGCGGGGCAGAGAGCGCAATCATTAACCGTCCGGCCTCAAGCACCGGCATCCCCTCCACGCCAACAAAGCGCAGCGGTAAGAGCAGAAGCAGAACAACAAAGGAATAGGCCGGGGCAGCCGCGAGGAGCTGAACGCCAACAAACCGGGGAAACTTGAATAAAGTCAGGTCGAGCATCGGCTGCTGAACGCGCAGTTCAATGCGAATAAATACCAGCAGTGAAATCGTGGCCACCACAAACAGTGCCAGATTAAAGGCATTCCCCCAACCCACCTCCGGCACGCGCAGCACGGCATAAGTGAAAACACCCAGCGTCCACGTAAACACCACGGCTCCGGCCCAGTCGATACCGTTTGCCGCTGGATTGCGGGATTCGGGCATATAGCGGCAGGACAGAAAACAGGCAATGCCTGCCACCAGCGTCAGTAAAATAAAGACAATTGACCAATTGAAGAGATCGATCATTACCGCCGCAGCCACGGGGCCAAAAGCCAGGCCAATACCGAAACTACAGCCGACGAAGCTGAAAGCACGCATCCTGTCGGTTCCGTCAAAAACCTGCGCTAATGCCGACATCCCGCCGGAAAACGCGATAGCGGCGGCAATGCCTTGTGCCCCACGCAGCAGGTCGAAAACAAACAAGTTTGGCGCAGCAAGCAGCGCGGCTGACAGTAACGCAAAGGCCGCAATCCCTCCGGCAAACATCCGCTTACGCCCGTAGCTGTCGGCAAGTGCGCCCGCCAGCATCAGGCAACTGCCAAAGGTCAACATAAATGCATTAGCCACCCAGTTCACCGCCATAGCAGAGCCGTGGAACGTCTGCCCGATAGCGGGTAAGGCCACGGCAGCGGCGGTAAAATTAAAAGGCATAGTGATCGAAGCAAGACACACGGCAACCAGCGTCAGGAGCTGTTCTTGCGACGGGTGAGAACGGGTAACGGCCATCATTCATATCCTCAGCGGAAAGTTACAATCTCAAAACTGGGCCTGCAGTAAGCAGGTGGGATAGCGTGCAGAGTAGCGGGTGTTTTTCAGTGACAAAAATGATAAAACGTCCGAACATTACGGAATAAAACGCTCGAATAGAGGTATGACTATGGATCGCCTGTCCAGCCTGACCTATTTTGTCCGCACCGCAGAGTTGGGCAGTTTTGTCCGAGCCGGGCAAGCTCTGGGGCTTTCCGCTTCGGCGGTAGGAAAAGGGATTACGAGACTTGAAGAACAACTTGGGGTGCGGCTTTTTCACCGCACCACCCGCAGCCTGCAGATGACGTCCGAAGGCAGGGTTTACTTTGAACGCTGCCGGCGCATTTTGCAGGATTTGGATGAGGCGGATGCCCTGCTCTCCCATGCCAGTGAAACACCCAGAGGCCGCCTGCGAGTTAGCCTGCCCGCCGCCAGCCACATCCTGTTTGAAGCAGCCATTATCGCTTTCGTTCGCCGTTATCCGGACATCGATCTCGATCTGGATTTCAGCGACAGGCTGGTGAACTTGATTGACGAGGACGTGGATATTGCTATCCGAACCGGCGAACTCCCGGATTCTCGCTTGATGCGTCGCGCGCTGCCCTCTTTGCAGCTTATTCTCTGCGCTTCCCCGGCCTATCTTGCCCGGCATGGCGTGCCGCAATCGCCCCGGGAACTGGAGGGGCATTGCGGAATTCGTTTCCGCTATGTGAACACCGGCAAGCTGCAGCCCTGGCCGCTGCGCGACTTATCGGAACTGGCGGACGTTCGCACCCGCACCGTGTTCAGTTCGAACAACATGGAGATGGTGCGCAGCGCGATTATTAATGGCCTGGGTGTCGGAGCCGTACCTGATTTTATGATTGAACCCCAGTTGGCGAGCGGTGTTGTGCACCCGCTGCTGGGTGAGTATTTGAAGGCGCCAGGGCAATTCCAGATGGTCTGGACTTCGGGGAAACAGCTTTCGTCGAAGATCCGCGTTTTTGTCGACTTTATCAGCGATTTTATTCTGGCACAGCGGCAAAACAACCTTACAGAAAACGGCAGGTAGAGCAGAAAGGCCTCACCTGCCCCTGGTAAAACTAATCGACGATCTTTTCCAGATCCAGCAACTCTTCCAGCGTTAGCATGTTGCTTTGGGCTACTGCCAGCGCATCCTCCAGTCCTTTATTGTAGAGCACGGGTGCCATTTTTTTCACCAGCTCATCCAGGAAGAATTCAGCTTCAAACTGCCCTATTTGCAGGTCGTGCTTGTCGTCCAGCCAGTCGGTGATGAAATCACTCAGTTGGCGGTACTCCTCTGCGGGAAGCTCAATCTTTTTCATTATGCCTCCACGTCCGGCACCACCAGCGATTCGCCGATGGCGTAGAACTGACCGCCGGCAATGTAGTGCAGGCTGCGGTATTCCGGCGGGGACGATTCAAACGACCAGTGGCCGTTCTGGAACACACGGTCGTCAGCCCAGGCAGCAATAATTTCACCGATAAACAGATCGTGGGCCTGATGATTATGCGGCTCGGGGATAAGTTTGCACACCATCCAGGCCGTGCAGCCTGCGACCAGCGGCACGCTGTAGCCAGGAGCGCGGAACAATTCCACGCCGGATTGCTCAAGCTTGTCGGGCATCTCTTTCAGGCTGTGAGTACCCAGAAAATGGGTCATTTTGAGCTGAGCGGCGCAGGGCACCTGAATGACAAAGGTGCCGCTGTTTTCGATAAGCGTGCGGGTGGCGGTGATTTTATCCAGCACAACCATCAGTTTGGACGGGGTAAAATCCAGCGCACAGGCCCAGGCGGCGGTCATCACGTCGTCCACACCATTGTGGTGGGCAGACACCAGCACGGTTGGACCGTGGTTGATCAGGCGATAAGACTTTTCTAACGGCACTTCAATGATATGTGGGTTCATACTTCACATCCGGTTTTCATCAGGTTGCCGTCAGTTTGCCTGAACAACTAGCGCATTACTTTTCCTTTTTGTGACGTAGCTGATGAGGCAGGCAAATCAGCACCAGGCCGACGAAAATCGCCGCCACGCCGAGAAGCTTGCCCGGACTGAACTCTTCGTTAAGCCACGGCAGGTTAATGGCAGCGAACCACACCAGCACATAGCTCAGGCTTAAAAGCGGATACGCTTTACTGAGCGGAATGCGCTTCAGCGCCATGTACCAGCAGCCCATGGAAAATGCATAGGCCGCCAGCCCGCCAATCAGCGCCAATAGCCCGTAGCCGCCGAACAGCACCGCCTTGATAAATTCAAGGCTCACTGCTGCGGGAGGAAACTGAATCATCGCCCATTTCATGCTGAGCTGTGCCCCGCTGACCAGCAGCACGCTCATTAACGCCCAGAGATACCCCATCAGGCGTGCCCTCCCAGCGCGATAATACCCAGAATGATTAGTATCACGCCCAGCCAGTGGTGCGCTGAAATCCGCTCTTTCCAGATCCAGCGCGCGGCAAGGGTGATAAAGATAAAGTTCAGGCTCAGCATGGGGTAAGCGATGCTCACCTCGACGTGCTGGAGCACCAGCAGCCAGACGAGCATCCCCAGCCCTAATAGCATCACGCTTAGCCCAAGCCACAGCATCAGGTGGCGGCGCCCCGCCCCCTGAGCCGCCTGCTTCTGGCACAGCTGCCCGCCGCAGCTAAGCAAACTGGCCAGAATAATCAGCGCAATATTCATGGCTGCGCGTCGTACTCAAACAGCACGAAGCGCCCGCTGTTGGCCCGGTGATCCGGCTCCGGCAGCTTCAGGTCATTGAGATCGGTGTTATTCGACACCAGCAGCATCAGCGACACTTTGCCCTGCTTGCGGTGTTCCGCCAGCCAGGATTCGAAGTCAGTGCCATTCACGTAGCGGTTAGACACATCCGGGTAATCAAGGCCGTAGCGCAGCTCGCCCGCCTGATTATAAAGATTGATATCGCTCCGCTTCAGCTCCCACGCCACCCCGGCGGCAATGCCAACGTTGTTGGTGAAGATGTAGCGACTGTCTTCCAGCTGCGGACGCATCTCATGGATGAATGCCTGCGGCTGCTTGGAATTTTCCACTTTCGATGGAATGACTACGCCCACCAGCAGCGCCAGACCCAGCGGACACAGCGCCGCCCAGTACCAGCGCTTCGCGGCCTGGCTCAGGGTCAAAAGACCGAACAGCCCCCAGACGGCAAAGGCCACGCACGCCAGCACCACTTTCAGCGTTTCATTGGCGGCATAGACCGGATGTCTTGCCAGGCCCCACGGCGCCAGGAAAAAGGCCACAGTAATCACGCAGACCGACCCAAACAGCAGGTTAATCCAGCCGTTGGCGCGTAAAACAGCTGAGCCGCTTTTCGCCAGTTCAACGGCGTGGCGCGCCATCAGGATCGCCAGCGGTGCAAAGCAAGGCAGAATGTAGGTCGGCAGTTTGCCTTTGGCGATGCTAAAGAACAGCAACGGCATCACAACCCAGCCCAGCAGGTAGAACGCACCGCCCTGCTCGCCCCGGCTTTTCCAGCCGCTCTTAAGCGCGCCCGGCAGCAGAGCAAGCCATGGCAGAGAACCTGCAATCAGGAACGGAATGTAGTACCAGAATGGAGCTTTGTGCTGCGCGTCTTTCTCGGCGAAGCGCTGAATATGCTCCACCCAGAAGAAATAGTGCCAGAAGTCAGGCTCGGCTTTGGCGATCGCAATCGCCCACGGCAGCGTAATCAGCACGGCACTCAACACCGCCAGCGGCCCAAACAGCAACACCTCTTTCCAACGTTTCTGCGCAATCACCCACGGCAGCACGCCAATCACCGGCACCGCCAGTGCCAGGAACCCTTTGGTCATCACGCCCATACCGCAGGCCAGACCCAGCAGCACGTAACCGCCGATTTTACCGCCGGTGGTTTGCGCGGTACTGGCCAGCCAGAAGCTGCACATCGCCGCCGTCAGCCACAGGGTGATCATCGGGTCGAGCACGGAATACGTGCCAATGCCGTAGACCAGCAGGCAGGTAAGGAAGATAACCCCAGACAGCACCGCGATGGTTTTATCGCGCCACAGACGGAACGCCAGCCAGGCAGTCAGCAGCGCACTCAGGGTCACTGAAAATACGGAACCAAAACGCACGGCAAAATTGTTATGACCGAAAATGAACTGGCTGATGTTGTTGATCCAGTACCCCGCCACCGGCTTTTCGAAATAGCGCAGGTCAAGGAAATGAGGAACGATCCAGTTGCCAGACAGCAGCATTTCGCGGCTGATTTCCGCATAGCGCGTTTCATCCGGCTGCCACAGGTGACGAAACTCCAAGGGTACAAGGTAAAGCAAGGCAAAACAGACCAGAAGGGTCATTCCATATTTTGCAGATTTCATCGGTTCACGACTCTATAAGTTGTTGGCAACCCAGCCAGCCTTCGCGGCCTGGAATTGTCCCGCGCACAATTTTGCCTCTCGGCAGCGTGGATAAATCGTCCGGCAGAAGCTCGCTTAGCGGGCAGAACTGAACCCCCTCGGCTGCGGCCATCGCCAGCAATTCACTAAAGGAATCTCGCATCACCATCCCTTCAACTTCGGCATGGATGGTGTAAACCGGTGTGCCGCTGTCCTGGTGAATTTTATCCAGGATAAAGCGGTTAAAGTTCTCTTTACTAACTTCGGTCCCAATTACCTCGTCCCAGGTGGGTAGCGTCACGGGAATTTGCACCGCCGCTTCGCGACCGCCAGACAGCACAGGGATAAATGGCGTGGTACCACGGCAGTCGCTGTTGTACTGGAACGGGAAAGCGGCTTTCGCTTTCACCACGCGCTGGTCTGCTCGCCAGCCCGCTACCGCTGAGCAGCTAACAGGTTGACCCACAATTTTCTGCAGCGCATCCTGGCCGAGGCGAATCTGGTGTTCGAGCTTGTCCTGTTCCCAGACGCCTGCCCAGGCCTGCCAGGCATGGTGATCCCAGGCGTGGAGGCCCACCTCATGGTGGTCCGCCGCCGCCGCGATAACCTCTGCGTTGCCTGCGCCAATCACGCGTCCCGGCCACGCGGTACCCGCCAGCAGAATATCCCAGCCATACAGCGATGCTGCGTTGGAACGCAGCATCTTCCACAGGAATTTAGGCTTGATCAGGCGCCACAGGTGGCGCCCCATATTGTCCGGCCCAACGCTGAAGAAAAAGGTTGCCTGAGTCGAGTGTAAACTCAGCGTCTCCAGAAGGTTTGGCACCCCTTCACGGGTGCCTCGCCAGGTGTCGACATCAATACGCAGGCCGACTTTTCTCATGAAGCAGGGTCCGTCAGCTCAACGGTTTTCAGGAAGAAGTCCAGCGTTTCATCGATGGTTTTCTCCATGTGGACTTCAGGCGTCCAGTCCAGCAGGCGCTGGGCGTTGCGGATACTTGGCTTACGGTGCTCAACGTCCTGATAGCCTTTGCCGTAGTACGCGCTGCTTTCCACTTCGCGGAAACCGGCAAACGGAGGGAACTGGTTGCGCAGCGGATGACGCTCAAAGCTTTCCAGCAGCATTTCTGCCAGCTGTTTGATGCTTGCTTCGTTGTCCGGGTTACCGATGTTGATGATCTGGCCGTCGCAGTTATTGTTTTTGTTTTCAATAATGCGGAACAGCGCTTCGATACCGTCGCCGATGTCGGTGAAGCAGCGCTTCTGCTTGCCGCCGTCGATAAGCTTGATCGGGGAACCTTCTACCAGGTTGAGGATCAGCTGAGTAATTGCACGGGAGCTACCGATACGCGCGGCGTTCAGGTTGTCCAGACGAGGGCCCATCCAGTTAAACGGACGGAACAGCGTGAAGCGCAGCCCTTCTTTTTCGCCGTAAGCCCAGATAACACGGTCAAGCAGCTGCTTGGACACGGAGTAGATCCAGCGCTGTTTGTTGATTGGCCCAACGATCAGCGGGGAGTTATCTTCGTCAAACGACTTGTCGGTGCACATGCCGTAAACTTCGGAGGTGGACGGGAAGATAATGCGTTTTTTGTATTTCACGCAGTCGCGGATGATCTTCAGGTTCTCTTCGAAGTCGAGTTCGAACACGCGCAGCGGGTTACGGGTGTATTCGATTGGCGTCGCGATGGCTACCAGCGGCAGCACTACGTCACACTTCTTAATGTGGTATTCGATCCACTCGGAGTGAATGCTGATATCACCTTCGACAAAGTGGAAACGCTCGTTGCCGATGAAGCGAGAAATCGCGTCGGAACCGATGTCCAGGCCGAAGATTTCGAAGTTGTCATCACGCAGCAGGCGTTCAGTCAGGTGGTTACCGATGAAACCGTTCACGCCCAAGATAAGCACGCGGGTACGACGCTTGATAGCGGAAACCGGTTTGCTGCTCAGAATCGCGCCGCTGACCAGGCCCAGGGACTGCGCGAGCTGGGAGCCCTGCATGTACACACCGTTTTCAGCCTGGCCGGTGACCACTTCCAGAGCACCGGTACCACAAGCAATCACCAGCGGATTAACGGAGAGCACGGTCCCGGCTTTCGCGCCGTTGTTGCTTTCCAGCACGCGGCTTTTCCAGATAATGAATTTGCCGCCGCCCACGTAGCTGAACGCACCTGGCCACGGTTCGGAAACCGCACGTACCAGGTTGTTAGCTTCTGCTGCAGTGCCTTCCCAGTTGATCGCACCATCTTTAGGTGAACGGCCGCCGAAATAGGTCGCTTTGGATTCATCCTGAGCGGTCTGCGGGAAGTGACCGGTTTTGATTACCGGCAGGCTTTTCGCCAGCAGGGACTTCGCGGTTTCGCACAGTTTGTGGTGCAGAGTCAGGGCAGTATCTTCTGCGGCAATTGCCACGCGTTCCTGAGCAACGATGTCGCCCGCGTCCGCGCGTTTCACCATGCGATGCAGGGTAACGCCGGTTTCAGTTTCACCTTTCACCAGCACCCAGTTCAGCGGCGCACGACCACGGAATTTAGGCAGCAGAGAACCGTGGAGGTTAAATGCCCCGACGGAAGCACAGTCCAGAATCTCTTCGCTCAGCAGGTTGCGGTAGTAGAAGGAGAAAATCACTTCAGGCTGCGCGTCTTTAATGCGGTCAACCCACAGCGGGTGGTTCACATCTTCAGGAGCAAAAACCGGGATGCCGAATTCTGCCGCCGTGCGGGCCACAGAACCGAAGAAGTTATTCTCAGCGGCGTTATCCGGGTGAGTATAAATTGCTGCAATGTCATAGCCTGCTTCAACCAGGGCACGAACACCCACACAGCCCATATCGTGATAGGCGAAAACAACTGCTTTCATTATTGATTTTCCTCTGAAGATAAAGCGGTTTCACTGCTAACTACGCGTTGAATAAAGTAACGAGGGCGAGCACGCACGTCGTTATAGATACGGCCAATGTACTCACCCAGCAGCCCCATTCCGATGAACTGGGCACCAATAAAGGTGAACAGAACGGCGAAGAGCATAAACACCCCGTCCGCCGCCCACTGCGGGCCAAGAGCAAGACGTAACACCACCAGCAGCACCGCAAGCGCAAAGCCGGACAGTGCAATAATGCTGCCGACGACGCTGAGCAAACGCAGCGGCGTCGTGGTCAGACAGGTGATCAGGTCATACATCAGGTTGATCAGGCGCATGAAGCTGTACTTCGAGTCGCCAAACTGACGCTCGTCGTGGTGCACCGGGATCTCAATGGCCCGACGGGCAAAGGTGTTTGCCAGAATTGGAATAAAGGTGCTGCGTTCGTGGCAGTGCAGCATCGCGTCGATGATGTGACGGCGGTAGGCGCGCAGCATACAGCCGTAGTCGCCCATCGCTTTACCGGTGGTACGCTGGATCAGGTGGTTGATCATTTTTGACGCGCGTTTGCGGAACCAACTGTCCTGACGGTTCTGGCGCACGGTGCCCACCACGTCATAGCCTTCATCAGCCTTCTCAACCAGGCGCGGGATCTCTTCCGGCGGGTTTTGCAGGTCGGCATCCAGGGTGACAATAAGGTCGCCAGTGACGTGGCTAAAGCCCGCCATAATTGCCGAATGCTGGCCATAGTTGCGGTTCAACAATACCGCGACAATGTGGCTGTCCGGGGCTTCTGCCGCACGGGTCAGCATGGCGGCAGACTCGTCGCTGCTGCCATCATCAATGAGGAGAATTTCGTAATCACGGTTCAGCTTTTGACAAGCTTCAGTGGTACGACGCAGCAGTTCAGGCAGGCTGTCCTGTTCGTTGTACACCGGGATCACAACGGAAACTTTCTTGATCGGTTCCGGGGTCGTCATCTTAAAGTCCTGCTATTTCACGTAAAGCGGTAATGACGCGGGAAGTGTCATCGTCGGTCATGGTTGGGAACAGAGGAATGGAGCAAATGCGCTCGCTGTTCCAGTCGCTGTTCGGCAGTTGAAGCTGCGGATAGCGCTCGCGGTAATATTTCTGGGTGTGCGCCGCGCGGAAGTGCAGGCCGGTGCCGATGCCACGCTCTTTCAGCGCTTCCATCAGGCCGCTGCGGGAAATGCCGCAGGTGGCTTCATCCACGCGGATGATAAACAGATGCCAGGCATGACGGTGCTGCCAGGTCGGAGTGGCAAGCGGCAGGAATGGCGTGTCGGCCAGTTCCTTGAGATAGCGTTCGGCAATTTCCTGACGGCGGGTATTGATTTGCTCCAGCTTGCCCAGCTGCACCAGCGCAATAGCCGCGTTGATGTCCGCAAGGTTGTATTTGAACCCCGGAGAGATAACTTCAGCCTGCGGCGCGCGGCCATGCGTCTGACGGTCAAAGGCGTCTACGCCCAAACCGTGGAATTTCAGGCTACGAATGCGGTTGGCAAACTGATCGTCGTCGGTAACGATCAGGCCGCCTTCGGCGCAGGTCATGTTCTTGATGGCGTGGAATGAGAAGATAGCCGTCCCCTTGCCGCCAACGTGCTTGCCCTTATATTCGGTGCCGGCCGCATGAGCAGCATCTTCAATCACCGGAATACCGTGACGTTCGCCGATAGCACGGATAGCGTCGATGTCAGCAGGAGCACCCGCGTAATGCACCGGGATAATGGCTTTAGTTCGTGGGGTAATGGCCGCTTCAATGGCTTCTGGCGTGACCATCAGCGTGTCACGATCGACATCAATCATCACCGGTTCGGCGCCCAACAGCACAATCATATTGAGCGTGGAAACCCACGTCAGTGAAGGTGTAATCACCTCATCACCTGCCTGCAGCCCCAGTGCCATCAGGGTAACGTGCATCCCACCCGTTGCGGAACTTACCGCAATCGCGTGTTTGTTGCCGGTTAAGTCACAAAATGCCTTCTCAAGCGCCTGGTTTTTCGGCCCGGTGGTGATCCAGCCGGATTGCATGACTTCCGTTACCGCTGCAATTTCTTCCGCACCTAACGCCGGGCGTGAAAAAGGCAGAAAATCACTCATTACGTGGATTCCTTATTAAATCGCTAAACGCCAAAAGCTGACGGGATAATGAATCAGGCTAATTAAATAAAAGCACAACACTCAGGAAGTACGGCCTGTTTAGCTAAACAACTTATCAATGAAAAGAATTTAACAAAGAAATCTTAGAACAGTATTAAGAAAATGAGATATAACGAAAAATCGTGAAGTTAAGCATCACTGGCTGAAAAAATGGCTGACAAGGACAAAATTTGTCACCTGAATGTCACGCTTTAATCTTTTTTTTGTTTAATAGCGGAATAATTCCGTATGTGACAAATAATAATTAATCCCTTACCAGTGATTAAAAAAAAACCGCCTGCGATAGACGGTTTTAAATAATAAGCAGGGAAATTAACGCTTCGCTCTGCCCGGCAGCGTTTTCATCAAATCATCCGGGCTGATGGACGCGACCACGCTTCCCGGCAGCGGCATCTTCAGAATGTGGTTCTTCATTTTGCCGATGACGTGCATTTCGCAAGGTCGGCAGTCAAATTTCAGCGTCAACACCTCGTCGCCGTGCACCAGCTGCATCGGGGTCGCTTTCCAGCTCTTGATGTTCCCTTTCGCCTGTTTCGGGCAAAGGTTGAACGCAAAGCGCAGGCAGTGTTTGGTGATCATCACTGGCACTTCGCCCTTCTCTTCATGCGCTTCATAGGCAGCATCAATCAGCTGCACGCCGTAGCGGTGATAAAACTCACGAGCTTTATGGTTATAAACGTTCGCCAGGAAGCTTAAATGGCTGTCCGGGTAGACCGGCGGCGGCACGCTGACCGCTTTACGGGTTCCACGCTGGTAGTTTTGCAGGCGTGCTTCCGTCAGGGCCTCAATGGCATCACGGCGCAGCTGGTTAAGCTGGGCGTTTGGCACGAACAGCGCCTCTTCCAGCAAAATGTTCACTTTCCGCGCGGAGTACATGGTCTGGCCCAGTTTGGTCAGGCCGTCACGCAGGCTGTCGAAGGCTTTCTGCGGATTATTGGCGACATCAAACTGGCCGACCAGCGTTTGACTGACGCTGACGCCCTCTTCGCTGGTGGCTTTCATCACCAGTTGCTGCTGACTGCCGGTAAGTTCGATATCCACCGCCACGCGACGTTCACTGGAGGTTTTCAGCAGCGCCTGCTGCCAGTTGTGGTCGAGGTTCCGGTTCAGCGGGTGGTTAGGGCGCACCTTTTTCAGCGTTTCCGGCATTTCGTTTGGCCAAACGCGATACTGATTTTTCCCGGTTTTTTCTACGGTATTGGCGCGGAAACCGACAATTTCACGCTTGATCAGCACGTTCAGGCCGTCACCGTTAGTCAACGTGTCGGTGGTGGTGACGTCGAGGTGATCTTTGCTCACCTTCAGCACTTCACCCACCGGCAGACCAACGAATTTCGGCGAGTCAAACGCACCGATGTCTATTTTGCGCTCGTTCACGAAATAATCAGTGCTGCCGCGGTGGAACGTTTTATCCGGGGACGGAATAAAGTAGTGCGATGTTACGCCGGAAGATGCGCGGGTCAGATCGCTGCGCCCTTCCATCAGCTCGTCCAGCAGTTGGCGGTAGTACGCGGTGATGTTTTTCACGTAGCTCATGTCTTTGTAACGCCCTTCAATTTTGAAGGAGCGCACGCCCGCCTCGACCAGCGCCGCCAGGTTGGCGCTCTGATCGTTGTCTTTCATCGACAGCAGGTGTTTTTCATAGGCCACGACGCGGCCCTGGTCGTCTTTCAGCGTGTACGGCAGGCGGCAGGCCTGAGAGCAGTCGCCGCGGTTAGCGCTACGCCCGGTCTGGGCGTGGGAAATATTACACTGCCCGGAATAGGCCACGCACAGCGCGCCGTGAATAAAGAACTCAATCGTCGCATCAACATTCTGGTGAATAGCGGCAATTTGCTGCAGGTTCAGCTCGCGCGCCAGCACGATTTGCGAGAAACCCGCATCGGACAGAAACTTCGCTTTTTCGACGCTGCGAATGTCGCACTGGGTACTGGCGTGCAGCTCAATCGGCGGCAGGTCCATTTCCAGCACGCCCATATCCTGCACGATCAGCGCATCAACCCCGGCTTCGTACAGGTCGACGATCATCGAGCGCGCGGGCTCCAGTTCGTCATCATGCAGAATGGTGTTCAGGGTAACAAAAATCTTCGCCCCGTAGCGGTGGGCAAACGGCACCAGTTCGGCCAGGTCTTGCAGGCTGTTACCGGCGTTATGGCGAGCGCCAAAGCCAGGCCCACCGATGTAAACCGCATCCGCGCCATGGAGAATGGCTTCGCGGGCGATGGCGGTATCACGGGCAGGGCTGAGTAATTCAAGTTGATTTGCGTGCAGGCGCATAAAATTTGTCGTGTTCTGTAATGGCGAAAGGCGGCTATTGTAGTCACTTCCCCCGCGCAAAAATAGAGGGATTATGCCGTCGTCGCCGGATAGTGAATCAGCGAATGAAAATGCGTCTCATCGGTGCCTGAATTACGGTAAGCGTGGGGACGATCGCCGTGAAATTTTAAGCCTTCTCCGGCCTGCAACGTCTGCCATTCTCCGTCAACATTCATATCCAGCACGCCGCTTATCACCACCACATGCTCGATAACGCCGCTGTCGTGCGCCGACGACTCGCTGAGCGCGCCAGCGGCCAGATGAATAGAAAAGTGGTCAAACCGCAGGAGCGGATCGTAAGGAAAAATCGGCACCACCACCATTTCCCTGTGCTGCGGGTCAAAGACCGGGCGAACGGGCGCAGAACCGGCTTCAAGAAACACCGAAAACGGCACGTTAAAGCCGGTGGCAATTTTCCATAATGTGGCGACGGTCGGGCTGGATTCGTTGCGTTCGATCTGCCCGAGCATCGCTTTCGACACGCCGGTTTGTTCCGCCGCGAAGGTCAGGCTCCAGCCTCTGGCCTGACGTAGGCTTTTCAGAGTGTTCGCCAGATGTTGCGCTATGTCCATTCTCTCCTCCCGTTGAGGGCGCAGTATAGCGCCTTGTGCGCTATAACGCACGATGCTATATTCCCCGGACGTTATAACGCACAGCGAGTCAACCATGCGCCTTTATCTTCCGCCGTTTCCCGCCGTTCTGGCCGGTTTTGTTGCCGTCCTGGTCGGCTATGCCAGTTCCGCCGCCATTATCTGGCAGGCGGCAGATGCCGCAGGCGCTAACCCGCACCAAATCGCTGGCTGGCTGACGATGTTGGGTATCGCCATGGGGATCAGCACCCTGGGATTAACGCTGTGGTATCGCGCGCCTATCCTGACGGCCTGGTCAACGCCGGGCGCGGCGCTGCTGGCCACCAGCCTGCCAGGCTACAGCCTGAACGAGGCGGTAGGCATTTTTATTTTCGCTTCGCTGCTGATCCTGATTTGCGGCGTCACCGGACTGTTCGCCAGGCTGATGCGCCTGATCCCCCCTACGCTCTCCGCCGCCATGCTGGCCGGGGTTTTGCTGCGGTTTGGCCTCGACACCTTTACATCGTTACAGGGTCACTTTTTGCTGTGCATCAGTATGCTGGCCGGCTGGCTGCTGGCAAAAGTATTTGCGCCGCGCTATGCCGTGGTTGTCGCCATGCTGGTTGGCCTGTTGATTTGCTTTATCAGCGGCGAACTTCACGTCGGGAGCGTCCCGGTTGCTGTCGTTGTGCCTGAATTTATAGCCCCCTCGTTTAGTCTCGCCAGCCTGCTGGGCATCGGCGTGCCCTTCTTCCTGGTGACGATGGCCTCGCAAAATGCCCCCGGCGTCGCCACGCTGGCGGCCTCCGGCTACAACATCCCGGTTTCACCGCTGATTGTCGTCACGGCGTTAATCGCCCTGCTACTGGCACCGTTCGGGGTGTTTTCGGTTTGCATTGCCGCCATTACCGCCGCCATTTGCCAGAGCGCCGAAGCCCATCCGGACAAAGACAAACGCTGGCTTGCCGCCGCGGCTGCAGGGGTGTTTTATTTACTCGCAGGGGCGTTTGGCGGAGCGATTTCGACGCTGCTGACGGCGCTGCCGCTCGCCTGGATCCATACTCTTGCCGGACTTGCCCTGTTGGGCACCATTGCCGGAAGCCTGCACCAGGCATTGAACCACGAGCGCGACAGGGACGCCGCCATTGTGACGTTTTTGGTCACCGCATCCGGGGTCAATCTGCTGGGCGTCAGCTCTGCATTTTGGGGCGTGATCGCCGGGGGGATTTGCTACACCGCGCTTTTAAGGCTGAAGCGCGCGTAGCTGTGACGGCGTAGCGCCGAAGACGCTTTTAAAGCGGGTGCTGAAGTGGCTGGGCGAGCTAAACCCGCAGGCCATCGCGATCTCCGTCAGCGGCAGTTTCCCCTGACGCACCAGGGTTTCCGCCTTCGCCATTCTGCGCTGCATCACGTACTGGTGTGGCGCCAGGCCGGTGGACTGTTTAAACATACGTGCAAAGTGGTATTCGCTGAGATCCGCCAGCCGGGCAAGTTCGCCCAGAGTCAGCGCCTCGCTAAGGTTCTGTTCGATATACGCCTGTGTATTGCGCAGTACCGCAGGGGCCAGCCCGCCGCGCACCGTCGGCAGTTTCCACTGTACGCTACTGTAATGCTGCACCAGATGCGTCAACAGCAGCGTAGAAGCCGTGCTCAACGTCAGGTGATTCGCTCGCTGCTGCCAATCGCTGCTCAGCAGGAAGTGGCGATAAAGCTGGGTTATGCGCGGGTCGTCGGCAAAGGTTTTTTCATCAAGGTTGATGGCCGCCGGGCTGCGGTCCCAAATCTGCGCGGCAATCTCTTTCAGATGCTCGTCAGTGCAGTACAGGTGCACAAACGAGAAGTCATCCCGAACGTCCCAGGTTGATTCGCTGTCTTCCGGCATAATGCAGAAGCGATCCGGCCCGCCGCCGTTGCGCCAGCCTGACGCCGTCTTTTGGTACGTTTCGTACCCTTCGGTCACGTACAGACTCAGCGTGTGGTGATCGCAGCGCTGGGTAATGCAGTCATTTCCGTTGGACCAGGCGGCAAGTTGAATCCCTGAACCAAGCTGAACGCTGCCGTTCAGGCGGGCTTTGTGCTGCTGCAGGTTTTCAAAGGCGTGGTATGGCGCGGTCATAGCGGGAGTCGGCTTCTGGAACATAATGGCTAGTGTAAGGACTGCGCGCCGCCGTCGCCACTGCCGCCGTGAAAAAAAACCGCAAGAATATGCAAGTCGCTGGCCCGGATGAAAGCCGCAGAGTCGGAAAAAAAGGAGACTCGTCATCTGGTTTTGACTGACGAGAACAACAATGAACGCTTTGCTTTATATTCTGGTGGTGGTGATTTGGGGGACGACCTGGATAGCCATTTACATGCAACAGGGAGTCGTTTCCGTCCCAGTGTCTATTTTCTGGCGCTTTGCCGTGGCAGCGGTGGTGATGCTCGTGGTGCTGCTCGCGCTGGGCCGCCTGAAGCGCATCGGACTCAAAGACCACCTGTTTTGCGTCCTGCAGGGTGCCTGCGTTTTCGGCTTCAACTTTTTCTGCTTCTACCACGCGGCGGCCTATATCAGCTCCGGCCTGGAGTCGGTGATTTTCTCGATGGCGGTGCTGTTCAACGCCTTCAACAATTTTCTGTTCTTCCGCAAGAAGCCCTCTCCCCGCGTACTGCCCGCCGCAGCGCTGGGTATTGCCGGCATCGTGGCCTTATTCTGGCACGACCTTGCGGCCACGCAAATGGCACCTTCACTACTTATCGGCATCGGCCTTAGCGCGCTTGGCACCTTTGGTTTTTCGCTTGGGAATATGATCAGCGCCCGCCATCAAAGCCGTGGCCTGGAAACGCTATCGACCAATACTTATGCGATGTTTTACGGCACCGCGATTATGGGCATCGTGGCGCTGGCAAGCGGCGAGTCGTTTATGCCGGATTTCACCGCGCGCTACATTGGTTCCCTGCTTTACCTGGCGATTTTTGGTTCGGTGATAGCCTTTGGCGCCTATTTCACGCTGGTAGGCCGCATCGGCGCGAGCCAGGCTGCCTACAGTACGCTACTCTTCCCATTGGTGGCGCTAACGCTGTCGACGCTCTACGAAGGGTATGTCTGGCACGCTAACGCCGTGCTGGGGCTGGTGATGATCCTGCTGGGCAACCTGGTGATGTTCGCTAAGCCAGAACAGTGGCTGCCGTGGCGGAGAAAGCTTGCATAATAAAAAACCGCAGCTTGTTCAGGGCTGCGGTTTTTGTTTTTGCAAAAAAAGCGTTATTTATTCGGCACGTCAAACATCGTGGCGTCGGTGGCCAAATCATCCACTACTTGTTTCAGCGTATCGACAGTAACTTTGGCATTTTCGTTGCTGAGCGCTTTCCCTTCGCCCTTACGCACCACGCGTAAAACGGGCTTATTGGTCGCCGCATCAATCAGTTCGCCTTCGAAATAGAGATCGGTATTCATTGTGCGGTGGCCGGTGGCCATTTGCGTGCCCGCAACGACCATCGCAATCGGGATCACCTCATAGAACTGCAGCCCTTCTTTGGTGCTGTCCACGCCGGTTATCGCGCCCCGGAAAATAAGGCTGTGCGGGCCTGGCGTCGTGACCAGCGGTTTACGCTGCGCCGCCGCGGCTTTTAGCTTTGTATTAGTGTACGTGAGCAGGCCATCCAGCGTGTTCTGGCCTATTTGGGTCGTGGGCCTTGGCGTCGGATAGTAGACCACCGGGTTGTAGACCAGGCTGTCGTAATTGTCGGGTTTGAAGTTCGGGTCAACCCAGCGCATGACTGTTTTACCGGTTGCCGATTTTGTCTCCTGCAGACCGGAATAATCTTTTAAAAAACCAGAGTATTTTTCCGGCGCGGTGGTTTTAGAAGCACACCCCGCCAGCGCTAATAAACCTGCCAGACAAGCCACTTTAAAATACGTTTTGCTACGCATCGTTTGATCCTGTTTGTGGGTATAAGCCATTCAGGTATAGCAAAAAACGATACATTGTGTGGGGGTTAAGCCGCCTTGATGTCAAAACTCAGATCTTGCGCTCATCGCCGGGGGCGGTAAGCCCATCGCAAAGCAGGTCAACAATCAATAACGCGCCATAATGCCCTTCACCGGGTGGCAGCCAGACATCTCCGGTATGGGCAACGCTGGCGGGATCTTTCGTCACCATAATGATGGCTGCGCCCTGCCGCCGGGCCTGCCGCACCGCCGCCAGCAGCGCGCTGTCCGGCGTCGAGCTGGCAAAGACGATCATCGCCTGCTCGCTATTCAACATGGAGGCGGTGAAGCTCATCAGTGCCGGGTCATAACAGACGCTGGCGGGCTGCCCCTGCGTCAGCAGCCGGTACTGCAAAAGGCTGGCAAAAGGCGTGTCTGCCGTGCCTGCGCTGAAAATATGAATCGCTTTCGCTTGCTTCAACAGCGAAACGGCGCGCGAAACATTGGCTTCCGGAAGCGTTTCCAGTTGCTGAGTTAGCGCCTGCTGAATGCCGGTTAACCGCTGCTGCCAGGCAGCAGGCAGCTCACTGCCCGGTATGGCGGTGCTGGCCTGCGCCAGCTTCATGCGTAAATCGCGAATATCGTCGCAGCCTGCGGCTCTGGCAAAGCGTGTGATGGTAGCCGGACTGACGCCCGCAGCCTGGGCAAGCTGGTCGATTGTTGCCGACGACGCAAAGCCCGGATCTTGCAAAATAGCCTGCGCAACTCTCGCTTCCTGCTGACTGAACTCCGCCAGCCGCTGACGGATCCGGCTGATAATGTCGCCCTCAGTCTCCCGTCCGATGGAATGAGAAAAACGCTCCAGAACATCTTTAGCCACGCCGCCCCGGTTGGCGAGAAACTGCAGCGTGTCGTTATCCACCCAGGCGGCATCTCCCAACATTTGGGACGGCGCTGCCAGCAAATCCTGTACCCGGCTGTCGTGCTGCTGGTGGCGAACCTGGCCGAGGAAATCATTCATATCGCTGCAGCCAATAGTGCGCGCGAACTGCTGGAGCGTAGCCTGACTGACACCCGCGCGCGCCGCCAGCTGCTCCATGGTGGCATCCGGTAGCTGGAAGAAATTCTCCAGAAAAAAGCGGGCCAGCCGCGTTTCCTGGGGAGAAGAGTCGGCTAACCCATGGACCAGGTGGTAAACAATATCCATCGCTGAAAGGTTCCTTGTGTCTGCGTCGCAGGCGGATAAATCATCATAATGCGTTGAAATTATTTTTCAATTAACTTTGCCGCGTTGCCTTGCCGCAGTTTCGTCCCCTTCCGTAAAAGCCTTGTTATTCCTTTAACATTCGGGAAACCAATAATCCAACGCAGATCACGGTCATGAAAATAATTTTCATACATGCTGAATAAACGCGCTGTTGTTTGAAACACGTTTTCAATTTGAAGGATAAAGGTAATGAAAAAGATCATGTTGTGTTGTGCCGCGGGAATGTCCACCAGCATGCTGGTGCAGAAAATGCGCGCCGAGGCCACGAAACGCGCCCTGGACGTTCAAATTGACGCTGTCTCTGTGGCCGAAATTGAAAGCCACCTCCAGAGCGCCGACGTGGTGCTGCTCGGCCCTCAGGTGCAGTTCGAACTGGCACGCCTTTCCGAGCTTTCAGCCCCGCTCGGCAAACCAGTCGCGGTGATCGACATGATGGATTACGGCACCATGCGCGGCGACCGCGTACTGGATAAAGCCATGACTCTGATGGCCTGACAACCGGGAGAAACCAATGAAAATTACCGTTGTGGGCGGGGGAAGCAGCTACACCCCGGAACTGATTGAAGGCCTGATTCTGCGCCATGCCGCCCTGCCAATGACGGAGCTGGCGCTGGTGGATGTAGAAGCGGGCCGCCAGAAGGTTGAAATCATCGCCGCGCTGGCTCGCCGCATGTTCGACAGCAAAGGGCTGGAGCAGGTCAAAGTGACGGTGCATTACGAACCAGACGCCGCGATTGCGGGTTCCAGCTTCGTGCTGACCCAGCTTCGCGTGGGGCAACTGCCCGCACGTGCCGCCGACGAACGCCTGGGCCTAAGCCACGAGCTGCTGGGCCAGGAGACCACCGGCGTCGGCGGTTTTGCCAAAGCACTGCGGACTATTCCGGTGATGCTGGACATCGCTAAACGCGTTGAGCGCCTGGCCCCGAACGCGTGGATTATTAATTTCACCAACCCGGCAGGGATCGTCACCGAGGCGGTTTCCCGCTACAGCAGCGCCAACATTGTTGGCCTGTGCAACGTGCCGGTGACCATGCACCACACCATCGCTGACATGCTACAGCTGCCTTACGACAAAGTTACGCTGCGCTTCGCCGGACTCAACCACATGGTATGGGTGCACGAAGTGATTGCCGATGGCCGTGACGCGACCGCCGAAGTCATTGAGATGTTGTGCGACGGCGAGCAGTTGTCGATGAACAACATTAAAGCGATTCCGTGGCCGCCGGCCCTGCTGCGTGCCCTGAAAGCAATCCCTTGCCCGTACCATCGTTACTTCTGGCAAACCCGCACCATGCTCAAAGACGAGCTGGCGGATGCGGCTAACGGGAAAGGCACCCGCGCTGAACAGGTGATGAAAGTCGAGGCCGAATTGTTTGAACTGTATGCCAACCCACAGCTCGACAAAAAGCCAGAGCAGTTGAGCCAGCGCGGCGGCTCGTTCTATTCGGAAGTGGCCCTGGAACTTATCGACGCCCTGCACAACAACCTCGGCAAACAGATGGTGGTGAATACCGCCAACAACGGCGCTATTCAGGGACTGCCGGACGACGCGGTGATCGAAACCAACTGCGTGATCGATGCGCTGGGGGCGCATCCGCTGGCCTTCGGCAAACTTCCTCCCCTGATGAATGGCCTGACCCAGCAGGTGAAAGACTTTGAACGGCTAACGATTGAAGCAGCGGTTCACGGCGATAAGCAGCAGGCGCTCCTGGCGCTGATAGCGAACCCGCTGGTGGCTGACGTGAATATCGCTCAGGCGTTGCTCGACGAAGTGCTTGCAAGCAACAAGGCGTGGCTGCCGCAGTTTAATTAGCGCCGCTTACCGGTGGGTGACGCTGTACGCCCACCCCACAACAGAAATCAATAACAATAATGCCCGGCCATGCGCCGGGACAGGGGTAACCGTGTCCGCAAAGAAATCGTTTCTTGAAAAATATGTGCTTCCGGTGGCGCTGAAAATCGCCGGGCAAAAGCACGTGCTTTCCGTCCGCGACGGGATCATTCTGAACATGCCGTTCATGCTGATTGGCTCGTTCTTCCTGATTTTCGCTTATCTGCCGGTGCCGGGTTACCCCCAGCTAATGACCGATCTGTTTGGTGCCACGTGGCAGACCAAGCTGCTTTATCCGGTCAAAGCGACCTATGACATCATGGCAATTATTTCGAGTTTCGGGATCGCCTATCGTCTGGCCGAAAAATACCGCACCATCGACCCGCTTACCGCCGGGGCCGTGTCGCTGGTCGCCTTTATCATGACCATCCCGCAGAACATTATGTTTACCCCACCGTCCGGAGGGCCAGCTGAGTTCGTGAAGGGCGTGCTGCCGATGGGGCAGATTGGCAGTCAGGGGCTGTTTGTCGCGATTCTGATCGCCCTGCTTTCTACCGAAATTTACCGGTTTATCAGCAACCGTAATCTGGTGATCCGCATGCCAGAGGGTGTGCCGCCAGCGGTAGCAAAATCGTTCCTCGCGCTGGTGCCTGGTTTCTGCGTGCTGGCGGTAGTGCTGGCGCTTCGCCTGTTGGTGGAAGCCACGCCGTTTGGTGACATCAACACTATGATCACGGATCTGGTCGGCATTCCGATGAGCCACATTGGCGGCTCGTTACCGGGAATGATTGTGTCGGTGATCCTGATTGGTATTCTGTGGACGCTCGGCCTGCACGGCGACACCATCGTGCTGGTGTTTATCCGCCCGGTCTGGCTGACCAATATGTCCGAGAACCTGGCGGCATTCCAGAACGGCCTGCCTATCCCGCACATCATTACCCAACAGTTCTACGACCTGTGGATTGCCCCTGGCGGCACCGGCGCGCTGTTAGGCCTGGTGATCTTTATGCTGATCCGCAGCCGCAGCGTGCAGATGAAGCAACTGGGTAAAATTGCCGCGCCGGGCAGCCTGTTTAACATCAGCGAACCGATGGTGTTTGGCATTCCGCTAGTGATGAATCCGTACCTGGTGGTGCCGTTTATTCTGACCCCAGTGGTGCTGGTGATTGTCTCCTACACGGCGATGGCAACCGGCCTGGTGGCGCCGCCTGCGGGGATTGCGCTGCCGTTCACGACGCCTATTATCGTCAGCGGCTATTTGGCGACCGGCGGCCATGTTTCCGGCTCGATTCTGCAGATTGTGAACCTGGCTATCTCGCTGGTGATGTATTACCCGTTCTTCCGGGTGTGGGATAACCTGAAGTTCCGCGAGGAACAACAGGCGAATCAGGCGGCAACAACTGCGCCGGTTGAGGCGGTGAGTGAACGCAGTACGGTGTAGCGGTTAATTTGGGGCCGAGTGGTTAAAACCCCTCACCCCGGCCCTCTCCCCAAAAGGGAGAGGGGGAAACGACATGCAATCTTGTTTATTCCCTCGCCCTTAAAGGACGAGGGACCTTCAGTCCACTTACTTCTTCACATCCACCTGATAAAAAATGTGCTTCCCGAACGGGTCAATTTCATACCCGGTCACCTCTTTACGCACCGGCTCGAAAATCGTGGAGTGGGCAATCATCACCGCAGGCATCTGATCGTGCATCATTTGCTGCGCTTCTTTGTAGAGTTCGACTCGCTTATCGTGGTTCCCCTCGGCGCGGGCTTGAAGAATCAGCTTATCAAACGGCTGATAACACCATTTGGAGGAGTTAGAACCGCCGTTGGCCGACGTGCAGGTAAACAGCGGCCCGAAGAAGTTGTCCGGGTCGCCGGTAGCCGTCGTCCAGCCCATCAGCGCCGCCTGGTGCTCACCGCCCTTCACTCGCTTGAGGTACTCGCCCCATTCGTAGGTGACGATTTTCGCCGTTACGCCAACTTTCGCCCAGTCAGCCTGAATCATTTCTGCCATACGTTTAGCGTTAGGGTTATACGGACGCTGAACCGGCATCGCCCACAGGTCAATGCTCATGCCATTGGCAAACCCGGCTTCTTTGAGCAGCGCCTTCGCTTTTTCAGGATCGTAATCGTAATCCTTGAGCTTATCGTCCGCACTCCACACGCCCGGCGGCAGCAAATTTTTCGCCTCAATGCCCGTGCCGTGGAACACCGCTTCTATGATGGCCGGTTTGTTAATTGCCATCGCCAGCGCCTGGCGCACTTTCACGTTATCCAGCGGCGGCTTCTGAGTGTTAAAGGCAAGGAAGCCGGTGTTCAGCCCCGCTTTTTGCATCAGGTTGATGTCTTTGTTTTCCTTCATTCGCGGCAGATCCGCCGGATTCGGGAACGGCATCACCTGGCATTCATTTTTCTCAAGTTTGGCATAGCGAATCGACGCATCCGGCGTGATGGAGAACACCAGTCGGTCGATTTTTGATTTGCCCTGCCAGTAATCCGGGAAAGCGGTATAGAGAATGCGGGAGTCTTTCTGATATTGCTTCAGCTCAAATGGCCCGGTGCCGATGGGGTCGGAATCCACGCGCTCCGGCGTGCCGGCCTTCATCATGACATCGGCGTATTCGGCAGAGAGAATCGAAGCAAAATACCAGCCTAAATCCGCGACAAACGGCGCTTCCGGGTGCCCCAGGGTGAAGCGCACCGTGTTGTCATCCACTTTATCAATCGCCGTGATCAGCTTGCCAAACTCCAGGCTTTCAAAATTGGAATAGTTGCCGTTGGAGACGTTGTGATACGGATGCTTCGGATCTTTCTGGCGCATGAACGAGAAAATCACGTCATCCGCGTTGAAATCTCTGGTGGGCTTAAAGTATTTGTTGCTCTGGAACTTAACGCCTTTACGCAGATGGAAGGTATAGACTTTTCCGTCTTCGCTGACGTCCCAGCTTTCCGCCAGGCTGGGCTGCAGTTCCGTGGTGCCGACTTTAAAATCCACCAGCCGGTTATAAACCGGCACCGCGCTGGCATCCACGCTGGTACCCGAGGTGTAGAGCTGCGGGTTGAAGTTTTCCGGTGAGCCTTCGGAGCAATAAACCAACGTGCTGGCCGCCACGCTGGTACTGATAGAGAGCGCCGCTACGGCAAGTGCAAGCGTTGTAATCTTTGTTTTCATCGCTGTCTTCCTGTGGTGTTTGTCCTGACCCTGAATGAATAAAGCTTGTGCAAAGCGCCTTAATAAATAACATTAAATTTACATTGCCAACAAACAACATCGAACAATAAGGAAACACTATGTCTTCGTCGCTCAGCGAGCAGCTCACCCAACGCTTCTTTCGTTATCTGGCGGTGACCAGCCAAAGCGATCCGCGAGTCAGCAGCCTGCCCAGCACCCCAGGGCAACACGAAATGGCCAGCCTGCTCGCGGAAGAACTGCGAACGCTGGGCCTGGAAAATATTGTGATTGATGAGCACGCCACGGTAACCGCCGTGAAGAAAGGTAACGTGGCCGGTGCACCGCGCGTGGGGTTCATTACGCACATTGATACCGTTGATGTTGGCCTTTCCCCGGATATTCATCCGCAGATCCTGCGCTTCACGGGGGAAGATTTATGCCTGAATGCCAAAGAGAACATCTGGCTGCGCACGTCGGAACATCCCGAAATCAACGCTTATCCTGGGGAAGAGATTATCTTCAGCGACGGCACCAGCGTGCTGGGCGCGGACAACAAGGCCGCCGTCACGGTGGTGATGACGCTGTTGGAAAACCTGACGCCGGAGCACCAGCACGGCGACATCGTGGTGGCCTTCGTCCCGGATGAAGAAATTGGCCTGTGTGGCGCCAAAGCGCTGGATCTGGCGCGTTTTGACGTGGACTTCGCGTGGACTATCGACTGCTGTGAGCTGGGCGAAGTGGTGTATGAAAACTTCAACGCTGCCCACGCAGAGCTTAAATTCACCGGCGTAACCAGCCATCCAATGTCCTCCAAAGGTGTGCTGGTTAATCCGCTGCTGATGGCGATGGACTACATCAGCCACTTTGACCGCCAACAAACGCCAGAACATACCGAAGGCCGCGAGGGTTACGTGTGGTTTAACGGGATGCAGGCTTCACAAAGCGAAGCGCTGTTGAAGGCAAATATTCGCGACTTCGATTTGGCCAACTTTGAACGCCGCAAACAGCAAATTGGCGAAGTGGCGCAGAAGATTGCCGCGCAATACCCGACCGCACGCGTGGAGTTCAGCCTCAGCGATACTTACAGCAACATCAGTAACGCCATTACCGACGATCGCCGGGCCATTGATTTGATTTTTGCCGCCCTGGATGAGCTGGGGATTGAGCCAAAGGTCATTCCAATGCGCGGGGGCACGGATGGCGCAGCGCTTTCGGCTAAAGGGTTGTTGACGCCGAACTTCTTTACCGGCGCGCACAATTTCCATTCGCGATTTGAGTTTTTACCGCTGCGAGCGTTTGAGGCTTCTTACAATGTGGCGCTGAAGCTTTGCCTGTTGGCGGCGAAGTAATTTTCCCCTCACCCTAACCCTCTCCCCTAAGGGTGAGGGAATTCAGACAGAGAACGCTTCAATTCCCCTCACCTTAACCCTCCCCTGAGGGGAGAGGGAATTAGCGCAGAGCACGCGATTGTTCCCCCTCTCCCTTCCAGGGAGAGGGCCGGGTGAGGGTTAATTATTACTTCTTACGCGCCAGCATCGTGGCAAAACGCAGCTTGATACGGTTGCCGTTCTCATCGGTCTTGTGCAACTGCCCCACGTCCTCGTTGTACTTAACCAGTTCCCACCCTTCGTAGTAGTTCCGCAGTTCGCCCTCTTTAAAAGCAAACGGGAAGCCGACCGTGCACGGGAAATCCTCGGTATCCATGGCCGCCACAATCAGATTGTAGCCTCCGGGTTTGGTGCAGCGCTGCATATTGGCGATAAGTCCAGGGATCGTGCTGCGCTCGAGGAACATCATCACCACGGTGGAGAGAATAAAATCGTACTCGCCGTCAAAGCTCAACTGGTTCAGGTCAACCTCGGCGGTGGCAATATTTTTCAGCCCTTCCGTCTCGATAATCTGATTCAGCCTGGCAATGCTCATCGGGTTTTTATCCCAGGCGGTGACGTCGAACCCTTTCTGGTTCAGGTACAGACTGTTGCGCCCGCCGCCGCAGCCAAGATCCAGCGTTTTGCCAGGGGCAACGTACTTCACGGCGTTCAGCACGTCAGAGTGTGTGGCGGTTAAGCCGTATTTTTCGCTGTAGTAGCTTTCAGACTTCTCGGTCATGACAGATCCTTTTTTTCAGGCCGCGCGGTGCGCAAAATCAGTTTCCCCTGCATCAGCAGGATAAAAGTACGCACCAGCAGCAGGCCGATAATCACATTAGTAAAAATAAAAAGCGGCACGGCAATGACGTGAAACAGCCCGTCCCCGCTGCCAGCACTCAGGTGGAGTGCCGTGGTGGCCAGCGCAGAAATGCCGAATGAGAAACTCCAGAAGGAAGCATTGAACGGCTGTGCCAGGTACCAGGGCATTAAGCGCAGCATGAAGAGCAATTGCAGCAGACCGTAGCCAAACAGCATTTTGGCAAAGAAATCCGTCACGCCGCCGTTCACGGCCAGGTAAGCGCTGCAGGCCACCAGCGCCGGGGCAAGCTGAATGCCCAGCGAGGTGCGCACCGGCGTGGGCATTTCCCCGGCGCTGCGCATACGGTGCAAAATCGCCGGTTCCAGGCTGAGCCAGGAAAACACACCGGCCCCGAGGAACAAGATCCCCAGGTCGTGATAACCCAACGCACCACAGGCCATCGCGCTGATAAAGTTATTGGCGACGGTGGGCAAATACAGCCCCGGCGTCGTGGCATCCTGCGGGTGCGTGCCCCGCCATAATCCGGCGGATTGCCAGGCGGCATAACAAAGCTGCACCACGGCACCAAAACCAAACATCACTGCGGCGAGCGGGCGCAGATAAGGCACCACGCCGATGGCCACCAGCATGGTCGTCGCCGGGAACAGGCTCACGAAGCTGCTCATTAAAGGATGATGAATTTCTGCCAGCACGCTGTGCGGGTAGCGCACCAGGCGCGCCAGAAACGCTAACGCCAGTAGAAACCAGATGCCTGCGGCAAGCGCCACCAGCGTCTCACCAACAAACGACGGCACTGGCCATATCGTGGCGGCATATCGCCACGCGAACCCCATGCCGATGGTGCCCAGCACCATGCCAAAGTAGCCTGCGGGGAGATTGATGAAGCTGCCGGCGGTCGGTTTATTCATTTTGTTTATTTTTTAAAATGTATTTTAAATGCATTTTATGCGATTACGCCGCCAAACGCTACGCCGGTGAATTACCTGCTACGTTTATCAGCAGTGCACTGCGAGAATCCACCATGAAAAAATATCGGCTCACTGAAGTTTCACGGCTTCATGATTATCCGCACGAGGGCGAACAGCGGCAAGTTCGGCTCTGGCAAATTGAGGCGCTTCGCGCTTTTGGCAGCGTCGTGGCCGGGCAATGCGGAGGCTGGATTGAAGAAGAAGCGAACCTGAGCCACGCGGGAACCTGCTGGCTTGAGCCTGACGCGCTGGCCTGGAACGATGCACGTGTTGAAGATGACGCGAAAATTCTCGGCGAGTCTGAAATCTGCCATCGCGCAAAAGTGGGAGGCAACGCGCAGGTCGAGGATTCTCGCATCAGCGGCGAATGCTTTATCTCCGGCTCGGCCCGCGTGTTGCAGCAGAGCCAGGTGATTGCCGTGCTGGGGCTGACCGAAGATACAGAAATGCGGCTGCAAATCTACGGAAACGCCACGGTGCTGGCCTCACGCATCGTCCATCAGGCACAAATCTACGGCCACGCCCGCGTGAACAATGCCTTTGTCGAACACCGCTCAACCATTTTCGATAATGCAGTCATTGAAGGCAATGCAGAGAACAATGTCTGGATTTGCGACTGCGCGCAGATTTCAGGCAATGCACGTATCATCGCCGGCAGCGGCGACAGCCAAATCCCGACCATCCGCTACTCCTCTCAAGTTTACGGCAACGCCCTTATTGAAGGAGATTGCGTACTCAAGCACCGCGTCCAGGTTTACGGTAATGCGGTACTTATTGGCGGCCCGGTTCTGCTGGACAACAATGTACAAGTGTATGGCGAGGCGAAAGTGATGGGTAACGTGCTCATCGAAAACAACGTGCAGATTTATGACGAGGCGGCGGTGGAAGGCTTTGGCGGCGAACTGATTCATCTTCGCGGCATGAAGGATATTAACGGCGCGCAGCGAATTACCCGCACGCCGTTTTATGGCATTTTTTAATCAGCAATGCGCCCGTAAATATTCTGATCGTGGAACTCGTCGTTCAGAAACTCGGCCTGTTTCAGGCAACCTTCAAGGGCAAAACCATTGCGTTGAGCCACCCGGTTGCTGGCCTGGTTGGTGACGATGCATTTGATGACAAACCGGCGTACCGTCCCTTCCCCCGCATATTTGGCGATCGCGGCCTCAATCACAGCGGAAATGATCCCCTTGCCCTGCTGGTCCTCGCTTAGCCAGTAGCCGATGTAGGCCGTTTTGTCGGTCGGGACTATCTGGTTAAAAGAAAAAACGCCCGCCAGCTCACCGCGATAGAGGATCATAAACATCTTCGCGTAGCCCTTATGGTGGAGAACATAGTTCCCCTGCAGCGTTTTGCGGGTGTCATCCTCGGAAACAACATACTGCGGCCAGTTCATCGCCTTTTGCAGCCAGCTTTTGTTGCGCTGTACCAGGGCAAAAACGTCCTTCACGAACCGCTCGTGCACCGAATGCAGCTCGATGTCATCATTAACCGTAATCACTTCATCCTGCCAGGCCTGCTGCTGTTCCACTCGTGACTCCTGCTTTTGTTAGAAGGTGACAGTCATCATATGTCACTTTTCCCCAGTATGTTGACTCTGATTTATGGCAGTCAAAAATAAATGCATAAAAATTCATTATGGCTAAATGTAAAATCAATACCAAAAACCAATGTCGTTGAAAAACCATTGCATGCATTTTCATCAAAATATGGAATATATCGCGAAAAATGACTTCAAATATTGAAGTCAAAACACGATATGCTACGATGACAATGCACGTTGAATCATGGAAGGAATCATGGGGTATGGAAAGGACTACCTAAGAAACAAACATCATCAGACGCTAATTCAAATTTTCACCAAGCCCGTGCCGTTTGGGGTGAAATGGCAGGATGTAGAAAGACTGATACTTGCACCTGGCGGAGATGTCAGCCCCGGCCGCGGCTCTCGTATACGTTTCCAGCTTAACGGCAGTATCGCCCACTATCATCGCCCCCATCCCTCCCCTGAAACCGACAAAGGGGCTATTACCAACCTGAAAGAATGCTTTGAGAGTATCGGAGTCACACCATGACCACTGCAGAACCACTGCCAAATATCATGATCATTTGCGGGCAACCGGCGTTAATCACCTGGGTCTCCGACATTAATCTCTTTCGCGGCAAGTTTCTCGGCCTGACGGGATATTGTGATTTTGTCGCTGATAGCGCGTCAGGGCTGATTCGTGAAGGTGAAACGTCTTTGCAGTGCTATCTGGAAGATTGCAGCACAGCGGGCATTGAGCCTTTTGAAAAAGAAGAAAAAATGAAAACATTCACCCTCCGCTATCCTGAATCCTTTGGGGAACATCTGGCCATCGCCGCCGCCGAGCAACAAATGTCGCTGAACAGCTACATCATCGGGGCGCTGACCAGGCAGCTGAAAAATAGATAAAAAAAGCCCCGCGGCTTTTACACGGCGGGGCTGGATGATTAACGCATTTCGCGGTCGTCAACGTATTTACGTTTGTCCGGCGGCGGTGGGAAGTACTGGTAAAGCCAGGTTTCACTGATCGCTTTGCCCTGACAGCGCAGGAACATGCGCATCTCGACCGGGTCGGTGGAATCGTTGGTCGGGTACCAGTCAAACAGAATGCGGTAGCCGTCAAACGGTTCAACGTAGAGGATCTCTACCTGCTTCGCTTCGCCGTTGGAGAGCGTAATCACCGGCTCAATGCCCTTCGGCGCGGCGGCTTTCAAATCGCCCCCGATAAAGTCGATCGCAAAGCGGCGGGACCATTTTTCCGGGAAGTGTTCACCCGGTGCCCAGCCTTCCGGGAAGCTGCCCATCCCGGTGCGGGTGGCGTAAACGCGAGCCAGGTCCGTTGTCACCGGCGGCAGACCGCTCCAGTAGAGGCGATATTTGAACTCGAACTCATCCCCGGCTTTGACCGGCTTTTCCGGCTGCCAGAAGCAGACAATATTGTCGAGCGTTTCGCCGGTGGTCGGAATTTCCATCAGGCCAACGGTGCCTTTACCCCACTTGTTACGCGGCTCCACCCATAGGCTCGGACGCTTGTTGTACCAGCCCATGATGTCCTGGTAGCTGGCAAAGTCGTGATCCAGCTGCAGCAGGCCAAAACCTTTCGGGTTCTCGTCCATAAAGGCGTTGAACTGAAGTTTCTGCGGGTTATTCAGCGGGCGGCAAATCCATTCGCCGTTACCGCGCCACATGGCCAGGCGGTCGGAGTCGTGAATTTGCGGGTGAATAGTGTCGCAGGTCCGGCGTTCATTGGTGCCGCAGGCAAACATGCTGGTCATCGGCGCGATGCCCAGTTGCTTGACGTCTTTACGAGCATAAAGGTGATTGTCCACCTCCATCACCACGCGCTCGGCTTCACAGCTAATAATAAATTTGTACGCGCCGGTTACGCTTGGGCTATCGAGTAAGGCATAGACAACAAAAGTCGTGTCGGTGGCTTTCGGCGTTTCAAACCAGAACGAGGTGAAGTCCGGGAACTCTTCCGGTGTGTCGGTGAAGGTGTCTACCGCGAGGCCACGGGCGGAAAGGCCGTACTGATATGTGCTGTCTACGGCACGGAAATAGCTCGCCCCGAGGAAGGACACTACGTCACGACGCGCCAGCTCCGGTGCCTTAAAAACTTTCAGACCGGCAAAGCCGAGATCCGTCTGGCCTTCGAGCTGTTTGGTGTCTACGCCAGCATTGTTGTAGTTAAACAATTCCGGGCGGAAGTGGATTTCGCGCGCCTGATGGGTGGCGGAATCCAGCGAGAACATTCTGACGCGGCGGCGGAACCCCATGCCAACGTGGAAGAACTGCACGTCAAGCTGGCGGTTTTCGATGTTGTTCCACAGCGAATGATCGGCGTCATATTGAATGGCGTTATAAGCCTGAGGCGTCAGGTTAGCCAGGGTATTGGGCAGCGCGCGCGGTGCACCGCCCCATGGTTTTTTCGACAGGTCGTGCGCCATGCTCTGAAGCACCGCAAAATCGAAGGCGGTTGAATGCCCGTCAGCGATACCCGACTCGGCGGCAAATGCGCTTTGGGAGAACAGCGTGGCAAGGGTTGGCGTGCCGCAGGCAGCGGCGAGAGCCATAGAGGCCTGGATAAAACGTCTGCGATTCATGCCTGAGAAATCGTCCTTATGTGTCGATGTGTTTTGTTCCTCCTTACGGGAAGAACAGCGGCAAGAGACTGCTACCTGTACGACCGCACACTCTAGACAAAATTCACAGTGAATCCAATGGGCGGAGAAGGCGTTTGGGGGAGGAACGAAGTTTTTTTTTCAGGAAACCAGATATTACCGAAAAATTCGCCATTGCCTGGCGAAAAAAGCGTTAAAGGCCCGTCAGCCAGTGTGCCGACGAGCCCTGATAAACATTACTTCACGCTAACGTCGATGCCAGGGAAGAACTTCTGCGCGAGCTTCGTCACGGTGCCGTCGGCTTTCACCTTATCGATGGCAGCATCCAGTTCTTTTTTCGTGACAGTGTCACCTTTCCGCAGACCAAAGCCAATCCCGCTGCCGAGGATGGTGTCGTCGCTCACCGGTTTGCCGATAAAACCAAAGCCTTTGCCCTGCGGCGTGCTGAGGAAGCCAGCCTGGCCCGCCGCGGACATTACCAGCGAGGCATCAATACGGCCATTCAGCAGGTCAGCCCAGGCCATGTTCTGGTCTTTGTACGACACGACGTTTACACCCTGCTTTTCCCAGTGCTCTTTGGCATAAGTTTCCTGAATGGAGCCCTGGAGCACGCCGATGGTTTTGCCTTTCAGCCCTTCCGCCGTGGCTTCAAGGCCGCTGCCTTCTTTACCCACTAGCTGAGACGGAATACGGTAGATTGGCTGCGTAAAATCAATACTCTTGCGGCGCTGTTCGGTGATGTTCATTGCCGAGTTGATGGCGTCAAACTTCTTCGCCACCAGCCCCGGGATCAGTGAATCAAACGACGTTTCAACCCAGGTACATTTCAGGCTGGCCGCCTGGCAAATGGCTTTGCCCAGTTCGACGTCAAACCCTTCCAGCTCGCCCGCGCTGTTGCGGCTTTCGAACGGTGGATATTCAGCCTCAAGGCCATAGCGCAGTTCGCCGGCGGCCAGCGCAGAAAACGAAGAACACAGCCCAAGCAGCAAACTTAGCGCATACACTTTTTTCATCATGACCCCTTATCAGCGTGGCTTAACCCGGCACAGCGCCTCAGCGCCCGCCCGTAATGTAGCTTCATCTTTGGCAAATGAGAGCCGGATAATTTTATTGTCAGTACCATCGGTATAAAACGCGGAGAGCGGAATGGTCGCCACACTGTAGTCGGTGATTAACCGCTTCACCATCTCACTGTCGGACTCATCGCTGAAGTGCCCGAAGCGAGCCAACAGGAAGAATGACCCACCGCTCGGCAACAGTTCAAACGGCGAATCAGCCAGCAAAGACTGCATTAAATCACGCTTGCGCTGATAAAACGCCGCCAGTGAAAGATAAGTTTGCGGGTCGCTCATATAGTCGGCGAAGGCATACTGCATCGGCGTGTCGGCGGAGAACATCAGGAACTGATGCACCTTGCAGATTTCATCCATCAGCGCCGCTGGGGCCAGGCAATACCCGACCCGCCAGCCTGTGACGTGGAAGGTTTTACCGAATGACGACACAATCACGCTGCGCTCGGCAAGCTGCGGGTGCGTCGCCATGCCGTGGTGTTTTTTGCCGTCAAAGACGATGTGTTCATACACTTCATCGGACAGGATCACAATGTCGGTGTCGCGAGTTACCGCCGCCAGCATTTCCAGGTCATGGGCGCTGAAAACCTGCCCGCTTGGGTTATGCGGCGTGTTCACGATGATCATCCGCGTGCGTGGCGTAATCGCCGCCCGCACTTCGTCCCAGTCAACGGTGAAATCCGGCAGACTTAGCTTGAGCGCCACCGGTTTGGCGCCCTGCAGGCGGACAATCGGCGCGTAGCTGTCGAAAGAAGGCTCAAAGTAGATAACTTCATCGCCGGGATGAACCAGGCCGCCAATCGCAGAATAAAGCCCTTCGCTGGCGCTGGCGGTGACCAGCACCTCATCGGCAGGGTCATACGCGGCCCCGTAAAGGCTCGCCACTTTGTCGGCAATAAGCTGTTTCAGGGACGCCAGGCCAGTCATCGGTGCGTACTGGTTATGCCCTTCCTGCATGGCTTTGGTGACGCCAGCGATGAGTTTAGGGTCGCAGGGGAAGTTGGGGGCACCTTGAGAAAGATTTATCGCCTTGTACTGCGCGGAAAGCTGGCCGATCACCGTAAAAATCGTGGTTCCGACGTCCGGCAATTTTGAACGTTGTTGTACCGGGGTTTGTATGGCCATAGCGGCTCCTGAACATGATGCGATTTGCATAACTATTCAATCTTGCCGTGATTGCCACGACAATCGAATTGTTGTCATAATAGCCATGCAAAAAATGCATAGCTCAGCGGAGAGCATCATGACCCGGCGTAATTTTCCCCTTAATACCCTCGATGCTTTTCTGGTCACGGCCAGGCACCTGAATCTCACCAGGGCGGCAAAAGAACTTTGCCTGACCCAAGGCGCCGTCAGCCGTAAAATCGCCGCACTTGAACAATGGCTGGGGTTCGCGCTTTTTGAGCGCCATGCACGCGGATTACGCCTCACGCCGCAGGGCAGCGCCCTGCTCCCCGATCTCCAGAACGCCTTCAACACGTTGCTGGATGTGGCCGACCGAGCCTGCCATAAGCCTGAAATTATTCGTCTTAAAGCCCCCACCTGCGCCATGCGCTGGCTGGTGCCGAAACTGATTCAGCTTGAGCAACGTATGCCGGAGATCCAGGTCGCGCTGACGACCACGGTAGAGCACAGCGTCAATTTCAAAAATGAGCCGTTTGATGCCGCCATTGTGTTCGGTCAACAGGCCAAAAGCGGCGCGCTGCTGTTTGAAGAAAGGCTGACGCCGGTTATCAGTCAGGCACTGTTGCCGCCGGAGACAAGCAACTGGGAGCGACTAACCTTTTTGCACCCGACTCGCGATCGCACCGACTGGTCATTATGGCTTTCAAATACCCCTTCGCCACCGTGGCAGATGATGCAGAAAAATCAGCATTTCGACACCATGGATCTGGCGATCAGCGCCGCCATTCAGGGGTTTGGGATAGCCATCGCAGACGAAACGCTGGTGGCCGAAGATCTTCGTACCGGGCGGTTAGTGCGGCCTTTTGCCGGGAGCGTAAAAACCGGGGCCAGTTATCGACTGGCGGTGAAACCCGGCAGCGAAGGCGCCGCCGGGCTGGAAGCATTTTGCAATGCGTTACTCAGTCCAGACTAACGTGGTGTTTCATCACTCGCTTAAATAACTGCATTCTCAGCCGCATAAAGCGATTTTCGACCTTAAACTGCGCCCGCAGATGAACGCCCAGCCGCAGCGTGCGATCCCGCCCTTTGGTGCTTGCAGGCCAGCTTAACGGCCCAGGTAACGCTTTGCTGTGCGTCCCGGCGCTGCGGGCGAAGCTGACCCAATAATCGCCAATCTGAGCGGCAAACTGCAGATCTCGTTCGGTCACATATTCGCTGGCCGGCGGGGAAAGCTGCAGCGTGTTAAAGACATAAGCCACTTCGTTGCCGTGCCAGGTGCCGTTGGCGTAGGTTTCACGCTCGGCCTCCGCCACGTAGTCAAAATAATACCGCCAGCAGGGCTGGCCTGCACGCTGCTGCGCCTGCATTACCACAAACCCCAGCGTGGTAAACGCCATGTCCCGACACACCTGACGCCCCAGCTCAGCATCGCCTTTAACGCCGGGATACAGCAGCTTGATAAGCCCCAGGCCAAAACGCTTTTCCCGGCGCAGAAGCTCAACCTGCCCCGCGGGATCTATCCCGAAGTAGCTCAGCACGCTCGCCTCATCGCTGTTGCTGCCCACCATTAGCGGCATGCGGTGCTGCCGTCCGGCAAAAAACGTGTCCAGCATCGGTTCAGGCAGAACAATGTCACCGCTGACGGGCGTTGGCCCGATATTTAGCGGGGCTTCCAGCGCCCATAGCTCACTGGCGGGAAGGGAACGTAGCGCTTCAGCGTTCGCATTCTTCAGCCCAAAATGTTCCGCCACCGCCACGCCGCGCTTCAACGCTTTACGGCGATCGACATCCGGCAGCGTATAGGCGCTTTGTATAATCCCTTTGTGGAACAAACCGCTGGCTAAAGGCGACGCCAGCAAAGAAAGCACGCTGCGAGCGCCTGCTGACTCGCCAAACAGTGTAACGTTGGCAGCATCTCCCCCAAAAGCGGCGATGTTGTCCTGCACCCATTTCAGCGCGGCTATCTGATCGAGCAAGGCAAAGTTGTGTATCGGCCCATCGGGGTTCTCTTCATCCAGCGCGGGATGAGCAAAAAAGCCCAGATGCCCGAGCCGGTAGTTCACCGTGACTAACACCACGCCCCGAGAGGCCAGCGCGGCGCCATCATACGGAGGTAAAGAACCGGCCCCGATGGTATAACCGCCACCGTGCAGCCAGACCATCACCGGCAAAGGTTTGCCCGTTCGCCGGGCGGGCGTCCAGATATTGAGGTAAAGGCAGTCTTCTGAGAACTGCCCAGGATCGCCGCCGCCGACGGCTTTACAGTATTCCAGACTTTGCCAGCAGGCCGGAGCGAAAGTATCGGCAACGCGAATATCTTGCCAGTTTTCTGGCGGCTGAGGCGCTCGCCAGCGCAGGTTTCCAGTGGGGGGCATGGCAAAGGGAATACCGCGATACACCGCAATATCCCCCTGAAGGACGCCGCTCAGTTGACCCTGAGCGACGTTAACAACGTGTTCCATCTGCTGTTCCTTGTGACTGACATCCCAGCAGGGTAACGCGTTTACAGTAAACCGCAACGGCGTTTGCTGCGATCCTCCGCCTGTTGATAAAGGCTGAATTCATCGGCGACCGCCGCACCCAGCGCCACTTCAAACTCGCTACGGCTGGAATGCCCGTGCTGCCGCTGCCCACCGTCACTGCCTAAATTTGACTGGAAGATGCCCGCCGCGCTAACCGGCAGGAAATCCTCATAGATGATAGGCTGGGCGATGAGCCAGCCGCGCTCAATCAGCAACTGCGGATCGTCACCCGGTTTGATGGACTGGCGGTGCATGTCACCCACCGGCGTCAGGCGGTAGCGAAAATAGGCCAGCCCCTGACGGCGAAGCAGCGCGTCGCTGTCCGGGAAGCGGCTGAACACTTCCTGCAAATGCTGCTGGTGACTTAGGTTGTCCTTGCCGTTACCCGCCTCCAGCAGGAGTTCATCATACAGCGCGCGGCCTTTAGGCGTCAGCGCCACGCCGCGTTGTTCAATCTCACCAAAACGGGCGGTGTGCGTGCCATGATGCTCACCGGCAAACAGAATCGGCTCTTCAAGCGCTTTAAAACTGGTCTGCCGCAGCAGAATAGGCCGTTCACGGCGAGGCGGACCTTCAATAATGGCTTTGGGCGAAATGCCCCGCTCCGGCATCAGCGCCTGAACGCGGTCGATATCCAGCGTGCGCGGCGTGAGATGATTAATGTGGCAGCCACGGAAGCAAACCACGTCGGCAATCAGGCGATGTTCGTCGTGCAGGGCTCGGTATGTGTCGGCGTCAACCGTGGCATGCTGATGCCAGCGAAAGGTTTCCAGCGCTTCGGCCACAAAGGTGTTTGCTTCTGCCTCGCTGAATCCGCCCTGCCTGTCGTAGAGATCTAGCATTTCGCGGCAGCGGGGAGTGAAAATGTCGCGTTTATCGAGAATGGCGGCAGCACGCGCCCTTAGCGTCGGGTTGTCGATAAGCTCAAGCCGCAATAAAGAGGTAAACACGCGGAAGGGATTACGCGCCAGCGCCTGGTCGTCAATCGGGCGAAAAGCGGTGGAATGCACCGGCACGCCGGCCTGGGAAAGGTCGTAGTAGCCCACCGGATGCATGCCCATCACCGCGAAAATTCGCTTCAGCACCGCCAGTTCTTCGGCCTTACCGACTCGAATCGCGCCGTGGCGCTCTACGTTTAATCTTGCCAGCTCGTCGGCATTTTCCAGCTGTTGGTGCAGCTCAGGATCGTGTTCCAGTACGGCCAGGTTTACATCCGCCACCAGTTCTAACAGCGTGCCGTACTGCGGAACTTCTTGCTGGTACATCGCCGACATAGCTTGCGAAAATTTGTCCCGAATCTCATCGGCCGTGAGGGTGTTCGCCATGATGTCATGCCTCCAGTGGATAGTGCTGAAAGCGTAGAACCTGGTGGATCACTTATCAGGAAGAATTTCCATTTTGTGATCTGCTTTGCAGCACCTAAAAAGTAATTTTTTCAGCACATTACATAACGCGGCGTTATGCAGAATGCCTGCCACAGAGAGTATAAATTAACAAAAAATTAACTAAAACAGGCCGCGTTAAAATCTGCAGACCGGCGCCACTTTTCAGCAAAATAGCGCCTGTTATCGAAAAAATCTTCTCTGATTTAAAGCGGTTATGTCCCTGGCCATAACAAAATGTTAATAATATTTTGCAATGAAGTTATCAAAATTCAACACCGAGGCTTGTCAGCGCAGCCGGACTGTTTTTAACATTGCTTATGGAAAAAAATGGTCTCTTCAGTCAGCGCATTCGCTTGCGCCATTTACATACTTTCGTGGCCGTCGCTCAGCAGGGAACACTGGGTCGCGCGGCTGAAACTCTTAACCTGAGCCAGCCGGCGCTCTCCAAAACCCTTAATGAGCTGGAGCAGCTTACCGGTACACGCCTGTTCGAACGCGGGCGGTTAGGCGCTCAGCTGACGCTCACCGGCGAGCAGTTTTTAACCCATGCGGTAAAAGTGCTGGATGCCCTGAATCATGCCGGGCAGTCGTTTGTCCGCCGGGAAGACCGGCCTTCTGATGTGATACGGATTGGCGCCCTGCCTACCGCCGCGCTGGGTATTTTACCGGCGGTGATCGGCGAGTTTCATAGGCAACAGAGCGACGTCACCCTGAAGGTTGGCACCATGAATAACACCATGCTGCTGGCGGGGCTTAAGTCCGGGGAACTGGATTTAGGCATCGGGCGCATGTCCGATCCTGAGCTGATGACGGGCCTGAACTATGAACTGCTGTTCCTTGAGTCTCTCAAGCTGGTTGTTCGCCCTAACCACCCGCTGCTGCATGAAAATATTACCCTTAGCCGGGTGATGGAATGGCCTGCGGTGGTTTCCCCGCAGGGCACGGTACCGCGCGATAACGCGGAATCTTTGCTCGCGTCACAGGGCTGCAAGCTGCCTTCAACCTGCATCGAAACGCTTTCGGCTTCGCTATCCCGCCAACTGACCGTAGACTACAACTATGTCTGGTTTGTACCTTCCGGCGCGGTGAAGGACGATTTACGCCAGGGCACGCTGACCGCGCTTCCTGTCCCGATCCCTGGCGTTGGAGAGCCTATCGGTATTCTGACGCGGGTGGACACTCAGCTCTCAACGGCCGCGCAAATCTTGCTGTCCTCAATTCGTAAATCAATGCCGTCCTGAGTGAAGTTGCCGCCAATTCGCTGCTCAACGGCTTCGTTTGGCGTGCTTTTCCCAGGTTTCCAGTTTGGCCTGCTCTGATTTTTTTAACGCCACATAGCAGGCCCCGCTGCCGCCGTGGTGCGGCATCGCCGCGCAAAAAGCCTGGACTTCGTCAAACTCGGCCAGCCAGCGACCAAGGAAGCTACGCACCACGTTGGCGTGGGATTTATCTTCTCGCCCTTTGCCGTGCACGATCAGCAGATTACGCAGGCCATCCTGCTTAGCCTGCATAATGTAGGCAAACAGCATCTGCCGGCAGCGCTCCACGGGCTGGCGGAGCAGATTAAGGCTTGCCTGCTGGCTGTATTTTCCGAGACGGAGTTTGTCCAGCACGCCACTCTGCAGGCCCTCACGCTTGAACTCCAGCGGCGTGTCGAGGGGAATGATGTCCAGAAAATCGGTAGTGAGAAAGTTGTCCAACTGAGAGGTGTCTGGCTTTACGCCAATGTTCTCTTTCTGAGGTTTGATCCACTGGCTGTCCGCACAGTTTTTCAGCGGTTTGACATCCTCCATGGCGTCAAGAAACAGCGATTTGTCGTCAAGGTTCACGGTCAATCCTCCTGAGTTAGCTGCCGCTACTATAACCCCGCCCTGCCTGAGGCTCAACGGGACAGCCGTGGGAGATATTCCAGAATAGTTGGCAAATTATTTATGTCACCGGTTCTTTAAAATGAGAATATAAAGTTTGCATTTGCGTTACAAAAACGTAAATCAAATGACCGTAAAAGAAATTATTATTCCCTTCCCCGAGAAAATAATCACTGCCGCAATCAGACAGCCAGACGCTAACTATTTCGGGTGATGAGCCAGGAAAATTATCAAACTTTTTTCTCCGCGCCCGGCCATTATTTTTCATTCTTCGACTGGGAATTTAGATGCAGTGATAATCCTTTTGAGGTCTGGCTGGCGTCATTGGGGCTATGTTATCTTTTCAGCCTCAAAATGGGCCGCGCATTCGCTCAGGCCCGACTAAAAACGGAGTAATACCGTGCTGACAATACTGGAAGATAAGATTGACACCCCGCTTGGTCCGCTGTGGATCCTGTGCGACGAGCAGTTCAGGCTTCGCGCCGTGGAATGGGAAGAACACAGCGACCGCATGGAACAGCTGCTGAACATTCACTATGGGAAACAAGGATTTCAACGCGTTAGCAGCCGCAACCCGGGGAACCTTAGCGGCAAGCTGAGTGACTATTTTGCCGGCGATCTGGCGGTGATTGATACTCTGCCCACGGCGACGGCAGGCACGGATTTCCAGCGTCAGGTTTGGCAGGCTCTGCGTGATATTCCCTGCGGGCGTGTGATGCATTATGGCGAACTGGCAGAACAGCTTGGGCGCGCTGGAGCCGCGCGCGCGGTCGGTGCCGCGAACGGCTCAAACCCGGTGAGCATCGTGGTGCCGTGCCATCGTGTCATTGGCCGAAACGGCACAATGACAGGCTATGCAGGCGGCGTGGCGCGGAAAGAGTGGCTGCTGCGCCATGAAGGTTATTTATTACTGTAATGGTGCCAAAAGTGCGGCTATTTATTCCAAAACAGAGTAGCTGCATTTTAATGTTTCAGGGAATTCAACGAGATGAAGGCCCTTTTTTAACCCCCTACCTTTATTATTGTCCGAATAACGTTCTGCCAGACTTACCTGATCGCGAAAAAGATGTTAAAATTGACCAATATCAATTACGGTCCGAGCATATCTATGATCCCTGAAAAGCGTATTATTCGACGAATTCAGTCTGGCGGTTGTGCTATCCATTGCCAGGATTGCAGCATCAGTCAATTATGCATCCCCTTCACGCTTAATGAGCATGAACTCGATCAGCTTGATAATATCATCGAGCGTAAAAAGCCGATTCAAAAGGGTCAAACCCTGTTTAAAGCAGGTGATGAACTGAAATCGCTGTACGCTATCCGCTCCGGCACCATCAAAAGCTACACCATTACCGAGCAAGGCGATGAGCAAATCACCGGTTTCCACCTCGCGGGTGACCTGGTCGGCTTTGATGCCATCGGCACTGGCCATCATCCGAGCTTTGCTCAGGCACTCGAAACCTCGATGGTTTGTGAAATCCCGTTTGAAACGCTCGACGATTTGTCCGGCAAAATGCCAAGTCTGCGCCAGCAGATGATGCGCCTGATGAGCGGCGAAATTAAAGGCGACCAGGACATGATTTTGCTGCTGTCCAAAAAGAATGCCGAAGAGCGCCTGGCAGCCTTTATCTACAACCTTTCTCGCCGTTTTGCGCAACGTGGCTTCTCACCGCGTGAGTTCCGCCTGACCATGACCCGCGGCGATATCGGTAACTACCTCGGTCTGACGGTAGAAACCATCAGCCGCCTGCTGGGGCGCTTCCAGAAAAACGGTATGCTGGCGGTGAAAGGCAAGTACATCACCATCGAGAATATCGATCTGTTATCAGACCTCGCGGGCCAGTCACGTAACGTTGCCTGATAACCGCTACCTTTGCCGGGTCGCCTTTTATCCCTTTTATTGATCCGGCAAGGGCTCTCCACCTGTTTCATTCCTTTCTTATGGGTTAATCTTACTTCACAGACTGTGGTTAAGCAGTTGTAAGGAGACCTGTATGGCAAACTACCAAAACATGCTAGTCGCGATTGATCCTAACCAGGACGATCAACCTGCCCTGCGGCGTGCTGTTTATTTGCATCAACGGATTGGCGGCAGGATCAAAGCCTTCCTGCCTATCTATGATTTTTCCTACGAAATGACCACGCTTCTGTCCCCCGATGAACGCACCGCGATGCGCAAAGGGGTTATCAGCCAGCGAACGGCCTGGATTAAACAACAGGCGCATTACTACATCGAAGCCGGGATCCCTATTGATATTAAGGTGGTGTGGCATAATCGCCCGTTCGAAGCCATCATCCAGGAAGTGATCGCCGGTGGGCACGACCTGCTGCTAAAAATGGCGCACCAGCATGACAAGCTGGAAGCCGTGATCTTCACCCCCACCGACTGGCATCTGTTGCGTAAATGCCCCTGCCCGGTGTGGATGGTCAAAGATCAGCCGTGGCCGGAAGGCGGCAAAGCGCTGGTGGCGGTGAATCTTGCCAGCGAAGAGCTTTATCACAACGCGCTGAATGAAAAGCTGGTGAAGGAAACGCTGAAGCTGGCGGATGATGTTAACCACACCGAAGTTCACCTGATCGGCGCGTATCCGGTTACCCCCATCAACATTGCCATTGAATTGCCTGATTTTGATCCGAGCGTGTATAACGACGCCATTCGCGGCCAGCATCTGGTGGCCATGAAGGCGCTGCGTCAGAAATACGGCATTGACGAAAAGATGACGCACGTCGAGAAAGGGCTGCCGGAGGAAGTTATCCCGGATCTGGCCGAACATCTTCAGGCGGGGATTGTGGTGCTCGGCACCGTCGGACGCACGGGGCTTTCCGCCGCGTTTCTGGGGAATACCGCTGAGCAGGTTATCGACCATTTACGCTGTGATTTGCTGGTGATAAAACCGGACGATTATCAGACGCCGGTTGAGATGGATGACCCGGAAGACGACTGACCCCGAAGCACTGAAACAGAAATCCCGCGCCCGCCGCGGGATTTTTTTCTCCGCAAAAACAAAAAAGCCGCCCTTTCGGACGGCTTTCATGAGACTGCTGACGCTTACAGCGCTTTCAGAATCGCTTCCACGCTGGCTTTGGCATCGCCAAACAGCATCTGGGTGTTCTCTTTAAAGAACAGCGGGTTCTGCACGCCTGCGTAACCGGTATTCATTGAGCGCTTAAACACAATCACGTTTTGCGCCTTCCACACTTCCAGCACCGGCATACCGGCGATTGGGCTACGCGGATCGTCCTGAGCAGCCGGGTTGACGGTATCGTTAGCCCCGATAACCAGCACGGTGTCAGTGTCGGCGAAGTCGTCATTGATCTCGTCCATTTCCAGCACGACATCGTACGGTACTCGGGCTTCAGCCAGCAGTACGTTCATGTGGCCCGGCAAACGCCCCGCGACAGGGTGAATACCGAAACGCACTTTAACTCCGCGGGCACGTAGTTTCTCGGTTATTTCCGCCACCGGATACTGGGCCTGAGCCACCGCCATGCCGTAGCCTGGGGTGATGATAACCGACGTGGAGTTCTTCAGCATTTCAGCCGTTTCTTCCGCGCTGATTTCACGATGTTCCCCAGCCTCTTCCGTTTCACCCGTAGAGGAACCGTCGGTCCCGAAACCACCGGCAATCACGCTGATAAACGAGCGGTTCATCGCCTTACACATGATGTAAGACAGGATGGCACCGGAAGAACCGACCAGTGCACCGGTAACGATAAGCAGATCGTTGCTGAGCATGAAGCCCGCAGCCGCTGCGGCCCAACCTGAATAGGAGTTAAGCATCGACACCACGACCGGCATGTCTGCCCCGCCGATGGACGCTACCAGGTGCCAGCCAAAGGCCAGCGCAATGATCGTCATAATCAGTACGGCAAGCACCTGCATGCCAACGCTTTCTGTACGCACAAACACCAGCAGCAGCGCGAAGGAAACCACCAGCGCCGCCAGGTTCAGCTTATGACGATTTGGCAGCATCAGCGGTTTAGACGAAATTTTACCGCGCAGCTTGCCAAAGGCCACGATAGACCCGGTGAAGGTGACCGCCCCGATGAAGATCCCGATGAAGACTTCCGTTAAGTGGATATTCTCCATGATCGGCTCAAGGCCAGGGCCGTGATCAAGGTAGCTATTAAAGCCTACCAGCACCGCCGCCAGGCCGACAAAGCTGTGCAGCACGGCAACCAGCTCCGGCATTTCGGTCATTTCGACCTTCTTCGCCAGGTGAATACCAATCGCGCCGCCGATCACCATCGCAATGATAATCCACACAACGTTGCCGGTTTCCGGGCCAAAAATGGTCGCCACCAGCGCAATCGCCATCCCCGCGATACCGAACAGGTTACCCTGCTTTGAGGTTTCGTGTTTGGACAGACCCGCCAGGCTAAAAATAAACAGGATCGCGGCAACAATGTATGCAGCTGTAACTAATCCACCAGACATCTGTTACCCCTTAGTTCTTCCGGAACATTTTCAGCATGCGCTGAGTGACGGTGAAACCACCAAAAATATTGATACTGGCGATCAGTACCGCAATAAAGCTCAGGAAGCTAACCCAGCCGCCGTGCCCAATCTGCAGTAGCGCACCCACCACGATGATCCCCGAAATGGCGTTAGTCACCGACATCAGTGGCGTATGCAGCGCATGGGAAACATTCCACACTACGTAGTAACCCACTACGCAGGCCAGCGCGAAGACGGTAAAGTGCCCAAGGAACTCTTTAGGCGCCACGCTTGCAAACCAGCCAAACAGGATAATGGCCAGCGCCATCAGGCCGTACTTAAACCATGGCGACGTTGGTTTTTTCTCTTCGACCGGTGCCGCCGCTGGTTTCGCTGCGGCCTGAGGCTGGGCCGAAACCTGAATTGGCGGCGCAGGCCAGGTCACTTCACCTTCGCGAATAACGGTCACGCCGCGCACAACCACATCATCAAAATCGACGGTGATATTGCCGTCTTTTTCCTTGCACAGCAGTTTGAGCAAGTTAACGAGGTTAGTGCCGTAAAGCTGGGAGGACTGGGTCGGCAAACGGCCCGGCAGATCGGTATAACCGATGATCTTCACGCCGTTAGGCGTCACGGTAACCTGGTTCGCCACGGTGTATTCACAGTTGCCGCCGTTTTGTGCCGCCAAATCGACAATCACGCTGCCCGGCTGCATGGAATCCACCATTTCACGGGTAATCAGCTTCGGTGCAGGTTTGCCCGGAATCAGCGCCGTAGTGACGATGATATCCACCTCTTTCGCCTGAGCCGCAAACAGCGCCATTTCGGCTTTGATAAAGGCTTCGGACATCACTTTCGCATAGCCATCCCCGCTGCCGGCTTCTTCTTTAAAGTCCAGCTCCAGGAATTCGGCGCCCATGCTTTGCACCTGCTCTTTCACTTCCGGGCGGGTATCAAACGCGCGAACAATTGCCCCGAGGCTGTTGGCCGCGCCGATGGCTGCCAGGCCCGCAACGCCCGCACCGATAACCATCACTTTGGCTGGAGGAACTTTACCTGCAGCGGTGATTTGCCCGGTAAAGAACCGGCCAAACTCGTGCGCAGCTTCGACAATGGCACGATAACCGGCGATGTTAGCCATGGAGCTAAGCGCATCCAGTGACTGCGCGCGTGAAATACGCGGCACGGAGTCCATCGCCATGACGGTAATATTTCGCGCCGCCAGCTTTTCAAGCAGCTCCGGGTTTTGTGCCGGCCAGATAAAGCTGACAAGCGTCGACCCTTCCCGAGCAAGCTCAATTTCGTCATCCAGCGGGGCGTTCACTTTAAGGATAATGTCCGACTGCCAGACATCCGCGCAGCTGGCAACGTTCGCCCCCGCACGCTCAAACGCTTCGTCGTCAAAACTCGCCAGTTTTCCCGCATCGTTTTCAACGGCGACACTGAACCCCAGTTTAATCAGCTGCTCTACCGTTTTCGGCGTGGCGGCTACACGGGTTTCATTGGCCAACCGCTCTCTTGGTACACCAATACGCATAGTATTCCCTTCCATCTGTTTTTGATGATGGTTTGCCAGACCTTGCCATGGCCAGACGCAATCATCCGCCCGTACAGACAGGCGGATATCTGTTCCATTACCACTTCAACAAAAAATACATCTGTAACAAACTTTTTATAACCTACTGAAAATAACGATTGTGATCCACATCCGCATCCGGGTATTTGTATTTTTATCGCAAAAATTCAGCCACCACGCGCTCAGGCAGTTATTTTAATCTCTATTTACACACAGAGGCCTGATAATACGCTTAAGTGAGGCGGTATGACATGATTCTACGCCGTCACAAAACTCATTTTTAACAACATTTTAACTAAATAAGTCATAAGCTTTATCAGTTTTACCGGTGAACGTCTCTTTTTTTAACTTAATAACGTTTGCCGCCGTTATTCCGCCTCGGGAAGGCACAAGGCGTGAAAAATGGCGCAGACAAGGACGTTATTTCCAGCCATAATCGGCAACTAATCGGTCTTTATCAGAGAAGTACCTGTATTCATTTTGCGCAAGGCGAAGGATTATTTTTATGAATCTCAAGAACACCCTTCTGGCGTCAGCTCTTATTTCTGTCACCTCACTGTCCGCTCAGGCGGCGACTGAATTGACGCCAGATCAAGCTGCTGCTTTCAAGCCGTACGAGCGTATTACCGTCACGGGACGCTTCAACGCCATCGGTGATGCCGTGGCTGCCGTTTCGCGCCGTGCCGATGACATGGGAGCAGCATCATTCTATGTTCTGGACACCAACTTCATTGGCGAAAGTGGCAACGCCCGCGTGGTCGCAGATGTCTACAAAGCCGATGCACCAAAAGCCGATGCAGTACAAAATCGCGTCATTAATGGTGTTGTTGAATTGCCGAAAGATCAGGCATTCAAACTTGAGCCTTTCGATACCGTCACCGTCCAGGGCTTCTATCGTAGCCAGCCGGAAGTGAATGACGCCATTACCAAAGCCGCGCGTGACAAAGGTGCAGCTTCGTTCTTTATCGTTCGCCAGGTCGACGCGAACCAGGGCGGCAACCAGCGAGTCACGGCATTCATTTATAAAGCCGATGCTAAACAACGCGTAGTGCAGAGCCCGGATTTACTGCCAGCTAACTCTGAGGCAGGTAAAGCGGCGCTGGCCGCCGGTGGTGCTGCCGCTAAGCAGGTAGAAATTCCGGGTGTTGCCTCTTCTGAAGCGCCATCCAGCGATGTTGGCCGCTTCTTTGAAACCCAGTCGTCTAAAGGTGGCCGTTACACCGTTACGCTGCCAGACGGCACAAAAATTGAAGAAGTGAATAAAATCACCGCCGCACAGATGGTACCGTTCGACAGCGTTCAGTTCACCGGGAACTACGGCAACATGACTGAGATCTCTTATCAGGTTGCGAAACGCGCCGCCAAGAAAGGGGCTAAGTTCTACCACATTACTCGCCAGTGGCAGGAACGTGGTGGCAACATCACCATCAGCGCAGACCTGTTTAAATAAGATACACCATCAATCAGAGGGCAGCTTAGGCTGCCCTTTTTTTTGTACTCATATCATTTTATCGCACTACACGCATTGCAAGCAGTGTGCACACTCCGTAAAATCCCGCGCCTTAGCGTGATCCTCCATTTATATGCGTAAAAGCATAATAATTATGCTGGTTCACTTCAGACTTCTACAGGATACCTATGGAAAAGAAACTTGGCCTCGCTGCGCTCACCGCGCTGGTATTAAGCTCCATGCTCGGGGCGGGCGTGTTTAGCCTGCCGCAGAATATGGCGAGCGTTGCGAGTCCGGCTGCGTTACTGATCGGCTGGGCGATCACTGGCGTAGGTATTCTCTTGCTGGCTTTGGCGATGCTGGTACTCACCCGACTACGCCCCGACTTAGACGGCGGAATATTCACTTACGCACGTGAAGGTTTCGGCGAGCTTATCGGCTTTTTCTCAGCCTGGGGTTACTGGCTGTGCGCGGTGATCGCCAACGTTTCTTATCTTGTCATTGTGTTCTCGGCACTGAGTTTCTTTACTGACACCCCTGAACTACGCCTTTTCGGCGACGGCAATACCTGGCAATCCATCGTCGGTGCCTCCGTGTTGTTATGGATGGTGCATTGGTTGGTACTGCGAGGTGTACAGACTGCGGCCAGCATTAATCTGGTTGCAACGCTCGCCAAATTGCTGCCTTTAGGGATGTTTGTGGTGCTGGCCGCGATTGCTTTTAAGCTATCCACCTTCTCTTTCGATTTTACCGGTATTGAACTCGGCGTTCCTGTCTGGGAACAGGTGAAAAATACCATGCTGATTACCCTTTGGGTCTTTATCGGCGTGGAAGGTGCCGTCGTGGTATCCGCGCGTGCAAGAAATAAAAAAGACGTTGGCAGAGCCACGCTGCTGGCCGTTATTGCCGCACTAAGCGTCTATTTACTGGTCACCTTGCTTTCTCTCGGTGTCGTCGCTCGTCCAGAACTCGCCGCAATGCGCAATCCGTCAATGGCGGGGCTGATGGTCGAAATGATGGGGCCATGGGGCGAAGTGATTATTGCGGCCGGACTGATTGTTTCCGTGTGCGGCGCCTATCTGAGTTGGACAATTATGGCTGCAGAGGTGCCACTGCTGGCGGCAACCCATAAAGCCTTCCCCAAAATGTTCGCCCGGCAGAATAAAAACAACGCACCGTCGGCTTCCCTTTGGCTGACAAACATCAGCGTGCAGGTATGCCTCGTGCTCATCTGGCTGACCGGGTCGGACTACAACACGCTGCTGACCATTGCCTCAGAAATGATTCTGGTGCCTTATTTCCTGGTCGGCGCTTATCTCCTAAAAATTGCTACCCGTCCTCTGCACAAGGCGATTGGTGTTGGCGCTTGTCTTTACGGTTTGTGGCTACTTTACGCGTCGGGCCCGATGCATCTGCTGCTTTCAGTCGTGCTGTATGCGCCTGGATTATTAGTCTTTATTTACGCACGCCGTACCCATACGCACGAAAAGTCGCTAAATTTAAAAGAGCGTACAATGATTTGTCTAATGCTGCTGGCAGCATTTCCGGCAACGTGGCTGCTGGTGGGGTAACGAATGCTTCCCCGGCAGCGATTCTGGATCAGGGGAGCCAAGCTATTAACCGACCCATTCTTATCACCGGTGCAGGCCAACGTATCGGCCTGGCACTGGCTCAGCATTTTCTGGCTAAATCTCAGCCGTTAATTGTCAGTTACCGCACGCGCCATCCTGCTGTCGATAAACTCGAACAGGCTGGCGTCACATGCCTGTACGCCGACTTTTCAACAAACGAAGGCATCCTGGAATTCGCTCAACGAGTGAAGTCGCACACGCCTGCTCTGCGGGCCATCATCCATAATGCCAGCGAATGGAAGCCGGAAACCCGCGAGACTGCGCCAGGCGATACACTGCAGGCAATGATGCAGGTTCATGTGGCAGCACCTTATTTACTTAATCATGAACTGGAAGATTTACTTCGCGGGCACGGGCAGGCCGGCAGCGATATTATCCATCTGACAGATTACGTCGCGGAACGTGGTAGCGATAAACATATTGCCTATGCCGCCAGCAAAGCGGCACTTGAAAATATGACGCTCTCTTTTGCGCTAAAGTTGGCCCCGGAAGTTAAGGTCAACGCCATCGCGCCAGCGCTGATTATGTTTAACGACGGGGATGATGCCGACTATCGCCAGCGCTCGCTGAACAAATCGCTGATGAAAATCGCCCCCGGCGAACAGGAAATTGTGAGTCTGGTTGAGTATCTGTTGACCAGCCGCTATGTCACCGGCAGAAGCCATGCAGTAGACGGCGGACGACACCTACGCTAACGCTGTTTACCAACCATTAATGGTGTAATCTATTGCATCATTGTATGTTCAAATTTTAAAAGCCGACGCGGCGGATTATGAGCAAAATAGTTTACGTGGAAGACGATCCTGAGGTTGGTGGCCTGATAGCCGCTTATCTCGGGAAACATGACATTGACGTTATTGTCGAAACCCGCGGCGATCGCGCCGAGGCCGTTATCCAGCAACAGCAGCCTGACCTGGTACTTCTGGATATTATGCTGCCAGGAAAAGATGGCATGACGCTATGTCGCGATCTTCGCCCGCAGTGGGATGGCCCGATTGTACTGCTGACGTCATTAGACAGTGATATGAACCACATCCTCTCACTTGAGATGGGTGCTAATGACTATATTTTGAAAACGACGCCGCCTGCCGTCCTCCTGGCACGGCTTCGTCTGCATCTGCGCCAGCGCGTTTCAGCGCAACAAACGGTCGAGACAACCACCAGTAACCTCAAACCGCATAAAGCTATCCGCTTTGGCACGCTGTGCATTGACCCGCTTAACCGCCAGGTGACGCTGGGGGATGACAATGTCGTGCTGTCTACCGCGGATTTCGATCTCCTGTGGGAGTTGGCAACGCATGCTGGACAGATAATGGATCGCGATGCCCTGTTAAAAAATCTGCGCGGCGTGACCTACGATGGAATGGATCGCAGCGTGGATGTGGCTATCTCCCGTCTGCGTAAAAAGTTACTCGATAATGCGACAGAGCCTTTCCGGATCAAAACCGTTCGCAACAAAGGCTATTTATTTGCCCCTCATGCCTGGGAAAGCGAAGCTTAATAATCGCGTTAGAGATATAAAAAACCCGCTGCCGCGGGTTTTACTTAATCAGTTGATTCACAAAGATTTTATTTCAAGATAAGTCAGTAGATCGACGTTCTGTGTTTGCCTGGCCCTGTCATTCAGCGCGGTAAGCGTGAAGCCATAAGCTTTATCACTCGCATCATTGACGCTGTAAGCAAATTGGCTCGAACCATCCTGAGTAATGCAGAGAATGTCCCACTCCCCACTCTGCTGTTTGTTACTTGAGCAATGCTGCGGCCCGAAACTATAGGAAAGATAGGATTCGACCCGGTCTTGTGCAGCAGAAACGTAAGGAGGCACGGAAGAAGTAAAGCCAGAAACCATAACCACGCCAGCAGCAGCCAGAACCGCGACAACAGCGAAACCCCATTTCTTGGTCATTTCCATATTCCTTATGAACGAACAGCCATAATAAATTTATTGTGGAGTGGCTTATGATAAATCGTATTAATTTTAGATAGGGATGAGTTTAATACAAGAAAAATCCTAAAAAAATAGCACTTTATTTATCCGGTACCGTATCTCTCACTGGTAAAGTGATTAAACACAAAATCACGTTGGATAATGCAATCAGCGGCCGGGAAGATATAATGCACCATAGCGCCTGCAGGGATGAAGGCGACACAATCAACCAATTGATTTCATGGTAAAATTTAATGAAAAAGCTGTTTGTACAGTTTTATCTTCTGCTGTTTGTCTGCTTCCTGGTGATGACCATGCTGGTCGGGCTGGTGTATAAGTTCACCGCCGAGCGGGCGGGCCGCCAGTCGCTGGATGATTTAATGAAAAGCTCGCTGTACCTGATGCGCAGCGAGCTACGTGAAATTCCGCCACGGGACTGGAATAAGACCATCAACGATCTCGACCTGAATCTCTCTTTTAAGCTCAATATTGAGCCGATGAGCAAGTTCAAACTCGATGATGTTGCCGCTCGCCACCTGCGTGAAGGCGAGATCGTGGCACTGGACGAAGAATATACGTTTATCCAGCGGATACCCCGCAGCCACTACGTGCTGGCCGTCGGCCCGATCCCCTACCTCTTTTATCTGCACCAGATGCGACTGCTGGATATTGGCCTGATTGCCTTTATCGCCATCTCACTCGCCTTCCCGGTGTTTATCTGGATGCGCCCACACTGGCAGGACATGCTCAAACTGGAAAGCGCCGCCCAGCGATTTGGTAAAGGGCACCTGGATGAGCACATTCATTTTGATAACGCCTCAAGCTTTGAACGACTTGGCATTGCCTTCAACCAAATGGCCGATAACATCAATGCCCTGATTGCCAGTAAGAAGCAGCTGATTGACGGGATTGCACACGAGCTTCGTACCCCACTCGTTCGTCTGCGTTACCGTCTTGAAATGAGCGACAACCTCAGCGAAGAGGAATCTCTGGCGCTCAATCGGGATATTGGCCAGTTAGAGGCGTTGATTGACGAGCTACTGACTTACGCCCGCCTCGACCGTCCGCAGACTGAACTTCATCTGGCGCACGTCAAATTTGCCAACTGGATGGAAACGCATATTGCCGACGTACAGCTCATTCACCGTCAGCGCCGGATTACGCTAGAAACAGATACCATCACCGCCATTGACTATGGCGCGCTGGATCTGCGTCTCATGGAACGAGTCACGGATAACCTGATCAATAACGCGCTGCGTTACAGTGAGCAGCAGCTTCGTATCAGCCTGTGGAGAGAAGACGATATTGCCTATCTACAGGTTGAAGATGACGGTCCCGGTATCCCGGAAGAAGAGCGCGACCGCGTATTCGAGCCTTTTGTTCGCCTCGATCCCAGTCGGGACAGAGCAACCGGCGGCTGCGGGCTTGGCCTGGCGATAGTCCACTCGATTGCCGTGGCGATGGGTGGACACGTCACCATTGAAAGCAGCCCTTTGGGCGGCGCCAGCTTCCGTTTTTCATGGCCGATAAACACCACCTATCTCTCCTGAGTTCTCCGGCCCGAGCGTGCTATCGGGCCTGTTTTCCCCTGGTGAACATAAACGACGCTATTGCCGATGTGGTTACCCGTTGCTACAGTTAATTAGTATGTTGTAACTAATGTGAGTCGCTATGCCCCGCTACGATCTTATTGAACGCTTAACGTCCACCTGCAGGGAACTGCAACAGCACCTGGCGATGCTCAAGGTACAGCTCGGTCAGCTCCGGCTGCTCAGCGGACGCGTCTTTACGCTGCCGGAAATAGAAAAAAGCAAAGAACACGATCCGCTCTCTAAGATTGAAGTCACCCAGTACGTCGGGCAGGAAGCGCATCAGGCTGCAGTAGCCCACTTTACCCGGCTGTTTATCCAGCAGCAGTCGGAAAAAACCAGCACCAAGGCCGCCGTGCGTTTACCCGGCGTGCTCTGTTATTCGGTTAACGCAGAGCAATATCAACAAACGTTCGAGCTTCTGGAAGATATCAACCGGCTGAAACACGCGCTGGAGCAGATTATCAGCGTCGAGTCGGAGCTTCCCTCCGCCCAGCGTTTTGAATGGGTTCACCACCATATTCCCGGCCTGCTCACCCTGAACGCCTACCGCGCCATCACCCTGCTCGAAACGCCGGACACGGTACGTTTTGGCTGGGCGAATAAACAGATTGTTAAAAACCTTAGCCGCCAGCAGGTGCTTGAGATGTTAGAAAAAAGCCTGAATGCCGGGCGAGCCGTGCCGCCGTGGACGAAAGAACAGTGGGCCGAGCGTGTAGCGCAGGAAATCGATGATGTTCAAAGGCTGCCGGAAAGTATACGGCTAAAAATCAAACGGCCGGTCAAGGTACAACCTGTGGCCCGCGTGTGGTATCAGGCACAGCAGAAACAGGTGCAATATGCCTGCCCTTCTCCGCTGATTGTTTTGTGTAAGCAGGAGAGTGGCGAAACGCCTCCCGACACAGGAGAGTTGCTGAACTACGATGCCGAAAATATTCAGCACCGCTATAAGCCAAAAGCGCAGCCGCTGAGACTGATTATCCCGCGGCTGCACCTTTACTGCGAAGCGTAAAATTACGACTTCATGCTGCCGACCATATCCTCAGGGCGAACCCAGGCATCGAACTCTTCCTCGGTCAGATAACCGAGTTTCAGCGCCGATGCTTTAAGGGTCAGCCCCTCTTTGTGGGCTTTTTTGGCAATTTCTGCCGCTTTGTCATAGCCGATATGGGTATTGAGCGCGGTCACCAGCATCAGCGACTCGTTCAGCAACTGGCTGATACGCTCGCGATTAGGCTCGATGCCCACCGCACAGTGCTCGTTGAAGCTTTCCATGCCGTCGGCCAGCAGGCGAACGGACTGCAGGAAGTTATGGATAACCATCGGGCGATAAACATTCAGCTCGAAGTTACCGGACGCACCGCCGATGTTCACCGCCACGTCGTTGCCCAGCACCTGGCAGCAAAGCATGGTGACGGCTTCACACTGGGTCGGGTTCACCTTCCCCGGCATGATGGAGCTGCCCGGTTCATTCTCAGGAATCGACAGCTCGCCAATCCCGCAGCGTGGGCCGGAAGCCAGCCAGCGAACATCGTTGGCAATTTTCATCATCGACGAGGCCAGCCCTTTCAGCGCGCCATGCGCGTGAACCAGGGCATCGCAGGTGGCTAATGCTTCAAATTTGTTTGGCGCCGTCACAAACGGCTGCTTCGTGAAGTCAGCCAACTCTTTTGCCACGCGCACCGCATATTCAGGATGCGTGTTCAGCCCGGTACCCACCGCCGTGCCGCCCAGCGCCAGCTCCGCCAGATGCGGCAAACTATGGTCGATATGTTTCAGGTTATGCTCCAGCATAGCCACCCAGCCGGAGATCTCCTGCCCCAGCGTCAGCGGCGTGGCGTCCTGCAGGTGGGTACGGCCGATTTTGACGATATCCTTAAAAGCATCGGCCTTTTTGGCCAGCGTTTGTTTGAGCACGTTTAACTGCGGCAACAGGTGCTCGCGAACCGCGATAATGGCCGCCACGTGCATGGCGGTCGGGAAAACGTCGTTCGAACTCTGACTTTTGTTCACGTCGTCGTTCGGGTGCACCAGTCGCTCCATCCCGCGCACGCCACCCAGAATTTCACTGGCGCGGTTCGCCAGCACTTCATTCATGTTCATGTTGCTTTGGGTGCCGGAGCCGGTCTGCCAGATAGCCAGCGGGAACTCACCGGGGTGCTTTCCTGCCAGCACTTCATCGGCGGCCGCGATAATAGCCGTGCCGCGCTCTGCGGGCAGCAGGCCGAGGTCAACGTTGACCTTTGCCGCCGCGCGCTTGGTGAGCGCCAGCGCCCGAATCAGCTCGGTGGGCATTTTCTCGGTAGAAATGCGGAAGTGCTCAAGTGAACGCTGGGTCTGCGCCCCCCACAGTTTATCTGCCGGGACGTCGATCGGGCCCATTGAGTCTTTTTCACTGCGACTGGATGTCATGCCTTTCTCCTTTGCGATAAAAAAAGCCGCCACTATAGGCGGCTTGAGTATTACTTAACGCATCGAGAGCACTGTGAGGCCTGAATTTTCTGGAAGAAGTCGTTGCCTTTGTCATCCACAAGGATAAACGCCGGGAAGTCTTCCACTTCGATTTTCCAGATGGCTTCCATACCCAGTTCCGGGTACTCCACACACTCCAGACTCTTGATGCTGTTTTGCGCCAGCACGGCCGCCGGGCCACCGATGCTGCCCAGGTAGAATCCACCGTGTTTGTGACAGGCGTCGGTCACCTGCTGGCTGCGGTTGCCTTTGGCCAGCATGATCATGCTGCCGCCGTTGGCCTGCAGCTGATCCACGTAGGAGTCCATGCGGCCCGCCGTCGTCGGCCCTAAAGAGCCAGATGCATAGCCGTCCGGCGTTTTGGCCGGGCCTGCGTAATAAATAGGGTGATCTTTCACGTACTGCGGCAGATCTTCCCCGTTATCGAGACGTTCTTTCAGTTTAGCGTGAGCGATGTCACGCGCCACAATAATGGTGCCGGTTAACGACAGACGAGTGGACACCGGGAAGTCGGACAGCTGAGCAAGGATCTCTTTCATCGGGCGATTCAGGTTCACTTTCACCGCTTCGCCCTCGCCTGCCTGACGCAGCTCTTCCGGGATGTATTTGCCCGGATTGTGCTCCAGTTTTTCAAGCCAGATGCCGTCTTTGTTGATTTTGGCTTTGATGTTGCGGTCGGCGGAACAGGACACGCCCATCCCAACCGGGCAGGATGCGCCGTGACGCGGCAGACGAACAACGCGGATATCATGCGCGAAGTATTTGCCGCCGAACTGAGCGCCCAGGCCAAGATTCTGCGCTTCTTTCAGCAGTTCTTCTTCCAGCTGCACGTCGCGGAACGCCTGACCGTATTCGTTGCCTTCCGTCGGCAGGCCGTCGTAGTACTTGGTTGACGCCAGCTTCACGGTTTTCAGCGTCGCTTCGGCAGACGTTCCGCCGATAACAAACGCCACGTGATACGGCGGGCAGGCCGCGGTGCCCAGGGTGCGCATCTTCTCAACCAGGTAATCTTTCAGCTTCGCCGGGGTGATCAGCGCTTTGGTTTCCTGGTAGAGATAGGTTTTGTTAGCCGAACCGCCGCCTTTGGCGATGCACAGGAATTTGTACTCGTCGCCGTCCACGCTGTAGAGATCAATCTGCGCTGGCAGGTTAGTCCCCGTGTTCACCTCTTTGTACATATCCAGCGCGGCGTTCTGGGAATAGCGCAGGTTATCTTCAATAAAGGTGTTGTAGACGCCGCGAGACAGCGCTTCTTCGTCGCCGCCGCCGGTCCAGACGCGCTGGCCTTTTTTACCCATGATGATAGCGGTGCCGGTGTCCTGGCAGGTCGGCAGAATGCCCTTGGCGGCAATGTCTGAGTTACGCAGGAACTGCAGCGCAACGTATTTATCGTTCTCGCTGGCTTCCGGGTCGCTCAGAATGTCCGCCACCTGCTGCTGGTGCGCCGGGCGCAGCATAAACGAAGCGTCGTGGAAGGCATGTTGGGCCAGCAGCGTCAGGGCCTGAGGATCAACCTTGAGGATTTGCTGGCCGTCAAACTCGGCGACGGAAACATAGTCGGAGCTCAGGAGGTAATATTCGGTCGGGTCTTTTTGGAGCGGGAAAGGCTCCTGGTAATGGAAGGGTTTATTCGACATATTTCTCTCACTTGCGACAACAGTAACGTTAATTTTTATATTTCAGCGCAGGATCTTACGCTGCGTTCCAAAAACAAGTCATAACATGCTACACAATTTTTTAACAGAAACTGAGACTAATACGACTTTTTGTTGCCCTGGTTACTTCGCGGCGGATAATTGGTTTAATAACTGAAACTTCGACTCAATGATGACAGGGACCTGAGATGCAAAAATTGATCAATGCGGTACAAAATTATGCCTGGGGAAGTGAAACGGCGCTAACGGAACTGTACGGCATCGCCAACCCGCAGCATAAGCCCATGGCCGAACTGTGGATGGGCGCTCACCCAAAGAGTAGCTCAAAAGTGCTCGATGCCAACGGGCAACCGCACGCATTGCGTGATGTGATTGACGCCGACAAGCAAGCGCTGTTGGGGAAAGCCGTTGCCGGGCGTTTTGGCGAGCTGCCTTTCCTGTTCAAAGTCCTTTGTGCCGCCCAGCCCCTCTCCATTCAGGTTCACCCGAACAAAAAAGCGTCTGAAATCGGCTTTGCGAAAGAAAATGCAGCGGGTATTCCGCTTGATGCCGCAGAACGTAACTACAAAGATCCTAACCACAAACCTGAACTGGTCTTTGCCCTGACGCCGTTCCTCGCGATGAACGCTTTCCGCGAATTCTCTGACATTGTGTCGCTACTGCAGCCGGTATCTGGCGCACATCCGCTGATTGCGCATTTCCTCCAGCAACCCGGGGCCGAAAGTCTGGCGCAGCTGTTTGCCGGCCTGCTGAATATGCAGGGCGAAGAAAAAGCCCTGGCGCTCGGCGTGCTGAAAGCTGCCCTGAATAATCAGCAGGGTGAGCCGTGGGAAACCATTCGCGTGATTTCCGAATTCTACCCGGACGACAGCGGCCTCTTCTCCCCGCTGCTGCTGAACGTGGTTAAGCTTGAGCCGGGCGAGGCAATGTTCCTGTTCGCCGAAACCCCACACGCCTACCTGAACGGCGTGGCGCTGGAAGTGATGGCCAACTCTGACAACGTGCTGCGTGCCGGATTAACGCCGAAGTACATTGATATTCCTGAACTGGTGGCTAACGTTAAGTTCGAGCCAAAACCGGCCAACCAACTGCTGAGCCAGCCGCAGAAAACCGGCAGCGAACTGGACTTCCCTATTCCTGTGGATGACTTTGCCTTTTCCCTGCACGACCTGAGTACGCAGGAAGCCGCGCTGGCACAGCAAAGCGCAGCCATTGTGTTCTGCGTTGAAGGTGAAGCCGTGCTAACCAAAGACGCCCAGCGTCTGGTGCTGAAGCCGGGTGAGTCTGCGTTTATTAGCGCCGCCGAGTCGCCAATTGCCGTCAGCGGCGTTGGCCGGGTAGCGCGAGTGTTTAATAAACTTTAACTTACTGATCTTTTTAGCGCGTATTGCTAAGCTAGTAAGCATGTTGACGAAAACGCCTGATTGCAGGCGTTTTTCTTTCGCCCGGTGGGGGACGGCTACCGGCTTCTATACATGGATAATGACACGATGAAAAAATCTCTGGTTGCGGTTGGGGTAATTGTTGCGCTGGGCGTTGTATGGACCGGCGGAGCCTGGTTTACGGGTAAACAGCTCGAAGGTCGTATGGCCGAAATGATTGATAACGCCAATGCTGAAATCAAAAATTCAGCACCGGAATCGGGGATTGTGCTGAGCTACCAGGACTACAAACGTGGGCTTTTCCACAGTTCGGTACAGCTGGTGGTTAAACAGGCTGCCGGGACGAAAAATGCCCTGCTCACGCCAGAACAAAGCGTGTTATTCAACGAAACAATCGATCATGGTCCTTTCCCGTTCGCGCAGCTGAAGAAATTCAACCTGATACCGAGCATGGCGTCGATCCACACTGAACTGGTGAATAACGACGTGACCAAACATCTTTTCACGCTGACCAAAGATAAGCCGCTTATCGGCGTGGAAACTCGCGTCGGCTACAGCGGCGCAACTTCTTCGGATATCGCGCTGGCGGCCATTGATGCCACCGAGGGTGAAGACAAGTTCAGCTTCAGCGGCGGCAAGTTCACCGCCGACGTGGACGGCGCAGGCAATGAAATCGCCCTTTCCGGCTCGGCCGACAGCGGCCTAGTGAACACCGTCAACGAATACGGCCAGCGCGTGCAGCTCTCTTTCAACGGGATCAAAACCGACGGAGACAGCAAACGCAGCCTGTTTGACCAGCGCGTAGGCTCACAGAAAGCGACTATCGACAAGCTATCTATGGTGGTGGACGGCAAAGAAATTGCCGTTGTCGAAGGCTTCAACCTGACCGCAAAATCTGACGTGCAGGACGACAAAAAGCACTTTACCGGCCAGTTCGACTACAGTCTGGATGCGCTGAAAGTCCAGAACCAGAACATGGGCAACGGCAAGCTGACGCTTAAGCTCGGCAATATTGATGCCGCCGCGCTGCGCGACTTTACCCAGAAGTACAACGCTGGCGTACAGCAGCTAATGGCCGACCCGGCGCTGCAGCAAAACCCTGAACTCTACCAGCAAAAATCCGTGGAGCTGATTAGCGCTAACCTGCCGCTGCTGCTGAAGGGCAACCCTATCATTACCGTTGCCCCGCTGAGCTGGAAGAACGCGAAAGGCGAATCGACCTTTAACCTGTCCCTGTTCATGAAAGATCCTCAGGGCGCAACCGGCCCGGCCAATACGCCGGAAGAGCAGCTGGATCGCTACGTGAAATCTCTCGACGCGAAGCTGGTGATCCCTATGCCAATGGCTACAGGGCTGATGTCCCAGGTGGCACAGCTGGAAGGCTACAGCCCGGAAGAGTCAGACAAACTTGCCGGCCAGCAGATCAAAGGCCTGGCCGCCATGGGCCAGATGTTCCGCATCACCAAGGTTGACGGCGATAACATCACCACCAGCCTGCAATACGGCAGCGGAAAAGCCTCGCTGAACGGCGAGCAGATGTCGCTGGGTGAGCTGTTCAGCATGTTCGCCCTGCCAGCGGGTATGGGTGGCCCGGCGCTGCAGGATAACGACAGCGATGCCGTGCCGCAGCCACAGGATGAAGCTCCAGGGGATGACGCCTCTCCGGACGCCGACCCGGCACCTCAGCAGTAAGCCAAATAGCCGGCTAATATCACTCAATTAATGGGTCGATGTTAAACACTAGCCTCATCAATACACTGATGAGGCTTTTTTATGCCTTTATTTCTTTCCTGGTTAAATTGGCACATTGCTGCCCGGCAGCATATCAATGATGATTTTATTTTTAATACATGGTGAATAACTGATACAGCGACCAGTAAAATATGCCTGGCAACAAAAACTCATTTATTAACAACCTCACAGTGAAAAATACAGTGGTCATTAAAATAACACTTTATAAGCCAAGAAAAATCGCCATATTTATAAAATAATATATCTTCATTATTCCCACCCAAAAGCACTGCATTGACAACGATCAACATATCTGCAAACAAACACTTTTTTCACAACGTAATCAATCTTAATATTTTTTTAAAGAATTTTAATTAAACATATTCAAATCAGTTTTTGCTGAGAACTCCCTAATAATGCGTCGGCGAAATCAAGCTTTCATGTTTGACGCTTGCACTCAAAATCCAATTTGCACCATTACGCAATAGATAACGAACCATAGGGGTTTTACGATGAATAAAAAAATTGCCACATATTGCCTGCTTGCCGCAGGGGCGGTGTTTACATCGGGAGTCTTTGCCGAACCAAAATTTATTGACGAGGATGTTTTTTCAATTGATGTTACACCTACGGTAATCAAAACCAGCACGCTGGCGATGAACGTCACTAATGAATTCACCTCAGACGGGAATATCGGGCCTAACCAACGCTTATTTACACTCAACATTAGCACAACCCCGGAAACAAGCGTTGCTGTAGCAGCTGCTAAACTTGGGGGAACCCAATTGAGAACGGATGGATGGATAGCTAGCCAGGGTTTGGATGGAAGTGCCTCGATTATTGAGGGCTTTATTTCTGATGAATATAAAGGCAAACTGGAGACCTCACAGGAATATTTTCCGAACGGTGTATATAATATCGCTGGAAAATCAGCAGTGATACTCTTAAAGGGAGCGGAGTCCTACGCTATTGATGTGACGACTGACTCAACATATGGAACGAGAGAAGGCACATACCATCGGCCTGGAGAGTATATTTTTAGCTTTATTGCACAAGCATATACAGAATAACTTCTCCCGACATTCGTCAGAATTTAAATTTTAGGTGATATTATGTTGAATAAATCTCTCATCGCATTAGGTACTTTAGGGCTCGTCTTCGCAGGTAATACTTCGGCCGTCACATTTGATGATAATCTTCGGATAGAGAGGCAGGCGAAGGTAATAGTGACGCAGGACAGTCAGGTCACTATTCGAGCCTTCAATATCAATAATAGGCTTCCGGAAAATGGGGATGAGCTAAAAGACACGAAGTTCTTTCAGCTTGGGATTAGCTCCCTGGATACCAACGTCAAAGTATCTCTCGCGGGCGGCGGTGAAACCCTTATTCAGGGGGACGGAACCGTATACAGTGCACCCCGTCAGGAGGACGGGACAACGCTTATTGGTATAGTGGAAAATAAATATCTGGGAGATATCGAAACTGACCCGCTTTACTTACCCAACGCGGCAAATAAGACTACCGGAGCCAGCGCAGTGCTGCTCTCCGGTGGTACAGAGCATTATCTGACTATTAATGGTGCTGACGTCTCACAAAACATTATGCCCGGTCAGTATACGTTTAATTTCGTCGCCCAGGCCTATACCGAGTAACCAGGCGATAATCACAGTACAGGCTGCACCTCAATCAGGTGTTGCCTGCTGATGGGGAACAATCCGAACGCATCAGTGATTTTTATCTTTTGCCTGCCAGCAGCGCCGCAAGCGAGTCCCGAATCTCCGGCCATTCATCGTCAATAATGCTAAATCTCACCGAATCACGCTTTCGGCCATCCGGCATAATCCGCTCGTGTCTGACTATTCCTTCCTGCTTCGCGCCTAATCTCAGAATGGCGCGGCGAGATTTTTCGTTGATCACATCCGTGGTGAACTGCACCCGCACACAATCCAGCGTCTCAAACGCATATTGCAGCATCAGAAATTTGGCTTCGGTATTGGCCCAGGTTCGCTGCCAGCGGGTGGCAAGCCACGTACTGCCAATTTCAAGCTTGCGGTTTTTCATATCTATTTTCCAAAACCGCGTGCAGCCAATCACGTTTCCAGACTCAATATCTATCGTCACGAACGGCAAAATTGTCCCTGCCTGCCGCCCATTGAGTGCATGCTGGATGTAGTCGTTTACCGTCTGTGCGGACGGCACAACGGTAAACGGCAAGTTCCACAGCTCACCGTCCGAGGCGGCCTCAACCAGCAGTGGAGCATCGCTCAGTTCCAGGGGCCTAAGCTTGATACGCTGGCCGGTCAGTGTAGGAAAGTCGCTCATAGGATCCCTGCAAAAGTTAGTTTTTAATGGTGATTAATCGGGCGGGCATAATCTGGTTGCTGAACACGACGTCGCTTTCCTGGGCCCGCTGGAGAATGCGCTGCGCCGCGCTGCGGCCAATTTCTCTTGCTGGCGTGGTGACCCACGTCATTGGCACGTCGTCCAGGTCATCTTCTGTGACTTCAGCAAAGCCTGCCAGCGCGATGTGCCGGTCGTAATAACTGTCCACGCTGCCGCCGCCCATCTGCCAGCCTGCACGGGTCAGGCCGAACCATGCCCCCATCGCCACTGTACTGTTGTGGCAAACCACGGCGCTGATGGTCGGAAAGTTGTGCAGCAGTTCCGTGATGGCATCCGCCGCCTGCTTCTGGCTCGGCTCGCACTCGAGGATCCAGTCGCTATGGAAAGGCAGTCCATGCTGCATCAGGGTGGCGCAAAACCCGCCCAGCCGCTCCGCCCGCGTTAACGACGAGCTACGCCCGCCGAGCCAGGCAATACGCTGATGCCCGCGTTTAATCAGATGCTCGGTCACCATTTGCGCCGCCTGCATATTATCCGGGCGGATAATATCAACTTCGTCCAGATAACTTGCCCGCGAGGCAAACACCAGCGGCACCTTATTCTGTACTGCCATATCCCGCAGGTCCGCCCCCTGGCCTGCCGCCCCGGCAATAATAATGCCGTCCACGCCCTGGGCCACCAGCGTGTCGAAACAGCGCTGCATATGTTGGCCGTTGCTTCCGCTTTGGGTGAGAAACAAAAGCTGCCCCTGCTGCTCCAGCGCTTCCGTTAACCCGGCAGTTAATTCCGCATAAAAAGGATTACAGAGGTCGCGGACAATCAGGCCAATTACCCCGCTCTGCCCGCCGCGTAGCGAAGCCGCCTGGCGATTACGCACAAAGCCTAACTTTTCGATAGCCTCATTCACCCGCTGACCGGTGGCGGTGGAGATCCTGCCCTTGCCGCTAAGCACCAGCGATACCGTGGTCACCGAGACACCTGCGGCCTCGGCAACCTCGTTGATAGTGATTCTTTTGGTCAGCGTCGACATCGTTAAGTCAGATCCTCCGTGAATCGATAAATATAAAGATAAAACGTTTTACTTATGCTGGCATATTCAACTTCATTATGCGCGTTAATTCTGCGATCGTCCTCACGATAAAATTGGGTAAAACGTTTTATCATTTTCAAACTTTACTTACACAACACCTCATTTTAACCGGGTCAAGGAGTCGTGATGGCGGCTAATACACCACAAAAAAAATCGCTTTGGGAGTTTTTCCAGAACCTCGGCAAGACTTTTATGTTGCCGGTCGCGCTGCTGTCATTCTGCGGCATCATGCTGGGGATCGGCAGTTCGCTGAGCAGCCATGACGTTGTGACCGAAATCCCGTGGCTGGGTAATCCGGTCTTACAGCTGATCTTTACCTGGATGAGCAAAATGGGCTCATTCGCGTTCAGCTTCCTGCCGGTGATGTTCTGTATCGCCATCCCGCTGGGCCTGGCGCGCGAGAATAAAGGCGTGGCCGCCTTCGCCGGTTTCGTCGGCTATATGGTGATGAACCTGGCGGTTAACTTCTGGCTGACCGCCAAAGGCATCCTGCCGACGACCGATGCGGCAATCCTCAAAGCCAACAACATTCAAAGCGTGCTCGGCGTGCAGTCGATTGATACCGGTATTCTCGGCGCGGTTATTGCCGGGATTATTGTTTATTTGCTACACGAGCGTTTCCACAATATCCGCCTGCCGGACGCGTTAGCGTTCTTCGGCGGCACCCGCTTTGTGCCGATCATTACCACCCTGGTGATGGGGCTGGTTGGCCTGGTTATTCCGCTGATCTGGCCAGTTTTTGCCGCCGGGATCAACGCCCTGGGCTACATGATCCACAGCGCAGGTATCTTTGGCCCGATGATCTTCGGTACCGGGGAACGTCTGCTGCTGCCGTTCGGTCTGCAGCACATCCTGGTGGCTCTGATTCGCTTCACCGAAGCGGGTGGCACGATGGACGTTTGCGGCCACACCGTAAGCGGCGCGCTGACTATCTTCCAGGCGCAGCTGAGCTGCCCGACTACCCACGGCTTCTCTGAGAGCGCAACGCAGTTCCTGTCACAGGGTAAAATGCCAGCGTTCCTCGGCGGCCTGCCAGGTGCCGCGCTGGCGATGTACCACTGCGCTCGCCCGGAAAACCGCCACAAGATTAAAGGGCTGTTGATCTCCGGCGTGATCGCCTGCGTCGTCGGCGGTACTACCGAACCTATCGAGTTCCTGTTCCTGTTCGTCGCCCCGGTGCTGTACCTCATTCACGCCGTGCTGACCGGGATTGGCTTCACCATGATGTCCGTACTGGGCGTGACTATCGGCAACACCGACGGCAACATTATCGACTTCTTCGTCTTCGGCGTGCTGCACGGCCTGTCCACCAAATGGTATATGGTGCCGGTTGTGGCTGCGGTATGGTTTGCTGGCTACTATGCCATCTTCCGATTCGCTATCACCCGCTTCAATATCAAAACCCCAGGGCGCGATATTGAAACCACCACCGCAGAAAAACCGGTTGGCGGCCACACGGGCAAATCTGGCTACAACGTGCCAGCGATTCTGGCGGCACTGGGCGGCAGCGATAACATTTCAACGCTGGATAACTGCATCACCCGCCTACGTCTGTCGGTTAAAGACATGTCGCTGGTGGATACCGCGGCGCTGAAGGCCAACCGCGCCATCGGCGTGGTGAAGCTCAACGAGCACAACCTGCAGGTGGTTATCGGGCCACAGGTACAGTCGGTAAAAGATGAGATGGTCGGCCTGATGCGCACCGTCGAGGCTTAATTTATCCAGGAGCGCCCCGGCGCTCTTCATTATCAGACAAAGAGGGAAGCGCGGTTTTCCCTCTTTGTGGTTAAAAGCTGTGAGGTTTTATGTTTGATTTTTCTGTTCCGGTGGACCGCCACGGCACCTGGTGCACCCAGTGGGATTACGTGGCCGACCGCTTCGGCGCCGCCGACCTGCTGCCCTTCACCATCTCCGACATGGACTTCCCTACCGCGCCCTGCATTCTTGATGCCCTGCAAAAAAGAGTGGCCCACGGCGTACTCGGCTACAGCCGCTGGAAGAACGACGATTTTCTCTCCGCTATTGCCCACTGGTATCAACAGCGTTTCGGCAGCACCATCGACCCGGAAAGCGTGGTCTACGGGCCTTCGGTGATTTACATGGTTTCGCAGCTTATACGCCAGTGGTCACAGCCGGGCGACGGCGTACTGATTCACACACCAGCTTACGACGCGTTCTACAAAGCGATCGAAGGCAATCAGCGTCAGGTTCTGAGCGCGCCGCTGCAAAAAACAGCGGAAGGCTGGCACTGCGATATGGCAGAGCTGGAAACCCTGCTCGCCCGGCCTGAATGTAAAATCATGCTGCTTTGCAGCCCGCATAACCCGACAGGCAAAGTCTGGACGCGGGAAGAGCTGACCACCATGGCTGAACTCTGCGAACGCCACGGCGTGCGGGTTATCAGCGATGAGATCCATATGGATATGGTGTGGGGCAATAACCGTCACATTCCGTGGTGCGAAGTTGGCCACGGCGGCTGGGCGTTGCTCACGTCCGGCTCCAAAAGCTTCAATATCCCCGCCCTCACCGGTGCTTATGGGCTGATAAATAATGCGGACGACCGTCAGCAGTACCTGAACGTGCTCAAAGGGCAGGATGGCCTCTCCTCTCCGGCCGTGCTGGCGATTGTGGCCCATATTGCCGCCTACCGGGAAGGTCAGCCCTGGCTTGACGCACTGCGGGAATACCTGCAAAGCAATTTGCAGTTCGTCGCCGACAGGCTGAACCAGGCATTTCCTGAACTTAACTGGCAGCCGCCGCAGTCAACCTACCTGGCCTGGGTTGATTTACGTCCGCTAGGGCTCGACGACAGAGCACTGCAGAAGGTGCTTATTGAAGAGCAGAAAGTCGCCATCATGCCTGGCTACACCTACGGCCCGGAAGGCACCGGTTTTGTGCGTCTTAACGCCGGGTGCCCACGCGTCAAACTTGAGGCTGGCGTCGAGCGGCTTATCAATGGGATCCGTTCACTGAAATAGTCCTTAACGGGGAGCCCGCTCCCCTTCTTCTCCTGCCGCATTCATCACTTCGTCATCTTTCCGACACCCAACCGACACACAATCTTCACCCGCTCCCCTTAAGCTCGTGACAATTAAGAACAGGAGCAAATCATGCACGTTTTTTCCGGTGAAATTCCCTTCGGTCATGCCGTTCACACCTTCCCTGTGGCAGACAATACCCCGGCGATTAGCCTGACGGGCACGACGCTGCGTACCGGACACCTCTACTGCTACCTTTACGACAGCCGCCAGCAGCTTCGTGCTTCGGTGATGCTGCAAAAACCGGAAAAGGTGCTGACAGTGTGCACAGACTGGGCTTCGGTGGGCGCCTTGCCCGGCGAACTGCCCGCCGGAGAATGGCAGTTGCATATCTATAACGTCATCGGTGAAAGCCGCTCTCCGCAGCCCATGAGTTATCAACTGAACATCAGCTTTGACGCACTGGCCGCTCCCGTTGATTTTGAAAAACAAGACGTGCTGCGCCCGGATCACCAGGTCATTTTTGACTATCAGCGAGCGCTGAGCGATCGTCCCGGCTGGTATCGCGGCGACCTGCACGGCCATACCACGCTGTCCGACGGCAACAACACGCTGCCTGAGGCGCTGGATATCATGGCTTCGCAGGGATTAGATTTCTTTTTCCTAACCGAGCACAACTTGTCCCACGCCTGCCTGCCACGCCACGACAGCGTTTTGTTGCTGCCAAGTATTGAAGTTACCGCCGACAAAGGCCACCTGAACGTGCACGGCCCCGCCGCCACGCTGAATATGCGCAATGCAGATTACAGCAGCCGCGGTCTACTCACTCAGGGCATTGCGCTCAAGCGGCCAGAAAGCGTGCTGAGCGTAAACCACGCCATGCTGCACCCGTGGAGCTGGCTCTATAACGACATGCCGATGGCGGATATCGACGTGCTGGAAGTGCTCAACGACCCGACCTGGAAAAACGCCACCACCGCGAACGAGCAGGTGGTCGAGATCTTCACCACGCTGTGGAACGCGGGACACCGAATTTATGCCGTCGGCGGCAGTGACTGCCATATGCAACCCCACGAGCGCTATCCGCAGGCTACCGAGCCGTCCATTTACGGCGACCCGGCAACCTGGGTTTATGCCGAGGCGCTTAGCGGAGAGGCTATCCTGGCGGCCATCAAAAAAGGACATTGTTACTTTGAGCGCCGCTGCGGCCTGACGTTCAGCCTGAATGACGGCGCGCTGCTGCCGGGTGACGCCGCCGATGGCAAACAGATCGCCTTGACCGTGGCGGTAAAAGATAGTGAACAGCGCTACACGCTTCAGGTCGTATCGGAAGCGGGCATTCTGGCTGAATATCCCCTGGAAAATGCTCCGCAAGATATCCATGCAGATATGACAAAACATGCGTGGATCCGCTGGGATATTCGCCGTGAGAATGGCTCGCTGGAGGGCATGATCAACCCGGTTTACTGCGCTCAGCATCCGCTGTTTCTCTCGCCTGTCGGCGCAACCTGGGGCGAGGTAACCGGCCACCTTGAATTTCCCCGCAGCCCAGATTCGGAGTGATTTCTAAGCACTTTCGTCTGGTTATCTTTTTGGTTTGTAAAATTTTGAAATTATTTAATGTGAATATTTAGTCGTTCTGCTTTGCATAAAACCGCTAAAAACGACGAAAATGCTACCTCATCATAGTCATAGAAATTAAGACCCGGTGACGCCCTGCTTCCCGGGTCTTTTTGTTGTTGAGAGAGACAATATGAGTTTATCTTCCGGCCACGCTTCGCATCAGGCCATTCCTCCCGGCTCGGGCGCGCTGTTCTTTATTCAGATGTTCGCCACCCTGGGCTTTGCGGTGCTTTACTCCACGCTGGTGCTTTACGTTACGAAGCGGCTGGGCTTTAGCGAAGGCGAGGCCGATGCCATGATGGGGATCTTCGGGGCATTCAACTACGGGCTGCACCTGTTTGGCGGCTGCCTCGGGGGCCGCTATCTGAGCAACCGGAATCTGTTTGTGCTGGGGATGCTGCTGCAGGTCGCGGGCTGCTATCTGATTGCCGACGCGGGCCTGACGGGCCTGTGGTGGGGGCTGGCGATGTTCCTGAGCGGCAGCGGGCTGAACGTCACCTGTCTGAACATGATGCTGACCCAGCGTTTCGCGCCGGATGACGATCGCCGAGAAGCCGCCTTCCTGTGGAACTACGCCGGGATGAACCTGGGCTTCTTTATCGGCTTTACCGTGGCGGGCTACTACCAGTTGACAGAAAGCTACCGGGCGCTGTTCCTGTTTGCTACCCTCGGCAACGTAGCCGCCATAGTCATTACCTTACTCCGCTGGCCGGTGCTGGCCGATATCAGCACCCCGCTGCAGCACATCAAAGGGAAAGGGTTTTACCTGCGCATGGCTTTTGGCCTGCTGATCCTCATTCTTCTGGTTCCCGTCCTGCGCCTGCTGCTGGGGCACACCGAATTCAGCAGCACATTTGTTATCGTGCTGGGCGCGCTGGTCTTCCTGTCGCTGTGCGTCATGACCGCCCGCCACCCTCGCAAGCACGAACGTCGCCGCATGGCAGCCTACTTGTTGCTGGCAGCGGGTTCGCTGGTATTTTGGTCGCTGTACCAGCTGGCACCAATGGGGCTGACGCTGTTCGCCGAGCATAACGTCACCCTGAACGCTTTCGGCTGGGAAGTCTCTCCGCAGTGGCTGCAAAACATCAACACTATCGTCATCGTGATCGGCGGCCCGCTGATGGCCTGGCTGTTCAAACGCCTGCGCGATCGCGGCGTGCGCATCGACATACCCGCTCAGTTTGCCTCTTCTCTGTTCTGCATGGGTGTTGGCATGCTGGTGCTGCCGCTGGGCATTTCCCTCGCCGGAGCGGACGGCATGGTGGCGCTGAAATGGATTGTGCTGAGCTACATTCTGCAGAGCATCGGCGAGCTGCTGATTTCCCCGGTGGGCTACTCGATGATCGGCAAACTGGCCCCGGCCAACCTGCAGGGCCTGATGATGGGCTGCTGGATGATGGTTACGGGCGTGGCCTCCGTGCTGGCGGGCTATGTTTCCGGCCGTATGCCGCAAAACAGCGGCAGCACGCCGATACTGACCGACCCTGGCTACAGCAAAGTCTTTAGCCAGTTGGGCTGGGGCTCCGTCGCTACCGGCGTTATTTTGTTGCTGTTAATCCCGCTGCTGCGCCGCCTGATCGAGCCAAAAAACATGGCTCAGGCCTGAGTCACAGGGCGCGGGGGAACCCGCGCTTTTTGTACTACCTCAAATGGTGGTTGACCCTCCTCCCGGCAGAAACTAAAGTTAATCACCCACTCTTTCTCCCCGAGGTTTGCAACGAAATGAACAACTAATGCGCTCGCTGCCTGACTTATGCCAGTGTGAATACGCATTGCTGTTTATTTTTGCAATTTCGGCTGTGGCTTTTGCCATACATCTTGCCGCCGTTCGCTATTCCCTGGCTCTGCTTTCACTCCCCAGAGGAAAACAAGATGCCTGATACATTTACCCACTCTTCCGACTTACTCGATCACAACCGCGCCGCATGGGATGCCCTTGCCCGCCAGCAGTGCGAATGGTCACAGCCTGTCAGCACCGACATAATTGAGCAAGCTCGCCGAGGCGAGTGGCAGATTCATTTAACGCCAGGCAAGCTCCCTGACAGTTGGCTACCGAACGTGCAGGGAAAACGCATTCTCTGCCTGGCGTCTGCCGGAGGCCAGCAGGCGCCGGTACTGGCCGCTGCCGGGGCGGAAGTCACCGTATATGATTTATCGCAAGAACAGCTCAATAAAGACCGTTTTGTTGCGCAACGGGACAATCTGACGCTGACATTTGTCCAGGGCGATATGCGCGATCTGTCCCGTTTCGCGGATGAAAGCTTTGACTACATTATCCACCCGATATCCAACCAGTACGTGCCGGATATTCGCCCCGTCTGGCGCGGCTGTTATCGGGTTTTAGCGAGAGGCGGAAAGCTGTTATCCAGCTTTTTTAATCCGGTCGTTTTTATTGGCGATCGTGCAGCCAACTATGCCGAACAGGGCGTTATCCGCCCAAGATTCAGCCTGCCCTATTCTGACGTTAATGATCTAACAGCCGACGAGCTGGCCGCGAAACAGGCTCGGGGAGAAGCGTTCGTCTTCGGCCATTCACTGGCAGAACAGATTGGCGGGCAGCTTGAGGCGGGTTTCGTCCTGGCCGGTTTTTATGAAGATAAGCAGCCCAATCCACGTTTTTTGATTGACCAGTTTATGCCGACGTTTATCGCTACCTGCGCGATTAAATATGGATTGGCAGCCGTCGGTGAAACCGGCGAATAAAAAGATCTTTTTTATTTAAATATGCTTACAAACAACTTTTTATAAAACCCAAAAACAGCCAGCCCCAAAAGCTGGCTGTGATAGTATTTTCAGGCTTAAGCGTTTCTCCCTCCTCCTGATGGAAACCAGCCAATGACCGAAATACTGTTTCGCAAAGCGCAGCTTGCCGATGTTCCCGCCATTATCACCCTGCTAGCCGACGACATCCTGGGCCGTCTGAGAGAAGATCCCAGCCTTCCCTTAGATCAGCGCTACATTGAAGCTTTTCATGCCATCGATGCCGACCCGAATCAGCTACTTGCCGTGGCTGTATCCGGAGATGAGGTCATCGGGACGTTACAACTGACCTTTATTCAGGGCTTAGCGCGCAAAGGCGCGTGGCGCGGCCAGATTGAAGCGGTACGCATTGCGCGTTCGCAGAGAGGGACGGGGTTTGGGAAACAGATGGTGGATTGGGCCGTCCAGCAGTGCAAAGAAAGAGGCTGTCATCTCGTACAGCTCACAACGGACAAAACGCGGACGGATGCGCACCGCTTTTATGACAACCTTGGCTTTGAGGCCAGTCATCTGGGCTACAAGCTGACGCTGCAGTAATTTTCCTCAGCAAAAGCGCGACAGGGACGTTTGCGCAACAAAATGCTGACAGCCGTAGCAATTGCCCCCCATTTCTTTTTATAATACGCCGCACTTTAATCAAAAAAAGAGTGCGACCATGATTGATACCACCCTGCCGTTAACCGATTTGCACCGCCACCTTGATGGCAATATTCGTGCGCAAACCATCCTCGATCTCGGCCGCCAGTTTAATTTATCTTTGCCTGCCAACACCCTCGAAACCCTGCGTCCCCACGTTCAGGTCGTTGAAACTGCACCGGACCTGGTTAGCTTCCTGCAGAAGCTGGACTGGGGCGTTAAAGTGCTGGGCGATCTCGAGGCCTGCCGCCGCGTCGCCTGGGAAAACATTGAAGACGCCGCCCGCAACGGCCTGCACTATGTGGAGCTACGCTTCTCCCCTGGCTATATGGCGATGAGCCACAACCTGCCGGTCGCCGGCGTGGTTGAAGCGGTGATTGAAGGTGTTCGCCAGGGCTGTCGCGACTTTGGCGTTGAAGCCCGTCTGATCGGCATTATGAGCCGTACCTTTGGTGAAGCCGCCTGTGAAGCGGAACTGAACGCCCTGCTCGCCCACCGCGACAGCATCACCGCGCTGGACTTAGCCGGCGATGAACTCGGCTTCCCGGGCAGCCTGTTCCTGAATCACTTTAATCGTGCGCGGGACGCTGGCTGGCGGATTACCGTTCATGCGGGTGAAGCAGCCGGACCAGAAAGTATCTGGCAGGCTATTCGCGAGCTGGGCGCGGAGCGTATCGGCCACGGCGTAAAAGCGGTTGAAGATCCGGCGCTGATGGATTTCCTGGCCGAGCATAAAATCGGCATTGAGTCCTGCCTGACCTCAAATATTCAGACCAGCACCGTTGCGGCCCTGGACAAACACCCGCTTATTGCTTTCCTGGATCACGGCGTGCTGGCGACGATCAATACCGATGACCCGGCGGTTCAGGGCATCGATATTATTCATGAGTATACCGTCGCGGCACCTCAGGCCGGCCTCAGCGCGGCGCACATTCGCACCGCGCAGGAGAATGGCCTGAAGATTGCGTTCCTGAGCGAAGCCGAGAAACAGGCGCTTATCGCTAAGGTTAAGGCGGCGTAATCCCCGGCAGCTGGCGTCAGGACGCGGATTCCAGCTGCCGTTTTTGTTCGGCCGTTTTGCGGGCATAGCGCTGAGCCAGGACGGCGCAAACCATCAGCTGGATTTGGTGGAAAATCATCAGCGGCAGCACCATCATCCCCACCGCACTCGCCGGGAACAACACATTGGCCATCGGTACGCCGTTAGCCAGGCTTTTCTTCGACCCACAAAACACGATAGTAATCTCGTCAGCCGTATTAAAGCCCAAGAGGCGCGCCGCCAGCGTATTCACCACCAGCACAATGGCCAGCAGCACCAGTGAGCAGACCAGCACCATCAGCAGCGAGAAACCGTTGACCTGATGCCAAATCCCTTCGACTACCGCCTCGCTAAACGCGACATAGACGACCAGTAAAATAGACGATCTGTCGGTCAGGCCAATGAGCTTTTTATGGCGATCGACCCATTTGCCAATCAGCGGCCGGGAAAGATGCCCGATAACAAACGGCACCATCAGCTGCATAATGATTTTGCCAATGGCATGCAGCGTGTCGGTTGAGCCCTCCTGAGTCTGCATCAGCGCCCCAACGAGAACAGGCGAGAGGAAGATCCCCAGGATGCTGGACGCTGAAGCACTGCACACCGCCGCCGCGACGTTACCCCCGGCAACCGAAGTAAAAGCGATGGCCGACTGCACCGTCGCAGGCAGCGCACAAAGATAGAGGAAGCCCATATACAGCGGCTGGCTCAGAATCGCCGGAGAGAGAAAGCCCATCGCCAGCCCCAGCAGCGGGAACAGCGCAAAGGTACTGAGAAATACCACAAGGTGAAGTTTCCAGTGCCCCATCCCCGCCACAATGGCATCGCGGGAGAGTTTTGCCCCATGCATAAAGAAGAGTAACGCGATGGCAAACGTCGTCAGGTATTCAAACCCGGTTTTCACTATCCCTTCGCACGGGAACAGCGACGCCACGATCACCACGCCAATCATGATCAGTAAAAAATTATCGATTTTTAGTTTTTGTAGCCAACCCATCCTGTTCCTCTGCCTGCCAGACATTATTTTGGCTGTTACTTTGCAACAAATTGGCCGCGCTGGCGAGTTAACAATTTTGCAAACTTCCAAAAAAATATGCGCTAGCAACGCCGTTTTTTATCCAGAAGCGAAACGCGAGGTATTTAGCGTAACTAAAACTAAAATATGAATACAGCCCGGCTTAATTTAAAATTATTTAAAGGAGAGATTATCGGGTAAATCAAGCCAACTTCCATGAAAATATTTTTACCCTTTGGTAAAAATATAACTACATGATAAACATCAAATTAATGAGAAAAATCCTCACCACAAAAGCGCGAAAATAAGACAAAAATCCCATTTAGAAATTTAAATTCATATTATATGAGCTGTGATGTGGCAGTGATTAAAATACGCCATACACTTATTAATACGCCGTCCGGCGTGCTAATAGTGGAGTATTGCTATGCGCTCAAATAACATTGGCCGCCTCAGCGCTATTGCGATGGCGGTACTTCTTGCCTTCTCCCTGTCAGCCTGTAGCGGCGGCGGCGGGAGTTCGCACAATACGGCGAAAACGGCCGGGTCTGCCGGCACCACAGGGACAGACACCGCAAGCAACGGCGGTAGCGGCTCGGGAAGTAATGGTTCCGGAGGAGGAACAGGCTCAGGTGGTGGAACAGGTACGGGTACAGGTGGTGGTTCGGGCGGAGGTGGAACCGGTGGCGGGACTGGTGGAGGCACGGGTGGCGGAACAACCGTCGCTAATAGTGCGGGTAATAACATCATCGGCGATGCTGGCGGCGCAGTAAGTGGCGTTGGCAGCACGGTCAGCGGCGTGGCCTCCCAGTTGCCGGTAAATAATCCTGTGACCTCCACTGTTGCCGTGGCCGTGAATGGCACCGGCAGCGCCATTTCAACCGTCGGCAACGGCGTAGTAAACGGTCTTGGCAATGCTAACAACCCTAACGGGGTGGGCACCACTGTGACCGGCGCCACTAATGCCGTATCCGGTCTCGGCACAACGGTCTCAGCAGTCGGAACTAATCTGGCAAGCTCAACGGCCAATACGCCAGTCGGCGGAGTAACCGGCGCAGCTGGTGGCCTGGTCAATACTGCGGGACAGGTTGTGACAGGCACAGGGAATGCCCTGACTCAAACGGTGCAAAGCCCTGGCGTATCAAACCTGACAACTGGCGCAACGGGGCTGGTTAACACCACCCTTTCAGATACACAGAAAGCAACACAAGCCGTGGGCGGGGCGACCGGGCTGGGTACACCAGTCAGTAATCTGCTGACCACCACAGGGGGAGCCGTCAGCGGCCTGGGGACTAACATCAGCGGCAGTAACTCGTCTCTCGGTGGCCTGGGGCAGGTTGTCCAGAATACCGGCCAGGTGGTGACTGACAGCGGCGCGCTGGTGAAACCAGTACAAACCAGCGGCAGCTCAGGCTCCGTTTCAGCGGGTGCTTCTGGCTCGCTCGGCGTGGGGGGGAATGGTCTGGTGACTGGCCTTGGCACCACAGTGAGCGGCCTGACCTCTTCGCTAACCACCAATGTCAGCGCCAGTGCGACAGGCAGTGATACAAGTTCAGGCCAGCAAGTCGGGCTTACCGGCGCGGTCAACGGTCTTTTGAAAACCAAATAGTGCTCGCTATAGCACATGTGCTCCCGTGGTAACGGCGGGAGCACTTTTTTCACAGCATATTCTTCGCTGCGCAGTTAAGGGAGATCATCATGGACACTCGTCTGGGTATCGTGTTGCTGTACGGCGCCACGCTGAGTATCAGCTACGCCGATATGTCACCCACGCTTATCGACCCCAATAACCCCGCTAAAGCCGCCCGTTCTCTCGCTATTCCGGTTGCGCCACAAAAACAGCCGGAGGTGAAAACGCCGCTGCCTGCACCGCAGCTAACCCCGCAGACGCCGGTTACGGTGAAACATCTGCAGTTTATTGGTGGCACGCGCTATAAACTTGACTCGCTGGCTCAGCCGTTTATGCCGCTGGTCGGCAAAACGGTCCCGCTGGCCCAGTTGATAACGTTAACCAACGGCATTACCCAGCGCTACCAGCAGGATGGCCTGCCGCTGTCCTACGCTTACCTGCCGAGCGACAATTTCCACGACGGCACGGTACGTATTGTGCTGGTTGAAGGCTATATCGCGCACAGCAACATCAAAAGCGATAACGCGAGCACGGGCGAACGCTTAAGCCGTCTGTCGGCATTGATGATGAATGAAAAACCCCTCAGTCAGGCGACGTTTGACCGCTACAGCCTGCTGATGCAGCGCACGCCAGCGACAAAAGTGGAAGCCAACGCCGCGTTACCCAATAACATTTACGGCGCGGCGGATATGAACGTTGACGCCACTCAGCCGCATATCTGGGATATTTCCTCCACGGTAGACACGCGCAAAGGCTCAAACCTGGCGCTGATTAACGGCACGCTCAGCAACCTCACAAGCCACGGCGATCAGCTCGGGCTGGCCACGCTGGTACCGCTGGATAGCAGCACGAAAAAGACCTACTTTGGGGCCAACTATCAGCAATACCTCACCGATAACGGCCTGCTAATGCAGTTGAAAGGCAGCTTCTATCGTGAAAATCCCACTGATTACACGCCGCTGCTTTATTTGCCGCAGAACATTTCTATCGACGCAAAGGAAAAAACCACCCAGTACACCGGGGGGATAGCCTTCAGCTACCCGCTGCTGCTTGAGCGCAAGAAGCAGTTTTCGGTCAGCGGCGGGCTGGATTATGTCGATAAGCGCGACGATTATGCGCTGCGCGCCAGCGGCTTCGGCAATACCATTGATTTGCCCGGCGTCAGCCAGCGTGCTCGCTACCCGGCGGCAGAATTTTCAGCCTGGGGCTACCGCGAGTACGACACCGCCAACTGGAGCACCCGCCTGACTCTGCGGAAAGGTATTGATGCCTTTGGGGCGAGCGTCACGCCGGGATTAAACACTAATCTCAACTTCACGCGCTGGAAGGGAAACGTCGATGCCGCCTGGCTGGTTATGCCCAAATGGCGGTTGAGTACGTCGCTGGAGGGGGACTGGTCGAACAATAATTTGCCCGAAGCCGAGCGCGTAAGCTTCGGCGCACAGCGCTTTGGCCGGGGATATCCTGACGGCGAGGCCAGCGGGGATTACGGCTACGGCGGGCAGGTTGAAATGCGTTACCTCCATAACCTCGATAACGGCGTGTGGATTAACACGGTGCAGCCTTACGTCGTGGCCGACACCGCCCAGACCTGGTTCAACCAGCCGGGCTTCCGTCACCAGCGCCTGGCCTCTATTGCCACCGGGGTAACGGTAGGCGACAGCCGTCACTACTCTGTTTCCGTTGAGGCGGCCAGGCCGCTGGCTGATTTACCCAGCGACAGCAGCCGCCGCGATGTCCGCTTCAGCCTGACCTTCACCTACAACTTTAATAATCTGCATTAACGGTAAACCCTCACCGTTCGCGGTGAGGGCCAGTCTCAGGCAAGATTCAGCGTCGCACGTTTTTTCGCGGACTCGATGCCCAACTCAATCAGCTCCATGACCTGAATCGCCTGGGCTGCCGGGACAGGGTTCTCCCCTTTACCAACCAGAGCATCGCGCACTCCCGCATAATAAGCCGGATAGTTACCCGGCACGGTCAGCAGCGTCTGCTCGTCCATTAGCTCGCCCTGAGCCAGGGTCAGCACGCCGTCACGCATGTCGTAACCCCAATCTTCCTGCGGCAAGCGTTCGCCCGCTTTCAGACGATCTTCCTGCGGATCAAGGCCGTATTTAATGTAGCTCCCGCGCGTGCCATGCACGATGTAACGCGCCGTTTCCGCCGCTGCCAGTAGCGTACCGTGCAGCACGACACGACGCTGCGGGTAAGCCAGCACGGCATGGAAGTAGTCTGTCGCCTGCGCCCCGGTACGAAGCTGCGCGAGGTCGACGGTCAGACTGACAGGCAACCCGAACAAACTAATGGCCTGGTCAAGCAGATGCGGCCCAAGATCGTACCAAATACCGCTGCCGACGCCCGCCTGTTCACGCCAGCGGTTACGCACCTGCGGGCGGTAGCGGTCAAAATGGGACTCAAAATAAGCCACTTCGCCGAGCGTGCCTTCCGCCAGCAGATTTTTCACCGTCAGGAAATCGCTATCCCAGCGGCGGTTGTGGAACACGGACAGCAGCAGGCCGAGTTTTTTAGCCAACGCATCCAGCTCCCGAGCCTGGGACAGCGTGACGGTAAAAGGCTTATCAACGACGACGTGTTTTCCGGCTTCGAGCGCCGCTTTGGCCAGCGGGAAGTGGGTGTCATTCGGGGTAGGAATGACAATAAGATCGATGTCGGGATCTTTAAACAGGTGCTGAGGATCGGACACGACCGTCATCCCCGGCCAGTCGGCGTGCACTTTTTCAGCATCGCTACTGGAAACTGCGGCGAGGATCATTCCTGGCGTACCGGAAATCAGCGGCGCATGAAAAGTCTTACTGGCATAACCGTAACCGATAAGCCCGACGCGGATGGTATCACTCATGTGTTTTCCTCTCTTTAATGAACTCCGGCATTTCACCTTATCCCCCGGAGGGCGACAACCGCAAGTTTCTGGATTGCGCATTTCCCAGGCATAAGACCGCCATTATTGCTAATAGTCCTGACAGTTATTATGGCTTTAAATAACAGTCTTCATTTAGCCCGAACGGCCAGGGTAAATTAAAATTAAGGAGATTTTATGTAGTCCAGGGGGCGATATTCCTGGCCATTGCAAAGAAAACTCCTAATTGTTCCGTCGAGTAATAATAGCGCTAAGCCGCGACCGCGTTTGCGCTTATCATCGCCTCTCAATCCGCCGACCGTGATTAATTGATACCCGCCATGGAAAATGCAACACCTCTTAGTGCCCTGGACTACCTGATGAAATTCCGCAAAATAAGCTCACAGGAAAATCTGGAAAAGCTATTTGATCACCTGAATTACACCCTGACCGACAGCCAGGAAATCATGAATATGTATCGCGCGGCCGATCACCGCAGAGCCGAACTGGCCTCCGGCGGGCGCCTTTTCGACCTCGGATGCGTGCCGAAAACGGTCTGGCGTTACGTTGTATAGCCGCTGCCGGTAGCATTAGCGGCAAAATCCCTTATAATCCTCCCGCTTTATTCACCTTATTTAAAATCGGGAGGACACATGACGACGCCCCAACCCCCGCGCATTGCCGGCTGGCTCCTTGCCCCTTTGGCCTGGCTACTGATGTCGTTGCTCAGCAGCTCGGTGGCGCTGTTAAGTTTCCTGATGATGATTTTATCCCCGGCAGCCCGCGAGGCGCTGGGTAACGCTGACGCAAAAACAACGCTGTTGTTCAGCTTATCCGTCGGCTGCGCGATGGCGATGTGGGCTTATACCCTTTGGCTAACCATTGCGTTCTTTAAACGCCGCCAGAATGTGGTCCGCCATTACATTCTGTGGCTGCTGTTCACCGTGCTGCTGGCGATTAAATCCTTTGCGTTTTCGCCGGTCAGCGACAAGGTCGCGGTTCAGTTGCTGCTGCCTTCTCTGCTTGCAGCGGCATTACTGGTGCCTTATTTGAAGCGTTCGAAGCGAGTGAAGCAGACCTTCATTAACCCGTAATAACCCTATAGATAGCCCGTTGTCGCCGCCCGCCGATTCGTCGATAATAGGCGGCTTTTTTTGTTTCAGGTCGAATCATGTCAGATTATTTGCTGCTCTTTGTAGGTACCGTGCTGGTCAATAACTTCGTGCTGGTGAAGTTCCTTGGTCTGTGTCCGTTTATGGGGGTTTCCAAAAAATTGGAAAGCGCCATCGGCATGGGGCTGGCAACCACCTTCGTGATGACACTCGCCTCTATTTTTGCGTGGATCATCGACGAGCTTATCCTGGTACCGCTGGACCTGATCTATCTTCGCACCCTGGCGTTCATCCTGGTTATTGCGGTTGTCGTTCAGTTCACCGAAATGGTGGTGCGTAAAACCAGCCCCGCGCTTTATCGCCTGCTGGGGATCTTCCTGCCGCTGATCACCACCAACTGCGCCGTCCTCGGCGTGGCATTGCTCAACATTAACCTGGGCCATAACTTCCTGCAGTCCGCGGTGTACGGTTTTTCCGCCGCGCTGGGCTTCTCGCTGGTAATGGTGCTGTTCGCCGCCATTCGCGAGCGCATGGTTGTAGCAGATATTCCTGCTCCGTTTCGCGGCAACGCTATCGCGCTGGTCACCGCAGGCCTGATGGCCCTTGCATTTATGGGCTTTAGCGGTCTGGTGAAGTTCTGATGACAACGTTGTGGATGGCGATTATTTCGGTCACGCTGATGGGGCTGCTGTTCGGCCTGATCCTCGGCTATGCCTCTCGCCGCTTTGAAGTAGAAGAAGACCCGATAGTTGACCGTATTGACGAACTGCTGCCCCAGAGCCAGTGCGGCCAGTGCGGTTACCCTGGCTGCCGCCCTTACGCAGAGGCCGTTGGCAATCAGGGCGCGAAAATAAACCTTTGCGCGCCGGGCGGCGAAGCCGTAATGCTAAAAATTGCCAGCGCCCTGAACGTTGAGCCCCAGCCGATTGACGGTGACGCCACCGCCGCAGAGCCGGTGCGCATGCTCGCCGTTATCGACGAAGCAAACTGCATCGGCTGCACAAAATGCATTCAGGCCTGCCCCGTTGACGCCATCGTCGGCGCGACCCGCGCCATGCATACCGTGATCAGCGACCAGTGCACAGGCTGTAACCTTTGCGTCGACCCTTGCCCTACCCGCTGCATCGACCTGATCCCCGTCAGCCCAACGACAGAAAGCTGGAAATGGGATTTGCAGACCATCCCGGTGCGTATGATCCCGGCGGATAACCATGCTTAATATCTTCAATCGCTTTAAAAAAGACAGAATTTGGGACTTTGACGGCGGCATTCATCCACCGGAGATGAAAACCCAGTCTAACGGCACGCCGCTGCGCCAGGTTCCGCTGCCCTCTCAGCTTGTGATCCCACTTAAGCAGCACATCGGCGCGGAAGGTGAACTGTGCGTCAAACCTGGTGATCATGTGTTACGCGGCCAGCCGTTGACCCGTGGGCGCGGGCGTATGCTGCCGGTACATGCTCCAACCTCCGGCATCATTAAAGCTATTGAACCACACTCAACCGCGCACCCTTCTGCCCTTGCCGAACTTAGCGTCATTCTTGATGCCGACGGTGAAGACCGCTGGATTGAACGAGACGGCTGGAGCGACTACCGCTGCCAGAGCCGCGAAGCCCTTATCGAACGCATTCATCAGTTCGGCGTGGCCGGGCTGGGCGGGGCGGGGTTCCCGACCGGCAGCAAACTGCAGGGCGGTGGCGATAAAATTGACACGCTGATCGTCAACGCCGCCGAATGCGAGCCCTACATCACCGCCGACGACCGCCTGATGCAGGATTGCGCCGCGCAAATCATCGAAGGCGTGCGCATTCTGGCCCATATTCTGAAGCCACAGCGCATTCTTATTGGCATTGAGGACAACAAGCCGCAGGCCATCTCCATGATGCGAGCGGTGCTGGCCAATAGCCACGATATGCAGCTGCGGGTCATCCCGACGAAATACCCGTCCGGCGGCGCTAAACAGCTGACGCAGATTTTAACCGGTAAGCAGGTGCCCCACGGGGGCCGTTCGTCCGACATTGGCATTCTGATGCAGAACGTCGGCACCGCGTATGCCATTAAACGTGCGGTGATTGATGGCGAACCGCTGACCGAGCGCGTCGTCACCTTAACTGGCGAATCAATAACTCAGCCGGGCAACGTCTGGGCGCGCCTGGGCACGCCGGTCAGCCACCTGCTCAGTTTTGCGGGCTTCCGCCCGGGGCAGGATCAGAAAGTGATTATGGGTGGGCCACTGATGGGCTTTACCCTGCCGTGGCTTGATGTCCCGGTGGTGAAAATCACTAACTGTCTGCTGGCCCCGTCTCCGGCTGAAATGGGCGAACAGGAAGAAGAACAAGGCTGTATTCGCTGCAGCGCCTGCGCGGACTCCTGCCCGGCCGATCTGCTGCCGCAGCAGCTGTACTGGTTCAGCAAAGGCCAGCAGCACGACAAAGCCACCGCCTACAACCTGTCGGACTGTATCGAGTGCGGGGCCTGCGCCTACGTTTGCCCGAGCAATATCCCGCTGGTGCAGTACTTCCGGCAGGAAAAAGCTGAGATTCGTGAGATTGAACTGGAAGCAAAACGCACTGTTGAAGCTAAGGCTCGCTTTGAAGCCCGTCAGGAAAGGCTGGAGCGTGAGAAAGCCGCCCGTCTTGAGCGCCATAAAAATGCCGCCGTTCAGCCTACAGCAAAAGATAATGACGCTATTCAAGCCGCGCTTGCCCGCGTAAAAAGCAAAAAAGCGCAGGCCAGCGATGAACCTATCGTGGTGAAAGCCGGCAGTACGCCGGACAACAGCGAAATCATTGCTGCCCGCGAAGCCCGTAAAGCTGAAGCGCGTGCGCGCCAGGCGGAGAAAGCTCAACAAGCAGAATCGTTGACCAGCCCTGAAGCCGATCCGCGTAAAGCTGCCGTTGAAGCCGCCATTGCCCGTGCCAAAGCTCGCAAAGCAGCAGAAAGCGCTGAGACAGCTGCCGCTGAGCCAGAAGCTGTTGACCCACGCAAAGCCGCCGTTGAGGCCGCCATTGCCCGTGCCAAAGCTCGCAAAGCAGCACAAAACGCGGAAAGCGCTGAGCCCGCTGCCGTTGAGCAAGAAACCGTTGACCCGCGTAAAGCCGCCGTTGAAGCCGCTATTGCTCGCGCTAAGGCCCGCAAAGCCGCGCAAAATGCAGAAAGCGCCGAACCAGTTGCCGTTGTGCAAGAAGCGGTTGATCCGCGTAAAGCCGCCGTTGAAGCCGCTATTGCTCGCGCTAAAGCTCGTAAAGCTGCGCAGAAAACGGAAAGCGAACAATCAGTCCCACAAGAAGAACAAGATCCACGCAAAGCTGCAGTGGCTGCGGCAATTGCCCGCGTTCAGGCGCGTAAAGCCGCTCAGATGTCTCCAGAGGAATAAATGGTTTTTAAAATCGCAAGCTCCCCGTTTACCCATAATCAGCGCAGCACCGCGCGTATTATGCTGCTGGTTTGCCTCGCAGCCCTGCCCGGTATCGCGATGCAGTGGTACTGGTTTGGCTGGGGAACACTGATTCAGGTTGTGCTGGGGATCGTTAGCGCCATGGCCGCCGAAGCGCTGGTGCTGCGTCTGCGCAAAAAATCCGTCCAGAACCACCTTGCCGATAACTCGGCGCTGCTGACCGGCCTGTTGCTGGGGATCAGTATCCCGCCTCTCGCGCCATGGTGGATGGTGGTTGTCGGGATGGTGTTTGCGATCATCATTGCTAAGCAGCTTTATGGCGGCCTTGGCAATAACCCGTTTAACCCGGCGATGATTGGTTACGTGGTGTTGCTGATTGCTTTCCCGGTGCAGATGACCTCCTGGCTGCCGCCGCAATCCATTGCCGCCAACGTACCGGGTTTTGTTGACAGTCTGCAGGTGATTTTCCACGGCGCAACCGCCACAGGCGGCACCATGGATACGCTGCGCATGGGCGTGGACGGCATCAGCCAGGCCACGCCGCTGGACACCTTCAAAACCGGCCTGCATGCGGGGCACTCCGCGGAGCAACTTCTGAGTGCGCCAATCTATGGCGGCGCGCTGGCGGGGCTCGGCTGGCAGTGGGTTAACCTGGCGTATCTGGCCGGCGGCCTGTTCCTGCTGTGGCGCGGCACCATTCGCTGGCATATTCCGGCAGGCTTCCTGGTGGCTTTGGCCGTCTGCTCCACGCTCGGCTGGGTTATTGCCCCGGAAAAATGCCTGTCGCCAATGGTGCATCTGTTCTCCGGCGCGACCATGCTCGGCGCGTTCTTTATCCTGACTGACCCGGTCACCGCCTCGACGACCAACCGTGGTCGATTGATTTTCGGGGCGCTGGTTGGCCTGCTGGTCTGGTTGATCCGCACTTACGGCGGTTACCCTGATGGCGTAGCATTCGCCGTACTGCTGGGCAATATTACCGTGCCACTGATCGACTACTACACCCGCCCTCGCGCCTACGGCCACCGTTAAGGAGACGCTATGTTTAAAACGATGCAAAAGCATGGCGTAGCCCTGGCGCTGTTCGCCGCCTTGTTTACCGGGCTGACGGCGCTGGTGAATGAACTGACTAAACCGACTATCGCCCAGCAATCGGCACTGCAGCAAAAAATGCTGTTTGATCAGGTGATTGCCGATGACGTCTACGATAACCCTATTCAGGACAGTTGCCTGGTGGTGAAGGACTCCCCGCTCGGCAAAGGCGCCCGACATATTTATGTGGCGCGTAAAGGCGACAAGCCTGTTGCCGTAGTGATGGAAGCCACCGCGCCTGACGGCTATTCTGGTGCTATACAGATTCTGGTTGCCGCCGATTTTAACGGCACCATTCTCGGCACCCGCGTGACCGAACACCACGAAACGCCGGGGCTTGGAGATAAAATAGAACTGCGTCTTAGCGACTGGATCACCCACTTTGCTAATAAACGCATTCAGGGCAGCAATGACCCGAGCTGGGCGGTCCAAAAAGACGGCGGGCAGTTCACGCAATTTACCGGGGCAACCATTACCCCACGTGCGGTAGTCAACGCCGTTAAGCGCGCTGGCCTGTTCGCAGAAACCCTGCCTGCGCAGCTCAGTGAACTGCCGGCCTGTGGAGAGCAACAATGAGCGAAACAAAACGCGTCCTGATAAACGGGCTGTGGAAAAATAACTCAGCGCTGGTTCAGCTGCTGGGCCTTTGCCCACTGCTGGCCGTCACCTCCACCGCCACCAACGCCCTGGGGCTTGGGCTGGCGACCACTCTGGTACTGACGCTGACCAACGGGACAATTTCCGCTCTGCGCCGCTGGGTGCCCGCTGAGATTCGTATTCCGGTATATGTGCTGATCATCGCCTCGGTGGTCAGTATCGTGCAGATGCTGATCAACGCTTACGCATTTGGGCTGTACCAGTCGCTGGGGATCTTTATCCCGCTGATCGTGACCAACTGTATCGTTGTCGGGCGAGCCGAAGCCTATGCGGCAAAAGCCAGCGTGCCCTATGCCGCGCTGGACGGGTTTGCCACCGGACTGGGCGCAACCAGCGCGATGTTTGTTTTAGGCTCCATTCGCGAGATTATCGGTAACGGCACCCTGTTTGATGGCGCGGACGGCTTGCTTGGCAACTGGGCAAAAGTGCTGCGCATTGAAGTCTTCCACACCGACACGCCTTTCCTGCTCGCCATGCTGCCGCCGGGCGCCTTTATTGGCCTGGGTATGCTATTGGCGATAAAATACCTCATTGATGAAAAAATGAAGGCTCGCCGCGCCCGTGAAAGCGCCGCCGCCGCTGTAGCAGGCAATGCAGAGAAGGCTTAATGAATAACAGCAAGCGCGTTGAGATCCTCACCCGCCTGAGAGACAACAATCCTCACCCGACAACCGAACTCAACTTCAGCAGCCCTTTTGAGCTGCTGATTGCGGTTCTGCTTTCCGCTCAGGCTACCGACGTCAGCGTGAACAAGGCGACGGCAAAGCTCTACCCTGTCGCCAATACCCCGGCGACGGTGCTGGCGCTTGGCGTCGATGGCGTGAAGGAGTACATCAAAACCATCGGCCTGTTTAACAGCAAAGCGGAGAATGTGATCAAAACCTGCCGCATGCTGCTCGAGCTGCACGGCGGCGAAGTTCCCGAGGACCGGGCGGCGCTTGAGGCGCTCCCGGGCGTAGGCCGTAAAACCGCCAACGTCGTGCTGAACACTGCCTTTGGCTGGCCAACGATTGCCGTAGATACCCATATCTTCCGGGTATGTAACCGCACTCAGTTTGCTGTGGGGAAAAACGTTGAGCTGGTAGAGGAAAAACTGCTGAAAGTGGTTCCGGCAGAATTTAAGGTCGACTGTCATCACTGGCTTATTCTCCACGGCCGCTACACCTGTATTGCACGCAAGCCGCGCTGTGGCTCATGCATTATCGAAGACCTCTGCGAATTTAAAGAGAAGGTTGACGCCTGATCGCCTTGCCCGGGCCAGTCCCGGGCTTCCTCTGTACTTCCCTGCCTTAAAATCCCTCTGATTACACACTTTTATCCCAGGAAAAACGCGGGACGATTTTATATTGTTCGACGATCAATCGGCTCACCAGGTTAATCGTTTTTTTGCGATAAGAAATTTCTATAAATTTGTGATCTGCATCACTTTGATAACTCGAGGTTGCAAAAAGGTAACGAAAAGACCGCTAACGCCTTGCTATCGTTAGCAATAATGGATCTACAGCAATACAATAGGCCACGCATATTGAATATACTGGTCATTAACACTGCATTTTGTCCTTAACAGCAGAACATACAACTGTAATGTTAAAAAATCGCTTTGAAAAAAGACAAAAAATCGTTAATAAATGAATTGGTAAAATTTAACGCTGAATAACAATTCACCTATTGGCGTATTATATCGCCCAGGATATATGTAACAGATTATTACAAACCTCTTGCCTGCAACCCCTGGATAGTGAACATTACCCCCGTTTTTCCTTCCTAATAACAAGAAAAATGCTTACCCATGCGGTAAGGCATAAGCAAGCCCCTTAATTAAAGCGGGATGTAAAAAAAGAGGTATATGTGTCGACTGCAAACAAAGAACCAGCAGAAAGCGTTAGTCTAAACGCCTTTAAGCAACCTAAATCGTTCTACCTGATTTTCTCTATCGAACTCTGGGAGCGTTTCGGCTATTACGGCCTGCAAGGCATCATGGCCGTTTATCTGGTCAAAATGCTGGGCATGTCCGAAGCGGACTCCATCACGCTGTTCTCGTCCTTTAGCGCCCTTGTATATGGCCTGGTCGCGATTGGCGGCTGGCTGGGCGATAAAGTCCTCGGTACCAAACGCGTTATCATGCTGGGTACGGTTGTACTGGCTATCGGTTACGGGCTCGTTGCCTACTCCGGCCATGACGTGAGCGTGGTGTATATCGGGATGGCAACCATCGCCGTGGGTAACGGCCTGTTCAAGGCTAACCCTTCCTCGCTGCTGTCTACCTGCTATGCGAAAGATGACCCGCGTCTGGACGGTGCATTCACCATGTACTACATGTCCATCAACATCGGCTCCTTCTTCTCTATGCTTGCTACCCCGTGGCTGGCTGTGCACTACGGCTGGAGCACCGCGTTCTCCCTGAGCTTCGTGGGTATGCTGATTACGCTGGTGAACTTCATCTTCTGTAAGAAGTGGGTGAAGGACTACGGCTCTAAACCTGACTTCGCGCCGGTACACTTCGGCAAGCTGATGGCAACCATCGCAGGCGTTGTGGTGCTGATTGCCGTGGCAACCTGGCTGCTGCACAACCAGGGCATTGCTCGCGCCGTGCTGGGCTTAGTTGCACTGGGTATCGTTATTATCTTCGCGAAAGAAGCTTTTGCGATGAAAGGCGCCGCTCGCCGTAAGATGATCGTGGCCTTCATCCTGATGGTTGAAGCTATCGTCTTCTTCGTGCTTTACAGCCAGATGCCAACCTCCCTGAACTTCTTCGCTATTCGTAACGTGGGCCACGAAATTCTGGGCATCACTTTCGAAGCCGAGCAGTTCCAGGCGCTGAACCCGTTCTGGATCATGATTGGTAGCCCGATTCTCGCTGCCATTTACAACAAAATGGGCGACCGCCTGCCAATGCCGCATAAATTCGCTATCGGTATGGTGCTGTGCTCCTTCGCCTTCCTGGTGCTGCCGGTTGGGGCTAAGTTCGCTAACGAAGCGGGTATTGTGTCCGTGAACTGGCTGATCCTGAGCTATGCGCTGCAGAGTATCGGTGAGTTAATGATTTCCGGCCTGGGCCTCGCTATGGTGGCACAGCTGGTACCACAGCGCCTGATGGGCTTCATCATGGGCAGCTGGTTCCTGACGACGGCTGGGGCAGCAATCATCGCGGGTAAAGTTGCAGGCCTGATGGCGGTGCCAGAAAACGTGACTGACCCGCTGCAGTCTCTGGAAGTGTACGGCCGTGTCTTCATGCAGATCGGTATCGTCACCGGCGTGATTGCCGTGCTGATGCTGCTGACCGCACCGAAGCTGAACCGCATGACGCTGAGCGAAGACAAAGCCGAAAAGGTTAACGAAACCGCTACCGCGTAATTTCTCCAGGAAAAATGATTATTTAGCCGCCGGCCTCACAGCTGGCGGCTTTTTTTTTCACGGCGTCCGCACTAACATAAGTTATCTTAGCGCCCTAAAGGAGTTCGTCATGAAACTGTATTTCAAGCCCGGTGCCTGTTCCCTCTCCCCACATATTATCCTGCGTGAATCTGGCCTGGACTTTTCGCTGGTCAAAGTTGACCTTGCGACCAAACGCACCGAAAACGGTGACGATTTTCTTGCCATTAACCCTAAAGGGCAGGTGCCCGCGCTGGTGCTGGATGACGGCTCCCTGCTGACCGAAGGTGTAGCTATCGTGCAATACCTGGCGGATAAGGTGCCTGACCGCCAGCTTCTCGCCCCGGCGGGCAGCATGACTCGCTACCACACGCTGGAGTGGCTGAACTATGTAGCAACTGAGCTGCATAAAGGTTTCTCTCCGCTGTTCAACCCGGCGACTCCCGAAGAGTTCAAGGCTGTGGTTCGCAAGCAGATGGAGAAAAAATTCCACTATGTGAACGAATCGCTGCAGGACAAGCAGTGGCTGATGGGCTCCCGCTTCACGGTGGTGGATGCTTACCTGTTCACCGTACTGCGCTGGGCCTATGGCCTGAAGCTGGATCTGGCGGGGCTGTCGAATATCGAAGCCTACGTTGAGCGCATGAAGGCGCGTCCGGCTGTGTCTGCGGCGCTGACCGCCGAAGGGATTTAAGTTAGCCCTGGATAGCAAAACGCCCTCTCCTGAGGGCGTTTTTTATTTCAGAGCTTCACCGCCGTGAAATAGTGTTCAGGTTTGGCAATCCCGTCCTGAGCCGCAACCAGCTGCAGTTCGTACTCAGCCATGCGTTTGGTGACGACCATAATGTCGTACACCGCCGCGGTCACATGCTCCAGCGCTTCACGCAGCGTTGCACCCTGCAGCAGCTTAACCAGCAGCAGGCCGCTGGTCACGTCGCCCACACCAACCGGCTGGCGTTCGCCAAAGTCTACCAGCGGGCGATGAATGTGCCAGGCTTCGTCCGCCGTGACCAGCAGCATTTCAAAACGGTCTTGCTGGTAGCCTGCGCGAGCCAGGTGCTTCACCAGCACAATTTCCGGCCCCTGAGCGATAAGCTCCCGGGCAGTTGCCACGGCTTCGTCCACGTTGTTTACGCTGTGGCCACTCAGAATTTCCAGCTCAATCAGGTTCGGGGCGATGATATCGCTCGCAGGCATGGCGTAGCGTGTATGGTATTCCGCCACGCCAGGCGCCACGATACAGCCTTTCTCCGGGTGGCCCATCACCGGATCACAGAAGTATTTTGCCTTCGGGTTAGCCGCTTTGACCTGACGCACGATGGAAAGAATATGTTCGCCCTGCTCCGCCGAGCCCAGATACCCGCTCAGCACCGCATCACAGCGCTCCAGCTGGCCAATATTCGCAATCCCCTGCACAATCTCGCTCAGGTGGCTGGCGGGCATCACCGTGCCGGTCCATTGCCCGTACTGCGTGTGGTTGGAGAACTGCACCGTGTTCAGCGGCCAGACGTTGGCGCCCAGGCGGCGCATCGGGAATTCGGCGGCGCTGTTGCCGGCGTGACCAAATACCACGTGGGACTGGATGGCAAGAATGTTTTTCATTTTCGACTCGGGTATCGCCAGGTGTTGTGCTTGCTAAAAAAAAGCACGGCATAAGCCGTGCTTTTCTATGTCGATAACTTATTTCCAGCAGACGAGGCAGTAGTTCTTTTTACCACGACGCAGCAGGGTGTAACGGTTAAACAGAATATCGCCTTCGGTGAAGGTGTATTCCGGGTCAGACTGCTTTTCACCGTTGATGGTGATTGCGTTCTGCGAGATGGTTTTACGCGCCTGGCCACGGGATGGCTGCAGCTCGGAATCCACCAGCGCCTGTTGCAGGTCGGCACCGCGATCCATTTCAACCATCGGCACGCCATCCTGAGCCAGCTGCTCAAAATCTGCTTCGCTCAGTTCACTCAGGTTGCCGTTAAACAGGCTGGCGGTAATACGCTTAGCCGCGGTCAGACCTTCTTCACCGTGCACCAGTCGGGTGACCTGCTCGGCCAGCACGTACTGGGCGCGAGGTGCAGCCCCGCTGTTTTTGTCTTCTTCTTCCAGGGCATTGATCTCTGCAATGTCCATAAAGGTGAAGAACTTCAGGAAGCGATACACATCGGCATCCGCGGTGTTGATCCAGAACTGGTAGAACTTGTACGGGCTGGTTTTCTTCGGATCAAGCCAGACCGCGCCGCCTTCAGTTTTACCGAATTTGGTGCCGTCAGATTTAGTGATCAGCGGTACAGTCAGGCCGAAAGCCTGCTGCTGGTGCAGACGACGGGTCAGGTCGATACCGGAGGTGATGTTACCCCACTGGTCAGAACCACCAATCTGCAGCACCACGCCGTGCAGTTTGTTCAGGCAGGCGAAGTCGTAACCCTGCAGCAGGTTGTAAGAGAACTCGGTGAAAGAGATCCCCACGTCGTCGCGGTTCAGACGCTGTTTTACCGCTTCTTTGTTAATCATCTGGTTAACAGAGAAGTGTTTGCCGATATCACGCAGGAAGGTCAGCACGTTCATGCTGCCGAACCAGTCGTAGTTGTTTGCGGCGACGGCAGAATTATCTCCGCAGTCAAAGTCGAGGAACGGTGCAACCTGGCGGCGGATTTTTTCCACCCACTCCTGCACGGTATCTTCGGTGTTCAGCTTACGCTCAACGGCTTTAAAGCTTGGGTCGCCGATAAGACCGGTGGCGCCGCCCACGAGGGCAACCGGCTTATGGCCTGCTTCCTGAAAGCGTTTCAGGCACAGCAGTGGAACCAGATGGCCCAAATGCAAGCTGTCGGCGGTCGGATCGAAGCCGCAATAGAGTGCAATTGGCCCTTGCGCCAGTCGCTCTGCTAACGCATCCTCATCCGTCACCTGGGCCACCAGGCCCCGCTCTTGCAATTGTTTGATCAAATTGATGTTCGACATCAAATTCTCCATCTCTAATACGACTGCACCTTTGCCGGTACACGGCTTTTCGCCCACTGGCGAAAGAATTCATTTTGAGGGCACATAGAATAAAGCGCTGGTGCAGTTAGCACCAGCGCTAAAGGTGAAAATCCTGACTTTACGGCGCGAGGCGGTCTATTTTCCAGGCAGTTCCGTCACGCTGGTAGAGGAAGCGGTCGTGCAGACGGTGTTCACCGCCCTGCCAGAACTCCATCTGGTCGATGCTGACGCGGTAGCCGCCCCAAAAACTCGGCAGCGGCACTTCGCCCTGCTGGAACTTCTGTTTTAGCTCAAGGAATTTGCTTTCCAGCACGCCGCGCGCGGATATGCGGCTCGATTGCTTCGATACCCAGGCGCCTATCTGGCTGTCCTTCGGGCGGCTGTGGAAGTATTTCAACACTTCAAGGGTGGACAAACGCTCGGCGGTGCCCTGCACCATCACCTGCCTGTCCAGCATATGCCAGGGAAAATGCAGGCTAATTCGTGGGTTCATTTCAAGGTGATGTGCCTTGCGAGATCCCAGGTTGGTGTAAAACACCAGCCCTTTTTCATCAAAATGCTTAAGCAGGACGATGCGTTGATACGGTTGGCCGTTTTCGTCAACCGTCGCCACAACCATCGCGGTCGGATCAACTATCCTGGCTTCGCAGGCCTGAGCCAGCCAGCGTTCAAACAGCGGCAGCGGCGTGTCGGTAAGATCGTGGCGGCGCAGGCCACCTTTGGTGTATTCGCGGCGCAAATGCGCAATCTGTTGCAAAGAGTCGTTATCAGACATGGCGTTACATCAGGCTATCCTCGGGTGGAGCTATTGTGCTCTCCACCCTGAGAAATCTCAACGTTTGGCCGTCTGTAGCTGGCAATTATTCAGCACGATAGTGTCTTTGCGGTAGACGGTGGCGCTGTCGCCCTTAGACCAGAAGACGTAAACGCCGTCGGTATAACGCGCGCCGGACGCGGAAAGCCCCTGCGTCAGGTTCAGCATCTGGTTATCGTAGACAAAGCTAACCTGCTGTTTGTCGTTATTCAGCTTCACGGTGAGTGGTTTTTCATCGCACTGATACGCCAGCGTATCGGTATGCATTTTTTCGAGAAAAGCGTTGTAGTAACTACAGCCGGCGAGCAGCATTGGCACGGTGGCAACGAGCAGTTTTTTCATCTGAGTATCCTGAAGATCTTGTTATCCCTGGAGGGCATACGCCCTCCTTAACGCTAGCAGTTTAGCGGCTGCGGGATGAAGATAATTTCAGTTAACTCTGATTATGACGCGGATTAGCGGGATAAATGGCACCGAGGATGGTTGGCTCTGAAGCACCGGTTACCGAAGGCAGGTTGCCCGGCAGGCCGGACATTGTGCGGTAGGCCAGCCAGGCAAACGCCAGAGCTTCCATATCGTCCCCGCTGATTCCGGCTTCGTCTGTCGTCGTCACTTCGGTACCCGGCAGCAGCGCAGCAAGGCGCGCCATCAGCAGCGGGTTACGGCTGCCTCCGCCGCACACCATGAGACGTTCACAGCCGCCGCTCAGCAGCACCTGTTCAGCGATAGTTGTCGCCGTCAGCTCAGTGAGCGTGGCCTGCACATCTTCTCCGGCAAGCGCCGGGAACATCGCAAGCTGGCGTTCAAGCCAGCCATAGTTAAAGTATTCACGGCCTGTACTTTTGGGCGCAGGTGCGGCGAAGTAAGGATCGCTCAGCATTTGCTGCAGTAAAGGAAGAACGACTTTGCCCTGGCTCGCCCATTCGGCGTCTTTATCGTAACCTTTCCCACGCTGCCGCCAGATCCACGCATCCATCAGCATATTGCCGGGCCCGGTGTCGTAGCCTCTGACCGGCTGGTCTGGGATCAGCAAAGAGAGGTTGGCTATGCCGCCGATGTTGAGCACCATTCGACGCTCCACCGGATGCGCGAGCAGCGCCTGGTGAAACGCCGGCACCAGCGGCGCGCCCTGCCCGCCAAGGGCCATATCGCGACGGCGAAAATCACCGACAACGGTAATACCAGTCAGCGCAGCGATTTGGTTGTTGTCGCCAATTTGCATCGTGTGGGCGGCCTCGCCCTGCGGCTCATGCCACACGGTTTGCCCGTGGCAGCCAATGGCCGTGACGTCTTCAGGCCGCAGCCCTTCACGCTTAATAAGGATTTGCACCGCCTCGGCGAACAATTTACCCAGCCGGTTGTCCAATTGGCCTAGCTGGGACAGCGTGAGTTGCTGCCCCTGGCAAACGGCAAGAACCGCGTTTTTGATGGCCAGCGGCATCGGGTGGCTGTAGCTCGCCTGCTGAACGACCAGATGTTCGTCGATAGCAGCCAGCACCACATCGATACCATCCAGACTGGTGCCTGACATCACGCCTATATAACGACCTGACTTCATCCGTCACTCCTTATTCTCGCCGGGGCGGTAAATTAATGCGGTTAAACTAGCACGCAATATTATGATTTATTAATATTTTTAATTAATAATCTGTGTCAGCCGCGGCAGCAGGCGGCTCGGCATTTAAGCGAAACTCGCACAGCGTAGCGGTTTAATTGTTGTTAAAGACATTTGATTTACTATTTTTACAGGATTGTTGTAGAACAAACATGAACTATGGCCAGGAATTGCCATATAATTTAGCCATAACGGATGCTCACCGAGCGTTGATGGGTTCACAGGAGAGGTACAAATGATTTCACGTATTTTGGCAGTTTCACTGGTTGCTTTCACCCTTGCTGGCTGCGCCAACGAAGGGCTGTCCGGCGATGTTTACAACGCGTCCGAAGCTAAACAGGTAAGAACCGTGACCTACGGGACCATTACCCACGTTCGCGCGGTGACCATTAAAGGCAGCGACAGCAACAGCACTATCGGGGCTATCGGCGGTGCGGTACTGGGTGGTCTGCTGGGTAACACCGTTGGCGGCGGCACCGGGCGTACTCTGGCAACCGCAGGCGGCGCTGTAGCCGGTGGCCTGGCGGGTGACGCCGTCGGCGGCGCAATGGGCAACAGCAAAGGCGTTGAGCTGGAAATCCGTAAAGATGACGGCCAGACCATCATCGCCGTGCAGAAACAGGGTGACACCCGTTACTCCGTTGGCCAGCGTGTAGCCATCTCCGGCAGCGGCAACAACATCACCGTTGCGCCTCGCTAAGACAGCGCTAAATGAATTAAGGCCCGCATAGCGGGCCTTTTCTGTTAGTAAGTAATGCCGGGTGGATTCACTTCCGACTGCGCAACTTCTTCCCCCTGCTCCCCCCACCGCGCTAGCACCTGCTGATACTCACCCCGCTGAATAGCCCCATCCAGCGCCGCCTGCAGGGCGTACACCAGCCCGTTGCCCTTTTTCGTTGTCGTCGCCACATAGGCTTTTTTCGGCCCCAGCCCGACCACGCGCGTGGTGCCTGTTAACGCGGCTTTATAGGCCGTAATTGACTGCGGCCCAAAGAACACGTCGGCCCGGCCAGACTGAATATAAAGATTGGCGGAGGCGTCGTCGGTCACATAAACAGGCAAGGCAGGCTCGCGCCCGGCCCCTTCGTTTTCTGCATTCCAGCCAAGCAAAATACGCTCCTGATTTGTGCCTGACCCGACGATAACTTTTCGCCCGGCGAGATCTTCTGCCTTAGCGATAGACTGAATCGGGCTGCTGGCCTTCACGGCAAAAGAGAGTGAGTCCACTCGATAGGTGGCAAAATCAAATTTCTCTTTCCGCTGCTCCGTCACGGCAATATTTACCAGCGCCACATCATAGCGCCCGGAGGTAATGCCCAGCGGCCAGTCTTCCCACGCGGTCGGGACCAGCTTCAGTTTCAGGCCCAGGCTGCCGGCCAGCAGGCGGGCAATATCCGGGTCGCTGCCTATGCGCGTGCGGTTGTCACTGGCCAGTAGCGCCAACGGCGGAGAGTTAAGCGCAGAGATCGCCACCGTTAATGTACCGGGTTCGACGAACCGATAACCAGCGGGGATTTTGGCAATCGCCTTTTCATCCCGTGCCACGCTCAAAGGCTTTTCATTGGCAACAAGGTCAATATTTGTCTGCGCGGACAAAGCGGAAAAAGAGACCAACAGCGCGATAAATCCATATTTCATCTCACAGCACCTTCGATAAGAACTGGCGGGTGCGCGGGTGCTGCGGCCGATTCAACACGTCGTCGCTGCTTCCCTGCTCGACAATTTTGCCGTCCACCATAAACACCACCTGATCGGCCACTTCCCGCGCAAAGCCGATTTCATGCGTGACGACTACAAGCGTCGTGCCCGAACGAGCCAATCTTTTTATTACGTCCAGCACTTCGCCGACCAACTCAGGGTCGAGCGCTGACGTTGGCTCATCAAACAGCATCACCCGTGGGCTTAACGCCAGCGCGCGGGCAATGGCAATGCGCTGCTGCTGCCCGCCGGATAAGTGCCGCGACCAGGCGTCGGCTTTATTGCGCAGCCCGACGACGTCCAGCAGATCATACGCACGCTCAATCGCCTCTTTGCGGCTCAGCTGCTTATGGGCCACCGGCGCTTCAATCAGGTTTTCCAGTACCGTCATATGGGGGAACAGATTGAAGTTCTGAAAGACATAGCCCACGTTGGCCCGCTGACGCAGGATCTCCTTTTCTTTCAGCTCATACAGTTTGTCCCCTTTCAGGCGGTAGCCAATGTAATCTCCGTCAATCTGGATGTAGCCTTCGTCCACCCGCTCAAGGTGGTTGATAGTGCGCAACAGCGTAGATTTCCCGGAGCCTGATGGCCCGAGGATCACCGTCACAGTGCCTGGCGGGATCTCAAGCGAGACATCATCCAGCGCCTTATGACGACCGAAATATTTACTGACGCCGGTAATGGAAATATGGCCGTTATGAGAGGTTGGCATGGACCGGCTCCTGGGCAACGGGGGCTGTGGACGGCGCAGCGCTGCGGGCGGTGCGCGTTTGGTTGATGGCGGAGCGGCGTTCGCTGCGTGCCAGCGAGCGTTCAACCAGGTACTGAATCAGCGACAGTACGCTGGTGATCACCAGATACCAGACGGCCGCCACCATCAGCAGCGGGATCACCTGCTGCGTGCGGTTGTAAATCATCTGGATGGTGTAAAACAGCTCCGGCATCGCCAGCACGTAAACCATCGCCGTGCCTTTAGCGAGGCTGATGATTTCGTTGAACCCGGCGGGGAGGATCGTGCGCAGCGCCTGCGGCAAAATAATCCGCACGGTACGTCGCCACGCGGGCAGACCTAACGCTGCGGCGGCTTCATATTGCCCGTGATCCACACCCAGAAAACCACCGCGAACAATCTCTGCGGTGTAGGCACTTTGCACCAGCGTTAGCCCAACTACCGCCGTCGAAAATTGCCCCAGCACGTTAATCGTGTCGTAGCTGCCCCAGACGATGCTGGTGAAAGGCACCCCAATCGACAGCGTGTCATACAGGTAAGAGAAGTTGTAGAGCACGATCAACACGACAATCAGCGGCAGGGAGCGAAACAGCCAGATGTAACTCCAGGCCAGGCTGCTCAGCAGCCAGGAAGAAGATAGCCTTGCCAGCGCGAGTAAGCCCCCGAGCACCACGCTCAGCGCCGTACCCAGCAGCGTTAACAACAGCGTTTGCCCTAACCCTTCCAGAATGACCGGATCAAAAAACCAGTGGGCAAAAACGCCCCATTCCCAGCGAGGGTTAAATGCGACGGATTGCACCACCACCGCCAGTACAAACAGCGCAATCACTGCCCCCGCGGTGCGCAGCGGGTAACGCGCGGGCACAACTTTAATGGTTTCAGACGTTTTCATCGTCGCTCCTCAGGCCGTTTTACTCAGGCTTTCCAGCGCTAAGATTTTGGTGAACCGCAGCCGCCCGTCGTAGGGCGGCTGGCTGAACGTTTCGGGATCAACCTCAAGGCTGAACTGCGGATCGTAACCTTCGCTCAGATAAAGCCTGACGGCCTCCGGCTGACGAAAGCCGGTGGTGAGATAGATGCGGCTGTAGCCAGCCTGAAGGGCCAGACGCTCCAGTTCGCGAACCACTCGTCCAGCCAGGCCCTGCTTGCGCAGCGTACTTTTCGTCCAGATACGTTTGATCTCAGCAGTTTTCTGGTCGTAGGGCTTGTAGGCCCCGGTGGCAATAATTTCGCCCTCGCGCTCCAGCACGATAAAAATACCCTGCGGCGGCAGATACCATTCGGTCAGCTCCACTTCAGCATCACGCGAGAAAAAATCCCCGTAGCGGGCGGCATACTCGCCAAACAGGCCGCTAATGATCGACTGAAGCTCCGGCGCTTCAGGGGACAAGATACGAAAATGTTCGCTCATACACGCCTCCTCAATCGCCTAAACCGGCGGGATTAACTTCCGAGGCAGGAATACGTTCCACGTCCTCGCCCCAGCGCTTTAAAACTTTGTCGTAGTCGCCCTGCTGAATCGCGCCGTTGAGCGCCGTCTGCACCGGTTCCACCAGGCCGCTGCCTTTTTTCAGCGTCACCGCAATGTGCGCCGCTTTCGGCCAGCCGCCGTCCACGCTGCCCACCAGCTTCGTTTTGCCGGTCAGCGCCGCTTTCCAGGCTCCGGTCACGTTCGGCCCAAACCAGGCATCGGCCCGCCCGGACTGCAGCGCCAGCGTTAGCGCAGCATCATCTTTGGTGTAGACCGGCGTAAACGGCTTCAGCCCTTTTTTCTCGTTTTCCGCATTCCACGCCAGCAGGATAGCTTCCTGATTGGTGCCGGAACCTACGACAATACGTAATCCGGCGATATCTTCCGCATGGGCCAGCGACTTGATCGGGCTGTTCGCTTTCACGTAAAAGCCCAGCGAGTCTTTGCGGTAGGTGGCGAAATCGAACTTCTCTTTGCGATCTTTGGTGACGGTAATATTGCTGATCGCGGCATCATATTTCCCCGACGCCACGCCGAGCGGCCAGTCCTCCCAGGAGGTCGGAACCACGTTCAGCTCCAGCCCAAGGCTGTCGGCAACCAGGCGGGCAATGTCGACTTCGCTGCCGAGCAGGGTTTTATTGTCATCAGAAAAAACCGTCAGCGGCGGCGAATTGAGCGCCGCCACTGCCACGGTAAACTTACCGGGAACGGCAAATCGATAATCTTTGGGTAGCTGGGCGATGGCCTGAGGATTTTTAGCGGTATTGATCGGCGCTTTGTTGGCCTCCAGGCTCACGCCGGTGCCGTTAATGGTCACGTCGTTCGCCCAGGTAAGCGGCGTCCACGCCAGTGCGATAGCCAGCAGCAGGGATGTTTTTTGCATAGTTTTTCTCTTTATTTGTTTTATTTGCCGTAGCGATTTTCGGGTTGCGCAAGGTCAAAGCTTTCGCGCAGCGTGGTGCCGGGGTATTCGGTGCGGAACAGGCCGCGAGCCTGAAGCACCGGTACAACCTGCTCCACGAAACGCGGGAAGGTGTCCGGGGTGCCACCCTGGATGATGAATCCGTCCGCCGCTCGCTCGTCAAACCACTGCTGCAGGCCGTCCGCCACCTGTTCCGGCGAACCGGAAAAACGTGGCCTTGGGCTGGCGGCCTCAAGGGCGACCTGGCGCAGGGTTAACCCACGCTCGCGGGCGTTGCGTTTGATCTCATCGGTGGTGCTGCGGAAGCTGTTCTGGCCCAGGTCACCGATGTCCGGGAAAGGTTCGTCCAGCGGGTACTGACTAAAGTCATGGTGTTCGAAATAGCGGCCGAGATAATTCAGAGCATCGGCGATGGACACCAGCGCGGCGGTGGTCTGGTACTGCCGTTCGGCGTCCTCGGCGTCGATGCCAACAATGACGCTCACACCCTGGAAGATGTGAAGCGAATCAGCCTCGCGGCCTTGCCCTTCCAGTTGGTTTTTTACATCCCGGTAGAAGGCTTTCGCCTCACTGAGTGATTCATGATGAGTGAATATGGCATCGGCATGTTTTGCCGCCAGCTTTTTGCCGTCTTCCGAGGCCCCGGCCTGGAAAATAATGGGCCTGCCCTGCGGTGTACGGCCTATGTTCAGCGGCCCGGCGACCTGAAAGAAATCGCCCTGATGATTGAGCGCGTGCAGCTTTTCAGGGGCAAAAAACTGCCCGCTCTCTTTATTTCGCACAAAAGCATCTTCTTCCCATGAATCCCAAAGCCCCTTCACGACGTCCAGGTATTCATCGGCGATGCGATAGCGCAGTGCGTGTTCAGGATGTTGGGTTCTGGAGAAGTTTTTAGCCGAGCCCTCCAGCGGAGAAGTGACCACGTTCCAGCCTGCGCGGCCATTACTCAGGTGATCGAGACTCGCAAACTGGCGCGCCGTGGTAAAAGGGTCGCTATAGGAGGTCGACAATGTCCCCACCAGGCCCAAATGCTTCGTCACGCTCGCCAGGGCAGATAATACCGTCAGCGGCTCAAAGCGATTTAAAAAGTGCGGGATAGATTTCTCGTTAATATAAAGCCCGTCGGCGACAAAAATAAAATCCAGCTTCCCCTCTTCCGCTTTGAATGCCGTTTGTTTGACGAATTCAAAATTAATGCTGGCATCCGCTATCGCAGCAGGATGGCGCCAGGCTGACATATTTCCCGACGCGCCATGTAATATCGTACCCAGTCGTAATTGTCGTGTTGCAGACATGCTTCATCCTTATGCGGATCGTTAAAATCCGCCGTCGCTAATTAGAGTTAAAGTTGTTGTAGCGCCGATTGGGCTAACCGGGCGAAATAACGTGCCGCGGGTTCAATCAATCTTTCATCGGGATCGAAGGCCGGATGATGAAGCCCGTAGCGGCTGTCGCTGCCGATGCTGACAAACGCGCCGGGAATATGCTGGAGATAAACAGCAAAATCCTCGCCTCCCAGGTGCAGATCTGCATGATGCGTGGTGTAACCTTCTACGGCGGCAACTTCGCTGGCAAATGCTGCCCAGCGCTCATCGTTAACCAGCGCATCTGGCCCCAGGTGCCAGATGACGTCGATTTCCGCCCCAAAGGCGCTGGCAAGACCGGCCGCAATCTCAATAACGCGAGCTTTAACCGCCTCTCGCACGCTGGCGCTGTGGGTGCGCAGCGTACCTTCCAGTTCAACGCTTTCCGGCAACACGTTCCAGGTGTTACCGCCCGCAATACGGGTAATGCTCAGCACGGCTGAATCCAGCGTGTTGACCTCACGGCTGGTGATACTTTGCAGCAGAGTCACCAGTTGGCTGGCGAGCAAAATGGCATCCTGGCCTTCATGCGGGCGCGCCGCGTGCGCTCCTTTGCCCCGCACCTGGATGACCAGCCGGTCAACGTTGGCATAGAACGGGCCGCCGCGTGTGGCAAACGCCCCGACAGGCAGATTTGGCTCATTGTGCATGCCAAAAATGGCAGAGATCCCCTCCAGCACACCGGCCTTGACTAGCGTGGTTGCCCCACCGAAACGCTCCTCAGCGGGCTGAAACAGAATGCGAACCCGGCCGTTAAGCTGCGCTTCGTGCTGCTTAAGCAGCAGTGCCGCGCCCAGCATCACGCTGCTGTGAATGTCATGCCCGCAGGCGTGCATCACGCCCGGATTCTGCGAACTAAAGGCTACGCCGCTGGTTTCTTCAATGGGCAGCGCGTCGATATCGGCCCGCAGCGCAATCGCTTTCTCACCTTCGCCAATCTCCGCCACAACGCCAGTTTGTAGCGAATACGGCAACAGGCGGATACCCGCGCTTTGCAGCCAGTCGCGGATGCGTGACGTGGTTTCGACTTCTTCAAGGGACAATTCAGGGAACCGATGCAGCTCCCGGCGCCAGTCAATAAGCTGCTGAGCGAACGTCATACAGCCACCTCCGCTACTGTATGCGCTTCTGCCAGCAACTGAAGAGAAGCCAGGCGCTCAGCCCCTTCTGCCACCGGCGTATCAATAATAAATTCATCGATGCCGTACTCTGCGTGCAGCGCCTGAAGCGCTTCCCGCACCGTTTCAGGTGTGCCTTTTAACAACGAAGGTTCACGTCGCGTCAGGCTACGCAGCGTACTGCCGGACTGGCGGGCAAAACTGTGGGCCTGCTCTTCGCTTGCCACGCTCACGCGCTGGCCGTTTTCCAGCTCCACGCCCCAGATTTCAACCTGGCGGGCAAGCTCTTCCGCACGTCCGGCATCCCGCGCCACGATAGCCTGCACGGCCACCAGCACGTCGCGGCGGCTGTTCTTTTTCCAGTCGGTCACTACGTCGCGCAGCAACGTTTTATCGCCGTTCAAATGGGCGGCAAAAACAAAGTTCCAGTCCAGGCTGGCCGCCAGTCGGGCGCTTTGCAGGCTTGCGCCTAATAAAAAACCTTCCGGGCGCTGGGCCGGTAGCGGCGTGGCGCGAACGCTTTCGTCCGTCGCGGGTTCACGTCGCGAGAGCCAGTCGTCAAGCTGCGTGAGCTGTTCATCAAAGCTGCCTTTTACCGTCGGCGATTGCCCGTGCTGCAGCGCCTGCGTCGAAAGCGGCAAGCCGCCCGGTGCTTTTCCTACGCCAAGATCGATGCGGCCTGGTGCAAGGGAAGACAGCAGGTTGAAGTTTTCAGCCACTTTGTAAGGGCTGTAATGCTGGAGCATCACGCCGCCGGAGCCCACGCGAATTCGGCGAGTCTGCCCGGCAATCCAGGCAATCAGCACTTCCGGTGAAGGACTGGCAAGCTGGGGCGTGTTGTGGTGCTCCGCCAGCCAAAAACGGTGATAGCCCCAGGTTTCTGCCTGCTGTGCGAGATGCAGCGTACGGGCCAGGGCATCCGTCGCGCTGTCGTCGGGCGCAAGCGGGCTTTTATCCAGGATACTGATGCGATAAGACATAATGCAGGCTCATTGTTATAAACATGCCTGCATTATTAAAAGCGGGAGACGACGGTGAGAAACAATTAATTTACATTTAGACTTCTGAAATAGAGATAAACAAACTCACACGCCTGCTCAACAATTTGCTACCGGGTGCCTATTTTCCTCATCAGTGGATCGTCAGGTAAAAAAAAGCCCCGCAGGAGAAGCCGCGAGGCTTTGGTTCAAACAGGGAGATTAATCCCGGTTTTGTAGCTCAATAATATTTTGCTCAAGCCGGCTAATCAGGCTGCTTAACAGCGCCTGCTCTTCGCGAGTAATACCCGACAGGATTTCTCCTCGCGTTTCGTTAATAACGCCTTCCATCTTTTCAATGATAGGCGCGGCCTGCTCGGTCAATTTAATCCGTTTTGCCCGACGGTCATTCGCACAGGTTTTACGCGAGATTAACCCTTTTTCTTCGAGTTGATCGAGCGTACGAACCAGTGATGGCTGCTCAATGCCGATCGCTTTAGCCAACTGAATCTGTGACTGATCTGGCGGCAGCTGATGAATATTATGCAGCGTTACCCAGTGTGTCTGTGTCAATTCCAGAGGTTTCAGGCGATGGTCAATCAGCGCACGCCAGATGCGTACCAGGCGGGCCAGATCCGAACCTAATGGCGATGGCGATTCCAATTTCATCTCCTTATAATTAGCTTGCTAACTTATTATACTGATTTTAGACTATTGTGCAGGCATTAATTGTTAAAAACAAATCCCTTACTTTCACTGAAGTTATGCAACCAGCTATACTTTTATTCTACATCTAAGTGAGGGGAAACGGCAGTCACCCCCGTTTTTTAAAGGATTATCACTACGTGAGTCTCACTTTTAGCCCGTCCGGCTTCCCGCTTCAGGATCTTGTGGTCGGGGCATCGGTCTACTTTCCCCCGCTGTTCAAGGCCGTGTTTGTCGGCTTTTTTATCTGGCTGGTCGTCCACCGTTTGCTGCGCGACTGGATTTATTCCGGTGAAATCTGGCACCCCACGTTGATGGACTTATCCCTTTTCGCGCTGTCTGTCAGCGCCGGCATGGCTCTTTTGGTGATGTGGTAACGCAATGAATCTCAAAACAATAAAATACTTTTCCACCCTCATCGTTTTTGCCGCCGCACTGCTGGCGGGCTGGCTCTTATGGAACTACTACATGCAGTCACCCTGGACGCGGGACGGTAAAGTGCGCGCCGAGCAGGTCAGCATCACGCCGCAGGTGTCCGGGACCATCGTTAGCCTGAGCGTGAAGGATAACCAGTTCGTGAATAAAGGCACGACGCTGTTCACCCTCGACGCCACGCCTTACCACATTGCGGTGCTGAATGCCGAGGCGCAGCTGGCGAAGGCCCAGTCCGATCTGGCCAAAGCCAGCAACGAGGCGAACCGTCGCCAGAACCTGCCCCGCAATTACATTTCTGCCGAAGACATGGACACCGCCAACATTAACGTCAAAGCGATGCAGGCGGCGGTGAAAGTCGCCCAGGCCACGCTGGAGCAGGCCCAGTGGCAGCTTTCGCAAACCACGGTCACCGCCCCGGTGGATGGCTGGGTCACGAACCTGACCTCAAGGGTCGGGAACTATGCCAGCGAAGGAAAGCCGGTCTTTGCGCTGGTAGACAGCCACTCGTTTTACGTGGTGGGCTATTTCGAAGAGACCAAGCTGCGACGCATTCAGCCGGGTAATACCGTGCAGATCGTGCTGTACAACGGCAACCAAAAGCTGAGCGGCAAAGTAGAAAGTATTGGCCGCGCCATCTACGACCAAAGTATCGAAAGCGACAGCGACCTGGTCCCTGACATTAAGCCAAACGTGCCGTGGGTTCGCCTTGCGCAGCGCGTGCCGGTGCGCATTAGCCTGGATACCATTCCTGAAGGCGTGACGCTCGTATCGGGCACCACCTGTACCGTTAGCGTTCAGCCCTGATGAATCTCAGTTTTCTGGCGTGGCATAACACGCCGTGGGGAAAAGCCACCGCCGGGCAATGGCGCTATGCGCTGCGTAACGCGATTGCTATGGGTATGGCGCTGGCCATTGCCTACGGCCTGAATCTGGATGAGCCCTATTGGGCCATGACCTCCGCCGCCGTGGTGAGCTTCCCCACCGTTGGTGGCGTAATAAGCAAAAGTCTGGGCCGAATCGCAGGCAGCTTTATCGGTGCCGCGGCCTCGTTAATGATTGCCGGCAACGCGCTGAACGATCCCTGGCTGTTCACCTTTGCGATGGCAAGCTGGCTGGCGCTCTGTACCTGGGCCTCCAGCCATTTTCAAAATAACGTGGCTTACGCGTTCATGCTCGCCGGGTATACTGCCGCCATTATTGCCTTCCCGATGATCAATACCGTCGAATCAACGGAGCTGTGGGATATCGCCCAGGCTCGCGTGTGCGAAGTGGTGGTCGGGATATTGTGCGGCGGCTTTATGATGATGGTGCTGCCCAGCACCTCGGACGGCAGCGCCCTGGTTAGCGCGCTGAAGAACATGCACGCCCGACTGCTAGAACATGCCAGCCTGCTCTGGCAGCCGGAAACCACCGACGCTATTCGTACCGCGCATGAAGGAATTATCGGCCAGATCCTGACCATGAATCTGCTGCGCATTCAGGCTTTCTGGAGTCACTACCGCTTCCGCCGCCAGAACAACCTGCTGAACTATTTGCTCCACCAGCAGCTCCGGCTGACTAGCGTCATTTCCAGCCTACGCAGGATGCTGCTCAACTGGCCGGAGGCGCCCGCCAATATCTGGTCGGTGCTGGACAGCCTGCTGCGGGAGCTGGCCAAGCCCAACGCAGATAAATACACCGTCGCCAGGCTGCTGCAGCAAATCGCCCCTCATTCGCAGGACGATTATCGCCATCAGGCATTCTGGCACCGCCTGCGTTATTTCTGCTGGCTCTATCTCAACAGCAGCCGCTGGCTAAGAGAGCTGGAAAACGCCACGCCGGTGTCGGTGATTACGCCGCCTGAAGCCCCGCCGCTGGCGCGTCATACCGACAATGCCGAAGCGCTATGGAGTGCCGTGCGCACCTTTGCGACGATCGTCCTCACCGGCGCGTGGTGCATCGGCACCCAGTGGGAGTCCGGCGGCGGCGCGCTGTCGCTGGCCGCCATTAGCTGCGTGCTCTACTCTTCGGTCGCCTCGCCGCTCGGCTCGCTCACATTGCTGATGCGCACCCTGCTTTGGCTGTCGCTGTTCAGTTTCCTGGTGAAATTTGGCCTGATGATTCAGGTCACGCAGCTGTGGCAGTTCCTTGTTTTCCTGCTGCCGCTGCTGCTCACCATGCAGTTACTGAAACTCCAGCAGGCAAAACGCACTGCACTTTGGGGGCAGCTTATTGTCTTTATGGGATCGTTTCTGGCGGTCAGCAATCCGCCGGTGTACGACTTTGCCGGGTTTATGAATGACAACCTCGCCAAAGTTCTCGGCGTGGGCATTTCATGGCTGGCTTTTTCGGTGCTGCGGCCCAGCTCCGACACCCGCAGAAGCCGCCGCCATATCCGGGCGCTGCGGCGCGGGTTTATCGACCAACTCAGCCGTAAACCTCAACACAGCGAGAGCCAGTTTGAGTCGCTGGTGTACCACCACATTAGCCAGCTTAGCAGCAGTAAAGAAGAAGCCGCCCGCCGCTGGCTTCTGCGCTGGGGCGTGGTGCTGCTCAACTGCTCGCACGTAGTCTGGCAGCTGCGCGGGTGGGAAACGCGCTCCGATCCGCTGTCGATGGTAAGGGACGTTTGCCTGCATACGCTTCGCGACGTGATGAGTGAACGAGGCGTTCTGCAAAGGCCGCTGGCGGAATCACTGAAAGAACTGCAAAGAATGTGCGACACGCTGTCGCATCATCACGACCCGGCGGCGCGGGAACTGGCGGGGATTATCTGGCGGCTTTACTGCTCACTGTCCCAGTTGGAACAGGCACCGCCCGCCGGAACCCTGGCAGGCGGTCAGTAACGATTAAGGCACGTCGTAGCCGAGCGCGGCCTTACGAATGCGGAACCACTGCTGACGAGTCATCTCCAGAGACAGCGAGTGGATAGCTGAGCGAACACGTTCGATTTTGCCGGAACCGATGATCGGCAGCGGCGAGGACGGCAGGCGCATCACCCAGGCATAAACCACCTGCTCGATGGTGTCGGCCCCAATCTCTTCCGCCACTTTTTGCAATTCGGCGCGCAGCGGCTGGAATTCATCGTCGTTAAACAGACGGCCGCCGCCAAGGCAGGACCACGCCATCGGGCGAATGCGCAGCTGCTGGAGCTGGTCCAGCGTACCGTCCAGCAGCAGCGGCTGGTGCACCGGCGAAAGCTCAACCTGGTTTGTTGCCAGGGTGAACGGCAGGCGAGACTGCAGCAGCGAGAACTGCGCCGGGGTAAAGTTAGACACGCCGAAATGGCGCACTTTACCGCTGTGATGCAGCGCGGTGAAGGCTTCTGCCACTTCATCGGCGTCCATCAGCGGATCCGGACGGTGGATCAGCAGCAAATCCAGGTAATCGGTAGACAGTTTTTTCAGCGAGCTTTCTGCACTGCTGATGATGTAATCGCGGTCGGTAATATAGTGGCCAATTGCGTTTTCAGGCTTCGCAGTGGTGGCGATACCGCACTTGGTGACAATCTCCATTTTGCTGCGCAGATGCGGCATTAAACGCATCGCTTCACCAAAGGCCGCTTCACACTCGTAACCGCCGTAAATATCGGCGTGATCCGCCGTGGTAATGCCCAACTCAACGTGCTCTTCAATAAAGCTCGCCAGCTCGCGCGGGGACATGTTCCATTCCATCAAACGCCAGTAGCCCATCACCAGGCGTGAAAATTCCGGGCCCTGCGGGGCAATCGTAATACGCTGTACCATAAAAAAATAACCTCAAAAGGAGAGAAACTGCCCCGAGTATAACGGCGCTGAGGGATTAAAACAGTGAAGGCTGCTCAGGTTCTTCAGGAGCATTTGGCTTGTTTGCTCGCAACTTGCGCAATAAGCGCTGGCGGCAGAGACGCAGCACGTCCTGCTTTTGGGCGTCGCTCATTTGCTGCCACTGGAAACGCTCGTCCCGACTGCGCATGCAGCCACGGCAAAAGCCACGTTCATCCGACTGGCAGATCCCGCGGCAGGGGCTTTGGATGGGGAAGAACTCTAGCTGTTCAGACACTAACCCGCCTCATTAACGACTTTTCATCAATTGAAGCCTGACTCTGCCCCGGATGCAAGCGTGATGGCTAAAAAATCACCCTTCACCGGAAAGCGGCTGAAAATTAAGGTTTAGCTAATCTTCTCTCTCTACTCTGGCGAATATTCTGTTTTGTTTTCATGGCTTATATGAACTTTTTGAAAAAGTTACAGTGCAACGATTCGCAATTTAACATTTGCTGCGCCTTTTTCTTCACGTTGATCAATGCTCTTTTTATCCACCGCAGCTGGCAGTTAATTGCCCCGGACTCGCTCCGTAGCTGGTTATTTGCCGCTTCCGTGCCGGTGGTGCTGTTTTGCGCCTGGCTGACGATTTTCAGCGTGGTGAATTTACCCTGGCTGCGGAAACCCGTACTGGTGTTTCTGCTCATCGGCTGCGCGGCAAGCAACTATTTTATGTTTACCTACGGAGCCGTCATCGATAAAAACATGATGGTCAACGTGTTTGCAACAGATGCTCAGCAAGCCAAAACGTTCGTTACACCTCAGTTAGTTAGCTGGCTGGCCCTGCTGGGGATTATCCCCGCCCTGTTGCTTTCGCTGGTGAAAGTGCAGCCGGCGCGCTGGTGGCATACCGTGCTGACTCGCCTGGTCAGCATTCTGGCCGGTCTGCTGGTGATAATCCTCGTCGCCTCCGTGTTTTACAAGGACTACACTTCGCTGTTCCGCAGCAATAAAAGCGTGATGAAAATGGTCACTCCCGCAAACTACATCAGCGCCATTAGCCGATACGGCAAAAAACGTTGGTTTTCTGACGCCCATAAGGACTAATACAGCTGCGCTCACAAAAAAATAACCGCAGCCTATTGCATTAGACCGACTGGTCTACTACATTTGAGCCCATGAACAGACATCCTGAACACGACACTCGCGAACATCTCCTCGCCATTGGTGAGAGACTCTGCCTTGCCCGGGGCTTTACCGGCATGGGTTTAAGCGAATTGTTGCGCACCGCAGAAGTGCCCAAAGGCTCTTTCTACCACTACTTCCGCTCTAAAGAAGCGTTTGGCGTGGCGATGCTTGAGCGCTATTACGAGGCGTCTAATTTGCGCGTGGCAGATCATTTCTCTCGCGGTGAGGGCAATTATCGCCAACGCCTGTTGAAGTGGTACCAGGATATGCTGAGCTACTTCTGCCAGAGCGGGAACCTGAGCAACTGCCTGATAGTGAAACTCTCAGCAGAGGTTTGTGACCTTTCGGAAGATATGCGCGGGGCGCTGAATAACGGTGGTTCACAGGTCATTTCCCTGTTAGCAGATGCGCTGGAGAAAGGCCGCAGCGAAAAAAGTCTTCGCTTTGAAGGCGAAGCGCTCGACCAGGCCATGGTGCTGTATTCACTGTGGTTAGGTGCCAGCCTGCAGGCAAAAATTTCCCGCAGTGCCCTACCGCTTGAAAGCGCCCTGGCACACGTACAAACCCTATTGGCAAAACCTGTCGCCTGACGGGTTTTTTATTTATCAAATCACTAGACGACCGGTCTACTCGAGGAAATACCATGTCAGCAGATAAACTGTTTACGCCACTCAAAGTTGGCGCAATTACCGTACCAAACCGCATTTTTATGGCTCCGCTGACGCGCCTGCGCAGTATTGAGCCGGGTGATATCCCAACCCCGCTGATGGGTGAATATTACCGTCAGCGCGCCAGCGCCGGGCTTATCATCAGCGAAGCAACCCAGATGTCCGCCCAGGCCAAAGGCTATGCGGGCGCACCGGGTCTGCACAGCGAAGAGCAAATCGCCGCGTGGAAAAAAATCACCGCTGGCGTGCACGCTGAAAAAGGCCACATGGCGGTGCAGCTGTGGCACACCGGCCGCATTTCCCACTTTACCCTCCAGCCAGGCCAGCAGGCTCCGGTCGCGCCTTCCGCACTGATTGCCGGGACCCGCACTTCGCTGCGTGACGAAAACGGCAATGCCGTTCGCGAAGATACTTCCATGCCTCGCGCGCTGGAACTGAGCGAGATTCCGGGCATCGTAGATGACTTCCGCAAGGCGATTGGCAACGCTCGCGATGCTGGTTTTGACCTGGTTGAGCTGCACTCTGCCCACGGCTACCTGCTGCACCAGTTCCTGTCTCCTTCCTCTAACCACCGTACCGATGAATACGGCGGCAGCCGCGAAAACCGCGCTCGCCTGGTGCTGGAAGTGGTTGATGCCGGGATCAAAGAATGGGGTGCCGATCGCATCGGGATCCGCGTGTCCCCAATTGGTTCGTTCCAGAACGTGGACAATGGCCCGAACGAAGAAGCTGACGCGCTGTACCTGATTGAAGAGCTGGGCAAACGCGGCATTGCCTATCTGCACATGTCCGAGCCGGACTGGGCCGGTGGCGAACCGTACACCGAAGCGTTCCGTGAAAAAGTTCGCGAGCGTTTCAGCGGCGTGATCGTCGGCGCTGGGGCCTATACCCCGGAGAAAGCGGAAGATCTGATCGGCAAAGGCCTGATCGACGCCGTCGCTTTTGGCCGTTCGTTCATTGCCAACCCGGACCTGGTGGCTCGCCTGCACAAAAATGCCGAGCTGAACCCGCAGCGCCCTGAGTCCTTCTACGGCGGCGGCGCAGAAGGTTACACCGACTACCCAACCCTGTAACTCCGCAGTACCTTTCATTGATAGCGGCGCGCAAACGCCGCTATACTCAACGACTCCAGAAATAACTGTCTCATTCGACGAGGATTTTATGCGTCTACTTCATACCATGCTGCGCGTTGGCGACCTGCAACGCTCCATCGAGTTCTACACCAAAGTGCTGGGCATGAAACTGCTGCGTACCAGCGAAAACACCGAGTACAAATACTCTCTCGCGTTTGTCGGCTATGGCGATGAAAGCGACACGGCGGTTATCGAACTGACTTATAACTGGGGTGTGGACAGCTATGAGCTGGGCACCGCTTACGGCCACATCGCGCTGAGCGTGGATAACGCCGCCGACGCCTGCGAGCGTATTCGCAATAACGGCGGCAACGTGACCCGTGAAGCTGGCCCGGTTAAAGGCGGCACCACCGTTATCGCTTTTGTTGAAGATCCGGACGGTTACAAAATCGAGCTGATTGAAGAGAAGCACGCGGGCAAAGGCCTGGGTAACTGATTTTCAGGCGATTAGCGTCAAACAAGGGGCGTGATGTGCGCCCCTTACTGCAACACTCCCCGAAATTTGCCATAATGCGCGCTGCATTTTCCCCGTATTAAGAGAAGCTGATGTCAGACAACACGCAATTGCATGGCCTGTGCGACCGTTTTCGTGGTTTTTATCCGGTAGTGATCGACGTTGAAACCGCGGGTTTTAACGCCAAAACCGATGCGCTACTGGAAATCGCTGCCGTTACCCTGAAGATGGATGAAGACGGCTGGTTATCCCCCGACGAAACGCTGCACTTCCATGTCGATCCGTTTGAAGGCGCGAACCTGCAGCCTGAAGCCCTGGCGTTCAACGGTATTGACCCGCATAACCCCCTGCGTGGTGCCGTCAGCGAATACGATGCCCTGCACGCCATTTTCAAAACCGTGCGCAAAGGCATTAAAGACAGCGGCTGTAGCCGGGCGATTATGGTGGCGCATAACGCCACGTTCGATCACAGCTTTATGATGGCGGCGGCAGAGCGCGCATCATTAAAACGCAACCCGTTCCATCCGTTTGTGACATTTGATACCGCGGCGCTGAGCGGCCTGGTGCTGGGGCAAACCGTGCTGGCTAAAGCCTGTATCGCCGCAGGCCAGAAGTTTGATAGCTCTCAGGCCCACTCCGCCCTGTATGACACCGAGCAAACCGCCCTGCTGTTTTGCGAAATCGTTAACCGCTGGAAGCGCCTTGGCGGTTGGCCGCTGCCGCTGGCAGACGAGCCTGAATCTGAGGAATAAAAAAATGGCGCATGGAAAATGTACCATGCGCCATAATAATAAGACGTGTATTTAATTATTCAGTGTATGAGTTTGCAACAAAGTTATATGCATAGAGACCACTCACCAATCCACTTGCAAGAACATCTTTCGCTGAAGTTGCCGTTATTGTATATGCATTTGTTACGCTATCTGTCATTTTAAAAACATATGAACCAGAATTCTTAGCAGTACCCTCTGGGAAATATTCAGCGTCATTAATCAATTCATAATTACCCGAGCCGGTGCCTTCTAATTTTGCCGTTAGTATCCCATTCCTGGTCGCACCATCTGAGGTCGCCAGGGAATTTTCTAGCAAACCACTACTATCCAGAAGATTGTGTGAAGCACCAAGCACAACGACCGCTGGTGTACTACTGTCTGCTCTCAATACCAATGTAAACAACCTTGTTCCGGCCTTGATATCACCGCTAAGCTCAGCTTGATTGCCTACAGTGATACCTACACTAGTATCCTGAATTACCTTAACAATGGCTTCGGCCGTACTACTAATGTCACTGTTCCAGTCAACGGCAAAAGCAGGGGCAGAAGCTGCAGCGCCTATAAGCAAGCTAAGCGCGAGTAATTTTTTTCTCATTACGATAATCCTCTAAGAATCATTTATCTCAATATCCATATGGTGGAGATTTACAATCTGAACGTTCATTACCATGAACCAAACCATAGGGGGCCTTGCTTTCAGACTGAAAATCTCCGCAGCATTAAACGCACAATGCCGGATGGGGTAAACATCATTGGATTTAATTAAGATTAATTCAGCCGATAAGTGCCGTGGCTATATATGCGTTAGCCTGATTTAATGATTTATATCATTGTGAGGAAAAAGTTAAATGTCTGGTGCAATCCCCTTTATCGGGAAATAAAGATGAGATTTGGCTTAACAAATGTACGAATAAATCAAGCAGAGAATGAGGCGTACATGCCTTGAGACCACAGTATGTGTGTAAGCGAGTTTTCGGCTCAGAAGTATCAAAACAAAACGCCCGATGAAAACATTCACCGGGCGTTAATAAGGTTGAAAAGCGCCAGCCCGTTCAGGCCTGGCCGGCGAGATTACTCTGCGCCTGGCTCTTCAGATTTGTATTTCTCTGCAGTCTCTTTGATAAGCGCCTGCAGTTCGCCGCGCTGGTACATCTCGATGATGATGTCGCAGCCGCCGACCAGCTCACCGTCCACCCACAGCTGCGGGAACGTTGGCCAGTTAGCGTATTTTGGCAGCTCAGCGCGGATGTCCGGGTTCTGCAGAATATCCACATAGGCGAAGCGCTCGCCGCAGGCGGACAGCGCCTGAACGGCCTGAGCGGAGAAGCCGCAGCTAGGCAGCTTCGGGGAACCTTTCATATAGAGAAGAATCGGGTTCTCAGCGATCTGGCGTTGGATTTTTTCAATAGTGCTCATTGTCTTGCTTCCTCAAACCTTGATACGGCAATAGTCTGCCATTGTAGCCAGTTGCACCCCGGGCAGAAAACACCATTTTTACCAGGGTTTTTCTTCTACCCTCGACGCGCAAACATGCTTTAAGAATAACACTTTTACGACGTGCGAAAATGAGCAATTTGCTTCATTCGAGATCAATTAAACAGCGGATAACTCCCGAGAATGGTTAATTTTTTAGCTATAGCTTCCACTTTTGAGCGTTAAATAGTATTTGCCTATTAACATTATCGGCTTTTTTGCATTAGAATCGTCGGGTCTCGCAAAAATCATACGCAGGCATGATGGTTAGCATCTTGCCTTCATTTATCAGGGGATTGACGAGTGGCGCGGATAACTAAAATCTCTATCACGCTATGTGCTCTGCTATTTGCTTTGCCCTATACACCTTTGGCGCAGGCGTCTGAGCACGTCCGCCATCCTGTTGCACAAAAAGGCCATCCGGCAAAGACAACAACCAGTAAAAGCAACAAGGGTAAAGAGAAAGCAAAACCGAAGGTCAGCACAGCCTCCACCAAAAAGAAGTCCGGTAAAAAAGACGCCTCGCCGGCAAAAGCCAAAGTGGCTAAACGCACCACTACAGGCAAAAGCAGCACCCTCGCTAAAACCAGCAGTAAAAAAACCTCGCAGAAATTAGCCGTACAGCCAGCCTCCGCTACCGTTGCCTACACTGAAAAATGCACCCATCGTAAAGGGCATAAAAAGCAGTGCGTTAAGGTGAAGTCGGAAAAAAATCTGACCATCGCGCAGGCGCATAAAGTGCGCGTGCAGAAAGCGCAAAAAACGGCCATGAACAAGCTGATGGGGCAAATTGGTAAACCGTATCGCTGGGGTGGCACTTCCCCGCGCACCGGTTTCGACTGCAGCGGGCTGATTTATTACGCCTATAAAGATCTGGTCAATATCCGTATTCCGCGTACCGCCAACGAAATGTATCACCTGCGTGATGCCTCTTCCGTTGACCGCGGTGAACTGGAAAGCGGCGACCTGGTGTTTTTCCGTACCCAAGGCCGTGGCACTGCCGATCACGTTGGTGTCTACGTCGGCAACGGGAAGTTTATTCAGTCCCCGCGCAGCGGTCGCGATATTCAGATTACCTCCCTCAGCGAAGATTACTGGCAGCGCCATTACGTGGGTGCTCGCCGGGTGATGACGCCAAAAACCATTCGTTAATCATCTCCGCGCCCTTTAGGGCAAATCAGACTGATTAAAATGTTAACAGCCCGGCAACGGGCTGTTTTATTTTGTTGTTTCATTTCGCTTTTTTGCACTCTCGTAATTTGCTAACCTTATATCCACACAAATTGTAGTTATATTGTGAAGCAAAATAACAAGGAGTGAAGCCATGTCGTTCGAACTACCCGCCCTGCCCTATGCCAAAGATGCGCTGGCACCGCATATCTCAGCCGAAACCCTCGAATATCATTACGGCAAACACCACCAAACCTACGTCACTAACCTGAACAACCTGATCAAAGGCAGCCCGTTTGAAGGCAAAACGCTGGAAGAGATCGTGAAAGGCTCTGACGGCGGGATCTTCAATAACGCGGCCCAGGTCTGGAACCATACCTTCTACTGGCACTGCCTGGCGCCAAATGCCGGCGGGGAGCCGACCGGTGACGTGCTGACCGCCATCAATCACGCCTTTGGCAGCGTGGAAGCCTTTAAAAAACAGTTCACCGAAGCGGCCATCAAAAACTTTGGCTCCGGCTGGACCTGGCTTGTGAAAAATAGCGACGGCAGCCTGGCTATCGTCTCGACCTCTAACGCAGGCACCCCGCTCACAACCGGAGCAAAACCGCTGTTGACCGTGGACGTGTGGGAACACGCTTACTACATCGACTACCGCAACGCGCGCCCGGTCTATCTCGACCATTTCTGGGCGCTGGTCAACTGGGAATTTGTTGCGCAAAACCTGGCGGGCTGATGTTTAGCGGTTAAATACGAAGGAGGGAAGCAACGCTCTTCTTCTGTATAAGAGAAGGGCCGCTTTTCGCGGCCCTTTGTAAATCAGTGCAGAACGGCAGTAAGCGCCCCGGCAACAATCAGACTCAGCACGATAACCGTAGTCACCACGGAAAACTTCAGATCGGTACTCATCGTAAGCTCCTTTTATTTCCCTACAAAGTGTATGTGGGGTGATTTTCCCACAATTAGCGATAAAAATCCTGCTGGATTTGCACAGATATCGGTTTTCCCTCTTCCACTTTGCCCCGGGATAAGCCAAAATCCTTCGCTAATTTACCGCGTATCGCCCGGCAACGCCCTCCTTCCGCTGTATGTCGCATCCCCGACAGGCCTGCAACCAACGTGTTGCCCCAGGAGTTAGCGAAGGCAAACGTTTAACACATGAGTTATCAGGAGTTTACGATATGGTCTGGAGTGACATCTAATGGCAACGATTAAGGACGTAGCGAAGCGCGCAAACGTTTCCACTACCACTGTGTCACATGTCATTAACAAGACCCGTTTTGTGGCGGAAGAGACGCGCAACGCCGTCTGGGCGGCCATCAAAGAGCTGCACTATTCGCCGAGCGCCGTGGCGCGCAGCCTGAAGGTCAACCACACCAAATCTATCGGCCTGCTCGCCACCTCAAGCGAAGCCCCTTATTTTGCAGAAATTATTGAATCCGTTGAGAACAGCTGTTTCGCCAAGGGCTACACCCTGATTCTGGGCAACGCGCACAACAACTTTGAAAAGCAGCGCGCCTACCTGTCCATGATGGCGCAAAAGCGCGTAGACGGACTGCTGGTCATGTGCTCCGAATACCCTGATACGCTGCTTTCAACCCTGGAAGAGTACCGCCATATACCGATGGTGGTGATGGACTGGGGCGAAGCTCGTGCGGACTTTACAGACTCCGTGGTCGATAACGCCTTCCACGGCGGCTATCTGGCGGGCCGTTACCTGATTGAACGCGGCCACCGTGATATTGGCGCTATCCCTGGTCAGCTGGAGCGTAACACCGGCGGCGGCCGCCATGCAGGGTTCCTGAAGGCGCTTGAAGAAGCCAATATCAAAGTGCCGGATAACTGGGTGGTTCAGGGTGATTTCGAACCAGAGTCCGGTTACCGCGCCATGCAGCAACTGCTTAATCAACCGCATCGCCCTACTGCCGTTTTCTGCGGCGGCGATATTATGGCGATGGGTGCTATTTGCGCCGCGGACGAAATGGGGCTGCGCGTGCCGCAGGACATTTCTATCATCGGCTACGATAACGTGCGCAACGCCCGCTATTTCTCTCCGGCGCTGACCACTATCCACCAGCCGAAAGAGCGCCTGGGCGAAACGGCCTTTAACATGCTGCTTGACCGCATCATTAATAAGCGCGAAGAGTCGCAGACGATTGAAGTCCATCCGCGTCTGATTGAACGCCGCTCGGTGGCAGACGGCCCGTTCCGCGATTACCGCCGCTAAGCCTCTTCGGGAGCCGGAAGTATGTTACCCGGCTCCTGCAGCCACTCCTGATTCATCGTCTCACTGTCGCCCAAATAATCCAGCAACCAGCTCAACGCGGGCGAGGCATCATCCTGCCGCCACGTCAGGCAGCAGGCCGCGTCCGGGAACGGGTTTTCCAGCGTTAACTCCTTCCAGTCGCCCCTGACGAGCCACGGCTGGGCAATGTGCGTCGGCACCATGCCAATGCATAATCCGGCCATCAGGCAATCCGCCCCGGACGCCCAGTCCGGCACCACCACCCGGCGCTGGTTGTCCAGCAGCCAGGTAATACGCTTGGGCAGAGAACGGGATGTGTCTTCCAGCACAAGGGACGGCCAGGGACGAATGTCGTCATCCAGAATAATACCTTCCCGTTGCGCAAGCGGATGAGCGGCAGACACCACGCAGCGCCAGCTAAGCGCGCCCATGTCCCGAAACGCATAGCGCCCCCCGACCGGGATCGCCTGCGTGGCACCAATCGCCGCCTCAACCCTTCCGTCCGCCAGCGCGTCCCACACGCCATTGAACACTTCCTGAGAAATGCGTAATTCGATATCCGGAAAATGACGATAAAAGTCCAGCACCAACTGGCGGGTACGTTCAGGTTTAACAATATTGTCTACCGCAATGGACAAGTGCCCGCGCCAGCCGTTAGCTATCTGCTGACACTGCTGGCGCGTTGCCATCATTTTTTTGATAACAGACCGACCTTCCTTGAGAAAAAACGTCCCAGCGGCGGTCAACTCAACGTCCCGGTGACGCCGTTCAAACAGCGGCACGGCCAGCCACTCTTCAAGCTGACGCACCGTGTAGCTGATGGCAGATGGCACGCGATGCAGCTCCTGGGCCGCGCCACTAAAGCTGCCGTTTCGAGCCACAGCATCAACCACTTCCAGCGAATATTCAGACCACATGTTTTTGCCTGCAAAAAATTTGAATGCAACTCGCAAATATTAGCGTTTCACAAGCGGTTTTGCACTCCGTAGACTCCTGCCCCGTTAACCTGCTATCAAAATCAAGAGTGAAATATGCAACCATCAAAGGGATTTCTTATCTGGCTCGCGGGGTTGAGCGTGCTGGGCTTCCTGGCCACCGACATGTACCTGCCCGCCTTCGCCGCCATTCAACAAGATCTGGGCACCACCGCCTCTGCGGTGAGCGCCAGCCTGAGCCTGTTCCTCGCCGGCTTTGCTTTTGCCCAGTTGATGTGGGGCCCGCTTTCCGACCGCTTCGGGAGAAAACCCGTGCTGTTGATTGGCCTGGCTATGTTTGCCATCGGCTGTATCGGCATGCTTTGGGTGCAGGATGCCACCACACTGCTGGTGCTGCGCTTTATTCAGGCCGTGGGCGTCTGTTCGGCAGCCGTTAGCTGGCAGGCTTTGGTGACTGACTATTATCCCGCCAACCGTGCTGGTCGCATTTTTGCCACCATCATGCCGCTGGTCGGGCTTTCTCCGGCGCTGGCCCCGCTGCTCGGCAGCTGGCTGCTGAACCATTTTGAATGGCAGGCCATTTTCGCCGTGCTGTTTGCTGTCGCTCTGCTGCTGATGATCCCTACGCTGCGCCTCAAGCCCCGGACCAAGCACCACGAGCAAACCGAGGACAATAAGGTCAGCTTCTTCTCTTTATTACGTTCCCGCGTTTACGGCGGCAACGTGCTGATTTACGCCGCCTGCTCAGCCAGCTTTTTCGCCTGGCTCACCGGCTCGCCGTTTATCCTGAATGAGATGGGTTACAGCCCAGCGGCAATTGGCCTGAGCTACATGCCGCAAACGGTCGCCTTCCTGATCGGCGGCTATGGCTGCCGCAGCGCGCTGCAAAAGTGGGACGGCAAACAGCTGCTGCCGTGGCTGCTGGCCTTGTATGCTCTGAGCGTGGTAGCAACCTGGGGTGTGGCGGTGAGCGGACATGCTAACCTGACGCTGCTGCTTATTCCGTTCTGCGTGATGGCCGCGGCGAACGGCGCCATCTACCCTATTGTGGTGGCCTCTGCCCTGCTGCCTTTCCCACAGGCAACCGGGAAAGCCGCTGCGCTGCAAAACACTCTGCAGCTTGGGCTTTGCTTCCTGGCAAGCTTAATGGTTTCCTGGCTAGTGACGACTCCACTGCTGACCACCACCAGCGTGATGCTGGCAACAATTCTGCTTGCTGGTCTGGGTTATGCCCTGCAGCACTCGGCCCGTCATGAAGCACAAAGCAAGGGTCACAGCGAGTTGTCCCGCGCACAGTAACCTAGATGATAATGTGAATGTTGTGTGATTAGCTTGCTAACAATATTTCATTGAACACTCAATTAAACGGGCTTATAGTAATTGCGGTTCTACTATAAGCCTTATCAATTTTATTTTTGCGGAAGCCGGAGCGCTTCCGTTTTTCCATGGATGGCCTTTCAGTAAGGGAGAATCCCCCCTTTCTCTGTTCTACGTCGGATATCAGGCACGCGGAATTTTCCGTGAGAGTTCTCACAAGCCGTGAATAGCGTCTACGCTGTTTTAAGGTTCTGATCACAACAAGGTGATGGAGAAGCTATGAGTTCATCGTGTATAGAAGAAGTGAGCGTACGAGATAACGAATGGTATCGTATCGCAAATGAAATGCTGAGCCGGGCAGGCATCACCCTCAACGGCCCAAACCCCTTTGATATTCAGGTCAAAAATCCGGACTTTTTTAAACGCGTTCTGCAGGAAGGTTCTCTCGGCCTTGGCGAAAGCTATATGGACGGCTGGTGGGAATGCGAACGGCTGGATATCTTTTTCACCAAAGTCCTGCGTGCCGGGCTGGAAAACCAGCTCCCCCACCATTTCAAAGATACCCTGCGTATTGCAGCGGCAAGACTGGTTAACCTACAGTCTAAAAAACGCGCATGGATAGTCGGCAAAGAGCATTACGATCTTGGCAACGATCTGTTCAGCAGGATGCTGGATAAGCACATGCAATATTCCTGCGGTTACTGGAAAGATGCGACAAATCTCAGCGATGCGCAGGATGCCAAGCTCAAAATGATCTGTGAAAAGCTTCAGCTTAAGCCCGGCATGAAGCTGCTGGATATCGGCTGCGGCTGGGGCGGACTGGCCGAGTTTGCAGCACGCAACTATGGTGTATCCGTTTTTGGCGTGACTATCTCCGCGGAACAACAAAAAATGGCGCAGGCGCGCTGTAAAGGTCTGGATGTCACCATTCTTTTGCAGGACTATCGCGACCTGAACGAACAATTTGATCGCATTGTTTCCGTCGGGATGTTTGAGCACGTTGGGCCTAAAAATTATGCCACCTACTTTGAGGTTGCCGACCGCAACCTCAAGCCAGACGGCATTTTCCTGCTGCACACAATAGGTTCTAAAAAGACCGACAATAACGTCGATCCGTGGATCAATAAGTACATTTTCCCTAACGGTTGCCTGCCGTCGGTGCGGCAGATTGCCGACGCCAGCGAGTCGCATTTTGTGATGGAAGACTGGCACAACTTCGGCGCCGACTATGACAAAACGCTGATGGCCTGGCACGAACGTTTTCTGGCGACCTGGCCTGAAATCGAAGCTAACTATTCTGAGCGTTTTAAAAGGATGTTTAGCTACTACCTGAATGCCTGCGCCGGTGCCTTCCGGGCACGCGACATTCAGCTCTGGCAGGTGGTTTTCAGCCGGGGCATTGAGCACGGCCTGCGCGTACCACGTTAAAACAAACCCGGTGAATGCCGGGTTTTTTCTTTTCCAATTGTCTCTCCTTGCGCATCGATGTGATTAACCTCACAGGTTTAGCCCTGTCTGCGCGTAGTGGCTTGATCGGCTTAACAGATATCATTTCCTATGATGGAAACCGGTTTCATCAATCACAGACAATCATGACATTAGCCATATCAATGATTGCCTGTCGGAGATGGCAGGTCAGACCGTGAGGACGACGATGAAATACGCATTTCCTGAGCATTTCTGGTGGGGCAGCGCAGCCTCTGGCCCACAAACTGAGGGTGAAGCGCTGAATTTTGGCAAATCTGAAACCATCTGGGACCGATGGTTTGCCGAGCAGCCTAACCGTTTCCACCACGGCGTCGGGCCGCAAAACACCTCAACTTTTTATCAGCGTTGGAAGCAGGACATCGCCCTGCTGAAAAAGCTCAATCACAACACTTTCCGCACCTCCATTTCCTGGGCCCGTTTGATTCCCGACGGCACAGGCGAGGTTAACCCGCTGGCGGTTGAGTTCTATAACCAGATCATTGACGAACTGTTGGCTCAGGGCATTAAGCCGTTTATCAATCTGTACCACTTTGATATGCCGATGGTGATGCAGGAAAAAGGCGGCTGGGAAAGCCGTGAAGTGGTCGACGCCTACGCCGCCTACGCCAATACCTGTTTCGAGCTGTTTGGCGACCGCGTGAAACACTGGTTTACCTTTAACGAGCCGGTTGTTCCGGTTGAGTGCGGCTATCTCTATGATTACCACTACCCTAACGTGGTGGATTTCAACCGTGCGGTAACCGTCGCCTACCACACCATGCTTGCTCATGCGAAAGCGGTTAAGGCTTACCATGCCCGCAACGATGACGGCCAGATTGGTATCATTCTTAACCTGACGCCATCTTACCCTCGCTCGCAAAACCCGGCTGATGTAAAGGCCGCCAACCTGGCCGACCTGATGTTTAACCGCAGCTTCCTCGACCCGGCACTGCGCGGTGAATATCCCGCTGAGCTGGTCGCGTTCCTGAAAGAGCACAATAAACTTCCGGCCTGCCAGCCTGAAGACAAAGCCTTGTTAGCCGCGGGCGTCGTAGATTTACTGGGGATTAACTACTACCAGCCACGCCGCATTAAGTGTCGCGATACGCTGGTTAACCCGGAAAGCCCGTTTATGCCGGAGTGGTTCTTTGAGTCCTACGAAATGCCGGGGCGCAAAATGAACCCTTACCGTGGCTGGGAAATCTACGAGCGCGGGATCTACGATATTCTCACCAACCTGCGTGAAAATTATGGTAACCCTGCCTGCTATATTTCAGAAAACGGCATGGGCGTCGAAAACGAACAGCGTTTCATCGACAACGGCCAAATCAACGATGATTACCGAATTGATTTCGTTCGTGACCATCTTAAGTGGCTGCATAAGGGGATCAGCGAAGGCAGCAACTGCCTTGGCTACCACATGTGGACCTTTATCGATAACTGGTCGTGGTGTAATGCCTACAAAAACCGCTATGGTTTTGTGTCGCTGGATCTTAATACCCAGCAGCGCACGATTAAGAAAAGCGGCGAGTGGTTTATGAAAACCGCCGCCGAAAACGGGTTTAACGAAGAAAATTAAGAAAGAAAAACGGGGCCAAATGGCCCCGTTTTTTATGAATCAAGAATGTTTATTCGCTAGCTGGCATCGCTGCCGTTATTGTCGCTTCACGGCTCGCCAGCACACGCTCAACGGTGTCGACAATTGCCTGGGTCTGCGGGTCAATTTCAATGTTCACGCGCTGTCCCAGCTTTTTAGCACCGAGCGTAGTGCGCTCAAGCGTTTCAGGGATCAGGTGCACGCAAAAACGCGTGGCGGTTACCTCGCCCACCGTCAGGCTAATCCCGTCGATGCCCACATAACCTTTATAAAGGATATATTTCATCAGGGTCTTATCCTGAATCTTAAACCAGATTTGGCGGTTATTTTCTGAGGTCAGAATTTTAGAAATTTCGGCCGTGGTCATAATATGACCCGACATTAAATGCCCGCCAATTTCGTCGTTAAATTTGGCTGCGCGCTCAACGTTCACGCTGTCGCCCACGCTGAGCTCACCGAGGTTGGTGATGCGCAACGTTTCTTTCATTAAATCAAAGCTGACGTGATTGCCGTTGATTTCGGTTACGGTCAGGCAGCAGCCGTTATGCGCCACCGAAGCCCCTGTTTCGAGGTCTGGCAACATTTCAGCCGGCATATCAATAACGTGAGTGCGGAAATTCGGTTTCTCATCGATGGAAACCAGGGTCGCCGTGCCCTGCACAATACCTGTAAACATCTAAAAACTCCTGGCAATTCGCAGACGGTAACGCTACCGCCATTAACAGACATTTTCGCACTTTAGCAGTTGGAAAATCAGCATACCAGTGCGCGGTGTGCGCTGGCTTTATTTTTGACTGGCGTATAAATAAACTCCCGCTACAATAGACTGGCTATTTCCCCAGTTCATCTTCTTGCTGCCTGTTTTGGCGGCTTTTTTAGTCTCTCATACATATAAAAATAATCAGGTGTAAACATGCAGAAGTACCTCACCGAAGCTCGCCAGCTCCTTGCCCTGGCGATACCTGTCATCATCGCGCAGGTCGCTCAAACTGCAATGGGATTCGTCGATACCGTGATGGCCGGCGGCTACAGCGCCACCGACATGGCCGCCGTGGCTATCGGCACCTCCATCTGGCTGCCCGCTATTCTGTTCGGCCACGGGCTGCTATTGGCCTTAACGCCAACCGTTGCGCAACTCAATGGTTCCGCACGCCGTGACCGTATTGCGCACCAGGTACGCCAGGGGTTCTGGCTGGCGGGCATGGTTTCCGTGCTGGTCATGGTGGTGCTATGGAATGCAGGCCATATCATTCACGCCATGCACAATATCGATCCTGAGCTGGCGGATAAAGCCGTCCGCTATCTCCGCGCGCTGCTGTGGGGTGCGCCGGGTTATCTGTTCTTCCAGGTGGGACGTAACCAGTGCGAAGGCCTTGCCAAAACCAAACCGGGCATGGTGATGGGCTTTATCGGCCTGCTGGTCAATATTCCGGTTAACTACATCTTTATTTATGGCCATTTCGGCATGCCCGAACTGGGTGGCGTGGGCTGCGGCGTGGCAACGGCGGCGGTGTACTGGGTGATGTTCTTCAGCATGCTTTCCTATATGAAGAAAGCCCGCTCGATGCGCGACATCAAAAATCCGGAGAGTTTCAGTAAACCGGACTGGGCGGTGGTCAAGCGCCTGAGCCAGCTCGGGCTGCCGATTGCCCTGGCGTTGTTCTTTGAAGTTACGCTGTTTGCCGTTGTCGCCCTTCTGGTTTCCCCGCTGGGTATCACCGACGTTGCCGGGCACCAGATTGCCCTCAACTTCAGCTCGCTAATGTTTGTGTTGCCGCTCTCTTTGGGCGCGGCAGTGACTATTCGCGTCGGCTTCAGACTGGGTCAGGGCTCAACTCTGGATGCACAAATCGCCGCCCGTACGGGCGTTGGCGTGGCCATTTGCCTGGCAATGTGCACCGCAATGTTTACCGTCATTTTCCGGGAACACATTGCCCTGCTGTATAACGACAATCCGGCAGTTGTTGCACTGGCGGCACATCTGATGCTGCTGGCGGCAATTTATCAGATCTCCGACTCAATCCAGGTGATTGGCAGCGGCGTTCTGCGTGGCTACAAAGATACGCGCTCTATCTTCTTTATTACCTTCATTGCGTATTGGGTGCTGGGCCTGCCAGCCGGTTATATCCTGGGGTTAACAGACTGGGTGGTTGAGCCTATGGGGCCGGCAGGGTTCTGGATTGGCTTTATTATCGGCCTGACTTCCGCCGCGATTATGATGATGTTACGCATGCGCTGGCTGCAGCGTCAGCCTTCCGTCACTATCCTACAGCGCGCAGCACGTTAATTAATCAACAGTAGCCGCATCAGCGGCTACTTTCTCCCCATTCTGCGCAGATGCTCGGCAATCACGTGAAATCTGGAATAAAATTGCGAGTTTCCCCTTGCAAGCCCCGAGGTGTATCGCTAATATTCGTCCCCGCTGTCGCCAAGACAACAATGCGTTCATAGCTCAGTTGGTTAGAGCACCACCTTGACATGGTGGGGGTCGTTGGTTCGAGTCCAATTGAACGCACCATTTTCAAATATATCAGTGCGTCCGTAGCTCAGTTGGTTAGAGCACCACCTTGACATGGTGGGGGTCGGTGGTTCGAGTCCACTCGGACGCACCATATTTGCTAAAGCAGTTCCCTTCTTTAATTCGCTTTTCTTCAAGCTGATAAATCCCAAATTTCCTTTTTACACGCCAGTCTGTAGCGCATGAAAACGTCTTTTTTAGCGTTTTGAGCGTCCGGCGGTGTTTTGGGATGCGAAAGCCCGAAAGGTTGCATATCATAAAGCGAGTTATTCACTAAACCACGACAGGTGACTTATGGAAATCGATCTCGATAATCTGGTGTTTTCCGGGTTAGATGAAGCCGAAGCGCGCAACGCCGAGCGCCAGGAAGACGCAGACAAAAAAGCGCAGGCCGTTGTGGCCGATGATGACTGCGGTGACGCCTGCAAAATCTAATAAAAAACCGGCTTATTCAGCCGGTTTTTTTATGTTACGCCGTTCTTCTCACGGCAATACATTTCACTTCCACCAGCAGCCCCGGGCGAGCCAGTTCAGACACGCCGACGCAGGTCCAGGCACAATATCCTCTAGGAAATATCGCGTCTTTCACCTCCCGAAAAACATCCATATGTTCCTTCATGTCTACGTGGTAAGTGGTCATCTCCACGACATCTTCAAAGCTGCAACCCGCGGCCTGAAGGACCAGACGCAGATTTTCCCAGCAGGCCATAAACTGCGCCCTTGGGTCAGCGATCACCTGTAAATCAGGCGTACGCCCAACCTGACCGGCACAATAAACCGTGTTACCTACCACCACCGCAGGTGCATATCCCGCCCGCTCAGCAAGCACTTGCATGGACGGTGGCATAATAATTTCTCTGTCTGGCACGACTGTCTCTCCCAATTATTTAAAGGCGTGCAATCCGCACGCCAGCAGATGAATCATTTTTTCTCACCCGATGTTGGCCGGGTTTAGCGCATCTTCGAAGAATCTTATCGCGTTTCGCAGTGCCTGGTCTGCCTCTGGTAAGATCCCGGCAAACAAATGCCAGACGTGAAACATTTCCGGCCAAACTTCTAGCGTGGTACGAACCCGACTTTCACTCATGTGGGAGGCAAGGCGAATGGCATCGCTCAGCATCACTTCGTTTTCACCAACCTGTATCAGCGTGGGAGAAAGTCCGTGTACATCGGCAAAAACCGGAGAAGCATCAGGATGTGTGGGCAGTTCTCCGGCAAGGAAACTTCGGGCCAGGTGGTTCAGGAAAGCTACGCTGCATAAAGGGTCCAACCCATCCCGCACCGTTGCAGATGCGCCGCTATGCGTTAAGTTAGCCCACGGTGAAATAGCCACGGCGGCGGCGGGTAATGCCAGGCCAGCATCGCGCGCTTTACGCATCAGAGTGACGGTCATCGCCCCTCCGGCAGAATCCCCCGAAATCATCAGCGATCGCGGGTTTGCCCCCTCCTCAAGCAAGGTTCGGTAAGCCTGAAAGACATCATCAATGGGCGTCGGAAAAGGAAACTCAGGTGCCTGACGATAATCTACCGCATACACTTTAGCCTTCAAGGCACGAGCATAGCGCCCGGTTAATCCCCGATAAGCTTCTACCCCACCGTGAACGTAGCCTCCGCCATGAATATAAATCATCACCCGACCCTCAATGACTTCCTCAGGCGTGACCAACATCGCACCAACACCGCCCAGGCTGACATCAGCAAAGGTTACGCCCTCCACGGCAGGGAATAACTTATCCAGCTGCTTCATATAGTCAGCCCGAACCGCTTTCCAGTCGGCATCAGACTGGCCATATACCTTCTTCACAACCGGCCCGGCGGCTTTTATCCAGCCCTTAAGGGCTAGCTGTGCATTATCAGGAAGCATTTCTTTCTCCATTGTCTACTGTGATTAAACAAAAAAGATTATGCTTAATGATTTGACGAAAGAGGTTCGCCAATGCCACTCCACCCAGGCACTAAAAGCCATTCAGAGCTCGATCTCGGCAGCCTGCGAGTTTTCGTGGCTATAGCGGAAAGCGGGAGCTTTGTCGCCGGAGGAAAGGCGTTGGGATTAACCCGTTCCGCCGCAGGTAAAGCGATTGCACGCCTTGAAGCACAGCTGGAAACACGGCTTTTTAATCGCACAACGCGGAGCGTCGCTCTGACCCGCGACGGCTACGGTTTTTATGAGCGCTGTGCGCAGATTTTGCAGGATATTGAAGAAGCAGAAGCCAGTGTCCGGCAGAATTTTTCCAGCCCCAGCGGAGTGCTTCGGCTCAGCGTCCCGGAAACGTGGGGCAAGGTAGTGCTGCTGCCTTTTCTGAAGCACATCATGGCAGCCTACCCGAGGCTGGATATCGAAGTTAATTTCACCGACCGCGTGGTGGACCTCGTCGCGGAGGGGTTCGATCTCAGCCTCCGACTGGGTGATTTACCGAAAGATTCGCAGCTTATTGCACGAACCGTGCAGCGCATTCGCCCTCATCTGTTTGCTTCTCCAGCCTACCTGGCCACTTCAGGGATACCCGGCACGCCGGAAGATCTTCGCCTGCACCAGCGGCTGATTTACGGCCTGAGTCCTCAAACGGCAAACTGGACGCTGTTCACGGCCAGCAATGAGAGCGTGGTGGTCGAAGGGCACAGCAGGATCCGCTTCGACAGCGGAGAAGCTATTTGCGCCGCCGCTGTTGCAGGCTTAGGTATCGCTTTTCTGCCTGCTTTTCTCGTTGCCGGGCATGTCGCAGAGGGCACACTGGTGCCCGTGCTGCCTGAATTAGGCGGCACGCCACTGAGCGTGAACGTGGTGTACCCTAATCGAAAACATCTGGCAGCCAAAGTCAGGCTGTTTATCGACAGCCTGGTGAAGCATATGAACCATTAACAACATCCCGATGAAGTGATTTTGGGGATTACTGGCCCTCGTCCTGCGCTCCTAACCCAGTGAATAACGCCAGCAGTTCCCGCGGCGCGTCAGCCGCAAATCCCATGGCAAAATTCGCTGCAGACTCCTGCTGAAAACGAACGGTTCGGGCAGCCATTGCCTCCTGATATACCTTAAAAGCATCTGCCAGGCTGGAAGGCTGGGAAATGATGGCATGGGCGAGATCGACGGCATCAGCCATCGCCAGATTCACACCCTCCCCGGCAAAAGGCGACATAACATGCGCGGCATCGCCAATCAGGGTCACATTTCCCTCTGCCTCCCAGAACGCTCCGGTAGGTAACACATAGATCGGCCTGGCAACCAGTGGCCCCTCACTCTGCACTAACATCTCGCGGTAGCATTCGCCCCAGCCACGGAAGTGTTCAGCCAATTCATCAAGAGTAAAAGTTCTGCGCGATTGCGCTTCCGGTACGGGAATGGCGGCATAGGCTGAAACCTCATCTCCAGGTTCACAGTGAGCCATGATGCCCCGGCCTTCACTCAGAGCAAACAACGAGCCCTTGCCTGACAGCGCTTTCACGGCAGGATATTGCTGGCTTACGTTCGGGTAGCGCAACTCAACAAAAGTTATCCCGGAATAAAGCGGTTTCTGAGCCGTTAACAAAGGCCTGACCTTCGACCACGCACCGTCCGCTCCCACCAGGGCATCGCAAATATGCGTACTGCCGTCCCCCAGCTTAAGATGAAAGCCTGTCCCCTTTGGTTCAATGGACGTGACCCGGCTGTTCCAGCGGATAATCCCTTCAGGCAAGGCCTCTACCACTAGTTTGCGCAACGCACCACGGTCAACTTCCGGCCGGGAGCCGTCCCCATCATCCTGATACAGGACATGGCCTTGTTTATCGCGCATCAGAGTTGCATCTGCACCCTCCAGCACCAGAGCCATGGCGGCCTCATACAAGCCTGCCGCCCGGAGAGCAGGTTTACCCGTGCCTTCGTTCAAATTGAGCATGCCGCCCTGATGGCGTGAATCCAGAGAAGCATCAGCCTCAAGAATACAGACCGCAATACCCTGGCGGTGCAACATGTAGGCCAGCAGCGGCCCTGCCACACCAGCGCCAATAATGGTTATCATAAAATATCCCTGAATATCGGAAAGGAAACGGTTTTATCAGCAGCCAGATTGAAAAGCCAGCCGGAGCAAGCAATAAAAAGCTCAAACATTCACCAGACAGTATCAACAGGGCTTGTCAACACCCCAATCGCCCGTCATAATGTTGTCACTTCTTGTTTAAGAAGATAAAACAATAATCAATTCAGTCGGTTAACGTTTTATTAATCGTATTAAATGCGTTCATAGCTCAGTTGGTTAGAGCACCACCTTGACATGGTGGGGGTCGTTGGTTCGAGTCCAATTGAACGCACCATTCCTTCTTCTTTTCATCATCTATTAAAACTCTCAAACATCTGGCAACGGCCTGATAACAACTCGCTGTAAAACTGTGCACTCCGTCGCTGAATCAACGGTTTTGATTCCTTTTCCAGCCAGATTTATCTATACTACGCCCGTTCTTAACTTGAATGGTTTCAGCTCATTGGACTCCTTTTTTATACAACAACATTGTCTAACGCTTTCCCCTGCTGAACCACAAGCACACTTTCCTCTGCACGCTTTATTTCTGTCACCTATCCTTACCAGGTGCCACTTTCAACACCACAGTATTCTTTTAAGCTCCGGCAGCCCTGCCTCCCGGAACCGAGTTTCAACAATCCTCCTCAACTTATAGATAAGACTGTCATGAAAAAGACTAAAATCGTTTGCACCATCGGTCCAAAAACCGAATCCGAAGAGATGCTGACTAAAATGCTCGACGCGGGCATGAACGTTATGCGTCTGAACTTCTCTCACGGTGACTATGCAGAACACGGCCAGCGCATCAAGAACCTGCGCAATGTCGTCGCTAAAACCGGTAAAAAAGCCGCTATCCTGCTGGACACCAAAGGGCCAGAAATCCGCACCATCAAGCTGGAAGGCGGTAACGACGTTTCCCTGAAAGCAGGCCAGACCTTTACCTTCACCACCGACAAGTCCGTGGTTGGCAACAGCGAAATCGTTGCAGTGACCTACGAAGGCTTCACCAATGACCTGACCGTGGGCAACACCGTTCTGGTGGACGATGGCCTGATCGGCATGGAAGTCACCGCCATCGAAGGCAACAAAGTTATCTGTAAAGTGCTGAACAACGGCGACCTCGGTGAGAACAAAGGCGTTAACCTGCCGGGCGTGTCCATCGCGCTGCCAGCACTGGCTGAGAAAGATAAACAGGATCTGATCTTCGGCTGCGAACAGGGCGTTGACTTCGTGGCAGCCTCGTTTATCCGTAAGCGTTCTGACGTAGTTGAAATTCGTGAGCACCTGAAAGCCCACGGTGGCGAGAAGATCCAGATCATCTCCAAAATTGAAAACCAGGAAGGCCTGAACAACTTCGACGAGATCCTCGAAGCGTCTGACGGCATCATGGTTGCTCGTGGCGACCTGGGCGTTGAAATCCCGGTTGAAGAAGTTATCTTCGCGCAGAAGATGATGATCGAGAAATGCGTTCGTGCACGTAAAGTGGTTATCACCGCGACCCAGATGCTCGACTCCATGATCAAAAACCCGCGCCCTACCCGTGCAGAAGCCGGTGACGTTGCTAACGCCATCATCGACGGCACCGATGCAGTAATGCTGTCCGGTGAGTCTGCAAAGGGTAAATACCCACTGGAAGCCGTGACCATCATGGCAACCATCTGCGAACGTACCGACCGCGTGATGACCAGCCGTCTGGACAACAACAACGACAGCCGTAAACTGCGCATCACCGAAGCCGTTTGCCGTGGCGCTGTTGAAACCGCAGAAAAACTGGAAGCACCGCTGATCGTGGTTGCGACCCAGGGCGGTAAATCCGCTAAAGCCGTGCGTAAATACTTCCCGAACGCGACCATTCTTGCGCTGACCACCAACGAAGTGACTGCACGTCAGCTGGTGCTGAGCAAAGGCGTTGTGCCGCAGATGGTGAAAGAAATCGCCTCCACTGACGACTTCTACCGTCTGGGTAAAGAAGTTGCTCTGGAAAGTGGCCTGGCGCGTAAAGGCGACATCGTGGTGATGGTTTCCGGTGCACTGGTTCCAAGCGGCACCACTAACACCGCTTCAGTCCATGTTTTGTAATTGACTTGTTAACAAGTTTAATTACTAAAAAAGCGCCTAAGGGCGCTTTTTTTATATCACTTGTTCGCGGATCTTAATCAAAAAGCAAATCGAATTTTACTATTTAAGCTTACTCTTAATTAAGATGAATCCGATGAAATTCCCCTGTTTTCTCTCTTTTTTTTAACTTTCCGTCTCCGTTCGGTGCTTCTTTGAGCGAACGATCAAATTTAGGGGTATTCCCGACAAAAAATTATTCTCATCACAAAAAAGTTTGTGTAATACTTGTAACGCTACATGGAGATTAACTCAATCTAGAGGGTATTAATAATGAATCGTACTAAACTGGTACTGGGCGCGGTAATCCTGGCTTCTACTATGCTGGCAGGTTGTTCTTCTAACGCTAAAATCGATCAACTGTCTTCTGACGTTCAGACTCTGAACGCTAAAGTTGATCAGCTGAGCAACGACGTGAACGCAGTGCGTTCTGACGTTCAGGCTGCTAAAGACGACGCCGCTCGCGCTAACCAGCGTCTGGACAACCAGGCTCACTCTTACCGTAAGTAAGAGTCACTGGTATAAAATGGCGCACAATGTGCGCCATTTTTTTTGCCTGTCATTTATCTCCGTCTGCTACTGTGTCGCACTCGTAGCCTCCTCAGCATTTACCGCGCCATTACTGGCCGACAGCACCGCCGCCGATGCCGCAGGTGTTTGCCCCGCAGAAACCACGACGGGATAACCCGCTCGTCTGTAAAGCGCTTTCTCCACTAACGCTTTCTCCACACCGTTACCGGTCCTAAACTCGCTGAAACCAGCAGGAAGCACGTAAGGCATTGTTTGTGTATTCTGCTGCTCATCCTGAGAAAGCGGCCGATGGACTTCGACATAGCGAATACCGTTTGGCTCAACGGAGAATTTCACCGGATCGTTAATCACCCGCACAGGCGTACCGGTTCTCGCTTGCTCAAACAGCGCTTTAATGTCGGGGGCGTTCATCCTTATACAGCCCGAACTGACGCGCAGCCCGACGCTGTCCGGCGCGCTGGTGCCGTGGATCAGGTACTCACCATTGCCGTAGGCCAGCCGCATAGCGAATCTCCCCAGAGGGTTATTCGGCCCGGCAGGCACGACAGGCGGCAGTTTGATCCCTTTCTCAAGAGATCGCTGGCGAATGCCGGCGGTAGGTGTCCAGGTCGGGTTCGGGATCTTTTGCCCAATTCTGGTGGTCATCAGCGGCGTTTCCAGCCCCTGCAGGCCAATCCCAATCGGATAAACCTGTACGATGTTTTGGCCAGGTGGGAAGTAATACAGCCGCAGCTCGGCAAGATTCACCACAATCCCCTCGCGCGGCACGTCCGGTAGCAGAAGTTGACTGGGAATAGTCAGCACCGTGCCTGGTTTGGGCACCGGCGCAATGGTGTTATTGGCTTCCAACAGCAGCATCGCTCCGGTATCAAAACGCCGGGCAATGGCCTGCAGATTGCGATCCCCTTCCTGCACGGTATAAGTCTGGTTTTGACCAATCAGACGGCTGCCTTCCGGCGGTAAGGGATAATCAAGGGCTAAAGCGGGCTGAATGGCGCTCAGGGCGCCGATAATAGCTAGTGTGAGTAAAGACGCGTATTTCATACTTTTTATTCCTGTAGTCGCGCTGGCGGACACCAGCAGGCTGAAAGACAAGCGAGGCAGAAAACCGCCTCGCAAAACAGGACCATAGGTATGATTAAGTTTAGCTAACTTAAATGAGATTGGAGGCTTGGTTGCGAATTGCGCGAATCATCGCTTCCAGCCCCTGAGAGCGGGACGGCGTCAGATGCTGAGCGAGCGCCATTTTTTCAAACCACGGGCGCACGTCAAACGCCACGATATCCTGCGGCGTCATCTGCTGATAGAGAATAAATACGATGGCGATCAGCCCCTTAACGATAGCGGCATCGCTGTCGCCCTCAAGCGTAATCACCCCGTCGGGCTGCTGGTGCATGACTATCCATACCTGGCTCTGGCAGCCCTGAATAATATGCTCCGGCTTATGCTGCTCCGCCGCCAGTTCCGGCAGGCGGCTGCCCAGTTCAATGATGTAGAGATACTTCTCTTCCCAGTTCGCGCAGCGGCTGAAGTTTTTTAGCAGTTTGTCTTTATCCGGCAGCGTGGCCATGACCGTCTCCGTTATCCTAACAGGCTGTGGATACGCTGCAGGCCGGCGACCAGGCGATCCACTTCTTGTTCGGTATTGTACATGGCAAAGGAGGCGCGGCACATGGCCGGCACGCTGTAGAACGCCATCAGCGGCATGGCGCAATGGTGTCCGGTGCGAACCGCAATGCCGTAGTTGTCGAGGAAGCTGCCGACGTCATAGGCATGGTGTTTCCCGAGATTAAACGCGAGCACGCCACGGCGTTCTGCCGGGCCATATACGGTAAGATCTGGCACGGCCTGCAGCGCGTTTTGAGCATAGCGCATCAGGTTGCGTTCATACTCGCCAATCGCGTCCATGCCCAGCCTTTCAACGTAGCTCAGCGCTGCCCCAAGGCCGATGATCCCAGCCGTGTTTGGCGTCCCGGCTTCAAAGCGCCATGGGGCTGCGGCGTAAGTCGTCCCTGCCGTCAGGCTGACGGTAGCAATCATCGACCCACCGCCTTCCCACGGCGGCATATCCTTCAGGATGCTTTCTTTCACATACAACACGCCAATCCCCGTTGGCCCGTAAATCTTGTGCCCGGAGAAAAGATAAAAGTCGCAGTCCAGCGCCGCAACATCCGTGACGTGGTGCATCACCGCCTGAGCGCCATCCACCAGCACTTTGACGCCCGCCTGATGTGCGGTAGCGATCATGTCCTTCACCGGGTTTTCGGTGCCGAGCACGTTAGAAACGTGGGCAATCGCCAGCAGTTTTGTGCGCTCGTCAATCAGCGTCGGGAAGACATCAAGCTGCAGCGTGCCGTCCTGATTCAGCGGAATAACGCGCAGTTCTGCACCGGTACGCTCACACAGCATCTGCCACGGCACGATGTTAGCGTGGTGTTCCATGGCGCTGATGATGATGTTATCCCCGGCCTGGACATTAGCGTTACCCCAGCTATTGGCCACGAGGTTTATCCCCTCGGTGGTGCCACGCACAAAGACAATTTCTTCCGGTTTCGCCGCGTTGATGAATCGTGCCGCCTGACTACGCACGTTTTCCATCAGGGTGGTCGCTTCCGCACTCAGAGTGTGGATGCCACGGTGCACTGCGGCATAACCATTTCGATAGAACTCAAGCTCGGCGTCGATGACAAACTGAGGTTTCTGGGCACTGGCCGCGCTGTCCAGATAAGCCAGCGGTTGACCGTTGACCTCGCGGCTCAGAATCGGGAAATCGGCCCTGACCTGCTCAATGGAAAAACTCATGCCTCGCCCCCTGCAAAGCGCTGAGCGATACGCGCCAGCACCTGCTGTTTTAAGGCCTCGTCGCGAATACTTTCGGTAAGCTCTGCGGCAAAGGCGAAGATTATCATCTGCTGCGCAGCCTGTTCGCTGATACCGCGGGAGCGCAAGTAGAACATCTGCTCGTCATCAATGCGCCCAATGGTCGCGCCATGGCTGCACTTCACGTCATCAGCGTAGATTTCAAGCTGTGGCTTGGTGTCCACTTCCGCCAGGCGACCAAGCAACAGGTTGTTGTTGGTCATCTGCCCGTCGGTTTTAATCGCGTGCTGAGCCACTTTGATCATGCCGTTAAACACCGCCCGGCCCTTATCACGCACGATGGTTTTATGCAGCTGGCGGCTGTTGCAGTAGCCCTTGTTGTGCTCAAGCCAGGTTCGGGTGTCGCACACTTCGTTATTTACCGGCAGCGCCAGGCTGTTGATATGCAGCTGGTTGTTTTCGCCATTGAGCTGCGTGCTGGTATTGTGGCGCAGCACCGCAGCCCCCAACAGGAAGCTGTTGCTGCTCACCGTCGAGTCCTGCTCAATCAGCAGGTCGTTGTGCGCAAAGTGGTAGCTGGCGGCATTTTCAAACGCCAGCTTGTAGTGGCTAAGCTGCGCGTTGGCGGCCACTTCGGCGGTAAACCGCGAGCCGGTAAAATGCGCCGCCTCGTCAAGGCTGACGAAGTGCTCAATCACCGTGGCCTGAGCGCCTTGCTCAAGAATCAGATGGTGACGATAATGCGCCGTTGTCATCTCCTGCGCGGTGCTGCCGCGTGTGACGTGCATTAGCAACAGCGCTTTTTCAGGCTGCGTATTACGCGCCACGCGGATACGCGTCACGGTCTCCGCCAGGCTTTCGGTCAGGTGCAGAAATACTTCGCCCTGAACAGGCGCGGGCAGCGTCTGGCGGTTATCGTCGATACTAATCACAAAACCGCTGTCGGCGATGTTATCACTCAGTTCGGAGCTAAAACGCCCGTCAACAAACACCAGCCGCAGCGCATCGACCGGCAGAGCAAGTTCGTCCCGCTGCTGTGCACTTAAAGGCAACTCAGGCGCAAAGACAAACTGGTTGTTCAGCAACCCGTCGAGCGGCGTGTATTTCCAGTTTTCATGCTTGCGCGTCGGTAACCCCAGGCGCAGGAGCTGCTGCATATGCTGCTGGGCCACCTGCGAGCGGCCGGTTCCCTGAGCTTCAAACAGATGATGCCACTGCTGGAGCGCGTTGCCGTTACTGCTGTTCGGTAAGCCAGCCATAACCCTGCTCCTCCAGTTGTTTCACCAGGCTGAAATCGCCAGATTTAACGATGCGCCCCTGATACAGCACGTGAACAAAGTCCGGCTTGATGTAATCGAGGATACGCTGGTAGTGGGTGACCACGATAAATGAACGCTTGCCGTCACGCAGCGAGTTAACGCCTTCGGCAACAATTTTCAGGGCATCAATATCCAGCCCGGAGTCGGTTTCATCGAGAATACACAGCTCGGGCTCCAGCACCGCCATTTGCAGAATGTCGTTGCGCTTTTTCTCACCGCCCGAGAAGCCAACGTTCACCGAACGAGTCAGCAAATCTTCCGGCATTTGCAGCAGCTTGATTTTCTCTTCCATCAGATCCTGAAAATCAAAGCGATCCAGCGACTCAAGGCCCCGGTATTCCCGCACCGCGTTCAGCGCGGTTTGCAGGAAGAACTGGTTGCTGACGCCGGGAATTTCCACCGGGTACTGGAAGGCCATAAAAATACCTTCGCCGGAGCGGTCTTCCGGCGACAGCTCCAGCAAGTCTTTGCCGTTGAACTGTACCGAACCGCCGGTCACCTCATAGTCTTCGCGCCCGGCAAGCGTCGCGGATAAGGTACTTTTGCCGGAGCCGTTTGGCCCCATGATGGCGTGGACTTCGCCCGGCTTCACTTCGAGGTTTAAGCCACGCAGGATCTCTTTATCCTCAACGCTGACCTGTAAATCTTTAATGCTTAACATAATTTTCCCTTAATCCTTAACCGACGCTGTGTTCGAGGCTGATGGCTAATAATTTTTGTGCTTCCACCGCGAATTCGAGCGGTAACTCTGAGAACACGTCTTTGCAGAACCCGTTGACGATCATCGAGATGGCGTCATCTTCGCTGATCCCACGCTGCAGGCAGTAGAACAGCTGATCTTCACCAATGCGCGACGTGGTGGCTTCGTGCTCCAGCTGTGCCGTATTGTTGCGGCACTCCACGTACGGGAAGGTGTGCGCCCCGCTGTCCGGCCCGATCAACATCGAGTCGCACTGGGTGAAATTGCGGGCGTTGGTCGCGGTAGGCATGATTTTCACCAGGCCACGATAGCTGTTCTGGCTATGACCGGCGGAGATCCCTTTCGAAATGATCGTCGATTTGGTGTTCTTGCCGATGTGGATCATTTTGGTGCCGGTGTCCGCCTGCTGATGGCCGGAGGTCAGCGCCACGGAGAAGAATTCACCGATGGAGTTATCGCCACGCAGGATCACGCTCGGGTACTTCCAGGTGATGGCGGAGCCGGTTTCCGACTGCGTCCACGACATTTTGCTGTTCTCACCTTCACACAGGGCGCGTTTGGTGACGAAGTTCAGGATGCCGCCGGTGTTGTTATCCCCCGGGAACCAGTTTTGCACCGTGGAGTACTTCACTTCCGCATCGCGATGAATAATCACTTCCACCACGGCGGCGTGGAGCTGGTAGCTATCGCGCACCGGCGCGGAACAACCTTCGATGTAGCTCACGTAGCTGCCTTCATCCGCCACTAAAATAGTGCGTTCGAACTGACCGGTTTTTTCCGCGTTGATACGGAAATAAGTGGACAGCTCCATCGGGCAACGTACGCCTTTCGGGATGTAAATAAAGGTGCCGTCAGAGGCCACCGCGGCGTTAAGCGCTGCGAAGAAGTTGTCGTTTGACGGCACGACAGTACCCAAGTATTTTTTGACCAGCTCCGGGTAATCGTGAATGGCCTCGCCAAAGGAGCAAAAAATAATGCCCTGTTCAGAGAGTTTTTCGCGGTAAGTGGTTGCGACGGACACGGAGTCAAAAATGGCGTCAACCGCCACTTCGCTGCCTTCGCGAACCGGCACGCCCAGTTGCTTAAACGCGTCTTCGACTTCGTTAGTCAGGAAGGCGTTAGGCGGCTGCTGAACCGCGCCGGGCTGTGAGGCACAGGTATCGTCGCAGCTCCCGCAGGAAGGCGCTGAGTAATAGCTGTAATCCTGGTAGTTCAACTTGTCGTAATTCGCCTTGAGCCAGTGCGGCTCTTCCATTTTTAGCCATGCATGGAAGGCGTTGAGACGAAACTCCAGCATCCATTCGGGTTCGTTACGACGGGCAGAGATTGCCCGAACCACCTCTTCATTTATGCCCTTCGCCAGCTGCTCAGTTTGCAGCTCGGTGAAAAAGCCCTCTTTATAATTGAGGTTGCCGGTCCAGGTTTTGACATCGTCAGTTGCTTCAGTATTACGAGACATAGTACCGCCTATACCCCAAAGCTTTCGCCGCAGCCGCACTCGTGCTGCGCTTTCGGGTTATTAAATTTAAAGATCTGATTCAGGCCTTCACGCACGTAATCCACTTCCGTGCCGTCGATAAAAGGCATGGCGGAGAGCGGCACCCACAGGCGCGCGCCGTCAAACTCATAGACCAGATCGTCCGGCTTCGGCTCGGTAACCGTGTCCAGCACGTAGCCAAAGCCAGCACAGCCTGTCTGTTTGATACTCAGGCGGATGCCCTTGAGTTCGGGTTGTTTTGCGGCCAGATCGCGGATATGCGCGCTGGCGGCCGGGGTCAGGGTTAGCCCCTGCCAGGCAAAATCATTGGGATCAAAGGAACCGGTTTGCACATCCATTCTTCACCTCATTATTCTCTGCGCCCGAAGGCCGATACCCTTATGTTAATGATAACAATTATCAATACAACGTTATGAAAACAGGGGTATTCGCGAAACGCTGGTTTTTTAGGCGTCTTTACTAAGGATAGACCGTCATGAAACTCTTGCAGATAGCGAAAAGAGCTGTTTAACCCACTGGTGTAAAAGGAAATATCAAAGATGAAAAACGGCTGAGCCGGGCAAGGCAAAAGATGCATAGAAAATATCTATTTATGTGATTGGCAGCTCGAAAAGGCTAAAAACAGGTACTTAGAAGCAGAACAATAAGTTAGAAAATTCCTCTTTAAGACAAACAAGGACAAATAGAGCCTTTTTTGTGTCCCCAATCCTGCCCCCAGGCATGAAAATGCCCCCATAGTGCCCCTAAAATCCCTCTCGTAAAACAACATAACAAAGCATTAGCGCAAGACGGCTCTGTACCATCCACTGCTTGGGTTATTTTGAGCTAGTTTTGTTACTCATTCGCAACATTTCGCGAACTGAGTTATCCGCGCCCAATCCTCGACCGCTCTCATCATAACTGATAAAATCTGCAACCTGCTTAAAAGGGGGTATTGTGAAAAAATTAGTATTAATACTTGCGCTTATTCCATCCATATCCATGGCAGAGTCGCAATATCATATTGATGAAAGCACATCAGTTTTTTCGGCATAACAAACAAAATAAATAAAATGCGGCTATCTCAAGCCTCAACCAAAAATTATCTTTTTTTTGGTGACTCTATCGTTCAAGGTCTTAACCCAAACAAATTGCAAATTAGCTAAGTTAACCTTGGAATCGGAGGTGATACTGTACATGGCGTACTTAAGAGGATTAAAGAAACACATATTGATAAGTATGATGGGTTATTGATATCTGTAGGTGCAAACAATTTCTTGCAGGGAGAGTCTGGTTGGGATCTGGTAGACGAGATTGGCGCCATAATTGATTACGCGCCCCCCCGAACCAAACAACTCTACGTTATGGAAACATTCGTTCCAAATCGTTTAAAGTACCCTTTCATCTCATCTGATTTTGGTGCTGCAAATCGCATGATTTATAAGACTTGTTCTCAATATAAGAATTGCCAAGTCATACCATTACCTAAAGGTATGATCGGTAAAGATGGTATTGATTTGAAATACACAATTGCAGATGGCGTACACCCTAACGCATTAGGTTTTACATTATGGAAAAGGGAGATTAACAAAAAGATGGCTAATTTCCCTTATAATCTCTATTACAGAGCTCGTTACTGATATGCAGCTAAAAAACCTGCCGGTGCGGGTTTAATACAGATTAGAACAGTTTTAAGCTCACTCTTTACACTGTAAGCCATGCCGAGCGTGGACAATATCTCACACTACCGAAGCGAAGACTTCAACAAGGTTCAGGTGTCGCGCCAGGAATCATCAACATTCACACCATTAAGTATCCGCCGGGATGTCACTCTAACATCAAAGATGGACAAAAAGAGTAAGAAAAACCCACCAAAATTTATCTTTCATTCGAAACTTCGCAACCGTTATGCAAGTAGCTACCACTGCAGGTTTGGCAGCGATTTGAGATGTTTGCTTGATCGCCAGCATCATGCTGCTATGATTCGGTATATTTTTTTCAGGAAGTTACGCAATGCAGGAACGTTTTCATAGCATCCAGTATTTGAGAGGGATTGCAGCGCTGATGGTTGTCTTCACTCATCTCAAAGAAGATTTAAATGGCGCATTTGGTTTACCGGATATCGGTTCAAAACTATTCTCACATGGTATTTTTGGTGTTGACTTATTCTTCATAATAAGTGGGTTTATTATCCATCAATCAACACTGAAGAGAGAGCACAGCAAACCACTTACGTTCGTTATAAGGCGAGCGTTCAGAATTTATCCTGTGTTTCTATTTTGCGTTCTTGCTTTCATCTCCATTGCGCCAGGGACACCACAGCCCGTTGATCTAGTAAAGGGATTGATGTTTATTCCTCTGAACTTTGACGCTCCAGCCCCATTCTTCGGATATAACTTCCTTTATCCGGCATGGACGCTAACGTATGAACTTTTATTTTACTCTATCTTTGTTATTGCAATATGCTTCTCGCATACCAAAAGAGGTCTTTTAGCATCTGCAGCAATCTTATTTTTTGTTGTCATTCTGCAACTCATATCAAATAAACATGTCGCTTTAGATTTTTCATCTCAAACAATGTATTCACAAGGTATATTCAAATTACTTGCATCGCCAATGTTAGTTGAGTTTGTTTATGGCATCGCAATTTCAGTTATCATCACAAAATTAAAACTAAGTAAAATAATATATATTTTACTATCGTGTGCAACATTCTCTGCATTTATATTGCTGTTTGCATTCGATGTATCAAGCTATCATGGCCCATTAAATTATGGAATTGCAGGTGTGTGCATCGTCATTTCAGGGCTTTCATTTGAACGCTCAGGTTTACTTCCTAAAATTACCATACTAGATAGACTTGGTGATATATCTTACTCACTTTACCTTTCACACATCATAACGTTCTTCGCCTTGAAGTATTATATTTTAACTCCTTTAAATATAAACCCAAGCTCTAGTCTTACGTACTTCATAATTGCGGCAGGCGTTGCTATTGCTATTTCTAATTTAATATTTAGATACATCGAAGTTACATTTATCCGACTTGGTAAGAACCTGACTAAATACCTTTAGACTTCTGCACCACCCACACATGGATCGGATAAATTAAAATAGTCCATGGTGGGCGGTTCTTGTAATACAGTTAACTCAAATACCTTATAGTGAATGTTTGACTAAGAGTTCCGACATACATGTTTGGCCATGGTGATGGACTGGCAGGGATAATGACAGCTGAAGCACTACCAATGTTTACAGAAATTGTTTTGTCGGAATTAAATTTCATTCTCACCCTGTATACTGCTGGAGTTACAGACGGCGAAATTTGGTAAGTCCCTCCTGATGTGGTGGTCAGGTTTAATGCTGCTCCAGTTCCATTCCACTCTAAATTTATTACAGAAATGTTATTGGAGCATCCTTTCAGAGTAAAATTAGTGCCTATTGAAAAAAGTGGAAGGTCAAAAACGATCTCAGAGTTTGTACATACCACATTGTAATTTCGTAACTCAGTTGAGTCAGCCATTCCGGTTCCGATATCTATGCGCGGAACTAAGCCTAGACCACTAATCGAAAATCCTTCCCCACCTGCACCTGCACCTGCACCTGCAAGTGAAGTGTCAGAAAGGATTCCAATAACATGCAGTCCAGCATATAGCTTACAACGAGGAGGTATATAGCATGCTTCCCAGTCAGTAGTTGTAATATTGTTGTACTGGTTTATTTGCCCACCAAATTCCTCACCTGCGGCAGAGCCATTCTCGTACAGTTCACTAATAGTCCCTGATATCCATTGGAGACCATATACTGCCATAACCGTATCATCAGTTGGAGCATCCAAAATAACAGCCATATTCACCCCTGTTTTTGCTGAAACTCTTATTCCTGATAACCCCCCCTGGAATCTATTGAATGGCGTTCCTGTAGTTTGATACTGTCTTGAGTTAGTAATATTATCGTAATAAGTGGAGTTAGCTAATCCTGCCTTATCCCATGCTTTACGCAATACGTGTGCACTAACAAGAGGTATGGCCATGTTCCGGCCTGACATTTTGTAACCTTCTGTTGCTGGATGAGCACCATCAGGAACCAAAGTTACTGGCGAAACTAATCTGCTTGTTTTCTCGTAATAATGAGAATATCTATTTATGTGATTGGAAACGCACTGAATGCGAAACTCACCACGAAAAGTACCAGTAATTTTCAGACATTCCACGGCGAAACTCCCTGTTCTGATTTATCAACTATCCTCCTGATAAAGAAAAGGGAGCTTAGCCTGATGCTAAAAATGATTATGGTCACCGCCCGCGATCGCGTGAGGCTGCAGGAAATCACCGGCGTTTTTCTCCGCTATGGATTGCAGGACATTGTGCGCTTGCTGGGCCTGTCCTCGCTGCATGACAAAATACGTGGCGGCAGCCAACACGATGCTTTGCCGATGCCGCAGCGCCTGTGCGCGGCGCTGGAAGAACTGGGCCCGACGTTCGTTAAGCTCGGGCAAATCCTCTCGACTCGCAGCGACCTGCTTGAACCCGCCTGGACGGAAGCGCTTAGCCAGTTGAATTCGAGCGCCAGCCCTCTGCCCTGGCCGCAGCTTGAACCGAGCGTTGTGGCGACACTCGGGGCTTCACCTGCTGAGGTTTTCACCACCTTTGATGAAACCCCGCTAGCCAGTGGCTCTATAGCGCAAATTCACCGGGCCACGCTGAAAAACGGCGACGAGGTTATCGTCAAAATTCAGCGCCCAGGGATTGAAACAACCCTCAAAGCCGACCTGCGTTTATTACGTTATCTGGCAGAAAGCCTGGCCCAGCAGAGCGTGGCGCTCGCGCGCTTTCAGCCAGTGATGCTGGTGCGTTATCTGGAAAACGCTCTGAATCAGGAACTGGATTTTTGCCATGAGGCGGCCAACGGGGAAAAGATTTATCAGTTTTTCGCCGACAACGACGATATTGTCATCCCCAGGATTTATTGGGACTGGTGTCATCCCACATTGATGGTGCAGGCCTTTTTGCCCGGTATGGCGCCGGTTGACGGCCAGCAGCTTGCCACCGCAGGATTTGACGGCCCATTGTTGGCACGTAAAGGCGCGACGGCGTTTATCAATATGCTCTTTGAACTGAGGACTTACCACGCAGATCCTCATCCCGGTAATGTCATGGCCCTGGCGGGTAACCGGGTCGGTTTTATTGATTTCGGCATGGTGGGAAGCCTGAGCGAGGCGCGGCGCGACGAGCTGTTGTCGCTGATTTATGCCATCAGCGAGCATGACGCCAGCGGCATTGTCGATGCCCTCATCGCCTGGAGTGGAAAGGAGGCATTAGAACTTACCGAATTAGAGCTGGCGGCCAGCTATTTCCTGCAAAAACAGGGTAACCTCCCGCTACAGCTGGGAAAAGCGCTGACCGATATGCTTTCCACCGTCCGGGAATTCCAGCTGGCGCTGCCGCCGGATTTGGTTTTGTTGTTTAAGGCGCTGATCACCGCGGACGGCGTATTGCTGAGAATGGATCCGCAGTTTGACATCCTTCGCATTCTTCGTCCGGTGATTAAGCGGGAGCTGTTAAAGCGCTATACCCGCCTCGGGAGCCGCAGACGCCTGCTTAAACTCGGCAACCAGCTTCTTGAGGGAGGTGATTCGTTGCCACAGACCCTCCGCCTGGTGATGCAAAGGCTTCGTCACGGCAAATTGCACGCGGACATTAACGTAGAGAATATTAACCAGCTTGGAAAGTCGCTTGAACGTGCGGCTTCTACGCTGGCGCTGGCCCTTGTTTTATCCGCTCTGACGATGGCAATCGCGCCGTGGCTGTTCGGGCTGAACTGGATGCTGTTTGGCATCCCATTTTTCCCGGTGCTCGGCTTGTTGTGCGCCATTACAGGGAGCATATGGCTGGTATTTCGGCTGTTAAGACAATAATTACACAGAGGTGGAATTATGTAGAATGGCAGTACAAGCTCCGCTGGCACGGAGCTTAATTCTTTTGTCAGTGGCAATTTAATACAGGCTTGCAATCCAGGCATTAATTGGGACAGGTAAAAGATCCTGAGGATGATCGCCACCAAATGTGGCCCATTTACTTTTCCCGGTAATAATGGTCGATGCAACTATTGCATTGGACTCAGCATTGTAAACTGAAATTTTGATTTCTATTCTATCTGGAATACCTGACCATTGCGTAGCCCTGTCTTCCCAATGAAGAATCTGTGGAACCACATAGTAGCCACGGTTCATCATATGCTTGTCTTTTAAACACATCAGATCTTCGCAATCAGAATATACGCTTACATTATCGGAGTGGCGCAAAATTGCTGCTTTAACAACTGCTGCAGTGGTATCGCCAGACCCTGCGTAGCTCCGGGTTTCATAAACGCCGTCAGCGGGTTTTGCTACCGCAACGGGTAAATTGTTGACTAAAAGCTCAGTGCTCTTTTGAACATTATTGGTACTGTATTTAGCAGAACAACCAGTAAGCAATACAACAGTAATAATAAACAAAAACCGCTTCATTATCATTCCTTATCGTTTCAAAGCGGGCGATAGTAACAACGTTGTTGATGTTTAACTTAAATATATATCAATAAAACAAGCATTATCGCGGTAATAGCTAGTAACAAGGCTTGCCAGCCTATTACCGCGACAAATTAATGCACAGTATGCTGCAGCACCGGATAGGTAAACAGCAATAAATGGGCCATATTCAGCCCGACGTGAAATGCCACGGCAACCCACAGTCGTCCGCTCCACATCCACGCCAGGCCGTAAATAAGCCCCGCCAGCGCGGCAAAAATAATCAGCAGCGGTCCACCGGCAAAATGCAGCCCGCCGAATATCACAGCTGAAATAATCAGTGCCATAACCGGAGGCATAAAGCCGGATAAACGCTGCTGGAGATAACCTCGAAATAACGCTTCTTCCGCCAGGGAAACAAAGAAAATATTCGCGAACAGGAACTGCACCAGCCACTGCGGGGAATGAGGCTCAATCTTTAAGCCACCCAACGCTACCGCCAATAACAATAGCCCTGGGATCAACGCAACCAGCAGGATCCACCCGAACTTAGCAGGCCGGGACTTCGGCTCGCTGACAAACAGCGATTTCATTACCACCAGCAAAATAAACGGCACCAGCGCTTTGTCGAAATTGTAATACATCGAGAAAGGCGCGCTTTGCGGCCCGGCACTCACCGAGTCCAGCACCTTTGGATTATGGAAACCAGGAATAACATGGATAGTCAGCGCTACCGAGGCGGCGACCAGCAAAAACTCAAGCACGTAACGAACGGGCTTTCCGTTTGCGGCTTTTAAATAAGCGACGGCAAGCACGGCGATTACCGCCAGTGAAGCCAGTGCCCGCCAGTCGAGTACGCCATCAACGGCACCCCATAGTACGGTCGCGAGTAGCAATCCCAGGGAAATCTTTTTATTAAATTGTAAAACCAGTAAGGCGGCTGCCAGCAATATCCACATCGTTTTTCCTTAAGCCTGAAAATATCCGGAGGAAGGCTTTTTAGCAAAATGTGTTGTGGATATATAGTTTTTCAATGAAATAATAACAAATTAAAACAATCCCACGTCCCTGAAGGCTGAACGTGGGATTAGGCTACACCACCGCCGTGGTCAGACGAGAGGTACAGCACAGCTGGTCTTGCTGATCGTAGATATCAATTTGCCACACCTGATGACGACGCCCCGCATGCACTGCGCGACAAACGCCGCGCACCACGCCTTCTCGCGCCGAGCGGATGTGGTTGGCATTGACCTCTAACCCAACCACCTTTTGGTCGCCTTCGGTGCACAGGTAGCCCGCCACTGAACCCAGCGTTTCCGCGAGCACGACCGACGCGCCGCCGTGCAACAGGCCAAACGGCTGCCGGGTGCGCTCATCCACCGGCATGGTGGCCTCAATTTCGTTGTCGTCAAAACGCGTAAATTCAATGCCTACATGGCCGACCATATTGTTCGCGCCCAATTTGTTGAGCGCGGCAAGCGTGGCTTCACGTCGCCAAATCATCCGATAATCTCCAGAAGAGCCTGTAATGGATGCCGCACGCCGTTGCCCTCAACGCGCTTGACCTGGCTGCGGCAGGAGTAGCCGGTTGCCAGACAGCGGTTGCGCGGCAGGCGCTGCATCGCCTGATGCCAGGAGAGTTCATAAATGCCCAATGAATTGGCGAGATTTTTCACCTCGTGACCGTAAGTGCCAGCCATGCCGCAGCAGCCAACGCTTACGCTTTCGAGTTTCGCACCAAAACGAGCAAAAATACCGGCCCACTGATTCGGTGCCGCCGGCAACGCCGTCACTTCGGTGCAGTGGCCAAAGAGGTACCAAGCTTCTCCCCCCGCGCCCTGCACTTCCCGTTCTTTCAGCGCAGTCTGGAGCCATTCGTGCACCAGCTGAACCTGAAAATCTCCGCGTTCTTCGCCTAATGTCTGTTTGTATTCATCGCGATAGCACAGGACCAGCGCCGGATCGACGCCAACCATCGGCATACCCAGTTTCGCAATGCGGTTCAGGAACTCAGACGTTTTACTCGCCGTGCGCGCAAAACGCTGCAGGAATCCTTTAATGTGCTGGGCCTTACCGTTCGGCGAGAACGGCAGCACCACAGGCTCAAAGCCTAGCTTATCTGCAAGCTTAATAAAATCTGCCACTACCTGAGCATCGTAATAGCTGGTGAACGGATCCTGCACCACCAGCACCGTTTTAGCCCGCTGCTCATCGGAGTAACGCTCCAGCTGTTCCAGCGTGACGTTGGCGGAGCTGTGCCCGACCAACTGCTGCTGCAGCGTCGGCGTAGACAGCATAGGCAGGTCGACCATGCCGATGTGCCTGCGGGACAAACTCTGCACCCACGGCTGACGCATAAAGAAGTTAAAGGTTTTCGGCGCACGCGCCATCAGCGGTGCATAGCTCTCCACCGAGGCCACGACGTGATCGCGCAGCGGGCGCAGATAGCGCGTGTGGTAAAGCTGCAGAAAACGAGAGCGGAACTCCGGCACGTCGATTTTAATCGGGCATTGGGTAGAGCAGGCTTTACAGGCCAGGCAGCCGGACATCGCCTCTTTCACTTCGTGGGAAAAATCGTATTCGCCTTTGCTGGCGTGCCACGAGTTGCGGGTACGCTCGATCAGCCCCCGCAGGCTGGCGCGCTGCTCCGGCAGCTGTTTCTCAAGCACAAGCGGGTCAACGCCGCGCTCGGCCAGCAGCCGCAGCCATTCACGGGTCAGCGTGGCCCGCCCTTTCGGGGAGTGAATGCGGTTGCTGGAGATCTTCATCGACGGGCACATCGGGCTTTTCACATCGAAGTTAAAGCACAGGCCGTTGCCGTTGCACTCCATCGCGCCGCGCCAGGAAGTACGCACCGCAATCGGAATTTGCCGGTCAAACGTCCCGCGCTTAACGGCATCGACCTGCATCATCGGGTCGTCCACGCCGAGCGGTGGGCAAATTTTGCCAGGATTGAGCCGGTTAGCCGGGTCAAACGCGGCCTTAATGCGGCGCAGCTCTTCATACAGCGTTTCACCGAAGAAGGCCGGGCTGTACTCGGCACGGAACCCTTTGCCGTGTTCACCCCACAGCAGACCGCCGTATTTTGCCGTCAGCGCTACCACATCGTCGGAGATGCTTTTCATCAACATTTCCTGCTGCGGGTCGCACATATCCAGCGCGGGACGAACATGCAATACGCCAGCATCAACGTGGCCAAACATTCCATAACTCAGGTTGTGGCTATCCAGCAGCGCGCGGAACTCCACAATGTAGTCCGCCAGATGTTGAGGTGGCACACAGGTGTCTTCAGCAAACGGAATCGGTTTAGCCTGACCTTTGGCGTTCCCCAGCAGGCCAACGGCTTTTTTCCGCATACCGTAGATTTTTTCTATACCGGCCAGCTCATCACAGACCTGCCAGCCAATCACCCCACCCTCGCCTTCGGCCATCAGTGCATCAAGGCGAGCACATAGCTCAGTGACCTGGCCGTCGATAAGCGCCTGGTCGTCCCCGGCAAATTCAACGATGTTCAGCCCGAGCATCTCTTTATTTGGCACGTCGGTGATCAGCTCACTGACCGAGTGCCAGACGATGTCTTCCCGCGCCAGGTTCAGGACTTTGGAATCGACGGTTTCCACCGACAGCGCCCGAGCGTCCACCATAAAGGGTGCGTTTCGCAGGGCGGAATCGAAGGAGTCGTACTTGACGTTCACCAGCCGGCGCACCTTCGGCAAGCGGGTGATGTCCAGCTTCGCCTCGGTGATAAACGCCAGCGTCCCCTCGGAGCCGGTAAGAATACGGGTTAAATCGAACTTGCTCAGGTCGTCATTGAAAACATGGCGCAGGTCATAGCCGGTGAGGAAACGGTTGAGTTTGGGAAATTTATCGATAATCAGCTCGCGCTGTTCGCGGCAGCGCTCAAGCACGGTGCGGTAGATTTTCCCGCTGGTGGTCTCTTCGCGACCCAGTTCTTCGGCAAGCCCGGTTGCCATCTGGTGCGTGTCCAGAATTTCACCGTCCATCAGCACGGCGCGCACACCCAGCACATGATCGGAGGTTTTACCGTACACCAGCGACCCCTGCCCGGAGGCATCGGTGTTGATCATCCCGCCCAGCGTGGCGCGGTTACTGGTCGACAGTTCCGGGGCAAAGAAGTAGCCGTGCGGCTTCAGGAACTGGTTGAGCTGATCTTTAATGACCCCAGCTTCCACCCGCACCCAACCTTGCTCCGGATTAATTTCGATGATGCGATTCATGTAGCGGGACATGTCCACCACGATGCCGCCGTTCAGCGATTGCCCGTTGGTGCCGGTGCCGCCGCCGCGCGGGGTAAACACCAGGGATTTAAAGCGATCTTCGGCGGCCACGCGGGTAATCAACGTGACGTCTGCGGTTGAACGAGGGAAAAGCACCGCATCCGGCAGCAGTTGGTAAATGCTGTTATCGGTCGCCATGGTCAGGCGGTCTGCGTAGCTGGTGGCGGTATCGCCGGTAAAGCCCTGTTGCTCCAGTGATGCTAAATAGCTGAGCACCAGCTGAACGACGCCAGGTGCTTGAGAAATTTGTGGGATCATTGACGGGTCGACCCTGTGTTGCTTAGTAAGAGTTATCGTTTGCGTGTCTGTTTTGTTTTTATCATATTCCGTCGCGATTTGCGGCTGTTATTTCAGATAACGCGAAGCGAAATGCGCCTGTCAAAAATCGAGGAAATACATCATCATTAAATTATCGCCATGCGAATTTAGCGCGGGTGCATTTTATTGAGGTGATTCTTCCTATGATCAAAGTCAGTCAGCCAAAGGATCTGCTGCAGATCCTGCTGTCCGTGCTGTTTATTTCCGTGATGATTCTCGCCTGTCTGTGGATTGTCCGCCCATTTGTTTTAGGCTTCGCCTGGGCCGGAACCATCGTCATTGCAACCTGGCCGCTGCTCATCAAATTGCAAAAGCTGCTGTGGGGCAAACGCTCCCTTGCGGTGCTGGTGATGACGCTGCTGCTGCTAATGCTGTTTGTCATCCCGGTCGCTATGTTAGTGAACAGCCTGGTGGACAACAGCGGCCCGGTGATTAACTGGGCAACCAAAGGGCACATGGCGCTGCCCGCCTTCGAATGGCTGCACAGCATCCCGCTTATCGGCGATAAGCTTTACAGCGGCTGGAACACGCTGGTGAGCAGCGGCGGCAGCGCGATTATGGAAAAAGTCCGCCCTTATATCGGCACGACGACCAGTTGGTTCCTCGGCCAGGCTGTGCATATTGGCACCCTGCTGGTGCATCTCGGCCTGATGCTGCTGTTCAGCGTGCTGCTGTATGCCAAAGGCGAGACGCTGGGGAACGGTATACGCCACTTCGCCTTCCGCTTAGCGGACAAACGTGGTGATGCGGCCGTGCTGCTGGCTGGCCAGGCGATTCGCGCCGTAGCGCTGGGCGTAGTTGTCACCGCGCTCGCGCAGGGCGTGCTGGGCGGTATTGGCCTCGCAGTGTCCGGCATTCCTTACGCCGCATTGCTCACCGTACTGATGGTGCTTAGCTGCCTGATTCAGCTTGGCCCGCTGGTTATTCTGGTGCCCGCCATAATCTGGCTGTACTGGAGCGGGGATACCACCTGGGGAACAGTGCTGCTGGTGTGGAGCTGCGTCGTCGGCACCATGGACAATGTGATTCGTCCGGTCCTTATCCGCATGGGCGCGGACTTGCCGATGATCCTGATTCTCTCCGGCGTTATCGGCGGCCTGATTGCCTTCGGGATGATTGGTCTGTTTATCGGCCCGGTGCTGCTGGCGGTTTCTTATCGGCTGATTTCGGTCTGGATGCACGAAGCCCCTGCCCCGCAGGACGATCCGCAAGAGGTGGTCGAACTGCTTGAGGAGCAAGAGACGCTCAAGCGGTAACCCCACCGACTTTTATTCGGGAACGGTTAGAGCCTGACACAAATATCCCCTCACCCCGGCCCTCTCCCCAGAGTGGAGAGGGGGAAAACTAGCTACAGAAGACATTGTTTATTCCCTCTCCCTTCCAGGGAGAGGGTTAGGGTGAGGGTAAAAATCAGAAACAACGCTATGCATATCCCGAAAGCAGTGACTTAACGCAAATGGTTAATAAGTCTAATCAATAACGCCTTTTTCCCTCGCTATTCCAGCCATTGAAGCCCCCACTCCGGGCTATGCTGTCTCAAGTTATTTACCTTCTGTTAACGATTGAGACGAATCTGAGTGACGCCACTTAGCGAGATGCCTACTATTTAACTCACGGTTATGAATCAACACGTTGATTTATAAACATCGAAATCCCCTGAGTGAAACAACGAATTGCTGTGTGTAGTCTTTGCCCATCTTGAAGATGGGCTTTTTTTTATTCTGATTTCGCAAAGTGATTGATAAGCGCCCCATGTAGAACCAGCGGAGCAACGGTCAGGTGGCTCTGCCCTTCTACCAGCGTAAAATCAACCCGAGTCGGGGCCTTAGCTATCAAGGCATTAGCCATTTCACGATTGCCGTCCACCATCGCTCTCTGCCCACGATGTTTTAATAGCGTGGCACGCTTCTCTTCCGACAGCCTGGCCTCCTGCGGCTGCAGCGACTGTTCATAACTTCCCACAGAGAGCGATAGCTGAGCATTTCCCTCATCAGGCCGCCAGTTTTTTGCCATTCGCAGCAGATAGCGGTCGTTCCACCACACCGAAGGGCTTGAGGCGTAATAATGCTGGAAAGCGCCCGGCGAGGTCGTAAACAGCCAGGTAGTGAAAAGTCCACCATAGGAATGACCAAACAGAGCCTGCCGCTGCGGATTAATTTTCCATTTCTTTTCGACCCAGGGCCGAAGCTCAGCGTCAATAAACTGCCAGAACTTCTGCGCTTCACCGGGTGTACCTGGCGGATAAGTGCCTCCCGCCGGATTAGGCTCCAGCACGACTTTATCCACCGCAGGGCGATAATCGCGCTCCCGACGGCTGTTTCCCGGGTAGTCAATCGCCACCACGACGCCCGGTGTTAACGGGCAGCGTTCGCAGGTCAGGCGCTGCATCAGCGACACCGCACCGGGGAAGACGGACTCGCCGTCCAGAAGATAAATCACCGGCCAGCCTTCTGACGGGGCTTCGCCCTCAGGCCAGGAAACCATAATTTTATATTCACCGTTTTCCGGCGAATGCAGATTGTGTACCAGCGTATTCGCCAGCGTGTAGGGCTTATCTTCGATGACCGCTGCCCCCGAGGGGGCAGCAAGTGCGATAAGCGCCATAAGCAGATAGCGCAAAAGTTCTCCTTACCAGCGATAGCTGACGGTGGCGGTTAAGGTGCGGCCAATGCCGTAGAAACAGGCCGAATCCGATGCACAGGATGCCACGTATTTTGTGTCCGCAAGGTTGTTGACGTTGAATTGCAAGGCTGCCCCTTTCAAATCAGGGCTAACTTCACCTAACTCGTAACGCAGCATAGCGTCATAGAGATCCACGGCCGCCACTTTAAAGGTATTTTTCGCATCGCCATAGCTGGTGCCGATGTAGCGAACCCCGACACCTGCCGTCAGGTTTTTCAGCATACCTTGTGGAACAGTGTAACTGCCCCACGCCGACGCCATATGCGTTGGAACACGAGCGGGGGTTTTTCCTTCGGTACCCGCCACCGTGGTGCTCACGGTTTCCGCATCCGTCCAGGTGTAAGACCCTATCAGGTTGAGGCTGTTAAACAGCGTGGAATGCACCTCCGCCTCCAGCCCTTTAGAACGGATCTCACCGGCGTTTTCGAACCAGCCCAGCGCGCTGTTATAGGTTCCAACGTTTGTCTGGCGAAGATCGAACAGCGCCAGTGTCATGAAGGTCTCTTTCAGCGGCTGATACTTCAGGCCCACTTCGGTCTGCTTGCCCAGGCTTGGGTCGAACGGCGCAGCGCCTGGCGCGCGGTTGGTCTGCAGGTTTGGTTCAAACGAGGTGCTGTAGCTGATATACGGCGACAGGCCGAAATCAAAGGCGTAAAGCAGCCCGGTACGCCAGGTGAATTTACTGTCATTCTGCTGCGTCGTTTTGCTTTTTAACCTGTCCGTCGTGCGCACTTCGGCCCAGTCGTAACGCCCGGAAAGCAGCAGTTGCCAGTTATTCCAGCTGAGCTGATCCTGCAGGTAGACGCCCGTCTGGTCGAGATTCTGCTGGTCGTCATTCACCGCGCTGAAGGTGCTTTCGTCCACATTGAGGCCATACGCCGGGTTCGGCCAGTACAGATCGTATTTCGCCCCGGTGCCCCGGCTGAGCTGCTGCCGGTCATGGTTAGACTTGTAATCCAGGCCGCCTAACAGCGTATGCCCCAACGCGCCGGTATCAAACTGCGCCTCAAGCTGGTTATCGATGCCAAACTCATCGGTATCACGCGTTTCTCGCTGCGCACGGCGCGAAAGTAACGTGTCGCTCTTCGAGGTGGAGTACACGAGGTAACGGTACTTTTGTTTGATACTGGCGTAACGGGCATTCTGGCGGAAGGTGAAGATATCGTTGAAGCTGTGCTCGAACTCATAGCCCACCATCGTTTGCTCACGCCACGACTGGTCGTAACTGGGATCGCTGACGTTAAAGTCCAGCGGGATATACCCCGCCGCGGTTTCCGTCACCAGGCCTGCGGCAGGCAGGAAATTACGATAGCCAGCCTTCGGATCTTTCTGGTAGCTGGTCAGCAAAGTAAAACGAGTTTGATCGTTGGGATACCAGGTCAGCGCCGGCGCAATCGCCATGCGCTGTTCTTTGTAATCAGCAACCTGGCTGTGCTGCGTGCGGGCAATCCCGTTTAAGCGATAAAGTACCCGATTATCGTCGCTTAGCGAGCCGCCAAAATCAAAAGCCCCCTCGGCCAGATGCTGGTTGCCTGAGCGGAACTGCAATTCATGTATCGCTTCCCTTGTCGGGCGCTTGCTGGTCATGCTGATAAGCCCGCCGGGGTTTACCTGGCCGAACAGCACGGACGCCGGGCCGCGCACCAGCTCCACTCGCTCAAGCAACCACGGGTCAAACGTCCCGGTCTGGGAAGACGCCGTCGCCCCATAGCTCAGTCCGTCGAGATACTTCGGCACATAGCTGAAGCCGCGCACAAACACCTCGTCGTTGCGGTTCGAACTGCCCCGATACTCCGTCAACACCCCGGCCGAGTAGCGTAAAGCCTGCGACACGGAGGTGACATCCTGCGCGTTCATTTGATCACGGGTAATCACCGAAACCGACTGCGGCGTTTTGAGCAAGTCAGCCGCAGTTTTCGTGGCAGATAACGTTTTGGTGGCCACCATTCCCTTAAGCGGCGCGGAAGGATCCTCACTAACCGAGCCGGTGACCACCAGAGTTTCCTCGCTGACCTGCCGCTCCTGCGCCTGAACGCCGTTTCCCATCCCCAGGGCACTGAATCCCATCAGCCAAAGGCCGCGGGTGACTTTATTATTTTTAAAGTGCATGACCGTAACATCCCATGTGATTAGGTGAATTAAGTTCGCCTTTCTCTCCTGTTACGTTTTGTCGTAAAACGCAACGACTTGCAATGTTATTGCAAATCAATCTCATTTGCATTAGCGTGTATGCACTTTTTTATCAGGAATGATAAGCACGATGAGAGCCGCGTGGAGCGCATTAATGTTGGGACTTTGTTCAGCGTCGGCGGTGGCCGCGACCTGTACTTTTACCGGCAGCCAGGGTGAGCAGGATGGGAAGTTCGACGCCAGCGGCGAAATCTGCTTTGGGCTTCCGGCACTGGGTGAAAACTACGCCAACGTCCGGTTGAGCGGTGTAACCGACGCCAGCCTGGTGGACAGCAAAGGCAGGCTCTGGCGCTCCCTGGTGGAAAACGGGCCGGTGGATGGCAAGCATAATCCGCTTTTTGCCCTGCCCGTCGGCCAGCCTTCTACGCTGGTGCTTCGCGGTGAACCCGGCAGGCGCTGGCTGTTCCGCTGGCAGATTCGTGAAACCGTCCCGCTCAAGCGTAACGACGAACAATCCCCGGAAAGTCCGGCGCTACTGGCGCTTGAGCAAGCGTTAAGCCACGGCGCAAGCACCGAAGCCTTCTGGCAGGAAAGACGTGAACAGGGGACGCCACTGATCGAGCCCATCGATGCCAGCCGCAAACGCGTGACGTTCCTGTGGCGCGGCGCACAGGGTAACGTGTTTGTGCTCGGTTCCCCGGCCGGCGACCATGACCCGATGTTCCGCCTCGGGCAGTCCGACGTTTGGTACCGCAGCTATGTAGTACCGGCGGATACGCTTATGCAGTACAAACTGGCCCCAGACGTTCCTCTTGTGGAAGGCACTGCGCGCGACCAGCGTCGGGCGATTCTGGTGTCGGCCCAGACCGACCCGCTCAACCCGCAAGTCAGCCCCGCAGGCAAAGGCGACCGCTGGAGTCGTTTCTCACTTTTGGACCTGACCACCCACCGCTATTTTACCCCGCAGGCCACCGCCGAGCCGATTCGGCAAGGCTCCCTGGTTCGCTATCAGGTAGAAAGCAAAAAGCTGGCAAACCGTCGGGAAGTCACCGTCTACCGGCCACGCGGCGGGCAGCCCGCCCGCTGGACGCTGATGCTGTTCGATGGCCGTATGTACCAGGACCGTTATCATCTTGCCAATGTGCTGGATGGCCTGATAGCCCGCCATGCCCTGCCGCCACTTAACGCCGTGTTTATCGACAGCCTCGACGGTGAGCGACGGGAAAAAGAGCTGCCGCCCAATGCCGATTTCGCCGATTTTATGGCCGAAGAGCTGGTGCCGTGGCTGCGCCGACAGGGCATCACCACTCCGGCACAAAAAACCATCGTGGCAGGCTCCAGCTACGGCGGCCTGGCTTCGGCCTGGGTGGCGCTGCGCCATCCAGAAGCGTTTGGCAACGTGCTGAGTTTGTCCGGCTCTTACTGGTGGTCACCCGAGGGCGAAGCGCCCGGCTGGTTAACCCGGCAGTATCAGGCGTCACCGCGCCTGCCAGTGCGTTTTTGGCTGCAGGCGGGGCGCTTTGAAAGCAAAGGCGCAGACGGCGGTATTTACCGCAACACGCAACAGCTTGAAGCTGTGCTGCGTGAAAAGGGCTATGAGGTGAGCTTTAATCCCTGGTCGAGCGGGCATGATTACGCCGCCTGGTGCGAGGCCATTATTACCGGCATGAAGGATTTGATTAGGCGGGGATAAGTGTCGGCCCGGTGCCCGCATAAAGCAGGCAGGCACCGGCCCGGATCCCTTCTCTTTGTTGAAGAGAAGGGTTAAACGTTACTTGTTCAGTTCGGCAAGGCTGAGCCAGGTTTGCACCACGGTGTCCGGGTTCAGGGACAGGCTGTCAATCCCCTCTTCCATCAGCCAGGCGGCAAAGTCTTCGTGATCGGACGGCCCCTGACCGCAAATCCCGACGTATTTGCCCTGCTTCTTCGCCGCTTTGATTGCCATCGACAGCAGCGCTTTCACCGCGTCGTTGCGCTCGTCAAACAGTTCAGACACCACGCCAGAGTCGCGATCCAGGCCCAGCGCAAGCTGCGTCATGTCGTTCGAGCCGATGGAGAAGCCGTCAAAGTACTGCAGGAACTCATCCGCCAGCAGGGCGTTGGACGGGATCTCACACATCATGATGATCTTCAGCCCGTTCTCACCGCGCTTCAGGCCCTGACGCTCCAGCTCCTCAACCACTGCTTTGGCCTGGGCAACGGTACGCACAAACGGCACCATCACTTCGACGTTGGTCAGGCCCATTTCGTTACGTACGCGCTTCATGGCCGCGCATTCCAGCGCGAAGCAATCGCGGAAGCTGTCCGCCACGTAGCGACCGGCGCCACGGAAGCCCAGCATTGGGTTCTCTTCTTCCGGCTCATAACGCTCGCCGCCCACCAGGTTGGCGTATTCGTTAGATTTGAAGTCAGACAGGCGGACGATCACGCGCTTCGGCCAGAACGCCGCGCCCAGGGTCGCGATCCCTTCGGTCAGGCGGCCCACGTAGAACTCAACCGGGTCGTCATAGCCTTTCATCATCGTGCGGATTTCCGCCTGCAGCGCGGGCTCCTGCTGGTCGAACTCCAGCAGCGCACGCGGGTGCACGCCAATCATGCGGTTAATGATAAATTCCAGACGCGCCAGGCCAACGCCTTCGTTCGGCAGGCAGGCGAAGTCAAACGCACGATCCGGGTTGCCGACGTTCATCATAATTTTCAGCGGCAGATCCGGCATGGCATCTACCGTAGAGCTTTTCACGGTGAAGTCGAGGATCTCCGCGTAAACGTAGCCGGTGTCGCCCTCGGCACAGGAAACGGTCACGTTCTGGCCGTCTTTCATGCGCTCGGTGGCATCGCCGCAGCCTACAACGGCTGGAATACCAAGCTCACGCGCGATAATTGCCGCGTGGCAGGTACGTCCGCCACGGTTGGTGACGATCGCCGCCGCTTTTTTCATGATCGGTTCCCAGTCCGGGTCGGTCATGTCGGTGACCAGCACGTCGCCCGGCTGGATGCGGTTCATTTCGCTGATGTCGTGGATCACTTTTACCGGGCCAGCGCCGATGCGGTGCCCAATCGCGCGGCCTTCCGCCACGATCTGCCCCTGCGCATGCAGCTGGTAGCGTTCCATTACCTGGCCCTGAGAACGCACGGTTTCCGGGCGAGCCTGAACGATGAACAGCTTGCCGGTGTGGCCATCTTTGGCCCACTCGATATCCATCGGGCGGCCATAATGCTTTTCGATTTGTACAGCTTGTTTAGCCAGTTCCTGAATCTCTTCCTGAGTAATACAGAAACGGTCACGGTCAGCTTCCGGCACGTCTTCAATTCGTACCTGCTTGCCGTGTTCCTGAGTTGGGGCATAAACCATGCGGATCTTTTTCGAGCCCATGGTACGGCGAACGATGGCCGGATTGCCTGCCTCAAGCGTTGGCTTATGGACGTAGAATTCATCCGGGTTTACGGCGCCCTGCACAACCATTTCACCCAGGCCCCACGCGGCGGTGATAAACACCACCTGGTCGAAACCGGACTCGGTATCAATGGAGAACATGACCCCGGAAGAAGCAAGGTCGGAGCGCACCATGCGCTGAACACCAGCCGAGAGCGCCACGCCACGATGGTCGTAGCCCTGATGCACACGGTAGGAAATTGCACGGTCGTTAAACAGCGAGGCGAAAACGTGTTTCACCGCCACCAGCACGGCATCATAGCCCTGCACGTTGAGGAAGGTTTCTTGTTGCCCGGCAAAGGAAGCGTCCGGCATATCTTCCGCAGTGGCAGAAGAACGCACCGCAAAAGAGGCTTCGGCATCATCGGAGGAAAGCGTTTGGTAGGCTTCACGAATGGCATGCTCCAGCTCAGGCTGGAAAGGTGTGTCAATAATCCACTGGCGAATCTGCGCTCCGGCTTTCGCCAGCTCGCTCACATCGTCAATGTCGGTTTTATCCAGCAGCTCGTAGATACGCTGGTTCACGCCGCTCTGGTCGAGAAACAGGTTAAACGCCTCGGCGGTGGTCGCAAAACCGTTCGGGACGGAAACACCCACGCCCGAAAGATTGGTAATCATTTCACCCAGGGAGGCATTTTTGCCTCCGACCCTGTCTACATCATTCATGCCGAGTTGGTTATACCAAAGCACCAGCGGTGACGAGCCGTTATTGGACATCGAAACAATCCTTTTTTAAATGAATGGGTACAAGAAACACCAGACTTCGTATTTAGCTTTGCATATTCTTAGGGGGGAATGAAACCAGTGAATCGTTCAAGCAAAATAAAATATGACATTTTCGGATAGATCCGCTCATTTCATAAACCATTGATTATCATATAATCCTCACAATGATAATGGGTATAGTATTGATTTGAATATATTTCCGATGGTTAATTAAATTTAAAAACGCTATTTCACTTTTTAAATTAAGATTAGCGCTACTCGGAATCCCTTGTTTTACTTTATGCTTTAGGGAAACCGGTTCCCCGTTCAGGAATAAAAATGGATAATTTAGTCGATCGTCAGGTATTTTGTATTTCCGATGGCACTGCCATTACCGCTGAAGTACTTGGTCACGCGGTGATGTCACAATTCCCGGTATCTATCAACAGTATTACGCTGCCGTTTGTTGAGAATGAAAGCCGTGCAAAAGCGGTAAAAGAGCAGATTGACGCGATTTATCAGCAAACCGGGGTGCGCCCGCTGGTATTTTATTCCATCGTGCTGCCCAATATCCGCGACATCATTATGCAGAGCGAAGGCTTTTGCCAGGACATCGTGCAAACGCTGGTTGCGCCGCTGCAGCAGGAGCTAAAGCTGGATCCGACTCCCGTAGCCCACAGAACGCATGGCCTTAACCCAGGCAACCTGACGAAATACGACGCCCGTATTGCCGCCATTGATTACACGCTGGCGCACGACGACGGGATTTCGATGCGCAATCTCGATCAGGCGCAGGTCATTTTGCTGGGCGTGTCACGCTGTGGCAAAACCCCGACCAGCCTCTACCTCGCGATGCAGTTTGGCATTCGCGCCGCGAACTACCCTTTTATTGCCGATGATATGGACAACATTCAGCTTCCTGCGGTGCTTAAACCGCTGCAGCACAAGCTTTTTGGCCTGACCATCAACCCTGAGCGCCTGGCCGCCATTCGAGAGGAACGCCGTGAAAACAGCCGCTATGCCTCTCTCCGCCAGTGCCGTCTGGAAGTCGCCGAAGTGGAAGCCCTGTTCCGTAAAAACCAGATTCGCTACCTCAACAGTACCAACTACTCTGTTGAAGAGATGGCGACCAAAATTCTCGACATTATGGGACTGAATCGCCGCATGTACTAAGAAACTAGTACAAAAGACCAGGCGTGTATGCTAGGGTGTACAGACTGCGGTGGGGCAATCCTTTCGCCAAAGCAGGCCGGATGTTGAAATCGGTCAGCTTTGGTTTATTGTGATCCCCATCACTTCCCGGTAAATCTGCCGCAGAGAAGACAAAATTTCTGAGACACCCAATGAACAAAACAGATGAATTGCGAACCGCGCGCATCGACAGCCTGGTGACACCGGCTGAGTTAACCGAGCGCTTCCCGGTTTCCGCTGAGGTTGCCCAGCACGTTACCGCCGCCCGACGCCGGATAGAAAAGATCCTGACCGGCGAAGACAAACGCCTGCTGGTGATCGTCGGCCCTTGCTCGATCCACGATCTTGACGCCGCGATGGACTATGCTCGCCGCCTCAAAACGCTGCGTGAAAAACATCAGGATCGCCTTGAGATCATGATGCGCACCTATTTCGAAAAACCGCGCACCGTGGTTGGCTGGAAAGGGTTAATTTCCGATCCTGATCTGAACGGCAGCTACCGCATTAACTATGGCCTCGAACAGGCCCGCCGCCTGCTGCTGCAGGTCAACGAACTGGGTGTCCCTACCGCGACAGAATTCCTGGATATGGTGACCGGGCAGTATATCGCCGACCTGATTAGCTGGGGCGCGATTGGCGCACGCACGACCGAAAGCCAGATCCACCGCGAAATGGCGTCCGCACTCTCCTGCCCGGTCGGCTTTAAAAATGGCACCGATGGCAATACCCGCATAGCAGTGGACGCCATTCGCGCCGCGCGTGCCAGCCACATGTTCCTCTCCCCGGATAAACAAGGGCAGATGACGATTTACCAGACCAGCGGTAACCCTTACGGCCATATTATTATGCGCGGCGGCAAGCAGCCGAATTACCACGCGGAAGACATTGCTGCCGCCTGCGACACGCTGAGCGCGTTTGACTTGCCTGAACATCTGGTGATTGATTTCAGCCACGGAAACTGCCAGAAGCAGCACCGCCGCCAGTTGGATGTTTGCGAGGATGTTTGCACGCAAATTCGCAATGGTTCTCGGGCAATTGCCGGGATCATGGCGGAAAGCTTCCTGAAAGAAGGGACGCAGCAAATCGTTGCCGGCCAGCCCCTGACTTACGGGCAGTCGATCACCGATCCTTGCCTTAACTGGGAAGATACGGAAACGCTGGTCGCTATGCTGTCGCAGGCTACTGACCGACGCTTCTAATTCAGGCTACCGGCGGGAACGGAATAACCCGCCGGATATCATAGCATTACGCCTCACGACAACTCGCCCGCCAGGAAATTCCCTGATTCACACAATTATTACAAATAATGCTTGCTGCTGATTCGGCTTTTTCTGATAATGATTCTCATTGTTACACTGATTGTCATTTGTAAACAGAGTGAAGCGTATGGACAAACCATTCACCCCCGCCCGCCCGCAGCCCGCGACAGAGCCTCGTCAGGTGGACAGCAAAGCGCTGCTCGGCGTTGAAGGCCGCGTTGTTATCGTCCATGAAGGGCAGCAATATCTGTTACGCCAGACTCAGGCCGGGAAACTGATCCTGACCAAATAAATTAAACAAACCGTTCCCCAAATCCAAAAAGGGGAAATTAGCCAGCCACCCAGGTCATCCCCAGGCAGCCAGCGCTTTCGAAATTCCTTAGGAGAGTTGCGCTATGCCTTGCACCAACACAGCAGGTTTTCGTCTGTCTGTACTCACGTTAGCCGTATTTACCGCCCTGCCCGCTTTCGCGAAAGACGAGCAAATGACCGTGGTTGCCACCGGTAACCAACGCAGCACTTTCGAAGCCCCGATGATGGTGAGCGTTATCGACGCAAATTCACCGGAGAGCCAGACGTCCACTTCCGCCGCTGACATGCTGCGTAAAGTACCGGGGATCACCATCGACGGCACCGGACGTACCAATGGCCAGGACATCAATATGCGTGGTTACGATCGCCGCGGCGTGCTGACTCTGGTCGATGGCATTCGTCAGGGCACCGACACCGGCCACCTGAACAGCACCTTCCTCGATCCTGCGCTGATTAAACGTATTGAAGTGGTACGTGGCCCGGCAGCTCTGCTGTACGGCAGCGGTGCGCTGGGCGGCGTTATTTCCTATGAAACCGCCGATGCGGCCGATCTGTTATTTGACGGCCAAAACAGCGGCTTCCGCGTCTTCGGCACCGGCGGTACCGGCGACCACAGCATCGGCATGGGTGCCAGCGCCTTCGGACGCACCGATAATCTGGACGGCGTTGTCGCCTGGTCCAGCCGCGATCGCGGTAATCTGCGCCAGAGCAACGGCGAAACCGCGCCTAATGACGAGAACATCGGTAACCTGCTGACCAAAGGCACCTGGTATATCGATTCGGCTCAGTCGCTGTCCGGCTCCCTGCGTTACTACAATAATAATGCCCAGGAACCGAAAAACCCGCAGACGCCGGATGCCTCCGCCTCCAGCAACCCGATGACCAATCGCTCTACCATTCAGCGCGACGCGCAGCTGAAATACCACCTTGGCCCGCAGGACAACGACTGGCTGAACGCCACCGCAACTGCCTACTGGTCTGAAGCTCGTATCAACGCCGAAACCCCGAATCAGGGCGGTGAATTCCGTAAACAGACGACCAAAGGCGGCAAGCTCGAAAACCGCAGCCGCCTGTTTAGCGACAGCTTCGCGGCCAACCTGCTGACCTACGGCAGCGAATATTACCGTCAGGAGCAGGCTCCTGGTGGCCTGACGACCGGCTTCCCACAGGCGAAAATCAACTTTGGTTCCGGCTGGCTGCAGGATGAAATCACCCTGCGCGACCTGCCGATTTCTATCCTGGCCGGGACGCGCTATGACAACTACAGCGGTAGCAGCCAGGGCTATAAAGACGTGGATGCCGACAAGTGGTCATCACGCGGGGCGGTTTCCGTCACGCCAACCGACTGGCTGATGCTGTTTGGTTCCTATGCACAGGCGTTCCGTGCGCCGACCATGGGCGAGATGTACAACGACTCCAAGCACTTCTCTATCGGCACTCGTTACACCAACTATTGGGTACCAAACCCGAACCTGCGTCCGGAAACCAATGAAACGCAGGAATACGGCTTCGGTCTGCGCTTCGACAATCTGGCGATGGCTAACGACGGCCTGGAATTCAAAGCCAGCTATTTCGATACCAAAGCGAAAGATTACATCTCTACCACCGTGGACTTCGCCAAAGCGACCACCATGTCCTATAACGTGCCAAAAGCCAAAATTTGGGGCTGGGACGTAACCGCGAAGTACACCGCCGATCTGTTCAGCCTGGATACCGCCTATAACCGCACTCGCGGTAAAGATGAAGATACCGGCGAGTACATTTCCAGCCTGAACCCGGACACCGTCACCACCACCCTGGACATCCCTGTGTCACACAGCGGCTTCTCTGTGGGCTGGGTCGGCACCTTCGCCGAGCGTTCCACCCACATCAGCAGCTCCTATGCACAGCAGCCGGGCTACGCGGTCAGTGATTTTTATGTCAGCTATAAAGGGCAGCAGCAGCTGCGGGGTTTAACCACCACGCTGGTGTTTGGCAACGCCTTCGATAAAGAGTACTGGTCACCGCAGGGTCTCCCGCAGGATGGCCGTAACGGTAAAATTTTCGTGAGCTATCAATGGTAAAGGAGTTATTCATGAGTCAGCGTTACGACAGCTGGATCCAGCTTAAGCAAGAACACCCGAAAAAATATGCCCGGGATATCGCCAAACTGATGCAAATCAGTGAAGCGGAACTGACCCATGCCCGCGTCGGACACGACGCATGGCGCCTGAATGGTGATGTGAAAGAGATCTTCGCCGCGCTGGAAGCCGTGGGCGAAACCAAGTGTATCTGCCGCAACGAATATGCCGTTCACGAGCAGGTAGGCCGCTTTGAGAACCAGCACCTGAACGGCCACGCCGGGCTGGTGCTGAACCCACGCGCGCTGGATTTGCGTTTGTTCCTGAACCAGTGGGCAAGCGTGTTCCACGTCCGTGAAGAGACTGCACGCGGTGAGCGCCAAAGCATTCAATTCTTTGACCATCAGGGTGACGCACTGCTGAAGGTGTACACCACCGACAACACCCATGTTGAAGCCTGGAGCGAAGTCCTGACCCGCTTCATCCACACCGACAACCCGGCGCTAGAGATCAAAGCCGCTGAAGAAGCGGTGATGACCCCAACCGTCGAAGCCGACAAAGTGGATGCTGAATGGCGCGCGATGACCGACGTGCACCAGTTCTTCCAGTTGCTGAAACGCCACCAGCTGACTCGTCAGCAGGCTTTCCGCCTGGTGAAAGACGATCTGGCCTGCCGCGTAGACAACGAAGCGCTTTCCCAGTTACTGAACCAGGCGAAAGAAGACGGCAACGAGATCATGATTTTCGTCGGCAACCGCGGCTGCGTGCAGATCTTCACCGGTGAAATCCGCAAAGTGGTGCCGATGGAAAACTGGGTCAACGTTTTCAACCCGGAATTCACCCTGCACCTGATGGGCGACACCATCGCCGAAAGCTGGGTAACCCGCAAACCAACCGCCGACGGCCACGTGACCAGCCTTGAGTTGTTCGCCGCCGACGGCACGCAAATTGCCCAGCTGTACGGCCAGCGCACTGAAGGCCAGCCTGAGCAAGAGCAGTGGCGCCTGCAAATTGAAGCGCTGATCGGCAAAGGGTTAGCGGCATGAAACGCCTGCTACTCGCCATCCTCGCCCTGCCATTAATGGCAGGTGCGGCAGAGCGCGTGGTAACCATCGGTGGCGATGTCACCGAGATTGCCTGGGCTCTGGGTGCGGGTCAGGATGTGGTGGCTCGTGATAGCACGAGCCTCCATCCCGATGCCGTGAAAAAACTGCCGGATGTGGGCTATCTGCGCCAGCTTAATGCCGAGGGCATTCTCGCCATGCGCCCGTCGCTGGTGCTGGCCAGCGCTCAGGCTCAGCCTTCCATGGCACTGAAGCAGGTTGAGGCCAGCAAAGTGAAGGTTGTTACCGTCCCGGCGGAAAATACTCTCGAGAGCATTGATGCCAAAGTGGCTGCTGTAGCTACCGCTCTGGGTAAAACGGCGGAAGGCGACAAGCTTCGCAAAACGCTTCATGACCAGTTAGCAGCAATTCCGGCCAAACCGTTAGGCAAAAAAGTGCTGTTCATTATGAGCCACGGCGGTATGACCGCCATGGCTGCCGGGCAGGAAACCGCCGCAGATGCTGCGATTCATGCCGCCGGGCTGGACAATGCCATGCAGGGCTTCAAGCGCTACCAGCCTCTGTCCCAGGAAGGCGTGATCGCCAGCAAACCTGATCTGATCCTGGTCACCACCGATGGGGTGAAAACCCTCGGCGGGGAAGCTAACGTCTGGGCGTTACCAGGGCTTGCACAAACGCCAGCCGGGAAAAATAAGCAGCTGATGGTCGTCGATGACATGGCGCTGCTCGGTTTTGGGATTGATACCCCACAAACGATCCTCGCCCTGCGCAAAAAAGCGGAGCAACTGCCGTGATACGCCGACCTCTGCCTCACCATGCCCTGTGTCTGATGGGGCTGGTTCTGCTGGCAATGGCGCTTATTGCCGCTAATCTCGGCGCCATGCGGCTGTCCGTGGCCGTGCTGTGGCAGACGCATGACGAGGCGTTGCGCGACATCTGGCTTAACATCCGCTTGCCACGGGTGCTGCTGGCGGCGCTGATCGGCGGCGCTCTGGCGCTGTCGGGCTGCGTGATGCAGGGGTTGTTCCGTAACCCGCTTGCCGACCCGGGTCTGCTTGGGATCAGCAGCGGGGCCGCGCTGGCGGTGGGTCTGTCGATTGTCATGCCGCTGGCTCTGCCGGCGGTTTTGGCGCTTTATGTCCCTATGCTGGCGGCGTTTGTCGGCAGCCTGGCGGTGACGCTGGCGATTTTCCTGCTTAGCAGGAAAGGCACCAACAGTTTGTCTCGTCTGCTGCTGGTGGGCATCGCCATCAATGCGCTGTGCGGCGCGGCGGTTGGCGTGCTGTCGTGGATAAGCAATGACGCTCAACTGCGCCAGCTCTCTTTATGGGGGATGGGTAGCCTGGGCCAGGCACAATGGTCAACGCTGCTTGCCACCGCGTCGCTAATTCTTCCCGCAAGCGTGGGCATCTGGCTGCTTTCAAAGCGCCTGAACCTGCTCCAGCTTGGCGATGAAGAGGCACATTACCTGGGCGTGGATGTCAAAACAACGCAGCGGCATTTGCTAATCCTGAGCGCCTTGTTGGTTGCCGCTGCGGTGGCCATCAGCGGCGTTATCGGCTTCGTTGGTCTGGTGGTTCCGCATCTGGTGCGCATGTGGCTTGGATCCGATCATCGCTGGCTGGTGCCCGGCTCCGTGCTGGCCGGTGCCATGTTGCTGTTAGTAGCCGATACGCTGGCGCGAACGATTGTCGCGCCAGCAGAAATGCCGGTGGGCCTGTTGACCAGCCTGATAGGCGGCCCCTGGTTCCTGGCGATGATCTTTCGCAGCAAGGAGAGCGCGAGATGAATGAAGTTCTGTCCACGCACGATATTTCACTGAAGCTGGGCCATCGTTATCTGATTGATAACGTCAATGTCAGCCTGAAGCCGGGTGAAGTTGTGGCGCTGATTGGCCCAAACGGCGCGGGCAAATCCACGCTGTTGCGGCTGTTAACCGGGTTTCAACAGCCTGACAGCGGGCACGTTTCCCTGGCGGGCCAGGATTTAAATCAGTGGTCCAACGAAGCGCTTTCCCGCAAACGCGCGGTGATGCGCCAGCAAAGCAGCATGGCATTTAGCTGGACGGTAGAAGATGTGATTGCCATGGGTCGCGCACCCTGGCCACAGGCGTCAACGGCCAGCGTCGTGGCGGAAGTCATGGCGCTGACCGGGTGTGAAGATCTTAGCGGCAGAGATTTTTGCCGCTTATCCGGCGGTGAGCAGCAGCGGGTGCAGCTTGCCCGGGCGCTGGCGCAGCTCTGGTGCGACGGACAACCTCACGGCTGGCTGTTTCTGGATGAGCCTACGTCGGCGCTGGATCTCTACCACCAGCAACACGTGCTTCGCCTGCTGCGCCGCCTGGCGCAGCAGGGAACGCTGTCGGTGTGCGTTGTGCTGCATGATTTAAATCTGGCGGCACTCTGGGCCGACCGTATCGTGCTGTTGCATAAAGGCAGGCTGGTGGCGAACGGCACGCCTGATGAAGTACTGGAAGAGCAAACGTTACAGCGCTGGTACCAGGCCGATCTGCGGGTGTTCCGACATCCGGAACACCCGGTTCCTCAGGTAGGCCTGCGCCAGTGATCAGCTTGAGCAACTGACTTCCAGCCGTTTTCCCCAGTCCGGTGGACGTTGCGTCATTTCGTCCTCACGATCGGAGAACGGCTGGAGCAGCGCCTCGTGGAGTTTCGCCAGTTCACGAGTATCGCCCTGCTCCGCGGCTTCGATTGCCCGCTGCGCCAGCCAGTTGCGTAACACCAGTGCCGGGTTCACCGCCTGCATTTTCTGCTGGCGTTCTGCGTCACTCACCTGCTCCGCCTGAAGCCGTTCACGATAGCGCCCGAACCAGGCATCAAAACTTGCCCTGTCGATAAACTCATCCCGCAGCGGCGACGCCGCGCTGAGCTGCTCCGTCACGCTCAGCATACGGAAGGTGCGCGTGTAATCACTGCCTTCTTTGCTCATCAGGGCGAAGAGCTCACTCAGGATTTGGTTATCGGCCTGCTGTTCGGTAAACAGTCCCAGTTTGGCGCGCATCCGCTGGCCAAAAGCGCGCATGATGGCCGGCTGGTAGCCGTCCAGAATCGCGTTCAGCTTGTCGGCACTGATAAACGGTGACAGCGTCTGCGCCAGGCGCTGCAGGTTCCAGAGCCCCACCGCGGGCTGATTGTCGAAGGCATACCGGCCCTGGTAGTCGGAATGGTTGCAGATAAACTCAGGCTGGTAGTCGTCGAGGAAGCCGTACGGGCCGTAGTCCATGGTCAGGCCAAGAATCGACATATTGTCGGTATTCATTACCCCGTGGGCAAAGCCTGCCGTTTGCCAGCTTGCAATTAGCCCAGCGGTACGCGCCACCACGTCGCTGAACCACAGCTCATAGCGTTCTTCAAGCCCCTGCAAATGCGGCCAGTGGTGACGAATGGCGTAATCGGCAAGCTGCTGGACTTTTTCCGGCTCGCGGCGATAGTAGAAATGCTCAAAATGCCCGAAACGCAGATGGCTTTCGGACACCCGCAGCAGCATTGCCCCCTGCTCAACCGTTTCACGCTGTACCGGCGTATCGCTGGTGACTATCGTTAATGCTCGCGTCGTCGGGATGCCTAAAGCATGCATGGCTTCGCTGGCGAGAAATTCCCGAATCGTGGAACGCAGCACGGCCCGGCCATCGCCCATGCGTGAGTATGGCGTCAAGCCAGCACCTTTGAGGTGCCAGTCAACCTTGCGTCCGTCCGCCAGTTGCTGCTCGCCCAGCAAAATACCCCGCCCGTCTCCCAACTGCCCGGCCCAAACGCCGAACTGGTGCCCGCTATAAACCTGGGCGAGTGGCTGCATGCCGGGCAGTAGCGTTTCGCCACTCCAGATCCCCTGCTGCGGTGCGGCAAAAAACGAGGCGTTAATCCCCAGATCATCAGCCAGCGGCTGGCTGTGATAAAGCAGCCGGGCATTTTTCAGCGGCGTGGGGGTTAATTCGCTGTAGAACCCCGGCAGCTCATCGTGCCAGGTATTCAGAAAAGCTAAAGTATTGGTCATGGTTCCTCCGCCCGACAGTGTAGCCCCAGTAATGCATTTTAAACACGGTCGCGCAGCAGGGGCTTTAGTGAACCAGACCTTCATGAGGGGGGAAAAGTGAGGCCAGTTCCTCCGGCGGCACCAGCGGCCAGAGTTTACCCTGCATAGCGGCAAAGCCCAAACCCTGCACTTTACGCCGTGCGCTGGCGGAGTCTATCCCGGCAATCAGCAAAGCCTGACAATACGGTGAAACCTGCCCAAGAATGGCGAGCATAAAGGGCGAGAACGTGCGGCCCGGAAGCTGTTTCTGAACAAAAAAGCGGTCCAGAATCACATGCCGAAACAGCCCATCAAAAATAGATTTTGTGGTGGCATGGCCTGCACCAAAGTCAGCCAGACCGAGTGAGAAACGTTCAGCCAGCCAGGCCAGTCTTAAATTCGTTTTACCGCTATTTAAATCAGGAAAGCTTTCACCGATCGTTAATTCAATAAACGGCAAAGCCTTTAGCCGGATAAATAAATCCTGATTGCTAATTAACGCGTCAATAATAGTTTCATTAATATGAACCCAGACAACAAGTTGCCGGGTGATAAAGAAATTCTGATGTTCTTCTATTTGTGTTAATTTTTCTCTAAACAGTTCGAGGTGCTGTTCCGGCACAAGATGAGGAATTAACAATTCGGTTGGAATACGAACTGGCGCGCTGGCCCCCACGAAGTTTGCTACGATTTCGACGCCCAAAATGCTATCGTCCGGCCTGACGACGGGGCGATAGTAAAGGTGAGAACAATAAACACTATCAAGTGAAACAATCATTTTGCCAGCCCTGTAGATTTCTGGTTGGACGGCAGAGAGATACAGCGCCAATCCGAAAATAGTCGGATAGCAGCTATCGCTGTGAATTTCACACTCATCCCTGAAACGTTTAAGCTTTATGTTTTAATAACTTTTAGCTTATCCTGGATATCCGTACATAGCCAGTTTTTAACGTAAATTCCGAACGGAATCACGAGCAATGATGCAAGGTAAAAAAGATTCATTCTCACAATGCTCATTCAGTAATTTACGCGTCGCGTAGCGGGCCATATCACCAATTGGGAAATAAACGCTGGTTAACGCCGGGCGAACAAATGCCGCACGATCGCCACTGTCATAACAAATAAGGGATATATCCAGAGGAATGCGTAACCCCCGCTCGGTAATGGCCAGCATCGCCCCAACGGCCATCTCTTCGTTACAGCAATAAAGGGCGCTGATTTTATATTCATCCAGCAAGGCCGAGGTTTGCCGATAGCCGCTGGGCATATCGTACTCCCCTTCCACCACCGCAACCGGAGTAATCCCCTGCTCTTCCATGGCATCGAGAAAGCCCTGACGCCGTAAAAGACTTGAGGCACGCTGAGTTGGGCCATGCAGGCAGGCTATTGCCAGATGGCCCGCATCCAGCAAATAGCGGGTGGCCATGTGGCTAGCCAGGCGATGATCGAAGACCACGCAGCGTGCGCTTAATGCGGGCACGTCTCTGTCGAGCACGATAAACCGGTTACCGCGTTCCGCCAGTTGAATCAAGGTTTCGTCGGCAATGGCGCGGACATGGAGGATCAGCCCATCGCAGCGCAAGTTGTAGAGTCGCTGAATAGCATTGCGCTCGTTCTCTTCTACGCCACGCCCCTGCGTCACCAGGAGCTGTTTCCCGTTGGATTCCGCTTCGCTTTGCACCGTATCCATCAGCGCCCCGAAGAAACCCCCGGTGTATGACGTGGTCACCAGGCCAATGGAATGGCTCTGGCTTGACGCCAGCGCTCTGGCTGCAGGATTGGGGGAGTAGCCAAGTTCAGCAATCGCGGCCTCCACTTTAATGCGGGTTTGTGATTTAACCTTAGTGTCGCCATTCACCACGCGGGATACGGTGGCGCGGGAGACGCCGGCGTGGGCAGCAACATCTTCGAGGGTGACCATGAAACAATCCTTAGCGGGAAAAGCACAATGCCTCCCGATATTACCTGATATTGCCAATACCGTTGACGTTGCCCGCAGATTTGCGGGAACGGTCACGGTTTTTCAACTTAGGTAAAATCAGAAAAGGCTATATACGGCGGGCTTGCCAGAATTTTTTACGCCAGTAGACGTTATCCAGAGAGGAACGCATTACGCCGCGGCTGGTGGACGCGTGAATGAACGTGTTGTCGGTATCATAAATGCCAACGTGCAGGCCGCTTTCACCCGAGCCGGTTTTGAAGAATACAAGGTCACCCGGCAGCAGCTCGTCTTTGTCAATTTTTGTCCCGATTTCTGCCTGCTCGCTGGTCATCCGCGGCAGCATCAGGTCAAACTTATCGCGGAAGGTCATCAACACGAAGCCGGAGCAGTCCACGCCGCGTCGACTCATGCCGCCGTAGGTGTACGGTGTACCATGCCAGCTGCGGAGCTGATCGTTTAGCTGAGCGATAACGGTAATGGAATCGGAAAGCCTGGCGTTCGGATGAGGGGCATTATGACTACACCCCACCAACACTATGCATGCCACTGCAATAAGCCACAAACGCATTTTCAGACAACTCCCGGTCTTGCTGTTTCCAGTAATTTAGCCTGTCGCCCGGAATTATTGCAAGCTTTCCACGATGTTATAACGGGCTTATCAGCATACTGTGCCCTTCGATACGCAATAACCGAAACGGCATTTGATAGGCAGCCTCTAAGTTTTTCGGCGTTAACACTTCATCCCTGGCACCCTGAGCAACCATTTTGCCTTCACGCAGAAGCCATACCTTGTGGGCATGACGCAGGCTGTGGTTCAAATCATGACTGCTCATCACTATCGCGATGCCGGCTTCACAAAATGCGTGCAGAAGACGATCCAGCGCGGCCTGCTGGGCCACATCGAGGCTATTCATCGGCTCATCCAACAGCAAAAGTTGCCCTTCTGGATTGACCGAGGGATCAACCTGTAGCAGCACGGCCGCAAGACGAACACGCTGCCATTCACCACCGGAAAGCTGGTTGACCGCTCTGGTCAGTTTGTCTGAGAGCCAAAGCGACTCCGCCAGGCACAGCATTGCCGCTTCGGATTCAGGCGAGGATTGATGCAGTTGCAGGTAATGCCAGACAGGCATCGCAAACGGAGGAAGCTGGTGCTGGTTTAGCCAGGCCCGACGCCGGGAAAGCTCGGCAGGCAACCAGCCGTCAAGCGGTTGCTGATTAAACAAAAGGCTGCCTTGCCCGGCGCTTAATCCTGCCATCCGCGTGAGCAGCGTACTCTTGCCTGCCCCGTTTGGCCCGACAAGATGGATAAGTTCCCCGGGCTCCACCGCCGCAGATATCGGCCCAACCCGACCCGCGACGGTGACGCCTGTCAGCTGCAGCAGGGACAAATTATTTCGCCAAAGCCTGTTTAATGGCGTCCAGCACCACAGGATCTTCCGGCGTCATGTCCGGTGAGAAACGCTGAATCACTTTGCCATCACGGCCAATCAGGAATTTTTCGAAGTTCCACAGGATGTCGTCAGGGTAAAGCGGGCCACGCCCTTTGCTGCTCATTCGCTCCAGGAAACCACTACCTTCCGGGGCAACAGCGGCCGGACGCGCGTCAATCAGCTTTTGATAAAACGGATGGCGGTGCTCGCCGTTGACATCGATTTTGCTGAACAGCGGGAACGTCACGCCATAGGTGGTGCTGCAGAAGGTTTTGATCTCTTCGCTGCTGCCCGGCTCTTGCCCCAGGAACTGGTTGCATGGGAAGCCGAGCACGCTGAACCCCTGGGCTTCAAAGTCTTTTTGCAGGTTTTCCAGTTGCTCATATTGCGGCGTCAGGCCGCATTTAGACGCGACGTTCACCACCAGCAGCACTTTTCCCTGCCAGCTCTCCAGCGTGGTGTTTTCGCCGTCAATGGTAGTGACTTCGGTATTCAGAACATTGCTTTGCATATCATCCTCTTCCTCTGTGAGCCGAATTAACGTCCGGCTTTCAATAATAGCCAGATAAACACCGGCGCGCCGAGCGTAGCGGTGACTACGCCAATGGGCAGCTCGGCAGAGCTTAGCGCAAGCCTTGCCACCACATCCGCACCAGTTAAGACCGCGGCCCCTGCCAGCGCGCTGGCAGGCAGCAAAACGCGATGATCGGTTAACCCGGCAAGCCTCAGCATGTGTGGGATAACCAGACCGACAAATCCAATCGCGCCGGCAAGCGCGACGCTCACACCAACCAGCCAGCCGGTCACTACAACCAAAATATTGCGCCAAAGCCAGACGGAAAGCCCCAGCTGCCGAGCTGAGTTTTCACCCAGCGCCATCAGGTTGAGCGGCGCATGCTGCCGACACAGCCAGACCACTACCGGCAGCAGCGTCAGCATCAGCCAGCTCTGCCGCCAGTCCACGCCGCCAAAACCGCCCATCATCCAGTACATCAACTGACGCAAGTCGAGGCTGGAGCTAAAGTAGACCGCCCAGGTCATCAGGGCGCTACAAATAATGCCGAGCGCGACACCTGCAAGTAATAGACGACTGGTAGAGAGATGACGACGGGAAAAACGTAACAGAATAAGAGTGATCGCTAAGGCACCGAGAATGGCACACAGCCCCAGCGCCCAACCTGGCAGCATCCCCTGCCCGAGCAGCAGAGCGATAACCAGCGCGACGCCAGCGCCATTGGAAACGCCCAGTAAACCGGGTTCTGCCAGAGGATTTTCAAACAGCGACTGCATAACCGTGCCGGTCACGGCCAGCGCTGCACCCACCAGCAGGACCGCAAGCGTTCGCGGCAAGCGGATTTGCCAGATGAAGAGCTTAGCTTCGTCACTCCACCAGGAAAGAGGTGAAAACCAGACATCCCCGGCGCACAGGCTCAGGACAAGCATAGCCACCGTGGCAAAAACCAGGGCTGTTAGCCAGTGTCGCTCAAAGCGGCGTTGTCTGGTTACAAAATTCAGCATTCCGTAAAGGCTCCCCCTGCCCGTTTATGCGCCTGATTTTACGGGGAGTTCGCCGAAGAGAACAAGCAAAGAAAAGACCGTAATAGCACGCTTGTCCCGAATGACTCTTATGCCGGTCGTTTCCGCGTAAACTGCTGCTCCAGCATTGAGCTTCCCCATTGCTCACCCTGCCATTGCCGGGTTAGTTCAAATCCCATCGATTCATAAAGATGGCGAGCCGCATTCAGGCCGCTAAAAGTCCACAGCTGCACGGCGGAAAACCCATACTCATCGCAAAAGCGCATGGCTTCGTGTAATAGCGCCCGCCCGATACCGCTGCCACGGCACTCATCGTCGAGAATAAACCAGCGCAAATGGGCTTCGTGATTGCCCAGATCCTCGCCATCGATGGATACAGAGCCTACTATTTTGCCATTGCGGAACACCACCCAGATGCGGTTACACGAGCGATCCAACCGCCCTGAAAACTCCGCCAGCCCGGCGGCGACTTTCCCCTCAAAAAAATGGCCAAAGCCATAGTGCTTTGAGTAATAGTTAGCGTGCATTTCCGCCACGCGGCCAATTACACCCGGCTGGTATCCCGTCATTATCTCGAAGTTTTTTCTTCCCTTGTCGCCCGTCAACTCACCGCGACAGGCTTTCAGCGCCTGAGCATAGTTGAACAAGCCATCCGCTACAGATTGCTGTGCCTGAGCATTCAGGTGCACCAGCGCCTTCTCTACGCGCATTCTGCCGTATCGGTGGATTTCCCTGACCGTTTGTTTACCCTGGGGAGTCAACTGGAGCCGCCTGGCTCTGGCATCTTCGTCTGAAACGCTCTCGAACAGTTCTCCCGCCTTTCGCAGTTTGCCTATCATTCGGCTGACGCTCGACTTCTCCAGGCTAAGCACCTGAACCAGATCGGCGGCAGTGACGTTCTCCCGTGAATCAATTTCCAGCAAAGCATGAACCGCAGAAGCCGAGTAGTTCGTCGCGGCAAGCGTTGAGTTCAGGAAACCAAGCTCGCGCACAACCTGGCGCGACGAGGCGCGAATAGATTCGATAAGGGTGCTGTCAGACATAATCGATACCGTTAAAATATGGTTGTACAATACAACCATTTGGCGAGAATGTTTGTCAAGCGTATGTCGTTAAGCAATAGAGCTTAAAAGAAAAAGGCCGCGAATGCGGCCTTTTTTGTTAACTCAGGTTACTCGTCTTTTGGCGACGCGTTTTCAACCCGACTTTTTAGCTTCTGACCAGGTCGGAAGGTCACCACACGGCGCGCCGTAATGGGAATATCTTCACCGGTCTTCGGGTTGCGCCCGGGACGTTGGTTTTTATCGCGTAAGTCAAAATTACCAAAGCCCGAGAGTTTAACCTGCTCACCGTTTTCCAGAGCGCGACGGATCTCTTCGAAAAACAGCTCTACCAGCTCTTTGGCATCTCGTTTGCTAAGCCCAAGCTTATCAAACAGATATTCTGACATTTCAGCTTTTGTAAGCGCCATACGTTCAATCCCTCAATGATGCCTGGAATCGCTCTTTTAATGCCTCTACACATTTTGCAACGGTAGCGGCCATCTCCTCTTCTTCGAGTGTACGGCCCGTATCCTGAAGGATAAGGCTTATGGCCAGGCTCTTGTAGCCATCGGCTACGCCCTTGCCACGGTACACGTCAAATAAGTTTACGCCAACTACCTGATTTGCGCCAACTTTCTTACACTCGGCCAAAACATCTGCTGCCGGGACGTTTTCAGCCACCACAACAGCGATATCGCGGCGGTTTGCCGGGAAGCGAGAAACGTCCTGCGCCTCAGGCACCACGCGGTCTGCGAGCTTGCTCCACAGCACCTCGAACACCACCGTGCGGCCGTTAAGGTCCAGTTTACGCTCCAGCTCCGGGTGAACAACACCAATGAAACCAATGCATTCACCAGCTAAATAAATGGCAGCACTTTGCCCAGGATGCAAGGCCGGATTTGCCTGCGCTCTGAATTCGATGTCTGAAAGTTTGCCGGTGAGGGCCAGAACGGACTCCAGATCGCCTTTCAGATCATAGAAGTCAACGGTGTTACGCGCCAGATCCCAGTGCTCTTCATAGCGGTTGCCGCAGATAGCCCCCGCCAGCATAAGATCCTGACGAATCCCAAGGTCTGCCTGAGTATCAGGCACAAAGCGCAGGCCAGACTCAAAAATACGCACGCGGCTTTGCTGGCGGTTCTGGTTATAAACCACGGTGGTCAGCAGGCCACTCCACAACGACAGACGCATAGCGGACATGTCGGTAGAGATCGGATTAGGAAGAATCAGATTTTCTTCGCCAGGGTGCAGAAGCTGCTGAATTTTCGGGTCGACGAAGCTGTAGGTAATGACTTCCTGGTAACCTTTGTCCACCAGCATGGTTTTCACACGCTTCAGAGAGAGGTCGGCTTCGCGATGGGTGCCCATCACAAGGCCTGCCTGTACCGGGCTGTTTGGAATACTGTTGTAGCCGTAAACACGGGCCACTTCTTCCACCAGGTCTTCTTCAATTTCCATATCGAAACGCCAGCTTGGCGCCACGGCGGTCCACTGCGCCTGACCTTCGGTCACTTCGCAGCCCAGACGACGCAGAATGTCGCTGACCTGAGCATCTTCGATGTGGTGACCAATCAGACGGTCCAGTTTGCTACGACGAAGCGTGATCGTGGCGCGCTTAGGCAGGTGCGCTTCGCTTGTGACATCGATAACCGGGCCAGCTTCGCCGCCGCAGATATCCACCAGCAGGCGGGTCGCTCGCTCCATCGCTTTGTACTGCAGCGCTGGATCGACGCCGCGCTCATAGCGGTGAGAAGCATCGGTATGCAGACCATGACGACGCGCACGACCGGTGATGGACAGCGGGCTGAAGAAGGCACATTCCAGCAGTACGTTCTGAGTTTCGTCGTTAACGCCTGAATGCTCGCCGCCGAAGATACCGCCCATGGCCAGCGCTTTATTGTGGTCAGCAATAACCAGGGTGTCGGCGTTCAGCTTCGCTTCGCTGCCGTCCAGCAGGACCAGGGTTTCGCCCTCTTCCGCCATACGCACGACGATCCCACCTTCAATGCGGTTCAGGTCGAAGGCGTGCATCGGCTGGCCAAGCTCCAGCAGTACATAGTTGGTCACGTCAACGACCGCATCAATGGAACGGATGCCGCAACGGCGCAGCTTCTCTTTCATCCACAGCGGCGTTGGTGCCTTAACGTTGATGCCTTTCACGACGCGGCCCAGATAACGTGGGCAAGCTTCTGCGGCGTCTACGCGAATAGGCAGCGTGTCATTGATCGTCGCGGCAACGGCGGTAATTTCCGGCTCAGCCAGGGGCAGCTTGTTCACCACCGCCACGTCGCGAGCTACGCCGATAATACCGAGGCAGTCGGCACGGTTTGGCGTGACGCTGATTTCAATGGTGTTGTCGTTCAGCTTCAGGTACTCGCGGATGTCGGTACCGATTGGCGCGTCTGCCGGCAGCTCGATGATGCCATTGTGGTCATCAGAAATACCCAGCTCGGAGAAGGAACACAGCATGCCTTCGGATGGCTCGCCGCGCAGTTTCGCCGCTTTGATTTTGAAGTCACCCGGCAGCACGGCGCCAACGGTCGCCACGGCGACTTTCAGACCCTGACGGCAGTTTGGTGCGCCGCAGACGATATCCAGCAGGCGATCGCCACCGACGTTAACTTTTGTTACGCGCAGTTTGTCGGCGTTCGGGTGCTGACCGCATTCAACCACTTCCCCGACCACAACGCCGTGGAAAGCTCCTGCGACGGCGTCGACACCGTCAACTTCAAGCCCGGCCATGGTTATCTGGCTGGAAAGTTCGTCACTGTTGTTGGCTGGGTTTACCCATTCGCGTAACCAGAGTTCACTGAATTTCATTGGATATCCCGCCTTTATTTGAACTGTTTGAGGAAACGTAAATCATTTTCGAAGAATGCACGCAGATCGGTTACGCCATAGCGCAACATGGTCAGACGCTCCATGCCCATACCGAAGGCGAAGCCGGAGTAAACTTCCGGATCAATGCCCACGTTACGCAGCACGTTCGGATGCACCATGCCGCAGCCCAGCACTTCCAGCCACTTGCCGTTTTTACCCATAACATCCACTTCTGCGGACGGTTCGGTGAACGGGAAGTAGGACGGACGGAAACGAATCTGCAGGTCTTCTTCGAAGAAGTTGTTCAGGAAATCGTGCAGCGTTCCCTTCAGGTTGGTGAAGTTGATGTTGGTATCAACGATCAGGCCTTCCATCTGGTGGAACATCGGGGTGTGGGTCTGATCGTAGTCGTTACGATAGACGCGGCCCGGGGCGATAATGCGAATGGGCGGCTGTTTGTCTTTCATGGTGCGGATCTGCACGCCAGAAGTCTGGGTACGCAGCAGACGGGTGGCGTCAAACCAGAAAGTATCGTGGTCCGCGCGCGCCGGGTGGTGACCAGGAATATTCAGCGCATCGAAGTTGTGATAGTCATCTTCGATTTCAGGGCCGGTCGCTACGGTGAAGCCCAGCTCGCCGAAGAAGCTTTCGATACGGTCGATGGTGCGGGTTACCGGGTGCAGGCCACCGTTTTCAATCCGGCGACCGGGCAGAGAAACGTCAATCGTTTCCGCAGCCAGACGCTCGTTCAGCGCAGCACTTTCCAGGTCAGCTTTACGGGCATTCAGGGCTTCCTGAACCTGCTCTTTAGCTTCGTTTATCACCGCGCCCGCAGCCGGACGGTCTTCCGGTGGCAGCTCACGCAGGGTGGTCATCTGAAGGGTCAGGTGCCCCTTCTTCCCTAAATATTCGACGCGTACGTTATCTAACGCGGCAACATCATGGGCATCGTTTATGGCTGCTTTGGCACTGGCAACCAGCTCTGCGAGATGTGGCATGGTATTCCTCTTATGCCGGCAAACTGCCGGGGTAGTTGGTCTGATTCGAAAACGAAACGCAAAAAAAAAGCCTCCGTACAGGAGGCTTTCGGCGCTGTTTTTCGTTTCTTTTCTTACGCGCAAAGCCCCCTGAGTCAGGCGCTAAAGTAAAAAAAGAAGCGGAAAATAGCAGCATTCATGCTTGCAGTTACCTTATTTTGACAAATTTCGCTTTGGCTATTGAACGAGCTACGGCGTTGAAAGTCAATAAATTGATTGTGTTATGCCCTAATAATTCGATTTGTAGTAAGGCGACAAGCTTGATTATCCCCGGGAGCTTACTTAAGTAAGTGACTGGGGTCAGCGAGTGCAGTTAACGCAGCTACAGATTGAAGTATGACGGGGATAAATTAAAAGAGGGAGCAAGCTCCCTCTTATAACTGGCTTATGCCAGAGCTGCTTTCGCTTTCTCAACCAGGGCAGTGAATGCCACTTTGTCGAATACGGCGATGTCAGCCAGGATCTTACGGTCGATTTCAACAGAGGCTTTTTTCAGGCCGTTGATGAATTTGCTGTAAGAGATACCGTTCTGACGAGCTGCAGCGTTGATACGTGCAATCCACAGCTGGCGGAACTGACGTTTACGTTGACGACGGTCGCGGTAAGCGTACTGACCAGCTTTGATAACAGCCTGGAAGGCAACGCGGTATACGCGAGAACGCGCACCATAGTAACCTTTAGCTTGTTTGAGGATTTTTTTGTGACGAGCACGTGCAATTACACCACGTTTTACGCGAGCCATTTAGCTCTCCTGTTTCTATTCTGAATTAATTAAAAAAAGTTTACTTATGCGTACGGCAGACAAGCGACAACCAGGCCCAGATCCCCTTTGGAGACCATGCCTTTCGGACGCAGATGACGTTTACGTTTGGTAGACTTTTTAGTCAGAATGTGACGCAGGTTAGCGTGCTTACGCTTAAAACCGCCAGAAGCAGTCTTTTTGAAGCGCTTAGCGGCGCCGCGTACTGTTTTAATCTTTGGCATTTCAATTTCCACTTCGCATTGTTAATAAAACGAACCAGTAGGCGAACAAAACCCGCGAGGCCGAAGCCCCGCGGTATGTTACTTGATGGCCTTACTGTTTCTTCTTCGGAGCAAGCACCATGATCATCTGGCGGCCTTCGATCTTCGTTGGGAAGGATTCGACCACTGCCAGTTCACTCAGATCGTCACGGACGCGGTTAAGCACTTCCATACCAATCTGTTGGTGTGCCATTTCACGCCCACGGAAACGCAGGGTGATTTTGGCTTTGTCTCCGTCTTCCAGAAAGCGAACCAGGCTGCGGAGTTTTACCTGATAGTCGCCATCATCGGTACCAGGTCGGAATTTAATTTCCTTAACCTGAATAACTTTTTGCTTCTTCTTCTGTTCCTTAGAAGATTTGCTTTTCTCGTAGAGGAACTTGCCGTAGTCCATGATGCGGCAAACAGGCGGCTCGGCGTTTGGACTGATTTCTACTAAATCAACCCCAGCCTCTTCGGCTTTTTCTAAAGCTTCATTCAGACTGACAATACCAATCTGCTCGCCATCAATACCGGTCAGACGAACCTCAGTGGCACGAATCTCTCTGTTAATGCGATTAGGACGCGCCGGTTGAACTCTTTTTCCGCCTTTAATACTTTATTCCTCCAGTTGATGAAGATTGCGGCTGCGAATTTCTTGCTGCAGCTTTTCAATCAATTCGTTGACGTCCATGCTCCCCAGGTCTTTGCCGCGGCGGGTACGAACGGCAACTTTGCCTGCTTCGACCTCTTTATCGCCACAAACCAGCATATAAGGGACACGACGTAACGTGTGTTCACGGATTTTAAAGCCTATCTTCTCATTTCTCAAGTCTGCTTTTACGCGAATGCCCGCATTTTGGAGTTTACGAGTCAATTCGTTAACGTATTCTGCCTGGCCGTCGGTGATATTCATCACCACCGCCTGCACTGGAGCAAGCCAGGTTGGGAAGAAACCAGCAAACTCTTCAGTCAGAATACCGATAAAGCGTTCCATTGAACCTAAAATGGCGCGGTGAATCATTACCGGCACCAAACGCTCGTTATTTTCGCCAATATAGGAGGCGTTCAAGCGGGTTGGCAGGGAGAAGTCAAGCTGAACGGTACCGCACTGCCACGCACGATCCAGGCAGTCATACAGCGTGAACTCAATTTTCGGGCCGTAGAATGCACCTTCACCCGGCTGATAGTCAAACGGGATATTGTTTTCCTGCAGCGCAACGGCCAGATCCGCTTCCGCGCGATCCCACATTTCGTCACTGCCGATGCGTTTTTCCGGACGGGTAGACAGTTTCACCACGATTTTCTCGAAACCGAAGGTGCTGTACATGTCGTATACCATGCGGATGCAGCTGTTTACTTCATCACGAACCTGCTCTTCAGTACAGAAGACGTGGGCATCGTCCTGAGTAAAGCCGCGCACACGCATCAAGCCATGCAGCGCGCCTGAAGGCTCATTGCGGTGGCAGCTACCAAATTCCGCCATACGCAGCGGCAGGTCGCGGTAGGACTTCAGGCCCTGGTTGAAGATCTGCACGTGGCCCGGGCAGTTCATCGGTTTGATGCAGTATTCACGGTTCTCGGAAGAGGTGGTGAACATCGCGTCTTTGTAGTTGTCCCAGTGGCCAGTTTTTTCCCACAGGACGCGGTCCATCATGAACGGACCTTTCACTTCCTGGTACTGGTACTCTTTCAGCTTGGAACGAACGAACACTTCCAGCTCGCGGAAAATAGTCCAGCCGTCGTTATGCCAGAACACCATACCCGGCGCTTCTTCCTGCATATGGTACAGGTCAAGCTGCTTGCCGATTTTACGGTGATCGCGCTTGGACGCTTCTTCCAGACGCTGCAGATAAGCATTCAGCTGCTTTTTGTCCGCCCAGGCGGTGCCGTAGATACGCTGCAGCATCTTGTTGTTGCTGTCACCGCGCCAGTATGCGCCGGAGGTTTTCTGCAGCTTGAAGTGATGGCAGAAACGCATGTTTGGCACATGTGGCCCGCGGCACATATCCACGTATTCTTCATGATGATACAAACCTGGTTTGTCATCATGGCTGATGTTTTCATCAAGAATGGCGACTTTATAGTTCTCACCGCGATTGACGAAAGTCTCACGCGCTTCCTGCCAGCTCACCTTCTTCTTGATAACGTCGTAATCTTTCTCGGCCAGCTCGTGCATACGCTTCTCGAGCAGCTCAAGATCTTCCTGCGTCAGGGTGTGGTCCAGATCAACGTCGTAGTAGAAACCGTTGTCGATAACCGGGCCGATCGCCATTTTAGTGTGCGGCCACAGCTGCTTGATGGCATGGCCCAGCAGGTGAGCACAAGAGTGGCGAAGAATTTCCAGACCCGCTTCGTCTTTAGCGGTGATAATGGCAAGCTTCGCGTCGTTTTCGATAATATCGGAAGCATCAACCAGTTCACCGTCTACGCGGCCAGCGATACAGGCTTTGGCAAGACCTGGACCGATATCCAGCGCAACGTCCATTGGGCTAACGGGTTTGTCGTAATGGCGTTGGCTGCCATCAGGAAGAGTAATAACAGGCATGTTAAGTCCTTATCTGCAGTGGTGACCCACACGAAAGATCACATACAGTAGAGAAATTGGATTTAGAACAACTCGTTGCGTAACCATTTGACCAACAATCGCCGAATTGGTACGCAGTCTGGTGTACAAATGAAAAATGGCATCGCTGCCATCTCACCTGAACTGTAGATGGTAACACTAACGCATAGGGGAATACATCCCTTGTTGCCAGGAACACGCTTGATAAATAAGGCTGCCATCTGCCTTTCTCAAGGCATGTTATGCCGCTTTGCTTTTCTCTTCCACCAGCACCAGCGGGCATTTTTTTACCTTACAGGCCTGGGAGTATGCCAGTTCGCAAACCGCACAAAGATCCCTTAGTTCCGACTCATATTCGTATTCCATGAAATAACGAAAGGTCCCGCCGCCGGACTCAGTGCGCCAGAATCGCTGCGGCTCCAGTATTTCATCAAGCTGCCTGAAGGTCAGGGCTGAAGGGTTATGAAACCCTACTCGTACGCGATAGATAGTCATGCACGATTATTCTCAGGGCACGATGCAGTTTGCCAGGCGGTTTTGGTTCTCAAAAAGATAGGAAAAAACGAAGAGCGGCCACACGAGGAAAAAACAAAGCCGGATAGTATCCGGCTTCCTAATCTTACATCTTATATCCGAGCGTAATTTGCGTACGTCTGTCGGTATGGTTTGGTGCAGTAGACGGCGGATCGGAGTTCCAGGTCACGTTGTAGCCTACTTTCAGGCCAAAGTGCTCACTGATGGCCACATCCAGCGCCGTTTCGGAGTTCACCGTGGTATCGTCACTGCCCAGCACGGACACGCCCTGAATAAATTTAGCGTTGTCGGTTAGCTGCCAGTTGTAAGTCGCAGACGCATAGCCCAGCGCCTGAGTCTCGTTGTTACCATCGGTAAATTCGTCATAACGAACACCTGGACCGAATTCCACACGCAGACTGTGAACCGGGCCGTTCAGCAACTGACGACCATAACCCGCGGTGAATACATCGCGCGCATGATAGCCGTTGTACCGGTCAGTCAACCAGCTTGCCTGACCAAAGAGATAGTCATAGTCAGTCATGTTGTAACGACCACGCCCACCTGCTGAGTATTTCTCAGAAGAGCGCACATCGTTGGAAGAGGTGTTACTGGCGGTACCCCAAATTGACCAGGCGGTAGCCGTGTTGTACCAGGTCATATTGGTGTTAGCAGTCAAGTTGGAACTTTTGGTATTGCCTGCCTGCGCAAGATAGCCTGCATTCAGATTACCTTCGAAGGGTTTCTTCGCGGTAGTCGGGTCATCCATGACAGTAAATACTGAGTCATCTGCCACTGCGAAGTGGCTAAAGAACGCTCCACCGGTGAGTAAAAGTGCAACCGGCACTGTCTTTAAAAGCTTCATTTATTAATCCGTACAACACAAAAAAGAAACCACTAAGGTTCCGGAATCTTTCCACGGGATCAAATCGAAGCCGCCCCGGAAAGGTTACAAATTATAAAAACTCCGCAATAACATAGCAATGGATTCTTGTTTCATTTTTTGTATAAGAGAGCTCTTAAAATATCTTTATTTTCATAAGGATACGAAGGTTATGATTTTTGGATAATCATTCGATAAATCATGATTTTAATTAACATTTCACTTCCCGCTTCGGTGCTACGCTTTAGGACAATGGCTAAAAAGGAGGAGACATGACCGCTATTTTTACACTCACCCTCGCCCCTTCCCTCGACAGCGCCACCGTCACGGCGCAGATCTACCCTGAAGGGAAACTTCGCTGCACCTCACCCATTTTTGAACCCGGCGGCGGCGGCATAAACGTTGCCCGTGCCATTGTGCATTTGGGGGGGCATGCCACGGCGATATTTCCGGTTGGCGGCGCGACTGGCCAGCATCTTCGCGATCTGCTGCTTGAAGAACATGTCACCGTGGACACCGTAGAAGCAAAAGACTGGACTCGCCAGAATTTGCACGTTCATACCGAATCTACTGGCGAACAATATAGATTTGTTATGCCCGGAGCCGCCCTGACGGATGATGAGTTCCTGCAGCTGGAACAAAAAGCGCTGGCCCTTCATCGCGGCGATATTCTGGCAATCAGCGGCAGCCTGCCGCCGGGCGTTGATCTCAAAAAGCTTTGCCATCTGGTAAAAACGGCTCAGGAAAAAGGCATACGCTGCATTGTGGACAGTTCAGGTGAGGCGCTGAAAGCCACACTCACGTTAGGCGACATCGAACTGGTGAAGCCAAACCAAAAAGAGCTGAGTGCCTTAGTTCAGCGCGAACTTACGCAGCCGGACGACGTGCGTGCTGCAGCTCAGCACCTCGTGGACACGGGCCAGGCAAAACGCGTCGTGGTTTCTCTGGGAGCACAGGGAGCCCTGGCGGTGGATGCACACGAATGCGTACACGTTGTGCCGCCGCCGGTTAAAAGCCAAAGCACCGTCGGAGCAGGGGACAGCATGGTTGGTGCCATGACGCTCAAGCTTGCGGAAAACGCGCCTCTGCTGGATATCGTTCGCTATGGAGTGGCTGCCGGCAGTGCCGCTACGTTGAACAAAGGCACCCGCCTCTGCTCGCTGGAAAATACGCAGAAAATTTACACCTGGCTACGAGGCTAACGTTTCGTTGCATAATAAACGGGCTGCCGCGGGGCGAGAATATCGCCATTCCGGCAGCATGAACTATGCTAAATCCTTCAGGATAACAACGGGGTGACTATGAGCGATGTTGAACGCTATGTGATAACGGTGCAATTTGCGGAACAAAGCCTGGCCGACATCAACGAGCTGAACAACCAGCTCACGCGCGGCGGCTTTACCCTCACGCTCACCGATGATCAAGGCAAAATTCACGAACTTGGCCCGGGCAGCTTCGGGCTAATCAGCCCGCTTGACGAACAAGAAGTTGAAGCCCTGGCCAGAGGGTTGGGAGCAGTGGCGTTGGGAACGGAGCCTGCTGTCGTTGTTACACGCTGGGAAATCTGGCAGAAACAAAAGTAAGTAGTGGCCGGGGTTGTGCGTCAGCGCGTGTTTTTGCCCCGCAAACGGCGATAAGCTATTGATTGCAGTGTCTACCAGCAAACCTGGGGAGAAAAGTCATGTGGCAAGCCATCCGTCATTTGTTAAGCGAGCAGTTGGGCGAAGCAGAGATTGAACAGCGCACTGAACTACCCGGCGGCGAAATTCACGCGGCATGGCATATTCGTTATGCGGGCCACGAGATTTTCGTCAAGTGTGACGAACGAGAAATGTTGCCCATCTTCACGGCAGAAGCCGACCAGCTAGAGCTACTGTCGCGAAGTAAAACCGTCAGAGTACCCAAAGTCTGGGCTCTCGGCAGCGACAGAGATTACAGCTTCTTGCTGCTGGAATTTCTGCCTTCTAAACCCCTTGATGCCCATAACGCCTTTCTCCTCGGTCAGCAACTGGCCCGGCTTCATCAATGGAGCGACCAGCCGCAGTTCGGTCTCGACTTCGATAACGATCTCTCTACCACACCGCAGCCCAACGCCTGGCAGCGGCGCTGGTCGACCTTCTTTGCCGAACAACGCATTGGTTGGCAGTTGGAAATGGCGGCAGAAAAAGGTATCGACTATGGCGATATTGATTTGATCGTTGATTTTGTCCAACAGGCGCTGGCCTCTCATCAGCCCCAGCCTTCGCTGCTGCACGGCGATCTCTGGTCGGGCAACTGCGCCCTTGGGCCTGACGGGCCCTTTATTTACGACCCCGCCTGCTACTGGGGTGACCGGGAATGCGACCTGGCCATGCTGCCGCTGCACACCGACCAGCCGCCACAAATTTACGACGGCTATCAATCCGTATCGCCGCTGCCGACAGGCTTTCTCGACCGCCAGCCCATTTACCAACTGTATACCCTGCTTAACCGGGCGATTCTGTTCGGCGGGCAGCACCTGGTGACGGCGCAAAAAGCGCTGGAGAAAGTGTTAGCGGTGTAAAAAGCGGGCCACTCCTGGAAGGCGTGGCCGTTATTTTATAAAAAGCCGAGCAGCTTGAAGAAGAAATAGCCCACCACGATGACAATCACCGGCAGGATATAGAGCGGGAAAATCTGCAGTAAAATCGTGTGATGCGGTACAACCACTTTCGCATCGAGCTGCGCCTTGCTGAGTCCATCCGGCCCTTTCGCCTGTTCAAGAATCAGCTGATCCTGCACGCCCTCGCGCAGGAATTTCGCCTGGCGGCTCATGCGAGCCCCGGAGTCCTGTAGCGCCAGTCCGATAAAAATCAGCGCAAATATCAGCCAGAAGAAAATATTCACCTGGCCGTTAAAATCCGGCAGCGGCGAGTTGTACCAGAAGAGATTCAGGAACGGCGTATTAAAACGCATCATCTCAATCATCACGTGGGCGAAATCCATCATCACGGCGTCAATGCCCGGCTGTTTTTCACTGTGCTGATACATAAATTTCAGGACGGAAATCACCGTCGACAGCAGCGCCGGGATAAAAATAACCCAGCCCGCCACGCGCTTTAAAATCGCAATGCGTCCAGCTTGTTGATACGTCATGCACTCCCCTTTATTAGGACGTAACGTTATACGCTCAAAGTCTACCCTGTGTGGCGCTATTTCGCCTGAGCTTTGCGGGCTAAATTCGCAAAAGCGGTAGCTTCGGGCTTCGTTTCCGGCTAAAGATACACAAACATTTTATTTTGACGAACAGAAAGGAGTCATTTTATGGCCGAAACGCGCCAAATCCTTGCGGCAATTTTTGATATGGATGGGCTGCTGATAGATTCAGAACCGCTTTGGGATCGTGCGGAGCTGGACGTGCTGGAGAGCATCGGCGTCGATATTACGCGTCGTCATGAACTGCCCGATACGCTGGGATTACGCATCGACCTGGTGGTCGAACTTTGGTATTCGCGCCAGCCATGGACCGGACCATCACGTGAGGATGTGACCGCGCGCGTTATCGAACGCGCTATTGCGTTGGTTGAAGAACAGCGCCCGCTGCTGCCTGGCGTTGTTGAGGCAGTGAAGCTTTGCAAAACGCTGGGCCTGAAGGTTGGCCTGGCTTCCGCCTCCCCGTTGCACATGCTGGAAAAAGTGCTAGAAATGTTCGATCTGCGCCAGTATTTCGACGCTATCGCCTCAGCCGAGCATCTACCTTACAGCAAACCGCATCCGCAAGTTTATCTGGATGCTGCCGCCAAACTGGGAATCGACCCGCTATCCTGCGTGACGCTCGAAGACTCCGTCAACGGCATGATAGCCACCAAAGCGGCACGTATGCGCTCCATTGTGGTGCCTGCCGATGAGAACTTTGCCGACCCACGCTGGTGTCTGGCGGACGTCAAACTACCTTCGCTGGTTCACCTGACCGAAGCAAGCCTGAAAGGCTAAACCTGTTGGGCGGTTCAGGCCGCCCATCTTCCTGACAAAATGTTACACCGTCACCGCTTCCGAATACTGTACAAAAACCCTATACTGGATGAATCGACAGTTTCTTCATTCAGGTTGTATCATGACGGCGGAAGGCCACCTGCTCTTTTCTATTGCCTGCGCAGTTTTTGCCAAAAACGCCGAACTGACGCCCGTTCTCGCTCAGGGGGACTGGTGGCATATTGTGCCGTCCGCAATTCTGACCTGCCTGTTACCGGATATTGACCACCCCAAATCCTTCCTGGGCCAGCGGCTGAGCTGGATCTCAAAACCGGTGGCGCGAATGTGCGGCCATCGGGGCTTTACCCACAGCCTGTTTGCGGTGTTTGCCGGGCTGGCGCTGTTTTACCTCAAGGTACCGGAAAACTGGGTTATTCCGGCGGATGCGCTGCAGGGCATGGTGCTGGGTTATTTGAGCCATATCCTTGCAGACATGCTGACCCCTGCCGGGGTGCCGCTATTGTGGCCGTGCCGCTGGCGTTTCCGTTTCCCCATCGTCCGCCCGCAAAAAGGCAATCAGCTCGAGCGCGCCCTGTGCATGGCGCTGTTTGGTTTTGCGGTATGGATGCCCCAAAGCCTGCCCGAAAACGGTGCAGTGCGCTGGTCTTCGCAGATGATAAATTCGCTGCAAACCACCTTTAATAGCTTCATAACTCACCAGACTGAGCGTTAAACAGCCAATATCATTCATTTTGTAATAATCAATTCCTTTTGAATATAAGCCAACACCCTGCCATCTGTTACGCTTTGCAACATAACGGTCGCCCATGCGCGGCCGCGTGACAATAAATCAGGAGATACGGGGATGAATTTTCCACTGGTAGCGAACATTGTGGTGTTCGTTGTATTGCTATTGCTGCTGGCACAAACTCGCCATAAGCAATGGAGCCTCGCCAAAAAAGTGCTGGCAGGTCTGGTACTGGGCGTGATCTTTGGCCTGGCGCTGCACACTATTTATGGTTCCGACAGCGCAGTGCTGAAAGATTCCATTCAGTGGTTTAATGTGGTCGGGAACGGCTATGTGCAACTGCTGCAGATGATTGTTATGCCGCTGGTCTTCGCCTCAATCCTGAGCGCCGTAGCCAAGCTGCATAATGCGTCTTCGCTGGGGAAAATCAGCGTTCTGTCTATCGGTACTCTGTTATTTACCACGCTGATTGCCGCGCTGGTCGGGGTGCTGGTCACCAACCTGTTTGGTCTGACCGCAGAAGGTCTGGTTCAGGGCAACGCAGAAAACGCCCGCCTGGCGGCGATTCAGTCCAGCTACATTGGTAAAGTTGCAGACCTGACCGTCCCGCAGCTGATCCTCTCCTTCGTGCCGAAAAACCCGTTTGCCGATCTGACCGGTGCCAACCCGACGTCTATCATCAGCGTGGTAATTTTTGCTGCCTTCCTGGGCGTCGCGGCGCTGAAGCTGCTGAAAGATGATGCGCCAAAAGGCGAGCGTGTGCTGGTAGCTATCGACACCCTGCAAAGCTGGGTCATGAAACTGGTTCGCCTGGTAATGCAGCTGACGCCATACGGCGTGCTGGCGCTGATGACCAAAGTGGTAGCAGGTTCAAACCTGCAGGACATCATCAAGCTGGGCAGCTTTGTGGTGGCATCTTACCTTGGCCTGGCGATTATGTTTGGCGTTCACGCGATTCTGCTGGCGTTCAACGGCGTTAGCCCGGTGAAATACTTCCGCAAAGTCTGGCCGGTGCTGACCTTCGCATTCACCAGCCGCTCCAGCGCGGCGAGTATCCCTCTGAACGTGGAAGCGCAAACCCGCCGTCTTGGCGTACCAGAATCTATCGCCAGCTTCTCAGCCTCCTTCGGTGCAACCATCGGCCAAAACGGCTGTGCGGGCCTCTATCCGGCTATGCTTGCCGTGATGGTGGCGCCGACCGTCGGGATTAACCCGCTGGACCCTGTCTGGATTGCAACGCTGGTAGGGATTGTGACCGTTAGCTCCGCTGGCGTGGCCGGCGTGGGCGGTGGTGCAACCTTCGCTGCGCTGATTGTTCTGCCAGCAATGGGGCTGCCGGTAACGCTGGTCGCACTGCTGATTTCCGTTGAGCCGCTGATTGATATGGGCCGTACCGCCCTGAACGTTAGCGGGTCAATGACCGCCGGGACCATTACCAGCCAGTTGATGAAGCAGACTGACAAAGAGATTCTGAACAGTGATGATGAAGTGGAATTAGCTCACCGTTAATCTGAACTGAAAAACAAAAAGGCCGCTAATGATAGCGGCCTTTTTTTATACTTCGTTTTCCTGTCGAACCTGTTTTGCCCAGCGCTGTGCCGACTCGGGCAGAGTAAACGGCGGCGACTGGCGGAAGGCATCACCCAGTAAAACAAACGCTACATACTGCCCGCGCAGCAGATAGACATCTTTAAACCCGTCTACTCGCCACGCATGAGCAGGCGGCGCTGGCTCCACGCGAGGCGTGTAGGTAATGATTGGGCGAGTATTCGGTTGGCGCAGTGGTTTCATAGGCAACGGGATTTGAAATGAATTAGTGAACAACCTCACCATGATAGCGGATCTCCCCCTTCTTCGTCGCCCCCTCTTCTCTGTCTCCGCCTGTAAGGTAAAAAAAGCCCGGCGCAGAGACTGCTGCCGGGCTCTTTAACGCGGAATAACTTAGGCTTTAGGTGCCTGCGGGTCGGTGTCGTATTCAGCACAGGTCTGGTAGCCGGAGTTCATCACGCGACCGGTGTCATCCAGTGCAACAAAGTAGGTTTCAGCTTTGCCGTTACGCTGGCCCAGAATATAGGTCTGGCAGGTGCCTTTGGCGTGGATCATGGTTATTTCGGAAGACGGTTTACCCGCAATCTGCTGCACCTGGGCACGAGTCATGCCTTTTTTCACATCTTTCACCACCGGCTCAGTCACCAGATCTTTGGTACGATCGTAAGCGGTACACCCTGCCAGCATAGTCATTACCGCTGCCGCGCCTAAAAATCCTGCAAATTTATTATTCATAATTATCCTCATCAATGAATGTATTGATCCTGCGTGTTAGATAAGCCTGGAATATAAAAGAACATTTTTCAAATTGTTAGCCTTAACACGCGAAAATTCGGACAATATGAGTATGCATAAGGATCCTGTCTGGTCTGCAGGAAAACTCGCCGCCTGCGGGCCGGGTAAGCCTTTGAGCCTTGTCGTTTTCAGCACAACAGGGTAAGTTTTAGGGCAGTTAAATTTTGCAGCCTGCACGTTGCAGGTAATGCTTATTGGAGGGGTTAAATGGCTCTGCAACAAGAGATTATTCAGGCACTGGGCGTCAAGCCACAGATCGACGCCACCGAAGAGATCCGCGTCAGCGTTGATTTTCTGAAAACGTACCTTAAAACCTACCCGTTTATTAAATCTCTGGTGCTGGGGATCAGCGGCGGCCAGGACTCCACGCTGACGGGCAAACTTTGCCAGCTAGCCATTAGCGAACTGCGTGAAGAAACTGGCGACAACGGCTATCAGTTTATCGCCGTGCGCCTGCCGTTTGGCGTGCAGGCCGACGAGCAGGACTGCCAGGACGCCATTACATTTATTCAACCCGATCGCGTACTAACGGTGAACATTAAGGGCGCCGTGCTTGCCAGCGAGCAGGCGCTGCGCGAAGCGGGTATCGAACTGAGCGATTTTGTTCGCGGCAATGAAAAAGCCCGTGAACGCATGAAAGCACAGTACAGCATCGCCGGGATGACCAAAGGCGTCGTCGTGGGGACTGACCATGCCGCGGAAGCCGTTACTGGTTTCTTCACCAAGTATGGCGACGGTGGCACCGACATTAACCCTATTTTCCGCCTCAACAAACGCCAGGGCAAACTGCTGCTGAAAACGCTCGGCTGCCCGGAACATTTGTACCTGAAGGCCCCTACAGCCGATCTCGAAGACGATCGCCCTTCTCTGCCGGATGAAGCAGCCCTGGGCGTCACCTACGTGCAAATTGACGATTATCTGGAAGGCAAAACCGTTCCGGCTGAAACCGCAAAAATCATCGAAGGCTGGTATCTGAAAACGGAACACAAACGTCGTCCGCCAATTACCGTCTTTGATGATTTCTGGAAAAAATAGCCAGAACCAGCTTTGCGTTAGCAATTTTTCAGGGCGGCAAAATGCCGCCTTTTTTACAGGATGGACATGGACACCTCTTCGCAGCGCGCCACGCTCATCGGCCTTATCGCAATCCTACTCTGGAGTACCTCCGTTGGCCTGTTGCGCAGCATCAGCGAGCACTTTGGCGCAGTCGGTGGGGCGGCTCTGCTCTACACCGTCAGCGCATTGTGTCTTTGCCTCGTCCGGGGCTTACCCAAAATAGGCGAACTGCCACCCCGCTATCTCTGGGTTGGCGGGCTGCTCTTTGTGGGCTATGAAATAAGCCTGGCGCTCTCAATCGGCTTTGCGCACACTCGCGCTCAGTCCCTGGAGCTGGGGATGATCAACTATCTCTGGCCCTGCCTGACCGTTTTTTTCGCCCTGTTTATCAACGGGCAACGCAGCAACTTATGGCTGTGGCCAGGGCTCGCGCTTTCCCTTGCAGGGATTGTGCAGGTTATGAAAGGAGATGGCGACTGGTCTCCTCTCGTGATGTGGCACAACATTCTCGATAACCCGCTGGCCTACGGCCTGGCTTTCGCCGCCGCCGTTATCTGGGCGCTTTACTGCAACCTTACCCGCCGCTGGAGTGAAGGTAAAAGCGGCGTCAGCCTCTTTTTCTGCGCCACCGCGCTGGTGCTATGGATTAAGTTCGCCTTTGTGGAACACCCGGAAATGCACTTTACGCTATCCGGCACGGCACAACTGTTATTTATGGGGATTTCTACCGCCGTCGCCTACTCAGCCTGGAATATGGGTATTCAGCAGGGAAACATGACGCTGCTTGCCACGGCGTCCTACTTCACGCCGGTGTTATCGGCCCTCCTCGCCACGCTGTGGCTGGGCTTGCATCCTGGCTTTGCGTTCTGGCAGGGCGTACTGATGGTCGTCGGTGGTTCTCTGCTCTGCTGGTTTGCCACGCGCCGCTATGGTTAACGGCGGTTCCCCCTTCACGCCCTGGACTGCTATACTGGTGAAATAAACAGTACCCAGGAGTCCGATGTGGTCAGGCGTGCAAATACGTCGCGGCTAGAGTTTGAAGCCGCGGCGGTCTATGAATATCCGGAGCATCTCAGGCCGTGGCTTGATGACCTGCCCAAGAAACCCGGCGTCTATGTTTTTCACGGTGAAAGCGACGTCATGCCGCTGTATATCGGCAAAAGCGTCAATATCCGCACGCGCGTGATGTCCCATTTTCGTACGCCTGATGAAGCTGCGCTCTTGAGGCAGTCCCGCCGGATTACCTTTATCCGCACCGCCGGCGAACTCGGGGCGCTGCTGCTCGAAGCGCAAATGATCAAAGAGCAACAGCCTCTGTTCAACAAACGCCTGCGTCGTAACCGCCAGCTTTGTTCCCTGTCTCTTCAGGGGGCCACCCCGCAGGTTGTCTACGCCAAAGATGTCGATTTCTCCCGCCAGCCGGGCCTGTACGGGCTGTACGCTAACCGTCGGGCAGCGCTGCAAACGCTGCAAGGGCTGGCCGATGAGCATTATCTCTGTTATGGCCTGCTGGGTCTGGAATCACTGAGTAAAGGCCGGGCCTGTTTTCGCTCTGCGCTTAAACGCTGCGCCGGAGCCTGTTGCGGGAAAGAGACTCAGGCCGAGCATCACGCCCGCCTGGTTCAGGCTCTCGAGCAGGTTCGCCTGATTTGCTGGCCATGGAAAAACGCCGTCGCCATCGTGGAACGCAGCCCGGAGATGACCGAGTATCACCTGATCGATCACTGGTTTTATCTGGGCTCCGTGCCGCAGTTGGATAAAGCTGCAGTCCGCCGTCAGCCGCCCGAAGGTTTTGACAACGATGGCTACAAGATCCTTTGCAAGCTGATGCTGAGCGGGGAATATGAGGTGATAGAGCTCGAGTAGACTCCCCTCAAAGAGAGGAGTCTGAAAGGGCTATGCCGCCGATGAAGGCAGAAGCTTCATGATAGCCTCCGGCCAACCGTCGCTGCAGCCCCAGAGGCGCATTTGCTCGATATCCGGTGCCAGCAGACGGTCTTTTTCCAGGAATGCCACGCGCTCGCGAATATCTCCGAAGACCTTTTCAAGCAGCGGCGAGCTCCGCAACGGCCGGTGAAATTCAATGCCCTGAGCAGCAGCCATCGCCTCAATCCCCACCACTGCCGCAGTGTTAAAGCACATGGATCCCAGACGACGAGCCGCATAGGTCGCCATCGAAACATGGTCTTCCTGATTCGCAGACGTTGGCAGACTGTCGACGCTGCCCGGATGGGCGAGCGATTTATTCTCCGAGGCCAGCGCGGCGGCGGTGACCTGCGCAATCATAAAGCCGGAGTTAATCCCGCCCTCTTTCACGAGGAACGGCGGCAGGCCAGAAAGTCCGGTATCCAGCAGCAATGCCAGACGACGCTCCGAAATCGCCCCAATTTCCGCCACTGCCAGCGCGATAATATCGGCGGCAAAGGCAACCGGCTCCGCGTGGAAGTTCCCGCCTGAAATCACTTCCCCGGTGTCACTGAACACCAGTGGATTGTCGGAGGCAGCATTAGCCTCAATCTGCAGCACACGCGCGGCATGACGCAGGTTATCCAGGCACGCGCCCATCACCTGCGGCACGCAGCGAATGGAATAAGGATCCTGTACACGGCCGCAGTGGGCGTGAGAATCAACAATTTTACTGTCGGCCAGAAGCGAAGTGACCGCCGCAGCCACATCAATCTGTCCCGCCTGGCCACGAGCCAGATGGATACGCGCATCGAACGGTTTCACTGAGCCTTTGATAGCCTCCAGCGACAAAGCTCCAGCCACCAGCCCGGCGGCGAACACCTTCTCGCCCTCAAACAGCCCTCGCAGCGCAAGCGCCGTCGAAACCTGAGTGCCATTGAGCAGCGCCAGACCTTCTTTTGGCCCCAACACTAGCGGCTTAACGCCTGCCAGCTTCAAACCTTCAACGGCAGGGATCTGTTCGCCGTTAACCCTGACATTCCCTTCCCCGAGCAACATCAGCGACAGGTGCGCCAGCGGAGCCAGATCGCCGGATGCCCCCACCGAGCCTTTCTCCGGGATCACCGGCATTACGCCCGAGTTGAACAGCGCAATCAGGCTGTCGATCACCAGCAGGCGAACGCCCGAATGCCCGCGTGACAGGCTGATAATTTTACTGGCCATCACTAGCCGGACCACATCATCCGGCAGCGCTTCCCCAAGCCCCACGCTGTGAGAAAGCACCAGGTTACGCTGAAGTTCGGCCAGGTGATCGGTAGCAATGGTGGTTTGTGCCAGCTTGCCAAAACCGGTGTTAATACCGTAAACCACGTCGCCATGGGCAACAATAGCCTCTACCGTGCCGAGCGCACGCTCAACGGCGGCAACCGCACCGGGGTCAAGCCTGAGCAGCACGTTTCCGTGATAGATCTCGCGCAGAGTGGCCAGTGAAACGGAACCTGGAGTGAGACTGCATAGCTTCTTTTGCGTTGACATGTCAGCATCCTGTTTGCATCGGGTTTTTGTCTATATTTGTATATACAACTTAACTAATAAACCAAATATTCCGCCAGCGGGTCATAGGACTTTTTTATCGAACGGTGAGCCGGATCGCGCTTGTGAAATTTATCCAGCACGGGATGCTGCAGGACGTTTACATGGAGGGGAAATGGAGAGCGAAACCGCAACAAAACAGCCGTTTCTGAGGATAACCAGCAGAAAGATAGTGGATTGCCCGGTCGTTACCCGGGCATTCAGTCTACAAATAGGTAATTTCGCTGAACAGCAGCTGGCCTTCGTTTTTTAGCAACCGCAGCGTATGGCTCCCTTCCTGCCACCAGGCGCCCTGGTCCGGTGACAGCAGCTTATCTTCCAACTGCCACTCCCCACTCAGGACATAAACAACGCCGCCCCGGGTACCAAAAGTGGTAAAGGTTCTGTCCGCCACCCGCACCTGGGCCCGACATCGGTCCCGGCGCGTCATGACGTTAAAATCCATCGACATACCGCGGGTCAGTTCAGCTTTTACGGGCTGTTCGCCAGCAAAAGTAAAAGGCTGATGGCGTTTAAGCGTATGCCTGAACGCCTTTCCGCCGTCCAGAACGACCTCACTCCCCTCCAGCAGAGTCATCACCCGGTCAACCTGCGGAAAGACGGGAAACTCGCCGTTGTGAGCCAAAGAGGCGATGCTGGCGCGCCAGTTGAAGTCACGCGTCGCGGGCGGAAAACAGCATATTTCTCGCGTTTCCCCGGCGCCGTTGCGCCAGAGGTTAACCGGCACCTTTCGTATATCAAAGAATTCCATCACCACTCCTGAGGACGCACGGCATCCGTGCACCCTGGCATTTGCTCTTTAAATTGAGCGCCCCCAAAGGAAGATCTCCGCCCCGGCGGCCTGCTCATCAGTTCTCTGTTTTGTTCGTCAGATCTTTGCCTGACGCCAGTGTTATCGGCAGCCGAAGCCGGTTGCTGTAGCCCTGGTTCTATTTTTGTGACAATGATTTAGCGGCTTTTTTGTCGGGAAGCAAAGTAAATTTATCACCCTCAATATCGGGCGATAAAATCTGCGGAGTGAGCTGCAATTTTGAATGTAAGTTGCTGAAATTGGGTGTTTAAAATGGCTTTCCCCGCCATAGTGATTGTCACGAGGCGGTATTATTTGAGTCAAACATAGGGAAAAATCGCGGAGTGACAAGATTAAACGAGAAAACCGCCGGCCCTGTTCACAGCGTACCTCGCTATTGTGAACAAGACCGGCGGTCTTAATTTAGTTGCTCAGACTTACTGAGCAGCTGGCATTTTACCTTCATGCCCGGGACGTTCTGTCAGACGCTTCTCAAAATTCGCATTAAACTGTTTTTTCTGATCCGGGGTCAGGATGTTGTAGATTTTGTTCTGGGTTTGCAGATGCGCCAGCATGCGCGTTTTATTCTGCTCTGCCATTTTATCGACCTGCGCCTGTGCTTTGGCCTGGTCGAAACTGTCGCTGGCAATCACGTCGTGCATGGCGCGGCGTTCGTCAACGGATGGACGCTGCATCTTGCCGCGCTGTTCTTTCATAATGTCTTTAATTTGCTGTTTCTGCGCATCAGTCAGGTTCAGGTCTTTGAACATCATGTCGTGCATCGGGCCGCGCATCATTTTATTGTGCATCATCGGAGCATCGGTTTGTGGAGCCGCAGCCGGAGTTGCATCGGCAGCATGGGCCAGGTTAGCGGCGCCCAGAGCCAGAGTAGAAGCGACGAACAGTGCAGTTAATTTACGCATATTTTTAACCTTCTCTTTTCATTAAATTGACGACTCGCTTAAAACGACGATGTCGTGTTGACGAGAATGAGTTTACGAGTCTTATCGTCAAGGAGACGGTGGCATCCGTAAATCATTGAAAGGGTATAAAACAAGAATGCATCAATTATGAAGAAAATAAGGATTAAGGCGGGAAATAATGCAACGAAATATAACAACACGATGATTATAAAGACAATATGAAGAGTGTACAGCAATCAACCTGATGAATAAACCCTGTACCCAGGAATTATCCGTAAATAAATGCACAACACGAAATGATTAAGCAGCTCAATTATTCAGAGCTGCTTAAAGTTCAAATTACTTCCAACATTAAGCCCGCTCTCAGGCCCAGCGCCACATCCGGGTTGGGGAATAAAACGTACTCTTTTTCACCGGCAACGACATAACGCTTTTCGCCATCTTCAGCCAGCAACGTGCCCTTTGAAAACGCGGTAAAGTTCTGCGTTTGGCCGGACATGTGCAGCACAAATTTATCTGACTGTCGGGTGATTTGCTGCGCAACGCGGTAACGCAACGGCTCAGCCTCCATGTCTGGCGGCTCTGCCCCGCTTAACAACGCGGAGATGGCTTCTTTTGTTACCGCGAACTGACCAAGATCGTTCTGCCCAAACGGCCTGGCTTTTCCCAGCTCCAGCGTGCAGCTCAACGCCCCAAAATGCTCGCTGCTGAAATGGCTAAAGGTGCCGCCGGGCTTTTGGTGAAACACCAGCGCCTGCAGCCCGGCGCAGCCCAGCCAGGTTAAAAAGCTCTCGCTATAAGGCAGCGGCCTCGCCGGAAGCACACCAAACCGGGGATGATAAGAGCCACGAATGGCGGTATGCATATCCAGATGCCAGCGGGTTTGTTCCTCGCTTCGCGACCAGAATTGCTCGAGGGCATGTTCAAGCCTGGCCGCACGTTGGGTTTCCACGCTTTCAGGAAACTGCTGCCAGCGCCCGCCAAACATGCGGTTCATGTCACTATGGGTATAACGCTTATCCACGCGCAGCGCCGCCGGGTTGCCCAGAATAATCATCGTACGCCACTGCAGCGGAAGCTGTCCCGCGATCAAGCTGTTGGTCAACTGGCCAAGGATCTCCACCGGGGCGGTTTCGTTGCCGTGGATCCCGGCCGATATGACCAGGGCTTTCCCCGACGTCTCATGTGGCGTCAACGTCAGAATACCTTCGTCCCACCAGCGCCAGCTGAGGTGAGCATTCTCTCCGGAGGTTTGTTCAGGTGCCTTGCCAGCCAACGTATGCAACAGAAAATCAATCATGCTTTCTCCCCTATTGCTGGAACGGGTACACGGAACCTAAATCCAGAATGCGCGTCAGTTCATCCAGCGCTTCGCGTCCCTCGCGCAACAGCTGCGGGTCGGCTAAATCAGCCTGGGTTAAACGGTCTCGGTACCAGCGATCAACCCAGCCATTGAGCGTCATAAACAGCGTGTCGTTCATCATCACCGCCGGATTAACAGCTTTAAGCTCCTCGTCCGTCAGTACTACCCTCAGGCGCAAACACGCCGGACCACCGCCATTAGCCATACTTTCCCGCAGATCGAACACCTGCAGCTCACGGACAGGGTTATCCGCCTCCAGCAGCTGGTTAAGGTAGCGCCAGACGCCTGGATGCTGGCGAGACTCTTCCGGCAGCACGAGCGTCATGCCGCCGTCGGCGCGACTCAGCAGCTGGCTGTTAAACAGATAGGTCGAAACCGCATCAGCAACCGAAACCAAATCGTCCGGGACTTCCAGGGCCGTAAAGCCAGGCACTTTTTCGCGCAGACGCTGATAAAGCCCTTGTTGATCCACAAACGCATGCTGATGGCAGAACAGCACCTCGCGGTTAGAGACCGCGATAACATCGTTATGAAAAACGCCCTGATCGATCACCGCCGGGTTTTGCTGAGCGAAGATAACCTGCTCAGAACGTACCTGATTCAAACGCGCCACGGCCTGGCTGGCCTCCAGCGTCTGACGAGCGGGATAGCGGGCCGGAGCCTGCCCGCTTTTCGAGTCTTCGCGGCCATAAACAAACAGCTGCACGCCCTGCTCGCCATATTCGCCGCCTAAACGGTTATGGTTGGCGGCGCCTTCGTCACCAAACAGAGCTACCTGCGGCAGCGCGCCGTGCACGGCAAAACGCCCGGTATCCCGGAACATCGCCCGCAGCACGTTTTCCGTCGTCGGTGCTTCACTGGCTCGGTGGAATTTATTGTTCAGGTTGGCGACGGTGAGATGCACTTTGCCGTCCAGCGTATCGGCTGACGGTGATACCGTCGCCGCATTGGCCACCCACATCGAAGACGCCGAGCTGGCGGCGGACAGCAACTGAGGAGCCTGACGAGCCGCGCGCTCAACAACCTGCTCGTCGCTGCCGCTAAAGCCTATCTGACGCAGCACACTGATATTCGGACGCTCCTGTGGAGCAATCACACCCTGCGGATAACCCGCGTCCGCCAGCGCTTTCATTTTCAGCAGCCCCTGTTTTGCCGCCAGCTTCGGGTTAGACACGCGGAACTGGTGCTTCGTCGAGGCTTCATTGCCAAACGACAGCCCGGCGTAATGGTGGGTCAGCCCCACCAGTCCGTCGAAGTTGGCCTCACGCGCACGCTTCATGGCTGTTCCTCGCGGCTGAAATCGAGCCCTGGGCTCAGGGTTGGCGGTAGCGCGAAGCTCGTACTTTCCAGCGAAGCCATCGGCCAGGCGCAGTAATCCGCCGCATACCAGGCGCTGGCGCGGTGGTTACCTGAAGCGCCCACGCCGCCGAATGGCGCGGTGCTGGCAGCCCCGGTCAGCGGTTTATTCCAGTTCACAATCCCGGCTCTGGCTTCCAGTAAAAGCTGGTCAAACTGTTCGCGGGACGGTGAAATCAGCCCGCTCGCCAGGCCATAGCGCGTGTCATTCGCCATCCGAATCGCATCGTCAAAGCTGTCATAGCGGTAAATCGCCAGCAGCGGGCCAAAAACTTCTTCATCCGGCACGTTTGCCACGCCGCTGAGTTCAACGATGCCCGGCGTCAGTAAAGAGGTGCCTGGCCGAATCATTTTTGGCTCAAGCAGCGGTTTACCACCGCGCGCAACGTGGGCCTGGAACGCGGTCAGCACCCGTTCAGCCGCCTGCACCGAAATCAACCCGCCGATAAACGGCTGTGGCATAGCGTCCCACTCTCCGGGCTGCAGCCGGGCAGAAACCTCAACCAGACGACGAATAAACGCATCCCCCTGCTCGCCCTGCTTCACCAGCAGACGGCGGGCGCAGGTACAGCGCTGCCCGGCGGTGATAAACGCTGACTGGATAGCCACGTGCACGGCTCCGTCGATATCCTGCGGATCTTCGACGATAAGCGGGTTGTTGCCGCCCATTTCCAGGGCGAGGATCTTCTCCGGCTGCCCGGCAAACTGACGGTGAAGGTGGTAGCCGGTGCCCGCGCTGCCGGTAAACAGAAGCCCATCAAGCTCCGGCTGATTAGACAGCGCCTCGCCGGTTTCGCGCCCGCCCTGCACAAGATTCAGGACGCCAGCAGGGATGCCGGCCTCTTCCCAAAGCTTCATCACCTGCTCACCAGTGCGTGGCGTCAACTCACTCGGTTTAAACACCAGGGAATTACCGGCCAGCAGTCCCGGCACGATATGGCCGTTGGGCAAATGACCCGGGAAGTTGTAAGGGCCAAAGACCGCCAGCACGCCATGAGGACGATGGCGTAAAGTCGCCGCTCCGTCCGGCATCGCGGTGTGCGTTTCGCCCGTTCTGGTGTGGTAAGACTTAATAGAAATGGCAATCTTATTGACCATCGCGGTCACTTCGGTAGCCGCTTCCCAGCGAGGTTTACCGGTTTCCTGAGCAATCGTTTCAGCGAGCGCAGTTTTATTCGCCTCAAGCAGGCCGGCAAAACGCTCCACAATCTCCTGACGTTCCGTAAACGGGCGTTTCGCCCAGGCAGGAAACGCCGAGCGAGCCGCACGACAGGCTTCTTCTACCTGCGCTTTATCCGCCACCAGCCCTTCCCACAGCAGCGAGCCACTCACCGGGTTATGTTTTAACAGCGCTTCGCCACGGCCCGGCACCCATTGTCCGTTGATCCAGTTAGTCATACTTTTTTCTCCTCGGGGCACAGGCGCACCACGCGCACGGTATCGCCGCTGGCGCACTTCAGCGCGTCGGCAGTTGCAGCATCAATAACCAGTTTATCGCCTTTGGGATCGGCATTGATCAGCATCACGCGGAACTGGTGGTAATTTTCGTTGGCGACCAGGCAAACGGGCAGTTCGTCGGTCGCGGGCTGGCCGACAGCGACGGTTTGCAGGCGGCTCTTGCGGATCGCCCGCACGCGGTCGATATCACACTCCAGCGTAGGGCCGCCGTCGAAGATGTCGACATAATTACGATAGCGGAATCCTTCGGCTTCAAGCACGGTACGCGCTGGCGCCGTTTGCGGATGCACCTGGCCGATAACCGCCTGCGCCTCTTTGGACAGGAAGTCGGTATAAATCGGGTGTTTTGGCATCAGCTCGGCAATAAAAGCTTTCTGCCCGGTGCCGCATAAGTAGTCTGCACGGGCAAACTCCATAGAGAAGAAGCGATTCCCAAGGCTTTCCCAGAACGGTGAATGCCCGTGTTCATCGATTACCCCGCGCATCTCGGCAACCACTTTGTCGTTGAACCGCTCGCGGAAGGCCGCCATAAACAGGAAACGAGACTTGGATAACAGATACCCGTTGCCCTCTTTACGCCAGGCAGGGTCAAGGAACAGCGTGCAAAGCTCGCTTGCCCCGGTGTGGTCGTGGGTGAGAAAAAGCGTCGGCAGCGCGTTGTAGATATTCAACTCTTTGGAGGCATGAACCAGCGTCCCGACCCGGTAGTTGTACCAGGGATCGTTCAGGCCCACGGCCACCTCAATGGCGCAAATTCCCACCATCTGGCCGCTGCTGGTATCTTCCAGCACAAAAACATAGCCCTGATCGCCCTTCGGCAGCCCGCCCTGCCAGGTCTGCAGCGAGCGTTCGATTCGGTCGGCCAGCGTTTTTTCATCGGCGGGGAGCGAGGTCAGCCCGCCGCCGGTTTTCCCGGCAAGCTTAAGCAGGCCTGGCAGATCTCCTCGTTCAATCGGGCGGATTACCATCATGATGAAACTCCCGCGAGGAAGCGTTCGCAGGCGCGCTCGAAGCGATCCAGGCCCAGCTGAACTTCCGCTTCGCTGACGATGAGCGCAGGGGCAAAACGCAGCACGTTAGCCCCGGCAATCAGCATCATCAGGCCTTCCTGCGCGGCAGCCTGCAGAATAAGTTTCGCTTTACCGGCATGTTCAGGGCGCAGCGCACAGCCAATCAGCAGCCCTAAGCCGCGCACTTCGCTGAACAGCTGGTGCTTCTGGTTAATGTGGTTCAGGCGCTCAACAAACCAGTCGTGGCGCTGCTTCACGCCGCTGAGCACCTCAGGCGTATTAATGATTTCCAGTACGCGCCCAGCCACCGCAGATGCCAGTGGGTTTCCGCCGTAGGTAGTGCCGTGGGTACCAACCACCATCACTTTGGCAAAGCGATCGGTAGTCAGCAGCGCGCCAATCGGGAAGCCACCGCCCAGCGCTTTGGCCGTTGAGAGCACGTCCGGCGTCACGCCATAATGCATGTAGGCATACAGCGAGCCAGTGCGGCCCACGCCGGTTTGTACCTCGTCAAAAATCAGTACTGCGTTATGTTTGTCGCAAAGTTCGCGCAGCCCCTGAAGGAACTCTGGCGTCGCTGGGACAACCCCACCTTCACCCTGCATAGGTTCGACGATCACCGCACAGGTTTCGTCGTTAATCAGTTCACGGGCAGACTGCAAATCGTTAAACACCGCGTGGTTAATCTGCGGCGGCAGAGGCGCAAAATCTTGAGAATAAGCGGGCTGACCACCGGCCGTGACGGTAAACAGCGTGCGGCCATGGAACGCATTCTTGAACGCTACGATGCCGCTTTTCTGCGCGCCAAAATTATCATGAGCATATTTACGCGCCAGCTTCAGCGCCGCTTCGTTAGCCTCGGCCCCTGAGTTACAGAAGAACACTTTCTCCGCAAAGGTTGCGTCGATGAGTTGCTTCGCCAGCTTCAATACCGGCTCGTTGGTGTAGCCATTGCCGGTATGCCAGAATTTTGCCGCCTGCTCCTCCAGCGCTTTGCGCATTTCAGGGTGAGCATGTCCCAGGGCGTTAACCGCGATGCCACCGGCAAAGTCGATGTAGTCTTTTCCCTGCTGATCCCACAGGGTGGAACCCTCGCCGCGAACCGGAATAAAAGGCGCAGGGGCATAAACCGGCATCATCCATTCGTCGAAATGTTGGCGTGTAATTGACTGCGACATAGTGACCCCTCACGGTAAACAAAAAGTTTATTAAATGTTAAATAATTGAGTGTTTGCGCTGTAAATGTAGATTGCAGACATCGTGCCAGCCAGCGATAAAAATGCATAAACCGGAGGGGGAAACGAAAAATCAATAACTTAAAAACACTCGCCATTCACACAAAATGAATAAAAAGTGCATAGTTTTAACGTGCCGCCTGATTCGCGACACGAAAACAAGAAATATTATGCAGTGGTAAAATATAATGCTGGAATTGTGATCGCCTTCGGGATTTGCCTGCCGTTTTCGCCCCCTTTTTGCGCATCGAGATCAATTTTGGTGCAAATGTTGCTTTATTTCCGCCCACCAGTCGCACCTATGGCAGCGATTAGCTTCAGCGCAGCAACCTGCGCCGTTTTCTGCTACCATCCTGCAACAATTAACCTGACAACCTGGCAGCGACTATGAAATTTGTCTCTTTTAATATCAACGGCCTGCGCGCCCGTCCTCATCAGCTTGAAGCCATCGTAGAACAGCATCAGCCGGACGTTATCGGTCTGCAGGAAACCAAAGTGCACGACGATATGTTCCCGCTGGAAGACGTGGAGAAACTCGGCTATCACGTGTTTTATCACGGTCAAAAAGGCCATTACGGCGTGGCGCTGCTGACCAAAGAGAAGCCAATTGCGGTGCGAAAAGGCTTCCCGACCGACGACGAAGACGCCCAGCGCCGCATTATCATGGCGGAAATCCCGTCTGAATTTGGCAACCTGACGGTGATTAACGGCTACTTCCCACAGGGCGAAAGCCGCGATCATGAAACCAAATTCCCGGCCAAGACTAAGTTTTACCAGGATCTGCAGGACTTCCTGCAGGGTGAACTGCGCCCGGAAAACCCGGTGCTGATCATGGGGGATATGAATATCAGCCCGACGGATCTCGACATTGGGATCGGCGAAGATAGCCGCAAGCGCTGGTTACGCACCGGGAAATGTTCGTTCCTGCCGGAAGAGCGCGAATGGATGGCTCGCCTGTTGGGCTGGGGTCTGGTGGATACTTATCGCCACGCTAACCCGGAAGCACAGGACAAATTCTCGTGGTTTGATTACCGTTCAAAAGGCTTCGACGATAACCGTGGCCTGCGGATAGATCTGCTGCTGGCAAGCCAGGGGCTGGCGCCGCACTGCGTGGCAACCGGGATCGACTACGACATTCGCGGCATGGAAAAACCGTCCGACCACGCCCCTGTTTGGGCGCAGTTTAAGCGGTAAGGGAAATACTGAAGGTTGACACATCTTCAGACAAGGACAGCGAGATGCCGTTTTTCACCCTGACGAGGCGCGAACAGAATGCGTAAAATCCTGTTTTTGCTGCTGGCCACGCTGGTTATCTCGCTGTTAGTCCTGCTGCCGCCGGGCACGCTTAGCCTGGCGACACTGCAGAAATATCACGCTCAGCTTAGTCTCTGGCATGCCGAGCGCCCGGCGCTGGTGATGAGCGCCTTCTTCCTCGGTTATTTCCTGATTTCCGCCCTTTCAATCCCCGGCACGCGCATTATGACCCTGATGGGTGGCGCGCTATTTGGGCTGATCGAAGGCACCGTGCTGGTCGCCCTGGCTGCTGCCAGCGGCGCAACCGTGGCGATGTTGCTAAGCCGTTACTTCTTGCATGACTGGGTACAGCGGCGCTTTGCAACCACCATGGCGAAGATCAACGAGGGCATTAAGCACAATATTACGCACTGCCTGTTTGCCCTGCGCCTGGTGCCGGTTCTGCCCTTTTCCATCATCAACCTGCTGATGGGGCTGACGCCGATTTCCGCCGTTCGTTTTGCGATAGTCACGCTGCTTGGCCTGCTGCCGTCTATCGTGCTGTACATCAGCACCGGCCGCCAGCTTAGTCAGATAGAAAGCCTGCGGGACATTATTTCTCCCACCATGCTGTTGCTGTTTGCCCTGATTGGCCTGCTGCCGCTGCTGTCCCACTGGCTAATCAAAAGAACCCGTTTAAAAAGTTAAACGCCTCCGGCTATCCGAAGGCGTTTTGTCGCTACCCTTGCGAAAGTAACGTCACTTCGACATTCCCGGTAATCGCTCGCGAGTAAGGACATGTTGCATGGGCGGTTGCCAGCAGAGTTTCCCGCTCGGTTTCGCTCAACCCCGGCAACCTGACGTGAAGCGTCACCGCCAGCGCAAACTGGCTGTCATTATCGACTTTCCCCAGCGAGACGCTGGCATCCACGGCGGTTTCCTCCGGAATGCGGATAGCCAGTTTTTTCCCCGCCAGCCCAATCGCCCCCATAAAACAGGCAGAATAACCAACGGCAAAGAGCTGTTCCGGATTCGTCCCCGGCTTGCCAGACCCCGGCGTGCTGAGCTGCACATCCAGGCTGCCGTCATCAGAGCGCCCGTGTCCGCTGCGTGCGCCAACGGTTGTGGTATGGGCGGTATAAAGCACTTTCTCGAGTTTGCTGGACATGGTGATTCCCCAATCGTAGGTAAGAAGAGCCACCATTTAACCGCCGCGATGTATCTGCAATATGTTCTCCGTCTGACCAAAATGTATAACTCTGTATCCGCTTCATGACCTGGCTCAAGCACGCTGCCACAGCCCCTCCGCTATACTCCACGCCTTTACCGCAGCGGCACGGTATGAAGATGGATAAACAAAAGAGAAGAGGTGGGTGTGCGTAAGGGTCTCTTTGCGCTGCTGATCATAATGGCTGGGTTGCTTTTGTATCTGCTTCCTCCTGGCACGCTTAGCCTGTCTGCTCTCAAGCACTCTCAGGCTGAGTTTGCACACTGGCATGCACAGCAACCGGTTCTGGCTATTGTGGTCTTTTTTGGCTGCTACTTTCTTACTGCCGCCTTTTCCATTCCAGGTGCCACCCTGCTCACGCTGTTAGGCGGGGCTATTTTTGGTCTGGTACAGGGCACCGTCCTGGTCGCCCTGGCAGCGACCTCCGGTGCAACCGCCGCGATGCTAATCAGCCGTTATCTGCTGCGTGACTGGGTGCAGCGCCGCTTCTCACGCACGATGGAAAAAGTGAATCAGGGCATACAGCGCGACGGCGGCCATTACCTCTTTGCCCTGCGGCTCGCGCCGGTTTTCCCTTTTGTGCTGGTCAATTTATTAATGGGCCTGACGCCTATGGGCGTCATTCGCTATGCCGCGATCAGCCTGCTCGGCATGCTGCCCGCCATCATGGTCTACATTAACACCGGCAGACAGCTGAGCCAGCTGCAAAGCCTGGGCGATATTCTCTCCCCCGGCATGATGTTGATGTTTGCCCTGTTAGGGCTATTACCGCTGGCCGCTCGCTGGTTGGCCAGACAAACCGCCCCATAACACGCTGAGGACTTTCTCTTGCAACGCTTAATACCTGGCATATGGGCGCTGATGCTTGCTCTGACGCTGGTCGGCTTTAGCGCCACCGCTCAGCCCCAAAACTGGCAGAGTATTCGCCAGCAGGCCAACGGCCAGACGGTTTATTTTAACGCCTGGGGCGGCGATCCCGCCGTTAACGGCTATCTGGACTGGGTCAGCCATGAAGTAAAAACGCATTATGGCGTGACGCTTAAAGTGGTTAAGCTGGCGGACGCGGCCGATGCAGTGAGGCGTATTCAAAACGAAGCGGCAGCGGGCAGAAAAACCAACGGGTCGGTGGACCTGCTTTGGGTCAACGGCGAAAACTTCAGCGTGCTCAAGCAGGCAGGATTGCTCAGCGAAAACTGGGCCGAAAATCTGCCAAACTGGCAATATGTTGATGTGAAAAAACCTGTGCGGGAAGATTTCTCGGTACCGGTTGACGGGGCTGAGGCACCCTGGGGAAGCGCGCAGCTGATGTTCATCGGCGATAAAAAACGCACGCCAGCCTTCCCGCAAAATGCAGATCAACTGTTGGCCTTCGCCAAAGCCCATCCCGGCAAGCTGAGCTACCCTCGCCCGCCCGATTTTACCGGCACGGCGTTCCTTGAACAGCTTTTGATTGTCTTGACCGATAAACCGGACGCACTGAAAACGGCTCCGGATCCCGCCTCCTTCGAACAAGTCACCGCCCCGCTCTGGCGTTACCTTGACCAGCTTCATCCGTTCCTTTGGCAAAAAGGTAAAACGTTCCCGCCGACGCCGGCGCGCATGGATCGTATGCTGGCCGACGGCGAGCTGCTGCTGTCTGTGACGTTCAATCCGGCACACGTAGATAATCTGATCGCTCGCCGCCAGCTCCAGCCGTCTGCAGAATCCTTTGGCTTTAGCGCTGGCATGTTGGGCAACGTGCATTTCGTCGCTATTCCGGCGAACAGCAGCGCCAAAGCAGGAGCTCAGATCGTGGCTAATTTTCTGATGTCCCCCGAGGCGCAAATCCGCAAAGCTGACCCGGCAGTTTGGGGAGACGCGAGCGTGCTGAGCAGCAAAGCGCTGCCGTCACAGCAAAAAGCACAATTTGAGGCGCTGGTGCCCAAAAGCCAGCATCCTGTGCCTTTCCTGGCGGAACCACATTCCGCCTGGGTCAGTGCGCTGGAACAAGCCTGGCTTGAACGTTACGGGTCGCGATGAGCCGCGGCTTTACGGTTGCCGGAGCACTGGCTGCGGGACTGGTGTTTGTGCCAGTGCTGCCGGGCCTTGCCCTGATCGTACCGCCATTACTACAAGGTGAAATCTGGCTTACCCTTTGGCAGGACTCACAGTGGCCGGAAGCCTTCATCGCCACGCTAGTATCAACCACTCTCAGCGTGGGCGGCGCTTTGCTGCTGACGTTAATTATTCTCTGTACCCTGTATCCCGGCGAGCGCTGGCAACGCTATCTTCAGCGTCTGCCGCTGCTGCTGGCCCTGCCGCACGTTGCCCTTGCCAGCGGCTTTTTCTTCCTGTTTTCAGACAGCGGCTGGCTGTCTCGCCTTTTCAATCTCTCTCTGCCGCCGGATAACTACAGTGTTGCCCTCGGCCTCATGCTGGCGCTCAAAGAAGCCTGGTTCTTACTGTGGTTCTCAGCCTCGCAGCTACAAAGCGCACAGATGAGCCAACAGATAACACTCGCCAGAACGCTCGGCTACGGCGAGCTACAATCCCGTCTCTATGTGCTGGTGCCGCAGCTCTTGCCTCGCCTGGGTTGGGCTTTAGTGGCGGTAACGGCCTATAGCCTTTCAGTCGTAGATGCCGCGCTGATTCTTGGCCCCGCTAACCCGCCGACTTTTGCAGTTCTGGCCTGGCAATGGCTAACGGACAGCGATATCTCCCGGCAGAATATGGGCCTGGCGGCATCCTGCCTGTTGCTGCTGATGCTCGGGGCTTTTGTTATTGTCGGGCGTTTGGCGTGGGCAATGATAAAACGGCGGATCGGGTGCTTTTCGGGTAAACGCTATGCCCTGAATCTGTCCTCTGCTGGCGCGATGACCGCCTGTTCACTTTCCCTGGTCGGCTTTACGGCTATCGCCATACTCATCCTTTGGTCCTTCGCCGAAGGCTGGTTTTTCCCGGCACGACTCCCTGAAAGCCTGACGCTTAACGGCTGGCGACAGGCTGAGCTGACGCCCGTCTGGACAAGTTTTGTAGCCGGATTTATCAGCGCTTTGCTCGCGCTAATCGTAACCATATTGTGGCTCAAGGGCTGCCCGCGCCGCTACGATCGCTGGCTGTATCTACCACTGCTGCTGCCTGCGCTGCCGCTGGCCGCCGCGCAGTATCAACTGCTGCTCAGGCTGAACATGGAAGGAAGCTGGGCCGCGCTTATCTGGAGCCATTTGCTGTGGGTCCTGCCTTATACGCTGTTGATCCTGGCCCCGGCCTGGCAGAGGATCGACGCTCGCCAGGTGCTGACGGCGCGAACTTTCGGCTGGTCGGCGTGGAAAATTCTCTGCCTCGTCCAGCTGCCATTGGTCATCAGGCCTGTACTGGCGGCGCTGGCCGTCGGTTTTTCCGTCAGCGTCGCACAGTATTTGCCTACGCTTTATGCCGGGGCGGGCAGGTTTGCCACCGTCACAACGGAAGCTGTGGCGCTCAGCAGCGGCGGCGATCCCCAGCAGTTCGCTCTGCAGGCATTGCTACAAATGCTGCTGCCGATGGCCGTATTTATCGCCACAATCTCGGTTAGCCGCCTGGCTGGCACTCACAGAAAAGGATTATGCTAATGCTCAGCGTGCGAAATTGTTCCCTTTCCCGCAACGGCGAACCGCTGCTGGCGGATATCAGCTTTGACGTTGCGCCGGGTGAGATTGTTACGCTGATGGGCCCGTCTGGCGTGGGTAAATCGACGTTACTGAACTGGATGATCGGTGACTTAGCCCCGGAGTTTAGCGCACAGGGCATGCTGCAGCTTAACCAGCGCAACCTGACGTCTCTGCTCGTTGAACAGCGCCGTATCGGCATTTTATTCCAGGACGCGCTGTTGTTTCCTCACCTCAGCGTTGGGCAAAATCTACTGATGGCGATGCCCGCCTCCATCGTTGGGCGCTCGCTGCGGCAGCGTGCTGTCGCGGAGGTGCTGGAAAGCGCCGGGCTGGCCAGCTATGCCCACAGAGATCCGGCTACGCTCTCCGGTGGGGAACGCGCGCGCATCAGCGTCCTGCGCGCCCTGCAGGCTGAACCTGAAGCCTTATTGCTCGATGAGCCCTTTTCCCGCCTCGACCTGCCGCTGCGTCAGGGGTTTCGGGAATTTGTCTGGCAAAAAGCAAAACTACTCGGGTTGCCGGTGGTGCTGGTCACTCACGATGAGCAAGATATTCCCCCCAGCGGACAGGTTATCCGGCTTTAACCCATCGAACATGAGATATCGCAAAGAAGCCCCCCCAAGCGAGGACTAAACTTACGGCTCTTTTGCTATCCTTCAGGTTATTAGATGAAACGTGTTTCTCAGCTAACCACCGCCCTGCTGCTGGCCGGGCTGTCCCAGATCACTTTTGCCGCCGCGATGCCCACTGAAATGAACCTCTCCAGCGTAAAAGCCGAAAACGGTGCCGTGATTGATACTCGCCCAAGCGCGTTTTATAACGGCTGGCCGCAGACCGTAAACGGCAGCGGCGGCCATGAACCCGCCGCATTGAATCTCTCAGCCTCCTGGCTGACGCTAATGAGCGATGAACAGCTTTCAACGTGGGCTAAGCAACATCAGCTGAACAAATCTGGATTAGTAGCGCTTTACGGTGACGACGCTCGGGCCGTGGAAGCTCGCTTAGAAAAGCTGGGGTTTACGCAGATTTCAATGCTGACCGACGCCCTGCAGGACCCTTCCCGTCTGCAAAAGCTGGCGCATTTTGAGCAGCTCGTGTACCCGCAATGGATCCATGATTTACAGAATAAAAAACCGGTCACCGCAGCGCCTGGCGGAGACTGGAAAGTGATTGAAGCGGGCTGGGGCGCGCCGAAAAAATACCTGCTCAGTCATATTCCCGGCGCGGGCTACATCAATACCGAAGAGGTGGAGAGCGAGCCGCTGTGGAACAAAGTGTCCGACGATAAGCTAAAAGCCATGCTGGCGAAGCACGGCATCCGGCACGACACGACCGTCATTTTGTATGGTCGGGACGTTTACGCCGCGGCGCGCGTGGCGGCGATCATGCTGTACGCTGGCGTGAAAGACGTCCGTCTGCTCGACGGAGGATGGACAACGTGGAGCGCAGCTGATTTGCCCGTTGAACGCGGCCTGCCTGCACAGCCGACGCCAGCCCCCGACTTCGGCGCCCCGATCCCTGGCCAGCCTCAACTGATGCTGGACATGGAACAGGCGCGCGCGCTGCTGCACCGCAAAGATGCGTCTCTGGTCAGCATTCGTTCCTGGCCGGAATTTATCGGCACCACCAGCGGGTACAGCTACATTAAGCCCAAAGGCGAGATTGCGGGTGCCCGCTGGGGTCATGCGGGATCTGACTCCACGCATATGGAAGACTTCCATAACCCGGACGGTACCATGCGTACCGGGGACGATATCGCCGCAATGTGGAAAAGCTGGAATATCTTGCCGGATCAGCACGTGGCCTTCTACTGCGGTACCGGCTGGCGCGCCTCCGAAACGCTGATGTACGCGCGGGCAATGGGCTGGAAGAACGTTGGCTTGTATGACGGCGGCTGGTACGAATGGAGCGCTGATCCGAAGAACCCGGTCGTTAGCGGCGAACGTAAACCGAACTGATTCTCGCTTGAAGATCACGCCCCTCACCCTAACCCTCTCCCCAAAGGGGAGAGGGGATAAATCATGTTCCCGACTGACTGCTTTCTCCCTCTCCCCTCCGGGGAGAGGGTCGGGGTGAGGGGTTTCAATCTGAGGATTTCGCGTGCCGTTTTAACGTCTTATACCCGCTCCAGACGCGGTTGAGCGTGGTAAGCAAGCACAACCCGCCAAAGACCCACGCCAGCCAGGCAAACCAGCCGGGAAACAGGCAGCCAAGCACAAACAACAGGAGAGTTTCGCTGCCTTCCGTCAGCCCGCCCAGATAATAAAACGACTTATGGGCGTAGCCTGGATTCGCGATATCGTGTTTCTGCGCCAGGGCAGCAAACGCCAGAAAGCTGCTGCCGGTGCCGATAAACGAAAACAGCAGCCACGCACCGGCAAGGGCGTTTTGCACCGGGTCCGCGAGAATAAAACCAAACGGCACAAGGGCATAAAAAAGAAAATCCAGCGTAATATCGAGGAAGCCACCGGCATCGGTTAGCCCTCTTCGTCTCGCCAGCGCGCCGTCCAGGCCGTCAAGCAGCCGGTTAAAGACAATGGCGACCAGCGCCGGGATATACCATTGCAGCGCCAGAAAAGGTAAAACCAGTGCGCCAATAGCGAACCCTGCCAGCGTCAGCCTGTCCGGCGTGATAGCGGGCTTGTCGAGCACGACCGCCAGCCGATTAAGCGCGGGTTTAATACGCGGGTGAAGATAGCTGTCGAACATCTAGGCTTTTCCCTTTGTCGGGCATAATCCCTGGGAGGGGATATCCAGCGCGGCGTTAAAGCGAGCCGAAAGGTTCTGGAAGGCAATCAGCGCGGTCAGCTCGGTCCCAGCCTGGTCGTTAAAATGCTGTTTAAGCCTGTTTTTTAACTCGTTGGTCACCTGCGGCGGCGTGGCGGTCATTGCTTCAGCGTAGGCCAATGCGACCCGTTCTTTCTCGTTAAACAGGGATTCATTTTGCCAGTTGGCCACCGCCAGCACTTTATCCATCGACTGGCTACGCTCTGCAAGGCGCAGGCTATTGGCGTCGATGCAAAATTCGCAGCTACATAACTGCGATACCCGGGTCATCACCAGCGAACGGGTCACAGGGTCGATTTTTGCCCGGCGTCTTTCCAGAAAACCGACAAACAGCGCCACCAGCCAGAACAAATACGGCAGACGCCCCCACCAGCGGGTTGGGTTTAACACCGCGCCAAAATGTTTCTCCTGCATCGCCACAATCGGGCGCAGGCTTTTGGGCAGCGTTTTAAGGGGTGCAATCCAGGGCTCGCTTTTCGTTTCCATCATTCAGTTACTCTTTTGCTGGCATGTCAGGGCGAGTATTATGCCACGCCAGCCCCAATGAGAATGGATACCCATGCTAAAAAACCTTGATGTTGTCGCGGCTATTATCGAGCGCGAAGGCAAAATCCTGCTCGCCCGTCGCGCTGAAAATGGCGATCAGCCGGGCCTGTGGGAATTTCCAGGCGGGAAAGTAGAAACCGGAGAAACGCAGCCCGAAGCGCTTGCAAGGGAGTTACAGGAAGAACTGGGAATTACGGCGCAAATTAGCGGTTACGTGGCCAGTCATCAGCGCGAAGTGAGTGGGAGAATGATTCATCTGCACGCCTGGCATGTTGAAGCCTTTAGCGGCGACCCCACCGCGCATTGCCACAGCGAACTGGTCTGGTGTGAGCCGCCGGAAGCGCTTGACTATGCCCTCGCCCCGGCGGATATCCCGCTGCTGAAAGCGTTTATGGCTTCACGCGACGCCAGACCAGCGGATTAGTCCCTAAGACTTTGTCATCGCGCTGGCACTGCAGCAAAATGCCTTCCGTTTTCACCACCGCCCCTTCGGAGTAGTTTTTGTTTTCATAAATACAGCACTGGTTGCAGGGCGGCGTCTGCGGCTGATTGCTGTTGGTGAACACTTCCGGCGGGATCACCACGTCCACGTCAGGCTGACGGGGCTGCACCGCCATCGCTGGCAGACTCATCATTAGCCCCACGACGGCGGCGAGCAGGCTTTTTACTGGCATCATCACTTCCCTCTTTTTTGGCCCAACGTTTTGCTTTTTTTCCGTCATCCTGGGCTTTGATGCCCTTAAATGCATGGCGCACCGGCGTGGTTCGCGCCTGATGAATCAGCTCATAAAGCGTCTGCACCAGCGGCTGCATAAAGTCCTGATAGCGACACTGCTTTTCGCTGATTTGCGTCAGCGTTGATTCCCAGTGCGCGGTCATGTCCGGCCTGGCGGCCAGCTCCGGCAGCGAGTGGATCAGCGCCCGCCCGGCTTCCGTAGAATGAATATAGCGCCCTTTCTTAACCAGGAAAGCACGTTTGAATAACAGTTCGATGATCCCGGCTCGCGTCGCCTCGGTGCCTAATCCGTCCGTGGCGCGCAGGATCTTTTTCAGATCTTTATCCTGCACAAAGCGCGCAATCCCGGTCATCGCTGACAATAATGTGGCATCGGTAAAGTGGCGTGGCGGCTGAGTTTGCCGTTCAACCACTTCGCCATGCTCGCACAGCAGTTCGTCGCCTTTCGCGACCACCGGCAGCGGCGTGCCGTCGTTCTCTTCATCACGCTCTTTACTGCCCAGCAGCGCCCGCCAGCCCGCTTCGGCAAGGAAACGCGCTTTGGCGATAAATTTGCCTCCGGCGATATCCAGATCGATGGTGCATTTGCGGAAGACGGCGTCGGCACAGAACTGCATTAAGTATTGACGGGCGATCAGGCCATAAACTTTAGCCTCATTTTCACTTAATGAAATTGAAGCGCTGCGGGCGGTCGGAATAATCGCGTGGTGGGCATCCACTTTTTTATCATCCCAGCAGCGGTTACGCAGGTCGGCATCCACCGCCGGCTGCGGCAGCAAATCTGGCTGATGTACGCTGATGGCGTTCATCACCGCATGCCGTCCGGCAAAGTGCTCTTCGGGCAGATAGCGGCAGTCCGAACGCGGGTAGGTAATCAGCTTGTGGGTTTCATACAGCTTCTGGCAAATATCCAGCACGTTCTGGGCACTCAGTCCAAAGCGTTTCGCCGCCTCAATCTGCAGGCTCGACAGCGAGAACGGCAGCGGTGCAATTTCCGATTCCCGTTTATCGTTATAGGCGGTGACCAGCGCCGGATGGCCGTTGATACGCGCCACGACGTGCTCCGCCAGCTTACGGTTCAGCAGGCGGCCTTCTTCGTCCTGATGGGGTTCGCAGGATTCACTTGGCTGCCATACGGCGACAAAGCGCTCGTCCGCTGGCGTCACGATGTGGGCTTTCACTTCGAAATAATCTTTGGCGACAAAGTTTTCAATCTCTTCATCGCGGCGCACGACCAGGCCCAGCACCGGCGTCTGGACGCGGCCCACGGACAGCACACCCTGATAGCCCGCATTACGCCCGAGAATAGTGTAGGCCCGGGTCATGTTAATCCCGTAGAGCCAGTCGGCACGGGCGCGGGCCAGCGCTGAAACGCAAAGCGGAATAAACTCGCTGTTGGCGCGCAGGCGGGAAATCGCCCGCTCCACGGCCTGCGGGTTAAGGTCGTTGATCAGGCAGCGCTGCACCTGCTGGCGCTTTTCTGGTGCCAGCTGGAGGTAGTCCAGCACTTCGTCCACCAGCAGTTGCCCTTCGCGATCGGGGTCACCCGCGTGAACCACTTCGGTTGCCTGAGTCAGCAGCTTTTTGATCGCGTTGAGCTGTTTAGTCACGGAAGGACGAGGCTGGAGCTGCCACTTTTCCGGCACGATAGGCAAGTCTGCGAGGTTCCAGCGGGCATATCGCCCGTCATAGGCGTCCGGCTGCGCCTGCTCCAGCAGGTGGCCAATACACCAGGTCACCACCTGGCCGTTGCCGCATTCAATAAACCCATCGCCGCGACGATGGGGCTTGGGCAGCACGTCGGCAATGGCTCGCGCAAGGCTTGGTTTTTCCGCAATAAACAGCCGCATGAATTAACGGATCTCGATCATTGGGCGGCCAGCGCGGGCCTCTTTCAGTTCACCGATGGCGCTGAGCTTAATGCCGTTCCGCTCGGCAGCCGCAAAGACTTCGGCTTCGGCATCAGCACGCACGGCCAGCAGCAGGCCACCGGAAGTTTGTGGGTCGCACAGCAGGTTACGCCAGGCTTCAGGCATCTCGCCAATCAGTTGCCCGTAACTGGCAAAGTTGCGGGAAGTTCCACCGGGTACGCAGCCCTGCTCGATGTAGCTTTCAACGCCCGGCAGTTTTGGCACACACTCGTACCACACTTCCGCCTGAACGCCCGCGCCCTCGCACATTTCGCTCAGGTGGCCCATCAGGCCAAAACCGGTGACGTCGGTCATCGCGGTCACGCCAGGAATATCGGCAAATTCGGCACCGACTTTATTCAACTGGCACATGGTTTCTGCCGCCAGGCCTTTATGCTCTGGCAGCAGCAGGGATTTTTTCTCGGCGGTGGTCAACACGCCAATGCCCAGAGGTTTGGTCAGGTATAACTTACAGCCGGCTTCAGCAGAGCTGTTTTTCTTCACTCGCTCGGTTGGCACAACGCCGGTTACCGCGAGGCCAAAAATCGGTTCTGGGGCGTCAATCGAGTGGCCACCGGCCAGCGAAATCCCCGCCTGCTGGCAGACAAAACGCCCGCCTTCGATCACTTCACGGGCTATTTCAGGCGCCAGCGTATTAATCGGCCAGCCGAGAATAGCGATCGCCATGATCGGTTTCCCGCCCATCGCGTAGATATCGCTGATGGCGTTGGTCGCCGCTATGCGGCCAAAGTCGAAGGGATCGTCCACGATCGGCATGAAGAAGTCGGTGGTGCTGATGATACCGGTGCCGTTGCCCAGGTCGTAAACCGCCGCATCATCGCGGGTTTCGTTCCCCACCAGCAGATTAGGATCGACAAACTTCGCCTGCTCACTGTGCAGGATGGTTTCCAGCACCTTCGGGGAAATTTTGCAGCCGCATCCTGCGCCGTGGCTGTACTGGGTCAAACGAACGGTTTGCTTCATGGACATCTCCTGTCGTTAGGCATTTTTACTCTGAATACTTCGCACTGCGGCCTGAAGTATGACGAGTATATGGTAGCGCTCAAACGCCCTGGTGGTAAGTCTGGCAGTCCTAATTCGCGTGTCGTTGCTCACTATGCAGGCAATCCGGAAGTTTTGTGAAGCCAGGCCGCATTTTGCCGACTCGCTCTTTTACTCGAATATGACAGAAATGTTACAACCATCTGGCAACTCACTGGACAACTAACGCATGTAAGGAATAACAATGAAAAAACGCGTATTAGCCTTCTGTATTGCCGGCCTGTTCTCTTCTACGGCTTTTGCCCTTGCACCTCCGGGAAATGATGTCACCACCAAACCCGATCTTTACTACCTGACCAACGCTCAGGCCATTGATAGTCTGGCGCTGCTGCCACCGCCGCCGGAAATCGGCAGCATTGCGTTCCTGAATGACCAGGCGATGTATGAGAAAGGCCGCCTGCTGCGCACCACCGAACGCGGTAAACTGGCAGAAGAAGATGCCAACCTGAGCGGCGGCGGCGTGGCTAACGCTTTCTCCGGCGCGTTTGGCTCGCCGATAACCGAGAAAGATGCGCCGGAACTGCACAAGCTCCTGACCAATATGATTGAGGATGCAGGCGACCTCGCCACGCGCGGCGCAAAAGAAAAGTACATGCGCATCCGCCCGTTTGCCTTCTACGGCGTACCAACCTGTAACACCAAAGAGCAGGATAAGCTGTCGAAAAATGGTTCTTATCCGTCCGGGCATACCTCAATTGGCTGGGCCACCGCGCTGGTGCTGGCCGAAATCAACCCGCAGCGCCAGAACGAGATCCTGAAACGCGGGTTTGAGCTGGGCCAAAGCCGGGTGATTTGCGGCTACCACTGGCAGAGCGATATTGATGCCGCTCGCGTCGTGGGGTCTGCCGTAGTTGCCACGTTGCATACCAACGCAGCCTTCCAGCAACAGCTGCAGAAAGCGAAAGACGAGTTTGCGAAACAGCAGAAGAAATAAGACGTGAAGTCCCTGCCGGGGAGATGCCCGGCAGGATAACGCTCAATCAGAAGTGAGAGACGAATGCAGAGGTGTCCGGGGCGCTGATGGTCGTCGACGCTTTCAACTGCGGCGTGCCGAGGTAGAGGAAGCCCACCACTTTGTCCTGCTCACGGCCACCCAGTCCCTCGCGAACCATGTCATTTTCTGTCCACGCGCCGCTGCGCCAGATGCCGTTAAAGCCCTGAGCCACCGCCGCCATCTGCATCGCCATCACCGCACAACCTGCGGAAACCACCTGCTCCCACAACGGCACTTTATGATTAGCCTCACAATGCGCGACCACAGCAATGATTTGCGGGGCGCGGAACGGCGATGTACGCGCCTTTTCAACGCTTTTTTCGTCCATGCCGGCGGCAATGGCCGCTTTTTCTAAAAGCTGAGCAAAGCGCTCGCGCCCTTCCCCTTCAATAACGATGAAGCGCCACGGCTGGAGCGTACCGTGGTCCGGCGCGCGCATTCCGGCACGCAGAATATTTTCCAGCACTTCACCTGCCGGAGCCGGTTCGACCAGACGGGACGCGCTACGGCGGTTAATCAAAAGTTCAAGTGCATCCATTTAAAAGCCCCTTACTGACATGAAATGACTGGCAAAGCGCGGAGGTTGCCCCAGTCCGTTAAATGATTTTCATTCACAAAATTAACACAGCCGTAGTTTTTGTTACAGCACCGCCCCGATTTCCTGCTGACATTTCCTCGCCCTCTCTTTAGGATAGCCTTTACTTTCGCCGCTTTAGCCAGCTTCATTGCGGCGTGCGGGTAATACCCCTGTTGAAGGTTATGGAGAAAACATGCGCACCATTGGGCGATTTATTAGCGGCTTTTTTAAGTGGACCTGGCGTCTGCTTAATTTCATTCGGGAATTTATTCTCAACTTGTTCCTTATCCTGCTGATCCTGGTTGGGGTCGGCATCTGGATGCAGGTAAAAAGCACGCCAGCGGAGCCAGCACGAGGTGCGTTGCTGCTGGACATCACCGGCGTGGTGGTAGACAAACCGTCGGTCAGCAATAAGCTGGGCGTGATTGGCCGCCAGCTGGTGGGCGCCAGTTCCGATCGTCTGCAGGAGAACTCCCTGTTTGACATCGTCGACGCCATTCGTCAGGCAAAAGATGACCGCAATATCACCGGCATTGTGCTGGACCTGAAAGATTTCGCCGGGGCCGATCAGCCGTCAATGCAGTATATCGGCAAAGCGCTGCGCGAATTCCGCGACGGCGGCAAGCCGGTTTATGCGATGGGCGACAGCTACAACCAGAGTCAGTACTACCTGGCAAGCTTTGCCAATAAAATCTGGCTCTCGCCGCAGGGCATGGTTGACCTGCACGGGTTCGCCACTAACGCGCTGTATTACAAAACCCTGCTGGATAAGCTGAAAGTCTCGACCCACGTCTTCCGCGTCGGGACCTATAAGTCAGCGGTTGAGCCGTATATCCGCGATGATATGTCCCCTGCCGCACGCGATGCGGACAGCCGCTGGATTGGCGAGCTGTGGCAAAACTACCTGAACACCATCGCGGCAAACCGCCAGATTACCGCTCAGCAGGCTTTCCCCGGCGCTCAGGCGCTGCTGGATAACCTGCAAAAACTGGGTGGCGACACCGCAAAATATGCCCTGGACAACAAGTTGGTGGACGAGCTGGCAAGCAGTGCAGTCGTGGATAAGGCGCTGGTGAAACAGTTCGGCTGGAGCAAAGCCAACAAAGACTTTAGCTACACCAGTATTTACGACTACACCGTGAAAAAACCGTCTGAGCAAGGTGATGCCATTGCGGTGATCTTCGCCAACGGCGCGATCATGGACGGGGAAGAAACCCCAGGCCAGGTCGGCGGCGACACCACGGCGATGCAGATCCGTGAAGCACGTCTGGATCCGAAGGTGAAAGCTATCGTCTTCCGCGTAAACAGCCCTGGCGGCAGCGTCACTGCGTCCGAAACCATTCGTGAAGAGCTTGTCGCTGCGCGTGAAGCCGGGAAGCCAATTGTGGTTTCAATGGGCGGCATGGCGGCATCTGGCGGCTACTGGATTTCTACTCCGGCGAACTACATCATCGCCAACCCAAGTACGCTGACCGGCTCGATTGGTATTTTCGGCGTCATCAATACCGTAGAAAACACCCTCGACGCGATTGGCGTGCATACCGACGGTGTATCAACATCACCGCTGGCCGACGTGGCCGTGACTAAGAAGCTGCCGCCTGAAGTGCAGCAGATGATGCAGCTCAGCATCGACAACGGCTACAAGCGCTTCATCGGCCTGGTGGCGGCGTCCCGCAAGAAAACGCCGGAGCAAATCGATCAGATTGCTCAGGGCCACGTCTGGACCGGGGAAGATGCCAAAGCTAACGGCCTGGTAGACAGCCTGGGTGATTTTGACGATGCCGTTGCCAAAGCCGCCGAACTGGCGAAGCTGAAAAGCTGGCACCTGGCGTTCTGGCAGGATGACGCAACCTTCACCGACATGGTCTTTAACGCCATGACCGGCTCGGTACGCGCCGCACTACCTCAGGCCATTCAGGCTTACCTGCCAGCCCCACTGGCCGATGCCGCGCTGGCGGTCAAAGCCCAGAATGACAAATTCGGCACCATGAACGACCCGCAAAATCGTTACGCCTTCTGCCTCACCTGCGGCGATGTGCGTTAATTTACTCACATGAAGCAAAGCCCGGTTAAACCGGGCTTTTTTTTTCCGCCATCCTCTCTATACTCTGCCGCAAATATCGAAAGCCTCGAGAAACCCCATGCAAAAGAAATCCATCTACGTTGCCTACACCGGCGGTACTATCGGGATGCAGCGTTCAGAACACGGCTACATTCCTGTTTCCGGCCACCTGCAGCGCCAGCTGGCGATGATGCCTGAATTCCATCGCCCGGAAATGCCGGACTTCACGATCCACGAATACGATCCGCTGATGGACTCTTCGGACATGACGCCCGAAGACTGGCAGCACATTGCCGACGACATCAAAGCCCACTACGACGAGTACGACGGTTTCGTGATCCTGCACGGCACGGATACCATGGCGTTTACGGCCTCGGCGCTCTCCTTCATGCTGGAGAATCTCAGCAAGCCGGTGATCGTCACGGGGTCGCAGATCCCGCTGGCAGAGCTGCGTTCTGACGGGCAAATCAACCTGCTCAATTCGCTGTACGTGGCGGCCAACTACCCAATCAACGAAGTGACGCTGTTCTTCAACAATCGTCTCTACCGCGGGAACCGCACCACCAAAGCCCATGCCGACGGCTTTGATGCCTTTGCCTCCCCTAACCTTGCGCCGCTGCTGGAAGCCGGGATCCACATCCGTAAGCTGAATACGCCCCCAGCCCCGCACGGCGAAGGCGAGCTGATTGTTCACCCGATCACGCCGCAGCCGATTGGCGTGGTCACCATCTATCCAGGCATTTCTGCCGATGTCGTGGGCAACTTCCTGCGTCAGCCGGTGAAAGCGCTGATCCTACGTTCTTACGGAGTGGGGAATGCCCCGCAGCAGGGCGCGTTCATTAAAGAGTTGCAGGAAGCCAGCGCGCGCGGCATCGTGGTGGTTAACCTCACGCAGTGTATGTCGGGCAAAGTGAACATGGGCGGCTATGCCACCGGCAACGCGCTGGCGCAGGCCGGCGTTATCAGCGGGTTCGATATGACGGTAGAAGCGACGTTAACCAAGCTTCACTACCTGCTGAGCCAGGGCCTGGATGCTCAGGCGATCCGTGATGCGATGTCGCAAAACCTGCGTGGTGAACTCACTCCTGACGAATAAGGAATGCCAATGGCGCAAAGTGCGTTGCTGTTGATTGATTTGCAAAACGATTTTTGTGCCGGTGGCACGCTTGCCGTCCCGGAAGGTGACAGCACCGTCGAGGTCGCTAACCAGCTTATCGAGCTGTTTCACGCCCGCGATGAAAGCGTGGTAGCAACCCAGGACTGGCACCCGGCAAAGCATGGAAGTTTCGCCAGCACACAAGACACTGAGCCTTTTTCTGAGGGCATGCTCGACGGCCTCGCACAAACCTGGTGGCCCGATCACTGCATTCAGAACAGCGAAGGGGCAAAGCTTCACCCGCTGCTGAAGGCTTCCGGCGTCGATAAGATCGTCTATAAAGGCCAAAATCCGGCTATCGACAGCTACAGCGCGTTTTTCGATAACGGCCACCGGCAGCAAACCGAACTGGATGCCTGGCTGCGCGAGCACGACATCCGCAGCCTTGTTGTGCTGGGGCTGGCAACGGATTTCTGCGTGAAATTTACGGTGCTGGACGCGCTGGCGCTGGGTTATGAAGTGACTGTCATCACCGATGGCTGTCGCGGCGTGAACCTGCAACCCCAGAGTAGCCTGGAAGCTTTCCAGGAGATGGCGGTTAAAGGCGCCACGTTAATGACTTTCGCCGATTTTACCTGCCAATAATTGTAGGGGCGGCACCCGCCCCACACTTTTGTATCGATTCCGCTCACAATCTACGCTTTTTTTGCTCGCCCTCACCTGGGAGCGCTCTCATAATCATATTCAGTGAATTTATTCAGCACGTTAGCTGATTTCGCTTTCCGCCGTTTTCGTCTGTTAAGCGTGGCCGGGGAGCTTTTATGTTGTGCCCGTCAAAGAGGAATCATTATGTCATTCACACGTAAAATGTTACCGCTGGTGGCCGCGGTGACGCTCGCCTGCAGCGGCGTTGCACAGGCTGAATCTTTGCTTTCCGTGGGTTACTTCAACGGCGGCGGCGACGTCACTGCCGGTCCGGGTGGGGATATTAATAAGCTTGATGTTCGCCAGATAACCCACCTCAATTACTCCTTTGGCCTGATTTATAACGATGAGAAAGGCGAAACCAACGAAGCCCTGAAAGACTCGTCAAAGCTGCACCAAATTTATCTTTCCCCGAAAGTTGTTTCTGACCTTGAAACCCTCCCGACACTGCGTAAACAGAACCCGCAGCTGAAAATATTACTGTCCGTTGGCGGCTGGGGCGCTCGCGGTTTCTCTGCCGCGGCTGCAACGCCAGAAAACCGTGCGGTGTTTATCCGCTCCGTGCAGGAAGTGATGGACAAATATGGCCTGGACGGGATCGATCTCGACTGGGAATTCCCGGTAAATGGCGCATGGGGCCTGGTGGATAAGCTGGACGCCGACCGGGATAATTTCACCGCTCTGCTGAAAGAGCTGCGCAAAGCCGTGGGCGACAAAAAACTGGTCACCATTGCCGTCGGGGCCAATGCCGAAAGCCCGAAAAGCTGGGTTGACGTAAAAGCCATTGCGCCGGTGCTGAACTACATCAACCTGATGACCTACGACATGGCGTACGGCACGCAGTACTTCAACTCGAATCTCTATGATTCGAAAAAGTGGCCAACCGTGGCCGAAGCCGACAAGTACAGCGCTGATTTCGTGGTCAGTAACTACCTTGCTGCCGGGCTGAAACCGCAGCAGATGAACCTCGGTATCGGCTTCTATGGCCGTGTACCTAAGCGCGCCGTAGAGCCAGGCATTGACTGGTCAAAGCCAGACGCGCAGAAAAACCCGGTTACGCAGCCCTACTTCGGCGAGCGCGAACTCGAGCTGTTTAAAACTGCGTTGGGCGTGGATCTGACGAAAGACACTTACGTCAAATACAACGACCTGGTGAAGAAAATGCTGAACGACCCGCAGAAGCGCTTTACCGAAGAGTGGGATGACGACGCGAAGGTGCCGTACCTGACGCTGAAGTCTGCTGAAGGGAAACCGCTGTTCGCCATCTCCTACGAGAATCCGCGCTCGGTGAAAATTAAAGCCGAGTACATCAAGGAGAAAGGCTTAGGGGGAGCGATGTTCTGGGAATATGGCGCAGATGACAACAACCAGTTGGCGAAGCAGCTTGCAGAGTCGTTGGGCATCGATCACGCTAAGTAGTTATTAGCAAAGAAAAAGAAGGGAGACCAGAGTGTCTCCCTTTTTTGTTTATTGCAGCTTCATCGTCACAAACGGCGCAGGCTCAATGCCAAACTCCGCTTTCAACTGCTGCTTGCTCTTCATCACCATCTGGCCGTTGGTGTCGATAGTCATGTGCTGCGCGTCCGTGTTGTGGCGCGCCTGCCACAGCATCACCAGTTGGAGACTGTTGTCTTTTTGCTCCTGGGTCAGCGCTACGCCATCAGGCCACTTTCCCAGTTCGACCGCGGTCGCCAGGCGTTGATAAATCTCTGGCGTCATCACGCTCAACATTTCATCCAGATTGCTCATTTGGCACCCCGTCGCGGAATAATTAGCTGAATCGATTCTTCAACCTTCAACCTGCTCACCGTTCTGCCCGTCGGTGAAGCTCAGAGAGGCCGAATTAACACAATACCGCTCCCCGGTCGGCTGCGGACCATCCGGGAACACGTGGCCCAGGTGTGCATCGCAATTACCGCAGCGGATTTCAACGCGCTCCATACCGTGAGAGTTATCGGTCAGATAGCGGATAGCATCCGGGCTGACTGGCTCGTAAAAGCTAGGCCAGCCGCAGCCTGAGTCGTATTTTGTTTCCGAAAGAAACAGCGGGGCTTCACACACCAGGCAGTGATAAATCCCGTCACGCTTGTTATGCAGCAAACGCCCTGAATACGGCGGTTCAGTGCCGTGCTTCTGGGTCACGTAGTATTGCATTTCGCTGAGGTTTTTCTTATTTGAATCAGGGGGTAATTGATTAGACATAGGCGTACATCTCGGTCAGTTCAATTGGGACAGCTCACGCCGCCATTCTAACAAAAAATTAACAACGCCGTGCTGCTTTTTGTTCTAAACTTAGCCCTGAAATTCTGGCACGGCACAAAGCGTGACGTGAATCACATTATTGTTGGGACTGGCGTTTAAAATCCCCCGCATCGTCCCCATTTGGATTTAAGCCCAAAAGGAAGCGTGAGGCGTTCAGTCGTACAAACCCTGGTCACAGGATTGATTTGTCGCAATGATTGACACGATTCCGCTTGACGCTGCGTAAGGTTTTTGTAATTTTACAGCCAACCTTTTATTCACTAAAAAATAGCTGGTGGAATACTATGACTATCAAAGTAGGTATCAACGGTTTTGGTCGTATCGGCCGTATCGTTTTCCGTGCTGCTCAGGAACGTTCTGACATCGAAATCGTTGCAATCAACGACCTGTTAGACGCTGACTATATGGCTTACATGCTGAAGTACGACTCAACTCACGGTCGTTTCAACGGTACTGTAGAAGTTAAAGACGGCAACCTGGTTGTTAACGGTAAAACTATCCGTGTTACCGCAGAACGTGACCCGGCTAACCTGAAGTGGAACGAAGTGAACGTTGACGTTGTTGCTGAAGCAACTGGTCTGTTCCTGACTGACGAAACCGCTCGTAAGCACATCACTGCTGGCGCGAAAAAAGTTGTTCTGACTGGTCCTTCCAAAGACAACACCCCAATGTTCGTTCGCGGTGCTAACTTCGAAAAATACGCTGGCCAGGACATCGTTTCCAACGCATCCTGCACCACCAACTGCCTGGCACCACTGGCTAAAGTTATCAACGACAACTTCGGTATCGTTGAAGGCCTGATGACCACCGTTCACGCTACCACCGCAACTCAGAAAACCGTTGATGGCCCGTCTCACAAAGACTGGCGCGGCGGCCGCGGCGCAGCTCAGAACATCATCCCTTCTTCTACCGGTGCTGCTAAAGCGGTAGGCGTTGTACTGCCAGAGCTGAAAGGCAAACTGACCGGTATGGCGTTCCGCGTTCCTACCCCTAACGTGTCCGTTGTTGACCTGACCGTTCGTCTGGAAAAAGCTGCTTCTTACGAAGAAATTAAGAAAGCAATCAAAGCTGCTTCCGAAGGCGCAATGAAAGGCGTTCTGGGCTACACCGAAGATGACGTAGTATCTACCGACTTCAACGGCGAAGTACTGACTTCCGTGTTCGATGCTAAAGCAGGTATCGCACTGAACGACAACTTTGTGAAACTGGTTTCCTGGTACGACAACGAAACTGGCTACTCCAACAAAGTACTGGATCTGATCGCTCACATCTCCAAATAAGTTGAGATGAGTATCTGATCCTAAAGGGCGACTTCGGTCGCTCTTTTTTTTGCCTCAAATCACCAGGACTAAGGAAAAAAGAAATGATTAATAAAATTTTTGCACTTCCGGTCGTCGAACAAATTACCCCTACCCTCACCCGCCGCGTCAACGATGAGCTGGACGTCATCGTCATTGATCACCCGCAGGTGCGGGCATCTTTTGCGCTTCAGGGTGCTCACCTGCTCTCCTGGCAGCCTGCCGGCGAAGATGAGGTGCTGTGGCTGAGCGACATCACGCCGTTCCATAAAGGCAAAGCGCTGCGCGGCGGCGTGCCGATTTGCTGGCCGTGGTTTGGCCCGGCGGAACAGGCTGATTTGCCAGCGCACGGTTTCGCACGCAACCAGCCGTGGACACTGAGCGCGCACAACGAAGACGCCAACGGCGTGGTGCTGACCTTCGAGCTGCATAACAATGCCGAGACGCTGAAGCTGTGGCCACATGAATTCACGCTTTATGCCCGCTTCAAGCTGGGCAAAACCTGTGAAATCGAGCTGGAAGCGCACGGCGAGTTCGAAACCACTTCCGCCCTGCATACCTACTTCAACGTCGGCGACATTGCGGATGTAAAAGTCAGCGGCCTGGGTAATCCGTACATCGATAAAGTGCTGAATGAAGCCGCAGGCGAGCTGACTGACGGCGTACAAACCTTCCCGGACCGTACAGATCGCCTCTACCTCGCGCCGGAAGAGTGCAGCGTCATTCACGATGCCAGCCACCTGAAGCGCACCCTGAACGTGGTTCATCACCATCATTACAACGTGGTGGGCTGGAACCCTGGTCCGGCCCTGTCCGTTTCGATGGGTGATATGCCGGATGACGGCTACAAAGCCTTCGTCTGTGTAGAAACCGCCTGTGCGTCTAAAAAGCAGAAAGCCAGCGCGGAGAAACCGACCCGTCTGAGCCAGACCATTAGCGTGGCGAAGAAAGGCTAAGCGGTTTTCACCAGCTTAGGGCAAAGGCGCCAAGCCTCTGCCCCATAAAAAAGCAAACGGGGCGCGAGCGCCCCGTTTTAGTGCGTAAGTTGCACCAATTAGAAGCTGTAGTTCACACCCGTCAGCAGCACACCGGTCCAGTTGCTGTCGACCATTGGGCTGTCGGTCACTTCTTTGGACAAACGCATATAGCGGCCCATACCGAACACGTTCCAGTCTGCGTTGAGCTTATAGTTGACGGACAGCTCAACGTACGGCGACCAGCTGTTACCCGCGTCATACTCGTTCAGGCCGCTGCGGTTGGATTCCTTGCCGCTCACGCCGTAGTAGTAGTTGTTTTGATTCTTGCTGTCCCACACGATACCAATCCCCGGCGTCAACGTCAGGCTATCCGCATTGTAGCGATACAGCCAGGCGGTGTCCCAGGTGATGCCGTTGCTGTTGTCGAGGATGTCCCCGGCCAGCACGGTACGCAGGAAACCATAATCGGTGTTATGCACCCAGGACAGACCGGCCATCACGGTAGAATGACGGTAATCCAGCGCACGCATGCTGTCGTAGTTGCTGTCTTTCGGCCTGAAATGCAGCGGCGAATAATAGGCGGTCACGGACAGCTTATCGGCTTCATCATTCCACAGATAATAACCCGCGTTAAAACCACGGAAGTAGAAATTGTCACCTTCATAGCCCAGCAGAGGTGCCGGGTAGACGCGGTTCTGGTCACCTTTGTAAGGGTTTGGCGAAACCAGCGCCCCCGCACCGATAGACCACGGGCCCTCTGCGTGCGCAGCGGTAACGGAGGAGGCAAGCAGTACGCCTAATGCGAGAAGTTTGAATTTGGTCACAATCCTTTCAGTCCTTTAATCAAATAATCAGCGCTGGAAGTGTAACCGCCCTTGGCTCCCATCCCAAATAATTTACTTAGCCACAACCTTCAACCAACTTATTAGCTTCCCGCAATCAGATGACGGCGGATTTTCAGCTTTATGTCAGCCAGATGAAAGCGAACCCTGTCGCTTATCTCAAATACGAAATTTTTAGGATGAGTTATTGATATGTCATTGAAATTGAGCGTTGACCGTATGCAAGTTTTGCAAATGCCATCTACGCTTTATTTTAGGAAGGTGAATCGCTGAGACGGCAGCGTGAGCGCCCGGTTTCAACCTGGCACAAGGGTTGCTGTTCATTTAGCAGACGTCTTCCGGGGAGCCTCTATTACACATACCAACGGCTCTTTAACCTGTGCTAAAAACGAAAGGACGCATTCCTAAATCAATGGGAACATTGAAACCGATGTAAAAAAAGAGGCCATTTGGCCTCTTTTTATGTATCAACCCTTTGGTGGGAACGGATCATTCCCATGAGAATCTTTGTCCCTGATTTGTCCGTTCGGGCGATGAATTACAAGCTCACTTCCTTGATTCCGTGCAATTGTACGTCCTGCATCAATTGCTTCTTGTTGAGTATGGTGTGTAGAAGTGACACGACCATTACCCTCACCGCGAACAGCCCACTCTCCATTATGTGGAACAACGTGCTGGTTCTTACCCATAACAATTACCTGCTACATGAAGTACACCATATGGTGCCATTATTAATTATAGATACTATATGTTGCGTTTCGCTTGCATGTAGATCACATTATTTGTACTCAACCGTAATCTGCGAAATTCGCAGCCCAAGTATAAGAGCCTGTAACAGCCTCTGAAACTTTGATCTTACCGAATGGTGGATTGCCATAGTCAATATCAAATAGTTCACTGGTGGAGTACTGTAAAACATCAGCACAAATCCGTTCAGCCTCTGGAAAAATCCCTTGACCTGTCATCACGTATTCAGGATTGAGTTCTACGCACGTTATGTGTTCTGATCTATTACGTTGCCATTGGTCGAACGATATCCGCCCTATTCCCGCACGTAGTTCAATACACCTGCCAGTACATCCAACATCGATTATAAAATCCCAACTAAGCATTTCAGGAGTGAAGAAAGCACCAGTAGATCCGATACCATCCCCTGCGTAATTTAGTAGGATGAATTCTTTACCATCATGTGTTAATAGTTTATCTGAATGAACTAAATCCATTACCTGTTGATGTAGTTTAGTTTCCTTTTTAGTTAGTCTTGCCATAAAATACCCTTGTACACTTGTTGTAGTGATATTTATTGTCGTATGACAAGGCAAGCATACGAGCATCTATTAAGTTATAAAACACACTTTTCAATCAATACAATGGAATCTATATGAAACTGCTTCTACCAGAACTGAATTATGGCCAAGGATTTAGTTTTAACAATGATATATTTGGGAGAAAGCGATTAAGTAAGCAGCTAGAAAGAATAATATCCATCTCTGAGGATGACGGGCTAGTAATTGCACTAGATGATAAGTGGGGGAATGGGAAAACCACATTTTTAAAACTATGGGAAAATGAAATAATTACAAATAATGAATATGAAGTGATTTATTTTGATGCCTTCAAAAATGATTATCAAGAGGATGCATTTTTAGCTCTTGCTTCAGCGATTTATCCATCAATTAAAAGTCCAGAAAAGAAATCAAATTATATGAATGCCGCAAAAGAAATTGGCAAACTTCTTTGGAAGCCGGCATTAAGAATTGCTACAAGAGTTAGTACTGTTGGTTTAGTGAAAGGTAGTGACTTTGAAGAAATTGGTGAAGTTATTGAAGAAAATGTAAATGACCAAATTGAGAAGATTATTGAAGAAAAACTACAAAAAGCAGAAGAAGAGAAAAATATCATTGATACTTTTAGGGCCTCTATAGAAAAAGTGTCGGGTGATAAAAAGATAATATTTATCATAGATGAGTTAGACAGAGCTAGACCAGATTTCTCTTTAGAATTACTGGAAAAAATAAAACATATATTCAATGCTAAATCTGTATTTTTCATTCTAGCAATGAATAAAGAGCAGTTTACAAAAACCATCCAAAAAAGGTATGGGCAAATAGATGCAGATATCTATTTAAATAAATTCATTCATTTTTGGTTCACATTACCAAAGCTTGAACAGAGATTCGATAAAAGCACTACTTATGAATTTATAGAATATCTCTCAAGAGAACTGAATTTAAAAATGAATGGTGATTTTAAATATGCAATTAGCACACTTAAAAACTTGCTTAAACTCAGTAATTGCTCATTACGTGAATGTGAACGTTGTTTTTCTATATTAATAATTTCAAGTTCAAATGAATTAAAGTCATCTGAGGCTCAGCAGGTATCAATTGCCATAATCTCGTATCTAAAAATAATAAAGCCAGAGACATTCAAAAAAATAGAAACAAACTCCGCCTCTGCTGAGGAAATATTCAAAGCGATCAATAAAGATAATATCACGGAAATAAGTAAAACATTTATAGAAAAGGTAATTTATAACAGCACATTATCTGAACAAGAAATGGTCAAAATGGGCGTCATGCCAATTTATGATGATTGGCATGAATTGAAAAAACCATTGCAATGTGCATTACGAAACTTCGAAGATATTCTATAACATCAGAAACTCATTAGAATACCATAATGGGTATTTTTAATTTCTCAGTCTTAAAATTACAAAAAAAGGTACTTGTGGAACTGCCATGAATAATTTATTGAATTTATTTAAATTTTCGTTAGCGTTTTCCTTAACGTTATTTATAAATGCAACTATAGTGTATGGACTATTGCGTGCAGGGTTAACAACATCAGGTGCACTTGGTGTTTACGCTTTAATACTTACAGTGCTTCCAGGTTTTACTACTATTAAGAAAAGACTACAAAATATAACTTTCATGGGAAAGGACATTGATCTTATATTTTTATCTTCTATAGCAGTAGGATTTATAACTGTTCCCGTAGCAGTTTTTGACACATCAGTAGCATGTCCTGATCGATGGGGGTATGGGATAACAGGTGCATTATTATCATTAACAATTATTTGTTCTGTGCTAAAAAACAAAAAAGCCCCATAAGGGGCTTTCTTAACTTCCACCAACCATGATCAATAGCACCTGCATAAGTTGCCCCAATGGAACTTGTATTACTACAATCCCAAAAGCGTCAAGTACTGGTACTATGATCCAGTTGTATAGGATGATTGCAGTAATCACGAATCCTAGAGCATTACGCCAGTGAAAAGACGTTCGCTCGATTTCTTCTTTGTTTACTTCAATCTGCCCTTCGGCATTGGTCTTACTTACTTCCTGTTGAATGGTTTGTTTCTTGATGAAAAAATCCATTCCCTTAGATATAAGACCTAGTATTACTGTTAGCATTTATTCAATTATCCCTACGCAGTAGGCATATACTCGCATCCCCTTTACGAATAACTCTGTTTTACCTAGTACTACTACGTTGAATTCCATTTCGCGTAGTTTCCATGTGTAGCTATCCCCAACACGCAAGGGTTTACTACGTTCAAACATCACATTCATATGCTGATTGCTAGTATAGCCAGTTTCTTTTAGTTTTTTTCTTACGTGTTTACTCATAAACATATTATGAATTGGTTTACTATTAGCCATTGGCGTATGACTATCTAGTGTAATATATGGCGTTTCGCCTTCAAAATGTTCTTCCATACTCATTGTTTTATTACCTTAAATGATCCTTTGATATCTGAAATTACTAATCTTGCCCCTTTCTCTGCTTCATTATAGAAGTCATAGATAATCTTACTGACCCTGACCCCGAATATGCTCCAGTCATAATCAGGAATAACCGGCCTCATGTTGGCTGCATATTCTTGCAACCGACAGACTTCTCGGCAAATTCAGATGGCGTCATCCAGCCCAGCGCAGAATGGGGACGTCTCTGGTTATAGTGTATGCGCCAGGCCTCGATTTTGCACCGTGCATCCTCCAGGGACATGAACCAGTTCTCGTTCAGACATTCCTGCCGCAGCCTGCCATTAAACGACTCCACAGTGGCATTGTCCGTCGGTGTTCCCGGGCGTGAGAAGTCTATACGGATCCCTCGTTCATATACCCATTTGTCCAGCATTTTCCCTGCAAATTCAGAGCCATTATCGGTTTTCAGTAATTGTGGTAAGGACCGTCTGAGCGCAATGGTGTTCAGCATCTCTGCGACCTCCGTTGAGCGCAGATTCTGGCCCACGCAGATCCCCAGACATTCGCGGGTGTAGAGATCAATTACCGTCAGCAGACGTAACCGACGCCCGTCAAATAAGGCGTCAGAGACAAAGTCCATGCCCCAGATATGATTCGGATACAACCCCTGAGGCTGGGGCTGCCGACGCTGTGCCGATTTATTCCGGCGCGGGCGTTTGAGACGCAGGGACAACCCCTGCTCACTGTAGAGCCGGTAAATGCGTTTATGATTATCCCGCCAGCCCTCCCGCCTGAGCATGACGTGAACCCGGCGGTAGCCATAGTGGACCCGGGTTTCGGTGATCTCCCTGATACGCAGGCGTAGCGCACTGTCGTCTGCTGCCACAGAACGATAGCGGAAAGAGCTGCGGCTGATCCGTAGCGCAAAACAGACCTGCCGCTCGCTGGCCCCGTAGCGTGCCTGCAAGTCCCGGACCCATTCACGCAGACGCGCCAGCGTCAGGTCTTTTTTGCCAGTACATCCTGCAGCATGGCCTTGTCGAGGCTCAGATCGGCAACCAGCTTCTTCAGCCTGAGATTCTCTTCCTCAAGCTGCCGCATGTGCTTCAGCTCCGAAGGAGAAATCCCGCCGTATTTCTTGCGCCACGTATAGAACGTGGCATCGGAGATGCCCAGTTTGCGACAGACGTCCGGCACGGACGTCCCCAGTTCAGCCTGCTTCAGGGCAAAAACAATCTGTTCTTCGGTGAATCGTGATTTTTTCATCGGCACCACCTCCGTTCAGGGAGTGTAGATCATGCCGGAATTCTGTTTCTGAATGGAGCAGGATTTCGGGTCAGGGTCAGAAGTTAACCCACCCACCAGAAGAACCATCCCCAGGTGCATTTGATAAGAATATGTTCTTATTGCCACCACTTGTTGTAGTAAGTCCTACTACTTGACCTTGTGCGGCGATAATTGAAGAATTAGCAGTGATACCGCCAGAGGCTGATAATGTTCCTGGTACTATTAATTTCCCATCTTCATCTAATTGCATGTAAGCATTTTTTCCATTCGCACTAACATGGAATGTCATCTTACCTACACCATTTTGTACTTCATGGTATAATCGACCTGAACTTGTAGTAGCACCAGATGTATTTGCAATGTTAAGGGTTAAAATACCACTGTTAGCTACACCAGAGGTTGTAAGATCTGCACCAGCGAATGTTGGTGTATTATTTGATCCTAGACCTAAGTTAGTACGAGCACCCACCGCATTAATACTACCAGTACCACCACCCGTAATAGGTAATCCAATTGGATTTCCATTACTGTTTTGGAAACCTATATCACCACCATTACCAATAACTAAACGTGTATTATCTGGTGAAGTTAGTAGTGTGAAACTATTATTTTGAATTAGACGATCTACTTGTAAATTTGTACGAGCGGAAGCAACATTATTAGCACCAGTACCACCACTAAGAATTCCTAATGCAGTACCTAAAGTTAGTGAACTTGCGTTAACATTCATTAGGGACATTAGTTTAGTAGCAGGATTAAAACTAAATGCAATATCTGGGCTACCAGTACTGTCTGGTTGTAGACGAATAGAACCACCGTTAGCTACTAAAAACCAATCCTTTACGCCAGCTTCGGTAAATTTGATTGTCGGACTAACAGAAGCAATTGATAGTGGGTTTGATGCAGTACTATTAAATCCTCCAGAGGTTGAAGAAATATAATTTAGCACTGCCTGTCCACCAGTAATATTAACTGCATTTGAATTCTGTAATGCCATAGTTCCTAAACCTAAGTTAGTACGTGCGGCATTAACATCACCTAGATCACTTAGATTTTTATAAACTACTAATTGTTTTTCATTAGTAACATTACCCAAACCTACATCAGCACTATTAATTACGACATTACCAGATAGAGCCTTACCATTTACCGTAGTAGTTTTTGGTACTAGGGTTGCCGCAGTATCACTAAGTTCTGTTTTGGTAGCAAGTGGTGCCACTGCATCACTAAGTTCGGTTTTTGTTGCCAATGGTTGTACAGCATCAGATAGATTTTGTTTTGTCGCATAATTGCCACTTAGATTATTATTGATATCAGTTAGTTTACTATCAACTTCACCAGTACTATAAACATCTAGGTTTTTACGTGCTGTGATTACACTTGTTACATCACTTAGATTTTTAGAGGCTACTAATTGTTTTTCATTAGTAACATTGCCTAAACCTACATCAGTATTATTAAGTACGATATCACTCGTTAATGCCTTACCATTTACAGTACGGCTAAGTGGTACATACTGATTTGCAATCTGTGTTGCTGTTAGTATACGAGTCCATGCGGTACTTGTGTTCATCGCGTAGATGTTTAGATTACCTGCCTTTGAGATAGCAAGCTTACATACACTACTCATATCTACAAGACCTATACCCAACATATCAGCCCCAACGGGATTGTCTGTCTGATCTGCTGGAACCTTGATAAAGCTGTTACCATCTGGGGTAACTGGTTCGTACTGTGGTACGTCTACGCCGTTTGAGCCAACACCAAATGAACCTTCATAGAGTGGCTGTAATGCATTGATTGTGCGTAGTTCTGAGATAACATCTAATGGTGTAAATGTGTACACCTTGTTCACTACAGAATCTTTATCACCAGTGGTTGAGGTTGCAGTGATAACCCCGCTTACGATTGCATAATCAATAGTCCCATCAGTTTGACGATAGTTAAGAATTGATTGAAAATCCTTGCGACTCTTTGCCATTGAATCTAGGAATACAGTACTTTCCTCAGTTGGTACATAGTGAATTACAATATCAAATGGTTCTACGTCTTTGTTAGATAGTAGTACTGTCTTATAGTTACTGTCTTATAGTTACTATCATATGTTTCATAGTCCAATTGAGTATTCTTAAATGTAAGCGTTGGCATTTCTGCTAAATTAGATATTTCTTTTACACTGGCACCCATTGGTACGTTATTTGCGGGATCGTCACTGTATAGTAGTTTGAATAGATTCCCTGTTATTAGTTGAGCCATGTTATTTCCTTTTCATTGTTGCTTTAATATTTATTGAAAAGGCTAAGGAAACACTACCGGTTACTGGATCTGTTACGATATCTGATTGTTCATATGAATAACCTAATAGTACAATGCCAGCATCTACAAATGCCTGTGCCTTTAATGTATCGAATGTAGTAATGATTTGATCATAGGTAACACTCGGTGCTGTATTCTTTGATTCTGGTTTAGGGCTAACTAAGTACTGTACTGTGAAGCTCCCAACCTGACGAGGTAACACCGAATAATCAATACTTTCAAAATCAAAATTAAATGCAACCTCTGCGAATACATCAGCATCACGTGAAACAGTTAATTCCTTCGTTGATGTGATTAATCCTTTAAATGTTTTTCTAACTGTGCTTACTAAGTCCATTAGTAATCCTCCGCGAAATGTTGCCCCTCTTCACTGCGGTAATAGATATCAACCATACCCGAAAGATCATCAACAATATTGTATACTTCTTTATTTACTCCGCGAATGATTAGGATAGTACCTACTTGTACTGTTAGTGTGTCGTTCTTTTTTGCCGTGCAATATGTTTCATAACCTTCAATGAAGTTTCCAGTACCCGTAGAAATGGTTACGGGAACCTCTTCAAGAATCGCCTTGAATTTGGTTCCCGTAGAGGTTTGGATCATTTCACCGAAAGCATTTAAAAACACATCACTTTGTGAGTTAGTAAATGCTCTCATAATTATTAAGCCGCTAGTTTAACAACTAGGAATGCTTCTTCATGTGCTACTGCATGGTCGATATACGCGAAGGTACGTAGTACGATGCCTTGTGATGCACGTAGAGTAGTATCATCGCGATCTACACTTAGGCCACCCCATGAACTAAGAATGACATTAGAGAAGTCACCGAAGATAATAGAACCTGCTGCAACTTGAGTAGACTCAATTACTTTTACAGAATCACATAGGTATGCGTCAAAGCGATAGCCTTCAATCATGAATTTAGCAGCAGTGTTACCACCAACTAGGGTAGAACGTAGTACAGCAGCGGTAGTAGGATGCACGATAGCAACAACTTCATCGATACGTACATTAGCAGCAGCTAGTTTAGCTAAAGCATCTTGTACTGCTTTCTGATCAATAGCAGCCGCTAGAGTTTCAGTAGGAGCAACTGCAACGATTTGTGCTAGGATTTCTTTTTCTAGTTTTAGACCAGCACCACGTACCATTGCATTTTGTACATAACGTTCTGCGGTATCAGCAGACTTAATTAGAGTACGAGTGATTGGAACGGAACCACTAAAGGTTTTTGGTTTTAGTACAATCTTTTCAAAGTTAGCATCAACTAGAGGGCTATCCGCACCTTCTTCAATGAATGCAAACATTGCGGTGAAATCAGAAGATAGTTTTGGTAGTACTAGATTACCTTCACCTTCAAGACCTGAATAAGTTTGAATAGGTAGTTGTGCAAATACAGAGTTAGCACGTAGTACATCGATGTATGAATCTACATACACTTCTTTAACTAAAGCACCACCAGTAGCAGGAGCGGTAGAGGTTGCACGTAGTTGGGTTACTGGTACTTCAACGCGAGCACCTTCGAATGGTTTTCCTTCGGCAGCTTGACGAATAAGACCATTAATTACAGATTTTTCCATTTTGTTTTCCTTAACGTTAGGATTTTTGTTATTTGTATTTAGTGAACGTTTGAAATCAGTAATTGAAATTCCGTTTTCAATTGCTTCTGATACGTCAACTTTTAGTACAGCACCAATAGATTCAAGTTCGCGTTTACGTTCTAATTCTGCTTCATCTTCCATTTCTGGTTCATCAGCATCATTATCAGTATCGATATCGCGTGTATCTTCATTTTCTACTGGATCATTACTATTTAGTGTTTCTGGTTCTACACCATAATTTTTTAGCTTAGCTAATAGATCTGGACGCTTTGATAGCATCTCTTCTAATTCACCATCACTTAGTTCAATGTTTGTCACACCACCATTTTCATCATTAGCAGTAACTAATGTTTCTTCAATATCGTATGATTCGTTATCTAGGCGGGTTTCTTCCATTCCCTCTTGTTCTTCCATGAGTCTTTCCTCTGTAGTAGTTTCATTACTACTATTTAGTGTTTCGTCCTCATGGGCTTCTTGTAATTCATCTTCTAATACATCACGTATAATACTGTCGCCCATTGAACGACCAATACCAACGGTGGCATCAGCAGGTACAGTTACTAACGAGATTTCATAGATTTCATAATTAGTGACAATAATATTATTGCCGTCCATGCGGTAATCGTAGATGTTATACCCGATGGATACATGACTTAGGATTCCTTCCTGAATCATTCCCCACATGGTACTACCTAATCCTACTTGTGAAATTTGTAGGGTTGCACGACCTACGCGATCAGAATCCATCTGTGCTGATACAACGGCACCAATTAATTTATCGCGATCGTGATTGAATAGTACTGCACCCTTATTATTAAGGCGGGATAGGTCTACGTTTTCTTCGCCACATAATAGGATTTCATAATATAAATCATCATTAATCATTCTACTTACTGGTACTTCACTACAGAATGCAACTTCTACTGTATTAGTATCGGCATTAATCGCCCGTACTGGTACTGTTAGTTCCCTCTTCTGGTTGAGTTTCTTCAATTCCATTTGAAACGTTTTCCTTATTTTGTATTTCCTTTTCTTTTTCTATCTCTTCTAGGGTTATGCGTGGATCACCACCCATTTCACTAATGATTTGAGTTTTAGATTTTAGCCCTGCATCAAGTAGCATAATTTCGGCTTGAATATCCTTAGTAGGATCTAGAGAAATTGGTTTTACTGGAATGTAACGAGCACAAATAGCATCATCAAAATCAGAGAATGAAATATTCAAACTACTACTATTTATCATTTCGTTCTTCATCCACTCAAGATAGATTGGTTTTAGTACACGACTGATTAGTACATTACTACGAGTTCTAAAGGTTGTTGCCTGTAGGCGTTCGGCTAACTTGGCTGCACTAAATGAAGCATCAGCAGTACTACCCATTAGACTTTGTTTAGTGACGTTTAGACCCATTGAAATTTGATCCATTAACTCACTAGTAAATTCACCGATTTTATCAGCACCATTTGAAGGGCTTACAGTTTTGATATCCTGGTTTTTACCCAATTCAAATACTGCACCTGCTTCAAGATATTCATTGTAGGTTGCCGTGATATCAGACTCACCCGCGATTAGTTCTACCTGGTCAGTATCGTTATTGTTATTAGTAATATAAGCAGTAGTACTAGCTGAAATTCGTTTGGCAATTAATGCCGCCTCAGTGAAGTTCTTCAAATCTTCCATAGTCTTACTGGTACTAATCATATCTGGTACGCCTCGTTCCTGACCTTGTTGGTCTGGTATGAAGTAATGACAGATTTCATTAGCTGGAATGATTTCAAATGCTGTTGCGTTGTATGTGTACGTGATCGGATTATAAATGCAGAAATAATAATTTACTGGTTTGTGACACTGGTTAAACTCAATACCATTTGAAATATAGTTTCCGTTGTCTAAAAATTGGTTATTCAATTGAGTTAGGCGAGCACCATCAATGATTTCAAGTTTAATAGCATTATTTACATTATGAATACGGATAAAACATTCACCATCCTGTACACGTACTTTCTCTACTGTCTGTTGGAAGATATCGAACGTCATAGAACCATCGAGACTAAAGCGATCTGGATCATAAGCCCAACGGTCAAAACGTTTTTCTAACGTATGGCTTAGGTTCTGTAGTTCGTCTGGTGTTAAACCCTCAATTGTTGGCGACGGTTTAATGTAAACGCCCTCTGCCCCTACTACGCCATCTACCGAAAGGTTCATGTACTTACGGCCTAGAGGATTCTTTAGTACTGCCTCACGTGAAGCATTACGCCAATCACTAAGGAACCATCTAATCAAGTTGTTGATATTTTGCGAGCCAGTACCGGCGGTAAAACCAAAGTTAATGACTGGAGTACTCATTCCACGCACGGCCTGTAGATCACGCTTTAGGTTAGTTTGAGGTTTATCAATTAATCTTTTCTGACTTGGTTTTGCTTTTGGCTGCGGCTGTTGCTGTACTGGTTGTTCTTTCTTTTTCCAAATCATTATCGTGTACCCCATCTGTTAGGATAATTAGGATCACGAAACACGGTAATACTCTTGATTGGCTTCCCATTTCCATTTACTGGTTGATCATTCATACTCGCCCAAAGAGCATTTGCACGTTTGATATAACGAATACGCATATTTTCAAGATTAGAAAGTGTTTCACTAATTAGAGTTTTATTATTAATTGTTGCTGAGTAAACACCACCACCAGCTACGCGAGCTTCAATCACTGCATCAATTTCTTTGATTAGATTAACTAGCTGTGAATATTCACTTGTGTATTTAGCAGGGTTGATTATTTCAGATACAAAGTTTGTTGTTTTACTACCGCTAATCTGTACACAAAATAGTTTGTCATTACTATCAGTCATATCTAGTGTAAGGGTAAAATCCTTTTGCACTGAATACGAATTAGTGAGAGTAATTGAATTACCCCCACTTAGATAGTTAACAACTAATGTAGTACTGGCGGGGAGTGTTATCTTTTGATCATATGGCACTGTTAGCATATAGATCTTTTCTGGTAAAATATTTGCCATTTTAATTTCCTTACTTACCGAACCAGTTATTGCCATCTCTACGCCTTGTAGTTTTGGTTGCTGGTTTTGAAATCGGTTTGGTTTCTTCCTTATTTATTACTGGAGTATTTATTACCTCTGGTGTTTCAATACTATTAACTGTAGATTTAAATTCACGTAGTTTTCTATATGGCTTTGTAGTTCCTAATTTACTCACTGCAAATTCACGTGCTATCAATGAATAACAAAGACAGTCCAAGGTTTCGTTCCTCTTCTGCCCTTGCTTCAATCGCCATTGAAGTTTACCGCCTTTGGGTTTTAACTCTTCACTGGTTAACTGCTCAAAGTAATCATGAGGAATGGAACTACTGAAATGTAGTCGCGTAGGTGCAAGTTCTGGTTCATCACTCAATAGATGGTTAAGTAACTTACGGATCGTTAACTTACCTTCATGAACGTTTAGTACCTGTAGCTTGTAACCAGCCTCTGTTGATTTCTTAAACAATGGCGATGTAGTCGAGCTGGAACCTTTGATAGGATGATACTTAGACCAGCGAGCCGTAAAGCGTTTCACTGTCTCTGTTGCGTTACCATTACTGGAGTCAACAAACACGGCAAGTGTCGGTACTGTTCGCCCTATTGCTGTCTTGAAGTTCTGGCGGCAAAACTTATCTAAATCTTTCCATGCTGTAGCCTCAAGCTTTGTACAGTCGTGACTATAGAAAAACTCATGACCACATACCCAGGCATTCTTATCGTCAAATGCAAGTACTGTAGCTTCTAATCGGTCAAGCTGTTGATCGGCTCCGATTACAATACCTAATGCTTTTTCGGGTATGTTATGAATAGTAAATGAATTATCCTTTGTTTGTTCTAACTGGATAATATCTAATTCTTTTGCATATTCATCTTCCCAGACCTCACCCAATTCATTATTCATGAATGTTTGAAGATTGAATGAGTACAAAGCATCTGCGTACTTACTTACCATTTCTTCAATAGTATTCAATGGTGAGTACATGCGGCTGATTTGATAACCTACTACACCCTTTTCACCATTGGGATTTGTTGCAATCCAGCGGCCTTTATTTACCATCTGGTGGCGTGTGTGTTCGTCTATGTGCTCATTACAATGAGGACAAACTAACTTTGCAGTAGTTGAATCTGGAATCGCTCTACCGTTTTCAATTTGTTTGAATTGAAATTTAACTTGTTCCCATTCAAACTTGTATTCGTGACCGCAAGTATGAGTAACAAACCAATAGCGTTTATCTGAGAGATTAAACTCAGAATTAATTAAATCATTCTTGAATAGTGGAGTGCTGGCAACTACTACTAATGAATCATCACCAAAGGTTGATGTACGTGCTTCGGCTAATTTAATTGGATTACCCTCTTCGGTAATCTCAACATTTGAAACTTCATCCAATAGAACGGTACTGCAAGTAATACCACGCAAGTTACCTGGGGTATTAAGGTTCAACCAATAGATGAACGTACCATTTTTTAATTCTGTTTGTTTGGCATTGTTCGCTGCGTTCTTATCGCTTTTATCTGTGACTAACTTTGACAGTGCTGGACTCGTTTCAACGGCTGGCATGAATTTACCTAATCGAAACTTTTTAATCTCGTCAGCACTACTTGAAGCAAAAGCAAAGTTAGCAGGATCATTTGCCATCTTATTAAATGCTATTGCTGTCATTACTTGAGTTTTAAGTAATTGTGAACATGCCTGAATAACTATCTTTTTAGTACTACGATTTTGAGCTATATCCATTGGTTCGCGTTGAAAAGCAAATGGGATAAAATCAAGTCCCATACTTGGACCATCAACAAGTTTAACTATACCTTGTGATATCCACTCAGAGGTTTTCTGAATCTTCGGCGGTTGAATCGTTGGTAGTACTCTCCGAAGTAATATCGTTAATTTCTTTTTGTTCTTTTTGTTCTTTTTCTGGTTCTGTTCCATGATTTAGTATTTCTTCATCCTCCGGTAATTCGAATTCCATTTCGCCTAATTGATATAAATTGGTATCAATAGTTTCGCGTAATTTGTCGCGTAAATCTTTTGCATCTTCCATTGCAAATAGTTCAAGATAAATTTTTGATGGAATAGAACGAATGGTGTTTTTAATTTGATATAGATATTCTGTTAGTACCTGTTCTACATATTCAGTACTGACAATAGTATTTTCCTTTTCGGCTAATTCAAATTCTGCTAAACTAGCTTCTGCTTTTAGTTTCTTTAGTCGCTCTTGCTCAATCTGTTCTTTGATATCGGTTTCTCGTAGTGGTCTTAGTACGTTCTCTACAATCCACGTTCTTGTTTCTGCTTCTGTAGAGTTCTCACCACATGGCATACCTTTATCTCTCCATTGACGTACTGTGGATTCGTCATAGCCATATTGTTTAGCCAATGCGTTTAAGCTAATTGGTTTCATAAAAAATTCCTTATGCATGTTTTATGCATTATTTATTCAATTTCGGTTCGGGTATGTATTAGTTTTTAAAATATATTTAAAATAATGCGTGGCCGAAAACACGCCCACTTTGGGGTAGATGCGGAGTACCTTACGTGATATTACTATCTGACAATAAACTTTATTGCAGTGAATGTTTTATAATGTTACATTCATATTAATTTCATAAAAGGATGATTAAATTGATTAAAAATGTCTACTTCGATGAGTCAGGATTCACTGGTAATAACTTACTTTCAAAAGATCAGCCTTATTTTAGTTACGCAGCGGTAGTAACTGATGATGAGGAAAGCAAACAGTTTGTTGATTATATAATACAGAAGTATTCTATAACCGCTGGGGAGTTGAAGGGAAGCTCCCTCGTAAACAGCAAGAAATGGCAACCAGCCGTAGATGAAATACTTTGTCATTTTCGCGGTCGTATGCGTGTCGTTGTAAACGAAAAGAAATATGCTCTTTCAGGAAAGTTTTTCGAATATATTTTTGAACCAGTGTTAGCAGCTAAAAGCTCAATATTCTACGACCTCAAATTTCATTTATTTATATCTAATATAATGTATTTTTCTTTGATAGCTAAAGATGAACATTCTGAATTATTACACTCAAGATTTGAGGATTTTTCACGGGGTAAGATTTTAATCGATAACTTTATCGAACCAGTTGCTGGTATCAAAGACTCGGAAATAATGTTAGATATTCATGATTTTGCTAAGCATAACATCGCAAAAATTCAAGATGAATACGATAGCCTAGAAGGTACTGGTATTGATAAGTGGCTATTAGACTTGACTACAACATCTCTTCATAATCTTTTATGCGATATTAGTAGCAATTTCGGCACATTGAGGGCCATATGTGATAGTTCAAAACCATTAATAACCAATCTTGATTCATTCAATCGTATGATTGGTAATGATAAAATAATATATCAAACATTTAATAATAAAAAAATCCCAATAACATTTAAATTGTCTGAGCCTGTGATCCTGTCTGATTCTAAAGTCACACATGGTATACAAATTGCTGATGTAGTAGCTGCCGCTAGCATTTATGTTCTTAATAAAAAAAAGTCAAAAGAAAAATATCATTCTAAATGGCTTAATCTCTTTGAAAAAGAAATTTACTATTGGCAATGCTGTGTTGTTCCCACACCAGAAAATCTCGAACCTAATAATGTTAACAATTACCTTAATAGATACATCCTACAAGAAATTGCGGAGCGAAGCAGAAAGTCAATACCGATATTGGATGAGATTGAAAAAGATATTTTAAGAATTTCAAGAACATTAGCCCTGTTACGCTAATGGATATATCCTCGTGTATTCTTTGTCAAGAATAGCATGGGGATATATTTACCCTACTTGACGTGTTTTTTATATTGCTCAACGTTTTTAGTTCTATCTTCACGTATGAAGCATCCAGTACTGATATTGTCGGTCTGGTATATCTTGTTATACGGGCATTCACTTTGAAACTGTGGTTTGTAGTACTTAACGCCGTTACGCTCACCTGATGGGAACATAACCGTTGTGTAATGTCCATCGACCGTACCAACTAATTCCTTATCCATAAATGCAGTGTTCCCGCATTTTGGATTTCTGTTTAACACTTACTTTCTAAAAATGGAAATTTTTTTAATAAATTAAAAAAAAGACCATACCTACGGCACAGTCCTTATTCAACGCTAAAAAATATAAAATTTACAGATTAGCTATTCTGGCTTGAAAGTTTATAAAAGTGGTCTGCGTGAATCCATGCGGCATAGAAGCAAGGCAGTAGTACAACCATTTTAATATCAAACCCGAATACGAATTGTAGTAAAATACCCGTCACTGCATACACTAGGACAAAGTATCCAAAAGATAATCCACGTCTCATTAAACTACTATCCAGATTAAACTTTCCTGCCAATCCTTTAGTGAATGGAGTTAGGCACATGCTAATCATGCCACATGATAGTGCTGTTAAGAATAACGCGATAATTTCAAGGAAAGAAATGCCGCTCCATTGATAACCCTGATAGATAACCGTTATGATTGCTATCACTATAAGACCAACAAAACCTTTAAATACTTCTTTAATCTTCTGTTCTGTAATCATTCTACTATTCCATTAACTGGAATTACTGGTTATGTAATTCCTATAGTTGTATTTGTGTTTACTTCTCTTTTATCATAATACCCAGAAATGTAACCCAGGCGGCCTTCACGAATATAAGACACAGTACTTGTAATATCCGTTTAATTAATTTTATCATATGGCCACTCACTGCAAAACTGTAGTTTATAGTAGTTGACACCATTGCATTCACCAGCGAATGTATATCCATTGGCAGATCCATGTTAAAATGCCGTACTTCTCACGCTTTAAAACAAACGTCACCCCTGATATGAGAAGTACGGCATTGGTTATAATACTACACCTAAAAATAATATGAACATAAAAAATTGGAATCGAGCATTGCTAACAGTAGTACTAACCCTACTTTTCCTTGTAGGATTAGTGTTGATTAAAATATTACTTCACGGGAGTAGTAAATTGGAATGGGGTTCTGTTAGTGACTGGGTTAGTGCACTTTGTAATATTGCTATGGCAGGGGCTGCTGTCTACGCAGCATGGAATGCCAACTCTTGGTTAGTTCAAAAGCAATATGAATCTGCGTCAAAGCACATATCTAACCTATTAGAGGAAAGAGATAAAATAATCGGTAAACTTTCAACTTTATATTTTGATATAGCAACACTACATGGATGTGAAGAAAAAATAATAGAGTTCACAACAGATGTTAGGCAGCTTTCTGCTAGAATATTTCTCCTAAAAAAAACATTGGATGCTTGCAATCGCTGGAGTGTAATCGTCCCAAGTAAGCTGTACGATGATTATAAATTACTCCTAGAGTACTGCAATGTCTGCCTAGATTTATCCATTGAAGCAAATCCTATTAACCATCGACTTATTGTTAAATTAGACGAACTAAGGGAATATATTAATGAAAACTCTGAATTTTTGAATAAACGAATTGATGAAATTTTTGTATTCCCAACTAAGCTTCTATCATGATGTTATTTGACACTCTTGGTTGTTTATGGTTCGGTCTAGTACATTTTACTCAAATTATTCCTAAGTCTTATTGATATGAAAAACATAGAACTCATTCATTCATTAACTAAACTTGTTGCATTAATCATAATTGCTGTAGTTATTGTTTTTATAATTTTGGGTCTTCTTATTATTTTTCCTAGCAAGGATGCTTATTCTTTTAGCAATATTACTGATATACTAAGTGCACTATCAACTTTCGGTACACTTGTAGTTGCTTATATGGCTTATAAAGCAGCTCCAGACTGGTTACAAAACAAGAAAAAAGAAGAAGGACTTAAACATGTTACTGAATTAATGGCAGGTTATGAAGATTGCTCAAGCAAAATAATGGCGATTCACAGTCAACTTGTTGGATTGAATACGCAAAGCCCAGACTATCCAGTTATAAAAAATGAGATTGCAAATAATGCTCATCAAATTATAGATTTGATTCAGAAGCTGACATCTTGTTCAAGATGGAAAATAACATATATTGACGAGGTTAGGGATTCATTCTCAAGGCTTCTAGGGTTTTATAATCAATCCCATGTGTACTTAATATTACTTGATACACATGCGAACAATCACAATATAAAATTACTTGAAGATATATCAAACCTAAGAGATAAAATAGCAAGTGACGCTACTATACTTAAATCTGAACTTGATACCCTTTTCACTTTCCATAAATAAAATTTTAATACCCGCACTTAAATATTGATAGTATAAGCCCCGCAAGGGGCATTCATTAATGCACTTCAACTTTCCCGTATACATTCTTTCTTATTCTCACGACATAGTTTTAATACTTCTTTAGCAAGCGAAAATTTTTAATCAACCTATAAACCCTTGACTCAGACAGTTGATTTAGTGCAGAATCACGCCAGGATTCCCCGTCAATATAATTTAACTTAAGTCTTAGGGGGGGTATTCGATACTAAAATTAGTAATTCATGATACTTTATACTTACTGCCTTATCATACTGATTATTTCATCAGCCAGATGACTACGTCTAATGCGTCCACCGGACTATGATAATTCGTATTCCCCGTGGATTTCATTCATTACCCGTTGAATTGTTAGTAGTGGTTGGATTGCCATAATAGTACTGAATTGAAATAATTCATCTTCCCCACACTTACTTAAATCGGGTAGTTCTTCTACCCGTCCTGCATTGATTTCTTCCATTGAATATTTTCCGCTATCACGTTTTAATACTACACGTAGGTAACCATCGTAGTACACTACTGAATCACTAAAGATGCATATAGTAGTGTTATTGTCATAGCGGTATCGATGGAATAGTTCATACTCGTCTATTCCTTGTAGTTTCATTTTAGATTTTCTACGATTGCATCAAGTGCTTCTTTTTCTTTTAGTAGGGTTTCGTATTGTTCCCGTACTAAATCATTGTCCATGATTGCAAGTACATCTTTTAGCGACTGTATTTTACGTTCAATATCAAAACTTTTTGTAATAGCTCGACCACGAATAATAAGTTGTAGTGAATCACCATCTAATACCTCTGCCAGTAGGATTTGCAATAGTTGAGATTCATCGGTACGAGTACCCGGTTTTTGTGTGAGTGTGATTTCAATTTTGTTTAGTTCGTTCATAGGTTTCTCCTGTGATGTTTTATATTACTATTTAGTGATTAGTGACCAATAGTACTCTTTAGTAGCTCTCATATTGAATTCACTGTTTAGGTGAGTATATGAGGGCATACTTCCATTCTTATTCCTGTACTGCTCTATGTAGTCTATAAGCATTTCCAGCTTAGTTGGGCTTACCTGTGGGCTGTCAGTCAGTTTAGAGCGTTTGGGTTTATTATAGAGGCCATCACTACGGCCTCCTTGCTTCTGGATGTGTGTACGTAGTGTTGACCACTTGGCGGGTTTGTTTTTCATTGGTGCCTCCTTCGGCGGGTTCGGACTGGTGCGGGACTGCCTCACTGCGTAGGCGTCCAACTCCAAATCACTTTGAATAATTACTTTGATAGTCGTTCTTGGGTTTAGTTACTTTGAAATGCGTAGCCAGTACTGAAAAGATCGCTTTGGTAGTAATCACTTCCCCAGTACTGGGTTCGGAGAGCGAGAGCGAGAGCGAACAAAACGCTTGCGTGGTTTCGAGCTACTGCGAGAAAAACGCAAAGTTACGATCTAATATTTGGTTTTTATAGAGACTAACGAGCAAAGCGAAGTTAGGCTCTTTAGAGACTGAATATCAGTAAGGCACATATACTTTCAAAGTTAAGAGTGGGAGTTGATATTATATTAAGTGTCCGTTTTGCTCAAAAAAAATCCTATAAAGGCCGTTTTAGGCCGTTTTCCTGCATATTTCTGTGACAAAAACGGACACGGGACTGAATCACTTTTTACGTTCATTTAGGTACTGTAGAAGTGCTTCTTCGGTCATTCCTGCATCGAACCAGCGTTCTATTGATTGCTTCTGTGCTCTGGTTAGTACTACCTCTTCTACTACCTCTACTACCATACCCCGTATAAGCTCCTGTCCGGCCTTAGAAGCCTCTCTAATCGCATTACCATAGCGGCGGTGGGTTCGTTCATCTAAAGGCTTGTAGTCGCTTCCAAAGCTCTTTAGGAGTGCTGTATTCCATTCACCATTTGGTAACTTCATAACATTGCGTAGATACTGCTTTTCTACTTTAGAGGCTGCTACTTTGATTAGTTCTTTGTATTCCTGTTCAATACGAAAACCTTCAATGATCCGTCCAACTTCTTTGTTGTTTATCTCGTCTGCTTCTTTCAGTACTATAAACATGAACAACGGATTTAGGCCACGCCTTGAACCAGTTAGACCAAAGTCTTTAAACTGGTTGATAATGTCTTTGATCTCTTTGTTGTCGTTAAACTTCTTCACGTTTTCCATGAATTCTTTTACTGGTACGTTGTTTACTTTATTAGTCATTATTTTTCATCCTTTATATGCGTGCTACCTACACTGCGTAGGTGATAATGTTTGACTAGTACTGATTGGATATTTTCTAAATCTGTGAAGTTGATATAAGAGCAATCATATACAAGTGACTGTTGAAATTTTTCATCTTCTTCCATTTCTTCAATATTTGGTAAAGTTGCAGTACTAATTAATTCATCATTTACTATAACTTCTAACGTGAACTGTGATTTATCAAATCGGTTATAAATCAAAGTCACTATAATTTGTTCTTTGTGAATGTAGTTAGATTCATCAAAAGGTACATCACTAATAACATACTCTTGTGAATCACCATCATTGAACAAATCGTAGTACTGATTGTCGTACTGCTTTAACTTCTTTAGTGGTTTGTAAAAGTATCTCGTTTTACTGTACTGTACTTTTTCTATAATAGTATCAATTAATTCCATTTAATTCTCCAATATAAAAAGCCCCATTGCGGGGCTTAGCCTGTGTGTTATTTAGAAAGATTCAGTAAAGTTGCCTTGGTAAATACAACATAACAATAAGACAATTTTTAATTCTTTAACGTTGTAGTGTTTTCTCCCACTACAACGTTTTTTATTTCTTACTTCTTCTCCCTCGGTTGTTGCAGTTTTCTTTACGTGTAACCCATCTTAGATTGGTGTAATGATTATTACTTTTATTCCTATCTATGTGATCCACTTCTAATCCATCTTCTGTTTGATCTCCCCAGAAAGTAAAAGATACTATTCTATGTATATATTCATGACCATTCTCTAAATTGTATCTGATGTACCCAGACTTCATTACACTAGGCTTTAGGATTCTGCCCTTGCCTATGGTAGTGTAGATTTCCCCATATTCAGATACAATATAACGATTGTTCTTCGGGTATATCTCCCACTCATAACCAGAACATATTGTAAGTCTATCTCTTACTTCCTCTAACTCTATTTGTGTTTTTGTCATTTTTCTATCCTTGATAAATTGCACTAACATTCCTTGTTAGTACTTCCATATACTCAATAAGGGTGAGTATTAAACCCCATACTTTACTTTAGTATGATAAGTTAATTTATTAAGCACTGAATTATCGCAGGTCGTGATTTGCCTTTAACTTCTGATATCAGTTCGTCTAATGCCATAATTTGTCTTTCATTTAGTTTCACGCCTACTTGGTGCTGTTTTACTTCTTTCTTCATATATCTTTTTTTCCTTTTTTGGGATGAGAAAAAACCCCATAGATTTTATGGGATAACTCCATAGTTATTTTGCTTATTTTTATTATTGTACAAAATATGCATTTTGTCCCAACTTTATACACTTATTTATCATTTTTTGATGATAACCATCCATAAATGTGTTTTTTAACGGCGGGAATGTGGATTGGAAAGGTAATCACTACTAGACACATAAACACAATGTAGAATAGTAGTGATAGCGGGAAGATTACCGTAATGTAAAGTACTGTTGCGATTAGTTCTGTTATAAAGTTCATACATACCTCTATTGTTGATAGAAGTATTTATTATATTGCTTAAATAAAAACCGCTATTCTGTGTTACCAAAAACAGTAACTAAAGGGATAACTCTTGCTGTACAATAGGAGAAGCTCCAAAGGAGCTTCTCCTATATCCCATGCTGTAAAAATCATTTCAATTAAAATATATCAAATGCGTTAATGACTACTTTTACTCTTATCCTTTATCAACTATCTTTCCACGAATAGGATATGTTGGATCATCACCTTGCATACTATAGAAACCATAAGCAATTATCAAAATCCCAGCAAGTAACAACAATATATCTTTGATTTTTTTCTTCATGTTACCCCCTTTATCGAAAGATATCATAACACTTTATTATATCGTCCACTAATTCAGTCTCAAATTCTTGTGATCTATACAACAAAATAAATAATTATATCTATCCCATAAGTTACTGTGTGGGATAGTAACTTTTACCTAGGGAACAAGAAATTCATATTGTGACGCATCCATTCGGCAACAGTATTTGCACCTTCGATATCGTCGACATAATTCAGTAATAAACTATAATCAATCTGGTTTAGAGATTCGCTGTTATTAAAATTGATTCGTGGCATTCCTTCGCTCTCAACCGTTAGTGAAAATGATGGCGTCTCATAGATTGTGATACGATCTTTGACATAGATTGCTATTTGACAGACTAAATCACCACCACCACGTTTATTATCGATAATTAATACATGTGACAATACATCAGTAAGGTACTGTAGGTTAACTACAATATACTTCTCTATCACACGATATGTTATTTTAGAAACAACTTGTTTTATCTCTTTACGTACCTTTGCCCTCAACTCTACATTTAATGGGTCAAGTAAATTATCTATATCATAGTTAAGTACTGGCGGTTGTTGTGCGATAGTTGATTTGCTTATTAATTCTAATATTTCGTCAATCCTATCTTGCACATCTGTTAGACCTTCCATTAATGGTAAGGATGTTCTCTTACCACCTGTTTTCCTTTCACTTATTTTTCTCTGATAAGTACTTTCCTCTTTACGGAGAGCCAATAGCTCAACCTTCAATGAATCTGCAACATTAGAGCCATTCGAGGAATCTTCATTCATCAGATTGTTGAAATCTACGTTCATAATCGTACTAATAATATTTTTTTCTATTCGAATGTACTGAATAGATTTTGCATCGCAACGTTTTTTCTCCTCCCTTGTTCTACATATAACGTACTTAGTACGAACATGGTTATAGTGAATTGCGATATTACCACCACAACACCCACACTTTAAAATACGTGGAAACAAATTAGTTATATAATCATCTTGAGCTATGGTTACATCTTTCCTGATCCGATTAGCCACACCATTTTTTGTTAGTTTTTCATTAACTCTTTCAAAGGTCAGGTTATCAATGATCTTCTCTTCAACTACTCTTTTATCCCTCAGTACTCTGAGCACATTAACGGTACTCCATCCTTCCGGTAATCGCTTAACAATAGCCCCTGAACCAAGTCCTGTTTCAGACAGGGTAAAAATTAATTTAACCACATCAGGCTCTAATAAAAGATCCTCTGCTGGCTTCTTTTTATCCGTCATAACTGTATCCATCATGCGATTAGCAGTTATGAATAGTTCATCATCAATGATTTTTGGATACACGTTAGGGATCACTTCATCGTTGTATCGCTTGTGTTCCCCCAATAGACGCCTATCCCTAATCAAACGTGAAACACGCACCATTTGCCATTTTGGATCATCAATACGCTTAACTATCTCTCCAGTACTAAATCCTGCCTTGTACCATTCAAAACATTGAACTACCAGCTTCGCTTGTTCGTCTTTGATTGCGTACTTGTTATCTACATTTTCCAACCAGAACGGCATTCGGTTTGATACAACGCCGCCATTAGCTACGGCTCGCATTACCTTGTTTTGCCAAGCTACTTTTGCACGAACGGACTTCATCAGTGATTCATTGTGTGAACGCTGTAGGATGATTTCCATCAGGATTTTAGAAAAACTGTCATCGTCTTTTAACACTAGGCCAGTACTTATGTCGTAAATGACAATACCGGAAACCACAATGAATTGAATTGTATTTTCCGACCAGCTCGAACGACGGCTAAGCCTATCCAAACTGGTAACGATAAGGGCATCACCTTTACCGTACTTGCGATCTCGCACATCCTGTAAAAATTTACCAAGATTCGACTCAGCAGAAATATTAGCATTTTTGAATGCACTAACCCCTTCATCTGTTATGAATATTCTATTTTTAGTGAACTTATCAATATTATCATCTAAATACTGCTCAATAATCGACCTCTGATCATCAAGGCCACCTCCCGTAATTACTTGATCAAAAGACGATACACGCTCATAACAAATAGGACGGAGCATATTTTTTATCCCGTTGGTTTTCGACGCTAAAAGAGAAAAAGCTGATAGCTGTAAAATGTTCCCACAGATTACAACAGGACGGCATGCCATGAATATATTCGATCACTATCGCCAGCGTTATGAAGCTGCCAAGGACGAAGAGTTCACACTGCAGGAATTTCTTGCTATCTGTAAACAAGATCGCAGTGCCTACGCAAATGCGGCAGAACGGCTATTGACGGCCATTGGTGAGCCAGTGATGGTAGACACTGCCACAGAGCCACGGCTGTCCCGTCTCTTTTCAAACCGGGTGGTTGCCCGTTACCCGGCGTTTGAAGAGTTTTATGGCATGGAAGAGGCTATCGAGCAGATCGTGGCCTACCTGAAACACGCGGCCCAGGGGCTGGAAGAGAAGAAACAAATTCTCTATCTGCTGGGGCCGGTGGGCGGTGGTAAATCATCGCTGGCCGAACGCCTGAAAGCCTTGATGCAGCGCGTCCCTATTTACGTGCTGAGCGCCAATGGCGAACGCAGCCCGGTCAACGACCATCCGCTGTGCCTGTTCAATCCGCAGGAAGACGCCTCCATTCTGGAAAAAGAGTATGGCATCCCTAACCGCTACCTCGGCACCATCATGTCGCCGTGGGCAGCCAAACGCCTGAGCGAATTTGGCGGTGACATCACCAAATTCCGCGTGGTGAAAGTCTGGCCGTCCATTCTGGCCCAGATTGCCATCGCAAAAACCGAGCCCGGCGATGAGAACAACCAGGATATTTCCGCGCTGGTCGGTAAAGTGGATATCCGCAAACTGGAACACCACGCGCAAAACGACCCGGATGCTTACGGTTACTCCGGGGCGCTGTGCCGGGCCAACCAGGGCATCATGGAATTTGTGGAGATGTTTAAAGCGCCTATCAAGGTGCTTCACCCGCTGCTGACCGCCACCCAGGAAGGGAACTACAACGGCACAGAAGGTATCTCCGCCCTGCCGTTTAACGGCATTATTCTTGCGCACTCGAACGAATCCGAGTGGGTCACCTTCCGCAATAACAAAAACAACGAGGCCTTCCTTGACCGCGTGTACATCGTCAAGGTGCCTTACTGCCTGCGCATCTCGGAAGAGATCAAAATCTACGAGAAACTCCTCAACCACAGCGAGCTGTCCCACGCACCTTGCGCCCCGGGCACCCTGGAAACGCTTTCTCGCTTCTCTATTCTGTCGCGCCTGAAAGAGCCGGAAAACTCCAGCATCTACTCAAAAATGCGCGTCTATGACGGGGAAAGCCTGAAAGACACCGACCCGAAAGCCAAGTCCTATCAGGAATACCGGGACTATGCCGGGGTCGATGAAGGCATGAACGGGCTCTCAACGCGCTTTGCCTTTAAAATCCTCTCCCGCGTGTTCAACTTTGACCACGTTGAAGTGGCGGCGAACCCGGTGCACCTGTTCTACGTGCTGGAACAGCAAATCGAGCGCGAGCAGTTCCCGCAGGATCAGGCCGAGAAATACCTGGAGTACCTGAAAGGCTACCTGATCCCGAAATATGCGGAATTTATCGGCAAAGAAATCCAGACCGCCTATCTCGAATCTTACTCAGAGTACGGGCAGAACATTTTTGACCGTTATGTCACCTACGCTGACTTCTGGATTCAGGATCAGGAGTACCGCGATCCGGATACCGGCCAGCTGTTTGACCGGGAATCTCTGAACGCGGAGCTGGAGAAAATTGAAAAACCGGCCGGGATCAGCAACCCGAAAGATTTCCGTAACGAAATCGTCAACTTCGTGCTGCGTGCCCGCGCCAATAATAATGGTCGCAACCCAAACTGGACCAGCTACGAGAAGCTGCGCACGGTTATCGAGAAGAAAATGTTCTCGAACACCGAAGAGCTGCTGCCCGTTATCTCGTTCAACGCCAAAACCTCCACCGACGAGCAGAAGAAACACGATGATTTTGTCGATCGGATGATGGAGAAAGGCTACACCCGCAAGCAGGTTCGCCTGCTGTGTGAATGGTATCTGCGGGTCCGTAAGTCTTCTTAAGGGAGTTTCATGCAGGTCACGCCGGGCGGCGTGGCCTGTTTGCGCACCTGGCATAAGCAGTTGGGGGAACTATGGCCTACTTCATAGACAGGCGGCTTAACGGCAAAAACAAGAGCGCGGTCAACCGCCAGCGCTTCTTGCGCCGCTATAAGGCGCAGATCAAACAGTCGATTTCCGGGGCCATCAACAAGCGTTCGGTGACCGACGTGGACAGCGGCGAGTCCGTGTCCATCCCCATTGAGGATATCAACGAACCGATGTTTCATCAGGGTCGTGGTGGCCTGCGTCACCGCGTCCATCCCGGCAACGACCACTTTGTACAAAACGACCGCATTGAGCGCCCGCAGGGCGGCGGAGGCGGCGGTGGAAGCGGCCAGGGTCAGGCGAGCCAGGACGGCGAAGGCCAGGATGAATTCGTCTTCCAGATCTCCAAAGATGAATATCTCGACTTATTGTTCGAGGATCTGGCGCTGCCGAACCTGAAGCGCAACCAGCACCGGCAGATCACCGAATTTAAATCCCATCGCGCCGGGTTTACCTCTAACGGCGTCCCGGCCAATATCAGCGTTGTTCGCTCGCTGCAAAACTCGCTTGCGCGCCGCACGGCGATGAGCGCGGGTAAACGCCGTTTGCTGCACGAGCTCGAAGAGACCCTCGACACCGTCAGCCGCAGCGAACCTGCTCAGTTGCTGGAAGAGGAGCGTCTGCGGAAAGAGATTGCGGAACTGCGGGAAAAAATTGCCCGCGTGCCGTTTATCGACACCTTCGATCTCCGCTACAAGAATTACGAGAAACGCCCGGAACCTTCCAGCCAGGCGGTAATGTTCTGCCTGATGGACGTCTCCGGCTCGATGGACCAAGCGACGAAAGACATGGCCAAGCGCTTTTATATCCTGCTCTATCTGTTCCTGAGCCGGACCTATAAAAACGTGGAGGTGGTTTATATTCGCCACCATACTCAGGCGAAAGAGGTGGACGAACACGAGTTCTTCTACTCACAGGAAACCGGTGGGACCATTGTTTCCAGCGCCCTGAAGCTGATGGATGAAGTGGTGCAGGAGCGCTACGATCCGGCGCAGTGGAACATCTACGCCGCGCAGGCCTCGGACGGTGACAACTGGGCAGACGACTCGCCGCTGTGTCATGAGATCCTGGCGAAAAAACTGCTGCCGGTAGTGCGCTACTACAGCTACATCGAAATCACCCGCCGGGCGCACCAGACCCTGTGGCGCGAGTACGAAAATCTGCAGGCCACCTTCGAGAACTTCGCGATGCAGCATATCCGAGATCAGGACGATATTTATCCTGTGTTCCGGGAGCTGTTCCAGAAACAGACTTCAGACTCTCATAGCTAGTTAATAAAATCAGTATGTTATAAGATAAAAACCTGTTGCCAAACGGATTCAATTGGCAACAGGTTCATGCATTCAGTGCCTTCTAAGAAATCGCCCGACACTCAAAAAGTCATGTTCAAGCGGCTTCCTATTTAACCGCAGCATTTCCCCCGTCGGCAAACAGGGCTGAACCAGCCACAAAACTCGACATATTACTCGCCAGAAACAGTGCCGCGCTGGCTATCTCTTCCGGCTGTGCCAGACGTTTCAACGCATGCAGCCCCGCAGCCCAGGCTTTCTGATGCTCATCACCAGCCATTCGGGTTTCCGTTCCTCCAGGCAGTAAGGCATTGGCACGGATGCCTTGCCCGGCATAATCTGCGGTAAGCCCCTTCACCAGCCCCATCAGCCCGGCCTTAGCCGCCGCATATGCGGCCATTCCCGGCAGACCTACGCTGGTACCGACGAAGCTGGAGATAAAAATAAGAGAACCCCCACCTCGTTTGAGCATCAACGGGATCTGGCTCCGGGCACCGAGATAACCCGCTGTCAGGTTAACGGTCAGCGTATGCTGCCATTCGTCAGGGGCGATCTCTGCCAGTGGACGGATAGCGCCCGTTGTACCGGCATTATTGACCGCAATATCGATACCGCCGAATGCATCAGCAGCCAGGGCGGCGATTGAAGCATGCGTTTTCTCTTCGCCTGCGTCCCCGACAAAAACCCTGACATCGCTGCCAACGGAACGAAGCTCCGCCGCCAGCGCATCCAGCGGTGCCTGACTCCTCGCATTCAGAATCAACGAAGCGCCATGCTGAGCAAACAAAATAGCAACAGCCCGTCCAATACCTTCCGAGGCGCCAGTAATCACAGCGACTTTACCTTCAAGTAATTTCATCACTTTCCCCATTTCATTAATCAGATTCCGAAACTTATTTTGAATCTTTCTGTTAATTTTCTTGATCCGTGTCGCCGGTTGATTTCAGCGGCTTATCCGTAAGCCTATGTCCAGGCTATGCCATAAAAACTCTGCTTCTTGATTTTTAATTAACTTATTGATGGATAAATGCATTATGGCAGGCCCGGCAAAACCGGATAGGGTGCGTGAAATGACAAGCCTTCAACATTTGGAGAAGGCGTTTTGGATGTTTTTAAGGCTATCCCACGTTGAGAGGTGTGCCTGAAACGGATCGGTTTGCAGCGGATAAGGAAAAGCTTAAAACCGGCGCTTCACCGGCTTTTTATAGAAAACGGGGGAATAGCCTGAATCAGGCTGACGCCTGCTTATTGATGGAGTTCAATGTCGTATCCCCACTGCTTCCAGTGGAGGATCTGTTCTTGCTGGGCGGCCAGTAATGCTTTTCCCGTCCATAGAAAAATAGGCTGCCCAGGAAAAAGCTCCGGACGCAAGGTTTCCACCGGCTCGGCAAATACGTTCACGCTCAGGCCTCTGCGGGACAAACGCCATGCTTCCAGCCATAACGCAGCCCGATCGTCAGTCTGCCAGCCAATCAGCAGGATTTCTTCGCCACTCTGGCTCTGCACCTCTACCAGACTTTGGGCGCAATGGCGGATCAACACGCCATCCAGCAGGCTGCGCATCAACAAAGCCGTGGATTCATCCTGGCTGAGTTTTTGCCTTACGGGCAGTAAGAGATTATCAATCAGCAGGTCAGCACTGTGCTCCCGGCTCAGAGAAATAATTTTCTCACGCAGCTTTGTCGGATTAACTTTCCTGACCAGCAGCATCATTTCTTCTTGCAGCGTCAACCACAGCTGCTCTTCGGGCACATGATTACGCTCCAGCAGGGCTTTTACTTTGCCTACTGAAACGCCTTTGCTCATCCAGTATTTGATTTCTTCGATGCGCTGGATATCCGCATCATCAAACTGTCGATGCCCCCCTCGCTTCGCTGGGGCTTTAGCAAGCCGTAACGGCGCTGCCAGGCACGCAGGGTGACCGGGTTGATGCCACATCGCTCTGCTACATCACCGATAGTGTAATAGGCCATAGTGTCCCTCCCCGTACACAGATCCCACGTCTCCATTGAAACATCAGTCAATCTGTTCAATGTGTACAATTTTTTTACGAGTTGTACAAGTGAAATCTGATCCCTTTGGGACACGACCTGCGGCAAATATCACAGCTCTGCTTTACGCTCCGGCCAGGCAATACGGAAATCTCCGTAGCCGCAGGGTTTAGCAAACAAATCCCCCTGAAAATGAGAAATACCGGCAGCCTCGAGCCACATCCATTCTTCCGGTTGCTCAATACCCGTGGCTGAAACCGCGATTTCAAGCGAGGCGCAGCATTTGATTATGGCCTGGATAATCGCCTGCTGTGGCCCACTTTTATGAATCCCCCGAATCAGCGCCTGATTAATTTTAAGCCTCTCAGGCTGAAACTGTGCCAGCAGCTGTAGCCCGGCAAAGCCGACGCCAAAATCATCAATCGCAAGCTTGATACCGGCCGATTTAAGCTGCCTGATAGCATCGGTAAACGCATCCATCTGCGGCATAATTTCGCTTTCGGTAAACTCAATAACCACCTGCTCGGGAACAAGTCCTTTTGCCCCGATATCCGCCAGCATTTGTTCCACGGCGTCAGGAATCATGACCAACGTCATCGGCAGCAAATTAATACAGAGCGTTTGCAAGCCAATATTAGCGGCGCATGCTGCGGCAAAAGCGGCCTTCGCATTCAGCAGCTCAGCCTGGTAAACATCGCCCCCTTCCTTTGCCGCTGGATTAGCGTCCGTGGTCAACACCTCTACTGCCGCTACAGTACGAGCCATGGGATCAACAATCGGTTGAAAAACTATCTTTTCATGCAGCGTGTGTTTACTTGATACCGAGTGGCCTGGCTCATCAAGAATAAATTCCCACGCATCACGCGGAGGGATTTCAAAATAGTTCTCTTTTTCCGTCGATTCGATAAAGGTCCGGAAAAAACTTAAGGCCCGGTCATCGTAAGCCAGTTGATATCGGCTAGTCCCTTTTTCCAAAACGACCTGCAAGACATCGTTTTTATCATGCTCTCTTAAATCAAAAAGCTCCATGCCCACTCGCCCAAAGCGACGGGCTGGGGCGTAATCGCAAAGCAACTCAACAATGTTGTAATGGCGCTGGTCTTTACAAATAGCGTGATAAATCTTCTGCACGCCCTCTTCCGGGCCTTCCAATAGTTGAAAGAAATGCCTGCCGTTGAAAAGCAGAATTCCCGTCACATTAGCGTCAATATTTTTTGTATTTGCCGCGGAAACCATCGCCTCCAAAACCTCAAACGGCGTGCTGACGTGGATGTGGCTACGGTAGATAACTGTCGTGAGCATGGCGGGTTCCAGCGAAAGGTTAAGGGATTAACTTAACAGATCCCCGCCCTGACGTCGCCACAAACTCAACAAAGACTAAACAACTTAACAACATGGAGTGTTTTGCTCGTCATTTACCTTTAAGCAGTATGTACAATTTTACGTATCAGTAAACTAAAAAAACAAACAAATAAGATATTGATAATAAACGATTAGCACTTTTAGCCAAAAAACAGAAAGCGAAGTAATACACTTTTATGTACAGTTTTTATAGCAATTGCATAACTTAATTAACATCTTGCAAAGTGTGAACTTACAGGAGCGATTTATGCGACAGAACACTTTTACACCAGGCCAGAACAGCGTAGAAAATGATATTACTCGCTATTTCAATGGCGTAGCGCCGCTGTCTCAGCAGGAAACGATGGGGCAAATCGTGCTCGAAATTCTCAGTGATGGGCGCAACCTGAACAGAAAAGCGATCTGTACGAAATTGCTTTCTCGCCTGGATCGCGTTTCTGAACCGGAAGAAGAAAAGCATTATCAGGCTCTGCTGGGCATGCTTTTCACTAGCCAGTAAACAACCAGCCCGGAGTTCTCACAGAGCAATGCTTACGCTCCCTGGCGGGAGAGAAGCCCTGAAGTATAAAGACTAAGTTCTTCCTCATTCTCAGACTCCGGCTAATGACTTCATGCCAGCGGTATTGACCCCATGGCGAGGAAATCAGGAGTGACAAAGTGAAGAGAAGCGACGATGAACAATTAACGGACGAGATTATCGGCGAAGCCGCGCTGTCGTTGCTAAACAGCGCCAGCGCAATCAACACCCGAGCTTTAATTGCAAGATTAGAAGCGATGCTTATATCAGAGCAGACGCCACGGCGACGTAGGGTTTTGCAGAACGTTATCGCTGAAATCGAGGGCAACCTCTCGCGGTCTCTGGCAGAAAAGACAGAAAAAGAAGCGCGTTCAGGCGCAGCTGAGACGAAACAACCTAACGCAAAAAATGTCCACTAGCGGCCCATGGCCAACAACTGAAAAACGGTGAATGACTATGACACAGCTAATTTCCAATACCTCTGCAATGCACACCGGAATCGTAGATCACGCATTATCCGACTTTATAAGAAGCACGGCAGACCGGCACGCGGAAGAAAATGCGGCCATCAGTCAGGCTGTCACCGCTATTTTGTCTGCCAATAAGACTGTTTCCAATAAAGCTATTATTATCTGGCTGGTTGACGCACTCGAAACGACTCAAGATGTCGTCATGTGCGACGTATATCGCAATGCTTTAGAGATTGTTGTCGGTCACACCGTGGATGACATTTAAAAAGTGCGCGGAACGTTGAGGGCCGGCCAGAACCGGCCTTTATTATTTTTGCATTACAGCGTCTTCTTCATAAAGAAACGGCTGGTGCCTTCGGGCAAGCAGTCGATTTTGCCAAATGCCTCCCAGCCATGTTTGCGGTAGAAATCCGGGGCCTGAAAACTGATGGTATATAAAAAACCGGCCACACAGCCGCGCCTGCACCCTTCTGCTTCAAACGTCTTCAGGATCTCGCTGCCTAATCCATGCGCTCTTAACTCAGGCGGTAAATAAAACAGATCGATAAACAGCACGCCGAGGGACGAACGCCCCAACATCCCACCAACGACTTTCCCACTCTCGGGACTGCGAACCACAACCGCCAGCGGTTGGCGATCGTTTATCCCGCTCATCGCATCGTTAAACTCACCAAGTCCTGCCTCGATGGGCAGCGAATATTCCTCGCTGATTTGATCAGAAATTTCTAGTTTGAAACCCGACATCGCGTACCTCACTGACATTGCCCATTGTCACCCTACCAGTTCTTGCGTTGAGCCTGGCCATAAACACTGTATATATTCACAGACCACAAAAGCAAGAGTCGAAAATGATGAAAAGAGAACGCTACCAGCTTTCCGTCGCCGTATTTGTCGTCCTGCGCCGCAACGACGAAATTTGTCTCATCCGCAGAGCGAACACCGGCTGGATGGACGGCTTTTATAGCCTGCCCGCAGGCGGCCTTGAAAGCGGTGAAACGCTGCTTAATGCCGCAGCCAGAGAAGCCTATGAAGAGACGGGGGTGATCATTGAGACCGAAGCCCTCAGGTCGGTTCACTCGATGCACGTTAAAACCGAAGATCGCTCGTGGATGGGCCACTTCTTTCTCTGCGCTTCCTGGCAGCGCGAGCCTTATATCGCCGAACCGGATAAGCATTCTGACCTGCTATGGGTCAATATCAGGGAGTTACCGGAGAACACCGTGCCCTATGTTAAGCAGGCCATCAGCGCTATTATCGACGGAGAGATTTATTCCGAATACGGCTGGTAATCATCAAGAGGCAGCGCATGACACCCCACGCAAAAGGCGAAGACGTCCATCAGCAACTTATCGATTTATTACAGCAGCAACAGGCTCGTTACCGTGTGGTAAACCACGTGGCGGCAGGGAAATGTGAAGAGGTCTCGGCGATCCGAGGTACCGAGCTTGGCCAGGGCGCAAAAGCGCTGGTCTGCAAAGTGAAAGGCAACGGCGTAAAACTGCACGTGCTGGCGATTCTGGCGGCGGACAAACAGGCGGATCTGAGCCTGCTGGCGCAGCATTTGGGCGGCCTGAAAGCATCGCTGGCAAGCCCGGCGGAAGTAGATGAGTTAACCCGATGTGTGTTTGGTGCGATTCCGCCGTTCAGCTTTCACGCTCAGCTGCGGCTGGTGGCCGACCCCTCTATTTTCGAGCGCTTTTCGGAGATTGCCTTCAATGCAGGGTTGCTGGAAAAATCAGTGGTAATGGATACACAGGATTACTTGCGCATTGCGCGCCCGGAGCTGGTCAATTTTCACCGCCCCGAATAGCTAGCCGAGGCGTTCGAGATAAAGGACAGACAGCACCAATACCGAAGCGATCCCGAAGAACGCGGCAGTGATGCAGATCGTGTCGAATAACGCTGGATCGCCCATCCTTTTCTCCTGTAAGCCGTTTCCTGCTGTCATATCACTTAATTGTTGACCACAAAAATGACAGAATGATGAACGGCCACAGAGTCGCTGTCGCCATTCAACACAACAATAAAAGTTAAAAACTTCTTATTTGGCAAGGATATATCATGATTTTTGACCCCACGCTTTTGATCCTTCTGGCCCTGGCAGGATTAGGTTTTGTCAGCCATAACACCACCGTCGCAGTTTCCATCCTCGTGCTGATTATTGTGCGCGTCACCCCGCTGAACACTTTCTTTCCGTGGATTGAGAAACAGGGCCTGACGGTGGGGATCATTATTTTGACCATCGGCGTGATGGCTCCAATAGCCAGCGGCACTCTGCCCGCCAGCAACCTGATCCACTCTTTCACTCACTGGAAATCGCTGGTGGCGATTGTCGTCGGGGTTGCGGTTTCATGGCTCGGCGGGCGCGGCGTGACGCTTATGGGCAGCCAGCCGGGTCTGGTAGGCGGCCTGCTGGTCGGCACCGTCCTTGGTGTCGCCCTGTTCCGTGGCGTCCCCGTTGGGCCGCTGATCGCCGCCGGGCTGGTTTCTCTTATCGTGGGTAAGCAGTAGCGCCCTGCCGCTGCCAGCGGTGAATGCGCCAGGCCAGCACGCTGCACAGCAGGTAATAAACCAGGCCGGTAAAGATAAAAATAGCCGCCGGGTAAATCTGCACCCGGCTGTTGACCTGCCCGGCCACGGTTGTCAGCTCCGGCACGTTGACAATAAACGCCAGCGACGTGTCTTTGATAAGCGAGATAAATAGCCCGGCAAACGATGGTAAAGCGTTGCGCAGCGCCTGGGGCAGCAGCACTAACCTCAGCGTTTGCCACGGCGTAAACCCACCGGCAATCGCCGCCTCATTTTGCCCCTTAGACAGCGCATTCAGCGCCGCCAGCGTGGTGTACATCACCGCCGCAGAGGTAAACCAGGCCAGCGCCAGCGTGACGGTTAATGGCCCCGGTAAATCACGCCCGGTAATAGCGGGCAGCAGGAAATAGAGCCAGAAGATCACAAAAATCAGCGGAATGCCGCGAATCAGATCGGCCCAGAGGAAAAGCCCCCGCCGCACAATACCGCCGTAGCGCCAGGCAGCACAGGCCAGCAATAAACCTAACCCCAGGGCAAGCACGCCAGCGCCCACGGCCATCATCAGGGTTAACAGCACGCCGCCCGGCTCTCCCTGAGCCATTCTTCCCCACAGCAAATAGTCGAGGTTGTCCGTAATCACCGAAATGTTAGCGATCATGCTGTACCTCCGGTTTACGTAACCCGCGTTTCCCTGGCGCAAAGAGTGTAAATAGCCCGCTCATTGCCAGCCCCAACAGCAAATAAAGCACCGTACCTGCGGCAAAAGCGCCCAACGCGTGGGCATTGTAGCTTTCAATGCGTCGCACCTGACTGGTGAGTTCGGCAAAGCCGATACCCGTGGCCAGCGAGGAGAGCTTCATCAGGTTGAGATATTGCCCGACCACCGGCTGCCACGCGTTAACCACACCCTGGGGCAGCAGCACGGTATGAAAAAGCTGCCACTCAGAGAAGCCCTGAGAAAGCGCAGCTTCGGTTTGCCCCTTCGGCACCGCCAGCAACCCGCTGCGGATCTCTTCCACTAAAAAAGCAGAAGTGAAAACGCCCAGTCCCCACGCCGCGCAGAGAAACTCCGGCGTCAGCCACCAGACGCCACCGGGCAGCTGAGACCAGCTGTGATCGTCGTTTATAAACCCACGCCAGCTCTGCGGCAGCGCATTCCACGCGGCGAAATACCAGAAAAGCAGCTGCACCAGCAAAGGCGTATTGCGAAAAATGGAGACCCAGCTCGCCGTGAAATAGCGCCCCGCCCGGCCACCGGCGAGCCGAAGCCCCAGCAGCAGCACGGCAAACAGCGTCGCAATGATTATCCCGGCGAGCGTTACCCATGCGGTAGTCAGCAAACCGGAGATAAGCCAGGCTCGCGGCGCCCCGCTTAGCACGCCCGACCAGTCAAAGTAGTTGTTCATCACCCGGCCCCGGTATCAGCATGCAGTGGGTCGAGCACTTTTTGCAGAAAACGGCGCGCGCGCGGATGCTGCGGCGAGCGGAAAAACTGCGCCGGGGCTGCCTGCTCGAGAATGGCCCCGCCGTCAATGAACACCACGCGGTCAGCAATTTCACGCGCGAACTGCATCTCATGCGTGACCACAATCATGGTAATGCCGCTGTGGGCGAGATCTTTCATCACCTGCAGAACTTCACCGATCATCTCCGGGTCGAGGGCCGACGTCGGTTCGTCAAACAGGATAATTTGTGGCGACGACGCCAGCGCCCTGGCAATCGCCACGCGCTGCTGCTGCCCGCCGGAAAGCTGCGCCGGATAATGCTGCGCTTTGTCTGCAAGGCCGACACGGGCCAGCAGTGCCAAAGCCTGCTGATGCGCGGCCTCACGCTTCCAGCCGTGAACGTGAGTTAATGACAACGTAATGTTCTGCTCGGCCGTCAGGTGGGCGTAAAGATTAAACTGCTGAAATACAAACCCGATTCGGCTTCGCAGGCGGCGTAGCGTGCTGTTATTCAGCGCTCGGGTGGGTTTACCATCGATAAAAATATCGCCATCGCTGAGGGTTTCGAGCTGGTTGATAAGCCGTATCAGCGTCGATTTCCCCGAACCGGACGGGCCGCAAATCGCTACCACTTCCCCGGCCGCGATAGTCAGGTCTATCTCGCGCAGGACGGCCGTTTCACCATAATTTTTACTCGCTTTGCGAAACTCAACGCTGGCAGACTGTAGATGCAAAAAATCCGCAGCCGAAGCTGCGGACAAATGAGGCGGTCGTTTAAACATATTATTTGGCTACAATTTTAAAGCTGCGCGGCTGCGGGGTTTTGCTGTCGGGGCCAAACCAGGCGTTGTAGATTTGCTCTGCCTGGCCACTTTGTTCCAGCTTCACCAGCTCGTCGTTAACCGCTTTCAAAAGGGCAGGCTCCCCTTTCTTCACGCCAACGCCAATCTCTTCCTTGCTCAGCAGGTCCGGCAGAATTTTAAACTTCGCCTTATCCGGCGCTTCGGCCAGCAGCCCGGCAAGAATAGTGCTGTCCTGAGTAATAGCCTGGACGTTACCGTTGCGCAGCGCGGTAAAAGCCAGCGGGATATCATCATAAGAAAGCACTCGAATTGACGGGAAACGCTGCACCAGCGCCTGTTCTCCGGTGGTGCCTTTCACCGCACCCACGCGCCCTTTCGCGTAATCCTCAAGCTTATCCGGCCCGGAAGCCGGGACCAGGAACTGCTGCCCGGTCACAAAATAAGGGGTAGAGAAATCCACCACCTGGGCGCGCTCCGGCGTAATCGTGATATCCGCCACGATAAGGTCGACCTTACCGGACTGCAGGAGCGGAATACGGTTCGCCGGGTTGGTGGCCACCAGTTCAAGCTTAACGCCTAAGGATTTAGCCAGTGCTTTCGCGAAATCAACGTCATAGCCCACGATATCGTGCGTTTTAGCATCTATAGAGCCAAAAGGTGGATTTGCGTCAAAAGTGGCCACTTTAACCACGCCCGCTTTTTGAATATCCGCCAGCTGGTCTGCGTGAACCGCGGCGGAGGCCAGGCCGGACAGGGCCAGAACCAAAGCAGAGAGCGTGAATTTACTTTGCGCTGTTGTGTGTGAAGTTGTGTGCGTTAAAGCCTTTACCTGTGCCATTGATTTTCCTTGTTATCCCGTCTGTGAGCGAGCTATGCCTTTACGCTCGCACAAGCGCCTTTCCCTCGCCAATGCTTAATCCTGCATTGCATATGCAGAAAACATATTAGTTAATCCTGAGTTAAATCTTTTACTTATAGATTTAACAAATAATTGAGTTAAGTGATTATTTTAAAAATAAAAAATTGCCGATTTATGGCATAAATTTGTGACTCACCCGCGAGTTTTCAGATCTGGTGAAAAAGTTTCCCTTCTCCTGGGCCGATAAGCTTTTCAAATAATAGGAGAGGCAAAATGAAATCACTGGCTCACAATTTGTTGTTATTAATTTGCTGTTCGATTTTGATGTCCGCCCTGGTTACCGCCATTTCACTCTACGGCAGCCACCGAAGTGCCCAAAGTACCGAAAGCGGCCTGCTGGCAAAGGATCTGATGTCTGACATCAAGCCCGCACCGATTTACCTGATTGAACTGCGGCTGGTGCTATCGCGCGTGGTGGAAGGCACGCTGAGCGTCGATCAGGCCGATGCCGAAATTAAGCGCCTCAGCGCGCAATGGCACCAGCGCGTTGATTACTGGAAGGCCGCCCTGCCGCCAGAGCTACAGCAGAATCTGCTCGGGGAGCAATACCAGGCCGGGATGGCGATGATCAAAGATGCCAATGACCTGGTGGAGCTTATTCGTTCGGGCGCGCCGACGCCGCTATTTGAAAAGCTGAAAGCGGCCGATAAAGACTTTTTTGCCCACCAGAAAGGCATTGAATCCTTTGTCAAAGCCTCCGCCGAGTATGCCGATAACGCAGTAGAAAAAGCCCAACACAGCAGCGCAAACTCTACGCAATGGCAACTGATTGGTTCCGGTGCCGCCGTGCTGCTGCTGCTGGTTGTTGGCTGGTGGGTTCACCGCACGATTTTCCGCTCACTGGGTGGCGAGCCAAGTGAAGTGGCCGAGATTGCCAATGCCGTAGCCTGCGGGGATCTCACCTGCGAAGTGAAAGTGCGCGACGGCGACAGAACCAGCGTCATGGCCGCAATGGAAACCATGTGTCAGCAGCTCACCATGGTCATCCATCTGGTGCACGAAAGCAGCAACCAGATTTCCACCCGCTCAAGCGAGATTGCCAGCGGCAATATCGATCTCGCCTCTCGCACCGAGGAGCAGGCCAGCGCGCTGGAGCAAACGGCGTCGTCGATGGAAGAGATGACCGCCACGGTAAAACAAAACGCAGAAAATGCCCAAAGCGCCAGCCAGTTGGCCAATACCGCCTCAAGAAGCGCGGAACAAGGCGGTGCGGTAGTGGCCCAGGTCGTGGAAACCATGGACGGCATTTCAAGCTCCGCCAACAAAATCACCGACATCATCGGCGTTATCGACAGCATTGCCTTCCAGACTAACATCCTGGCGCTCAACGCAGCGGTAGAAGCCGCCAGAGCCGGTGACCAGGGGCGTGGTTTTGCAGTTGTCGCCGGAGAGGTTCGCAGCCTGGCCCAGCGCAGCGCCAGCGCGGCCAAAGAGATTAAAGAGTTAATTGAAGACTCCGTGAATCAGGTCGCCAGCGGTAGCCGACTGGTCAACGAAGCGGGCAAAACCATCAACACCGTGGTACAGGACGTGAAGCGCGTCGCCGCGCTGATGGTGGAAATTACCCACGCCAGCGATGAGCAAAGCAGCGGCATTGAGCAGGTCAGCACCGCCATCAGCCAGATGGATGTCACCACGCAGCAAAACGCGGCGATGGTGAACCAGGCCTCCGAGGCGGCTGAATCGCTGCTGGCGCAGACCTATGAGCTAAATACCGCCGTGTCTCAGTTTAAGCTGGCTAGTCTGTAAAATCGTCCCCGCCCAGGGTGCTTAAATAGCGCCCCGGCGTGGTGCCGAGTGCCTTTTTAAACATGGTAATAAACGCTGTGGTGGAGTCGTAACCGAGCGACTCCGCCACATTTTGCACCGTCATCCCGCTTATCAAATAACGCAGCGCCACGATGAGCTGCATCTGCTGCCGCCAGCGCAGAAAACTCAGCCCCGTTTCTTTCCCCACCAGCCGGGCAAGATTGCGCTCGCTCATCGCCATATCGTTCGCCCACTGCGCCAGCGTTTTCTTCTCCTTCAGGTTTTTCGCCATGCTATCCGCCATCGCACGTATTTTCGGGTGCGAGGAGATCGGGAGCTGGAGCTGCTCCACCGGCTGATTAGGCAGCTCATCAAACAGCACCTGTACAAGCCGTTGAGTGGGCGCGCAGCCGAGATGTTCGTGGGGAACGTTAGACAAACGCAGAATCAGTTCCCGCACCAGCGGCGAGATCTTCAGCGCGCAACACTCCTGCGGCATAGCAACCGCATCCGGTTCAATAAACAAAAAGCAGAGCCGCGCGTCCGCCGTTACCCGGTTACTGTGTGGCATTTGCCCCGGCACCCACACCGCATACTGCGGCGGCACCATCCACATCGAGTTGGTCACTTCGCTAGTGATCCCGCCATGGAGCGCCAGAATCAGCTGCCCTTTTCGGTGGGTGTGAATGGGCTTTTCGTTGTAGGTTTGCGCGGCGCGAATGCGAAACGCCAGCGCGGGCGTCACGATGCTGTCCGGGTCAAACCCTTCGAGATCCAGGTCACGTTCCATAGCATGTCCGAATTTAGCGATAATCTGTCATTTTAGCTTGATTCGTAAAAAGGCAGAAGCGTGTATCTTTGCCTTACCGTTTTTCAGGACACCAACATATGACCTCCACGACTTCAGCGAGCAAAAAGAGCCGCGCTCTGCTTCTGCTCGGCATTCTGATGATTGCCACCACCTTGCGCGTTACCTTTACCGGCGCGGCACCGCTGCTGGATATGGTGCGCGATGCACTTGCGCTGTCCACCGCGCAGATCGGGATTTTAACCACCCTGCCCCTGCTGGCCTTTGCGGTTGTTTCCCCGCTTGCCGCCGGGATCGCCCGCCGCTTTGGCACCGAGCGCAGCCTGTTTGGCGCATTGCTAATTATCTGCGCCGGGATTGCTTTACGCTCCGCTGGCCACGCCGCGCTGCTGTACATCGGCACGGCCATCATCGGCTGCGGGATCGCCATGGGCAACGTGCTATTACCCAGCCTGCTTAAGCGCGACTTCCCCGGCCAGGTGGCTAAACTCACCGGCGCTTACTCGCTCACGATGGGCGTTGCCGCCGCACTCGGTTCAGTGATGGTGGTGCCGATTGCCCTGCACGGCTTTGGCTGGTCCGGCGCGATGCTGTCGCTGATGATCTTCCCGCTGCTGGCGCTGATTGTCTGGCTGCCGCAGCTTGGCAGCAGCACGGTGATGAACCTGTCCGGCAACCCGGCGCTGCACAGCCGCGGCATCTGGTCCTCGCCGCTGGCCTGGCAGGTCACCCTGTATCTCGGTATTAACTCGCTGGTCTATTACGTGATTATTGGCTGGCTGCCTTCAATTCTGATAAGCCACGGCTACAACGAAGCCGAAGCCGGGTCGATACATGGCATTCTGCAGCTCGCCACTGCCATTCCGGGGCTGTTTGTCGGCCTGATTTTGAGCCGCCTGAAAGACCAGCGCGGGATTGCCGCTCTGATGGCGCTGCTGTGGTGCCTGGCGACGCTCGGCCTGTGGCTGCTGCCAGCTTTCTCTATCTTCTGGGTATCCCTCGGCGGATTTGGCTCCGGCGCGGCAATGATCCTCGGGCTCTCGTTCATTGGCATGCGCACCGGTTCCGCACACCAGGCAGCGGCGCTGTCCGGCATGGCGCAGTGCGTAGGCTATCTTCTGGCCGCCTTCGGCCCACCGGTGATGGGGAAGATTCATGACATCACCGGCAGTTGGGCGATACCGTTGTTAGGCTGTGCGCTACTTTCTGTCGTCATGGGCGTCTTTGGGGCTTATGCTGGACGCCAGAAAGAGATTGGCGCGGCGGAGAAAGCCGCGGCCTGAACAGACTAACAAGGAGGATCGAATGGCATCATCGGCACCGCAGAACATTTTTGACGACCCGGTATTCTTTGAAAATTACCGTCAGTTACGGGAGCAGGACTCCGGCCTTAACGGGCTGCTGGAGATCCCCGAGCTTTACTCTCTGCTGCCCGCGCTGGATGGCCAGAAGATCCTCGACCTGGGCTGTGGCTTTGGCGACTTTGCCCGCTTCGCCCGCGCCCACGGGGCGGCAAGCGTGACGGGTTTTGATATCTCGGAAAAGATGCTCTCCCAGGCGCGGGCCGCAACGCAGGACGCAAACATCGTCTACCACAATTTACCGCTGGAGCAATTCTCACCGGAAGGTGAAACCTGGGACCTGGCAATTTCATCGTTGGCGCTGCACTACCTCGAAGATTTCGCCCGCCTGAGCAACACTGTCTTTGCCGCGTTAAAACCCGGCGGGCAGTTTATCTTCTCCGTGGAACATCCGATGTGCACCGCTTTCCCGGTGGGCTGGCAGACCTATAAAGAGGAGGTTATCTGGCCGGTGAATCACTACCACCAGCAAGGTTTACGTCACACTAGCTGGTTCGTGGAGGATGTGCAAAAGTACCACCGCACCACGGAAACCTATGTGAATACCCTGCTCGACAGCGGCTTCGCCCTCACCCGAATGCTGGAAACTAAGCCGACGGCAGAAACCCTGGCACAGCACCCACGTCTGGCAAAAGAGATGCGCCGCCCGGCCTTTTTGATTCTTCGGGCGACTAAGCCTTGTGAAAGATAAGGTCTACAGTATGGGAATCATTTAAATAAAACTCTTCAGCTTATTATAATTACATGGGGGTAGGTAACTCGCCCCCAAAATTCATTCATTAAATAAATATTAGCTCATGAAAATATAAATCATAATTATGTCAACAGGCAATAACATTACTTAATTGATAAATATCAAATGCCGCCTCGACAATTCCTGTAATTTAAGTGCCTTATTCATTTCAGAGGTGTAAATCAATGGCTATTCCAGCTTATCTTTGGTTAAAGGACGACGGTGGTGCAGAGATTAAAGGTTCCGTAGACATACAGGATCGAGAGGGAAGCATAGAGCTTCTAAGCTTCATGCATGGCTTGAGCATACCGACTGACTCTCATACTGGAAAACTTACCGGAACTCGCGTTCATAGTGCATTAGAGTTTGAAAAAGAATTTGACTCATCAAGTCCATATCTTTATAAGGCCGTATCCTCAGGGCAAACATTAAAATCAGCAGAAATAAAATGGTATAAAATAAACTACGCTGGCCAAGAGGAAGAATATTTCAATATGCTTCTTGAAGGAGTTAAAGTTGTTTCAGTCAACCCATTAATGCATAACATTAAATCAATCATTAACATGAACCATCTCGAGTCAGTAACGCTAAGATATGAAAAAATAACCTGGAAATTCTGTGATGGAAACATCCAACACTCAGATTCATGGAAAGAACGAGCTTAGTTTTTTCATTTTATAGCAAGCATCATAACCAAACCACGCTAAGGAATTGATATGACATGGATTTATGATGTTAAGAAAAAATCTTTCACTCAAAATGGAGAGTTTAAATTTACTGCTCTCTATGCTGGTGCTGAAGGATATAAAGATGATCCAAGCTTAGAGTGTGAGGTGAACAAAGGCCCACTTCCCAGAGGAAAATATAAGATCGGGGCTCCTATAGCCAGGCATCCTACTGCCGGACGATTTGTTCTACGTTTAACACCCTATGCTGGTAATAACATGTGTGGTCGTGCTGGCTTTCTTATTCACGGCGATAATGGTTACGGTACAGCTTCCAATGGGTGCATTGTCGCTGCCTTTAATGTTAGAAGAGCTATTGCAGAAAGTGGTGATATGGAGTTGATTGTAAAATGAAGCAACTGATCGCTGCTATGCTTATCATTTTCTCAACTGCATGCACACCTACTCAGGCAGGATCTTCTGAGCAGAATTTATTTGATAGAATTATCACAGCATCAAGAACCAATGATATCTCTGCGATATCGGAAAATGAATACGATCAACTTGTTGAATATATATCAGAAGGCAGAACTCGCTGGATAGACCTTTACCCTACGTTAAGCCAACACCCGTTTCTGGGTATAACATCACTCCAGGAAGGCCTTAATATATCCATGGCCTATGCCTTACCCATAAACCCATCTGAAGTGTTAAAATTCGTCAACAATAAAAACGTCAATTCCATATGTGGTATGCCATTTATCGAACCTACACAGCAAGAAATTGAACATTATTATTCGAAAACAAAAAGTGCACTTGATCATTTAGTATCCCCAAACGCATGGAGAGATAAATGTTTATATACATTGACCCATGTAATAAAAAAATAAAATAGCAGTTAGCATTATGTTCCAGAAAAAGCCCGCCAAGCGGGCTTTCTGGTTTTATCTCTCAGCGGCGGCCAGGAAAGCCTCAACCAACGGGGATGCTTTGCCTTTTAGCGCATTGCGTTCGTGCTGGAACAACGTTGCCACAAAGAACGGATGCCCCTGAAGTTCAACCGCGCGAATCTCGCCCTGCTTATCCCAGCCGGTCGGCTTCAGCGGTTCGCCAGCAAGCGCGGTGGCAAACAGCTCCGCAATACCGTAGTTGCAGTGGTAGCCCTCCTCGATTTCCGTCTTGCCATAGGCACGCCCAACCGTAGAGTCAGCCAGAAGCGAGATGTTGTCAGAAACTTCCACCAACGAGCAGCTCAGGCGGCCAATCACCAGGCGCCCTTCACTCGCGGTTTCCGCATGGCCTGCATCTGCCCAGCCGAGCACGTTACGCGCATACTCCACCACCGCATACTGGAACCCGGCGCAGGTGCCGAGGAAAGGAACGCCGTTTTCTCGCGCAAAGCGAACGGCAAGGTAAGCGGCATCTTCATTCAGATAAGGGCTGGAAGGTACGCACCAGATTGCGTCGTAGCCTACCAGATCTTCAGGGCTGGTCACTTCCAGCGAGGAGACCCAGTCGTAATCCGCGCTGACGCCAAGCGCGGCAGCCGCATTATCTAACGCCTGAGGAATGGCCTGATGTGCAATCACCGCCGGGTTATAATCACCGACAAGCGCAATACGTAAAGTGGATTTCAACTGTGAGTCTGACATGCTTTGGTTGGCCTTATGTTTGAGGGAAGAGAACAACATAAGGAATGATAGAGTAGGCGTTTTGCTTTGCGCTGACAACCGCAAAAATTGGCAGTCTTTCGCCTCTTTCCGCCGTGGCAAACAATGTAGTAACGTGTCAGGTTCACTTCATCGAAGAAGAAAATGAAAGCAAAAATACTGGTTAGTGCCTGCCTGATGGGCTTTCAGGTCCGCTATGATGGCCGCGAAAAATCACAAACTGGCGCCGCCCTCGCCCAACTTCAGGCTGAAGGCCGCCTGGTTATCCACTGTCCCGAACTCGCCGCCGGGCTGCCAACGCCGCGCCTCCCGGCTGAGCTTAGCGGAGGCAACGGTGAAGCGGCCTTGCTCGGTCGTGCAGCCATTCTGGAAAGCGACGGCAAAAACGTCACCGAACCTTATCTTCTTGCCGCCTGGCTCGCGCTGCAAACCGCCCGGGAGAATAACTGCCAGTTTGCTATTCTTACCGACGGCAGCCCGACCTGCGGCAGCCAGAAAATTTACGATGGCAACTTTGCAGGCAAAACAATACCGGGTCAGGGGGTCGCGGCAGCGCTGTTGCGTCAGCACGGCATCGAAGTCTTTGCTGACCATCAGATCCCGCTGTTGCTGAGCAGGCTTGAGAGCGTCGATAAGGAGCAGGCATGATCCGCTGTAAACGCGTCTATGAAGCTCCGGCTGAAGATGATGGCTACCGCGTGCTGGTGGACAGACTGTGGCCGAGAGGAATGAAAAAAAGCGACCTGCACTACGATGAATGGCCGAAGGAGCTGGCGCCCTCGAACGAGCTACGCAAAGCCTTTCATGGCGAAACTATCGACTTTGCCACGTTCAGCAAACTCTACAGGCAAGAGCTGGAACAACATCAGGACGCAGTCCAGGCGCTTGCCCGACACGGTGAAAACGGCACGCTGACACTGCTGTATGGCGCAAAAAATACCGACCAGAACCATGCGCTGGTGCTGGCCGATTTTTTACGCCACTGCCGGGATCAATAGCTGAGGTGGAGTTCGTCTTCCTGCGGGGAAAAATCTTTGTCCAGCGGCATTAAATGCTCGGCACGCACGAAGGCGTAGCCCTGGCGGCCATCAAAGGCGATAACCTCGCCGGTTACCAGCCACAGCGGATAGTTAGCCTCCAACGGCAGTTGAGTAACTACGCCAGTCACCGGATTAACAAAGCGTTCCCCCGGCTGGCATAGCCCGAACAGCTCTACCGCTTTACCAATATTCACCCGCCCGGCGGCGGTACGAGCGCCGATGATCATCGCCAGGCTGCCCGGTTTTAATTGAAACATTGCTGCTCCTCTCACTTTTCGCCGCGAGATCAGAACATTCCTGGAGCAAAAAGTAAACGGCATGGCCACCCGTAACTAAGGTTTTTCTTAATTTATTTTGCAAGCCGGTCCGACAGCGCCGTCAGGAACAGCCTCAGTGCAGCGGGCAGATAGCTTCGGCTCCGGTAAATACCGTAGATCCCCATCGAGCGCGGCGGATAAGCTTCAAGCACTTTGACCAGTTCCCCACTCTCAAACCGTGGCTGAGCATCCTGAACCGGCAGCATCGCAATCCCCACACCGTCCGCGACCGCGTCCATCAGCACCACGGAGTCATTAGCACTGAAGTTGCCGCTCACCTCCACGTTCAGCGGGTCGCCGTTTTCATCCACCATTTGCCAGATGTTGCGCAGGAAATAGCTATATTGCAGGCAATTGTGATGCTCGAGATCGCCCGGCGTGCGCGGCATCCCTCTTTTCTCAATGTAGGAAGGCGAGGCATAAAGCCGGGAGTCACATTCCCCCAGGCGGCGGGCGATAATATTAGGGTCGAGATCGTTGGTGATGCGAATAGCCAAATCGATACGCTCCTCAATCATATTCACCGCCTGGCTGCTGACGTGCAACTCGACTCTCACATCCGGGTAGTCGCGCAGGAAATCAGACAAGAAAGGCACGATGTAATACCGGGCGCCAAACTGGGAACAGGCCACCCGCAGAGTCCCCGAAGGCAGATCCTGCTGCTTCTGCGCCGCAATACTTTCCGCCACCTCGTTGAGCGCCCGGGTTTGCTGCAGCACCCGCTCACCGGTCGGCGTTAGCGTCAGCTTGCGGGAGGAACGATGCAGCAGCCGTTCTCCCGCCCAGTGTTCCATTTGCTCGAGATAACGGCTCACCATTGGCCGGGACATATTTAACGCCCGAGCCGCCGCGCTCAGGCTACCCAGTTCACAAATGCGGGTATAGACTTTTGCAGCAATGATCCTGTCCATTCTTTCGCCCATCTGTTCGATTCATGAAACTCATCTTACCTGAATAAGGCCATTACGATTCACAAAATGCAATTTACACTGTTTCTCATTCCCAAACGGGCCCATTGATTTAGTTAATCAGGATAGAAAAAGATGAAGACACAGACCCTGGCCGCGGCCACCCTTTTGTTCTCCAGCGCAAGCTTTGCTGCCCCGTTGACGCTCGACGTCTACAACCCGCAGGACAAAGGCGTTTTCCCGGTCACCTCTACGCTGATTAGCGGCCCAACAGAAGCCACGCTGGTCGATGCCCAGTTCAGCGTTAAAGATGGTGAAGCGCTGGTGAAAATGATTCAGCACAGCGGCAAAAAGCTGACCCGCGTGCTTATCACCGCCGGTGACCCGGATTATTACTTCGGCCTCGAGCCCATTGTTAAGGCGTATCCACAGGTAAAAATTGAAGCCACGCCTCTGGTCGTCGACCATATCAACAAAACCAAAGCAGAGAAGCTCAAATACTGGGGTCCGATTCTGAAAGACGGCGCGCCAAAAGAAGTGTTCGTGCCGCAGGTGACGCATGAGACAACCTTTACCGTCGACGGCGAAAAAATTGAGCTGCGCCAGCCTGCTTCTCACGCGGCGTATCTGTGGATCCCGGCCAATAAAACCATTCTCGGTGGCGTGGGCGTCAGCTCCGGCATTCACGTCTGGACTGCCGATTCTCAGACCAAAGCAGCTCGTCAGGAATGGCGCGACGTGCTGGATGAAATGGCGGCCCTGAAGCCGAAACGCGTGATCCCGGGCCACTACATTGGCGAAGTCAAACCAGGCGCGGCCCCGGTGGTCTTTACCGGCGACTATTTAGCCGACTTTGAGCTGGCGCTGAAGAAAGGTAAAAGCGCCCCGGTCATCGCTGAAATGAAGCAAAAATATCCGGGTCTGGCCGATGAAAGTTCGCTGGAGATGAGCGCCAAAGTGAATACCGGCGAAATGAAGTGGTGATTCTCTAAACGTTAAAAGGGAGCAAACGCTCCCTTTAATAAAATGCAAAAACTGAAAAGGGAGCCTGTGCTCCCTTTTTTATTATTTGAAGTCGACCTTCATCAGCTCGGGAATAGAATAATCCCGGGTGGTTTCCACGCAGCGGCTGATGTAATCCACAAAGCGCGGCGGCGGCGACATGCCTAAATCCAGCAGCTTCTCGTTAGAGAAACGGACGTTCAGCATAGAGAACTCCCCGTACAGACGCATCGCGCGCAGCATTAAGCGCTCATTGCACGGTCCGTAAATGGATTTGAAGCTTCTGCGGCTTTTCACCAGTTCGCTGTAATCCACCTGCTCATAATTGGAGAAGATCGGCGTCTGGTTCAGCGCGCTGGACATCGCTTCATCGATGTCAGCAAAGCGGATGCTGCTCACGTCCCCGGCGGAGATGTGGTAGATCTTCTCTTTCAGAGAATCGCTCTTCGCCAGCAGCAGCAGCGCTTCTGCGCAATAGTCCACCGGAATAACGTCGATTTTGTCATCCAGGGAGCACATGAATTTCCCGAGCATCAGCACCATGCGGAAGACCCAGAAGATGCTGCTGGACGGGCGGCAGCCCTGCTCGCTGTGGCCAACCACGATGGACGGACGAGCGATAACCAGCGGCAGCTGCGGGAATTGCTCGGACATCATGCGTTCGATGGTGGATTTAGACCAAGTGTACTGCACCAGGTGCTCTTCTTCCGGCTTGCTCGACATACTTTCAGTCACCAGCGTACCCGCATCTGGTACACAGGACATCGCGGTGCCGACATGCAGGAAACGCTGCAGGCCCTTCACCTGGGACATGCGGCGAGCAAACTGCAGAGTGCCTTCCACGTTAACTTTCCAGATCAGCGCGTTCTCGCCAAACGATGCCACCGCGGCGCAGTTAATAACGTGAGTGACGCTGGACAGTCTTTCATCATCCAGAAAATGTTCAGGCTCGGCTAAATCACCCAGCAATATATTTTCCGGGTTAATTTGCGCCAGTTGTGCTTCAGTACAACCAAAATTAGCAAGGTTGTTTCTGATTCTGGCCACGCCCTCCTGAGGAGAGTTCGCTCGCACCAATAGCAATACTGTATTGAAAGAGGATTCAGAAAGGGATCGGGCTAAAACCGCGCCGCCCAGGAAACCTGTCGCACCGGTAATCAAAAGTTGACTCATTATTATAACCTCAGGAGTGAAAACACGAGCATAGTAAGATGGTAAAAATAAACGTTTCCTCAATAAAGCGGATTACCCTTACATAATGCCCAGCACTTTCGTGTAACGGTTTGTACATCCTTGTTTTAAAAGAAAAATAAAAAGAAAAAATTAATTTCAGACGGGATTATTTTCACTATTTATTGATGTCGGGAATATTAAGAAAACCTTAATAAACGATAAACAGAACCGTTATTTCTGGGTAATCAGGAACTCTTTTTAATTTACAGGAAATAAAAAGCCCACAACAGTGGGCTGGAGATGAGTGGCCAAAGCGGTCATTTTTTCTCGGACGAGGGGCACAACAGAGGCCAAACAGATCAATCCCGGGTCTGAACCCAGAACGCGTGAATCAGGCCGGGGAAGTAGCCCAGCAGGGTGAGGATGATATTGAGGATGAAGGCCCAACCAAAACCTTTACCGATAAGCACGCCCAATGGTGGCAGAATAATTGTGAAAACGACTCGCCAAAATCCCATATAAACTCCTGATAAATTAGATTAGTCCATGCTAAAAAAACGCCTTACCTTTAAAGCGTAGACGAATCCCAGAGCTTTGTTCAGCGCGATAATTCTGGAAAATTTAGTTTCATAACTCAACGTTGAAAAAAATATCATGCGGCACTTGCCAACCATAACAACTCAGGATAATTTCTTGCCTTCGGTAGCTTGATGAACCCTCATTCCGCTATCGAAATATGCCTATATTTCTCCTCCGCTGGAGGGGCCGGAACCACTCAAAAAACGATCCGGTCGTTCACCAATTATATTAATGATGATAGCCTTATGGTGACCCGGCGTTTGCCGGGTTTTTTCGATTATATTCCCGCGAATAATGCAATCAATGCCAATGCCGCAGGAGCCGCCTGTACATAAAGTATTTTCTTACTGGCCGTTAAACCACCAAATAAGCCAGCAACCAGCACGCAAATTAGGAAAAACAGTTTAAACTCATAGCTGCTACTCGCCGCCAGAAGTCCATAAATTAATCCCGCTGCTAAAAAACCGTTGTACAGCCCCTGATTGGCAGCCAGGGTTTTCGATTGTTGAGCGAACTCAGGGGACAAACCAAAAGCCTTTCGCCCCGCAGGTTTATCCCATAGCACCATTTCCAGCACCAGAATATAAAGGTGAATCACAGCCACCAGGCCGATAAGAATACTGGCAATCATAGATGATTCCTGAGGGGGTTATTGAGTCGCCAGACGCCAGCTAAACTTCATAGCCAAGCGCCTCTATCACGTGCTCCATCGCTTCGCTGGTCAGCGGGGAACGTTTGATTTTGTGATTAGCCAGCATGGTTCTGACCACGCCGGCAATCACGATATGTTTAGGCTCCTGCCCAAGATCCCGCATCTCCAGTACCACCTTGCCCACCACGCGGCACATCTCCTGATACAACAGGTCATCTTTTGTTTTTTTATCCATCTCGCCTCCGGCTTATCTGTTTGATCTTACAGTAGCATTTAAGTCACGAATTTATAACCTGAGAGGAGAAAAACGGCTATGCTATCCACTAGTAAATAATAAACCAGGACGCCAGAGATGAGATTATCAGGAGTGATTTTGGTGACCGTGGCCGCACTTTCTTCCTCCGCAGTATTGGCTGTGGATGTCTCACAAATTTACGGCAAAATCCAAATTGTCGATTCGTTTCCGGACTATAAAGTGCAGGTTGTCGATGCTTTTGAAGACCTGGATGTTCAGAAAGTCGATGCTTTTGCGGATTCCCCCGGGCAATGGCAAATAGTCGATTCTTTCCCGGATTATAAAATTCAGATAGTGGATTCGTTCCCTGACTTCACCATTAAATATGTTGAGGCCTTCCCTGGGCCACCGTAAATACGCCGGAGTACTTGCCACGATCAAAAAAGGCGCCTCTCAGCGCCTTTATGTTAATCATCCCATTTAAACGTAACGCCAGCCCGGGCGGTACTGTTGCTGTTATCACGATCGTATTTAGAATAAGGATCGGACAGCAGCTTTTGGTCACCTTTATCAAGTTTGCCATACATGTTGATAGGCTGATTCTTTTCGTTGCTCACGCAGATATTGCCGTGGCAGCCTGGCTCTTCTTCAGCTTCACTCCAGACCAGCTCAGAAGCGGGTTTATTCGCGGCATAAGCGTGGGTGGTCAATAACATAGTGCAGATGATAAGCGTCTTATTCATAAACAATCCCTTTTATGATAATGATAATCAAATGCAATTTTAACATCTTCATGCCACTTTAGGACAATCAGTTTAAAACTGAACATTGCTGACCAAAGCAGTAGAAAAATAGCGTACTAAAAGACGGCCCTGAACGCCGGCTTACCCCAGAATCAGGACATCAACCGCCCTCTGTACTGACATATCATCCAGGCCATTGGCATAGAGCTTATGTATCATGTCGGCTATCGACTCCCGCGATAACGCCTCTTTACGCGCCAGCAGCTGCACGACAGCCGCCCCGATCACCTGCAGCGTTTCAGGATGAAGCTCCTCGAAGACGTGCTTGTCCATACTCACTCCATAAATCAAATTCCCTGTCTTTCTAAACTAGCACAAGAGAACTCAGACAAAACTGGGATCTTTTCCTAATACCCCGCCCTTTTGTAACGTCGGCAAATAACTCATTGATACAACTCTGTAACATTTCGCGGATTTTTTATGTCTGAATTTTACAAGAGGAGAAATGCCGACTAAATATTGGCCTGTGCAACATGCCCGGCAACGATTATCATTAATAAATATATGGGCACTCCAGGGGGAAGTATGCTGCACTTTGATGTCTTTGGCAGGCGTTTGGGCATAAAGAAAGTCAGTGAACAATGGCTGCTTTATCGCGTCGATCCTAATGAGGGTAAATATTCCAGGATTTATGACGTGGTTATTCCACCATGGCTAACGGAGCAGGAACTCTCCGGCTGGCTCGGGGATATTTACCATGAAGCGGCGAGTGAAAAGCATCCGGATGTCCGTTTAATTAATGCCGGTGGGTCGTCCTCGGGCAAGATTTAACCCTATAAAAACACCGGAATTTATAAGCAGAAGGACTAGCAAATATCAATCAGGGTCAGGGAAAATATAACGGGTTTAAAACTAAAGCGATTTATATCGGGACCTGATTTAACGCTTATTCCCGGCCACAGATGATTCACATCTCAAGTATGTTTAAGGGCAAATGTTGTTTTCATGATTGAATATACTGTTCATTGAAGACGCCGCCAGTTGCCTGCACACTGGCAGGCAACTGAACGCCAAAATCATGCCTGCGGGATGTCTTCCAGGCGGAAATAAACAGCCAGCCCATACTTGCGTGCAACGTCGATATCCATATCGGCCCCTTTAGACTCGCCTTCAATGCGATATATGGCATCACATTTTGCGATCAGCCGATGCGCAACCGGGTAAAACATAGATTCCGCAATTTCATCATCAATAGCTTTAGAACCTGCGGCTTTAGCCAGGGGCAGCGCCAGCCATTCGCCAATGACGGGAATGTGCCCCCGCTGGTATACCTTTAGCGCGGCATTTTCCAGCCGGGCAAGATTGGCCTCGATAAGATCTGGTTTCCCGTCAGTACCGCTGCGGTAGGGGCCGGCGATAAGAATGAGTTGTTTCATGCTGAGAGCCTCACAGAATACTTTTCAGAGCAACGTGATAAAGCAACATAATGGTTTTACCATCGACGATCAGGCCACGTTCAACGGCGCCCAGGGCAGCATCGATGGTCAGCTCTAACACTTCGATATCTTCACCTTCAGCTTCTATTCCGCCGCCCACGCCAGCCTTGTCACCAGCATGATATTCAGCGATGTAAAAATAGAGTTTCTCCGTTACCGACCCCGGGCTCATGTAAGCTTCGAAAACCTTCTGCACGCTGGAAACTCGAAAGCCAGTTTCTTCTTCAACTTCCGCTTTTATGCGGTTTTCTGGATCCATATTGTCGAGCAGCCCTGCGGCCGTTTCGATCAGATAACCATCGTGACCGTTCATGAAGACCGGAAAACGAAACTGACGCGTTAAGATGACGGTTTTCCTGTCACGGTTATAAAGCAGGATGGTAGCCCCATTACCCCGATCGTAAACTTCGCGGCTCAGCCGCTGCCAGTCGCCGTTTCTGCGCTGAATATCAAAGGTATATTTTTTAAGCGAATACCAGTCATCGGACAATATCCTGTCCTCGACGATCCGTACTTCTGCACGTTTGGGTTGCATGTTCACTCCTGTTTACGTAGTGTTCGCATCATAAACAGCATCATCGTGCCAATTCAAGATCAATCGTGCAATAACATGCATGAACATGCATTTTCAAGGACTACCCTATGCTCACTCACCAACGTAAACAGCTCATTCTGGAGCAACTTCATGTCGAAGGTCAGGTTCTCTCAAAAACTCTGAGTGGACGATTTAACGTTTCAGAGGACACTATCCGCCGGGACCTACGCGAGCTTGCCGCAGAAGGCCACTTGCAACGTGTTCACGGCGGCGCCTTGCCCTCTTCTTCTGCAGTGGCCACTTTTTCTGAGCGTAAGTCATTAAAAACTGATGCTAAAGTTAAGATTGCCAGAAAGGGAGCCGAACTGATTTCCTCAGGCCAGGTGGTAATGATTGACGGGGGAACAACCACATCCGAACTTATTGCCTGCCTCGCCGATGACCTGCGTATCACGGTGGTGACCCACAGCCCCAGTGTCGCTTTGGGGCTTATTGATAAGCCTTTCATTGAGGTGATTTTGATTGGCGGCCGCCTCTACAAGCACTCCATTGTCACCGTCGGGGCGGCGGCGATTGAAGGCATCAGCAACATTCATGCGGATATTTTCTTCATGGGTGTGACCGGCGTGCATCCCGAAGCAGGGTTAACCACGGGTGATTACGAAGAAGCATGCATAAAACGTGCATTTTCCGGCAGAGCCGCAGAAACCGTCGTGCTGGCGTCACCGGAAAAGATCAACACCGCTTCATCATTCGTAATCGGCGACCTGGGCTTAATCAACACGGTCGTGATTGACAGCGATACCGATGAGAATTGGGTCAACAGTATGGAAGCAAAAGGCATCACGGTGATGAAAGCTTAATGCCCGTTTACTGATACAATTCCGTAGAATTCCATGCTTAGCTGAACTTCGCCATGAGGCGAGGAGCGTATCTGTGTGCAGCCAGTTTCAGCTTTCTATCCCATTTCGCTACTGATAAAATCTCTAACGCTTTGAGATGAAGCGTCTGGTTTTTTAGGATAATTAATACATTATATAAAAACAGGGTAACGTTAATGGTTTCAAATTTTTTATTAAGCGTCATCATTCCTTGCTATAACTGTGAGGATTACATCTATGAGTGCTTAAGCTCCGTATATGCACAAATAGACGATCGCGTCGAGATCATTATCGTCAATGATGGCTCTACAGATCGTTCCCTCGAAAAAATAGAGTTTTTTATAAAAAACCACACAGCAAGAGAGATTAAGGTTATCTCGCAACAAAACCAGGGCATCTCAGCAGCCAGGAACGCTGGCATCAATATGGCAGTGGGACATTATTTAGCATTACTTGATGGAGACGATCTTTGGGAGAATACATTTTGGGGAAAAATAAAACCCATACTAGAGAGCAAGAGTGTTGATTTAATTGAGTTTAATGCAAACCGTTTTTATCATGGAAATCATAACATACGCACACCTGTTGTAATGGTCACCAGAATGGGATTTTTAGACATAAAATCCCTGCTAGATCTGCGTGATGTTTTCCAGCGAAACGAATGGTTCCCATGGTCCAGGGTTTATAAAAGAGAGTTATTTAATAAAGTACATTATCCTGTCGGTCGGAACTATGAGGACGTTGCCACAACACCTTTAATTTACAATGAAGTGAAAAGCATCTATAGCCTTACGGATGAACTACTTCTTTACCGAGTAAGAGAGGGCAGCATAACAAACACACCAACAAGAAAAGATATCGATGATGTTATCTTTGCACTGGCTACATTTAGAGAAATACTTGATAAAAGTGATCCAGATGCAGCGAACATTCTGGCCCCTGCCGTACACTCCACATACGGCCTATTAAGAAGGATCAGTACGAATGTGCATGGTTATTGTTTCTTTGATGCCGATCAGATCAAGAAAATAAAATCACTGACCTTACCTTTCAGCAAGAATGAAAGAATCAGTAAGAGAATAAAACTCTACTTCCTCAGAGAATATTGTCAGCTTAATAGAATAAAATTCCTCATTAAAAATAAGCTTTTACGTAGATAATTAAAAATTTTTATTGCTGTTGGTAAATATCCCCCCTGAGTAATATCCTCCTAAATTACTCAGGATCTACGACTCAATTCCTGATGCATAAAATCAATCAACGCTCTTATTTTACCGGGCAAATAACGCCGGTCGGAATAGAGCGCATACAGCTGCAGCGGGGCTGCCGTTTGCTCCAACTCAATTTCGATTAAACGGCCATCGTCAATGTAGGGCTGGCAGGCTTGTTTCGCCAGAATGGCAAACCCGACGCCTGCTACCGCCGCTCGCCCGGCCATCTCTCCGCTGTTTACCCGATAATGCCCTTTCACCTTGATAGTCTCGAATCCCCCCTTTTTATTGACGAACTGCCAGGGCGCTCCTTTCAATGCACTTACGGTTGTAATACAGGGCAATGCTTCAAATTGCTGTATGCGAGCAGGCGTACCATAACGCTGAATGAGAGACGGGGCTGCAACCACAGTACAAGGGATAGTCAACAGATGGCGGGCAATATAGTCGCTGTCATCCATCTGGCCTCGGCTAACAATGATCGCTAAATCCAGATCGTCGCGCAGGGATTCAAACCCGGACAGATTGGTGACACAACTGATTTCCAGGTCCGGGTGCCGACAGGCAAAATCGGCAATGATCCCCCCTAGCAATGCAGGCCCCAGTTCATTCGGAATACAGATACGTAGTGGACCCTTGAGTTGCATTTGCCGCAAAGTTAATTCTGTCTCAGTCTGCTCAAGCGCCTCAACCAATGGTTTCGCCCGGGTATAAAGCAGATGCCCCGCCTGGGTGAGTTTCATATGCCGGGTACTGCGCTCAATGAGCTGCAGATTCAGTTTTTCTTCTAACTGAGAGATACAGCGACTCACGTTGGATGTCGGCATCTCAAGCACTTTTGATGCACCAACAAAACTTTCTCTTTCCACCACGGCAATGAACACTTTCAGGGTATTAAAATCAAGCGCCGGACGCATCAACTATCCCATAAATGATAATAATCAGTGCCATTTTTACCACCTAATCACCGGTATTGATAGTAGTTAAACTCGGGCATCTTTCATCCACAGGTTGCCTGTTATGCCACCCGTCACACAGACGTTTAACGATAAATCCCTCATGCGGATAGCGCTTATCATGGCTTTTGTCCAGTTCACTAACGCGCTGGAATACATGATGTTTAACCCTATTTTTGCTTTTATGGCCGCAGATTTCTCAGTGCCTATTTCATTCTCAGGCTATGTCTCCGGGATGTATACGTTCGGGGCCGTCCTGTCGGGCATTATGGCCTTCTACTGGATCGGTCGTTTCAACAAGAAACGTTTTTTACTCGCCAATATGGCGCTGCTGGGCCTGCTGACGCTTTTGACTACATTCACCTCCAGTTTTAACCTTCTGCTGGCATTGCGATTCTGTGCGGGCCTGGTGGGAGGAACAACAATGGGAGTGGGGATTAGCATATTGATCAATCACGCCCCCGCTAACTTGCGCGGGAAAATGCTGGCAACGGTGATTGCGTCATTTTCGCTAGTAAGCATTGCAGGCATGCCCACAATATTATATCTGTGTGCTCATTATGGCTGGCATGCCGCGTTGTGGTTAATCAGTACCCTGTGTTTATTAGTCTTGCCACTTATTGTCTCCTTTATTCCTCGAGATCCGGTCTCCTGCGACACATCCCCCACATTGTCTCTCGATAGAGATACTTTACTGTTCGCTTCGGGCAATGCGCTGGTACAGTTTTGCCCGATGCTGATAATCCCAGTCCTGGTGCCATTAATGACCCGGCAGTTGGGTGCTTCACTGGAGCAGTTGCCCTGGCTGTTCTTCGCCGGAGGCATTGCCGGGTATCTGTCTACCAAAATGACCGGTGCTTTAACGTCACGTTTTTCTGCTTTGAGTCTGGCTGCAGGCTCAACCCTCGTTTTTATACTGAGTTTGCTAATCCCCGTACTGGGCTATCCGCATTCGGCGTTATTTATTATTTTATTTCTCGGGGCATCTTACAGTCGTCTGGTTTCCTCTTCGGCGCTTACTATTCAGTTTCCAGATGACGGGCAACGAGCAGGATTCGCTTCCCTACAGACATCAATAATGTATCTGATGACTACTGCCGCATTTTTCCTCTCTTCTTTTCTATTACCCGCTCATGACATAGCACCAGAGAATATGAACACGTTGCTGGGGCTATGTGCCATTTCCGCATCAGGGCACCCAATTCTCGTTATTATTCTGCAAAAGAAACTGGCTAAACGGGCAATTCAGGCTGAACGCCTTATGAGTGATTAGATTAGCAACTGGCCGGGTACGATGTGGACAAACATGGAGCGGAGGGACTCCCAATGCGAAACGTGGGCGTTCTTTCTCTAGAATGAATGCCTGCGCTTCCACTCATCTACGACATCACCCAAATTTTTTGGGTGATCATTTCGTATCCACGCCATAAATTCACGATCAAATCGAAAGTGCGGCCCACATTCAACCACCATGAAACGGCGGACGTTTTGCGTATTTTTGTAGTTTTTATCCACGACAGTCGAGCGTGTTAATACAGCACTGTGCCAGTCGATGTTCACTTGTTCACTCCTGTAATAAGCAACCGATAACAGCATTAAACTTAACAGACTAACGCTGAAATGCATGCGCCAGGCAAGAACCGGGCTTCGTAAGAAGCGTAAAAAGAATGAACATCCGCGCCATCTCCATCTGTGGTGTCAGGTTTAACAAACCGACATTGCTCGCTGACCGTTGTATCTAATACCGTGGGCTGGTCGCTGGATGTTATTTGACAGACGGAAATTGGCAATTTTATAATCCGTCCACTTTCACGTCTCTTTAGAGGTATTCGTCCAATGCGCAATTAATGCCCACCGTCATCTTTGACGGCCTTTATGCAGTTTCCTTCGGGGGCTGTTTTGGTGCATTAATTTCAGGGTTATCGCATGACGAATTCTATTCTAACGCTCGATCGCGTTTCTTTTGTATTGCCTGATGGCAAACCCCTTTTCTCAAATCTCACTGAACAATTCGACCATCAACATACTGCTCTGGTCGGCAGAAATGGCGTGGGTAAAAGCCTGCTGGCAAAAATTCTTTCAGGCCTGGTTGCGCCCACTTCCGGCCGGCGTAGTTGCTCAGGTCGTGTCAGATATCTGGCACAACATCTGACACCGCACCATTATCATAGTGTTGCGATGCTTGCGGGAGTCGACACGCAGTTAGCCGCGCTAGATCGTATTGAGGCAGGCAGCATCGACCCGGCAGATTTTGACCTTGTGGGTGATAATTGGGACCTTCGCCAGCGGCTGCAGGCGCAGTTGGAGTCCGCTGGATTGGGTTACCTTTCGCCAGGATCAGCGATCAACCTGCTGAGTGGCGGAGAAGCCATGCGGGTGGCACTCACAGGCGCGATGCTATCTGAGGCAGATTTTCTTATCCTTGATGAGCCAACAAACCATCTGGATGCCGCCAGCCGACTGACGCTGATGCGGCAATTGCAACAATGGCCCCGTGGTCTGTTGCTCATCAGTCATGACCGGAAGTTGCTTCAACAGATGGAGCGAATAGTCGAACTATCGTCGCTTGGTTTACGCAGCTACGGCGGTAACTATGATTTTTACCAACAAATGAAAGCGCAGGAGACGTCCTCCGCTGCGCATAACCTGGAACGCCTCAAAACCGAGCGTAAGCGTGAAGAGCAGGCATTGCGTGAACAGCGCGAACGACTTGAAAAACGAGGATCTCGGGGTACCCGCCAGGGCAAGAATGCGAATCAGGCAAAAATACTGCTGGGCCGTCAAAAAGGCCGCAGTGAGGCTTCAGCAGGAAAACGGGTAAAGCAGCAAACCCAGGCGCAGGAGTTACTTAGCCAGCAGGTGCAGCAAGCCACTAAGCAAATCGAGGTATCAACGCCTGTTGCTATGCATATAACCTCTACATTCGAGGCATTACCGCAGAATGTGGCCACACTTGACGAAGTCGTTTTACCTTTTGTTCCTGCGTCTTTTCGCGAGATAACACTAACCATTAACGGCGGCCAACGGATCGGTGTCGTCGGTTCAAACGGGTGCGGTAAATCAACATTATTAAAAACCTTAGCGGGTCTGTTGCTGCCGGTGTCTGGTCATCGAGAGGTCAGGGCTAAAACAGCTTATCTTGACCAGCAGATGTCCATTCTGGATCGGCAAAAAACGGCACTTGAGCAACTTCTGGCAGTGAACTCGCAGGCGGGGGAATCCCATCTGCGTATGCAACTTGCCCAGCTTGGGCTGGATGCATCTCGTGCGTCATTACCCTGTGGCGAACTTAGCGGCGGGGAACAACTTAAAGCTGCGCTGGCAATGCTAATTTATGCTGACTCACCCGCCAGCTTTTTATTGCTCGATGAACCGAGTAATCATCTGGATATTGTATCCCTGCATACGCTGGAATCTTTCCTCAATCAGTACCAGGGCACCCTGATGGTGGTGTCACACGATGAGGTATTTCTCAGCCAGATTGAGCTAACACATTGGCTGGTTGCGGGGGATAAGGGCTGGGAATTATCACCCTCTTAGCAGGTGGAATGATCTTATGGCAGATGCAAATTCAAACATAATAAAAAACGGGAACCATCAGGTTCCCGTTATCACATCACCAGCAGCGCTGATTACATGTGTTTAATGATAGCGTCGCCAAACTCGGAGCATTTCAGCAGCTTAGCGCCATCCATCAGACGCTCGAAGTCATAGGTCACGGTCTTAGCTTCGATAGCGCCTTCCATACCCTTAACGATCAGGTCAGCTGCTTCGAACCATTCCATATGACGCAGCATCATTTCTGCGGACAGAATGATGGAGCCTGGGTTTACTTTGTCCTGGCCTGCGTACTTAGGTGCGGTGCCGTGGGTCGCTTCGAACAGCGCGCAGTCGTCGCCGATGTTAGCGCCAGGGGCGATACCGATGCCGCCAACCTGTGCCGCCAGGGCATCAGAAATGTAGTCGCCGTTCAGGTTCATACAGGCGATCACGTCGTATTCCGCAGGACGCAGCAGGATCTGCTGCAGGAACGCATCGGCGATCACGTCTTTTACCACGATCTCTTTGCCGGTGTTCGGGTTCTTGATTTTCACCCACGGGCCGCCGTCGATCAGCTCGCCGCCGAACTCTTCGCGAGCCAGCTGGTAGCCCCAGTCTTTGAACGCGCCTTCGGTGAACTTCATGATGTTGCCTTTGTGCACCAGGGTCACGGAATCACGGTCGTTGGTGATCGCGTATTCAATGGCCGCACGTACCAGGCGTTTGGTACCTTCTTCGGAGCAAGGCTTGATGCCGATCCCGCAGTGCTCAGGGAAGCGAATTTTCTTCACGCCCATTTCATCACGCAGGAACTTGATAACTTTGTCCGCTTCAGCGCTGTCCGCTTTCCACTCGATACCCGCATAGATATCTTCGGAGTTCTCACGGAAGATAACCATGTCGGTCAGCTCAGGCTGTTTCACCGGGCTTGGGGTACCCTGGTAGTAACGTACCGGGCGCAGGCAAACGTACAGATCCAGCTGCTGACGCAGGGCAACGTTCAGGGAGCGAATACCGCCGCCGACTGGGGTAGTCAGTGGGCCTTTGATGGCCACGCGGTAGTCACGAATCAGGTCCAGAGTTTCTTCTGGCAGCCAGACGTCCTGGCCATAAACTTGGGTAGATTTTTCGCCGGTGTAGATTTCCATCCAGGAAATTTTCCGCTCGCCGTTGTAGGCTTTTGCCACGGCAGCATCCACCACTTTAATCATGGCAGGGGTCACGTCCACACCAATACCGTCCCCTTCAATGAACGGGATCACCGGGTTGTTAGGAACGTTGATTTTGCCATTTTGCAGGGTGATCTTTTTACCTTCCGCCGGAACGACTACTTTGCTTTCCATTCACCTCTCCTTCGAGCGCTTCTGGTTTTTTGTTAATGATTTGTAATTTGCGGGCTCATACTACTGCAATATCGGGCTCGCGCCAATCACTCATGTTTTCCGTTATAATGCGTCAATCCACCCGCGCTGAAAACACTATGAACAAAACTTCTTTTAGGAATCACCAAGTTAAACGATTCAGCAACCCACAAGCCGCCAGGCGCAAGAAGCCAGACGGACCAAAGAAGCTGGTTATCTTCAATAAGCCCTACGATGTGCTGCCGCAGTTCACCGACGAAGCCGGGCGCAGCACGCTAAAGGATTACATTCCTTTACAAGGCATCTATGCCGCGGGGCGTCTCGACCGCGACAGCGAAGGGCTGCTGGTGCTCACCAACGACGGGGCGCTGCAGGCCAAACTGACTCAGCCGGGCAAACGCACCGGCAAAATCTATTACGTGCAGGTTGAAGGCGAGCCAACGGAGGAAGCGCTGAGCGCCCTGCGCAACGGCGTCGAGCTGAATGACGGCCCCACATTGCCTGCAGGCGCAGAGCTGGTTGCCGAGCCAGAATGGTTGTGGCCGCGTAACCCGCCGATTCGTGAACGTAAGGCGATTCCCACCAGTTGGCTGAAGATCACGCTTTATGAAGGCCGTAACCGCCAGGTTCGCCGCATGACGGCGCACGTGGGCTACCCTACCCTGCGCCTTATCCGCTACGCCATGGGCGATTACACGCTGGAAGGCCTGGCCAACGGCGAGTGGCGCGAAGTCCCCCAGGAGCAACTGAAATGAAAAAGATACTGTTGCTGAGCTTACTTATCGGCTCCACCACCGCGGGCGCGGCAAGTTTTGACTGCGCCAAAGCCAATGCGCCAGATGAAAAAGCGATTTGTGCCCACCGGGCGCTGAATGATAAAGACGTCGAAATGGCCACCAAATATCAGTTCTTAAAAGGGCTGTTTGCCATGGGTGGCCAGGGCGCCATGCAGGATCAGCAGCAGGCCTGGCTCAAAGAGCGCCAGAGCTGCGGGTCTAACGTCACCTGCCTGACCACGCAGTACAACAAACGCATCAGCGCGCTGGATGCCATTTACGCCAAAATCGACAAACCGCTTTAACCCAGGAGAAGCGATGTTTAAGCCGCACGTCACCGTGGCCTGCGTTGTCCAGGCCGAAGGTCAGTTTTTAGTTGTCGAAGAAACCATTGGCGGCAAAGCGCTATGGAACCAGCCTGCCGGGCATCTCGAAGCCGACGAAACGCTGCTTGAAGCCGCAAAGCGCGAGCTGTGGGAAGAAACGGGGATTACCGCCGAGCCGCAAAGCTTTATCCGCATGCACCAGTGGATCGCCCCGGATAACACACCTTTCCTGCGCTTCCTGTTTGCTATCGATCTGGATAAGCAACTGCCCACCACGCCGCACGACAGCGACATTGACCGCTGCCTGTGGCTCGATGCAGAAGCCATTATCAATGCGGCAAATCTGCGCTCGCCGCTGGTCGCCGAAAGCATTCGCTGTTACCAGCAGGAACCGCGTTATCCCCTGTCGGTGCTGGGGGCTTTTAACTGGCCGTTTACAGAGGGTGTCAAGTAGCGGCCTGCGTGATAGAATACGCCGCTTTGAAGTTCAATGTCGTGAGTCTCTCCATGTCTGATAACAGCCAGAAAAAAGTGATCGTCGGGATGTCCGGCGGCGTCGATTCCTCCGTTTCCGCTTACCTGCTGATACAGCAGGGCTATAAGGTGGAAGGCCTGTTCATGAAGAACTGGGAAGAAGACGATGGCGAGGAGTACTGCACCGCAGCGGAAGATCTAGCCGATGCGCAGGCCGTTTGCGACAAGCTGGGCATTGAACTGCACACCGTTAACTTTGCCGCAGAGTACTGGGACAATGTGTTCGAACTGTTCCTCGAAGAGTACAAAGCCGGGCGCACACCAAACCCGGATATCCTCTGCAACAAAGAGATCAAATTTAAAGCCTTCCTGGAATTTGCCGCCGAAGATTTAGGTGCCGATTTCATTGCTACCGGCCACTACGTGCGCCGCGCTGACGTGAACGGCAAAAGCCAGCTTTTGCGTGGCCTGGACGGTAACAAAGACCAGAGCTACTTCCTCTATACGCTGAGCCACGAACAAATTGCCCAAAGCCTGTTCCCGGTCGGCGAGCTGGAAAAACCGGAAGTGCGGCGCATTGCGGAAGAGCTGGATCTGGTCACCGCGAAGAAAAAAGACTCCACCGGCATCTGTTTTATCGGCGAACGCAAGTTCCGCGACTTCCTGGGCCGCTACCTGCCAGCCCAGCCGGGTAAAATTATTACCGTAGACGGCGAAACCGTCGGCGAGCACCAGGGGCTGATGTATCACACCCTCGGTCAGCGTAAAGGCCTCGGCATCGGCGGCACCAAAGAAGGATCTGAAGATCCGTGGTACGTGGTCGATAAAGACGTCGCCAACAATATTCTTATCGTCGCGCAGGGTCACGATCACCCGCGTCTGATGTCGGTCGGGCTGGTTGCCCAGCAGCTTCACTGGGTGGATCGCGAGCCGCTAACCGCGCCGCTGAACTGCACGGTGAAAACCCGCTACCGCCAGACGGATATCCCCTGCACGATCACGCCGCTGGACGACGAGCGCATAGAAGTGCGTTTTGAAGAGCCGGTGGCCGCCGTCACCCCTGGGCAGTCCGCGGTGTTCTACCTTGGCGAAGTGTGCCTCGGCGGCGGCATTATCGAGCAGCGTTTGCCGCTCGTCAGTTAATTACACACAAGGACGCAGCCTGGTGGCTAAAAACTACTACGACATTACTCTCGCGCTGGCCGGCATTTGCCAGTCAGCCCGTCTGGTTCAGCAGTTGGCACATCAGGGTCATTGCGACAGCGACGCGCTCCACGTCTCGCTCAACAGCGTGATTGACCAGAACCCAGGCTCAACCCTGGATGTTTTTGGTGGCAGCGAAGCTAACCTTAAGCTCGGGCTTGAAACTCTGCTTGGCGTGCTGAACGCCAGCAGCCGCCAGGGGATGAACGCCGAGCTGACGCGCTATACGCTCAGCCTGATGGTGCTGGAGCGTAAACTCCACGCCGCCAAAGGCGCGATGGACACGCTCGGCAGCAAAATTAACGGCCTGCAGCGCCAGCTGGAGCACTTCGATCTCGAGTCCGATACGCTACTGAGCGCCATGGCCGGGATTTACGTGGATGTCATCAGCCCGCTTGGCCCGCGTATTCAGGTCACCGGTTCCCCTGCCGTGCTGCAAAGCCCGCAGGTGCAAAGTAAAGTACGCGCCGCATTGCTGGCCGGGATCCGTGCCGCCGTGCTGTGGCATCAGGTTGGCGGTGGCCGCCTGCAGTTAATGTTTTCTCGTCGTCGCCTGACCGATCAGGCCAAACAAATTCTTGCTCATTGTTAACCTCTCAGGAGTTGTTATGGAATTATCCTCACTGACCGCCGTTTCCCCCGTTGACGGGCGCTACGGCGACAAAGTCAGCGCTCTGCGCGCTATTTTCAGCGAATTCGGTCTGCTGAAATTCCGCGTACAGGTCGAAGTACGTTGGCTGCAAAAGCTGGCCGCGCACGCAGCGATCAAGGAAGTTCCTGCTTTTGATGCGGACGCAAACGGTTACCTTGATAAAATCGTCGCCGAGTTTAGCGAGGCTGACGCCGCGCGCATCAAAACCATCGAGCGCACCACCAACCACGACGTGAAAGCAGTGGAATACTTCCTGAAGGAGAAAGTGGAAGCGATCCCTGCCCTGCACGCGGTGTCCGAATTTATTCACTTCGCCTGTACTTCCGAAGACATCAACAACCTGTCCCACGCGCTGATGCTCGACACCGCGCGTAAAGACGTGGTGCTGCCGTACTGGCGTAAAATCATCGACGCGGTGAAAGACCTGGCGGTGCAGTACCGTGATATCCCGCTGCTGTCCCGTACCCACGGCCAGCCGGCAACCCCGTCCACCATGGGGAAAGAGATGGCAAACGTCGCTTACCGCATGGAGCGCCAGTTCCGTCAGCTTGGCAACGTTGAAATCCTCGGTAAAATCAACGGCGCGGTCGGCAACTACAACGCCCACATCGCCGCTTACCCGGAAGTGGACTGGCACCAGTTCAGCGAAGAGTTCGTGACGTCTCTGGGCATTCAGTGGAACCCGTACACCACCCAGATCGAACCACACGACTACATCGCCGAACTGTTTGACTGCATCGCGCGCTTCAACACCATCCTGATCGACTTCGACCGCGACGTGTGGGGCTACATCGCCCTGAACCACTTCAAGCAGAAGACTATTGCCGGTGAAATTGGCTCCTCCACCATGCCGCACAAGGTGAACCCGATTGACTTCGAAAACTCCGAAGGCAACCTCGGCCTGTCCAACGCCGTGCTGCAGCACCTGGCAAGCAAACTGCCTGTTTCCCGCTGGCAGCGTGACCTGACCGACTCCACCGTGCTGCGTAACCTGGGCGTGGGTATCGGCTATGCGCTGATCGCCTATCAGTCCACGCTGAAGGGCGTGAGCAAGCTGGAAGTGAACCGCGACCGCCTGCTGGACGAGCTGGATCACAACTGGGAAGTGCTGGCCGAGCCGATTCAGACCGTGATGCGCCGCTACGGCATCGAAAAGCCGTATGAGAAGCTGAAAGAGCTGACCCGCGGCAAGCGCGTAGATGCCGAAGGCATGAAGCAGTTCATCGACAGCCTCGAGCTGCCGGAAGAAGAAAAAAACCGCCTGAAAGCCATGACGCCTGCCAACTATATTGGCCGCGCCATTACCATGGTTGACGAGCTGAAGTAATGAAAAAGGCCCTCTTCGGAGGGCTTTTTTTTGCTTGCTGTTTGCCCCTCACCCCGGCCCTCTCCCCAGAGGGGCGAGGGGGAAAACAAGTGACAAAGTACCTTCGTCATCTCCCCCTCTCCAAAGAGGCAAAGGGCAAACAAGTGACAAAGCACCTTTGTCATCCCCTCTCCCCAAAGGGGCGAGGGAGGAAACAAGTGACAAGGTATATTTTTTATCCCCTCTCCCTCTGGGAGAGGGTTAGGGTGAGGGTCCCCAGTCGAACAGGGTTGTTGACTCAGCGTTAATCTCCATAAGGGCATTGTTTATACGAGGTTTATTTCCTGTCATTAATAATTAGCGCTAAACTATCAATACTATGAATGGATTGAGGAAATACAATGCGCGTACTGGTCGTGGAAGATAATGCCCTGCTGCGTCATCACCTTAAGGTACAGCTGCGTGAAGCAGGCCACCAGGTGGATGCGGCCGAGGATGCCAAAGAGGCAGACTATTTCCTGAATGAACATACCCCGGACATCGCAATTGTTGACTTAGGCCTGCCGGACGAAGACGGCATGAGCCTGATCCGCCGCTGGCGCAGCCACGATGTGACCATTCCCATCATGGTATTAACCGCCCGTGAAGGCTGGCAGGACAAAGTTGAAGTTCTGGGCGCCGGGGCCGATGACTACGTCACCAAACCTTTCCATCTGGAAGAAGTGGTCGCCCGTATGCAGGCGCTGATGCGCCGTAACAGCGGCCTGGCTTCGCAGGTAATTTCCCTGCCGCCGTTCCAGGTCGATTTGTCCCGCCGTGAGCTGTCGATCAACGACAACCTGATCAAGCTCACCGCGTTTGAATACACCATCATGGAAACCATCATCCGCAACGCCGGGAAGGTGGTGAGCAAAGATTCGCTGATGCTGCAGCTCTACCCGGACGCCGAGCTGCGCGAAAGCCACACTATTGACGTGCTGATGGGCCGTTTACGTAAAAAAATTCAGGCTGAATACCCGCAGGAAGTGATCACCACCGTGCGCGGGCAGGGCTACAGGTTCGATCTCCACTAAATGCTGAATATTTTTCGCCATATCCTGCCGCTTTCGCTGCGGGTTCGTTTCTTACTGGCTACCGCCGCGGTTGTGATGGTGCTTTCCCTGGCTTACGGCCTGGTGGCGCTGGTTGGCTACAGCGTCAGCTTCGATAAAACCACCTTCCGCCTGCTGCGCGGGGAAAGTAACCTGTTCTATACGCTCTCCAGCTGGAAGGACGGCAAGCTGCAGGTGGACTTGCCCGACAACATCAGCATCCAAAGCCCAACCATGGCGCTGATTTACGACGAGCACGGCAAACTGCTGTGGATGCAGCGCAACGTCCCGGATGTAGTGCAGCAGATCCAGAAAGAGTGGCTGACCGGCAACGGCTTCCACGAGCTGGAGGCCGACTACGCGACGAGTAGCGCCCTGCTGGACAACGACAAAGACCGCCTCGCCCAGTTGAAAGACATGCACGATGACGAGAGCGACGACGGCTACGAGATGACCCACTCGGTGGCGGTCAACCTCTACCCGGCGACGGCGCGCATGCCGGCGCTGACCGTGGTCGTGGTGGACACCATTCCTATCGAGCTGAAGCGCTCGTACATGGTGTGGAGCTGGTTTATTTACGTCCTGCTGGCCAACCTGCTGCTGGTGGTACCGCTGTTGTGGCTGGCCGCCTGGTGGAGCCTGCGCCCGATTCAGGAACTGGCGCAGGAAGTGCGCGAGCTGGAAAAACACGACCGCGACAGCCTGAACCCGGAAACAACCCGAGAGCTGACAAGCCTGGTGCGTAACCTTAACCAGTTGCTGCGCACCGAGCGCGATCGGCACGACAAATACCGCACCACGCTGACGGACTTAACCCACAGCCTGAAAACCCCGCTCGCCGTGCTGCAGTCGACCCTGCGGTCGCTGCGCACCGACAAGATGAACGTCGAGCAGGCCGAACCGGTGATGCTGGAGCAGATCAGCCGCATCTCGCAGCAGATTGGCTACTACCTGCATCGCGCCAGCATGCGCGGCAACAGCGCCCTGCTCAGCCGTGAGCTGCATTCCGTTGCACCGCTGCTGGACAACCTCTGTTCAGCGCTGAACAAGGTTTACCAGCGCAAAGGGGTGAACATCACGCTGGACGTTTCGCCGGAAATCACCTTTATCGGCGAGCAAAATGACTTCATGGAAGTAATGGGCAACCTGCTGGATAACGCCTGTAAATACTGCCTCGAGTTTGTGGAAGTGACCGCCCGTCAGACCGACGACGCGCTGCACCTGATTGTGGAAGACGATGGCCCCGGTATTCCGGAGAGCAAACGAGCGATGGTCTTCGATCGTGGCCAGCGAGCCGATACGCTGCGCCCGGGCCAGGGCGTCGGGTTGTCGGTTGCCCGCGAAATTGTCGAGCAGTACAACGGCGAGATCCAAACCAGTGCCAGTATTCTGGGTGGCGCGCGCATGGAGGTGATTTTTGCCCGCCAGCAGCCGGAACAGAATGAAGGGTGAAATAGTCCCGTAACCCGGCTCGCCATCCGTTATAATCCGTGTCAGGCTCCTCCATCTGCAGGAAGACAATAATATGGATTATCACCTGGATTTAAACTGGCCCGACTTTATTGCACGCTACTGGCAAAAACGCCCTGTGGTGCTGAAGCGCGGCTTTAAAAACTTCATCGACCCTATTTCACCGGATGAGCTGGCTGGACTTGCCATGGAAAGCGAGGTGGACAGCCGCCTCGTGAGCCACCAGGGCGGCAAATGGCAGGTCAGCCACGGCCCGTTCCAGAGCTACGATCACCTCGGCGAAAACAACTGGTCGCTGCTGGTGCAGGCCGTGAACAACTGGCATGAACCTTCCAGCGCCCTGATGCGCCCCTTCCGCGCCCTGCCCGACTGGCGCATTGACGACCTGATGATCTCCTTCTCTGTGCCAGGTGGCGGCGTAGGCCCGCACCTGGACCAGTACGACGTGTTTATTATTCAGGGCGTGGGCCGCCGCCGCTGGCGCGTGGGCGAAAAAGTCGCCATGAAACAGCACTGCCCGCACCCGGACCTGCTCCAGGTTGAGCCGTTCGACGCCATCATCGACGAAGAGATGGAGCCGGGCGACATTCTGTATATTCCGCCAGGCTTCCCGCACGAAGGCTACTCGCTGGAAAACGCGCTGAACTATTCCGTCGGCTTCCGCGCCCCAAGCGGCCGCGAGCTGATCAGCGGCTTTGCCGACTACGTGCTGCAGCGCGAGCTGGGCGGGTTACGCTATACCGATCCGGACGTGCCCGAGCGCCAGCACCCGGCGGATATTCTGCCGCAGGAAATCGACAAGCTGCGCGAGATGATGCTGGACATCGTTAACCAGCCGGAGACCTTCCACAGCTGGTTTGGCGAGTTTATTACCCAGTCCCGCCACGAGCTGGACGTTGCGCCGCCGGAGCCACCTTATCAGCCGGATGAGATCTACGACGCGCTGCAGCAGGGCGACAAGCTGGTGCGCCTGGGCGGCCTGCGCGTGCTGCGCGTGGCCGGAGAGGTGTATGTGAACGGCGAGAAGCTCGACAGCCCGCACCGCCCGGCGGTGGAAGCGCTGGCCAGCCACATCAAGCTGGACGCGGAGAAGTTTGGTGATGCGCTGGAAGATCCTTCCTTCCTCGCCACCTTAGCCGCGCTGGTGAACAGCGGCTACTGGTTCTTCGAAGACTAAATCCCTGCCCCGCCTTCGCCGTTTTATCGCGGCGAAGGCGGGATATTCCTGCCAACAGTGTGACTCACTCACGCCGCATCCAGCCGCCAGCCCTGTAACAGCTGCACATTCACGCTTTGCCGCACCGCCAGCGGCGCAGAATGAAACGCGCTCAGCGCCTGTCCGTCCTGCAAACGCAGCTCCAGCAGATAGCGTTCCCCCTGATAAATACAGCTTTCAACGCTGGCCACTGGCCCGCTGCCTGCAATCTGTACATGCTCCGGGCGAACCAGCACCGGCACGGTTTTATCGCGCCCCGGTTGATCCAGGCCGCCATGCAATGCCGCGAGATCCAGACTTTGTATGCCTGGCGATACGGCGAGGGACAGCACACTGCCCTGGCCGATAAACCCGGCTACCCAGCTATTCTGCGGCTGCTGATAAAGCTGCTGCGGCGTGCCCCACTGCATCAGCTCGCCCTGGTGCATCACCGCGATATGGCTGGCGAGCGCCATCGCCTCTGCCTGGTCGTGCGTGACGTAGACAAACGTCGCCCCAGTGCGGCGGTGAAACTCGCGGAAAGTCTGTTCCATGGTGGCGCGAAGATGGCGGTCGAGGTTCGCCAGCGGCTCATCAAGCAGAACCACGCGCGGCTCCGAGACCAGGCAACGTGCCAGCGCCACCCGCTGCCGCTGCCCGCCGCTGAGCTCCTGGGGCGAGCGCCCGAAATAGGCCCCAAGCTCCACGATCTCCAGCGCCTCCATCACCCGTTTCTGCCGCGCCGCGCCGTTAACCTGCCGCAGCTTCAGCGGGTAGCCGACGTTTTCGCCGACGGTCATGTGCGGCCACAGGGCGTAGGACTGAAACACCATGCCCATGTCACGCTGTTCCGGCGGAACGTGAGTGCCGCTGTCGGCCAGCAGCTTATCACCCAGCCACAGGCGACCGCCGCTCAACGACTCCAGCCCGGCCACAATCCGCAGCGTGGTGGTTTTGCCGCAGCCGCTCGGCCCCAGCAGGGCGGTAAACGCCCCGGACGGGATCGTCAGGCTGAGATCCTTCACCACGGCCTGCTCGCCAAAGAATTTGCTGAGCTTGTCCAGCCTTAGCTCTGCCATGGAATAACTCCTTTCGGTAAATAACGGCCCAGCGCGCCGAGCAACAGCATCACCACGGCGACCAGCCCCACCACCAGCACGGAAATCGCCGAGGCCATCACCTTGTCACCGCTTTCGTCGAGGTTAAAAACCACCACGCCGAGGGTTTCTTTCCCGGCGCTCCAGAGCAACGCGGAGACAGTCAGCTCGTTCACCGCCGTGAGAAATACCAGCAGCGCACCGGCAAAGGCCGCCGGAGCCAGCAGCGGCAGCACGATATGGCGTAACCGTTGGGACGCATCCGCGCCCGCCAGGCTCGCGGCCTCTTCCATCGCCGGATCCAGCTGCAGCATGCTGGTGTGAACCGGCTTCAGGCAGACGGTAAGAAAGCGGGTCAGGTAGGCGAAGAAGATAATCGTCAGCGTGCCGCTGAGGCTGACGTTCAGAAGCGGCAGCGGGCGCGCAAACAACAGAATGCAGGCGATGGCCAGCACTACGCCGGGCAGCGTGTAGGGAATGTCGATCAGGCTGTGCAGCCAGCGCAAAGGCCGGCTGGGGCGACGCACCAGCAGCCAGGCCAGCGGCAGGCTCAGCGCCATCAACAGCGCGGCGGCACTGACGGAGAGCAGCAAGCTATTAGTCAGCGCCCGCCAGGTGGCGCTTTGCTCATCAAAAATGCCAGTCCAGGCGGCAAACGTCAGCGTGTCGCCGTTGAGTGGCACGCCCAGGGTTGGCACCAGCGAGGTGGCGATCAGCGCCAGCAACGGGGCCACCAGCATCCCGCCCAGCACGAGCGCGAGCAGGATCTCCACCGCCAGCCGCCCTTTCCCTGTCGCAATACTTGCCGTCCGCCCGGCCATGCCTATCAGCGGCAAAGCGTATCGTCGCTGCATGATGCCCTGCAGCGTCACAATGGCGACGGCCAGCACGCCCATCAGCACCGAGAGCGAAGCCACCTCGTTCAGCATCGACGGGCCAAAGCTGGAGAGCGTCTGGTAGATGTAAACGGGCAGCACGAAATAGGAGATGGGGATACCGAGCATCGCCGGGATGCCGAAGTTGCCGAGGGAGGACACAAAGGCCAGCGCCGCCCCGGCCCACAGCGCGGGTCGGCACAGCGGCAGAATAATATCGATGAAAACTCGCCAGAGAGAAGCGCCGTTCAGCCTCGCCGCCTCAATTTGCTCCTGCGGCAAACTTTGCAGCTGCGTGCGCAGGGTCAGGAACACCAGCGGCGCGTGCTGGATGCCGAGCAGGAAGGCGATCCCCTCCGCCGAATAAAGCGGATTGGGGCTGCCAAACCCCGGCGCCAGGCCGAGGCTGTTGAGCAGCACGCTGCCGGGGCCGAACAGCTGCAGCCAGCTCAGGGCCGTGACCTGCGGCGGGATCATCATCGGCAGCATAAAGAGAAACGCCCAGGCCTGACGGCCCCGGATGTTCATCAGGCCGAGGCAAAAGGCAAACAGGCTGCCCAGCAGGAGGGAAAGCAGCGCCCCCAGGCCGCTGGTATACACACTATTCCATAGTGCGACCCAGGTGTTTGGGTTGCTGAGCACGCGGCCCAGGCTGCTCTGTCCGCCGAGCCGCCAGTCCACCAACGCAGAGATCAGCAGCTGCAGGCTGGGGAGCAGGCTTAAGAGTGCAATGACGACGATAAGCAGGCGCAGCAGCCCTTTCATCAGGCTGCCGTCGTCGGGACGAGACAATGCCGGGCTGATCATCAATCAGCGGCTACCGAACAGGTCTGCAAACCGCTTTTTGTTCGCGGCGGTGTCCGCCAGCGCTTTGGCGGCATCAAACGGCATGATTTTGATGCTGTCGCGCGGCGGGAAGCCCTGCGGAACCGGCAGGCTGGCATCGGCAGGCAGGTAGCCCTGTTTCAGCACCAGCTCCTGCCCCGCTTTGGAGAGCACAAAGTCGATAAATGCTTTCGCCGCTTCGGGATTTTTAGCGCCCTTCATCATTGCCACCGGCTCGGTGACAATGCTCACGCCCTCGGTCGGGAAGGCAAACTCAATCGGCGCGCCTTTGGCTTTCTCACGGATCGCCATGTAATCAACCAGCATGCCGTAGGCTTTGCTGCCGGAGGCAATGGCGTTCATCACCGCGCCGTTGCCGCTCTGTGGCATCGCCCCGTTGGCCTTCAGTTTTTCGTAGTAATCCCAGCCCAGCGTCGGGGCGCCCATGATCGCGGCCTGGTGGATCTGCGCCGCGCCGGAGTAAAGCGGGCTTGGCAGCGTGGTCATGTTCTTCAGCTCAGGTTTGAGTAAATCGAGCCAGGAAGTGGGCTTGACCGGGGCTTTGCTGTGGTACGCGATGCCGGTGGTAATCAGTTTGGTGCCGTAGTAATAGCCGTCTTTGTCATACAGCTGGGCATCGAAGCGCGCCGCTTCCGGCGATTTGTAGGCCGCCAGCAGGTTTTGCTGCTTGAGGGATTCCATGGTCACGCTGTCGGCAATCAGCAGCACGTCCGGAGCGGCGCCCCCGGCGGCCATTTCCGCCTGTAAACGGGCGGTCAGCTTGCTGGTGCCGTCGCGGATCCATTTCACTTCGATGTCCGGGTTAGCTTTTTCAAAGGCGCTGACAGTGGTCTGCGCATCTTCATTGGGCTGGCTGGTGTAAAGCGTTAAGGTGGATTTAGCCAGGGCTGAAGCACTCATTGCCGCCAGTAGCATCGTCAACAACACATGTTTTTTCATCATTTTATGTCCCTTTTTTCCGTTGCGACGATTAAAACAGCCGAATCTGACAAGAGTATGACCAGAACCTGGCGAGCAGATCTTTCAGACTAGCAGGATAAGTAACCCCTCTGGCCTGCCGGTGATAAAAAATGGCAATCCGATCGCCGTCTGCCCATACTTGGGAAACGTTAATAGGGACATTGAGCGTAATCCCATGAGCAAATCTCTGCATACTTTCCTCCTCTCCTGCCTGTTATTTGTCGGCCTGTTTCTGACGGCCCAAAGCAGCCTGGCGGCCCCGACCGAAGACCAGGAGCCTAGCCTGAAAGAAATTGCCGGGCAGCTGAAACAATACAAAACGCAGATAGACAACATTAAGCAGCAGGTTTCGCAGACCAACACTGACAGCCGGCTGATCAAGCTGTTCGACACCACACAAAAGCTGGGCGTGGAGGTGGATAGCCTGGCCGCGCTGTTGCAGCCGATGCACGACAAAGTGCAGGCTCAGCTACAGGTGCTGGGGCCGGCCCCGGAGTCTGGCGCAGGGAATGAAACCGCCAGCGTGTCTCAGCAGCGCAACGCGCTGAACAGCGACAAAAAGCAGATTGATGAGGCCATCAGCACCTCGCAAAGCCTGCAAACCAACATTCGCGCGCTGGGCATCCAGATTAACGATCTCCGCCGCACCTATTTTAAATCCCAGCTGGCGTCAAACAGCGGGAGCATGTTGAGCGCCACCTTCTGGCTCCAGGAAGCCGATACTCAGGCGGTGGATATCCAGCGCTTCAATGCCTTTGGCAATCAGCTGCTGGAAACCTGGCAGGCAGCCTGGGAACCAGAGTGGTTCTGGGGCACCTTCTGGCTGTTCGTGGCCGCGGCCGCGATTGCGTTTTCCGGCTGCTTTCTGATTGAGCGGCTGCTGGTCTGGATCAACATCACCTGGTTGCCGGATGGCCGCCTGCGCCGCAGCTTCAACACGCTGGCCAGCACGTTAGTGACCATGTTTACCATTGTGCTGGCACTTTCGATTGTAAAAAGTGCCTTTTTACGGGTGGCAGAGTTCTCTCCCCAGGTGAGCGATTTTGTCGACGGCTTCGTCCAGCTGGCCGTGTTCTGCTCATTGATCTATGGCGCAGGCCGCGCGTTCCTGTCCCTGAACCGCCCTTCATGGCGGCTGGTGCAGCTCGACGATAGCGTGGCCGAAAGCGTGCGTTACTTCCCGCCGCTGCTGGCAATTCTCGGCCTGCTCATTGGCTGCCTCGACCTGATTAATAATACGATTGGTGCCAGCCTCGGCACCACGATCCGCGCCAACGGGCTGATTTCTGCCGTTATGGCCAGCGTGCTGCTGGCCATGATGCTGCGCGTACAACACGCCCACCGTCTGCTGGAAAGAAACGGCGACTCTGCCGAGAAGCGCTCCCGGCTCGACGCCCTGGTCTGCCTGCTGGTCATGCTCGCCTCGCTGGCGATTCTGGCTTCGCTGTTGGTGGGTTACATCGCCTTCGCCCGCTACCTGACTTACCAGGTCATCTGGTTCGGCATGGTGCTGGTGGCGTTTTATTATCTGGTGACCTTCGCCACCGACTTTTTCGCCGCTGTGTTTTCACCACACACCACCACCGGCCAGGCGATGAAAAAGTCGCTGCGGTTTAAAGATCGGCACCTTGAACAGCTGGCGGTGGTGTTTACCGCCTTCACCAAATGCGCGCTGATACTCATGACCATCATCGCGCTGTTTAACGGCACCTTCGGCACCACCACGCCAAGCCTGTTGATCAGCAAGCTGGTGGCGATTTTAAGCGGCGACGGGCTGAAGCAACTGCACATCGTGCCCGGCAACTTGCTGAACGCCGTGCTTTGCCTGGTGATTGGCCTGTACATTCTGCGTGTAACCCAGCGCTGGCTCAGCCAGGAGCTGCTGCCCAAAACCATTACCGATATCGGCATTCGCGCGTCGCTGATTACGCTGTTTACCAACGTCGGCTACGTGCTGCTGATCCTCATCACCCTGGCCGCCCTGGGCATTCAGTGGAACAACCTGGCCTGGATTGTCAGCGCCCTGTCGGTGGGGATTGGCTTTGGCCTGCAGGAGATTGTGAAGAACTTTATCTCCGGCCTGATCCTGCTCACCGAACGCCCGGTCAAGGTCGGCGATATGATCGGCATCGGCGGCATCGAGGGCGACGTGCGGCGGATCAACGTGCGCGCCACGGAGATCCAGCTCAGCGACCGCTCGACGATGATCGTCCCCAACTCGCAGCTGATTTCCCAGAACGTGCGCAACGCCACGATGGGCAACGCGCAAGGGGTGGTCACCATCGCCCTGACCTTCCCGACCAATATTGACCCGGAGCTGGTGCGCGATTTACTGCTCAGCGCCTACCAGGATTATGAGGTGATCCTGCCGACGCCTGCGCCGTATGTGCGCTTCAGCCAGTTGGGGCCGGAGGGCATTATCCTGAGCGTGACCGGCTACGTCGCCAGCCCGCGGATGGTCGGCTCCAGCAAAAGCGAACTGCTGTTTAATATCCTCAAGCTGCTGCGCAAAAATGAGGTGAACCTGTCCAGCCCGCAGGAAGTTGTTTTTATGAAGCAGCGGGCGAAAGCTTTGGACGATGACGATGAGTTTTCGTCTTAGGTTGAGGCGGGTTTTCGGGCTACTTACCTGACTCTCCGGTGCTCAACCCGCCTTCGCCGTGCTTTGTCACAGCGAAGGCGGGACGCCGTTTATTTAGTGCAGACCCTGCACCAGTTCTCCGCTCATCCACGCCAGCCCTTTCTTCGTGCGCACGAAGCGCGGCGCGGTTAAATTCTCTTCCAGCAGGCTGAACAGTTGGCTGAGAAGATCTGTCATCTGCACCTGTTGAGCCTGCCCAAGCTGCTGGCCCAACAGCACCTGGGTTACGGCGCAGCAATATTCGCAGAGTACATCCGAATCGGCCTCCGACACGGTGCAGGGCGCCGCCTCTTGCCCCTCTTCCACCGTTAACAGCTCAATGAGGTGCGGCGGCAGTTGATGCGTTAAGACCACCCTCAGCACGTTAAACCCCGCCTGCAAACGCCCCACCAGCGCAATATATTCAGCGTGGCTATGTCTTTCGACTAATTCATCCATCCAACAGCTGCAAATATGCAGCACATGAAATAAATCGTCCTTTGCGCCCAGCGGCATTTTTAATAACGCTGCGATGTCCATAGCAATAATCGTTTGATCCTTCGTCATTTCCGCGTGCGTGAATGTGTTACTATCGGCGTTAGCCATGATGTGACTCCCTATAAGTTACGTTGTGGTTAGCCCTCGTCTGGTGTTGGCGCACCTTTCGGGGGCGAATTCTTTCTTCGGTTACCTTTGATTGCTTCTTGGGTATTATCCTCTGTTTTTTGTACTGGATAAGTCAACAGTGGTTTGGTTTAAAATTATTGGAAACCTAAAAAATTCGAGGGGGATCGCGGAAATGTGATACTTGGAAACTTGGGTTGCATTGGGAAATAATTCTCACTTCAATTACTCTTTTAGAGCTCTATTTAACTCTCTCTATTTGTTATATGGAAACTTTATCTAATTATTGTCCAACAAATATTATTCCCACCCCAATTCCCTGTATGTTTGTTTATCCTGCTCCGGAAAATCCGTTGTATATTCTCCCCAACCACGATAATGATAGTACTGCGTCATGGCTTCAAAGTGGGAGCCAGCCTCGCAGGACCAAACCAATCTGGATCCAGGTTCGAGCAATCCGCGAGTTGAATCGCCTTGCTGACCGGCAAGGCAAAACAAATCAAGCCCTTCTTCATTTGTCCAAAGTTCATGCATCATGGAATATACTTTCCTGATCTAAGGTAAACTTTCAATCATAAGAGCGGTTCAATGGCTATATTTATACCAGAAAATTGCTAAAATGAGCATTAACATTAAGCTACATAATCTGCCATGGGAAGAGTATGACGTTATTTGAAGAATGTAGGACTGCACTTAAAGACGATTTCACTATTGTTGAAGGCGAGCAGCTGAATCAAGCCATGGGTATTTTTCATCAATATCCATGGCAAAACGGAGACATCGAGTGGTCCAAAATGGATTTTATTGATTATGACATCACGGATACGCTGCTGAGAGATATGGCATTGAAGGACATGGCTGTTTTTGCCATCACAGATGATGCGGACATTCCCGTTTTCAAAACCCGTCTAAATTTGGTGATTAGCAATATCTACGATGTGATGGCGCTATCTCCTAAACTATTCATTTTCAATGAAGAGGTGGTGATAAAATCGTTGTTTCCACATGATGTTATGCGGATTGGGGTTAGTCAAGGGCAAATGAAAAACTTCATATAATAATAAGGATATAGAAATCCTTTTTAACAAGAAGTGAAACCTTAGAAAAGTTCGGTTTAATCCCTATTATTCACATTCTTATTATACGGTCAGTTTACAGCTGTTAATTACCCCTTAAGCACTAGAAAAATAAAAAACTTACTTTAATAACTAACAACCTCAGCATAACATATAAAAACACTCTCTCAATAATTAAATCACGTGCTAATAGGATGTATTTAACCCACATCATTAATTAATTTATGATAATTCTAAAAACACATGACATTGCAAAACTTTAAAATCACCAATCATGCAAATTTAATTACACTCACAATAATAGATAACAATTACACCAAAAATATTATTCCAAATGATAGCTGACCATTTGCAGCGGTCAGCGTATACTATTTAACACCCACTAGATTAGAAGTAAAATAAAAAATTCATTCATTATTTTTAATAGTTCTAAGCTGCATCATTAACTTACTCCCTTTAGATGTTAATTTCCAACTTACATCATTATATTCCAGCAGTCCTAATGCTTTAAATTGAATGTAAATTGTTTTTATATCCTGCGCATCTATTGTGGTATGAGTATATGAATGAGGCAAATATCTTTCAATATGTTTTTTAATTATTTCATGAACATTATGATCCGTTGACTCTTCTATTAAAAACGGACTGATTATAGAAAATAAATACATCCATTTTATATCCATTATTTTTTTCTCTTTAACTACACTTGAATCTGCCCAATTAAAAGAACTTATTTCATAAGGCAACTCATAAATATCATCAAAAAATGCCAAGTTATCTAAACTCATAACATTAGAGAGATTATTTAATTCTTCAACTTTTTCTAGGAGTTCTTCATTCTTTTTTCTCAATTCATTTAATTCATACAAAGTTCTTTCGTTACTAGCTTTGTCAGCACGAACCCATCCTATTGCAGGATAAGATTTGATAGTTTTATTTAAACTTAATGCAACAATTCCAGGGAGATCTTTGGCCGAAACCCATGTTTTTCTGAGTCTTCCGGATGAAGCTTTTTCGATGAATTGTTGAAGTTTTTCACGTAATGCCGGTTCTTTTTCCGATTTTGCAAGAGGTAAAGCATCGGGATCTTCATGGACAAGAACTACAACTTTGAGTCCTTTAGATATAGCATAATCAAACTCTTTTTCAGTATAGCTCAAACCATCTTCGGCAAGAGTTCCGTATCTACCACCAATAATAAGAAGGTAATAATCACTATCGTCGATTACTTTTTGGATAAAAGTCCATTGTTCTACATCAATCGAAGGAAAAAGCGCCATCCCAGCAGGGATACAGTCCATTTCCATAAGAGCTTGTATTACATTGCTACGTTCTTCTTGTAAATCTGTAAAGGTAGAGCTTACAAATACTTGATATCTTTTATCCACGAATAAACCCCTTATACATTAAAGTAATAAAGTAATCATTCCTTAAATTATTTTCCAGATAATGATATTAAAATTACCTGAGGAATTCTGAAACTGAAAAACGATAAAAAGGGGCTAAAAGCCCCTCCCAATATTAGTAGTTTTTAAATCAGCTCACCCCGCCTTCGCCGTCAGCTCAGCAATCCGCACAATTACCGCCACCGCTTTCTCCATCCCCTCCAGAGTTACGAACTCGTGCTTGCCGTGGTAGTTATAGCCGCCGGTGAACAGGTTCGGGCACGGCAGGCCTTTGAAGGAAAGCTGGGCGCCGTCAGTGCCGCCGCGGATCGGCTTCATGATCGGCTCGATGTCGCAGTCGCGCATCGCCTGCTGGGCCACCTCGACAATATAAGGATGCTCGGCCACCTTCTCGCGCATGTTGTAATAGCTGTCCTCTATGACCAGCTCGATATAGCAGTCCGGGTGCAGGCCTTTGCCGACTTTCTTGGCGATCTCCATCATTTTGCGCTTGCGGGCTTCGAACTGCTCGCGGTCGAAGTCGCGGATGATGTAGTGCATCTCGGCGCGGTCGACGGAGCCTTTCATGGTGTTCAGGTGGTAGAAGCCTTCGTAGCCTTCGGTGCATTCCGGGCTTTCGTCCGCCGGGACTTCGGCGTGGATGCGCGCCGCCAGCGACAGGGCGTTCACCATCACGCCTTTGGCGGTGCCGGGGTGCACGTTGTTGCCGATGATTTTGATGGTCACGGAGGCAGCGTTGAAGTTCTCGCTTTCCAGCTCGCCCACGCCGCCGCCGTCCACGGTGTAGGCCCATTCGGCGTTAAAGGCTTCGACGTCGAAGAAATGCGCGCCCTTTCCAACTTCCTCGTCCGGGGTAAAGGCCACGCGGATGTCGCCGTGCGGCACGTTTTTGCCTTTTAATACCGCCAGCGCGGTCATGATTTCCGCCACGCCCGCTTTGTCGTCCGCGCCCAGCAGGGTTTTGCCGTCGGTGGTGATCAGCGTCTGGCCCATTAACTGATGCAGCACTGGGAACATCACCGGGGAAAGGATCTCATCGCCGATGCCGAGCGCGATGTCGCCGCCGCGGTAATTCTCGACGATCTGCGGGTTCACGTTTTTGCCGGTGAAGTCCGGCGTGGTGTCAACGTGGGAGATAAAACCAATGGCCGGGACAGCGTGCCCGACGTTCGACAGCAGCGTGCCCATCACCGTGCCGTGGTCGCTGAGCGTGACGTCCACCAGCCCCAACTGCTCCAGCTGCTCTTTTAACAGGCGCAGGAGCTTCCATTGCCCTTCGGTGCTCGGCACCTGCTTAACGCCGGGCTTGGATTGTGTATCCAGAGAGACATACTGCAAAAAGCGCTCAAGTAATTTATCCATTTAGCCACCCTCGTTTTTAGTGACATCAATTATCAATAAGCCGCATCGGGCAAATATTGCGTCAGGTCACTTTTAGTCGGTTACGGAAAAAAATAGTTTTCGCAGAACGTAACAAAGTCAGGGTAAAACGTACCTTTAACCGTAGACGATAACGGCCAGGCTTTGTGGCCATCGGGATTGGCGATCCCGCCGCTTTGCCGTAGAATGCCAGCCCTTACTCAACGTGCCAAAACCCAAGGTGGTTAATCACAAACCCCGTATCCTTCGCTCCGGATACGTCATTTATGGGACAGCGTAAAAAATTGAAAAAACAGCCTCGTTCGCACTCCATGCTGGTCAACCTGGCGGGAGTCGCCAAGCGCTTTGATGGTAAATCCGTAATTTCTGACTTCTCCCTCACCATTAATCATGGTGAATTCCTGACGCTGCTCGGCCCTTCCGGCTGCGGCAAAACCACCGTACTGCGCCTTATCGCCGGGTTAGAAACCGTCGATGCCGGGCAAATCACGCTCGATAATCAGGACATCACCCATGTGCCTGCCGAGCATCGCCACGTGAATACCGTTTTCCAGAGCTATGCCCTGTTTCCGCACATGACGGTGTTTGAAAACGTCGCCTTTGGCCTGCGGATGCAGAAAACCCCGGCGGCGGAAATCACCCCTCGCGTGACCGAAGCGCTGAAAATGGTGCAGCTGGAAGAGTTCGCCCAGCGCAAGCCGAACCAGCTTTCCGGCGGCCAGCAGCAGCGCGTCGCCATCGCCCGTGCGGTGGTGAATAAACCCCGGCTGCTGCTGCTCGACGAATCGCTGTCGGCGCTGGACTACAAGCTGCGCAAGCAGATGCAGAACGAGCTGAAAGCCCTGCAGCGCAAGCTCGGCATTACGTTTGTGTTCGTCACGCACGATCAGGAAGAAGCCCTCACCATGTCCGACCGCATCGTGGTGATGCGCGACGGCAAGATTGAGCAGGACGGCACGCCGCGAGAAATTTACGAAGAGCCAAAGAACCTGTTTGTGGCGAGCTTCATCGGCGAGATCAATATCTTCGATGCGACGGTGCTCGAGCGCATCGACGAGCAGCGCGTGCGGGCGAACGTGGAAGGCCGCGAATGCCACATCTTCGTGAATCAGCCGGTGACCGTCGGGCAAAGCCTGAAGGTGCTGCTGCGCCCGGAAGATTTGCGCGTGGAAGAGATCAACGACGCCCGCGAAGTGGACGGGCTGATTGGCTACGTGCGCGAGCGCAACTACAAAGGCATGACGCTGGAGTCCACCGTCGAGCTGGAAAACGGCAAGATGGTGATGGTCAGCGAGTTCTTTAACGAAGACGACCCGGACTTTGACCATTCGCTTGATCAAAAAATGGCGGTGACCTGGGTAGAAAGCTGGGAGGTTGTGCTGGCAGATGAAGAGCTCGCGTAAATTCCAGAATGTGGTGATTGCCACCGTGGTGGGCTGGCTGCTGCTGTTTGTCTTCCTGCCCAACCTGATGATCATCGTTACCAGCTTCCTGACTCGCGATAATGACAACTTCGTGAGCATGGTCTTCACGCTGGATAACTACACCCGGCTGGCCGACCCGCTTTACGCCCAGGTGCTGCTGCACTCGCTGAATATGGCGGCGATAGCCACGCTGGCCTGCCTGGTGCTCGGCTACCCTTTCGCCTGGTTTCTGGCGCTGCTGCCGGAAAAGGTGCGCCCGCTGCTGCTGTTCCTGCTGATTGTGCCGTTCTGGACCAATTCGCTGATCCGCATTTATGGGTTGAAGATTTTCCTCAGCACCAAGGGCTATCTCAACGAGTTCCTGCTGTGGCTGGGGCTTATCGACACGCCGATCCGCATCATGTTCACCCCGAGCGCGGTGATTATCGGCCTGGTGTATATCCTGCTGCCGTTTATGGTGATGCCGCTTTATTCCAGCATTGAGAAGCTGGACAAGCCGCTGCTTGAGGCGGCACGGGATCTCGGCGCCAGCAAGCTGCAAACCTTTGTGCGCATTATTCTGCCGCTGACCATGCCGGGGATTGTCGCCGGTTGTCTGCTGGTGATGCTGCCGGCGATGGGCCTGTTCTACGTCTCGGATTTGATGGGCGGCGCGAAGAACCTGCTGATCGGCAACGTGATTAAGAGCCAGTTCCTCAACATTCGCGACTGGCCGTTTGGCGCGGCGACGAGTATTACGCTGACGCTGGTAATGGGCCTGATGCTGCTGGTGTACTGGCGCGCGGCGCGCCTGCTTAACAAGAAGGTGGAACTGGAATGATCGGACGCCTGCTTCGCGGCGGCTTTATGTCCGCCATTTACGCTTTTTTGTATATCCCGATCGTCATTCTGATCGTGAATTCGTTCAACAGTTCGCGCTTCGGCATTAACTGGCAGGGTTTTACCACTAACTGGTACAGCCTGCTGATGAATAACGACAGCCTGCTGCAGGCCGCAAAGCATTCGCTGACGATGGCGGTGTTTTCCGCCAGCGCCGCCACGCTTATCGGCTCGCTTACCGCCGTGGCGCTGTACCGCTATCGCTTTCGCGGCAAGCCGTTCGTCAGCGGGATGCTGTTTGTGGTGATGATGTCCCCGGACATCGTGATGGCTATCTCGCTGCTGGTGCTGTTTATGCTGCTGGGCGTGTCGCTCGGCTTCTGGTCGCTGCTGTTTTCCCACATCACCTTCTGCCTGCCGTTTGTGGTGGTCACCGTTTACTCACGCCTGAAAGGGTTCGATGTGAAGATGCTGGAAGCGGCGCGTGACCTCGGCGCGAGCGAGCTGACCATTCTGCGCAAAATTATTCTGCCGCTGGCGATGCCCGCCGTGGCCGCTGGCTGGCTGCTAAGCTTTACCCTGTCGATGGACGATGTGGTGGTGTCTTCGTTCGTTACAGGGCCAAGCTACGAGATCCTGCCGCTAAAAATTTACTCGATGGTCAAGGTCGGCGTTTCGCCGGAGGTGAACGCCCTGGCCACCATTCTGCTGTTACTTTCACTGCTGCTGGTGATCGCCAGCCAGCTGATTCTTCGCGATAAAACTCAACCTCAGGGGACGTTAAAATGAAAAAATGGCCACGCCACCTGCTTGCTGCGGGCGCTCTGGCGCTCAGCCTCGGCGCCGCCCATGCCGACGACAGCAAGACGCTTTATTTCTATAACTGGACCGAGTACGTGCCGCCAGGCCTGCTGGAGCAGTTCACCAAAGAGACCGGCATCAAGGTGATTTATTCGACCTACGAGTCGAACGAAACCATGTACGCCAAGCTCAAGACCTACAAAGACGGCGCGTACGACCTCGTGGTGCCGTCCACCTACTTTGTGGCGAAGATGCGCAAAGAAGGGATGATCCAGAAGATCGACAAGAGCCAGCTCAGCAACTTTAAAAATCTCGACCCGGATATGCTGAACAAGCCGTTCGACCCGAACAACGACTATTCCATCCCGTATATCTGGGGCGCTACGGCAATTGGCGTGAACAGCGACGCTATCGATCCGAAAAGCGTCACCAGCTGGGCCGACCTGTGGAAGCCGGAGTATAAGCAAAGCCTGCTGCTGACCGACGACGCGCGCGAAGTGTTCCAGATGGCGCTGCGCAAGCTTGGCCTGTCCGGCAACACGACCGATCCGAAGGAGATTGAGGCCGCGTACCACGAGCTGCAAAAGCTGATGTCAAACGTGGCGGCGTTTAACTCCGACAACCCGGCCAACCCGTATATGGAAGGCGAAGTGAACCTTGGCATGGTGTGGAACGGCTCGGCCTACGTGGCTCGCCAGGCCGGGACGCCACTGGAGATCGTCTGGCCGAAGGAAGGCGGGATTTTCTGGATGGATAACCTGTCGATTCCGGCCAACGCGAAGAACGTCGACGGTGCGCTGAAACTGATCAACTTCCTGCTGCGCCCGGACGTGGCTAAGCAGGTGGCGGAAACCATCGGTTACCCGACGCCAAACCTCGAAGCCCGCAAGCTGCTGCCGAAGAACGTGGCGGAAGATAAGTCGCTGTACCCGGATGCGGAGGTGATTAAGGCTGGCGAGTGGCAGAATGATGTGGGTGACGCGAGCGCGCTGTATGAGTCTTATTATCAGCGGTTGAAGGCGGGGCGGTAGGTCTAACTTCGCCAAAAACGGGATCGAGGTTGATATTTTCCCCTCACCCTAACCCTCTCCCCAAAGGGGAGAGGGAATTGGATCGAGTTCGGTTTTCACTCCTCTCCCCAAAAAACAAAGGGACTTGATCGAGCATAAACCTTCGGTTTTCCCCCTCTCCCTTCCAGGGAGAGGGCCGGGGTGAGGGTTAACCGCCGACTACAACCCCTTCAAAAGCTTATCCACAAACTCCGGCACCACCAGGCTCGCCAGCCCGTAATGCTTCTCTTCAAACTCGCTGCCAACCTGGCTTGGTTCCAGATTCAACTCCACGGTATGCGCCCCCTGCAAACGGGCCTCGTGCACAAAGCCCGCCGCCGGATAAACGTGCCCGGAAGTCCCGATGGCAATAAAGTAATCTGCGGTGGCAATCGCCTGGTAAATCTCGTCCATGCCCAGCGGCATTTCGCCGAACCAGACGACGTGCGGGCGCAGCGCCGAGGAAATCTGGCAACAGTGGCAGCGGTCTTCCGGGGTAATGTCGTCCTGCCAGTCCAGCACCTGGCCGCTGCTGGCGCAGCGAACCTTGAGCAGTTCGCCGTGCATATGGATGACGTTTTTGCTCCCTGCCCGCTCGTGGAGGTTGTCGATATTCTGGGTGACCAGCACAAAATGGTCGCCCAGCGCTTCTTCCAGCTTCGCCAGCGCCAGATGCGCGGCGTTGGGCTGGATTTCCGGCTGCTGAAGCTGGCGGCGGCGGTCGTTATAAAAACGCTGCACCAGCGCCGGGTCACGCGCGAAGCCTTCCGGCGTCGCCACGTCTTCAACGCGGTGCTCTTCCCACAGCCCATCGGCAGCCCGGAAGGTACGAATACCTGATTCGGCGGAGATCCCCGCCCCGGTCAGTACAACAACTCTTGGTCTGTCCATCGCTTCCGGCCCTGTCCTGTCTCTGAAAAAGATGCGCTGACGCAAACGTTGGCGCAGCAGGCGTTTGTTCTTCCGAAACCGGCTCAGCCGGTGCTGACGACGAGAAAGCATGACTTACTCCGTGTAGTGGAGGAATGCCGCGCCACGCATACCGCCTGCGTCACCGTGGCGAGCCTGTTCAATACGCGGCACTGCGGCAACCGGCAGCAGGTACTTCGGCAGGCGTTCCGGCAGTTGAGCGTAGATATCGCTAAAGTTAGACAATCCTCCGCCAATCACCACCAGATGCGGGTCAATTGAGGTCAATAAATTTCCGAGGCAGGCGGCCAGCAGCTCCAGGAAACGGTCCACGTGCTCGATGGCCTGTTCGTCGCCCTGGCGGTAGCGGGAGATGATCTCTTTCGCGTCCAGCGGCTCCTGGTAGAAGTGCTGCCACAGCCAGGCAAAGCCGCGCCCGGAGAGGTAGTTTTCGATGCAGCCGTTTTTCCCGCACCCGCAGCGGGTAAACGGAATGTCGCGCCCGAGGATTTCCAACGCGTCCACCGGCAGGCGGGTATGGCCGAATTCGCCGGTGATGTAGCTGCGGCCGGTGATAGATTTGCCGTTGATGATGATGCCGCCGCCGACGCCGGTGCCGAGGATCAGGCCCATCACCACCGGGTAGTTGAGGAATTCGTCGTCCCAGGCTTCGGAAAGCGCAAAGCAGTTGGCGTCGTTGTCGATGCGCACGTCCCGCTCAAGCATGGCGCTCAGGTCTGCACGAAGCGGTTTGCCGCTGGCAGCCGGAACGTTAGCGGCATACAGCGTGCCGTCGTCGGTTTCCGGCATGCCCGGAATGCCAATGCCGACCGAGCCGCGGCAGTTAAACTTCTCGTCGGCCTGCGCCACCAGCCCGACCACCGCGTCGAGGAAATTTTCGTAACTGTCATGAGGAGTAGCAACCCGGGCTTCCCAAAGTAAACGCCGCTGCTGGTCGTAAACGCCGAGTGCAATCTTAGTGCCGCCGATATCAAATCCGTAATACATCGCTGCTCCCAATGCCCGCTGTGCTTCAAGCTGCGCCTGGGTTCTGCCGGGTCACAGCTCGAATGATGTAGGGCAAATTATAGTTAATTGAATTTATTGTCCACTTAGCACCCTTGCCGGATCGATATTGCTTGCGCGCCGGGCCGGGTACCAGCTAGCCAGAAGGCTAAGGACCAGCGCTGTCACCAGAACATAAACCACGTCCAGCCAGTGCAGCTCAGAAGGTAAGAAATCAATGAAATAAATATCACCGGACAGGAAATGGTGCCCGATGAGTTTTTCAATCACGCCGATAATGTTGGTCAGCTGCCACGAAGCCAGCACGCCAACCACCACGCCGCTGACGCTGCCCAGCAGCCCGGCCAGCAGCCCGTACCAGACGAAAATAGCGCGAATCAGGCCGTCTTTGGCCCCCAGCGTGCGCAGCACCGCGATGTCGCTGCTCTTGTCTTTCACCGCCATCACCAGCGTGGAAACGATGTTAAAGCAGGCCACGCCGATCACCAGCACCATCGCCAGATACATGATGGCGCGGATCATCTGAATGTCGCGGTACATATAGCCGTAGGTATCAATCCAGCTGCTGATACGCACGTAGGAATTGGTTGCCAGCCCCGCGTCACGTACCAGCTGCCGGGCGTTAAACACGTCATTTACCTTGATGGCTATCCCGGTGACGCTATCGCCCATGTCCAGGTAACCCTGCGCATCCTGCAGCGGCACCATCGCCAGGCTGTGATCCAGCTGGCCACTCAGGGACAGAATACCGGCGATTTGCAGTCGGACACGCTTGGGCTGCATCAGCTTGGTTCCGCCGTCGTTGTTGGGGATCATGATCGACACCCAGTCGCCCTGCTTCACCTTCAGCGCGTCCGCCACGCCTTTGCCCATGATGATTTGCTGCTGCCCGGCCTTGAAGTTCGCCCAGGCATTGTTCTGGACGTATTGTGGCAGAGCGCTCAGTTGCGTTTCCTGCACGGGATCAACGCCCTTCACTTCAACGGCGCGCAGATTCGCCCCGCTTTCCACCAGCCCGGTAAAACGAATATACGGCGCGGCGGCCACGATGCCTTTGACGCCTTCCACCTCGGGTAGCGCCCGCTGCCAGTTGGTAAAGGGCTGGTTCACCGGCTCAATGTCACCGTGGGGCACCACGGCAAGAATGCGGTTTTTCAGCTCGCGCTCGAAGCCGTTCATCGCGCTCAGGCCGACGATCAGCACCGCCACGCCCAGCGCGATGCCGAGCGTGGAGATCACCGAGATCAGCGACACCATGCCGCTGCGGCGTCGCCCACGGCTGAAACGCAGGCCAATCAATAGAGAAAGCGGGGAAGCCATTACTGCGCTCCCATCAAGGTCAGATCGCTGGTTAAGCGGCCATCGCGCATTTCCAGCTGGCGGGACATGCGTTTTGCCAGCTGCAGATCGTGGGTTACCACCAGGAATGCGGTGCCCTGGCGCACGTTCAGTTCGCCCAGCAGCTCGAAAATACTGTCGGCGTTGCGCGCGTCCAGGTTACCGGTCGGCTCATCCGCCAGCACCAGGCGCGGGTTGTTCACCAGCGCACGGGCAATGGCCACGCGCTGACGTTCGCCGCCGGACAGCTCCGACGGGCGGTGGCTGCTGCGGTGATCCAGCCCAACAGCGGCCAGCATCTCCAGCGCTCGCTTCTGCACTTCTTCCGGCTTTTTCTTGCCGATAAGCAGCGGCATCGCCACGTTTTCCAGCGCGGTGAAGTCCGGCAGCAGGTGGTGGAACTGGTAGATAAAGCCCAGCTCGCGGTTACGCAGCTCCGCCTTCGCCGCCGAGGAGAGTTTGCTCATCGCCTGGCCGTTGAACACCACGTCGCCGGAAGTCGGCGTGTCCAGGCCGCCCAGCAGGTGCAGCAACGTACTTTTGCCGGAGCCAGAGCTGCCGACAATCGCCATCAGTTCACCCGCGTTGATGCTGAAGCTGACATCGTGCAGCACATCCGTTTGCACCTTGCCTTCCTGATAGCGTTTGCACAGGTTGTCACACTGCAACAGGACAGAATTACTCATAACGTAAAGCCTCAGCGGGTTGGGTCGCGGCGGCGCGCCACGAAGGGTAAAGCGTGGACAGCAAAGCAATGGCCATCGCCACAATGGCAATCACCACAACCTGTACCGGTTCAATGGCGACCGGCAGGGCCGCGCCATCAAGCAGGATGCCGATGATCGGCATTAAATTATTCAACTGGCTGGCAAGCAGCGCCCCGAGTAAAGCCCCGAGCAGCGCGCCAATCACGCCCGCACCCGCGCCCTGCACCATAAACACCGTCATGATCTGGCGGCGGGTCAGCCCCTGGGTTTGCAGAATCGCCACCTCGCCCTGCTTTTCCATCACCAGCAGGCCAAGGGAAGTAATAATGTTAAAGGCGGCGACGGCCACGATCAGGCTCAGCAGCAGCCCCATCATGTTTTTCTCCATGCGCACGGCCTGGAACAGCTCGCCTTTGCGCTCGCGCCAGTCTTTCCATTCGGTGCCCTGCGGCAGCGTTTGTTGGCTCAGCACATCGACCTTGAGCGGCTCAGCCAGCCACAGACGCCAGCCGGTGATATTCCCCGCCGGGTAGCGCATCAGGCGCGAGGCGTCCTGCTGGTTGACCAGCATCTGGTAGCCGTCCACTTCGCTGCTGGCGGCGAAGGTACCAATCACGGTGAACAGACGCTGGCTCGGCAAACGCCCCATCGGCGTAAACTGGCTGGCGGACGGCACCATAATGCGAATGGTTTCCCCGCGCTTAACGCCCAGCGAGCCGGCGAGCTGCTCGCCGAGGATGACGTTGTACTGCCCGGCCACCAAATCGGCTTGCTTGACGTTAACCAGGTACGGGGAAAGCGGATCTTTCTCGTCCGGCTGCACGCCCAGCATTACACCCACGCCCACGCTGCGGGCGCTTTGCAGCACCACGTCACCGGTAGTCAGCGGCGCAATACGCGTCACGCCCTGAAGTTTCAGGGAATCGGCGGGAAGTTGCTGGGGATTAATAGAGCCGGAAGGTGACGTGATTAACGCCTGCGGCATCAGGCCGAGGATGTTGTTTTGCAGCTCACGCTCGAAGCCATTCATCACCGAAAGAACCGTGACCAGCGCCATCACCCCGAGGGTGATACCAATCGTCGACAGCCAGGAGACAAAGCGACCGAAGCGGTCCGCTGCTCGCCCACGCATGTAGCGCAGGCCTATAAATAACGCGACAGGTTGATACATGAAATCCGTCTTGTTGCGGGTTGCCTAAGCAAAGATCCGGGAAGTATACGACACCTCCCCGGCCAAATGAATTCCGTCGACTAAATTATTCCCGTTACATCTCAAGTGCCTGCACCTTTTCCTAAATTTACCAAATCAGCGCCAAAAACAGACAATTGAGGTCGAGATCGCATCGGTTTGACACCAGGATAGCAGGCCCATGACAACTGGAGCCCGTCACGACGCGGATATCGCATGAAGAAAAAGCAACTCTGGATCAACCAAATCAAAGGATTATGCATTTGCCTGGTGGTTATCTACCATTCGGTGATTACTTTCTACCCTCACCTCACATCTCTCGAGCCCGGCCTGAATCTGTATGTCGCCAAACTCTGGGTTTACCTTAATCTCTACCTCGCTCCCTTCCGAATGCCGGTGTTCTTCTTTATTTCCGGCTACCTGATCACCCGCTACATCCATGAAGTGAAATGGCGCGACAGCGTGGACAAGCGGCTGTGGAACATTTTTTACGTACTGCTGCTGTGGGGCTTGATCCAGTGGATCGCGCTGACGCACCTTAACCAGTGGCTGGCACCCGATCTTGAGCGCAATCCGGCATCTAACGCCGCTTACGCCGACTCGCTGGGGCAGTTTGCTCTGAGCATGGCGAAGGCCAGCACCAGCCTGTGGTACCTCTACGCCCTGCTGGTTTACTTCGTAATGTTTAAAGCCCTGCGCCGCTACCGCATCCCGGTGCTGCTGGCGCTGATGGGCATCAACGTTGTTATCGCCTTTGTGCCGCTGCCGTGGTGGGGGCTGAACAGCGTGGTGCGTAATATGGTGTATTACGGCCTCGGCGCGTGGTTTGGCCCTTTGCTGATGGCCTGGATGAAGGACTTCCGCTTTTCGCAACACCCGTTTGTCTGCGCAGGCATAGCCCTGGGATCGCTGGCGCTTTACTTTGTAAACGTGCCGCTGGTGATTTCTCTGGTGTCTATTGTGGCTATCCTGCGCGGGTTCTATTTGCTGAACGGCTGGCGCGAAGCACGTGAAGACGGCCTCCTGAACGTGGTAGGCTCGAATACGATTGCCATTTACACCACGCACCGTATTTTGATCGAAGCCATAAGCCTGGTGATGCTGGCTAAAATCAACAGCGGTGAGTTTTCTGACACGCTGGTGCTGGCGATTCTGCTGGTCTACCCGTTTGTTAGCCTGGGCATTTGTACGCTGGTTGGCCTCGGTTTCCGCAAGCTTTCCGTCGCGCTGTTCGGCGATCTGTTTTTCTCCCCTCCCACACAAATCGCCGCCAGCCGGTAAATACTTCAGCAGCCCGCCTGAGCGGGTTGCTTTTCTACCCCAGCGTCCCTATTTCGGTGATTCGGTTGCTTATACAAAGCGATCGGGGATAATAATATCCAACTGCTTATCAATGGCTCGCGCACCGTTTGCCCTCAGGCTGACGGCACAACTTACGAGATCCTGACGCAATCTATGCCTGAACACTATCGCTATTCCTTACCCGTAAAAGCCGCCGAACAACGCCTGCTGGGCGAGCTGACCGGTTCGGCCTGTGCGACCGAAGTCGCCGAAATCGTTGAACGCCATAGCGGCCCGGTGGTGCTGATTGCCCCGGATATGCAGAACGCGCTGCGCCTGCATGATGAAATCACCCAGTTCACCGACAACCTGGTGGTCAATCTCGCCGACTGGGAAACGCTGCCTTACGACAGCTTCTCGCCGCACCAGGAAATCATCTCCTCGCGCCTGTCCACGCTTTATCAACTGCCGACCATGCAGCGCGGCGTGCTGATCATGCCTGTGAACACGCTGATGCAGCGCGTTTGCCCGCACAGCTACCTGCACGGCCACGCGCTGGTGATGAAAAAAGGCCAGCGCCTGTCGCGCGATAACCTGCGCGCACAGCTGGAACAGGCCGGGTATCGCAGCGTCGATCAGGTCATGGAGCACGGCGAGTTCGCCACCCGTGGTGCCCTGCTTGACCTCTACCCAATGGGCAGCGCCCAGCCGTACCGCATTGACTTCTTTGACGATGAAATCGACAGCCTGCGCGTCTTCGACGTGGATTCCCAGCGCACACTGGAAGAAGTGGACGCCATCAATCTGCTGCCGGCCCATGAATTCCCGACCGACAAGAACGCCATTGAGCTGTTCCGCAGCCAGTGGCGCGACAAGTTTGACGTCAAGCGTGACGCCGAACATATCTACCAGCAGGTGAGCAAAGGCACGCTGCCTGCCGGGATCGAATACTGGCAGCCGCTGTTCTTCAGCGAACCTCTGCCGACGCTGTTTAGCTATTTCCCGGCCAACACGCTGCTGGTGAATACCGGCGATCTGGAAGCCAGCGCCGAGCGCTTCTGGCTGGACGCGAATGCGCGCTTTGAGAATCGCGGCGTAGATCCTATGCGCCCGCTTCTGCCGCCGGAAGATCTGTGGCTGAAAACCGACTCGTTGTTTAGCGAGCTGAAAGCCTGGCCGCGCGTACAGCTCAAAACGGATTCGCTGGCGAAGAAAGCCGCCAACGTGAACCTGGGTTACCAGCCGCTGCCGGATCTGGCCGTGCAGGCTCAGCAAAAAGCCCCGCTGGACAGTCTGCGGAAGTTCCTCGAGTCCTTCACCGGGCCGGTGATTTTCTCGGTCGAAAGTGAAGGCCGCCGTGAAGCGTTGGGCGAACTGCTCGGGCGCATCAAAATCGCACCAAAACGCATTTACCGCCTGGAAGAAGCCGAAGGCACTGGCCGCTACCTGATGATTGGTGCCAGCGAACACGGCTTTATAGATACCCTGCGCAACCGGGCGCTGATTTGCGAAAGCGACCTGCTGGGCGAGCGCGTCAGCCGCCGTCGCCAGGACAGCCGCCGCACCATTAACCCGGACACCCTGATCCGCAACCTGGCCGAGCTGCATGCGGGCCAGCCGGTGGTTCACCTGGAACACGGCGTGGGCCGCTACGCCGGACTGACCACGCTGGAAGCCGGGGGCATTACCGCCGAATACCTGATGCTGACCTACGCGGGCGACGCCAAACTTTACGTCCCGGTTTCGTCCCTGCACCTGATCAGCCGCTACGCAGGCGGTGCCGATGAAAATGCGCCGCTGCACAAACTGGGCAGCGATGCCTGGTCCCGCGCCCGACAGAAGGCAGCGGAGAAAGTGCGCGATGTCGCCGCCGAGCTGCTGGATATCTATGCGATGCGCGCCGCCAAAGAAGGCTTTGCCTTTAAGCACGATCGCGAGCAGTACCAGCTGTTCTGCGACAGCTTCCCGTTTGAAACTACCCCGGATCAGGCCCAGGCCATCAACGCCGTGCTGAGCGACATGTGTCGCCCGCTGGCGATGGACAGATTAGTGTGTGGCGACGTGGGCTTCGGTAAAACCGAAGTAGCTATGCGCGCCGCATTCCTGGCGGTGGAGAACAACAAGCAGGTGGCGGTGCTGGTGCCGACGACCCTGCTGGCTCAGCAGCACTACGACAACTTCCGCGACCGCTTCGCCAACTGGCCGGTGCGCATTGAGATGCTCTCCCGCTTCCGCAGCGCCAAAGAGCAGACGCAAATTCTGGAACAGGCAAGCGAAGGGAAAATCGATATTCTGATCGGCACCCATAAGCTGCTGCAGGCCGACGTGAAATGGCGCGATCTGGGGCTGTTGATCGTCGATGAAGAGCACCGCTTCGGCGTACGCCACAAAGAGCGTATTAAAGCGATGCGCGCCGACGTGGACATTCTGACGCTGACCGCAACGCCAATTCCGCGCACCCTGAATATGGCAATGAGCGGCATGCGTGACTTGTCGATTATCGCCACGCCGCCGGCTCGCCGCCTGGCGGTGAAAACCTTCGTGCGCGAGTACGACAATCTTGTGGTGCGGGAAGCCATCTTGCGTGAAGTGCTGCGCGGTGGCCAGGTGTATTACCTCTACAACGACGTCGAAAATATCCAGAAAGCCGCCGACCGCCTGGCGGAACTCGTGCCGGAAGCACGTATTGCCATCGGCCACGGCCAAATGCGCGAGCGCGAGCTGGAACGCGTGATGAACGATTTCCACCACCAGCGTTTTAACGTACTGGTGTGCACCACGATCATCGAAACCGGGATCGATATTCCGACCGCCAATACCATTATTATTGAGCGGGCCGACCACTTTGGTCTGGCGCAGCTTCACCAGCTGCGTGGCCGCGTCGGGCGCTCTCACCACCAGGCCTATGCCTGGCTGCTGACGCCACATCCGAAAGCGATGACCACGGACGCGCAAAAGCGCCTGGAGGCCATTGCCTCGCTGGAAGATTTAGGTGCCGGGTTCGCATTAGCCACCCACGACCTGGAAATTCGCGGCGCGGGCGAGCTGCTGGGAGAAGACCAGAGCGGGCAGATGGAAACTATCGGCTTCTCGCTCTACATGGAGCTGCTGGAAAACGCCGTCGATGCGCTGAAAGAGGGCCGAGAGCCTTCTCTGGAAGACCTTACCAACAGCCAGACGGAAGTCGAGCTGCGGATGCCCGCCCTGCTGCCGGATGATTTTATTCCCGACGTCAATACGCGCCTGTCATTCTATAAGCGCATCGCCAGCGCCAAAGGCGAGCACGAACTGGACGAGCTGAAAGTCGAGCTGATCGACCGATTTGGCCTTCTGCCGGATGCGGCGCGTAATCTGCTGGATATCGCCGCGCTGCGCCAGCAGGCACAAAAGCTGGGCGTGCGTAAGATTGAAGGCAATGAAAAAGGCGGCACCATCGAGTTCGCGGAGAAAAACCACGTTGACCCGGTGTGGCTGATTGGCCTGTTGCAGAAGCAGCCGCAGCACTACCGCCTGGACGGCCCTACCCGACTGAAGTTCTTCCAGGAGCTTGAGGACCGGAAAACGCGCATGGAATGGGTGCGTAACTTTATGCGCAACCTGGCGGAAAACGCTGCGGCCTGATGCCTCTGCGCCTTACCGCCCGGTAAGGCGCAATTTTCTGTGACATTTACACATCCTTTGCAATCCCCAGGATTTCCCGACACGCAGCTCAGCGATAATTGGCGTTTATCTGCCTAAAAAATTAGCCATTAATATCGCAGGGTTTAAGCTATGTTTGCATCGCGTACTTTGTCTTTCCGCCGCTGGTTTACCGCCGCAGCCTTACTGGGTGCCGCGGCCATGGCGCTGCCCGCCAGCGCTAACGATTATCCGCTTCCCGCCGCTAACAGCCGCCTTATCGGCAAAAACCTGTTCCATCAGGTTGAAAACGATGGTGGTTCACTGGAGGCTATTGCCAAAAAATACAACGTCGGTTTCCTGGCATTGCTGCAGGCCAACCCGGGCGTGGATCCTTATGTTCCCCGTGCCGGGAGCGTGCTGACCATCCCGCGCCAGATGTTGCTGCCGGACGTCCCGCGCGAGGGCATTGTGATTAACCTTGCCGAACTGCGCCTGTACTACTTCCCTGCCGGGAAAAACAGCGTCACCGTTTACCCGATTGGTATTGGCCAGTTGGGCGGCGACACGCTGACGCCGACAATGGTGACAAAAATCTCCGATAAACGCGCTAACCCGACCTGGACGCCAACGGCCAATATTCGTGCGCGTTATCTGGCGCAAGGGATCAAGCTCCCGGCCGTAGTTCCTGCCGGGCCGGATAACCCGATGGGGCACCACGCGATTCGCCTGGCGGCGTTCGGCGGCGTGTACCTGCTGCACGGCACCAACGCCGACTTCGGCATCGGTATGCGCGTCAGCTCCGGCTGTATCCGCCTGCGCGACGGCGATATTAAAGCGCTGTTTAACACGGTTCCGGTCGGCACTTCGGTTCGCATCATCAACACGCCAATCAAAGCTTCCGTTGAGCCGGACGGCTCCCGCCTGGTTGAAGTTCACCAGCCGCTGTCCAAAGCGATTGATGACGACCCGAAAGTCCTGCCGATTGTGCTGAACGAGCAGATGACGCAGTTCCGCAATGCACCTAAAACCGATGCGCAGGTGATGGAACAGGCCATGGAGCATCGTTCCGGGATGCCGGTCAACGTCAATGCCCATGCGGCCGACCAGCCAGCAAACGAAATCTAAGTTCAGGTTTTAGACGTAAAAAAAGGCCCTGTCGAAAGACAGGGCCTTTTGCTTGCAGTGGCATATAACGAATAAGGTCAAACGTATTGAGGGTTAACGTCTGGCTTATTTATAGATGACGGCAGTACCGTGCAGGGTGTTCGGACCGTTAACGGAGGTAATACGGAACGATTTAGCGCCCATTGCATCGGCCTTCGCGGCCAACTGTTCTTCCAGGGAAGAGAGGTTGCTGCCCGCATCGGCGCTGATAGTGCCGACTTTTTGCTGGCCGGCAGGCGTGGCGGAGACTTCTACAGCCGCAAAGCTTGCAAATGAGAGTGAGCTAATGACGGCGGCAGCGAACAGCGTAGTTAAGGTTTTCATGATTCAGGTCCTAAGCAGGTGAATGTTAGGTCGTTAAACTTAATTAGTTAACGATCGATAACTAAATCATAAACGTGATCTACATCACGCGTCAACACATTTTAATAACGACCGTTAATTAATTAAAAAAAACGCTATTTTTCATTGTGATAAGAAATAATTATTTTTCATAACATGGCGCTGGCTACCGCCGCCGATTATTTTTATAATAAGTGTTCACTAATTAGACAGAGGTTAAACGGCAGGTATGGCAACCGAGACATTAAGTTGCAGCAAAAAAAGCCGTGGCCGTCCAAAGGTGTTTGACAGGGAAGCAGCACTCGACAAGGCCATGACACTCTTCTGGCAGCATGGCTATGAAGCAACATCCATGGCGCATCTGGTAGAAGCCACCGGGGCAAAAGCCCCAACGCTCTATGCGGAGTTCATCAACAAAGAAGGGCTGTTCCGCGCGGTGCTGGATCGCTATATCGCGCGCTTTGCGGCTAAGCACGAGGCCTGCCTGTTTTGTGAGGAGCAGACCATGGAAGCCGCGCTGGAGAACTATCTTTCCGCGGTTGCGCAATGCTTTACCGATAAGAGCACGCCCGCTGGTTGCTTTATCATTTGCACCTCATCCGTGCTGGCCGCGTCGTCGGAAGACATCGCCGCGACGATAAAAGCCCGCCATGCCGTGCAGGAACAAACGCTGGTGCGTTTCCTTGAAATGCGCCAGCAAAAAGGCGAGATCCCGGCGGAGCGCAATATTCGCTGCCTGGCGAAATACCTGTGCTGCATCATTCAGGGGATGTCGGTCAGCGCCCGCGAGAACGCCAGCTATGAAGAGTTAATGCAGATTGTGAAAACCACGGTGATGTTAATGCCGCAGTTGAAGAAGATCTGATTATCGGGCGGCCAATGGCCGCCCTTTTACTAACGAACTCGCCCTTTCGCCCAATAGGCCATAAAGTTAATCGCTTCATGCTCAACGCCGCGTTCACCAATCAAATGGCGGCGCAGCAGCTTAACCACCGTCGACTCCGCCGCTACCCAGCCGTAAAACTCGTTGCTGCCGGTGGTGGCTTTATCCCACAGCAGTTCGCCTTCGGCCTCTTCCTGAACGGCTTCGTGATGGCCGCTTTCCGGCACCCTCGCCTGCATTTTCACCGCCTGAATCAGGCATTCGCCGTGGGTGGCAGAGACGGTTTTGCGCGGCAGCCAGTTGATCTCGGCGAAGCCATAGGCGCTTAAGTCCACGCAGTCCCCTTCGTCCGGCACTTCAAAAAAGGCCTGTATTTTTGGTGGCTGAGCCTGGCGAGCCAGCATTTCCAGAATGCCGCGAGCGGCGGGTAAAGCTGTCTCATCAGCGATAATCAACGCATTGCGCAGCCCGGCAGGCGGCGTCCACTCATAGCCGCCGCTGTCTTCCGGGTGGGCGGCGTTGGGGGCCACAATCTGGATAGCATCACCGGGGACAGAATTAATCGCCCAGGCGGAGGCCGGTCCTTCGGTGCCGTGACTGACAAATTCCACCGTCACTTCCTGCCGGGCAGGATCGACATGGCGCAGCGTATAGGTACGGATCACCGGGCGCTTCTCCTTCGGCATCCCCTGGGCAATCTGGTACCACTGCCCTTCGGCAGGCAGTGACGGCGGCGTCCCGTCTTCGGAGGGGAACAGCATTTTAATACGCTGATCCGGCGAGTCACATTTCATCTGCGCCACATCAGGCCCGCTAAACACCAGACTCAGCAGCGAAGGCGACACGGCCGTTTTCCGCGCCAGTTGAACGTTAAACAGACGATAGCCCTGAACTCCAGCCATAACTTTTCCTTACGCTTAAATTGCAGAATGACGTGAACGGTGGCGACTGCGCCAGATAACGCCAGACACCACGGTAAATAATACGGCGGCTAAAAAGGCCACCATAATCAGCGCCGCCTCGGCCCCGGTTTTAGACACCAGCGGCACCAGCATGGCGCAAAGCCCGTAGCCCAGGGTATGGCTGGTCGCCACCCAGCCGGCCCCCGCACCATCGGCAAGCTTGTCGTTCAGCAGCAGCTGATAGGCCGGGGTCGCCAGCGCCGCCCCGAACGACAGTAGCGCACAGCCAACGTAAAACAGCCACAGCTGAACAGAAATCATCATCGCCAGGCCGACGATCATCAGCAGTCCGGCGCTTAACAGCAGCGCCATCGGCGTCAGGCGCTGAGGCCGGAGCACGCCGAACTGCGCGGAGAGCGAGGCCACCGCAGCCAGGCTCAGCAGCCAGGCTACCTGATGGCTAATCGCGGCGGTATCCGTCGCAAACTGGCGGGCAAGCGCCGGAGAAAGCCCCAGCTGCATCAGGCTGACCGAGGCGGAAAGCAGCAAAGCACAAAGTAGATAAGGCAGGCAGTCCGGGCGAAGGCGAGCGCTTTTACGTTCGGCTGCGGGCTGCGGCGGTGTACCCGGTAACCGTAACAGCATCACCAGCGCCAGCAACGGGGCGATCATCAGAAGTCCCAACGGCGCCAGCGGGTGAATCGCCAGCATGCCAGCGGCGCAAAGCGGGCCAAATAAGCGCCCGCTACTCAGCCCGGAGCTGATCGTGGCCAGCGCCGCCATGCGCTTTCCTTCCCCGGCACGCTGCAGCGCCCAGACCTGGCAGGCCGGAACCATCGCCGAGACGGTCAACCCGTAGATAATCCGCGCCACAATCAATATGCCCAATCCGAGATAACCCGCGACCGCATCCGTGGCCAGCAGCAGGCAGCCAAGCCCCAGCAGCATAAAGCTTACGCCATAGCCTCCGAGTGCCCAAAGCACCACGGGCTTACTGCCCAGGCGCGCAATCTGTTTCCCCCACCACGGCGAGGAGGGTAAAAACAGCATCGACCCAAGCGTTAACAATGCCGCCCAGACGGACAGGCTCAAATGTGTCTGCATCACCAGCACCGGGATAGCGACCAGCAGGCCATTTTGCCCGACGCCAAGCAGCCCGGCGCTCAGCGCAAGTGGCCAACAGGAAAGGGATTTTTGCGGCGAATCCGCCAGTTCAAGCGATGTCAAAATGTTACTAATCCGTGGAGTTATTGTGCGTATTTGTAAAATTAATTTTATCTATTCTAACAATTGTTATTGATAATGAGAAACGTTATCGGCAGAATTCGCATTATCATAACGCGTGGAAACTGTTTGATGATGACTTTGCCAAATAAAACGCTGGCCTGGGATGTGGCCGCACAGTGCTTTCTTAATTCCCTTGTCCGTGAAACCAACGACTGGCGACTGACCGACAGCCATCCAGCCGAACTTATTATCCCCCTGGGGGAACAGCAGGCGCTCCACTTCAAGGTGGCCTACTTCTCCCCCACCCAGCATCACCGCTTCGAATTCCCGGCTCGTCTGGTCAATGCCACCGGCAGCCAGCCGATAGATTTCGCCACCCTTTCCCAGCTGATTGTCGACAAACTCCAGCACCAGCAAATGCTGCCGGCCACAGGCTGCGAGGCGTTTTATCAACGCGTAATGGAAAGCCATGCCCACACGCAGCAGGCGATTGAAGCCCGTCATGACTGGAATGGGCTGCGCGAAAAAGCGCTGAATTTTGGTGAAGCCGAGCAGGCATTGCTGGTGGGACACGCCTTCCACCCGGCGCCGAAATCCCACGAACCGTTTAACCAGCAGGAAGCCGAGCGCTACCTGCCTGACTTCGCCCCCCACTTCCCGCTGCGCTGGTTTGCCGTAGATAAAAGCTACCTGGCGGGTGAAAGTCTGCATCTCAATCTGCAGCAGCGCCTGACGCGCTTTGCCGCTGAAAATGCGCCGCAGCTGCTGAGTGAACTGAGCGATAACCAATGGCTGTTCCCGCTGCATCCGTGGCAGGCGGGCTATTTGCTAGAGCAGGACTGGTGCCAGCAACTGGTCGCTAAAGGGCTGGTGAAAGATTTAGGCGAGGCGGGCGCGCCGTGGTTACCGACCACGTCTTCACGCTCGCTGTACTGCGCCACCAGCCGTGACATGATCAAATTCTCCCTGAGCGTGCGCCTGACCAACTCCGTGCGCACGCTGTCGGTGAAAGAAGTTAAACGCGGCATGCGCCTGGCACGTCTGGCGCAAACTGACCGCTGGCAAACGCTGCAGGCCCGTTTCCCGACCTTCCGCGTGATGCAGGAAGACGGCTGGGCCGGGCTGCGTGATCTCCACGGCAACATCATGGAAGAAAGCCTGCTTGCCCTGCGCGAAAACCTGCTGGTTGAGCAGCCGCAGAGCCAGACTAACGTGCTGGTTTCCCTGACCCAGTCAGCCCCTGATGGAGGAGATTCCCTGCTGGTTGCCGCCGTGAACCGCCTGAGCACTCGCCTGGGGATCACGCCGAAACAGGCCGCACACGCCTGGGTCGATGCCTATTGCCAGCAGGTACTGAAGCCGCTGTTTACCGCCGAAGCGGATTACGGCCTGGTGCTGCTGGCTCACCAGCAAAACATTCTGGTGGAGATGCAGCAGGATCTGCCGGTCGGGCTTATCTACCGTGACTGCCAGGGCAGCGCCTTTATGCCGCATGCCGCCGGCTGGCTCGACATGATTGGCGAAGCACAGGCGGAAAACGTCTTTACCCGCGAACAACTGTTGCGCTACTTCCCTTACTACCTGCTGGTCAATTCGACCTTCGCCGTCACCGCCGCGCTGGGTGCTGCGGGGCTGGATAGCGAAGTGAACCTGATGAGCCGTGTTCGCACCGCGCTTAGCGCCGTGCGCGACGAGGTGACGCATAAAACCTGCCTCGACTATGTGCTGGAAAGCCCGCACTGGAACGTGAAGGGGAACTTCTTCTGCTACCTGCACGACCATAACGAAAACACCATCGTCGATCCGTCAGTGATTTACTTCGACTTTGTGAACCCGCTGCTGGCTCAGGAGGGCTGAATGTTTCAGGCATCTATTGTTCACGGCGGGCACGGGCTGCGCTGTGAAAAACTCAATAAGCCTCTGAATCTGAGCTGGGGCCAGGACGGCGGCGCGGTTCTGCACTGGCCGGGCGAACTGCCCGCAGGCTGGCTACGCGATGCGTTGGATCAGATGTTCGTCGCGGCACCGCAGCTTACGTCCATCGTGCTGCCTTACGTCGAATGGCGGGAAGAGCCGCAGGCGCTGGTGCTGTTCGATCTGCTGAAAAGCGATATCGTTCACCGCGCAACCTTCTGGCAGCTACCGCTGTGGCTCAGTGCTCCGGCGAAGCACGCTTCCGGCGAAATGGTGTTTGACGCTGAGCGCGAGATCTACTTCCCGCTGCGCCCTGCCCGCCCGTCCGGGGAAGTTTACCGCCGCTACGATCCGCGCGTTCGCAAAACGCTGAGCTTCCGCGTGGCCGATCCGGCGCTGGACGCCGAACGTTTTACCCGCTGGATGAACGATCCGCGCGTGGACTATTTCTGGGAGCAAAGCGGCTCGCTGGAGGTACAAACCGCGTATCTGGAGCGTCAGCTCACCGGGAAACATGCGTTTCCGCTGATCGGCTGCTTTGACGACCAGCCGTTCAGCTACTTCGAAATTTACTGGGCAGCGGAAGATCGCATTGGCCGCCATTACCCGTGGCAGCCCTTTGATCGCGGCCTGCATCTGCTGGTGGGCGAGCAGCAGTGGCGCGGCGCGCACTATGTGCAAAGCTGGCTGCGTGGGCTGACTCACTATCTCTTGCTGGACGAGCCGCGCACCCAGCGCACCGTGCTGGAGCCGCGCGCTGACAACCAGCGCCTGTTCAAACATCTGGAGCCAGCGGGCTATGCGACGCGCAAGGAATTTGACTTCCCGCACAAGCGTTCACGCCTGGTCATGGCGGACCGTCACAACTTCTTTAGCGAGGTAGGCCTGTAATGAATCGCAAGGACTGGGATTTCGTTAACCGCCAGCTGGTAGCAAAAATGCTGGCTGAGCTGGAGTACGAGCAGGTTTTTCAGGCCGAATCGCTGGGCGACAATCGCTACTGCATCAGCTTAGCCGGGGCCGAGTGGCATTTTAATGCCGAACGCGGCATCTGGGGCTGGCTATGGGTAGACGCCCAGACGCTGCGCTGCGCGGACGAGCCTGTGCTGGCGCAGACGCTGCTCATGCAGCTCAAGCCGGTGCTGTCGATGAGCGACGCTACCGTGGCCGAGCATATGCAGGATCTGTACGCCACGCTGCTGGGCGACCTGCAGTTGCTGAATGCGCGCCGAGGCATGAGCGCTGAAGACTTGATCGACCTCGACGCCGACCGCCTGCAGTGCCTGCTGAGCGGTCACCCGAAATTTGCCTTTAACAAAGGGCGTCGCGGCTGGGGCAAAGAGGCGCTGGAGCGTTATGCGCCGGAGTATGCCAATACCTTCCAACTGCACTGGCTGGCGGTCAAACGCGATCATATGGTCTGGCGCTGCGACAGCGAGCTGGATATTCAGCAGCTTATCTCCGCCGCGATGGACGTGCAGGAACTGGCCCGCTTTACGCAGGCGTGGCAGGAAAATGGTCTGGATGATGGCTGGCTTCCTCTGCCGGTGCATCCGTGGCAGTGGCAGCAGAAAATTGCGCTGGATTTCGTGGCCGATCTCGCCGAAGGCAAGATGGTTTCTCTGGGCGAATTTGGCGACCAGTGGCTGGCCCAGCAGTCGCTGCGCACCCTGACCAACGTCAGCCGCCAGGGCGGTTTAGACATCAAGCTGCCGCTGACGATTTACAACACCTCCTGCTATCGCGGTATTCCGGGCAAGTACATTGCCGCCGGGCCGCTGGCTTCCCGCTGGCTGCAAAACGTCTTCGCTACCGACAGCACGCTGGTGAAAACCGGCGCGGTGATCCTCGGCGAACCGGCTGCCGGTTATGTTTCTCATACAGGTTACGCCGCGCTGGCTCAGGCGCCCTATCGCTACCAGGAGATGCTGGGTGTTATCTGGCGCGAGAACCCGACTCGCTGGCTGAAGCCTGATGAGACGCCGATTCTGATGGCGACCCTGATGGAGTGCGACGAGAACAATCAGCCGCTGATTGGGGCCTATATTGCCCGCTCTGGCCTGGATGCAGAAGCCTGGCTGACGCAGATGTTCCGCGTGGTGGTGGTGCCGCTGTATCACCTGCTCTGCCGCTACGGCGTGGCGCTGATCGCCCACGGACAAAATATTACGCTCGCCATGAAAGACGGCGTGCCGCAGCGCGTGCTACTGAAAGATTTTCAGGGTGATATGCGTCTGGTGAAGGATGAGTTCCCGGAGATGGACTCCCTGCCTCAGGAAGTACGGGACGTAACCGCCCGCCTGAGCGCCGACTATTTAATTCATGATTTGCAGACCGGCCATTTTGTGACGGTGCTGCGTTTTGTTTCGCCGCTCATGGCCCGCCTTGGCGTGCCGGAGAGACGCTTTTATCAGCTGCTGGCCGCAGTGTTGAGTGATTACATGCAGGAACACCCGCAAATGTCGGCGCGTTTTGCGCTTTTCTCACTCTTTAAGCCACAAATCATCCGCGTTGTGCTGAACCCGGTAAAACTGACCTGGCCTGACCAGGACGGCGGCAGCCGCATGCTGCCGAATTACCTCGAGGATCTGCAAAACCCGCTGTGGCTGGTAACCAGGGATTGAATTATGACAAACACTGTTGATTTTATTGGCGTAGGTATCGGCCCGTTTAACCTGAGCATTGCGGCGCTGTCTCACGAAGCAGAGGGATTTAGCAGCCAGTTCTTTGACAGCCGCCCTGACTTTGCGTGGCACCCGGGCATGCTAGTGCCGGACTGCCATATGCAGACCATGTTCCTGAAAGACCTGGTCAGCGCCGTGGCCCCCACCAGCCCGTTCAGCTTTGTGAACTACCTGGTGAAACGTAAAAAATTCTACCGTTTTCTGACTACCGAGCTGCGCACCGTTTCGCGCGATGAGTTTTCGGACTACCTTCGCTGGGCCGCAGAGGGCATGAATAACCTGCAGTTTAACCAGACGGTTGAGCGCGTTGACTTCGACGAGCAGCGCAAGCTGTTTGTGGTGCAAACCGGCCAGGGGGAAACGCTGGCGCGCAACATTTGCCTCGGGATTGGCAAACAGCCTCACCTGCCGCCGTGCGTAAAAACCGCCACGCCGACCTGCTTCCACGCCAGCGAAATGAGCCTGCGCCTGCCGAATCTGGCCGGGAAACGCGTTACGGTTGTCGGCGGCGGGCAAAGCGGCGCCGATCTGTTCCTGAATGCGTTCCGTGGCGCCTGGGGCGAAGTCGCCGAAGTGAACTGGGTTTCACGCCGCAATAACTTTAACGCGCTGGATGAAGCCGCGTTTGCCAACGAATACTTCACGCCGGAATACGTCACCGGCTTTGTGGGCCTGAATGAAGACGCGCGGCAAAAAATGCTCGATGAGCAGAAGATGACCTCCGACGGCATTACCGCCGATTCGCTGTTGACCATCTACCGCGAGCTGTATCACCGCTTTGAAGTGCTGGGGCTGCCGCGCAATGCGCGCCTGCTGCCGAGCCGCTCAGTCACCGGCCTGGAAAGCCGTGGCCAGGGCTGGCAACTGCTGCTGGAGCACCATCTGGACAAGGGCTATGACACGCTGGACAGCGACGTGGTGATTTTCGCCACTGGCTACCGCCCGACGCTGCCGCAGATGCTTTCGCCGTTAATGCCACGCATGACGATGCTTGATGAGTGCAACTTCAAAGTGCGCGACGATTTTACGCTGGAGTGGAATGGCCCGGCCGGCAATAACATTTTTGCGGTCAACGCCAGTATGCAAACCCACGGCATTGCCGAGCCGCAGCTGAGCCTGATGGCGTGGCGCTCCGCCAAAATTCTGAATCGCGCGCTGGGGCGTGATTTGTTCGATCTCAGTACGCCGCCCGCGCTGATTCAATGGCGCAGCGGCAGCCGGGAAAAACCGCAGCATAGCGCTGCGTCCTTAACTCACTACTCCTCAAAATCATTCGAAATGCAGCCTGGCGCTAACTGAGTTTATCCCCCGGAACGCAGGCTGCTGCGGGACGGGGGCAACCGTTAACCCCACGTCAAATTGAAGAATGACGAGGACACAGCATATTTGGGCCGATGTTTGTCAGCCCGTATGAAGGAACAATGATGATAACCAAAAAGCAAACGCTTTGGGCGCTCAATCCGTTACTGCTCGCCATGATGGCGCCGGCAGTAGCACAGCAAACCAGTGACGAGACGATGGTGGTTTCCGCCAACCGCAGCAACCGCACCGTCGCCGAAATGGCCCAAACCACCTGGGTGATCGAGAAAGCCGAACTGGAGCAGCAGATCCAGGGCGGCAAAGAGTTTAAAGATGCGCTGGCCCAGCTGATCCCCGGCCTCGACGTCAGCAGCCAGAGCCGTACCAACTACGGCATGAACGTCCGTGGTCGCCCGCTGGTCGTGCTGGTTGACGGCGTGCGTCTCAACTCTTCCCGTACCGACACCCGCCAGTTGGACTCTATCGATCCGTTCAACATCGATCATATTGAAGTCATTTCCGGTGCGACCGCGCTGTACGGCGGCGGCAGTACCGGCGGGCTTATCAACATCGTGACCAAAAAAGGCCAGAAAGATACGCAGGTAGAGTTTGAAACCGGTATCAAGAGCGGCTTTAACAGCAGCAAAGACCACGATGAGCGCGTCGCCAGCGCCATTTCCGGCGGGAACGACCATATTTCTGGCCGTGCGTCAGTGGCCTATCAGAAATTCGGCGGCTGGTTTGACGGCAACGGCGATGCCACCCTGCTCGACAACACCCAGACCGGTTTACAGTATTCCGATCGCCTGGACGTGATGGGCACCGGGACGCTGAACATCGATGAAAACCAGCAGCTGCAGTTAGTCACCCAATACTACAAAAGTCAGGGCGACGACGATTACGGCCTGAACCTCGGGAAAAACTTCTCAGCCATCAGCGGGACGAGCAGCCCGTACGTCAGCAAAGGGCTGAACTCTGACCGTGTGCCGGGCACAGAACGCCACCTGATCAGCATGCAGTATTCCAACAGCGATTTCCTCGGCCAGGAGCTGGTGGGCCAGGTTTACTACCGTGATGAGTCGCTGCTGTTCTATCCGTTCCCGACGGTAAACGCGAACAAAAAAGCGACCGCCTTCTCCTCTTCCCAGCAGGACACTAACCAGTACGGCGCGAAACTGACCTTCAACAGCAAACCGCTCGACGGCTGGCAGCTTACCTACGGTCTGGACGCGGACCACGAGCGCTTCACCTCTAACCAGATGTTCTTCGATCTGGCGCAGGCCAGCGCTTCCGGCGGCCTGAACAACCAGAAAATCTATACCACCGGACGTTACCCGGCGTATGACATTAGCAACATGGCGGCGTTCCTGCAGTCCAGCTATGACATAAACGAGATCTTTACCCTGAGCGGCGGCGTGCGTTACCAGTACACCGAGAACAAGATTGATGATTTCATCGGCTACGCGCAGCAACAGCAAATTGCCTCTGGTAAAGTGAAATCCGCCGATGCTATCCCTGGCGGCTCCACAAACTACGACAATTTCCTGTTCAACGCCGGCCTGCTGGTGCACCTCACCGAGCGCCAGCAGACGTGGCTGAACTTCTCCCAGGGCGTAGAATTGCCGGATCCAGGTAAATACTACGGTCGTGGCACCTACGGAGCGGCGGTTAATGGCCACCTGCCGCTGACCAACAGCGTCAACGTCGGCGCGAGCAAACTGCAGGGCGTAAAGGTTGACTCTTACGAGCTGGGCTGGCGTTACACCGGGGACAACCTGCGCACGCAGATGGCCGCCTATTACTCCCTGTCCAATAAGGAAGTCGTCCCCAATACCGACCTGACCATTAGCGTGAATGACAACAAACGCCGGGTTTATGGCGTGGAAGGCGCGGTGGATTACTTTATCCCTGACAGCGACTGGAGTACTGGGGCTAACTTCAACGTCTTAAAAACCGAGTCAAAAGTGAACGGTAGCTGGGCAAAGGTTGACGTTAAATCCGCCAGCCCGTCGAAGGCAACTGCCTATATTGGCTGGGCGCCGGATCCGTGGAGTCTTCGCGTACAGAGCACAACATCGTTTAGCGAGAGCGACAATGTGGGGAATGAACTTAAGGGTTACACCACGCTTGATTTGCTCGGCAGCTACCAGCTACCGGTGGGTAAACTCAGCTTCAGCGTTGAGAACCTGCTGGATCGCGACTACACCACTGTTTGGGGCCAGCGTGCGCCACTGTATTACAGCCCAGGCTACGGTCCTGCTTCGCTGTATGACTATAAAGGCCGTGGCCGCACCTTCGGCATGAACTACTCCGTCCTGTTCTAAGCCTCTTCCTTGCCCGGCAGTCGCCGGGCAAGTTCACCCGCTTACCCTTCCTAACAGTTTATCCCTCGACCCTCGCAAAATAGTCTTTTAAAAATAAGGGATATTTTCCTCTCTTATGACCGGAGACAATATGCAAATTGGCTTTATTGGCGTGGGCAGCGTGATAGAAACGGCTTACCTGCCGGCGATTAAGCGGCTTTCCCGACATGATGTAGTTTGCTATGGGTTTGATCCCGCCCCGCGCTACCGCTCTGATGCCATCACGCTTCTCCCCTCCTTAACCCAGCTTCTGGCGCTGCCGCTTGATCTGGTGTTTATCACCACCTCATCGCTCCAGCATTGGCCGATGCTGAAACAGTTTTTACAGCAAAGTTCAGTGCCCATCGTGGTGGAAAAACCCGTCGCGGCAACGCTTCAGCAACTCGACGAACTGGCATCATTGTTATGCGAACCGGCCATTGCCGCGCGAGTGCTCGCGCTGGATCACTGGATGGTAAGAACCGATGCGGCACGTTTTATCGACCGCCTTGAAGATATCGATCGTATCGAGGGATTCCTGCTAGAACCCAGCGGGTTTAATGCCGCCGGAGAGCCCATTGCGCTGAATTTTGCCACCGGCGAGCCCGATACTCGCGAGCTGCGCCACCCGGACGGCGTTATCGTGGACATCGGCACGCACGTGCTGGCGATGATGCGGGAAACGCTGATGCAGGTGGGTGCTGGTGAAGCGCTCGAGCTTGAGTTGCTGCTTGCCAAAGATCGACTCGGCAACGGTATTTTGCCCGGCGATGTCACCACGGCAGAAGGCCAGGCGCTGCTACGAGGGGAGATGGGCGGCATCCCCTGCGTGCTGCAACTGAACAAATATGCCGGGCCAGCCGGTGGGCAAAAAGGCATCAATATCGTGCTAAAAGATGGCAGAGTGATTGCCGTTGACCGACGTGGAGTGGATGAAACCCTGAGCATTGACGACGAGGTAAAACTGGATATAAGCGGGCCGCTGTACGACCGCTGCCTCGGAGAGATTATTTTTGCTGGTAAAACGCTGTTTGAGCAGGCTCCAGAGGCGATTCCCGCCTTAACCCGCCGCAGAATTCAGGAAGTCAGGGCTTTATTGACGCTGCAGCAAACGCTGCGCGGCGAGCACTAGAAACACAAAACCCGCCGGAGGGCGGGTTTGTTTTAAGCCTCGATATCAGGCTTTGTTGAGCACCAGCTGGCCTTTGCTGTCCAGCGGGATCTGAGTACCAGGGTCTTTATCCATGCGGATTTTGCCCTGCTGATCGCCGATTTTGTAGGTTACGTCATAGCCGAGCATTTTTTCTGATTTGTCATACACGGTCTTACAGCGCTGCTGGGTGGTGGTGTAGGTGTCCCCATCCTGCATCGCGCCCTGCACCTGGTTCCCGGCATAACCGCCGCCCAGTGCGCCCACAACCGTGGCAACATCCTTCCCGCGTCCACCGCCAAACTGATGACCAATCACGCCTCCGGCTACCGCGCCCAGAGCAGAACCTAAAATACGGTTCTCATCCTGAACAGGTTTGCGGTGCGTCACGGCCACGTTGCGGCACTCCTGACGCGGTGTTTTAACCGTTTCCTTGATTGGCGTCGCTGACACCACCTGTGCATACTGAGGACCACGGTCAAACACATTCAAACTGGCTACCGCAGCCACGCCCAGCGCAGCGGCCACGCCAATACCTATACCCGCTAACATTGATTTATTCACAGGACATCCTCCTGACCTTGTTGTTAACCTAATTTTGCACTGCGGTGACAATATTGAGAAATCAGACAACGGATCAAAAGTGCGGGATCGTGCGGTGAAAACGCGTGTTTAAGACAACTCCGATCAATCAGCCAGGAATATGCCGAGTTTTATGCTGTTCATTGGCAATAAAAAACCCGGCGCGATGGCCGGGTTTTCAGGAGGAAATAAAACTTAGTGCAGCTTCAGGCGCGGACGAATCACGCGGTTGATGCTGCCCACCAGCATCATCAGGCCGGTTTTGAAGTAGCCGTGCAGCGCAATCTGGTGCATACGGTACAGAGAGATGTACACGAAGCGGGCGATGCGGCCTTCCACCATCATTGAGCCGCGCATCAGGTTACCCATCAGGCTGCCCACGGTAGAGAATTTGGACAAGGAAACCAGCGAGCCGTGGTCTTTATAGCTGTAAGCTTTGAGCGGCTGGCCTTTCATCTGCGCGAGAATGTTAGTCAGCGCGCGGGAAGCCATCTGGTGCGCTGCCTGAGCGCGAGGAGGCACGAAACCGCCTTCCGGGCGAGCGCAGGACGCACAGTCGCCGATAGCGTAGATGTCCGGGTCACGCGTGGTCTGCAGCGTCGGCTCAACCACCAGTTGGTTAATGCGGTTAGTTTCAAGGCCACCGATCTCTTTCATGAAATCTGGCGCTTTAATACCTGCCGCCCAGACCATCAGATCCGCTGCAATAAACTCGCCGTCTTTGGTATTCAGGCCATGTGCATCGGCGCTGGTGACCATGGTTTGCGTCAGCACGCGAACGCCAAGCTTGGTCAGTTCGCTGTGCGCGGCGGCAGAAATACGCGGCGGCAGCGCAGGCAGAATACGTTCCCCGGCTTCCACAAGCGTGACGTTCAGCGCTTCGTTGGTCAGCCCTTTATAGCCGTAGCTGTGCAGCTGTTTAACGGCGTTATGCAGTTCCGCAGACAGCTCAACGCCCGTCGCGCCACCGCCCACGATAGCGATATTAACTTTCCCGTTCGCGCCGAGGTTGGCGGAGTATTTCAGGAACAGGTTCAGCATCTCAGAATGGAAACGACGCGCCTGATGCGGGTTGTCGAGGAAGATGCAGTTCTCTTTCACGCCAGGCGTGTTGAAGTCGTTGGAGGTGCTCCCCAGCGCCATCACCAGCGTGTCGTAAGGCAGCTTGCGCTCAGGCACCAGCAGCTCGCCCTTTTCATCGCGCAGCTCGGCGATGGTCAGCGTTTTGCTTTCGCGGTTGATATCCACCACGGAACCCAGCTGGAACTGGAAATGATGATTGCGCGCGTGGGCCAGGTAGCTCAGCGCATCCACGCCTTCATCCAGCGAGCCGGTGGCCACTTCATGCAGCAGCGGTTTCCACAGGTGGCTGTGGTTGCGATCGATCAGAGTAATTTTGGCTTTTTTGCCGCGTCCCAGTTTTTTACCCAACTGAGTCGCCAGCTCCAGACCACCAGCGCCGCCGCCAACAATCACTATTTTTTTCAATGGTGTAGTCAACTTGACCCCCTAAAATATTAACCAATTGTTAATTAAAAGTTATCTAAATAACCTTTAATTAACAAAGGGTTACTGCACGTTTAACGCCAAACTTTATCGAGAATAACATGAAGGGTGCATTGGTCATACCAAAATTGATGTACATCAATTTTTATGCCGAAAAGATAAACAAAAAGGCCAGCACGAGGCTGGCCTATGTTATTGCGCGGGAAAAATTAGCCCAGGGTTTTAAAAGCTTTAATGCGCTGTAAATGCGGGGAAATATTTTTGAATTTGTGGGTTTGCTGCTCGTCCCAGACGATTTCATAGTAGTGATGCAGCGCCTCTGCCGTGCGCCGATTGTCCAGCGCTTCGTCGTTGCGCGACAGAATAGCCAGGCAGCGGTCGCGGTTCTTCTCACGGAAGTTTTGCACGCACTTGGTGGTGATATCCGCGTACTCTTCCGGCCGGTCGATCTTCCCTTCCATGTTTTCATGGGGGTAAAGGTTCGGGTTAAAAATAACCTGCCGCATATCGCAGAGAAAACCAATGCGTTCCGCCCAGAACCCGCCGAGACCCACGCCGCAAATTAAGGGGCGTTCGTCGTCGGTAAGCTGCTGCATCTTGTCGACTTCCTTCAGCAGATGCTGCATGTCGTGCTTCGGATGCAGCGTACTGTAGCTAATCAGCCGCACATCGGGATCGATAAACTGAAGCTGCAGCACTTTTTCATGGTTACCGGGACTGTTTGAGTCAAAACCGTGCAAATAGATAATCATCGCATCCTCACCACATGAATATTAGCCCGCTTTATGCGCCTGCCACTGCTCGTGCAGCGCTTCCAGCTGCTGGTTCACCTGCTTCCAGCGATCGGATGAACGCAGCTCATCGCGGGTAAATGACCCTTTATGATACAAACCTGTAACACGCTCTGCTTTGACCGGCGACAGGTTATCCAGCACGCTCACCGCCCCTTTACGATTATTGCAGACGAGGATCATATCGCAACCGGCGTCCAGCGATGCCTGACCGCGTTCGGCATAGCTGCCCATGATAGCCGCGCCTTCCATCGACAAATCGTCGGAGAAAATCACGCCATTAAAGCCCAGCTCGCCGCGCAGGACCGTTTTCAGCCAATACTCAGAGCCGCTTGCCGGGCGAGGATCAACTTCATCATAGATAACGTGCGCAGGCATAATGGCATCCAGCTTATTCTCGCTAATCAGCGAGGCAAAAATGCGCATGTCATGCTCACGAATTTCCGCCTTCGGGCGTGGGTCGTGCGGGGTTTCTTTGTGGGAATCGGCGGTGACCGCCCCGTGGCCCGGGAAGTGTTTGCCGGTGGTTTTCATGCCCGCAGCATGCATCCCGTCGATAAAATGCGTGGCCATTGCCAGCGCTTTGGCCGGATCTTCGTGGTAAGAGCGTTCCCCAATGGCCGCGCTGATGTGCCCGATATCCAGCACCGGCGCAAAGCTGATGTCGATATCCATGGCGATCATTTCGCTCGCCATTAGCCAGCCTGCCTCTGCCGCCAGCTTGCCGCCCTCTTCCAGGCCGCGGAGTGCCGCAAAAGATTGTGCCGCAGGCAGACGGGTAAACCCTTCGCGGAAGCGCTGCACGCGGCCGCCTTCCTGATCGACGGCGACAACCAGACGATGACGCGAAGCTTCACGGATCTGGCGGACCAGCTCACGCAGCTGCTCCGGGTCGTGGTAGTTGCGGGTAAAAAGAATCAAACCGCCCACCAGCGGGTGCTGCAAAATTTCACGCTCTTCCGCATCCAGCTCGAAGCCAGCCACATCCAACATTACTGGGCCCACAATACTCTCTCCTGATGTTTGCTCGCCCGCAGCGCGCACCATGCGTCGTCTGCCAGCGTAATAAAATGTTGCTCCCCGGTTTGCCGCCAGCGGCATTCATACCAGGACGCCATAAGTAACGTTATCCATGGCCGCCAGCGCGCAACCTGCAGGCGCAGGGCTTCGAGACTCAGTGAAGCCTGGGCAGCATATAGCGCCAGCAACGCTTCGCTGTCGACAGCGTTCGCCGCCAGCACGGCGGCCAGCTCCAGCGCAATATCGCCGTCTCCGGCGTATTCCCAGTCTATAAGCCCCAGACGATTGCCTGGTTGCCGCACCAGATTGCCCGCGTGAACATCCATATGCAGAGGGGCCAGCCGAAGAGGCCGGGGCTCCTTGCAACGCTTCAGGCGTTTTAATTCACGCAGCCAGGCCAGGGTTCGCCTGTTCGGGTCACTTTCCTGCCAGTAAAACTCAAGCAGCGGGACCAGGCTTATGCGCCAACCAAACGGTTTCTGCCGGTGAAGATAATACAATAAGCCCGTTAATTCAGTGAGCGGGGCCAGGTTCGGCAAAACCTCGCCGTTAAGCCAGCGGGTGAACAGCCAGCCTTCCGCCAGGCACCAGGGCTCAGGCGCAATACCGCCAGGCAACTGCCTGAGCGCGCGATGATGCCGCCGAAGGGAAATCCCAGGTAAACGCTGTTCGGGCAGCTTTCTTGCCGTAAAGAGCCCTGATCCTGTATCCACGCGGTAACTTGTCCCGCTCAATCCTTCGAGCGCAGAAACACAACCGGCGGCCTGAGCCGCCGGAAGGTATCGAGTCACTGCCGCATCGAGCGATGCTTTAGTTGGTTTGCTGAACAGCACCGCTACCCGACCAGATGATTTCGCCGGTTTGCACCAGCATCAGCTGCATTTTCAGCGTAGGCGTGTTCACGTTGCCGCTGGCGTTGGTGTAAAGCACGTACTGGGCGCCGGTATTACGCGCAATCCCAATGGCTTTGCTTCGCGTGCCTAAGCTGTCCTGTGGGGAAAGCCCAAGCTGCTGCTTAGCCATCGAGAGCTGCTGCGCAGAGACCAGCGTGAACTTATTATTGTTGGCCAGCGCACCGCGCAGGGCTTCCGTCGCGCTGCTGGTTTGCAGGCTGCCGTTAGTGCGGTTGTTGACGCTGTCCACCAGCAACACGCTACCCGGCGTCACGCCATCAGCCTGCAGCATTTTACCGACCATCGGCTGCATGGCACTGTTCCAGTCGTAGGTGCGAACCTTAGGCTGAGCCGGAATAGTCGGCTCTGGCTGTTCCACAGGGCCAGGCTGTGTCGGCACGGTCGGTACCGTTGGCACGGTAGGCTCCGGCTGAGCAGGCTGCTCTACGCCAGGTTTGGCTTCTTCTACCGGGGCAGGCTGTTCGCCGCGATTAATACACCCGGTCAGGATCAGCGCCACCGCAGTGACGGCCAGATAACGATGAAGTCCCCTAATCAAAATTCGCTCCTTACAGAGAGAGAAAGACGTACTTTTTTGGCCCCCGGCCAGGCTGCAGTCGAGTCAATGCGCTGCGAAGACTGCCCCGGGAGGGTAACGGTACGTACTTTTTCAAGCGGGTGGATTTCCAGCCCTTTTGCATCGTACCAATAGAAACGGTAGTACAGCGTGACCGGCTTATGCTGCTCATTATACAGCGATGATTCGGCCACCGTGGCACCGTTCTGCTGAGAGATATCCGGTTTTTCCGCGCTAATCCCGGCCGCTAACACCGCAGATTCCATGACCAGGGTTTGGTCGTTGTTTACCGGAATGGCAGGGCGAGAACTACAGCCCGCCACCAGCAGCATCGCTAACAGACTCAGGGAAAAGCGCGACATGGGATCAGTCCTTATGCGCCAGCATTGGGCCTAACGGACGGCCACCCAGCAGGTGCATGTGAATATGGTACACCTCCTGCCCACCGTGACGGTTGCAGTTCATGATCAGGCGGTAGCCGTCAGCGGCGATACCTTCCTGTTCCGCAATTTTAGCTGCAACGGTCATCATCCGCCCTAGCGCAAGCTCGTGTTCAGCTTTGACGTCATTGGCCGTTGGGATAAGCACGTTTGGAATGATAAGGATGTGGGTCGGTGCCTGAGGGGAAATATCACGAAACGCGGTAACCAGATCGTCCTGGTAAACTACATCCGCCGGAATTTCACGACGAATAATTTTACTGAAAATAGTTTCTTCGGCCATGAGCGGTTCCTTGAAGGAGAAAACGGTGTTGGGAGTATGAGCGAGGCGCTCACTTGACTCAACCTTCTGCGCGCTTTTCTTTCGTTAAGTGCTGGCCTTTAAAACAAATTCGTCTTTTTTCTGCAACAAAAAAGGGAGGCTTTCGCCTCCCTTATCGCTCCCCGAACAAACTTAGTTGTTACGGATCCACTCATCCATTTCGGTTTTCAGGTTATCGGACTTGGTGCCGAAAATAGCCTGAACGCCGGAACCTGCGACAACCACACCTGCTGCACCCAGTTTTTTCAGGCCAGCCTGGTCAACTTTAGCCACGTCGGCCACGCTAACGCGCAGACGGGTGATACAAGCGTCGAGGTTAGTGATGTTTTCTTTACCGCCGAATGCGCTAACCAGAGCAGGTGCCATTTCGCTGGTTGCGCCAGCGGTGGTTTCTGCGGTGGCGTCTTCACGACCCGGGGTTTTCAGATCCAGTGCCTTAATCAGTACGCGGAAGATGGTGTAGTACACGATCGCGTAGCAGATACCGACAATTGGGAACAGCCACAGCTTGCTGCTGTTACCGCTCAGTACGATGAAGTCAATCAGACCGTGAGAGAAGGACGTCCCGTCACGCATACCCAGCAGGATACAGATAGGGAATGCCAGACCCGCCAGAATCGCGTGAATCACGTACAGAATCGGTGCCACGAACATGAAGGAGAATTCGATTGGCTCGGTGATACCGGTCAGGAACGAAGTCAGCGCCGCGGAGATCATGATCCCGCCCACTTTTGCACGGTTCTCTGGTTTAGCAGAGTGCCAGATAGCAATAGCCGCAGCCGGCAGGCCGTACATTTTGAACAGGAAGCCACCGGACAGTTTGCCCGCAGTTGGGTCGCCTGCCATGTAGCGAGGGATGTCGCCGTGGAATACCTGGCCCGCAGCGTTGGTGTATTCACCGATCTGCATCTGGAATGGAACGTTCCAGATATGGTGCAGACCAAACGGTACCAGGCAGCGCTCGATGAAGCCATAGATACCGAAGGCAACAACCGGGTTCTGGTATGCAGCCCACTGAGAGAAGGTCTGGATAGCGGTACCGATTGGTGGCCAGATGAAGGACAGTACTACGCCGGTGAAGATAGCCGCCAGACCGGAGATAATCGGTACAAAGCGTTTGCCGGCGAAGAAGCCCAGATACTCAGGCAGCTTGATGCGATAGAAACGGTTGAACATGTAGGCCGCAATTGCACCGGAGATAATACCGCCAAGCACACCGGTATCCGCCAGGTGTTTAGCTGCAATTTCTTCCGCAGGCAGGTGCAGGACCAGAGGCGCGACCACGGCCATGGTTTTCACCATGATGCCATAGGCAACAACCGACGCCAGGGCAGATACGCCATCGTTGTTAGTGAAGCCCAGCGCCACACCGATAGCAAAAATAAGCGGCATGTTGGCGAAGACTGAACCGCCCGCTTCCGCCATAACGTGAGAGACAACGACCGGCAGCCAGCTGAAGTTTGCAGACCCGACGCCCAGCAGGATACCTGCGATAGGCAGTACGGAGACTGGCAGCATCAGCGATTTACCCACCTTTTGCAGGTTAGCAAATGCATTCTTAAACATAATAGAGAGTGCTCCTGAGTATTTGTGCTTTTTTTGTACGCATTTACGCATCGAACCGGGGGGAGAACCGGTTCATAAACAGGACATCTAAGTGTCCTTTTATTTATTACGCAGAGTAAAATAAATAACGAAAACTTTGTTTGACGGCTATCACGTTTCTCAGCCGATCGCGCGAAAAACTTTCATTAATTTACATAACACGCGTACAAATGGTTCAAAATGAGCGTGCACCGCTCATTTTATGGCGGTGCACTTTACTCGCTTAGGCTATTAATTACGAGCTTTAAAATAACTATGAATTTCAGAGAGATTGCAGGCGGGATAAGGGGACGTGGAACAAATCAGCAAAGTTCTGCGTGGTGGCAATAGCCAGTTCTTCCAGCGAAACGCCCTTCAGTACGGCCATATATTCGGCAACATCACGCGTCATGGCCGGCTGGTTTTCTTTCCCGCGATGTGGCACTGGTGCAAGATACGGGGAGTCTGTTTCCACCAGCATTCTGTCCAGCGGGACATAACGCGCGGCGTCACGCAGCTGCTCGGCATTCCGGAAGGTCACTATCCCGGAAAAAGAGATGTAAAACCCCATATCCAGCAGTTTACCCGCCGTTTCTCTGTCTTCCGTGAAACAGTGTAGTACCCCGCCGCACTCTGTCACTTTTTCTTCCTGCAGAATGCTCAGCGTATCGGCGCGGGCATCACGTGTGTGGACGATCACCGGCTTGTTCAGCTCGCGGCCAATGCGGATATGGTTACGGAAAGATTCCTGCTGGCGCGGTTTTGTTTCCGGCGTATAGAAGTAATCCAGCCCGGTTTCCCCCATCGCGATAACGCCGGGTTCGGCGGCCAGGCGGCGCAGCTCTTCAACGTCGTACTCTTCGTCCTGGTTCAGCGGATGTACGCCACACGAGAAGGCCACGTTGTTACGCTCCCCCACCAGCTCACGCATTCCCCGATAACCCTCAAGGGTAGTCGCCACAGCCAGGCAAAACTTCACGTCCCTGGCGGCCGCTTTTTCCAGAACGTCATCGACGTTTTTATGCAGGGATTGATAATCCAGGCCATCGAGATGGCAGTGTGAGTCGACCAGAAACATAGTAATACTCTTAGAGATGATGTGAGTGAAGCAGTGCGCCTGGCTGAGCCAGACGCTCCCACGTAAGAAGGCTTTCCGTGAGCAGAAGCTCGCGGTTAACGCCGACTACGTTAAGTAAAGCATCGCGGCAGGTGAACCAGTGGTGAAGCAGGCTTTGTAACACGCCCGGAGAATAGCGTCCGCCAAGGCTTGCCACCAGCGGCTGCACATCCGCGTTGGTGAGCCATGCCCCTGCCCCTTGCTGCCACTTGAGGGCATCAACCAGCAGCGCGCAAAGCCAGTGGACGCGGCGGGCAGCATCCTCATGATTTAATGCAGGCAAAAGAGCCAGCATGTTGTTCGCCTCTCCTGCCTGAGTCAGCTTCTCGCAAAGCTGCTGGCGGGCCTTCCACTGCTCGGGCTGTAAAAGAGCCAGCGCTGCGGCAGGTGCCCCGGAACTAAGCCGCAGCGCCGCCTGAAGCTCTTCTACAGAGGCCGTTATTTCGCGCCCCAGCCATGCCAGAGCAAAACGTTCGTCCGGTGGCGCAAGGTGCCAGTAAAGGCAGCGGCTGCGAAGCGTCGCGGGCAGGTGAGCAGGTTCGCGGCTGCTCAGAAAGAACCAGGTATTTTTTGGCGGCTCTTCCAGCGTTTTCAGCAGCGCGTTCGCCGCGGCTTCGGTGAGCAGATCGGCATCTTTAAGCCAGACAACTTTTGCCCCGCCCTGCTGAGCGTGGCCGTAAAGCTTTTCGGTGATGTCTCGCACGGCATCAATCCCGAGGCTGGATTTGCCTTTTTCTACTTCAAGGGAGTAGCTGTCAGGGTGCGTACCCGCCTGCATCAGCTGGCAGCTATGGCAGTGGCCGCAGCTTTTATTGCCTTCCGGGCTTTGGCACATCAGCCAGCGGCACAAGGCGTAGATTAAAGCATCATCCCCCAGGCCCGGCAGCGCGTGAACCAGCAGCGCATGATGCCCACGGCCCGCCTGATACTGGCCGATAAGCTGCTCGAACGCGCCGCGCAGCCACGGATACCATTTCACTGTTGCTGCTCCCGGAACCAGCTGAGTAAGGCTTCACGCACGGCCAGAGAAACGTCATCCAGCGGCTGAGTGGCGTCGATGGTTTTAATGCGGCTATCGCGACCTGCCAGTTCCAGATAACGCGCGCGCGTACGGTTAAAGAAGTCGATAGATTCCTGCTCGATACGATCAAGTTCGCCCCGGGCACGGGCACGGGTCAGCCCCACTTCAGGCGTCACGTCGAGATAAATCGTCAGGTCAGGATAAAAGTCACCCAGTACGGTGTTGCGCAGCGCCATCAATAACTGCTGGTCAATCTGACGTCCGCCACCCTGATAGGCCTGAGTGGAGAGATCGTGGCGATCGCCAATGACCCAGCTACCACGCGCCAGCGCCGGTTTGATCACCGTCTCTACCAGTTGGATGCGCGCCGCGTAGAACATCAGCACTTCGGCTTTATCCGTTACTTTCTCATCACCGATCCCGGCATTGTTGAGCGTTAGCTCACGCAGGCGCTCGGCAAGCGGTGTGCCGCCAGGTTCACGCGTGAACGTCAGCTCGCTGATACCCAGCTCTTTTAAGGTCGCCACGACCACATTATGGGCATTGGTTTTCCCGGCGCCTTCCAGGCCTTCGATGACGATAAATTTACTGTCCATTTTTATCCTTGAGAGCTTTGATATACACCTGCACCGCTTTGTTATGGTTGGTGAGGTTTGTGCTAAACGTATGGCCACCTTTGCCGTCAGCAACAAAATAGAGATACGGCGTTTTTGCCGGATGCGCAGCCGCCTGCAATGACGCTTCACTCGGCACCGCAATCGGGCCTGGCGGCAGGCCGCTAATCACGTAAGTGTTATACGGCGTGGGCGTCTCGAGATCTTTGCGCGTGAGCTTACCATTATAGCTTTCCCCCATCCCGTAGATAACGGTGGGATCGGTTTGCAGGCGCATACCAATACGCAGGCGGTTAATAAAGACCGAGGCCACCTGGTCACGCTCGGCGGCGACAGCAGTCTCTTTCTCAATGATCGAAGCCATCGTCACCAGATCATTTTCGGTTTTGTAAGGCAGACCATCAGCTTTACTTTCCCAGGCCTGCCCCACAGCTTTAACCATTTTTTGATGCACACGCTTAAGCAAAGCGACATCTGTGGTGTTGGCGGTGTACATCCAGGTGTCCGGGTAGAACCAGCCCTCGACCCATTCAGGGTGCTCAAATTTCAGCACCTCCGCCACGGTCGAATAGCTGTCGTCTTTTAGCGTGTGCTGAATGTATGGGGCATCTCGCAGCTGCTCGAGTAAATCGCTCAGGCGCATACCTTCCACAAAGCGCAGCGGGAACTGCGCCTCTTTCCCACTGGCCAGCAGGCGGAGCATGTCGGTAACCGTCATTCCTGGAGTAAGACGGTATGTACCCGCCTTAAATTTGGCCAGCTCCGGTTCAACGCGCAGCAACCATTGGAAAACTCGCGGGCGAGTAATCAGTTTTTCTTCATAAAGCTGGGTGCCCAGAGCTAAACGTCCGGTGCCCTGCTTCAGGGTGAAAATGGTTTCCTGTTTAATGGGCAGCGGCGCTTTTGCCAGCTGGCGCACTTTCCACATGCCTGCACCGGCGGCGATGCCAAGCACAATCAGCAAAACCAGAAAGAAACGAAACATTTTTTTCATCGGTAATCGGTTACTCACAAAGTGGCGCTAAGAAACAGCAAAGTTCACGCGATGTATAGTGCCAGTCCTGGGCCTGGTTCACCGGTACAACCGGCATGAGCGCATTGCAAATGATGACTTCATCCGCATCGGCCAGCGTTTCCAGGCCTTCATTGACCTCATGCAGCCGCCAGGAGGAATCAGCCAGGCACGCAATAATGCGCTGACGCATCGTGCCATTCACGCCCGCACCGTTAATACGCGGCGTATAAACGTCATCGCCTTTGCGCCAGAATAAATTAGCCGCACAGCATTCCACCAGGCTCCCCTGACTGTCAAGAACCAGCGCCTCCTGGGCGGCTGTCTGTTCAAGATGCGTACGAATAAGAACCTGTTCAAGCCGGTTAAGATGTTTAATGCCTGCCAGCGCAGGATTGATCCCTAACTTTATCGGGCTGAGCGCCAGTGTGATCCCCTGCTCGCGCCAGGCGGAATAAAAGGCAGGGTAAGGCGAAAGAGAGAGTATTCGCGTAGGCTGTGTGCAATCTGACGCACTGTAGCCACGCCCCCCGGCACCGCGAGAAATAATCACCTTGAGTACGGCACTGGTTTCAGTGGCTGCGAGCATGTTCATCTCATCGTTGAGTTCTTCCCAGTCAACCGGCCCTATCATTAATGCTTCGCAGGCTTGCTGCAGGCGGTGAAGATGATCCGCCTGAAAACATATTGCACCATCAATAACGCGGGCGGTGGTAAAGCAGCCGTCACCAAACTGAATCGCCCGGTCGTTCGCCGGTAGCGTTTCCTGCCATTGACCATTAATAAGAAACATAAGGATTCCTCAGGAGACGGAAGCGTAAGGTTGCCAGAGGGATTCGTGAACGACAAGAGGGGAATTCTGAACAGCAAAAGGGCCCGCAAGCGGGCCCTTTACGAAACGATTAGATCTTCTTGAAGATCAACGAACCGTTGGTACCACCGAAACCGAAGGAGTTACACAGAGTGTACTCCAGACCGCTCACCTGACGTGCTTCGTGTGGCACGAAGTCCAGATCGCAGCCAACATCCGGGTTATCGAGGTTGATGGTTGGCGGCACGGCCTGATCGCGCAGCGCAAGGATGGAGTAGATAGATTCTACTGCACCCGCCGCACCTAACAGGTGGCCGGTCATCGATTTGGTTGAGCTCACCATCACGCGGCTTGCATCAGCACCAAAGATAGACTTAACCGCCTGCGTTTCGGCTTTATCGCCTGCTGGTGTAGAGGTGCCGTGGGCGTTGACGTAGCCAACCTGCCCTGCGGAGATCCCTGCATCGCGCAGTGCGTTTTCCATCGCCAGCGCAGCACCTGCGCCGTTTTCTGGTGGAGAAGTCATGTGGTAGGCATCGCTGCTCATACCAAAGCCAACAACTTCTGCATAAATTTTCGCGCCGCGTTTTTTCGCGTGTTCGTACTCTTCCAGTACGATGACGCCTGCGCCGTCGCCCAGTACGAAGCCGTCACGATCTTTATCCCACGGGCGGCTCGCCGCTTGCGGGTTGTCGTTACGAGTAGACAGTGCGCGCGCCGCGCCAAAGCCACCAACGCCCAGCGGGCTACTGGCTTTTTCTGCACCACCTGCCAGCATTGCGTCTGCATCGCCATAGGCAATGATACGTGCTGCATGGCCAATATTGTGTACGCCAGAGGTACAAGCCGTGGCAATGGAAATGCTCGGACCACGCAGACCCAGCATAATGGTCAGGTGACCTGCCACCATGTTGACGATCGTTGAAGGCACGAAGAACGGGCTGATCTTACGAGGACCACCATTAACTAAAGAAGAGTGGTTCTCTTCAATCAGCGTCAGGCCACCGATACCAGAGCCAATTGCAGCGCCGATGCGGTTCGCATTTTCTTCCGTTACTTCGAGGCCAGAATCCTGCATGGCCTGAATGCCAGCAACAATTCCATATTGAATGAATTCATCCATCTTGCGCTGATCTTTGCGCGAGATGATGTCTTCACAGTTAAAATCCTTTACTAAGCCAGCAAATTTCGTTGCATAGGCGCTAGTATCGAAATGGTCGATCAGGCTGATGCCACTCTGACCGGCAAGGAGAGCTTTCCAGGTAGACTCTACGGTATTGCCGACAGGAGACAACATGCCCAGTCCGGTCACAACTACACGACGCTTAGACACGTTTGTCCTCCAGGGAGGGAAAAAATACTAGTGGGACAATTCAGATAAAACTCAGGCGGTCGAATGACCGCCTGGAGATGTTCACTTACGCCTGGTGGCCGTTGATGTAATCAATGGCAGCCTGAACGGTGGTGATTTTCTCAGCTTCTTCGTCCGGAATCTCAGTATCAAACTCTTCTTCCAGAGCCATTACCAGCTCAACGGTGTCAAGAGAATCAGCGCCCAGGTCCTCAACGAAGGAAGCGGTGTTCACTACTTCTTCTTGCTTAACGCCCAGTTGTTCGCCAATGATTTTCTTAACGCGTTCTTCGATAGTGCTCATACTCTTAAATTTCCTATCAAAACTCGCTTTCGCGATGGTTTTCGTAGTGTATAAAATGTTGAAAAAGATGCAACCAAATCCCGGCTGGTCAAACCACGATTTTACGCTATTTTGCGGGCATTCGCCCAAATAACGCAAATATTTTTCACCGTGATTAAACCATATACATTCCGCCGTTGACGTGCAGGGTCTCACCAGAGATGTACCCAGCTTCGTCAGAGGCTAAAAATGCTACAGCACTGGCGATTTCATTTGCGTCGCCTAAGCGACCCGCAGGAACCTGCGCCAGAATACCCGCACGCTGTTCATCAGAGAGCGCACGCGTCATGTCCGTTTCAATAAAGCCCGGAGCAACAACGTTCACAGTAATACCGCGGGACGCGACTTCACGCGCCAGCGATTTACTGAAGCCAATCAAACCAGCCTTCGCCGCAGCGTAGTTAGCCTGACCAGCATTTCCCATGGTACCAACCACAGAACCGATAGTGATAATACGCCCATGACGCTTTTTCATCATAGCTCGCATTACCGCTTTTGACAGACGGAAAACAGATGACAGATTGGTTTCGACAATGTCGTTCCATTCGTCTTCTTTCATGCGCATCAGCAGGTTATCACGAGTGATGCCGGCGTTGTTCACCAGAATATCCACTTCGCCAAACTCTTTGCGAATGCTGTCCAGCACGGCTTCAATAGAAGCCGGGTCGGTCACGTTCAGCATGAAGCCTTTGCCGTTTTCGCCCAGATAATCGCTGATGGCCTGCGCGCCACTTTCGCTGGTCGCAGTCCCGATAACTTTTGCCCCGCGAGCCACTAAGGTCTCTGCGATGGCGCGGCCGATACCACGGCTAGCGCCGGTGACCAGCGCAATTTTTCCTTCAAAACTCATGGTTTTCCTCGTTTTATTGTTCAAGCGCCGCTGACAGCGTTGCAGGCTCATTAATGGCCGTTGCCGTCATGGTGTCAACAATACGTTTGGTCAGCCCGGTCAATACTTTACCTGGGCCCACTTCCAGCAGCTGGGAAACGCCCTGCGCCGCCATAAATTCCACGGATTTCGTCCACTGGACCGGGCTATAGAGCTGACGTACCAGCGCGCTACGGATAGCGTCTGCCGCAGTTTCACACTTCACGTCAACGTTGTTCACGACCGGAATTGCCGGTGTGTTAAAGGTGATGTTTTCCAGAGCCACTGCCAGCTTATCCGCTGCAGGCTTCATCAGTGCGCAGTGGGACGGCACGCTAACCGGCAATGGCAGCGCACGTTTTGCGCCCGCTGCTTTACACGCAGCGCCTGCACGCTCAACGGCTTCTTTGTTACCGGCGATCACAACCTGGCCCGGGGAGTTAAAGTTCACCGGAGAGACAACCTGCCCCTGGGCTGACTCTTCACAGGCTTTTGCAATAGAAGCATCGTCCAGACCGATAATGGCAGACATCGCGCCAGTTCCTTCCGGAACGGCATCCTGCATCAGCTTGCCGCGCAGCTCAACCAGGCGAACAGCATCGGCGAAATCAATCACGCCCGCACAAACCAGCGCGGAATACTCACCCAAGCTGTGGCCAGCTAATAGTGCAGGCGCTTTACCACCCTGCTGCTGCCAAACGCGCCACAGGGCGACAGAAGCCGTCAACAGTGCAGGCTGAGTCTGCCAGGTTTTGTTCAGCTCTTCCGCTGGCCCTTGCTGCGTCAGCGCCCACAGGTCGTAGCCCAGCGCGTCAGAGGCTTCGCGGAACGTGGCTTCAATCACCGGATAGCTTGCCGCGAGATCGGCCAGCATGCCAACGGACTGGGAACCCTGTCCCGGAAACACCATAGCAAATTGCGTCATGTCGAAAATTCCTTTAATCAAAAACGAACCAGTGCAGAGCCCCAGGTGAAGCCGCCACCGAACGCTTCCAGCAGCACCAGTTGACCGCGTTTAATACGGCCATCACGTACCGCTTCATCCAACGCAGCAGGGACGGATGCAGCAGAGGTGTTGCCATGACGATCCAGGGTCACGACAACATTATCCATCGGCATACCGAGCTTCTTCGCGGTCGCGCTGATGATGCGCAGGTTAGCCTGATGCGGTACCAGCCAGTCGAGCGCCGTGCGATCGAGGTTGTTCGCAGCCAGGGTTTCGTCGACGATATGAGCCAGCTCGGTCACCGCGACTTTAAACACTTCGTTCCCGGCCATCGTCAGGTGAACTGAATTTTCAGGATTCACGCGATCGACGTTCGGCAGCGTCAACAGATCGCCATAACTACCGTCTGCATGCAGATGGGTAGAAATGATACCTGGCTCTTCAGACGCCCCTAGTACAACGGCACCCGCGCCGTCGCCAAAAATAATAATGGTACTGCGATCTTCAGGATCGCAGGTGCGTGCCAGCACATCGGCCCCGATAACCAGCGCATTTTTCACTGCGCCAGACTTCACGTACTGATCGGCAATGCTTAACGCGTAGGTAAAGCCTGCGCATGCCGCCGCCACATCAAACGCCGGGCAACCTTTAATTCCCAGCATCGCCTGAATTTGGCAAGCCGCGCTTGGGAAAGCGTGCGTGGAAGAGGTTGTCGCTACAACAATCAGGCCGATGTCATTTTTATCAATGCCAGCCATATCCAGTGCATGAAGCGCAGCTTCATAACCCATGGTTGAAACGGTTTCATTCGGGCCCGCAATTCGGCGCTCACGGATACCTGTACGGGTGACAATCCACTCGTCAGTCGTATCAACCATTTTTTCCAGGTCAGCGTTAGTACGCACTTGTTCAGGCAGGAAGCTGCCGGTACCAATAATCTTCGTATGCATTTACGCTCAGTCACTCTTGGGTAATACAGATTCCAGGCGGGCAGCAATTCTGGTGGGAACTTGCCGCCGCACCGCCTGCACTGCCTGTTCAATCGCGACAGCAAACGCTCGCTGATTGGCCGCACCGTGACTCTTGATCACAGTGCCGCGCAATCCTAACAGACAGGCGCCATTATACTGGTCGGGGTTGAGGTGACTGAATCGCCGTGTCAGGCGCTTTTGTAGCCACTTCTTCAATATAATCAGCCACCACGACCTTTTTTTTCCTTCCCCCTGCGATTTGAGCAGTGAAAGGAACATTCTGACAACACCTTCCATCGTCTTGAGTGTGACGTTGCCGACAAAACCGTCACAGACCAGAACATCCGTCTTGCCGGTGAGCAATTCATTAGCCTCAAGGTATCCAATATAGTTCATTGAAGGCATTGTTTTTAATAATGCAGAGGCATCTCGGATGCTGTTCAGCCCCTTAGTCTCTTCTTCGCCGATATTCAGCAGCGCAACGCGCGGACGAGGAATACCCAGCACCTCTTCTGCCATCACGGACCCCATAATGGCAAACTGCACCAGCATCGTGCTGTCGCAGTCAACGTTGGCCCCGAGGTCAAGCACCACCGTTTTACCTTTTTGCTGATGAGGTAATACCGTCATCAGCGCCGGGCGCTCAATCCCGTCTATAGGCTTGAGCAGTAATTTCGCAAGCCCCATCAGCGCGCCAGTATTTCCGGCACTGATACAGGCTTCTGCTCGCCCTTCTTTAACCTGCTCCAGCGCAACGCGCATTGACGACCCTCGACTGGCACGGATCGCCTGAGAAGGTCTGGCATCACTGGCAATAACCGATTCCGCAGGAATAATCTGCAGACGCGAGCGTTGCTCGAAATCAGCTTTGGCAAGTAATGGCGTGATTGCGTCGGGATTGCCGACTAAAAGAAGATTAAGCGAAGAGTTAGAGTCCAGTGCCTGCAAAGCTGCAGGCACTGTCACGGAAGGACCGAAGTCCCCACCCATGGCATCTAACGCTAGGGTTAGACGTCTCAAGGTTGCGCCAGATTACTTAGCGATAACCTTGCGGCCGCGGTAGAAACCGTCGGCAGTGATGTGGTGACGCAGATGAGTTTCGCCAGAAACTTTGTCCACGGACAGGGTGGTGGTGGTCAGCGCGTCATGGGAACGACGCATGCCACGTTTGGAACGGGTTGGTTTATTCTGTTGTACGGCCATGGACCTTACTCCTCAATTACTTACGCTTTAAACTGGCTAATACGGCAAATGGGTTTGGTTTTTCCGCCTCTGGAGGCAGTTCACCAAAGACCATGTCCGCCTCGGACACTTCACAGTGTTCAGAATCATGCACCGGAACCACAGGCAGGGAGAGGATAACTTCATCTTCTACCAGCGCCCGCAGATCGATTTCACCGAATTCGTTAACCTCAATCGGCTCATACGCTTCCGGGAGTGCTTCAGCCTGTTCGTCAGAGCGGACCGGACTGAAACAATACGTTGTGTGAACATGATGTTCAAACGGTTTCCCGCAACGCTGGCATTCGAGCGTTACCGTGACCTTTGCATCGCCGGTCAAGACCGCGAGGCGCTGGTTATCGATAGCGAATCTCATGGAGCATTCTACATCAGTATCCACACTGACTACAGACTCGGCGATACGCTCAACCTGATCGGAAGCATACACTCCTTCATAATCAAGGCGTTTTTGAGCCGTACGAACCGGATCAAGAGTCAGGGGTAATTTTACCTTTTGCATAGGGCGCGCATATTAACTTTGTAACGTCATAGAGTCAAAGAAAAAGGCCTGGAAACAGCGCCTTTTGCCATTTCTACCCTAAATAGTTTAAGTTGCAGACAGCCGCCCGGCTCAGGTAAGTGAGCGCAGGTAACACCTCTGCGGCTTAAAATATGACGGGTATATTCGCACACATTGCGGTGGCACAGTTTAAAATGCCTTCATCCAATTCGCTATCTTTAATGAAAAAAATATGAAACCGATTGTTCTGGCTTCCACCTCCCCTTTCCGCCGCAGCCTGCTTGAAAAACTTGGCATGCCTTTTATTACAGCCGCTCCGGAAGTCGATGAGACGCCGCTCGCAGGGGAAGATGCACGACACTTAGTGACTCGTCTGGCTCAGGCCAAAGCACAAGCCTTAAGAGAACGCTTTCCCGATCACCTCATTATCGGCTCCGATCAGGTTTGCGTTCTGAATAACCAAATAGCGGGAAAACCGCACACGGAAGAAAATGCCGTGCAGCAGCTATTGCTGGCCCGGGGGACTATCGTGACCTTTTATACCGGACTGGCTCTGTATAATTCGGCCAACGGGCAGCTACAAACGCAGTGTGAACCTTTTGACGTTCATTTTCGTCATTTGACGGAAGATGAAATTCGCCGATATGTGCAAAAAGAGCAGCCACTCAATTGTGCAGGGAGTTTTAAAAGCGAAGGGTTGGGCATCACGCTGTTTGAAAGGCTGGAAGGAAAAGATCCGAACACGCTAATCGGGCTACCGCTCATCAGTTTGTGTGAAATGCTGCGCAACGAAGACTGTAACCCGCTTATGGCCTAATAAAAAATGCTCCGTCAACGCGGAGCATTTTTCTTTATTTGGCGTTGCGTAAAACCTGTAAGCAGCGCTTTAACTGTTCGTCCAGCGGCGCTTCGATGCGAATCACTTCCCCGGTGTTCGGATGGGTAAACTTCAGCGCAGCAGCGTGCAGGAACAGACGATTCAGCCCGGTACCCGCAAGCTGCTTATCAAACTCACGGTCGCCATAACGATCGTCAAAGGCAATCGGGTGACCTGCGTGCAGAGTATGCACACGAATTTGGTGCGTGCGCCCGGTGACAGGGCTGCAGCGAACCAGCGTAGCGAACTCGTAGCGTTCTTCAACCTTGAAGCGAGTCTCGGAAGGCTTACCTTCGCTATTCACTCTTACGATGCGCTCGCCGCTCTGCAGAATATTTTTCAGCAGCGGCGCCTGCACGACTTTTACGTGCGACTGCCATTGCCCGCGCACCAGCGCAAGGTAATCCTTCTGCATGCCTTTATCACGCAGCTGCTCATGAAGGGAGCGCAGCGCAGAGCGTTTTTTAGCGACCAGCAAAACGCCGGAAGTATCGCGGTCAAGGCGATGCACAAGCTCAAGGAAACGGGCTTCCGGACGCAGAGCGCGCAGACCTTCAATCACCCCGAAGCTCAGGCCGCTGCCACCGTGAACCGCAGTCCCGGAAGGCTTATTGAGTACCAGAATATGGTCATCTTCATAAAGAATGACATCGGTAAGCGCAGCAACTTTTTGCAAATGCGGAGAAACGGCCTCTTCCTCACGCTCGGCAACGCGCACCGGCGGAATGCGTACTTCATCGCCCGCTTCCAGTTTGTATTCTGGCTTGATGCGTTTTTTGTTCACCCGCACCTCGCCCTTGCGGACGATGCGATAAATCATGCTTTTTGGCACGCCTTTTAGACGGGCGAGCAAAAAGTTGTCGATACGCTGCCCGGCCTCATCGGCCGAAATTGCAACGATTTTTACTGATGGAGTCTCTGTTTTCATGGTCGGCGATTCTAAATAGCCCTGGCGCATAGCGCCACTCATTTTTATGTGCTTAACTGACAATCTGTTCTGTTTTAAACCGTCCAGACCGCCTTTTTTCATGCCGTTTGTGGCAAGGTTAAAATAGCGGTTAAAAAACTGTAAGAAACGGGACGTTAATAGCAAAAGTCATCTTGCTATAACAAGGTTAGCAGTGGAATAATGTTGCGGTTTTCCGTGTTGAATCTTGTTAGAACAAGAAAGTTTGCGGAATACCCATTTTGCCTGAACGTCCATCCACGCAGCAATGGCGTAAGACGTATTGTACTTTCAGGCAGTTAGCGGGCTGCGGGTTGCAGCCTGACCGGTAATATGGAATCAACTCTTAAGAAATATTCTAAGGTTATTCCCACGATAATTGCGCTGTATTTCCGTATGAAATACAGGCAACCGACACTTTGCGCCTCTCAGCAAACGACAACCGTGAGGTTGGCGACACGCGTTTAGTCACGAGGCCATCGGTTCACTCCCGGTTAGCGTCACCATGCCCGCAGCTCTGTCGCCAATGTAAGAATAATGAGTAAGTTACGATGAAAAGAATGTTAATTAACGCAACTCAGCAAGAAGAGTTGCGTGTCGCCCTTGTAGATGGGCAACGTCTGTACGATCTGGATATTGAAAGCCCAGGACACGAACAGAAAAAAGCAAACATCTATAAAGGCAAAATCACCCGTATTGAACCAAGTCTGGAAGCGGCGTTTGTTGATTATGGCGCAGAAAGACACGGTTTCCTTCCTCTGAAAGAAATCGCTCGCGAATACTTCCCTTCGAACTACTCTTCCCACGGTCGCCCGAACATCAAAGACGTTCTGCGCGAAGGCCAGGAAGTGATCGTCCAGATTGATAAAGAAGAGCGTGGCAACAAAGGCGCGGCCTTAACCACCTTTATCAGCCTTGCGGGCAGCTATCTGGTGCTGATGCCAAACAACCCTCGCGCCGGTGGCATTTCTCGTCGTATCGAAGGTGATGACCGTACTGAATTAAAAGAAGCGCTTTCTTCCCTTGAACTGCCAGACGGTATGGGTCTTATCGTACGTACCGCAGGCGTGGGCAAGTCTGCCGAAGCGCTGCAGTGGGATCTGAGCTTCCGTCTTAAGCACTGGGAAGCCATTCAGAAGGCCGCTGAGAACCGCCCTGCTCCTTTCCTGATTCACCAGGAGAGCAACGTTATCGTCCGCGCCTTCCGCGATTACCTGCGCCAGGACATCGGCGAAATCCTGATCGATAACCCGAAAGTACTTGAGCTGGCTCGCCAGCACATTGCCGCCCTGGGCCGACCGGATTTCAGCAGCAAAATTAAGCTCTACACCGGTGAAATTCCGCTGTTCAGCCACTACCAGATTGAGTCGCAGATTGAGTCCGCCTTCCAGCGTGAAGTCCGTCTGCCGTCCGGTGGCTCTATCGTTATCGATACCACCGAAGCTCTGACCGCCATCGACATCAACTCCGCGCGTGCAACCCGCGGCGGCGATATCGAAGAAACCGCTTTCAACACTAACCTTGAAGCGGCCGATGAAATTGCCCGTCAGCTGCGCCTGCGTGACCTTGGCGGCCTGATCGTTATCGACTTCATCGACATGACGCCGGTTCGCCACCAGCGCGCGGTTGAAAACCGCCTGCGTGAAGCCGTTCGCCAGGACAGGGCACGTATCCAGATCAGCCATATCTCACGTTTTGGCCTGCTGGAAATGTCACGCCAGCGTCTGAGCCCGTCCCTTGGCGAGTCCAGTCACCACGTCTGCCCTCGCTGCAGCGGCACCGGCACCATTCGTGATAACGAATCCCTGTCGCTCTCCATTCTGCGCCTGATTGAAGAAGAAGCGCTGAAGGAGAACACCAAAGAAGTTCACGCCATCGTCCCAGTGCCGATTGCCTCTTACCTGCTGAACGAAAAACGTGATGCGGTAAGCGCCATTGAAAAACGCCAGGGCGGTGTGCGCGCGATTATCGTGCCAAACGATCAGATGGAAACCCCGCACTACTCCGTACTGCGCGTACGTAAAGGCGAAGAAACGCAGACTCTGAGCTACATGCTGCCTAAGCTGCATGAAGAAGAGATGGCGGTGCCATCCGACGAAGAGTACACCGAGCGTAAGCGCCCTGAGCAGCCTGCTCTGGCCACCTTTGTGATGCCAGAAGTGCCACCTGCGCCACAGGAAACCACGGCGGAGAAACCTGCTGTTGCCGCAGCGAAACCAGCCGCTCAGCCAAAAGCAGATACCTCGGCACAGCCAGGTCTGGTTAGCCGCTTCTTCTCTGCACTGAAAAAACTCTTCGCCGGCGACAGCGCTGCTGCTGAAGTGAAAGAAGTGAAGGAAGAAAAAGCAACTGGCTCTGATGCCCAGCGTCAGGATCGTCGTAACAATAACCGCCGTCAGAACAACCGCCGCGATCGTGGCGATCGTAATGAACGCGGTGATCGTAACAACCGCGATCGCGACAATCGTAATAACCGCGATGACCGCAACAATGAAACCCGTGAAGCTCGCGAACCGCGCGAAGGTCGTGACGACAATCGTCGTAACCGTCGTAACGGTCAGCAGCAGAACTCGGAGTCACGCGAAGTTCGCCAGAACGCTGTAACAGCCGTTGACGATGCTGAAAAACAGCAGAAGTCCCGTGACGAGCAACAGCCACGTCGCGAGCGTAACCGCCGTCGCTCTGATGAGAAACGTCAGGCACAGCAGGAAGTCAAAGCGCTGCAGCAGGACAACGTTGTTGAGCAGGATGCCGATCAGGAAGAACGTACTCAGGTTATGCAGCGCCGTAAGCCGCGTCAGCTGAACCAGAAAGTTCGCTTCGAATCTGCCGATACCGCTGCTGTGGAAGAAACTCAGGTTGCACAGACCAGCATCGAGCAGGCACCGATTGCACTGCCGGCGGTTGTAGAAACCCCGGTGAATGCAGAGCAACAGGATGAAAACGGTGAAAACCGTGATACTGCCGGTATGCCGCGCCGTTCACGTCGCTCCCCTCGTCACCTGCGCGTCAGCGGCCAGCGTCGCCGTCGCTATCGTGATGAGCGTTACCCGGCAGTATCTCCAATGCCACTGGCTGCCGCCTGTGCCTCTCCAGAGCTGGCATCCGGGAAAGTGTTCATCACTTACCCTGTTGCTCGTCCACAGGATCAGCTTGTTCAGGAAGAGGCCTTCCAGGCTCACGAAGACGTTCAGCACGTCAACGTGGCTGAGGCTGCAGCAGTAGAAGCCGTTGCCCCTGTTGAAGAAACTCAGGTTATTGAGCCGGTGAAAGCGGTGGAAACCGTTGTTGAAGCTGCCGTGGTGGAAACAGCCCATCCAGAAGTGATTGAAGCATCGGTGGCTGAAGAGCCGCAGCCGGTTGCCGTAGTGGAAGAAGCGCCTGTCGCAGAGATCGTGGAACAGAGTACGCCTGCAGAGGAAGAAACTGTTCAAGTGGTTGCAGAAGCCAGCGAACCAGCGCCGGTGGCTGCAGAAGCTCCAACGGTTGAAGAAGCGCCGGTTGCAGTGGTTGAAGAGGTAAAACCTGTTGTGGACGCAGCGCCAGCGGTAGAAACCGCGCCTGTAGCACCAGAGGTTCATGCCGAGCCAATTGCCGCTAAGCACGCAACAGCGCCAATGACCCGTGCCCCGGCTCCGGAATATACTCCGGAAGCACCGCGCCAAAGCGACTGGGTTCGCCCGGACTTTGGCTTCAGCGGGAAAGGCTCTGCCGGCGGTCATAGCGCCAGCCATCAGGCCACGGCACCAGCCACTCGCCCACAAAGCGTGGAGTAATTTCCAGCGCTAAGTAAAAAGCCGGTCACTTGACCGGCTTTTTTATTGCCCTGAACGGGCTAAAAAGTGAGATAAGCGTCAATCCATAAGATGCATTTAAAATGCACTTTATGATAAAAACAACCATCAATTGTATGATGTAATACTTGCAGGATTTATTGAGGAGAAACGTAACATGCTCCCTATACCGCAAAACTGCATTCATACCCGCTCTTCTCCCTTCTGGGATAAAGACTCTGCTCCCACAGGCCTGTTTCGGCGGCATCTCGATAAAGGTACTCGCCCCGGCGTTTACCCTCGCCTCAGCGTCATGCAAGGCAAGGTTCGCTACCTGGGCTATGCCGACGCCACCACGCCCGAGCCAGAAACAGAACTGATCGTTGAAGCGGGCCACTTCGGCGTATTTCCACCTGAGAAATGGCATCACCTCGAGCTAATCACCGAGGATGCAGTCTTCAACATCGACTTTTTTGTCGCCCCGGAAGTGCTCCGCTCAATGTAATGCAAGAAGGAATCTTATTATGCTGACTATTCCCAAAAACTATCTACATACCCGCGCCACGCCGTTCTGGACGAAAGAGACCGCCCCTGGCGCTTTATTTACTCACCACAACACCAAAGCCGGCGTTTTTGGTCGCCTCTCCGTCATGCAAGGCGCGGTGAAATATTTTGGTTTTCCCGACGCCGACGCCACGGCTCCCGACGTGGAAATCGTTATTGAGGCCGGATCCTTTGCTATTTCCCCGCCGCAGAAGTGGCACCGCATTGAGCTTCTGACCGATGACACTTATTTCAATATCGATTTCTTCGCCTCTCCTGAAGCGAAGCTGGAAGGCACCGGCCTGGGTAAAGTGGTCAACAGCCAGAGGCACTCATGATGGGCAAAGCAACCTATACCGTCAGCGTCACCAACAACAGCAACGGCGTCTCGGTTGACTATGAAACCGAAACGCCAATGACGCTCCTGATCCCGGACGTCGCCGCCGAAGTGGTCAAAGAGCTGGTCAATACCGTGCGCGCCTATGACACGGAAGACGAGCACGAAGTTTGCGGCTGGTGAAATTTATACAAAAAAAAGCCCGCTCCGGGGTGCGGAAGCGGGCATATAAAGCGCGTTCAGTTTCATAACGCGCCCAAAACGTTAAAGGCTATCGGCTATTAAGCTGGAACAGTGACATGCCTTGCAAATCAGTGAAGACTTTATAAGAAGCCTGGAGCGCAGCCTGCTGCTGGACATAGTTAGAGACGGTTGCCGTATAGTCGGCGCCCACCAGTTGGCTCATTTGGTCAGTTTGCGCCAGCGCCCGCTCACTGCCCAGGTCATCCAGTTTGCTCAGCTCATTGAGCTGGGTACCTAACTCAGCGCGCACGGTGGACACATTGCTCAGGGCATTGCTCAGGCCACGGTTTGTTTTTGCGACAGCCGCATCAAGAGCTTTCTTACCTGCGTCGTCCAATCCGGCCGTTGGCGTTTTCAAGGCTGCGATAGCTGAGTCCAGCATATTAAAGATGTTAGTCTCGCTCGGTGAACCATCGGGTTCCGGCGTGGCGTTACTGGAGATGCGATTGAAAACATCATTGCCGGTATGGCCAATCGTCATAGTCCTGGCGGTGTCAACCTGCTGGGTAATCGGAATCGTTCCGCCCTGATAGGTGATGCTACCTGCCCCACCGGTAAACGGCGCCGCTTCTGTTTTATAACCAGCGAAAATATAACGGCCATTCCCGTCGGTGCTGTTGGCCAGGTTCAATATTTGGTTACGGATACCTTCAAGATCGGTTGCCAGTGAGGCACGGTCGTCATCACTCAGCGTTCCGCTGCTGGCAGCATAAACAACTTTCTCCTGGGCGCTTTGTATTGAAGAGACCGTTTGCTGCAAAACGCTCTCTTCCAGCGAAACCTTCTGGGTCGCAAAAGTACGCGCCAGTTTGTACTGGTCATTCATGGACTGGGCCTGAGAAAGCACCACTGCCTGAGACGCTGCGATAGGGTCGTCTGATGGCCGGTTAACGCGGTTACCGGTGCTCATCTGCTCGCCATAACTCAGCCATAAACTCTGCGCGTCACTGATGCCGCGCATGTTCTGGTCATATAGCATTTGGGTACTGATACGCATGACTCTGGCTCCCGTTAGCGAATGTTCAGCAACGCATCAAACAGCGTTGATGCAGTCTGAAGGACCTGGGCGTTAGCCATGTAGTACTGCTGGTAACGCTGCAGGTTGCCATACTCTTCATCGAGGCTAACTCCCGAGATAGATTGCTGCTGCTTGGTTAGCTGCGTCACCACGTTCCCCTGAGTTGTGCTGGTTACTTTCAGGCTTGCGGTTTTGTTACCCACATCGCTGACCAGAGTGGCATACGCATCGTTGAACGATTTGTTGCCTTCGACCTGCTTGGAGTTTTGCAGATCCAGCATGGCCTGGGCGTTACGGTTATCGCTCTTGCCTGAAGTAGGATCGCTTGCCAGCGCCAGTTTCGCCTCATCTTTCACGGCCAGACTCATGTTCACCACCGCGTCGGATACCGGTTTAACGGTGAAACTTTCGTTGTTGGCTGGGGTGCCGCTCACGCCAACTTTCAGCCCGTCAAAGTTCAGGCTCACGTTGCCGCCTGCGTCCGTTGTCGTGCCGGGATTAATATTGGCGTTGTCAGACAGACGGGTCACTTTCCAGTTTCCGCCTACAAACTCAACCTTGTAATCGCTGGCCTGAATCTGCTTGCTGTCGGTGGTGGTGGCAGTGAGCTGCGTGCCGCTGGTATTGCGGCTGTTGCTCACTACGGTTGGGCCACCGATAGTAAACATATCGGTTCCTTTATCACCGTTAGCATCATAGCCCTGGGTGTGCTGGCTGTTCATTGCCGTGGCAAAGGCTTGTGCCATCTGGCCCAGGCGGTTACGGGCGCTGTCTAAATCCTGAGTACGGAAGGTGAACAATCCGCCCAGAGAACCGGTGTTCAGCTGGCTTTCTGGAATTTCCACTTTACCGGCGATCGGATCGACAAAGGCCACCGTCGTACGGGAAGGATCTGCGCTAGAGTTAACGGCCGCCAGTTGGTTAGCCGTGTCGCCCTGCACCAGAGTAATACCATTGCCGATAGACACGTTATAAGTGCCACCATCCTGCACGCTGACATCTACGCCAACGATCTGATTTAGCTGGCTAACCAGCTGGTCGCGCTGATCAAGCAGGTCATTCGGCGCTGAACCAGCGCCCACACCTTTCAGGCGGGAAATCTGATCGTTCAGGTTCGCAATTTGCTTAGCATAGGTGTTGATTTGGTCCACGCTGCTGCTGATCGAAAGGTTAACCTGTTTGTCCTGGTCGCGCAGGTACTGGTCAGTGACCTTAAACTGGTTTACCAGGCCATCAGCTTTGCCCAACAGCGCCTGACGAGCCGCCGGATCCTGAGCATTACTGGTCAGGGTCTGCAGGCCAGAGAAGAAATCCTGCATGGTTTTTGACAGCGAGTTGGTCGTCCCGGACAGAATATTGTCAATTTTTGACATCTGCTGGTACTGAGTTGTCAGCCCACTGCTTTGCGTTTGGGCCGCACGCAGCTGGTTAGTAATAAAGGAGTCGTACTCACGCTGCACGCCGTTAACATACACGCCGTTGCCAATATAGCCGCCCCCGGTCAGGGTGCTTTTTGACTGGGACAGAATCGTCGTCTGGCGGGTATAACCGCTTACGTTATAGTTAGAAATGTTATTGCCGACGGTGCTTAATGCCGCCTGGGCAGCACTCAGGCCACTCATGGCGCTGTTAATCAGGCTATTGGACATGAAGGTTCCTTGATAGCGTGTGGTCAAAGGTTCTGCTACCTATTATCGGCAGCAGGCCACGGGACTTGAGTCTGTTCAGAACAAATTCGACAAATCAGTGCTGTAAGCTTTGGAGACCTTGTCGCTCATGGCTTTCAGCTGCTGGATCATGCCGGTCAACTTGCGTGCGTAGTTCGGATCTGTTGCATAACCGGCATTTTGCAGCGCCTGAGCGCCCTGCTCTGCTGAAGATGCATTTGTCACGGCAGCATAGCGTGGGTTTTTCGTCAGTAAGCCAACGTAGTCAGAAAGTGCTTCCAGGTACGAGCTATATACACGGAACTTCGCTTTCACCTTCTTCGCCTCACCGTTTTCAAATTCGGTGGTGGTGATTTCCGTGGTCGGCCCTTTCCAGCCCGACGTCGCCTTGACGCCGAACAGGTTAAAGCTCGGCTCGCCTTTTTCGGTGCGGATCTGACGCTGCCCCCAGCCGGACTCCAGCGCAGCCTGCGCCAGAATCAGGTGGTGTGGAATGCCGCTGGCTTCACTGGCTAAACGCGCTGGCAGCGAGAGTTGCGCGAGGAAGTCTTTACTGTCTCCGCTCATCGGCTCTTCGTTAGAAGGCGCCCGAGGCACGGCCTGACGCACCATTTGCGTTAGCGTCTGGTTCTGGTAGCTGGTGACCGTTTGCGGATCGAGTTTCATTGGCACCTGCCCCGCCGTTTCCGACGGCTCGATCTGCTCGTTGCTCATTTGCTTGACCATCGCATCCGCCAGCCCCAGTCCTTTCGCACTCAGCTGTTGAGCTATCTGCTGGTCATACATGCTGGTATACATCCGCGTGGACTCGCTGCTGAAAAGACCATCTTTCGGCAGCGCTTCACGCATACTTTTCAGCATCATCTGCACGAACATCCCTTCCACCTGATGAGCCACCTCTTTCAGGTTACCCTTAGGATCTTGTCCGGCCTTCGCCTTTAAATCATTGAGCGAGTTGGCATCAAACGCGGCATTGGCAAGTGAACGGGCGTCAGTCAGCATTAGATGATTTCCAGTTTCGCACGCAGGCAGCCTGCGCTTTGCATGGATTGCAGGATAGACATCAGATCGATAGGCGATGCACCCAGCGCATTCAGCGCACGCACCACGTTATTCAGGTTCGCGCTGGAATTAACGCGCTGTACCGAACCGCCGCTCTGGCGTAAATCAATCTGGGTTTGCGGCGTCACGACGGTCTGACCACCGCCAAATGGCGTATTCGGCTGACTGACCTGGTTCTGACGGTTAACAGTCACCGACAGGTTACCCTGCGCAACGGCGCAGTTATCCAGCGTCACTTCGCGGTTCATCACCACGGAACCTGTGCGAGAGTTGATCACCACGCGCGCATCCTGCACCGGCATACTCACTTCAAGGTTCTGAATATCCGCCAGTAGACGAACCTGAGAGCTACCGCCGCTTGGCACGCGGATCTGGATCGTACGGCCATCCAGCGCTGTTGCGCTGCCAAAACCACGGGAGCGGTTAATGGTGTCGGTGATCCGCTGGGCCAGGCTGAAATCATCATCATTAAGCTGCAGGTTGAGGGTGTTGCCATTGCCGAAAGTCCCGGCCAGCTCACGCTCAATGACCGCACCGCCGGTGATACGCCCGCCGTTAAGCTGGTTCACCTGGACGCTGCTGCCACCTGCCGCTGCGCCCGCACCACCCACGAGGACGTTACCCTGTGCCAGGGCATAAACCTGGTTATCCACGCCTTTGAGCGGCGTCATCAGCAGCGTACCGCCGCGCAGGCTCTTCGCATTACCCATGGACGAAACAACAACATCAATGTTTTGCCCTGCTCGCGCAAACGCCGGGTATTTTGCCGTCACCATCACTGCCGCCACGTTTTTCAGCTGCATGTTAGTACCGGTCGGCACGGTAATGCCCAACTGGGAAAGCATGTTGTTCAGGCTTTGTGTGGTAAACGGCGTTTGCGTCGTCTGGTCACCGGTACCGTCCAGCCCAACCACCAGGCCGTAGCCAATCAGGGAGTTTTCACGCACGCCCTGCACGGTCGTCAGGTCACGAATGCGGTCAGCTGAGGCATAAGCTGCGGTCATCAGCACAACTAACCCGAATAAATATTTAACCATGGTACCCTCGCTTACATCGGCGATACGTTAAGGAAGAAGCGCTGCAGCCAGCCCATATTCTGCGCTTCATTAATGTAGCCGTTACCGACATACTCAATTCGGGCATCCGCCACCTGGGTCGACGCAACGGTGTTGCTGCCGCTGATGGTGCGCGGGTTCACTACGCCAGAGAACCGGATAAACTCCGTCCCCTGGTTGATGGCAATCTGTTTCTCACCTACAACGTGCAGGTTTCCGTTGGCCAGCACCTGATCGACCGTTACCGTTAAGGTGCCGCTGAAGGTGTTGCTGGCGTTGGCGCCGCCTTTGCCGTTAAAGCCATTGCTGCCGGAAGCGTTCAGGTCAGCTTTTCCTCCTCCCAGTAATCCCGATGCAAACGTCGGAACCGTATCGAAGCCGAGAGAGGATTTTCCATCGCGGCTGGCATTCGCCGAGGAACTCTTACTGGCGCTGACGTTTTCCTGAAGCTGGATGGTCAGGGTGTCGCCGATATTACGCGGACGACGGTCTTCAAACAGCGGCTGATAGCCGTAATTCATCGGCTGCGCGGTCTGGAATATTGAACCGTTAATCGTTGGCGCAGGACCAGGCACCGGCTGGGCGGTCGTGGCGCCTTCAACCAGCGGTTTACTTGGTACTAAGGCGCAGCCGCTTACGGCAAACACCAGACTCAGGAGAACAGGACGGAGCACCATTGGGTTTTGCATTGCTTTCATCTTCAGGTCACGGCAGCCGACGCGCTTTCACGCGCCGGCAAACGCCTTACATTTGCGTCAGTTTTTGCAGCATCTGGTCAGTAGTGCTGACCGCTTTGCTGTTGATTTCGTAGGCGCGCTGAACCTGGATCATGTTTACCAGCTCTTCAGCCACGTTTACGTTTGAGGTCTCAACATAGCCCTGATAGAGCAGACCTGCGCCGTTCAATCCCGGCGTGGAATCGTTTGGCGCACCGGACGCCTGCGTTTCGGTGTAGAGGTTCTCACCAATACTTTCCAGGCCGGTGTCGTTCATAAAGGTCGTCAGGTTCAGTTGCCCAACCTGTACTGGTGCGGTTTGCCCCTGCAAGGTTGCGCTTACCACACCGTCACGGCCGATAGTCAGGCTCAGCGCGTTTGCAGGCACGGTAATCGCAGGCTGTACCTGGAAACCACCCGCCGTCACTAGCTGGCCATTCTGATCAACCTGGAAGGAACCGTCGCGCGTATAGGCAGCGGTTCCGTCCGGCAGCAGAACCTGGAAGAAGCCTTCGCCTTTGATGGCCACATCTTTGCTGTTGTCCGTTTTAGACAGGTTGCCCTGGCTGTGCAGACGCTCGGTGGCTACCGGACGAACACCGGTCCCGATCTGTAAACCCGACGGCAGCGTCGTTTGCTCAGAAGACTGAGCCCCCGGCTGACGGATGGTTTGATAAAGTAAATCTTCAAACACGGCGCGTTGACGCTTGAAACCGTTGGTGGAGACGTTTGCCAGGTTGTTGGCAATCACATCCATATTGGTTTGCTGTGCATCAAGACCCGTTTTGGCGATCCATAAAGAATTGATCATGTTTGAATCCTGTAATAAGTAAGCCGGGCGTTAGGTCATTTGCAGCAGCGTGTTAGCGCGCTGTTCGTTTTCATCAACGTTGGCGATAACTTTCATCTGCATCTCAAAACGACGGGCGTTGGCGATCATGTCCGCCATCGCTTCTGCCGGTTTGACGTTGCTGCCTTCCAGTACGCCGGACATCACCTTAATGGTTGGGTCGGCCTGGGCTATAGCACCGCGTGTTGCCTGGGCGGCGGGGTTCAAACGGAACAGCCCGTCATCACCACGCACGACTTCCTGCTGCGTGGCTTTCACCAGCTTCAGTCGGCCAATCGGCGCCACGGTATTTGGCGGATCGCCCGGGTTCAACGCGGAGATAGTCCCGTCCGCAGCAATGGTGAGCTGCGAACCTTCCGGTACCGCAATAGGGCCACCTTCGCCGATAACGGGCCGGCCACCGATGGTCAACTGACCGGCAGGGCTGACCTGAATGTTACCGTTGCGGGTATAGCCTTCTCCGCCGTCCTGCGTCTGCACCGCCAGCCAGCCATCCTGCTGCAAAGCCACGTCCATCGGGCGCGAGGTGTAGTCCAGCTGACCCGGCGTCATATCGGCCCCTGGCGTTGAAGCAATCACCAGGGTACGGGTTGGCAGAGAAAGCCCTTCAACCGGGACAGCACGCAAAGCATTAAGCTGCGCGCGGAAGCCCGGTGTCGAAGCGTTCGCCATGTTGCTCGCCGTGACTGACTGTTGATTCAGCGTCTGGCTGGCAGCGCCCATGGCGGTGTAGATTGCATGATCCATTAAGCCGTCCCTTCAGGCGCTTAGCGCAGGTTAACCAGGGTGTTGAGGATCTGGTCCTGGGTTTTGATGGTCTGCGCATTCGACTGATAGTTACGCTGCGCGACGATCATGTTGACCAGTTCTTTACTCAGATCCACGTTCGAAGACTCCAGCGCTCCGCTGGTCAGGGTCCCGAAGTTCCCCGTTCCCGCGAGGCCCAGCAGCGCAACGCCGGAAGAGTTGCTCGCGGTCCAGACGTTATCGCCCTGGGACTGCAAACCTTCAGGGTTCGCAAAGTTGGACAGCACGATTTGCCCCAGAAGCTGGGTCTGCTCGTTGGAGTAGTTCCCGACCACGGTGCCATCATCGTTAATCTGGTAAGAGACCAGGTCGCCCGGCTTGTAGCCGTTCTGGTTGGTCGCCACGATGTTGTTAGACCCGGTGTTCTGCTGCATGGAGTTCTGGAAGCTCAGCGCGAAGGTAGCAGGCGTCGCGCCGTTGGTGACGCCGGTGGTTACGTTGATGCTGGTTGGCAGCGTGTTCGGGTTTGGAATCGGATCGGCAGCATTGGCAGTAATCCCCTGCAGGTTGCCGTTATTGTCGAAACGCATAAACCCTGCTGAGGTTGGCGTAGAGCCCGCCACGGAGGAATCTTTGGTGTAGACCTGCCAAGTATTGTCTGCGGTCTTCACGTAGTACACGTCCATGCCGTGGGCGTTACCCTGGCTGTCGTAAACGGTTACCGTGCCCTTCTTGTTGTAGCTGTTCGCATCGGCTGGATTGAACGTCCCGACCGTTGGCAGTTTGTCGGTGGAGTTCAGGTTGATCTGCTGGGACGCGGTGGTGGTGGTTTTCGCCGCCATCAGCGTGTTTGGCACGGACAGACCTACCGGGTTGGCACCCTGCTGAATGGTTGGCGGCGTACCGGTTGCCGGGTAGCCGGTCAGCTGCAGGCCCTGCATGTTCACAAGGTTGCGGTTTTCGTCCAGCTTGAACTGCCCGTTGCGGCTGTAGAATACGGAGCCGGAGCTATCCACCAGGCGGAAGAAACCGTTCTGGCTGATAGCCACGTCCAGGCCACGGCCGGTGCTGGTGGTGGTACCGTCGCCAAAGTTCTGGGTCACGCCCGCCACTTTAACGCCCAGGCCTACTTTAGAGCCTGCGAACATATCGGCAAAAGAGACCGAGCCGGATTTAAAACCGTAGGTGGCGGAGTTGGCAATGTTGTTACCAATCACGTCCAGGTTGGTGGCCGCAGCATTTAAGCCGCTGACCGCTTGAGAAAACGCCATGTCTTACTCCTGCTTAGGTTATAGGCTTAAATAATTTGCCTGATTGCATCGAGGGTCGTAGAACCGTAGGTCCCGAGATCCAGTTTGAGGCCATCTTTGCCGTTGATAACCCCGCTCACCATGGCGAAGTTCAGCGGCTGAGCCACCAGCTGTGTCCCACCATTAGTGGCATTGATTGCCACGGTATAAGAGCCATCCGGCACGTTGGTGCCGTCGTTGGCGCTGCCGTCCCAGGTAAAGGTATGCACCCCGGCACTCAGCCCACCAATCTCGATAGTACGAACCACTTTGCCGTCTTTATCGGAGATGGTGGCCGTGACTTTGTCCGCCGCCTGCTGCAGCTCGACGCCAAACGGCGTGGTGCTGATGGTGTTGGTTTTTGAATCGGTCCCCGCGAGAATTTTGTTGCCCGGGATCATGACGCCATGACCAATCAGCGAACTGGCCTGCAGGGACTGGTTCTGATTGATCTGCCCGGAAACCGAGCCCAGCGTGGTGTTGAGTTTTTCGATACCGCTAACGGTACTGATCTGCGCCAGCTGCGTGGTCAGTTCGTTGTTCTGCATCGGGTTGGTCGGGTCCTGGTTTTTTAACTGCGCCACCAGCAGGGTCAGAAAGCTCCCCTGCAGGTCTGCCGCGCTGTTGCCGGTCAGGCTGTTTTTTGATGCTCCAGCCGTAGGATCAACATCGTTAGTCGGATCGTTCATTTTGACTGCAATGGACATATAGGCTCCTGTTACTGACCGAGAGTGAGCGTTTTCATCATCATGCCCTTCACGGTGTTGAGCACCTCGACGTTGGCCTGGTAGCTGCGGGAGGCGGACATGCTGTTGACCATCTCTCCGACCACATCGACGTTAGGCATACGCACATAGCCGCGTGCGTCCGCGAGCGGGTTACCCGGCTGGAAGACCAGCTTATCGGGCGCATCACTCTCAATCACTTTGGTCACTTTAACGCCACCGGTCGCAGCCCCTGGGGCAGCATCCACCTGGAAAACGACCTGTTTTGCACGGTAAGGCTGACCGTCTGGTCCGGTGACGCTGTCGGCGTTGGCGAGGTTACTTGCCGCCACGTTCATGCGTTTGGACTGGGCCGTCATAGCCGAACCGGCGATGTCGAAAATATTGAGTAAGGCCATCGATTATCCCTGTAGCACCGACATCATGCTTTTGATTTGCCCACCAAGCACCGTGAGGTTTGTTTGATAATTCAGGCTGTTATCGGCAAACTGCGTACGTTCACGGTCCATATCGACGGTGTTACCGTCCATGGCGGGCTGGTCAGGTACGCGGTAGAGGAGATCGAGCGACGGAGTGGAGTGGGTTTGTGCCGGGATATGGCGTGCCGAAGTGAGCGCCAGAGACATGCCGCCTCCTTCAACGCGTCCGCGCTCCATCACTTTTTTCATTTCACTGGCAAAGTCGATATCGCGCGCCTGAAAGCCCGGCGTGTCGGCATTGGCGATATTCGCGGCCAGAATCTCTTGGCGCTGGGCACGCAAATTAAGCGCTTCTTGCTGAAATCGCAGTGCGGCGTCCAGTTTATCGAGCATGCTTCCTCCATAGTCCATAGAATTAGGAATCGTCCGAAAGCTTAAAGCGCCTTACGCGTACGCGATGGGTGGAATAAACGCAAAATACGTCGCTATTTATCGCCTTGATCAAAACGGCTCGCGGTTAAAATCACCGCAATCTGAATACGGAGAAGCGCGATGAGAAGCCTGAAAATCTTGAGCGGCATAGCCAGTTTACTGGTCAGTCAGTTGGCCCTGGCGAGCGCACTCGATGGGCCGCTGACTGAGTATTTTCAACAGCGGCTGGCGGGGATCAGCGAAGACGTCAGCGTCAAAGTGAAAACGCCGGAGGCTCAGCTTCCCACCTGCCCTCAGCCAGAATTCTCAACGCCCGGCAATGCCAAACTGTGGGGCAACGTCAGCGTTATGGCACGCTGCGGCAGCGACAAACGATTTATTCAGGTTCAGGTGATCGCCACGGGACAGTATGTGGTTGCCAGTCGCCCTATCGCCCGCGGTTCAAGGATCGATGCCAATAGCGTGCAGTTAACACAGGGCCGCCTTGACCAACTGCCACCACGCACTATGCTGGATCTCGGCCAGGCCACAGACGCGGTTTCGCTCCGGGATATTGCGCCCGGGCAGCCGGTCATTCAGACGATGGTGCGCCAGGCCTGGCGAGTGAAAGCCGGTCAGCAGGTTCAGGTAATTGCCTCCGGCGAAGGCTTTAGCGTCAACGGTGAAGGCAAGGCGCTGAATAACGCCGCTGTCGCGCAAAATGCCCGCGTTCGTATGTCTTCAGGGCAGGTGGTGAGCGGGACGGTGGATGCTGATGGGAATATTCTGATTAATCTATAATCTTTTTAAAGATTCCGCGGCGACTGCCGATAGTACTATCAACAAATGATACTGACTGGCTCTTACGCCGCGAGCCCCTCGATGAGGAGAGAACAATGAGCATTGATCGCACGTCGCCACTGAAACCGGTAAGCACCGTACAACCACGTGAAACCAGCGATCCACAGACGCTGAAAAGCCGTCTTGAAAAATCCACCACCGCCAACAGCACCAGCGTAAAGTTGAGCGATGCGCAGGCCAAACTGATGCAGCCAGGCACCGGCGATATCAACATGGAACGCGTTGAAGCGCTGAAGACGGCGATTCGTAACGGCGACCTGAAGATGGATACCGGCAAAATCGCCGACGCGCTGATCCAGGAAGCCCAAAGCTATTTGTCGAGTAAATAACGGTGAGTCGTCTGTTAGAAGTGCTGGACCAAATGACCGCAGTGCTGAATTCACTGAAAGAGGTGATGGACGCTGAACAGCTGCAGCTTTCTGCAGGCCAGATAAACAGTAACGCGCTGCAACGTATAACTGAAGATAAAAGCTCGCTGCTGGCTACGCTGGATTACCTGGAGCAGCAGCGTCGCGCGGAACAAAACGCCGGGGCGGTTACCAGCCTGGACATTAGCCAGCGCTGGCAGACGATTACGCAAAAAACCCTGCACCTGCGGGACATTAACCAGCACAACGGTTGGTTACTGGAAGACCAAATGACGCGCAATGAGCAGGCTATTGCCGTATTAAAACCGCATCAGGCACCGGACTTCTATGGTGCCGACGGGCAGGCAACGTCGCAGGGCAATCGCGGCGGAAAAAAAATCACCATCTGATTTTCCTCGCCAATGAAAACGGCTGGCCAACACTCTCCTTGACCAGCCGTTTGCTTATTTCAGTGATTTCAGGACTTTTACCGTCGCCTCAATATCAATCTCATCTTCTGAGAAGAGGTGCGTTTCGCCCTGGAACGTGGTCACGGCCAGTTTTTTCACCGTCCGCATTTCCCCTTCTTTTTTCTCTGCCTTCGGGCGAATGCTGTTCATCAGCAGGCCAACAGACAGCACCGCATTTTCTTTATCAATTTTCCCGTCCGCGGGCTCTTCTTCGCTGTACACCACGAAAGATTTGATCGAGGTGATTTTCAGCCGCTCGCCCGCAATAAACAGATGCTTGCTCTCGGGTTCCACTTTCACGGCAAACGCCGACAGCCCTTTATTATTGGTACCCGGTTCGAAGGTCACCGACGCGTCCTTTTTGATAAGCTCCGGGTTGGCGACTTTAATCACATGGAAATAACGGTTTTCACCGTTTTCATCTTTGATAAATCCGAAGCCCTTGTCTTCGAACCAGGTTGTGATTATTCCTCTCATCGCTCTGTCACCTAATTAACCTTTCAACATATAAAGAATAGGGTGGCGTGACGAAACCGTCATCCACCCAGCAAAAATCAAACCGTGCGGCGGGCAAAATCTTTCAGCCTGAAGCCCAACAACAGCAGCGTCGCAAAATAAGCGACGACGCCGGCCACCACCACCGCCATCAGCCGCAACAGGCGATAAGGCATATTGCCCAGATCCCAAGCAGGCATAACGTACATCATCCCAATCAGTACCGCGGACATCACCAGCACGGCAGCAACCAGGCGCAACAGAAATGCCGTCCACCCCGCCTGCGGCTGGAAAATATCCTGCTTGCGCAGCTGCCAGTAAAGCAGCGAGGCGTTAATACAGGCCCCCAAACCAATCGACAGAGAAAGCCCCGCATGTTTCAGCGGGCCAATAAACGCGAGGTTCATTAGCTGGGTCAAAATCAGCGTCACAATGGCTATTTTAACCGGGGTTTTAATGTCCTGCCGGGAGTAGAAGCCTGGTGCCAGCACCTTGACCACGATAAGCCCCATCAGACCGACCGAATACGCCACCAGCGCCCGCTGGGTCATCAGGGCATCGAAAGCGGAGAACTTGCCGTACTGGAACAAAGAGACAGTCAGAGGTTTGGCCAGAATCCCCAACGCTACTGCGCTTGGGAGCGCCAGCAGGAAGCAAAGACGCAGCCCCCAGTCCATCAGGCGGGAATATTCATCGTGGTTGCCGGTGGCAAAACTCTTCGCCAGCGACGGCAGCAAGATAGTGCCTAAGGCCACGCCTAACACCCCGGACGGAAACTCCATCAGGCGGTCGGCATAATACATCCAGGAAACCGAGCCTGATACCAGGAACGATGCAAAGATAGTGTTGATGATCAGTGAAATCTGGCTGACGGAAACGCCGAGGATCGCCGGCCCCATCTGCTTGATAACCCGCATTGCTCCCGCATCCTTAAAGCTGATACGCGGCAGCACCAACATGCCAATTTTCTTCAGGTGCGGCAGTTGATAGGCCAGCTGTAATACGCCCCCCACCGTCACCGCCCAGGCCAGAGCCAGAATCGGCGGATTAAAGTGCGGGGCGGCAAACAGCGCAAAGCCAATCATGCTGAGATTCAGAAACGTTGGGGCGAACGCCGGTACGGAGAAGCGGTTCCAGGTGTTGAGAATCGCCCCCACCAGCGACGCCAGTGAGATCAGCAAAATGTACGGGAAGGTAATGCGCAGCAGGCTCGACGTTAGCGCAAATTTATCTGCCGTGTCGGCAAAGCCTGGTGCGGTAACCAAAATCACCCACGGGGCTGCAAGCATCCCTAAGACGGTAACCAGCGCCAGCGCAAGCGTCAGCAGCCCTGAAACGTAAGAGATAAAAACGCGAGTGGCATCTTCGCCCTGCTTACTTTTGTATTCGGCCAGAATCGGCACAAACGCCTGCGAGAACGCGCCTTCGGCAAAAATTCGGCGCAGCAGATTTGGCAATTTAAAAGCAACAAAGAAGGCGTCCGTCGCCATCCCGGCCCCAAATACCCTTGCCACAATGGCGTCGCGCGCAAAGCCAAGCACGCGTGAAAACATGGTCATCGAGCTGACGGCCGCCAGCGATTTTAATAGGTTCATTTATTCTGTTATTCCACAAACATGAACGCCTGCAATGCAGGCGTTCATGGATGATGACAAGTCGGCATAGTCTACCGATACGGCGCTGAATTGCTACCGCGATATGTTACAGCTTATTCGCTAATTGCCTCGCGCCAGAGCTTCTCGACGACACGCTGCGCCAGCAGCGCCTGCTCGCCGGAGGTTTCCGGCACAGTCTGGTTTGCCACGCAGTCGATAAAGTGGCGCGCGCACCCCGCAAAGCCGCGTTGTTCCAGCGTAGTCTGCCAGCCAGGGATCGGCTGTTCAACCACGCCCGCGCCGCATTCTTCGCGCCACTGACGCATGTCCGTCACTTCATACAGCCCGCCGTCGGTTACCGCCTGTACCCACTCTCGCTGGCTTCCGGCACGGCGATGCATACTGGTCGTCACGCTCAGGTTACCCTGGCTGAAATGGTGTTCGGCATACAGCATTTGCCCTGACTCGTTGGTTTGCAACGTCCCGCTTTGCAACTGAGCGCTACCGCCGCCAAGCCAGAGTGCGGTATCCACGACGTGAAGATAGTCATCAAGCAGCGTGAAGCGCAGATCGCCCGGGCCAACGCTGTCGCTGCGATGTTTGTCCATCCGCAAGGATGCCCCGGCAGACAACTTTGCCTTTAGCTGCTGATAGCGCGGGGCAAAGCGGCGGTTAAAGCCCACCATCAGGGTGCGTTTTTTGCGCTCGGCAAGCTCTACCAGCTTTTCGGCGTCAGCCAGGTTTTCCGCCAGCGGCTTATCCACGCAGACGCTAACGCCGGCGTTGAGTAGCTCATTCACCACCGCGTAGTGGGAACTGGTGGCGCTGTGTACAAAAACAGCGTCGCACTGTGCCGCCAGATTGCTGAGCGAATCGATATACGGCATGCGCCAGGTTTCGCACACCGGCAGCGCTTTCTCTTTGGTCGGTGAAAATGCGCCCACCAGCGACCAGTCGCCGGATGCGCCCAGAACCGGAAGCCAGGCTTTCTGCGCGATCCCGCCCAGCCCCACCACGCCAATACGTAATTTTGTCATCCTTAATCTCCCAAATGTGCCAACAAGGAATCCAGGCGCTGTTTTAGTTCGGCGACTTCAGCCTCCAGCGCGCCCACTCGCACGCTGAGATCGTCTGCAACCGGGCTGGCACTTTGCTCCTGGGCCATCTGCGCCTCAACCTCACCGCTAAAAAGATGCATATAGCGGCTTTCGCGTTTACCCGGCTCTCGCGGCAGACGCGCGACAAACGGCCCGTCTTCACGGCCGGCCAGCTCTTCCAGCGTCGCTTCTACCTGCGCCATATCGGTGAACTCAAACATTCTTCCGGCACGGCTGCGCAGCTCACCTGGCGTTTGTGCTCCACGCAGCAGCAAAGTTGTGACCACCGCAATTTCCGCTGGCGTTAGCTTTAAATTGCCAAACTCTGAGTTGCAAAAACGCTGCTCGTATTTTGTCACTCGGTTGCCAAACCCGCTGACGGTTCGCAAATAATGCCCTTTTACCAGCCCGTCCAGCGTGTCCTGGACTTCATGCTCTTTCAGATCCATCACCGGTTCACGGTTTGTTTTCTGATTACAGGCGGTGACCACGCCGTTGACGGACATCGGATATTGTTCTGGCGTAGTGAGCTGTTTTTCCAGCAAGCTGCCGATAACGCGGGCTTCAATCGCCGTTAACTGATATTTCATCTTTTAAACTCCACGACCTGGGGTCCAGTCTTGATTGACCAGCGCGGTGAGAACATGATCCCGCCATACGCCATCAATCAGCAAATAATCCTTTGCGTAGCCCTCTTTTTCGAAGCCCAGACGCGCTAGCAAATCGCCGCTGCGCTGATTATGCGGCATGTAGTTGGCCATAATACGATGGACATTCTGGCTACGTTGCATATAGCGAATGGCGCTGATCAGCGCCTCGTACATCAACCCCTGCCCCTGCCATTTTTCAGCGATGGAGTAACCGAGATAGCAGGCATGGAACGAGCCGCGCACGACGTTGGAAAAGTTAGCCACACCGATGACCTCTTTTTCTTCCGGGTCGAGCAGCGCAAAATAGTAGGCGCTTCCCTGCTTGTGCATTTCACTTATCATACCCAGCCTTGCCTGCCAGCCCGAAGGATAGCAGTAGCTCTCATCCCGAATGGGTTCCCAGGGTTTCAGGAATTGACGATTTTCGGTGTAGTAATCTGCCATACGCCAGGCATCTCGCTCATGAACCAGACGCACCACCAGTCGGTCAGTCACCAGGCGAACTTTAGGTGCGTTACTGCGGTAGCCAAACATGTTTATCCCACTCCTTCATCCCGGTTGACGGGGCTCATCTTGTTACTATACCTGCGCCTGCCCGCCGTGTGAAAACAACAACATGACGCAACATCACTTTTTTCGATGAAAGCCTTGAATCAAACTCGTTGCACGATAAAAAAATATTGTCCTGCATCAGGTATTAAAAGCCCGGACGGCAAGCGAGAATAAGTACTTGTCGCGTTTAATTAAGTTCCCTGGAGGGGAGATGTCGCGGGTGGCGCAGGCAAGGAGCCTGGGTAAATATTTCCTGCTGCTTGATAACATGTTAGTGGTATTGGGCTTTTTCGTTGTCTTCCCTTTGATTTCCATTCGCTTCGTTGACCAGTTGGGCTGGGCCGCTTTGATGGTCGGCATTGCTCTTGGCCTACGTCAATTTATCCAGCAGGGGCTGGGCGTCTTCGGCGGCGCAATTGCCGACAGACTCGGCGCTAAACCGATGATTGTCACCGGCATGCTGCTACGCGCCGCAGGGTTTGCCACCATGGGTATTGCCACGGAACCCTGGATGCTCTGGCTTTCCTGCCTGCTCTCCGCCATTGGCGGGACGCTGTTTGATCCGCCCCGCTCGGCGTTGGTCGTCAAACTGGTTCGCCCTCAGCACCGCGGCCGCTTCTTCTCAATCCTGATGATGCAGGACAGCGCCGGCGCGGTGATCGGCGCTCTGTTGGGCAGTTGGCTGTTGCAGTACGACTTCCGTCTGGTCTGTGCCGTCGGCGCCGTAATGTTTGTCCTTTGCGCGGCGCTGAACGCCTGGCTGCTGCCGGCCTATAAGCTTTCCACTATTCGCACCCCAATGCGCGAAGGCATGGGCCGCGTGTTCCGTGATAAACGCTTTATTACCTACGTCCTGACGCTAACCGGCTATTACATGCTGGCGGTGCAGGTCATGCTGATGCTGCCGCTGATGGTCAATGATATTGCCGGTACCGCGTCGGCGGTAAAATGGATGTACGCCATTGAAGCCGCGCTTTCGCTGACGTTGCTCTACCCTATCGCTCGCTGGAGTGAAAAGCGCTTCCGCCTGGAGCAACGCTTAATGGCAGGTCTGGTGCTGATGACGGTGAGCCTGATGCCTATTGGCCTGGCGTCCAACTTACAGCAGCTTTTCGCCCTGATTTGTACCTTCTACATCGGCTCAATCATCGCTGAGCCCGCTCGGGAAACACTAAGCGCCTCGCTGGCGGATGCCCGAGCACGCGGCAGCTACATGGGATTCAGTCGTTTGGGCCTGTCGCTGGGCGGCGCGCTAGGTTACACCGGCGGTGGCTGGCTGTTTGACGCAGGGAAAGCCCTGCAGCAGCCAGAATTACCCTGGGCCATGCTCGGCATCATCGGCTGTATCACCCTTGCAGCCCTGTGGTGGCAGTTTAGCCTTAGACCCGTTGAGCCAACGATGCTGGAGCCCGGCGGTCAGGGATAATTTTCTCTTATCATCTTTTTCCGGTAGCCGCTCCCGCCGTGCCGCATTATGCTGATAAAACAAGGCACGGCATTGGAGCCGCTATTTTGAGGAAGCCTATGAAGAAGATTGTTTTTGCCGCAGCATTGATGCTCAGCGGCCTGCTCGCCGGATGCAACCAGTTAACGCAGTACAGCGTGAGTGAACAGGAAATCAACCAATCGCTGGAAAAACACAATAACTTCTCCAAGGACATTGGCCTGCCCGGCGTGGCTGAAGCCCATGTAGTGTTAACCCATTTAGTCAGCCAGATTGGACGGGAAGAGCCGAATAAAATTACCCTGACCGGTGATGCCAATCTCGACATGACGTCGCTGTTTGGTAACCAGAAGGCCATCCTGAAGCTCAAGCTGAAAGCGCTGCCGGTGTTCAATAAAGAGCAAGGTGCCATCTACCTGCAGGAAATGGAGGTGGTTGATGCTCAGGTCGAACCGCAAAAAATGCAGACCGTGCTGCAGACCATGATCCCTTATCTTAATCAGTCCCTGCGCAGCTACTTCAATCAACAGCCTGCTTATATCCTGAGCGAAGATCGCAGCACAGGTGAGTCGCTGGCGAAGAAATATGCCAAAGGCATTGAAGTCAAACCCGGTGAGATAATCATTCCGTTAACGGAATAGCCCCTCCCCCTCAGAGCCGTTTCTGCGCTCTGAGGGTTTTGTGCAACATGTACAACATAAGGGGTGCAAACGATAACGTTTCCCCTTATCCTTAGTGCCCGGCATAAAACCAGCCCTTGATGACTGATTTCCCTCTCACGCCGGAGCACATTGATGACCGCATTACCTCAGGTATTAAAAATCCGCCGCCCAGATGACTGGCATATCCACCTTCGTGACGGTGAGATGCTGAAAACCGTGGTGCCTTACACCAGTCAGACCTATGGCCGTGCGATTGTCATGCCCAATCTTGTGCCTCCTGTTACCAGCGTGGATGCCGCTATCGCTTATCGCCAGCGCATTCTCGATGCCGTCCCGGCCGGGCAAAAGTTTGAACCGCTGATGACCTGCTACCTGACCGACACGCTGGATCCCAACGAAGTCGAACGCGGGTTCAATGAGGGCGTATTTACCGCCGCCAAGCTTTACCCGGCGAACGCCACGACTAACTCCGCTCACGGCGTAACCAGCACCGCGGCCATCCTGCCGGTGCTTGAACGTATGCAAAAAATTGGCATGCCGCTGCTGGTGCACGGCGAAGTCACCCATGCTGACATCGATATTTTCGATCGTGAAGCGCGCTTTATTGAAACCGTCATGGAGCCGCTGCGTCGCCAGTTGCCTGAGCTGAAAGTGGTGTTTGAGCATATCACCACCAAAGATGCCGCCCAGTATGTGAAAGAAGGTAACTCGCTGATTGGCGCGACTATCACACCTCAGCACCTGATGTTTAACCGCAACCACATGCTGGTGGGCGGGATTCGCCCGCATCTGTACTGCCTGCCTATCCTGAAACGCAGCGTCCACCAGGAAGCCTTGCGCGAACTGGTTGCCAGCGGCTGCGATCGCGTCTTCCTGGGTACCGACTCTGCGCCGCATGCCCGTCATCGCAAAGAAGCCAGCTGTGGCTGCGCCGGCTGTTTTAACGCGCCTTCCGCGCTGGGGGCTTATGCGACGGTATTTGAAGAAATGAATGCGCTGCAGCATTTTGAAGCTTTCGCTTCGCTGAACGGTCCGCGATTCTACGGTCTGCCGGTCAACGAAGATCATATCGAACTGATTCGCGTCGCTGAGAAAATGCCGGAGCTGATTGAAGCCGGTGACGACAGCATCGTACCGTTCCTGGCGGGTGAAGAAGTCGTCTGGTCGGTTAAAGGCTAAATTTTTCAACGCCCCCTGTTGCTTACTGGAAAGTTAACCTGTATAAATATCCAGTATATTGTACAGGGGGTCGTTATGCGTATTGAAGTGACTATAGCCAAAACCACACCGTTGCCGCCAGGGGCTATCGACGCCCTTGCCAGTGAGCTTTCCCGCCGTATCAATCAACATTTCCCCGACACCAGCAGCGAAGTGCAGGTACGTTATGCCTCAGGCAATAATCTCTCCGTGCTGGGCGGTGCCAAAGAAGATAAAACGCGAATCAGCGAGATCCTCCAGGAAACCTGGGAAAGCGCTGACGATTGGTTCTCTGCCGACTAATACCCTCAAGTATGTTGGTACTTTTTTGCCGGGTGTCGCCATCCGGTTTTTTTATTCCCCTCGTCGACTTGATTGCTTTTTAAACACCACCAAAGTCTTTCCTGCCTTTCTTTCTCATTACTTCGAAATAGCCTGTCGATTTATTGTTCGTTTTTCCTGAATAATGCGGAAAAAGTGTTACCAGGTAATTATTTCATCCCCATGAAGGCCGTAGTATTGATATACTTAAGTCGCTTCACGATAAATCACGCATGAACCTCACTAGCCGTTGTCTTTAAACACGTATAAAAGGGGTTATGATGGAAAAAAATAGTGATGTTATTCAGACTCATCCCCTCGTCGGATGGGATATCAGCACCGTCGACAGCTACGACGCCATGATGCTGCGCCTGCATTACCTGACATCCAATAATCAGAAGCACGATGAAACCGAGATAGGCCAGACGCTCTGGCTGACCACCGATGTCGCCCGGCAATTTATTTCCATCCTTGAGGCCGGGATAGCCAAAATTGAATCCAGTGATTACCAGGAAAGCGATTATCGCAAGCATTGACGACACATGCTTAACAATGGCCACAGGCACCCAACGGGGTGCCTTTTTTATTTTAAGCGTCACCGTCAATTGCATCGTTCCGGTGAATTAATTACCCTGCTACAGATAATTTTCCACAGAGAAAAGTTTATGAACTATGACCTCATCATTGTCGGCAGCGGCTCCGTCGGTGCCGCCGCAGGCTGCTATGCCACACACTCGGGCCTGAAGGTACTGATGATCGACAGCGGCCACCCGCCGCACGATCAGGGCAGCCACCACGGCGACACCCGCCTGATGCGCCATGCTTATGGCGAAGGTGAAAAATATGTCCCGTTGGTCCTGCGAGCACAAAAACTGTGGGATGCCCTGGCTGAAGCCAGCGGCGAGAAGCTCTTTCATCGCACCGGGGTCATTAATCTGGGGCCAGCTGATTCGCCCTTTATTCGCAATGTCGCCTCCAGCGCAGAGAAATTTGCCCTGCCGGTTGAAACGCTGGACGCCGCCGCCATTGCCGCCCGCTGGCCGGAGATTGCGGTGCCTGAAAACTACGTCGGCCTGTTTGAGACGGACTCGGGCGTGCTGAAAAGCGAGCTGGCCATCGAAACCTACATCAACCTTGCTAAACAAGGGGGCAGCGCTCAGCTCTTTAACTGCAAGGTGACGGAAATCCGCCACGACAATGAAGGTGTGACTGTTGTCACTGAAGAAGGTGAATATCACGGGAGCAAACTGCTGGTCAGCGCGGGCACCTGGGTCACCAAACTGCTGCCGGACCTGCCGATCGCGTCGGTTCGCAAGATCTTTGCCTGGCACCAGGCCGATGGACGCTACAGCGAGAACAACAAATTCCCGGCGTTTACCGCAGAAACCCCCAACGGCGATCAGTATTACGGCTTCCCGGCGGAAGATAACGAACTGAAGCTGGGTAAGCACAACGGCGGGCAGTTGATTGACTCACCCGAGCAGCGTAAACCCTTTGGCGCTGTCGCCAGCGATGGGTCCGAAGTCTTTCCCTTCCTGCGCGAATTTTTACCCGGCATCGGCTGCTGTCTGCACGGCAAAGCCTGCACCTATGACAATTCACCGGATGAAGATTTCATCATTGATACCCTCCCCGGCCATGACAACACCCTGATCATTACCGGGCTGAGCGGGCACGGGTTCAAATTCGCCTCCGTTTTGGGCGAAATTGCCTGCCAGTTTGCTTTGGGTCAAAAACCTGCCTTTGATTTATCCCCGTTTGTACTTTCTCGCTTCAAAACGGCGTAGAATCCCCGAGTGGCGGGCATTTCCGCCACTTTTACCCGGGGCCATCATGATTCGCTTTATTCAATTTTTAACCAACAATATTCGCGAACACTTTATTCTGTATCTTTTCCTCTGGGCAATGCTTGCGCTTCTCGATCTGGCTTATATTTATTTCTTTTAATTATTCACACGCACGTTATATTGACAATTATTGACGTAAAATTAATTAAATATAGTTTTATCGCAAATAATTAACTGCCAATCAATATTCCTTCCAGTCAAAAACAATCATATTCATTCGACGCTACTGAACACATGTCGCAAGTGTTATTCAAAAAAACAGACATACAATAAATATATATCGAAATAAGAATATTTATGTTGATCTGCTGTTAACAGAACGCCTATGTTTTAGCTTCTGTAGGAAACACATGGACGCATAAATATGCAATGGCGAAACTCACCCGAACGCTATGGACATTTTTCGGTTCTGCTTCACTGGCTTGTCGCCGCCACGGTTTACGGAATGTTTGCACTCGGACTGTGGATGGTGACGCTGGGCTATTACGACGTCTGGTATCATAAAGCACCAGAAATACATAAGAGCATCGGCATATTGTTAATGTCTGCTCTTGTGATTCGTATTCTCTGGCGTTTTATATCGCCTCCACCGCCACCGTTAAAAAGTTATTCACGCCTGACACGCATCAGCGCGTTGGCTGCACATATTTTGCTGTATGCATTACTGTTCGCCATTTTGCTGAGCGGGTATCTGATTTCAACCGCCGACGGCAAACCTATTAGTGTTTTTGGCTGGTTCGATGTGCCCGCCACGCTGACGGACTTCGGGGCACAGGCTGACCTTGCCGGGACAGTTCATCTCTGGCTGGCATGGACCGTAGTGATTGTGTCTGTACTACATGCCCTCGCGGCCTTAAAGCACCATTTTCTAGATAAAGATGCCACCCTCAAGCGCATGCTCGGGAAAGCATCCCGTTAACTATGGAGAGTAAGACAATGAAGAAAATCCTGCTGGGAGCCACCTTAGGCGCTCTGTTATTCACCACCGGCTCTGCCGTGGCCGCTGACTATAAAATTGATAAACAAGGGCAGCATGCGTTTGTGAATTTCCGCATTCAACACCTCGGTTATAGCTGGCTGTACGGCACCTTCCGCGATTTTGACGGCAGCTTTACCTTCGACGAGCAAAACCCTGCGGCAGATAAAGTTAACGTCACCATCAATACCACCAGCGTGGATACCAACCATGCCGAGCGTGACAAACACCTGCGTAGCGCAGAGTTCCTCAACGTGTCGAAGTTCCCACAGGCGACCTTCGCCTCAACGGAAGTGAAGAAAGATGGCGAAACGCTGGATATTACCGGCAACCTGACGCTAAACGGCGTGACAAAGCCGGTCACGCTCAAAGCTAAGCTGATTGGTCAGGGTAACGATCCGTGGGGCGGCGTGCGCGCGGGGTTTGAGGCCGAAGGTAAAATTAAGCTGAAGGAGTTCAATATTACTCAGGATCTGGGGCCGGCTTCTCAGGACGTTGACCTGATCATTTCTGTCGAAGGCGTGCGTCAGTAAAAATACTCCCCCGGCGAACCGGGGGAATTTTATTACTTCTCTGGGTCAGGAATACTCAGCGTGGTATTCAGCATCCCACGAGATTTATTGAAGATCTTATTCCCGTTTTCGCGCCCCGCCCGGCGGCGACGCTGTTCTTCTGGAGATAGCGCCAGCTCATCACGGCAAACTTCACTGCAGCAGCCAGAGAATTTCTCAGCGCAGGCCGGACACTGAATAAACAGCAGGTGGCAGCCGTCATTTTTGCAGTTGGTATGGCTGTCGCACGGCGTCCCGCACTGATGGCAATGGGCGATCACATCGTCAGAAATACGTTCGCCCATGCGCTCATCGAAAACAAAGTTTTTCCCGACAAAGCGCACCGGTAGCCCTTGCTCACGCGCTCGGCGTGCATATTCAATAATCCCGCCTTCAATGTGATACACATTTTTGAAGCCGTTATGGCGCATCCAGGCGCTGGCTTTTTCACAGCGAATGCCGCCGGTGCAATACATGACAATTTTCTTCTCTTTGTCATCCTGCATCATATCCACGGCTTTCGGCAGCTGCTCACGGAAGGTGTCGGCCGGAATTTCGACGGCATCCTCGAAGTGCCCCACTTCATATTCGTAGTGGTTACGCATATCGATAAATACCGCGCTTGGATCGTCGAGCATCGCATTCACTTCGGCTGCTTTCAGATATTCCCCCACGTCGCTTGCGTCAAACGTAGGATCGTCAATACCGTCAGCGACGATACGGTCGCGTACCTTCATGCGCAGCACCCAGAAGGATTTGCCGTCATCTTCCAGAGCAATATTCAGGCGCAGATTATTTAAAGCCGGGTGAAAAGTGTAAATCGCCTCACGAAGGGCATCAACACGGCTTTCCGGGACGCTAATCTGAGCGTTGATCCCTTCATGCGCCAGATAGACGCGGCCAAACACATTGAGGCTCAGGAACAGCTGGTACAGCGCATCACGGGTCGCCTGCGGCGTTTCGATAGAAAAATATTTGTAGAATGAGATGGTCGTGCGCGGCTCGGTTTCGGCAAGCATGCGCTCGCGCAGCTCCTCATTCGATACGCGGTTGTGTAACACTGGCATGGTGTTCGCTCGCAATCGTTGGAAAAAAAGTGGGCTGCATCATAAAGCAAATAACGCTTATTTACATCCCCACGTTTTACGCTACATTTTGCTCACTCAAAGGTATTCGCGGCAACAATCGATGAAATATCAGGCACTCCGACGCCGCGAATTTTGGCTATGCGCCAAAAAATGCCACAATGGAATGATTAGAAGATACGGCAATTGCCGTCACAAAGGTTTTACATGACGAACTTACCGCAATTCTCTCGTGCGTTGCTGCACCCACGTTACTGGCTCACCTGGTTGGGTATCGGCTTTTTATACCTGCTGGTGCAACTCCCCTACCCGGTACTTTATCGCATCGGCTGCGGGCTGGGCCGGCTTGCAAAACGCCTGATGAAACGTCGCGCAAAAATAGCCTACCGCAACCTTGAGCTCTGCTTCCCGGACATGAGCGAGGAAAAACGCGAACAGATGGTGGTCGCCAACTTCGAGTCCGTCGGCATGGGGCTGATTGAGACCGGCATGGCCTGGTTCTGGTCTACGGAGCGCATCAATAAATGGTGCCACTACGAAGGTGTCGAGATCGTTAAAGGCATCGAGAAAACCGGCCAGGGCATTTTACTGATTGGCATTCACTTCCTGACGCTGGAGTTGGGTGCCCGTATCTTCGGCATTAAAACGCCAGGCATTGGCGTGTATCGCCCCAATGACAATCCGCTGCTCGACTGGCTGCAGACCTGGGGACGCATGCGTTCCAATAAAAGCATGATTGACCGCAAAGACCTGAAAGGCATGATCCGCGCGCTGAAAAATGGCGACATTATTTGGTACGCGCCGGACCACGATTACGGCCCTAGAGGCAGCGAATTTGTGCCATTCTTCGCCGTTGAACAAGCCGCGACCACGACGGGAACCTACACACTCGCCAAACTCTCCGGCGCCTGCGCCGTGCCCTTTGTTCCTCGTCGTCTGCCAGACGGCAAAGGCTACGAGCTGACGATTATAGAGCCAGAGCTTAACCCGCCACTTGAAAGCCCCGAGGAGACGGCGCGCTGGATGAACAAAATTGTAGAAAAGTGCATCCTGATGGCGCCAGAGCAATATATGTGGCTGCATCGCCGATTTAAGACTCGCCCGGAAGGAATGCCGGACCGCTACAAATAACGCCTGACAGCCGCCTTTTCAGGCGGCTATTTTTTTGCCACTCGTTTGATCGAAAAAGCCCTTTGATTTGCCAGCCCACTGCCAACAGGCGCATAATTAGCAGAGTAATAATTTCCCCTCTTCTTTTTGGCCCTGGCAACTACGGAGCGGTATGACTCCCCCTGACAGCACTATCAACTGGAAGCGTAATCTGGCCGTCGTCTGGGTTGGCTGCTTCCTGACCGGCGCAGCATTCAGCCTGGTCATGCCCTTCCTCCCGCTTTACGTTGAGCAACTCGGGGTCACCGGCCACAGCCAGTTGAACATGTGGTCCGGGCTGGTCTTTAGCATTACCTTCCTGTTTTCAGCCGTGGCATCCCCTTTCTGGGGCGGGCTTGCCGACCGTAAAGGCCGAAAACTCATGCTGCTGCGTTCCGCGCTTGGCATGTCTATCGTCATGCTGCTGATGGGCCTCGCGCAAAACATTTGGCAATTTCTGGCGCTTAGGGCTCTGCTCGGCCTGCTCGGTGGGTTTGTGCCGAATGCCAACGCGCTGATCGCCACCCAGATACCGCGCCATAAAAGCGGCTGGGCACTAGGCACGCTGTCTACCGGAGCAGTCAGCGGAGCGCTATTAGGCCCACTGATGGGCGGCCTGATGGCGGACAGCTACGGGCTGCGCTCGGTGTTCTTTATCACCTCGCTGGTGCTGTTTATCTGCTTCGTGATGACGCTGTTTTTTATTCGCGAGTCATTCACGCCAGTTTCCAAAAAAGACATGCTGCACGCCCGCCAGGTGCTGACCTCATTGAAAAATCCTCGCCTGGTGCTGAGCCTGTTTGTCACCACGATGATTATCCAGGTCGCCACTGGCTCTATCGCACCGATTTTAACGCTCTACGTACGCGATCTCGCCGGAAACGTCAGCAACCTGGCGTTTATCAGCGGGATGATTGCTTCCGTGCCTGGCGTAGCAGCGCTGATCAGTGCCCCAAGACTCGGTAAGCTGGGCGATCGCATCGGGCCGGAAAAGATCCTGATTGGCGCGCTGATGATCTCCGTTCTGCTGCTTATCCCTATGTCACTGGTGCAAAATCCTTGGCAACTCGGGATCTTACGTTTCTTGCTGGGTGCCGCCGACGGGGCGCTCCTCCCCGCCGTGCAAACGCTGCTGGTCTATAACTCTTCCAGCCAGATCTCTGGGCGCATCTTCAGTTATAACCAGTCCTTCCGCGATATTGGCAACGTCACCGGCCCGCTGCTCGGCGCGGCCGTTTCCGCCAGCTACGGCTTCCGCACCGTATTCCTGGTCACCGCCAGCGTGGTGCTGTTTAACGCGCTTTATTCGTGGATGACGCTGCGCCAGCCTGCCGAGCGAGTTCGTATTCCCGGGGAATAAATCTCGACTTGCAGATTTGCTAACAGCGTCAACAATTAACTGGAAATCGTAGCGGAGCAACTGCTCCCCGACCTTTACCACAAGGAGATAACCATGAGCATGTATGCAACCCTGGAAGAAGCCATTGATGCCGCGCGGGAGCAGTATCTTGCCGATAACCCGAGCGTGGATGAAGAGAGCGCCAGCGTCGAGCAGTTCAATTTTCAGAAGTACGTTTTGCAGGATGGTGACATCATGTGGCAGGCGGAGTTCTTTACCGACGACGGCGAGGAAGGTGAATGCCTGCCTATGCTCAGCGGTGAAGCGGCGCAAAGCGTGTTTGACGGTGATTTCGATGAGATTGAGCTGCGCCAGGAGTGGCTGGAAGAGAATACGCTGCACGAATGGGACGAAGGTGAATTTCAGCTCGAGCCGCCGCTGGACACCGAAGAAGGTCGCACGGCGGCAGACGAGTGGGATGAGCGCTAGTCGTTATTCATAAGGCCCGTGGCTGGCATCAATCGGCAAGAGTAAAGTGTCAAAGATTAGCGAAAACGGCAGGTCGAGCACGGTAATATAGCGCCATGCGCCCTCGCGTACATCCCAGCGCACGCCGGGGTAATACTGGTTTCCGTGCCCCTGCCCCGGTACCGTCCGGCTGATAATGCTGCCGCAGCCGCTCAGCAGAAAGGCCATCATCAGTACCGCAATTATTTTACCCACACATGCACTCCTGTTCAGAACGCGCTGAGTATAACCATCGTCGGATAAAAGGCAAAAAAATGCCGACCCTGAGGTCGGCATCTCACTTTATTACGGCCTTATTTTGCCGTCAGCGCCAGCGGGTTGAGCTGCAGCTTTTTGTAACTCTCCACCCAGGAGGAATAACGCTCCGGGTTCGCCCAGACGCGGTAATGCAGGCGCGACATGGTCATTGGGTCGCTCAGCAACACCAGGCGGCGGTCACGATTGAGTTTGTCCGGCGTTTCGTTCAGCGCCTGCTCAACGTGGCGGTCACGGGCAATCTCCAGCACCAGGCTCTTACGGTGACGAGCCGTGGCCATCGCCGTGCTCAAGGCGTTAAACGACGGGTTAAATACCGCGTGCATAAAGCCATCGTCCAGCGTGCGGCTGCGATTCAGCTCCAGATAGTTCTCGGTGTCCACCAGCACCTGCGGCGGAGAATACTCTTCCGGGATCAGGAACAGCTTCCAGCGCTTGGTGCGCAGGCCGAGGCTCGCCCGGCTTGAAAGCACGGAAACGAACGGCGACAGGATCAGCGAGAAGACAATCGGTGCCAGCCAGAACAGGAAGCGCAGATCCAGCCAGGCCATGCCTACTGCCCAGACCAGGCCCAACAGCAGCTGAGAGCCATGGCGCATAAAGGCTTCCCCCCACGGCGTAGAGTCATCGTCACGCTGCGGTGAGTTCCAGACCACTTCCCAGCCCAGGAACGCACTGACCACAAACACGGTGTGGAACAGCATACGCACCGGCGCCAGCAGCACGGAGAACAGCACTTCAAGCAGCAGTGAACAGGTCACACGCAGGAAGCCGCCATACTCTTTAGAGCCTTTGCACCAGATAAGAATGATGCTTAGCAGCTTAGGCAGGAACAGCAGAACCATGGTCGAGGCAAACAGCGCGATCGCCAACTCAGGACGCCACTGCGGCCAGACCGGGAACAACTGTCTAGGCTGGAGGAAGTACTGCGGCTCAGTCAGAGCGTGGACAACCTGCAGCGCGGTCGACAGCGCCAGGAACATAAACCACAGCGGGGCAGACAGGTAGGACATGACGCCGGTCAGGAACACCGCACGGTGAACCGGGTGCATCCCTTTCACCAGGAACAGACGGAAGTTCATCAGGTTGCCCTGGCACCAGCGGCGGTCGCGTTTCAGCTCGTCCAGCAGGTTCGGCGGCAGTTCTTCATATGAACCAGGCAGATCGTAAGCAATCCACACGCCCCAGCCGGCACGGCGCATCAGCGCGGCTTCGACGAAGTCATGGGAAAGAATCGACCCGGCAAAGTTACCTTCACCCGGCAGCGGCGCCAGCGCACAGTGTTCAATGAACGGCTTCACGCGAATAATGGCGTTGTGGCCCCAGTAGTGGGATTCCCCCAACTGCCAGAAATGCAGGCCTGCAGTAAAGAGCGGCCCATAAACGCGGGTGGCGAACTGCTGGCAGCGCGCGTACAGCGTGTCCATGCCGGAGGCTTTTGGCGAAGACTGAATAATACCGGCCTTCGGGTTCGCTTCCATCAGGCGCACGAGGTTAGTCAGGCAATCACCGCTCATTACGGAGTCGGCGTCCAGCACCACCATGTAGCTGTACTGGTTACCCCAACGACGGCAGAAGTCATCGATGTTACCGCTTTTACGCTTCACGCGGCGACGACGGCGGCGGTAGAAGATCTGCCCTTCGCCCTGCACTTCCGCAATCAGCTCCATCCAGGCTTTTTGCTCCGCAACGCAGATATCCGGGTTGTAGCTGTCGCTCAGGATATACACATCGAAGTGCGCCTGCTGCCCGGTGGCTTTGACGGACTCCCACGTCGCACGTAGGCCCGCAAACACGCGATCGACGTCTTCATTACAAATCGGCATGATAAGCGCGGTGCGGTGCTCAGGATTGATGGGCTCATCCCCCACCGTTGACGCAGAAATGCTGTATTTGTCTTTGCCCATCAGCAACTGCAGGAAGCCCATCAGCGCGGTCCAGAAACCGGCAGAGACCCAGCAGAACAGCACAGCGAACAGGATCAGGATGCCACTTTGCAGAATGTACGGCAGCAGTTGCATGACAGAGACCCACAGATCCTGGCCCCCCATGTCCGCCGGGTTAATCAGCGCCCAACCCTGATACGGAAGAATCGTCTTCATATACCAGGTCGCGACCACGGTTTGTGCCAGCGTGAGGATCAGCAGAATGTAGCGACGGATGGTGCCGACGGTACGCCATTTCTGCTCAGAGGCCTCTTCTTCTTTAGACGCGAACTTAGACTTTGTTTCGCGCCCAAGCAGGCGATCCCAGAAGCGGCCAATCGGGTTGGTCCGCCACGGGTCCGGGAACATAGAAGCACGCGTCGCTTTCGGCATGGCCTGAAGCTGAGTGCGCCCTTCATCATCGGTAATCAGCTGTTCGCCGCCGAGGGAACCCGGCCAGCTCGCCTCAAGGCGAGCTTTTACCGAGGCCAAAGGAGAATCATCCGCACGTTCAAAATGGTGATGCTGCGCATCAAGCGCCTCATGCACCGCCTGAAGGTCAGAGGCAGGCAGACCCGCCTTCTGCTCAGCAGAAAGCGGGAGTGCTTCAATGTAGTCGGGCGAGAATTCAGTAGACTTATTCATTGGCAGGCAGCTGGTAGCTCCAGGTTTCACTCAATGTCTGCTCGCCGTTAACCAGCGCAGCACGCATATCCGTTGTCTTCTTCTCGTCTTTCAGCTTCACGCGCAGCGTTAAACGCCAGCCTTTGTTGACCGGGTTATAGCGCACCTGGCTGTCAACGATCTCACCGTTATCGCCAATGCTGGTCTGTGCGGTGACAGGCGTATCGGCTGGCAGCTTTTTCATGTCTGCCCCGGTAAAGTCCACCACAAACGCGATGGTGCCGTCCGGCTGGCGGATCAGGTTAGACTGCTTCACATCCCCGGTAGAACGACGAGTTTGCAGTACATACGCGTTATCCGGCGCGTGCATTTTGTCTTCGTCGCGGCTAAAGGTGATGGTGTACTTAAAGTTCATCTCTTTGCCCGGATCCGGCAGTTGGTCCGGCGTCCAGTAAGCAACGATGTTGTCGTTCGTTTCGTCGTTGGTTGGGATTTCAACCAGCTCTACTCGGCCTTTGCCCCAATCACCGACCGGCGCAACCCACGCGCTAGGGCGCTGATCGTAACGATCGTCTAAATCCTCAAAGCGAGAGAACTGACGGCCACGCTGCAGCAGGCCAAAACCAACCGGGTTTTCCGTGGCGTAAGAGCTGACGGCCAGGTGTTTCGGGTTGTTCAGCGGACGCCAAATCCATTCCCCGTTACCGGCATGAATAGACAGGCCGTTAGAGTCATGCAGCTCCGGACGGAAATTCGTGGTTGGTGAAGGCTGATTTGGCCCAAACAGGAACATACTTGTCAGCGGCGCGACGCCCAGTTTGCCCACTTTGTCACGCAGGTAAACTTTTGACTGTACGTTCACCACGGTATCGCGACCTGGGGTGATAACAAAACGGTAAGCCCCGGTCGCTCGTGGGGAATCAAGCAGTGCATACAGGGTTAACGTTTTATCCGTTGGTTTCGGACGTTCAATCCAGTATTCGCGGAAACGAGGGAACTCTTCGCCAGACGGTAACGCGGTGTCAATCGCCAGACCTCGGGCAGACAGGCCATACACCTGGCCGGCGCCAATCACGCGGAAGTAACTCGCTCCGAGCATGCTGACAATTTCGTCGTTCTTATCTTTGCTGTTGATCGGATAGAGCACTTTGAACCCGGCAAAACCGAGATCTTTTACGGTGTCTTTATCGTGCTTTACATCACCGAAGTTAAAATAGTCCGGATTGTATTTGATCTGATGCACCGCGGTGGCGGTCACTTCGTTGATGGTTACCGGCGTGTCGAAGTACATACCCTGATGGTAGAACTCGAGCTTGAATGGGGTCTTGATGTTGTTCCAGTAAGCTTTGTCGTGATTAAACTGGATCTGCTGGTAGTCCGCGTATTTCATCTCGCGGAATTGCGAAGGCAGGTTGCTTTTCGGTGCTTCGTAGCTCTTGCCCGCTAAGGTTTTCGCCTGTTTTGCGACATCGTCGATAGTGAACGCCCAAACCGAGGTGGTATAAAGGGACAACATTACCGCAGCGCCAAGCCAGGACACTTTCATCATATTTGCTTTATGTTTCATATTAACCAGCACATCCCCCTTTGTGTGCTTAAATCAATCTATCCATTTTAATGGAAAGTTTTGCTTTCCGACAACCAAATCACCGCTTTGTTCAGCGTGCTGGCTCAGGGTTTAAGCAAAATAAAGACAACTGCTTACGCTTTAAGAGTTCATCCTGGCGACAGGATGACATGCTTAGTGTAGGGTTGCCACGAATATGTAGACTGAACTGGACTTTTAGCCTGATGGGATAGGGTCTTAAGGATAAGACGAATAGTCTGAAAATGTCTGGAGTACTATGAGTAAAGCACCGCAACAACGTGAGTTTTTCCTGGATTCTATCCGGGCATGGTTGATGCTATTGGGCATCCCGTTCCACATATCGCTCATCTATTCGAGCCATCATTGGCATGTGAATAGCGCGATGCCTTCTGCAAGCCTGACGCTATTTAATGACTTTATTCACGCGTTTCGTATGCAGGTTTTCTTCGTTATTTCTGGCTATTTTTCCTACATGTTATTTCTACGCTACCCGCTGAAACGCTGGTGGACCGTGCGCGTAGAGCGGGTCGGCATCCCGATGCTCACCGCGATACCACTGCTGACGCTGCCTCAGTTCATGATGCTGCAGTACATCAACGATAAAGCTGGCCTGTGGCATACGCTCACCGGCTATCAAAAATACAATACGCTGGTGTGGGAACTTGTCTCTCACCTGTGGTTTTTACTGGTGCTGGTGATATTAACGACCCTGGGCATGGTTTTGTTTCAAAAAATTAATAATTTTATAATTAGAAACGAACAGAATAATAATTCACCAATCACCCTGGGAAAACTCTCACTTTTATTTCTCGGCTTCGGTATTTTATATGCCGCAATTCGCCGGACTATTTTTATTATCCACGCGCCGTTATTAAGCGACGGGCTGTTTAATTTTGTGGTAATGCAAACGCTGTTTTATCTGCCATTCTTTATGCTTGGCGCGCTGACGTTCAAGCGCGAGTCGCTGAAAATCCTGTTCACCACCCCTTCACGCTGGAGCCAGGTGGGCGCGGTCTTTGCGTTTGCCGCCTATTTATTAAACCAGCGCTACGGCAGCGGCGATGCCTGGATGTACGAAACAGAAAGCGTGATCACCATGCTGATGGGGCTATGGATGGTCAACGTCGTGTTTTCGCTGGGTTATAAAATGCTAAACTTTAAATCCGCGCGAGTGACCTATTTCGTTAATGCATCGCTGTTTATTTATCTGGTACACCATCCGCTCACGCTGTTCTTCGGCGCGTTTATCACGCCGCACATCACGTCCAATATTTTAGGCTTCTTCAGCGGACTGGTCTTTGTCGTCGGCATTGCGCTGCTGCTTTACGAGCTGCACCTGCGTATTCCCCTGCTTCGTTTCCTGTTTTCAGGCAAACCGAAGGAGAAGACGTCTTCGCCACAATCATTTGCGGGATAACACACGAAAGGCCGGGTATAAACACCGGCCTTTGCTACCTCTGCGCCAGGAATCATAGCCGCCGCAGATGGATTTTTTATGAAAATGTCGTGATTTATTTATGACACTCAGCCGCAATCTGCTGATAAATCTGCGTGTTCTCATCATCAAAGCAGACAAATACCACGCGCTCCGGCAGCGGGCGTATACCAATGTATTTGTAAGCGACATCCCACGCTATGCGCGCGGCCTGCGCTTTTGGAAAACCATACACACCGGTGCTGATTGCCGGAAAAGCAATTGATCGGTAGCCGTTAGCGGCAGCTAAATCCAGACTGTTGCGGTAGGCCAGTTCCAAAAGCTCGGCTTCGTTCTGCTCGCCGCCGTGCCAGACCGGCCCCACGGCGTGAATCACAGCTTTTACCGGAATGTTCCCGGCCTCGGTGATCACCGCCTGGCCCGGGGCACATTCGCCCTGCAGCTGGCGTACCGCTTTACAGGCTTCCAATAGCGCAGGGCCGGCGGCGCGATGAATCGCTCCATCCACTCCCCCACCGCCCATTAGCGAAGGGTTTGCCGCGTTGACTATCACATCGACCTCAATCTGCGTGATGTCGCCCTGGACAACCTGTATGCGTTCACTCATTAACCATTCTCCAACTGTACTTTGCCGTAGTCTATTCTCGTCAGACGGGGCGCGTACATGACTATTATCGTTTCCGGACATTTCAACTTTTGAAAATGTCCGGATATCAGCCACAAAAAACCCCGCCTTCACGGGGCATTTGTTATTGGATTAGAAATCAACAGTCATGGAAAGTTTCAGCGTGCGTGGGTCGCTTTGCGTAATATACGCCCCGCTGTCGTCGACAGAGGCCCAGTATTTCTCATTAGTGACGTTTTCGACGTTGGCGCGCCAGGTCAGCGTCTGCTCGTTAACCTTCATGCTGTAGCGCACGCCGAGATCGAGGCGAGTCCAGCCGTTCAGCTTAACGCTGTTGTCGACGTTAGCGTATTGTGACCCGGTGCGGATCAGCGTTCCCGTCGCAGTCAGATTCTGCACCCACGGCAGATCCCACTCGCCGCCCACGGACCAGGAGTAACGTGGAACGCCGATCGCGTCCTTGCCGTCGTTTGTCCCGCCGTTAGTCTTCACCATCTCTGGCTGAAGCCACAGGGCGCTGCCCAACAGACGCACACCGTACACTGGCTCACCAAAGACGTTCAGTTCCATGCCGCGGCTGCGCTGTTCGCCATACAGGCCGTACAAATTGTTGCTGTCGAGCATCCCCACCGGCTTTTTGATCTCAAACAGCGCCAGGCTGCCGCCCACGCGGCCGAAGTCCACCTTCATGCCCACTTCGTTCTGCTTCGACTGCACAACGCCAACCACGTTTCCGGCATTGGTGGCCTTGGACGTTGCCGTAGGCCCCGGCTGCAGCGCTTCAATGTGGTTCGCATAGAAAGAAACCGGCTCCCACGGCTTCACCACCAGACCATAAACCGGCGTAACCTTGAAAGCATCAAAGCGTGTTTTAGGATCTTCCACACCGGTATAGCTATAGTTACGAACCCGCACGTCCTGGCGGCGAGCGCCGACAGTCAACAAGACTTTATCGTCCAGCGCGGAGAGCGTATCAGACAGCGAAACACCGCTTGTTATCGTGCGGCTCCGCTGGGTTGGATCGTCCATGTTGCTGCCGGAAGCGACCGTCGGGAAACGGCTGAGATCGAGATAAGATGGATCGTAGATATTATTTCCGACGGCAGTTTTACTGGATGACATGGTGTAGGCCGCGCGGGTTTTACGGTAAACGCCAGAATAGCCAAGGTTGACGCTGTGGCCGATAAAGCCGGTATCAAATTTCCCCCGCACGCCGCCCATGCCGGAGAAAACATCGGCGATGTATCGCGTAGACAGACGAGTCTGGCTGGTATTGCCATTGTTATCAACAAACTTAGGTACGCTGTAATTACCGCGTTCGTCGGTTTCGCTGGTGCCCAGCGCGCCATAAAGCGTCCAACTGCTCGCCACATCATACTCACTGTGCAGCGCGGCAAAGCGAGAGCTCATATCTGAATAAACCCATGGCTGCCCGTAGTTTGTGCGGTTATCCGGTACATCAGGCATCTGCGTGATGGCTCCAACCCCCACCCCGATGCGGCCATTATGTACCGTCATTTTCTGATAGCCGCCGTCGAACGAGGTCCGCAGCCTGTCGCCTTTGTAATCCAGCCCAACGCTTGCCAGCGACGTTCTGTTCTTCTGTCCGCGAACATCACTCTCGCCTTCACGATGCAGCAGGTTAACGCGAGCGCCAAACTGGTCGTCATCCCCAAACCTGCGGCCGGTATCCAGGGAACCGCCAACCTGTGACCGCCCGGTGTAGTCGACGCCAAGTTGGGTATGTGGTTCACTTCCTGCACGCTTGGGCTCTATATTGATGGCCCCACCGACGCCAGAACCACCTGGGGGCACGCCATTCAGGAAGGCCGTTGAGCCTTTAATCACCTCGACACGCTCGGCAATAGCTGTGCTGGTGATCTGCCGCGGCAATACGCCATACAGGCCGCCGTAAGAAATATCATCCCCGTCTAACAGAAAACCGCGCACGCGATAGGATTCGCCGAAGTTGCCGTAGCTGCGCACGGGCTGAATAGTCGCGTCATTGCGGATAATGTCGCTGATGGTATTGGCCTGCTTATCCTCGATCATTTTTGAGGTATAGCCGATGATGTTGAACGGCACGTTGTGTGCATCCTGCTCACCGAGCATACCCAGCCGGCCGCCATTGGCCACCTGCCCGTCCAGGTAAGCAGGCACCAGCTCGTTGCCGCCCTCGCGGAACTCTGTATCCGGGGTCGCCGTGACGGTAATAGTTTCTTCTTTGGCCGAAGGTTTTGGCTGAGGATTTTCCTGTGGGGCAGCGGCAACAGGCAGGCAAGCGGCAGCGATCAACGCGGCGATCAGGCGCGGTTTAAACCCGGTCTGACAAGAGGGTTGGTGAGGCATTGAAATTTCCTGGTAAAATAAAAACAATTAATGAGAACGATTATGATTTTGATCGTGATTATCGTTTTGTGATTAAAAATTGCAAGAAAAATGCCTGGGAGTCGTTCGCCTGACTCAGGTAAATAGATGAGAATTCAAACAGCAGGCGCGCCCGGAACGAGCCTGCTTTAATTACTCATCACGCTTTGCGTAATAGCCAGATAAAGTACGGCGCACCACACAACGTGGCTAACAATCCCGCCGGGATCTGGAACGGGAAGATAAGGCTTCGGCCCAGCCAGTCGGCCAAAAGCATCAGTCCGGCCCCAATAGCTATCGCCACAAGAAGCTGAGGCATCGCACGGCGGAAGCCGAGCATTCTCGCCATGTGGGGTGCCATCAAACCAACAAAACTTAGCGGCCCCACGCAGAGCGTTGCTGCAGCGACTAACCCGGCAGCCAGCACCAGAATACTGATGCGCGATCGGCTCAGGGCTACGCCCAGCGCCTGAGCAGATTCACCGCCCAACGGCAGTATTGCGAGCCAGCGACGTACCAATGGCGTAAGCCCAATCAGCGCCAGCGCCATCCCCCCGCTCACCAGTGCCTGCTGCCCGGTCACTTTCCAGGTGGAGCCCGATAACCACGTCAGGACCGAACCGCTGCGCGGATCGCCGCTTGCCAGATAAAGCGTGAGCAGCGTGGCAAAGACGGTACTTAGCGCCACACCGGTCAGTAACAGCCTTCCTGGCGCAAGCCCGGTGCGGGCTAAAACGAGCATCGCCAGCAGCGTGAGTGCCGCACCGGCAAAGCCTGCTGGCAGTTGCCAGGCGCTGACGTCGCCGGGGACGAGAAATATCAATAACACGATGGCGCAGGCCGCGCCGGAACTCACGCCCAGCACCTCAGGGCTGGCCATCGGATTGCCGGTCATTTTTTGCACCAGCGTACCCGCCGCCGCGAGCATTGCACCTGCGGCAAGCGCCGACAGCACTCTCGGCCAGCGCCACTGCCACATTTCTTGTATACCGATAAACCAGCCTGAGCTTTCCCGCCCAACGCCTAGCGTCATTAAAGCCACCAGCGCCAACCCCGCAGTAATCAGTAATACAGTAACGAGAGACAGTCTGCGTTCCGCAACCGTACTAGTATCATCAGAAGCCGCCAGACGCTGATGGCGCAACCGAGGCAACAACCACAGCATTAACGGTGCCCCCACCAGCGCCGTCACGGCGCCGGTTGGCAACTCTTGCCAATAGCTTCCCACCCAAATAACCAGTTGATCGCTCAGTAACAGCAACAATGCCCCTGTCGCCATCGAAGCCAAAAGCTTGGGCAACAGGCGCCTTACGCCAAACATCCCGGCCAGGACCGGAGCAAACAGGCCAATAAACCCGATCACCCCCACCACGCTGACCAGCATCGAACTCAACAGCAGCGCCAAAAATAGACCGCCCACTCGCACTAAGGCCAGCTTCATCCCCAGCCCACGTAATACGGTGTCATCCAGGGCCAGCATGCCCAGCGGGCGAATCATCAAGACGATGAGCACCAGCACGGCCAGCAGCCTTGGCCAGAGAAACTCCACGCCAGCCCAGTCGTACTGGTTCAGCATCCCGCTGCTCCAGATAAACAGGTTTTGCAGGCGTTCATGGTTGAACAGTACAAGGAAACTTTTCACTGCCCCGCAATACAGTCCCAGCACAAGTCCGGCAAGGATCAGCGTAACCGGCGACATACGTTTCCCCCAGGCAGCCCCGAGCACAATACTGCCTACGGCCATGGCACCTGCCAGCGCCGCAAGCTGTTTGCCGGTTTCCCCCGCTCCCGCCAAAAACAGCGTTGCAAGCGTCAGCCCCAGCTGCGCCCCGGCCGCAACGCCAAGGGTGGCAGGTTCGGCCAGAGGGTTGCGCAGAATATGCTGAAACAGACAACCGGCCAGCGCCAGACCGGCGCCGGTAAGCAGCGCAAGCGTGGTTCGCGGCAGCAGGCTGTAGTGAAACAGCATCTGCGAAACATCGGTAACTTGAGGCAGCGTTATCGCTCTCCACCAGAGATCGGCGGGCAGCATTTGCTGGAAGTTATAGCCGGTCAAAAACAGCGTGAAGGCACAGAGTAGCAGCAGGATTATGCGCATAGAGCCTCCGGCAGAAGCTGGCAAAAACGCAGCGCCGAAAAACTCCCGCCGTAAAACCATACCGCGGGCAGCAGGTGCAGCTGGCCATCACGCACGAAAGGCATGACCTGCCATAGCGCGGATTTCGCCACCGTTTTGACCGGATCGTCATCGCCGTGCATAAAGCAAATAGCCGTGACATTTTCCAGCCTGACGAGGGTTTCAATTCCCACTATGGCGCTACCCCAGGCATTGGTTTTCCCGTCCCAGGCGTTACGCATCCCTAGCCGCTCCAGAAGGTCATTGAACAAACTGTTGCGACCAAAAATCATCACCCGACGGCTATCCAGAAATGAAAACATCACCAGCGGGTTCGAATTGCCCGGCAGCGTTGCACGGGTGGCGGCAATTTGCTGATGAAAATGGGCCAGATGTTCCACCGCCTGCTGCTCCCGCCCTAAAAACTGCCCAAGTCTCAGAAGATCTTTTTCCAGCAGCGCCAGCGGGCGGCCAGAAGCGTCATTAAAGGCCGTGGACCAGCAAGGCGCGATAGATGTTAAATCTGACTCCGCCGGACCGAAGCCTTTGGAGATCAAAAAGAGAGAAGGATTGAGACGCTGCATCAGCTCTCGGTTGGGCTCATTTCGCAGTCCAACATCGATGACGGTATCAGGCAGTTTTGGCTCCCCTACCCAGCGGTGATAATTACGCTTATCGGCAATGGCCATCGGCACGATCCCGAGCGCCAGCAGCATTTCGACCGGACGCCATTCCAGGGCAATAATACGCCCCGAATCAAAGCGGCGCGCTTCGGCCTGGCAGGGAAGCGCTGCCGACAGAGGCAGCAGAGAAGCAAACGCCAGCAGGCGTCGACGGCTGAGAGAAACATCCATATAAATAGCAATAGTTATCGTTCTAATTAAGTTTTACACATTATGCCGTTGCTCTCCGGCAACGCAATCAAAAACTCAGCCAATAACCATCGACTGCTCTACTGAAAAATCAGGCGCAAACGCTTCGGACCCGCAGCAGGCAATCAACCATTCTTCGCAGGTAATATGCTGCAAATAGAGGTTCGGAGGGCAAAGCGTTTCCAGCGGGAGTGACAGTTCCGGTATTTGCCAGACCGTTCCGCCCCGCTGCTTTATGACCGCTTCATGGGCCGTCCACAAACGCCAGAATGCCGTCAGTTGCTGAGCTTCGGGTAGCCCCTCCAACCAGTCATTAAGCGCCGGGGAAAAACTGTGCTTCGCCACCGCCTGCCAGCGCCTGCGGGGGCGAAGTAGCTCCATATCACAGCCAACGGAGTTATGACCTGTCAGTACCGCAACGACGTCTGCACTATTAGAAATGTTGAACTCGGGCAACTGCGGATGCCAGGGCTTACCGTGAGGACCATTCTGCAGCGGCGGTAAGGGGCCGTTATCCAGTAACTGCGCTAAAAGCACTCGTCCGGCAAGCCACACCGAGCGCCGCGCCCCCTGTGGTGCCGTCGCTATCAGTTCACCCGAGAGCCAGCGTTTCACGAATTGTGAATCGCAAAGAGCCCCTACTCGCCCTACGGCCAGTCGGTAATTTTCATTAGAAGACAAAGCGCTGGCGCTCTTCCGGGGTAAGCTTACGAGGTTCTGGCTGGTAATGGCTAAAGATTATCTCCGTCGAGCCCTCTTCAGCATCGCGAAACTCGACGCGCTCCAGTGACTTCTCGCCAGACAGCGTAATGGAGTGGAACACGCCGCTAAGGGTTTCATCGAAGGGAAGCAATACCAGCCGCCATTTCCCTTGCCCAAGGTCGGAAAATTCGCTGATGAAGTCTTTCTCGAGCGTTTTTCGATCGATATAAAACAGCCTGCGCAACAGTTGGTTGAACTGAAACATTTGCGGGTTACTTTCTGCGGTGATGGTCTGAGGCGGCTGGTTGCCCATCACCTGAACCATCCGATTGCCCCCGACAATCAGCTTCATCGGGAAGGGCTGACGCTGCTGCCACCACAGCCCTTTATGCTTCGTGACCAGAACCCGTCCGCTGGAATGCAGCGGCTGCGCCATACCTTTTATCTGGCGCTCCTGCTCAAACTGCGCCCGCATAACCGGGACAGCAGCAAATCGCTTCTGAATGTCATCCAGCGTCACTGCCCCGGCCACCTGTGCCGCCAGCAGAAGACAAAGAAACACGCTTTTTATCACAGCAGTAACCCTATACGTTCAACCTAAATCGTTCCGCATTAGTTTACTCTGCCTGATGGCCTGAAACCAAAAATACGCGGCCCGTTTTATACGGGCCGTAAAGTTATTGATAAGTAACGTACAGCACGGCTGTTTTGCGCTGCGGGTCGAGGTATTGCACACGGGTTTGCATCGTACTGTCATTATGAAGGGTTACGCCATCCAGGGCGCTGAGGGCAACGGTCTGAGTGACGGGTTTGCCTTTTTCGGTGCAGGTCATGGCGATATTGGTGCTGGCAGGTGTCCACTGACAGCCGCCTTCGACTATTTCACCTCGAAAATGAATAATGCCAGAGGATGCGGCCTGAGAAAGCGGTGAAACCACAATGCCCAGTGCCAGACAAAGCAAATACTGCTTCAAACTTGCTTTCACGTTTATTACTCCTCGATTGCTGTCGTCCCTGAAGGTTATCGGCAGAAAATCAAAGATAATTAAACAGTGATCGATGTTTTTTGTTCTTGCAATACCGCTGTCACATATATTTGTTTTTCGTCAAGGCTTCCCCGGTTTTTGCCATTGCTGCTGAAGGTGAAAGGCTTTGCCGTCACTCAATGTGACAGTGACCGTAACATTATCGCCGGGATCAATATTTAAACTTAGCTGCGACAAATCAACCGCCTGATGCGCCTTTATAAACAGCTCACTGCTTTGGTGGCTGGAGCTTTGCCCCGACGGGCCGGTTTTGTTTGCCACCAGCGTCATGGTGCATTGGCAATCCGCCGCCAGCGTGGCGACAGGCGTTATCGTGTAGATATTTTCCTGCTGTCGGGTATTAAAGGTCAACTGACTCGAGAGCGCGGCAAGCAATACCAGGGTATGCATACAACCTCCAAAGAAAAACAGGGCCCGGGGCCCTGTTTTCGCGATAACCAGGTCGCTTTAGTACTGAGAAGCCGTGGCGTGGTTGCCGTTGCCGAACTGGGTGACAGACACCAGAGAGCTTGATGCCGTCTGGTTAACCACTGCCCCGTTGTTGGTCCCGAATTGCTGAACATCAATCTGTGCGTTTTTACCGTTCCACTGGCTCAGAGTGGCATTGTTACCGTAGCCATCCTGCAGCAATTTAATATCGCTGCTGTCCGAGCCCTGGCCCACTTTTGCACCATTAACGGTACCCAACTGTTTAATTTCAGTCTTCGAATAGAAAGCATTCGACTGCAGTGCCGTGGCATTATTTCCGTTACCTTGCTGATATATTTTCAAGGTCGAGTGCTGAGCCTGTTGCGGATAGGTCGCCATTGCACCTGCGGAAACCACCAATGCTGCTAATGCTGCCACTTTGAAAAGATTCATACTAAAACCCCCATCGGATTGATAGTTTCAGCCCAAATGTTTTGCTTATCGCTGAATAATGCGAACCGCCATTTGTGACTGGTTTTGCACAACAACTGCTGACTTCTGGGTACCGTATTGGGTAATGTTTGCTTTGTTACCAGCACCTCGCTGAATAATCAGCGCCGCATTACCAAATGAATCCTGTTTTATACTCGCATCGTTGGCGACGCCCTCTTGCGAGATATAAGCAAGGTTATAACTACCTGATTGATCGATGTTTGCCCGGTTACCCGAACCGCTCTGTGCTATCTCAGATAATTGCCGCTGACCTCGCTGAGTCACCGCCGCATTATTATTGCTGCCGTACTGGCCAACAATCGCTGTTTGATTAAATTGAGGGTTGCTCAATTCATTAACAGCAAAATTGTATTCGGAGATGGCAAGATCGTTAGCCTGCGCCAGGCAGTAATGAGAGAATCCCATAAACAACATCGTTAAAACCCAATGTATTTTCATTTGTCACCCTGAACCTAATAAAGCCGGAACATTATGACGCGCAACTCAATCATTACGCATAACGAACCAACCGTAATTTGTTATTGCTCCGTTACGGAAATGAGTATGTTACGGCAGGCATTTTAAATATCTCATGCATGGGTGGTATTTTGCATTATCAAATTCACACCAAAGTATTAACACGGAATAAAATAAACCAAATTCCTCATTGCAACTACCTAATCCAGGGATCGGATAATCATTAGCACCCTTATTTAAAGCCACCTTTCATGTCACTGACTTAGCACAACTCAGGCGATGCTTAGCAAGTTTACGTAAAAGCCTTGTCATCAGACACAGTTTTCTTAAGCGGAGCGGCTAAAAAGATGGAACACTGTTTTTAAAAATATGAATGATGTTATAAAAATTAAAGAATATTAAAAAATACCATTAAATACAATTCGTTAACCTCTTAAACGAAAAAATAATGACTATACACACAATTCAAAAAGTACAACTTTCACCTTAAATCTAAATAGTATAAAGATCTCTAAGAAACATTTTAATATCTACAGTAACATTTAGTTACATAGTTAACACTTGCTTTAATATATCGAATCGCTAAATTGAAAACAGATAGCAACTCTTTCGTAAAAAATCTTCTTGCGACCGAAAATGATTATTTCGGCGATTAAAAATATTTAACACACAGCGCTGTCGCGAATCTCGACATCTCAGAGAGAATTAATTTCCATTAATTCAAACGGTAGCGACAAAACCAGGTGGAGTTTCATCATGTATAATGAAGTCCATGCCCTTCAGGGTCCTACGTTATTGTTAATTACAAAACCCTCTCTTCAGGCTTCCGCTTTATTACAGCATTTACGCGCTTCGTTGGAAATAAATGGGCGGGTTCACAACATTCAGCGTCCACTGGATGACTTCGCCAGTAATGCTCTGATTTTATTTGATATGGCGGAAACAGACAAAAAGACCATTCTTTTTTGGCAGGAAAAATTCAGCCGTAAGAACAGTCAGATCAAATTATTGTTGCTCAACACGCCGGAAGAATATCCCTTCAGAGAGATCGAGAACTGGCCACATATCAACGGCGTATTTTATTTTGCGACTGAAGAACCCAAAGTCGTTGAGGGGCTGCGCGGGGTTTTGGAAGGGGAATGCTACTTTTCTCAGAAGCTTGCCAGCTACCTCATCAGCCATTCCGGGAATTATCGTTTTAATAGCGCTGAGTCCTCACGCTTAACGCAGCGCGAAAAGGAAATTTTGAACAAGCTGCGCGTAGGCTCCTCCAACGTTGAGATCGCCCGCTCGCTGTTTATCAGTGAGAACACGGTCAAAACACATCTGTATAACCTGTTCAGAAAGATAGCGGTCAAAAACCGCACTCAGGCGGTTTCCTGGGCCAACGATAACCTTCGGCGATAGCCCCATGAAACGCTCAGCCATTTTTGTTCTGACGGCCTGCTGGTACGCAATAAGTAGCGTTCACGCCGAAGAAGTAGAGATCCCCGGACTGTTGACGGACCACACCGTCACTTCGGTGGGCCACAGTTTCTACCGCGCTTTCAGCGATAAATGGGAAAGCAATTATACCGGCAATTTAACCATCAACGAACGCCCCAGCGCCCGCTGGGGGAGCTGGATAACCATTACCGCCGGTCAGGACGTTGTGTATCAGGCATTTCTTTTCCCTACAAAACGCGACTTCGACAAAAACGTTGACGTTGCACTGGTCCATACCGATGAGGCGCTTAAACGCAGGCTGATCGATAAGCAATTATTGAGTACCAGCGATTTAAGCCACGATGAATTCTAGGAGACGATGATGCGTATTTATCATGCCGTACTGCCCGTGCTGCTATTTACGCCGCTGGCCTGGGGCGGGAATATGGTGTTCCAGTTTGTTAACCCTAATTTTGGCGGCAACCCCAATAACGGCGCCTATTTGTTAAATTCAGCCCAGGCGCAAAATTCGTATAAAGACCCCAGCTACAGCAGCGATCTCGGCGTTCAAATGCCCAGCGCGCTGGATAATTTCACCCAGGCTCTGCAGTCACAGGTGCTGGGTGGACTCTTAACCAATATTAACACCGGGAAACCGGGGCGCATGGTCACCAACGATTTCATCGTTGATATTGCCAATACCGACGGGCAACTTCAGCTCAACGTCACCGACCGAAAAACCGGCAAAACGTCAACCATTCAGGTTTCCGGCCTGCAGGCAAACTCCACGAATTTTTAGTGGCTTAAAATCATAAAACCTCTGCAAGGATCAACATTATGCAGCGCTTACTTCTGATTGTGGCGGTGTGCTTATTAAGTGGTTGTTTAACGGCTCCGCCAAAAGAGGCCGCCAAACCCACGTTATTACCGCGCGCGCAAAGCTACCTCGACCTCACACATTTGCCCGAAGCAAAAGGGAAGCTTTATGTCTCGGTCTATAACATTCAGGACGAAACGGGCCAGTTCAAGCCCTACCCTGCCAGCAACTTTTCTACCGCTGTGCCGCAAAGCGCAACGTCCATGCTGGTCACCGCACTGAAAGATTCTCGCTGGTTCATTCCGCTTGAACGCCAGGGGCTGCAAAACTTGCTTAATGAACGCAAAATTATTCGCGCTGCACAGGAAAACGGCACCGTGGCGGATAATAACCGTGCCCCGCTGCATTCCCTGATGGCGGCCAATGTGATGATCGAAGGGTCGATCATTGGTTATGAGAGCAACGTGAAGTCGGGTGGCGCGGGTGCTCGCTATTTTGGCATTGGGGCAGATACGCAATACCAGCTCGATCAGATTGCCGTTAACCTAAGGGTGGTGGACGTCAGTACTGGCGAAGTCCTGTCGTCAGTCAACACCAGCAAAACGATCCTGTCATACGAGGTGCAGGCCGGCGTCTTCCGGTTTATTGATTATCAGCGTCTGCTGGAGGGTGAAGTGGGCTATACCAGCAACGAACCGGTGATGCTGTGCCTGATGTCCGCCATTGAAACCGGGGTCATCTATCTGGTCAACGACGGTATCGACCGGGGGCTCTGGGATCTGCAGAACCCGGCCGATATTAATAATCCGGTGCTGGTGAAATACAAGCAGCTCTCAACGCCGCCTGCCTCCTGACCCTACCTCCGTTAATAAAAAAACCAGCTTTCGCTGGTTTTTTTATTCGCTTAACAACGAACTGGCCTTCGGTTTTAGCTTTTCTCGCCGGGCTGCAAGCCACAACCCACTGTTTTTCATTGCAAAGCCAAACACCAGACCTAAAAGCAGTGAAGGCACCACGTTGTGCCACTCGCCCTGGTTGGCAAAAGTTGCACAGGCACCGATAAACGTCCCCGGGACAAACGACAGTAAAATATGACGAGCCTGAATACACATCAGGAAGGCCACCACGCCAGTCATGATATAGCCCAGGATTTCAGCCTGTGGTGCCAGCGCGCTACCGTGAATAATCACCAGCGCCCACAGCACGCCGCTGCACAGCGTACACAGGGAAATAAAAAGCCCCTTCATACCGCCCTGCGGACAGGCAAAATAGGCGGTACAGCCGAGGAAACCGGCCCAGCCCAGCAGGCCGAGACTCACCGCCACCCAGCCCCAAAGGCCGGACAGAATACCGGTGGTAATTGCTAATGGAATAAGTGTCTTCATGGCGCCGTATCATAGCAGAGGCCGGGTCAACCACTACGATCTGGCGCACATTTTTTGTAAATCAGAAATCAGTGTTGCATTTTAATTGTGATTCAAATCACAATTATTCTTCCTCTGATTCCTGCAACTCATCGCGCATGGCCTGCAGCGCCTCACGGCTGATCGCCGCCAGTGTGCGGTAGAATGGCGTTGTGGCATGGGCTTCAACTTTGCCCAAGAAAGTCCCACACCACGGCATCAGATAGTCATCAAACAGAGTCACCTGCGCTTCAAACTCATCTTCCTGAGACTGATCTTCAAGCCACGAGGCCGCCAGTAATAGCGTCCCGAAATGATCGGCCGGCGACTCGCCCAGCGGCATGCCACGCTGCTTCAGGAACTGACGCACTTCTCCTTCATCACTTCCCTCTTCCCAGGCGGAACGGAATGGTGGCACGCTGCATTTTTCGCCGACAAACAGCGCATTAAAGTCAGCCGCCAGTAGCTGTGGATCGCAGCTGTTTTGCAGTCGGCCCAGCAGTTCATCCTGTTCCAGTGGCCAGCTTGCCGCCAGCTTCCCTTCACGGATCAGCGTAAAAAGAGGCACCAGCAGGGGATCCTGCGGCTGGCGATAAAAAAGCGATCCGAGTACGCGGCAAATAATTGAAAACTCATTCATGACTGGCTTTATCCATTACGGGTGTTAATTACAGTGTGGCAAATTCAGCAATTGGCGCCATTCCACGAGCTTCAAGGAAGCCCAGCAGGCGCTGCGGAGAAACGTTAAGGATCCTGTCTTCCGGGAAATTAATTTCATCGAGGATTTTACGGCATTCGGTGAAGTCACCCAGCGTAAAAGCGGTGTGGGAGTCAGATCCTAACGCCAGCCAGCCACCGGCATCGCGCACGGCTTCGGCAATGGCGCGGCAGTTCGGGCCACTGCCAATACGCGAATGAGTAAACGAAGAGTTGTTCAACTCCAGCGCGACATTGTACTTCGCTGCCGCCGCCGCAACAGCAGGGATATCAATCTCAAACTTAGGATTCCCCGGGTGGCTGATAATGTGCACGTCGCCATTCGCCATCGTCGCGATCATCGCTTCGGTGTGGGTGGCTTTATCTTTTGGCGGGAACACAGGCTCATGGAAGCCCGCGATAATTAAATCCAGCGCGTCCAGCATCGGGCCCGTGCAGTCGATTTCCCCGGCGGTGTTTTTAATGTTCGACTCAATACCGCGCAAAATGCCGACGCCATCGACCAGTCGTGGCCAGATACGCATATTAATAAAGTGCCAGTAATGCGGCGCATCCGCCATATCAGGGCCGTGGTCGGTAATAGCAAATAGCTTGATGCCCTTGGCTTTAGCAACGGCAATATAATCGTGGAGGGTACTGTAGGCGTGGGTGCTGGCAACGGTATGCATATGCAGGTCAACGGGATACATGGCTTTCTCCTTTTCTATTTTGACTTAAGGATACCAGCAATCCATGACAATTTTTAGCCTGCTTCTGGAACGTTATCAGCCCGGCCAAAGCCGGGCTTGATGCTTAATAGCCGTGCTGCAGCGACACTTCACCGGAGACCGCTTCACCGTTTTCCAGTTGAGTGATCGTTTTTGCAATATAGCTAATCGCCTCATCAGGGCGAGTTACCGCCGCAACATGCGGCGTAATCGCCACGCGAGGATGCGCCCATAGGGGGCTATTTTCCGGCAGAGGCTCTTTAGAGAAGACATCCAGCATTGCGCCCTTGAGCTGTCCGGCATCCAGTGCAGCCAACAGATCGGCCTCGACCAGATGAACGCCGCGCGCAAGATTTATCACGTAGGCCTCTTTAGCCAGTTGGCCCAGCAACTCACGATTGATAATGCCGACCGTTTGCGGCGTATTAGGCAGCAGGTTAATCAACACGCGGGTGCCACTTAAGAAGGCAGGCAGCGCTTCACTCCCGGCAAAACTTTCCACACCTGGGAAATCTTTCTTACTGCGACTCCAGCAGCGCACCGGGAAGCCCCAGGCCACAAGACTTTCAGCCACTTTCCCACCCAGCACGCCCGCGCCGAGGATCCCGATGGTGAAGTCCTCGCGGCGATAATCGTCCAGCGGCTGCCATTGCCCCTGCAGTTTTTGTCTTTGGTAATCGTCAAAACGGCGGAACCAGTGCAGCACCTGGCTGACCGCGTATTCCTGCATTTGCAGCCCCATGCCGGTATCTTCGAGGCGGAATAGCGGCACGCCGTCAGGCAGCATGTCAGGATGAGCCTGAAGTTTGCTGAGAATGGCGTCTACGCCCGCCCCCAGCGCAAATACACCTTTTAGCCCTTTACGGCCGCTAAGCATTTCCACCGGAGGATGCCAGACAAGGGCGTAATCCGCGGGTTGTTGGTCCCCTTGCTTCCACTGGCGAACGCGTGCGCCAGGTAAAGCCTGCTGAAGACGATTCAGCCAGTACTCGGTGTCAAAAGTGGGGTGATGAAAAATAATGTCCATACTGCCTCCTTTTTTTCTTAGGCTTGCGCGAATCGACTCGCCATGCAAGCCCCAAAGTAATAAAAAGCAGCATCTTGTGGTGGTTTAAGAATCAAGTTGGATGAAGTTTGGCTAAACGCACCAAAAACATGAAATTAGCATTGACGGCGAAGTCCATTTTCCCTAAATTAGCGCCCGTTCCAGCAGCGCTGGGGCAACAATATGGTGAGGTGTCCGAGTGGCTGAAGGAGCACGCCTGGAAAGTGTGTATACGGCAACGTATCGAGGGTTCGAATCCCTCCCTCACCGCCATATTCGATAAGAGAGCCTGAACTCACGTTCAGGCTTTTTTATTGCCCGTAACCCCTTGAGGGACGGATGAGAACCCTCGACAGGGTTCGACAAACGGCAGGACAGCCGTTTTGCATTGCCTCCGGCAACCCGCAGGGCGAGCGCCATGGACGGCGCGAGTGATATCCCTCCCTCACCGCCATATTTAAAGAAGAGCTCGCATGCAAATGCGGGCTTTTTTTCGCATGTTGCACGGCGAGGGATGGATGAGAACCCTCGACAGGGTTCGACAACCTGCTTCTGCAGGTTGGACAGCGGCATCACCTGTGATAACGCTGCCCCGAAGGGGTGAGCTTGCGAATCACTAAACGGCAGGACAGCCGTTTTGCATTGCTGCCCTACCCCCCATTTTACCCTTCACAATTCACACAATATTTATAAGCCTACTTTCATTTAATCTTGCCAATAACCCTTATTATGATAAAGGTTAAATACCCTTAATTTCGCCCTTCTCACTGCGCCACAAAAATTACCTCAATTAAAAACAGTCAGTTATAAACAAACTAAAAAAAATCTTTCCAACATTCTATTGCGACGTATAATTAACAAAAATGAGAACGATCATTCTCAAAAATTAAAAGACGGAGTCAGCAATGAGCAGCAAGCTTGAAGCCCGGCACAAAGCCCGCCAAAACGACATTATTGCCGCCGCCAGGCGCTGCTTTACCAGCAGCGGTTTTCACGCAGCCAGCATGTCGCAAATTGCCACAGAGGCACAGTTAAGCGTCGGGCAAATTTATCGCTACTTCAGCAATAAAGACGCCATTATTGAAGCCATTATTCACCGTATTATCGATAAACGTATGGCCGACATGTCGGATAAAAGCCCGACAGATATTATTCCTAATCTTCTCGCCAGCCGAATTAGCCTCAACGAAGAAGATGACACATTAATGCTGGAAATCTCGGCCGAAGCCACGCGTAACCCGCAGGTAGCCGCCTGGCTTGCCGAGGCTGATGAACGTATTTTCAAAACCGCTTGTTTACACCTTAAAAAAGATCACCCTCATTTAACCGAAGAGCGCGTGCGCTGCAGCGTTGAAGTCACGGCTGTGATGATGGAGGGCACGATTTATCGCCGCCTGACGTCGCAGAAAGTAGAACCCCAGGCCATGGAAAAAGTGTATCGCGAAATCATTAATATGCTGATTGGCATTAACTAGTTTTATTTAAACCAACACCAGGGGAATAACACCTCCCCTATTTTTATTCTTTCCGAATATTCGGAGAGAGACGAGTGCCTGAAACTTTATACCTTGCGCAATAGCGAGGCGGACATCCTTCACCCTGAGAAAAGAGATGAAATATATTCAAACATCTGTAGTCACATTATTTCTCCTGAGCGGATGTAATAATGAAGATATATCGGCACCGACACTTCCCCTCCCGGAAGTGGGGATCACGACATTAGCCAGCCAGCCTGTTTCTGTTATTAGCGAACTTACCGGGCGAACCGCGGCCGCAATGAGCGCAGAAGTTCGCCCTCAGGTCACCGGTATTATCCAGAAGCGGTTATTTAATGAAGGGGATAACGTTAAAGCTGGCCAGCCGCTTTACCAGATTGACCCAGCCAGCTTTCAGGCCACTTACAACGAAGCCGCCGCGTCACTAAAACAGGCGCAGGCGCTGGTCGTTGCCGATTGCCAGAAAGCCCACCGCTATGGGCAATTAGTGAAAGAAAACGGTGTCTCCCGGCAGGATGCCGACGATGCGCAGTCCACCTGCAATCAGGACAAGGCCAGCGTGGAATCGAAAAAAGCCACGCTGGAAAGTGCGCGCATCAACCTCAACTGGACAACGGTCACTTCGCCTATCGCCGGGCGAATCGGGATATCCTCCGTTACGCCGGGCGCGCTAGTTTCGGCCGAGCAGGAAAGCGCCCTGGCCACCGTTCGCGGGTTAGGCACGATTTATGTGGACCTTACCCGCTCCAGCGTAGATTTACTGCGCCTGCGCAAGCAAACGCTGGCGACAAACGCCGACACGCTCAGCGTCTCTTTGCTGCTGGAGGATGGCAGCACTTATGCACAAAAAGGGCGCCTCGCGCTGACGGAGGTGGCTGTCGACGAATCAACCGGTTCTGTCACCCTGCGGGCCGTTTTCGCCAATCCTCAGCAGCAGCTTCTGCCAGGCATGTTTGTTCGCGCCCGGGTGGATGAAGGCATCATGCGTGATGCCATTCTTGCCCCGCAGCAGGGCATTACCCGCGATGCGAAAGGCAATGCCACCGCGCTGGTTGTTAATGCTGAAAACAAAGTTGAGCAGCGGACACTGGAAACCGGCGCAACCTATGGCGATAAATGGCTGGTGCTCAGTGGCCTGAGCAACGGCGACCGCCTGATCGTTGAAGGTACCGGGAAAATCAGCGCCGGGCAGCAGGTTACCCCCGTTGAAATAGCCAAAGAAGGAGGTAAAGCCTGATGTTCTCCACCTTCTTCGTTCGTCGCCCGGTTTTTGCCTGGGTCATTGCGATTCTTATTATGCTGGCCGGGGTGCTTGCGATTCGCACCCTGCCCGTCGCCCAGTATCCCGATGTGGCGCCTCCCGCCATAAAAATCTCAGCCACCTACACCGGTGCTTCGGCCGAAACGCTGGAAAACAGTGTGACTCAGGTCATTGAGCAGCAACTGACCGGGCTGGATAACTTGCTCTATTTCAGCTCCACCAGCAGCTCTGACGGCTCCGTCAGCATTACCGTGACCTTTGAACAAGGCACCGATCCCGATACTGCGCAGGTTCAGGTACAAAACAAAGTTCAGCAGGCCGAATCTCGCCTGCCAAGCGAAGTGCAGCAGTCTGGCGTGACGGTGGTGAAATCCCAAAGCAGCTTCCTGATGATCATGGGTGTCTATGATGAGCAGGATAAAGCCAATAGCTCTGATATCGCCGACTGGCTGGTCAGCAACGTTCAGGACCCAATGGCCCGCCTGACCGGTGTCGGCAGCCTGCAGGTCTTCGGCGCAGAATATGCGATGCGTATCTGGATGGATCCGGCCAAACTGGCGTCTTACGCGCTGATGCCTTCGGATATTCAAACGGCGATAGAAGCGCAAAACATTCAGGTTTCCGCCGGTAAAATTGGCGCCCTTCCCGCCTCAGATGCTCAGCAGCTCACCGCGACGGTTCGCGCGCAGTCGCGGCTACAAACCGTAGAGCAGTTCCAGAATATCATCGTGAAGAGCCAGGCTAACGGGGCAACTATTCGTATTGCCGACGTGGCCCGGGTTGAAATGGGCAGCGAGGATTATACCTCCATCGCAAAACTGAACGGCCATCCGGCAGCAGGGATTGCCGTGATGCTTGCGCCCGGCGCGAACGCGCTGGACACCACCACGCGAGTGAAAGAGAAAATCGCCGAGTTCGAGCGCAGCATGCCGAAGGGCTACAAAATTGCCTTCCCCAAAGACAGCACCGAATTCATCAAAATCTCCATTGAGGATGTGATCCAAACGCTGTTTGAAGCCATTCTGCTGGTGGTCTTCGTGATGTATCTCTTCTTGCAGAACGTGCGTGCCACGCTGATTCCCGCGCTGGCAGTACCGGTCGTACTGCTGGGGACTTTTGGCGTGCTGGCCCTGTTCGGCTATTCCATTAACACACTGACGCTGTTTGCCATGGTACTGGCCATCGGTCTGCTGGTGGACGACGCCATTGTGGTGGTGGAAAACGTGGAACGTATCATGCGCGACGAAGGGCTTCCGGCGCGCGAAGCCACAGAAAAATCCATGGGGGAAATCTCCGGTGCCCTGATAGCCATCGCCTTAGTGCTGTCTGCGGTCTTTCTGCCGATGGCGTTTTTTGGCGGCTCAACGGGGGTTATTTATCGCCAGTTCTCAGTCACCATTATCTCCGCCATGGTCCTGTCGGTGGTGGTTGCCCTGACGCTAACGCCAGCGCTTTGCGGCAGAATTCTGCAACACACTACATCCCATAAACGCGGGTTTTTCGGCGGTTTTAACCGCCTGTACCGCACCACCGAGCGTGGCTATAAACGCCGCGTAATAGACACTCTCCGTCATTACGCCACCGTAATGCTGGCTTACATTGCCATCTGCGGTGCGATGGGCCTGGTCATGTGGAAACTGCCGGGGAGCTTCCTGCCTGTCGAGGATCAGGGGCAGATCATGGTGCAGTGGACCTTACCTCCAGGCGCCACTGCCGTGCGCACGGCGGAAATCAACCGCACCGTCACCGACTGGTTCCTGACCAAAGAAAAGGCCAATACCAACGTCATTTTCACCGTCGATGGTTTTAGCTTCAGCGGCAACGGACAAAACACCGGCATGGCTTTTGTGTCGCTCAAAAACTGGTCAGAACGTGAAGGGGAAGAGAATACAGCCCAGGCTATCGCCCTGCGGGCCACGAAAGAGCTCAATACGCTGCGCGATGCCTCGCTGTTTGCCATGATCCCGCCGTCCGTCGACGGGCTGGGCAGGAGCAACGGTTTTACCTTTGAGCTGCTTGCCAATGGCGGAACCGACCGTGACGCGCTGTTTGCCCTGCGTAACCAGCTTATTGGCAAAGCGAATCAGGACCCGGGCCTGCAGGCCGTCCGTGCCAACGATCTGCCGCAAATGCCGCAGCTCCAGGTGGATATCGACAGTAATAAAGCCGTTTCATTAGGACTTTCACTCAGCGAGGTTTCCTCCACGCTCTCCAGCGCCTGGGGCGGGACTTATGTGAACGATTTTATCGACCGTGGCCGCGTGAAAAAGGTCTATATCCAGGGCGAAAGCGATACCCGGGCGGCACCTTCCGACCTCGGAAAATGGTTCGTGCGCAGTGAAAACCAAAGCATGACGCCTTTCTCCGCGTTCGCCACCACTCGCTGGCAGTATGGCCCCGAAAACCTGGTACGCTACAACGGCTCAGTTGCCTTTGAAATTCAGGGGGAAAACGCCGCCGGATACAGTTCCGGCACAGCAATGGAAAAAATGGAGGCGCTGGCAAATAGCCTGCCGGAAGGCACAAGTTGGGCATGGAGCGGGCTTTCCCTGCAGGAAAAATTGGCCAGCGGCCAGGCGCTCAGCCTCTATGCGGTCTCTATTCTCGTCGTGTTTTTATGCCTGGCCGCTCTCTATGAAAGCTGGTCCGTGCCACTGTCGGTGATTCTGGTGATTCCTTTAGGGCTGCTTGGCGCCGCGCTTGCCGCGTGGATGCGTGACTTAAGTAACGACATTTATTTCCAGGTCGCGCTGCTGACCACGATTGGGTTGTCGTCTAAAAACGCCATTTTGATTGTGGAATACGCCGAAGCTGCTGTAAATGAAGGTTACTCGCTAAGTCATGCTGCTCTGCATGCGGCGCAAACGCGCCTGCGCCCCATTATCATGACGTCTCTGGCGTTTGTCGCCGGGGTCACCCCGCTGGCGGTTGCCACCGGGGCGGGCGCAAACAGTCGTATCGCCATCGGGACAGGTATTGTGGGCGGCACGCTGACCGCTACCCTGCTCGCGATTTTCTTTGTTCCTCTCTTCTTTGTCCTGGTGAAACGCTTGTTTGCCGGTCAACGTCGTGCGAAGGGGTAAACCATGATTCGTCTTTCCATTATCCTGCTGACGCTGTTCAGCACCGGCTGCGTTTCGCTGGATCCTGATTATGAGCGCCCTGCGGCACCTATTCCCGCTACGTTGCCGGGTACGCAGGGTGAATCGCGCGCGGTAGTAGGCCACTGGCAGCAGGTGGTTAAAGATACTCGCCTGCAACAGGTGGTGGGCATGGGGCTGAACAGCAATCGTGATGTACAAAAAGCGATTGCCGATATTGAAGCCGCCAGAGCCCAATACGGCGTGCAGCGTGCGTCACTGTTTCCCACGCTCAACGCGGAGTTAAGCTCCACTCGCAGCCGCACTACAGAAAGCGGGCTGACCTCCAGTGCTCAGGCCGACGGCGCGGTGACCAGCTTTGAGCTTGATTTGTTTGGCCGTAACCAAAGCCTTTCCCGCGCGGCCAGAGAAACCTGGCTTGCCAGCGAGTTTACCGCGCAAAATACTCGCCTGACGCTGGTGGCCGAACTAACGACAGCGTGGATCACATTAGCGGCCGATAACAGCAATCTTGAGCTGGCGCAGCAAACGATGTCCAGTGCGGAAGCCTCGCTGAAGATAGTGCAAAAACAACAGCAGGTTGGTACTGCGGCCGCAACGGATGTTTCATCAGCCCTCAGCGTTTACCAGCAGGCGCGAGCCAGCGTGGCCAATTATCAAACGCTGGTCATGCAGGATAAGAACGCCATCAATCTGCTGGCGGGCAGCAGCGTGCCACAGTCATTACTGCCCGGGACGCTGGAAAGCCTGCATGAAAACACAATCACGTTAGTGCCCGCGGGAGTTTCATCCTCTGTACTGCTTGCGAGGCCGGATATCCAGGAAGCCGAGCACAATCTGAAGGTCGCCTACGCCAACATCGGTGCGGCCAGGGCCAGCTTCTTTCCCTCAATCTCGTTAACTGCCAGCGCGGGGGTGGGTAGCGACTCGCTTTCCTCGTTGTTTAACCACGGGATGCAGGTCTGGTCATTTTCACCGTCGATCTCGCTGCCGCTGTTTACCGGCGGTAGCAATCTGTCGCAACTGCGCTATGCCGAAGCAGAGAAAAAGGGGCTGATCGCGAGTTACGAAAAAACTATTCAGAGCGCGTTTAAAGACGTTTCGGATGCTTTAGTTCGTCGCTCGACGTTAAACGAAGAGCTGGATGCCCAGCGTCAATATGTGGTAGCCGAGCAGCAAACGTTTGATCTGGCGATGAAGCGCTACCAGGCAGGCATCGGTGATTATCTGACGGCCTTAACGGCGCAGCGCACGCTGTGGAGCGCGAGCCAGTCGCTTATTTCACTGCAACAAACGGAACTGGAGAACCGCATTACGCTCTGGCAATCGCTTGGAGGCAACGCCAGTTAGCACGATGATTGACCCTCTCCCGCCCACAGGGATTAGTCGGACGGGAGCTTTTTTCGACGAATTTGCCTTAAAACCACCTCAACCGCTCACACCTTAACCGAACGCGGCATAATCCATAAATTAGGCTTGACCGAAGAGGGCTGACTCCCTATAGTAGCGCCCCGTTGCCCACCTAAGGTGTGCAGCAAAACAATATGGTGAGGTGTCCGAGTGGCTGAAGGAGCACGCCTGGAAAGTGTGTATACGGCAACGTATCGAGGGTTCGAATCCCTCCCTCACCGCCATATTTAAAGAAGAGCTCGCATGCAAATGCGGGCTTTTTTTTCGCATGTTGCACACTCAGGGAGTGGATGAGAACCCTCGACAGGGTTCGCCAACCTGCTTCTGCAGGTTGGACAGCGGCATCACTTGTGATAACGCTGCCCCGAAGGGGTGAGCTTGCGAATCACTAAACGGCAGGACAGCCGTTTTGCATTGCCTTCGGCAACCCGCAGGGCGAGCGCCATGGACGGCGCGAGTGATATCCCTCCCTCACCGCCATATTTAAAGAAGAGCTCGCATGCAAATGCGGGCTTTTTTTTCGCATGTTGCACACGATCCAAAGCTATTTCTTACGCTGATATTTCTCAGGCAGAGGCGGAACCAGCCGGCGATCGTCCATCAAATGAAGCACGGTCAGAATCGGATGGTGGAACAGCATTCGGGGACCACTCCAGCGCATCACCTGCTTCATTTCTTCACGTTTTGCGGGCTGATAGCAGTGGATGGGGCATTGCTTGCAGGCAGGTTTTTCTTCGCCAAAAGCGCAGCGATCCAGCCTTTTGGCAGCGTAGTCATATAGCCGTAAGTAGTGGTCTGGATCGGGGCTGGCAGCAGGGTTTTTGCGCTCGTACAAAGTGAGCATTTTAGCGATGGTTTGCTTTTCGCGCTGGATACGTTTTCCGGACATGACTGTACCTGGTCGACCGGTCAAGCGTCCGGCCAATGATTGTCGATAAGATGTAATTATAATACACCTTACCGACAATGGACCGAAGCACGAATAAGGGTTAGAGGTCGCGGAAAGTGCCTAACCGGTAGCCTCTTTCGGCGATAGCATACTTCAGCGCGGCGGAGGTCAGCACTTCCATCTCCGCCAGACGCGGGTAGCAGTAGTTGCTTTTCAGGATTGTGTTATCCACAAACGACGGGTGGCACATTACCTCCAGCGAGGCTTCCTCTCGCTGCGCCGAGGCATCCACGCACTCCAGCAACAGGCTTTCAGAAATAGCGTCACCGTAAAACTCACTGCTAAATCCTTGCGTACTTCTCACGCCAGCCAATGAGATGTTGTCCCGGGTTGCGGCATCACGATCGACACGCAGCGGGATCCCTTTCTCGCTGGCAAACGCCGCAACGATGGGAAAAATTTCCGGGATCATGTGTACGTGATGGTGACTATCGAGATGGGTCGGCTCAATACCAAAAATCTCGATAAAGCGCTGATACTGGCTTTCAAGCTCGCGCTTGATCTCGTCCAGGTCCAGCTGCCCCTGCTCCGCCATTTCCCAAATCCACTTGCCCAGCGTGCCCGTTTCGCGAGTCAGAACCGGCATGTCGCTCAGCGGCTGCCCCAGTGTCAGCACAAAGTGCATGCCAACCCCCAGTCCAGGGTAACGAGCACACAGCCCGGCGGCGTGTTTAATGGCTTCTGCGTTAACCATCGCGGTGGTTGAAGTCACCACGCCGTGGTGAAACGCTTCGATAATGCCGTAGTTTTGCGCCTTACTCAGGCCAAAGTCATCGGCATTGATAATCAGTAAGCGATCCATAGCATCCCTCTTGAGTGGCCCTCCCCGTCCGGGGAGGGCAAGACATTAAGCCAGTTTTTCGATAGCTTTCGCAAAGTTTGGCAGATGGGCTTTATGGGCAAGCAACATCTCTTTGGCAATCACTTCCGCATCCTTGTCAGAGTGGATTAGCGGGCTCAGGTTCAGCGCCAGCAGCACGTCGTTGAACTCACCGCTCAGTGCCGCCTGGCTCGCCGCCACTTCAAACCCTTTGATGGTATGAATCAGCCCCATCACTTTCTCGTCGAAGTGAGTCACGCGCGGGTGTGGCCTTGCGCCGTCACGGCCAATGATACTGGTCGTCTCGATAGCCCAGTCCGCCGGGATATTGTCCACGTGGCCATGGTGCGGGATGTTCACGTAGTGCTCGGTCTGCTTATCATTGTAGATAGCGCTGATCACTTCGCATGCGGCGTCAGAGTAATAAGCCCCGCCGCGCAGCTCCAGCTCTTTCGGTTTCACGTCCAGGTTAGGATCTTTATACAGTTCGAACAGCTGTTTTTCGACCTTCTGCACCACGGAAGCGCGCGCACCGCCTTTGTAGAACTCGCCCATTTCAATGGCAAGCATTTCTTTCTGCTTGAAGTAGTACAGCAGATAAGAGCACGGCAGCAGGTTCAGGGAACGAATCAGCCCTTCGCTGAACGGCATATCGAAGATGTTTTTCACCGAGTTCGCGCTCAGTTTACCGCTGGCTACGCCGTCCAGCAGTTCAGCAAAGCGGGATTCGCCGTTCACCAGCACATCTTTGATGAACACCATGTGGTTCAGACCGAAGAGATCGATGCCCAGATCATCTTCCGGCGTCAGTTTCAGTACGTCGGTAATAAACATCTTCATGCCAACAGGAATGTTGCACACGCCGATGAATTTTTTGAAGTTGGTGTGGCGGAATACCGCCTCGGTCACCATACCGGCCGGGTTAGTGAAGTTGATAACCCAGGCATCCGGGCAGATTTCCTGCACGTCTTTGATGATGTCGAAAATGACTGGAATGGTACGCAGCCCTTTGAACAGACCGCCCGCGCCGTTGGTTTCCTGGCCAAGATAGCCGTGACTCAGCGGGATACGTTCATCCAGCTCACGTGCTTTCAACTGGCCCACACGCAGCTGAGTGGTCACGAAGTCCGCGTCTTTCAGCGCTTCACGGCGATCGAGGCTCTTATGTACCGTCATCGGCACGCCGGCATGCTCAATCATGCGCTGGCAAAGATTGAAAATAATATCCTGCTTTTCTTTACCGGCTTCGACATCCACCAGCCAAAGTTCGGTAATCGGTAATTCATGGTAGCGCTTAATAAAACCTTCAAGTAATTCTGGGGTATAGCTGCTGCCGCCACCGATAGTGACAACTTTTAATTTCTTAGTCATATAGGCTCCCGTACAGCGCCACGCGCCGTATTTAGAAAATTGAATAAGTTAATAAAAACGCAATATTGACCGTGGTCGTTAACCAGCAAATTAATTAATGCTGTACAATTTTTTCCGATAGCTATTGGGCGTAAAAGAGGTGACCTTCTTAAAGTTCTTAATAAACATACTGGGGCTACTGTAGCCAGACTCGAAGGCAATATCGGTCACCGACGAGTTAGTAATCTCCAGCTGTTTCTTGGCAAAATTAATGCGGATTTCATTAATAATCTGCATCGGCGTTTTGCCATAATAACGCTGAGTGGCGCGCGTTAAATATTCCTGCGACTTACCCGAAAGCGCAACCATGTTTAATAAGGCTTTATCACCAAAACGCATTTTGTCGTGCATCCCTTCAACGGTGGATTTTAACCACAATGGAATATCATCCTGATTTTCCGACTCTCGATAATGGCGTAGTCGATTGACAACATAAAAGCTCACCATTTCGAGGAACTCGTTAAACTCCCCTTCGCGGAAATTAAACGAGGCAATCACCGACTCCATAAACGCCAGGAATTCATCCTTGATCTGGTAAACCTGTGAAGCCACCAGATGGGACGGCAGCAGCGGCATATAATGCTGTTCAAAAAACTGCTGACTGATGCCCACGTTAAATAACCGGGTCGCGCCAAACTCGTAGAAACTCTGATGATGGGAACCGACCGGAATAAAGACAAAATCGCCTCGTTCCATCAACACGCGCTTACCGTTAATTTCCTGATAGTAGCGCCCGGTTAACACGATAGTGAATTCGTAGTAGTCATGCTGGTGCAGCCCGCTCACGCTCTCTTCTTTGGTGTAGATAAACGCATGGAAACACTTGCCGTTAAACAGCTGGCTTTCACGAACAATGTTAATTTCCATATTGTCTATCTCTGGCTGCATATACTGACCTGCTACTTGTCCATTTTCTCATGTAATTCAATCAACTCGGTGACCAGCTCACGAGCCAGCATCGAAGTCATCAGGTGATCCTGCGCGTGTACCAGCACCAGGCTCACTTTAGTTTTGCCTTCGCCCTGGTCGCCTTCAATCAGCTTAGTCTGCACCAGGTGTGCTTCGTTCAGCGCGGTACGAGACTGGTCCATCATCTCTTTGGCCCCGGCGAAGTCACCCAGCTTGGCCTTTTTCAGCGCGCCGTAAGCCAGGCTACGGGCCTGACCAGAGTTGATGATTAAGCCCATCACCACTTCTTCGAGATCGTCCACTTCTACTTCAGTTTCAACAACGTTATCTAAATCAAACATAAGAGTGCTCCCCGGATTCTGAAAACGGGGGAGGCATTCCCTCCCCCGGCTGAACTTAGAATTTCAGTGCGTTAGCGATATCTTCTTCGCTTTCTTCTTCTTCAATAACCGCCTGTGCCTTGTTGGACAGGATAACGAACGGCATGTACACCAGCGTTGCAACACCCAGGTTGAACAGCGCCACCAGCAGAGCAGCGACGCTGCCGTTACTGTTGAAGAAGGCGCCCAGGCCGGTAGGCATGGTCCACGGTGCCAGGTTGGTGACCGGCGGGATAATGCCCATGGAGTAAGCAATCAGGGTGATTGCGGCCAGAATCGGCTGTACAGCTACGAACGGGATGAACATCACCGGGTTCATGATGATCGGCAGACCAAACAGAATCGGTTCGTTAATCTGGAAGATGCCTGACGGCAGCGCCAGCTTAGCCACCTGACGGTGATCGGCGCGGCGAGAGGCGATGAAGATAGCGATAATCAGACCCAGCGTCGCACCAGAACCCCCCAGCAGGATGTAGGAGTCGAGCATTGGTTTCGCCCAGAAGTGGAACTGTTTGCCCGCTTCGATAGCGGCTTCTACAGAACCGTACTGCTGGTACAGCGCGACGTTTTCCAGCGCCCATGGGGTCATGATGCCGTTATCCAGAGCGGTAAGCGCCAGAGAACCGTGAACACCGAAGAACCACAGCAGAGAGTTGAAAATCACGTATGCCCAGCCAACCACGCTACCCATTGACGCCAGCGGAGTCGAAATGGAGTCCATGATGATCTGGTGGAAGTTGCTGCCGTAGTGAGACAGCGCCCAGGAGATGATCCCGAAGATAGACAGAATCAGGAAGCCTGGAATTAACGCCGAGAACGAACGGGACACCGAGGCTGGTACGCTATCAGGCAGGGTGATAACCCAGTTCCGGCGAACCACGAAGGTGAACAATTCCGCGACAACCAGACCGATAATCATACCGGAAATAATGTTCTGACCGCCTAACCAGTTAGCACCCACGGCATAGGCTTCGCCCACGCTGTATGGCGTCACGGTCATAAAGGCTGCGACGGATAATAAGCCCGCTGCCAAAGGATCGACCTTTCTTTCTTCAGCCAATGCCATGCCAATGAAAAAAGGCGCCATCAGCGACATTATGCCCAACGTACCGTTGTACACATTGCCGCCGATAGCTTTAAACCCATTCAGGGTTTCAATGGTCTCGGGGTCTAAACGGATGCCTAACGAGTAGAAGAATGATCCTGCGCCGAAGCTCAGAAATACGTTGTTGATCAGAACAAACATTGCCCCGGTTAGGGTTAATGGCATTAATTTAATAAAACCATTTTTAATGGCATTAACGTGAGGCTGCTTTCCTATTTTTACAGCAAAAGGCAGGAGAACCTTCTCAAGTGAATCAATGACTTTACTCATATTATAAATATCCTTGAAAGCCGTAATTACTTACGGCTGTAGGTGTAAGTCGCTCTTTGACGGAAAATTAAACAAAACAAGAATAAAAAATTAACTCTCGGCCGCTGCTTTCTTAATTGCTGCCACAGCCGCTTTCAACACACCCAGCCCATCGACTTTACCGTACAGAGCAGAATCGATAACTTCTACAGGCTTGGTGGGCAACAATTTCTTGATATCTGCCTGCATGTAGGCAATTTGTGGCCCGAGTAATACCAGGTCCGCATGTTTCCCTTTCTCGCTGGCCAAAGACTCAGAGAAAGCTTCAATTTCTACCGGAACTTCATACTTTTCGGCCTGCGCTCGCATTTTGGTCACTAACAGCGAGGTTGACATCCCAGCGGAGCAGAACAGGTAAATTTTTTTCTTTTGCATAAGTTGTTCCTCAAGTCTCAATACGCTGTAACGGACTTCCGTGGCGTATTGTTGCTGTTCCAAAGCGGGTTTGTGGAGAGAGACTATTGTCTCTGCTTGAGGAAAGTATACGGCATGGTTTCGAGAGAGAGATAATTCCCAGGTCTCATAAATTGTCTCTCCTTGACCTGGTGTTATGACCCCCTTCACAGTTTGGCCAAATAATTCGCGCAAATAAAAAAGCCCAAACCGAAGTTTGGGCTTTTGTCTAAATCGTTGAAGACCGTCAGTCGTAGGCGTTCAAGGTGCGCTGGCAGAGGGCCGAGCGCACACAATCCTGTTTACCAAAACGAACAACACCGACCATGTCATCCTCTTCAAAACGGCTCAGCGCGTCGCTTAAACCGGACGGTACGCCCGCAGGTAAATCGCACTGCGTGATATCGCCATTGACGATAACCGTCACGTTTTCCCCGAGGCGGGTCAGGAACATCTTCATTTGCGCTGCGGTGACATTCTGTGCCTCATCCAGAATAACCACGGCATTTTCAAAAGTGCGTCCGCGCATATAGGCGAACGGCGCAATCTCAACCTTACCAATTTCAGGCCGCAGGCAATACTGCATAAAAGACGACCCTAAACGTCGCACCAGGATATCGTACACCGGGCGGAAATACGGGGCGAACTTTTCTGAGATATCACCGGGAAGGAAGCCGAGATCTTCATCGGCCTGCAGCACCGGACGGGTAACGATAATCCTGTCGACATCCTTATGTATCAGGGCCTCAGCGGCTTTCGCCGCGCTGATAAACGTCTTGCCACAGCCGGCTTCGCCGGTAGCAAATATCAGCTGCTTTTTCTCGATGGCATTAAGATAATGCGCCTGAGCTTCATTACGCGCTTCGATAGGTGAATGGTCGCGGCTGTCGCGCGCCATGCCTATAGATTCTACGCCGCTCATCTGCACAAGCGTGGTGACCGATTCCTCTTCACGCTGCCGGTGGCTACGTGAATCCCGTCTCAGCACACGTTTTGCTTCGCGACGAGCTTTGATCACAGCTTTCTGTCTTCCCATGGATGGCACCTTACAGTTGGTTTCATTTCCCGCGCCGTCTGAACAAGCGCGATTATGGCCACTAACGGATGAGGTTTGGCTTCCTTGTAAGCCATTAACTGCCGGTTGAGAGGGTGCGCTAAGCGAACGCGAAACGTTGCCTGACGCACCGTTAGGACGCTGATTTGACTCTGAATGGGGAAATTTAGCGGCGAAGATAGCGAAGCCGGAGGAGAGGCCTCCGCGCTGGGTAGTGCGGGTAAAGTGTTTAAGTAACCGTCCAGTACAGGACCCAACCATTCGCGATCTCCGTAGTGATTAAACGTCACAGCAGGGAACTACCGCTCATGCTTTAAGTACAACAAACATCACCCAAAACGCAACATAAATTTTACGTTTAAGTAACGTTTAATCGCAATCCGCTGCTGTGTACCCTTTTCGCACATCAATATTACAGAAATATATCAGCGGGATAGTCATAGGGAATTGTGATAAATAATCCGGCCGATGAATTGTTAGCAAATGAAAAATGAGGGGCATCAGGGCCAGGTAGTTTTCGTTTACTATTCGATGAGGTATTTATCATACCCCAAATCTTCCCCTCACCCCGGCCCTCTCCCCAACGGGGAGAGGGGGAAAACAGCTTAAGACTGCTTCATTTATCCCCCCTCCCTTCCAGGGAGAGGGTTAGGGTGAGGGTAAAAACCAGCCGCGACGTTGCAGTTATAGCGCGTACCGACATAAAGCCAAGCGCGGTTCCAGCTTATATCGCCTCTATCAGCCCCTGCCCCAGATAATGTTGCTTATCCGGCACGCCCGGCAGCGCGAAGAAATACCCGCCGCCAATCGGCTTCACGTACTCTTCCAACGCCTCGCCGTTCAGCCTGCCCTGCACCGCAAGGAAGCCTTTCTCAAGGTCATGCTGGTAGCAGACGAACAGCAGCCCCATGTCGAGCTGGCCGGACTTGGTGGCGCCCAGCGAATAGCTGTAACCCCGCCGCATAATCAGCCCCGATTGCGTCTCTTTCGTCCTTGGGTTTGCCAGGCGAATGTGGGCATCCAGCGCGATCACATCACCGTCAGGGTCGGCGGCGTAGTCCGGCACATCATGCTCATTTTTCATGCCCAGCGGCGCCCCGCTGTGCTTGTCACGCCCGAAAATAGTCTGCTGCTCTTTCAGCGGCGTGCGGTCCCAGGACTCGACGTGGAACTGAATAATGCGCACGGCCTGATAGCTGCCACCGGTAGCCCAGGCCGGCTCCTGCTGCTGCTTCGTCACCCACACCACGTCGTCCATTAGCGGCTTATCATGGCTGTCCGGGTTAGCCGTGCCGTCTTTGAAGCCCAGCAGGTTAATCGGCGTCTCTTTCCCCCGGCTGCGCGCCGCATGGTTGGAAATGAACCCTTCCCGCTTCCAGCGCACGCTGAGGAGATCTGGCGTGTGCTTAATAATATCGCGCAGCGCATGGATCACCGTGTCGTTGGTGTTGGCGCAAATCTGCAGCAGCAAATCGCCGTGGCACAGGCTGGCATCCAGCGAATCATTCGGGAAGCTGGTCATTGCCTGTAGCTTTTTCGGCATCTGCTTTTGCAGGCCAAAACGCTCGTCAAACAGCGAGCTGCCGGCGGAAACCGTGATCGTCAGGTTATCCGGGTAGATTTCCGCCCCAAGAATACCGGAGTCCATCGGCGGCAATCGTGGATTTGGCGTATCCGGCGCCGGACCGCCGCTGGTCAGGAAATCAAAGCGAGAAGTCAGCAGGCGGAACAGACGTTCAAGGTCAGCTTTGTCACTGGCCAGCACGTCAAACGCCACCAGCATCATGGCAGCCTGCTGAGGTGTCAGAATCCCGGCCTGGTGTTCGCCATACAGCGGCTGGCTTTCAAGACGACCATCCGGCGGCAGCGTGCCCGGCGAAGAGGCCGGATTCGCCGCATGGGCCGCCATCGGGCAGCCGCCGCCCACGGCAAAAGCGCCCCCAAGGGCGCCCAGTGTTTTCAGCAGCTGGCGGCGCGCCGGTTGGTGCGCGCCGGTGTTATCCTTATTGCTCATGATGCTTAGTCCAGGCCCATCACGCCACGCAGCTGAGACAAATCTTCCGCAAGCGTGGTAATTGGCCCTTTCAGCGCCTTACGATCGTTATCCGTCAGCTTGTCGTAGGTTTCAAACCCGTCTTTGGTGCGGTACTTCGCCAGAATGGCGTCAACTTTCTTGAAGTTGGCATCCACTTTCGCCAGCAGAGCCGGGTTCTCTTTGGTCAACTGAGGACGCAGCAGGTCAACAATTTTCTGTGCGCCGTCGACGTTCGCCTGGAAGTCCCACAGGTCAGTGTGGCTGTAGCGATCTTCTTCCCCGCTGATTTTGGTCGCCGCGACTTCTTCAATCAGGCCAGCTGCGCCACCAACCACTTTGCTCGGCGGGAAGGCCAGCTCGGAAACGCGAGTCTGCAGATCCAGCACGTCGGCGTTCAGCTTGTCGGCAAACTGCGCGGCGTCTTTGGTGGTGTTGTCGCCAAACAGGATCTTCTCCAGGCGGTGGAAGCCGGTGAATTTCGGGTCATCCGCTTTTTTCTCGAAATCGTCTTCACGGGCATCGATGCTGCTGTCGAGGTCAGAGAACAGCTCGGCGATCGGCTCAATACGCTCATAATGCTGGCGGGTTGGCGCATACAGGGCTTTGGCTTTCTCTAAATCGCCGGCTTTCACCGCATCGGTAAAGGCTTTGGTGCCTTTCACCAGCTCAGCAACTTCAGCGGTCACATAAGCTTTGTATTCGGTGATTGGGCCGGTCAGGGCCAGCAGATCGGATTTAGGCGCTTCCTGTTTGCCGGTCGCTTTCACCACCAGCTTGCCTTTCGGGTTGGTCAGCAGGCCGCAGGTCATGTCGTATTCACCCGGCTGCAGGTTGGCGGTCAGTTTCTGGGAGAAGCCCGGCGCGATGTTCTCACGCTCTTCCACCACCATCACCCCTTTCAGGATCTCCCACTCCAGCGCTTTCTGGCTGTTATTCTGGATAATGAACTGGGTTTTCCCGGCGTTCACGGTCACATTCATCGGCTCACACTGTTTATCCGTGACGGTGACTTTTACCTGGGGAATGTCCGCTGCCTGCGCGGCAAACGTGGAAGAGACAAGCGCGAGCAGCGCAACGTGCAGTGCCTTCAGACGAAAATGTTTGGTCATGACCTATCCCTATTAAGCAATGAGTAGTTATCACTGAACGGCGGGTCGGCCCGCCGGAAATCAATTAACGAGCCGTATTGGTCGCCTGGTTGTTCACGCGCGGCGGCATAAAGAACAGCACCAGCGCCGGAATCAGATAGATGAAGTACATCGCCACTTCGCTCACGGTTGGGGTTTCCTGATAGCCAAAAATCCCCTCAAGTAAGGTGCCGGTAAGCGAGTGGGTGGAGAGCGTGTTGCTCATATCAAACGCTATATCCTGGAAGTGGTTCCACAGCCCGGCTTCGTGGAATGCGCGCACGGCGCCGGCGGCAAGGCCTGCGGCGACCAGCAGAATAAACAGACTGGTCCATTTAAAGAATGCCCCCAGGTTGAGGCGAATTCCGCCCCAGTAAATAAGGAAGCCTAAAACGATGGCGGTGGCCAGGCCGAGCATCGCCCCTAGCGGTGGCCAAATGCCAACGTCCTGTTGGAAAGCTGCCAGCAGGAAGAACACCGACTCCAGGCCTTCGCGCGCGACGGCGAAAAAGACCATCATGATCAGCGCCCAGCCGTGGTTGCCTTTGCTGTGCAGCGCGTTATCCACCGCCTGCTCCAGCTGCACCTTGACGTTGCGGGACACTTTACGCATCCAGAACACCATCCAGGTCAGAATAAACACGGCGATCACCGCCACGATCCCCTCAAACAGCTCCTGCTCTTTCTGCGGGAACTCGCCGGTGGTTTCATTGATAAAGATACCGAGGCCCAGGCAAAGTGCAGCGGCGGCAAAAACGCCAATCCACATCACGGCTATCCACTGGCCGCGCTGGGTACGCTTCAGGTAGCTGGCAATCAGGCTGACGATGAGCGCTGCCTCCAGCCCTTCGCGTAACATGATGAGAAACGGAACAAACATGCCTGACACCTCAGATGTGAATACAAGTCAATTGACGTAAAGAAAAGTAAACCATAACGATTGTGATTATCATTAGCGCCGAAAAGAAAAACAAGAGACGGGGATTACATATTTATGACCAGATGTAAAAAGGGCCGGATTAACCGGCCCCTGTAAAACATTGCCTGCTACTCAGGCTGCAGCTTGCTCGGCGGCGCGGTGTGATAAACCGCATCGGCTTCGGCGAAGCGCTTCTGCATGGAGGCTGAAGGTGCTTTGCCCAGCAGGCTCACCGCCACTATCGCAAGGCTGGCGAAAGCGAAACCTGGAATGATTTCGTACAGCCCCAGCCAGCCAAACTGTTTCCAGACCAGCACGGTTGCCGCCCCGACAATCATCCCCACCAGCGCCCCGTTGCGGGTCATACGTGACCACATCACCGAGAACAACACCACCGGGCCAAACGCTGCGCCAAAACCGGCCCAGGCATAGCTGACCAGGCCAAGCACGCGGTTTTCCGGGTTAGCGGCCAGGGCAATCGCAACCAGCGCCACCACCAGCACCATCATGCGCCCTACCCACACCAGCTCTTTCTGGCTCGCCCCTTTACGCAGGAAAGCTTTGTACAGATCTTCGGTAATCGCGCTGGAGCACACCAGCAGCTGGCAGCTCAGCGTGGACATCACCGCCGCCAGAATCGCGGAGAGCAGTATCCCGGCAATCCACGGGTTGAACAGAATTTGCGCCAGTTCGATAAACACCCGCTCGCCGTTTTGCGTCACCGCCCCGGCCTGCTCAGGGTTGTTGTTAAAGTAGGCAATCCCGAAGAAACCCACCGCACAGGCGCCCGCCAGGCAGAGGATCATCCAGGTCATACTGATGCGGCGTGCGTTTACGATGGTGTGGTGTGAATCCGCCGCCATAAAGCGCGCCAGAATATGCGGCTGGCCGAAGTAGCCCAGGCCCCAGCCCATCAGCGAAACGATAGCGACAAAGTTCAGCCCTTTCAGCATATCGACGTTTTCGATGCTCTTCTGCTTGATCACCATCAGGGAATCATCGAGGCCGCCGACGGCAATGATCACCATTACCGGCGTCAGAATCAGGGCAAAGATCATCAGGCTGGCCTGCACGGTATCCGTCCAGCTCACCGCCAGGAATCCCCCCACGAAGGTGTAGAGGATTGTCGCCGCCGCCCCGGCCCACAGCGCCGTTTCGTAGCTCATGCCAAAGGTGCTTTCAAACAGGCGCGCCCCGGCCACAATGCCGGATGCACAATATATGGTGAAGAACAGCAGGATCACCAGCGCCGAGATAATACGCAGCAGGCGGCTGGAGTCTTCAAAGCGCCCGGTAAAGTAATCCGGCAGCGTCAGCGCATTGTTGTTCACTTCAGTGTGAACGCGCAGGCGCCCCGCCACTAATTTCCAGTTGATCCATGCCCCCAGGGTCAGGCCGATGGCGATCCAGCTTTCTGAAATGCCGGAGATGAAGATTGCGCCTGGCAACCCCATTAACAGCCAGCCGCTCATATCCGAGGCGCCAGCCGACAGCGCGGTCACCACGCTCCCGAGACTGCGGCCGCCAAGAATATAGTCGTCAAAGCTGCGGGTTGAACGCCAGGCGATAAAGCCGATGAGAATCATGCCAAAGATATAAACGAGGAAGGTCACCAGCATCGGTGTGCTAATTGTCATTCAGACTTCTCCATAGCTATTACGCCTGCTCTCTCTGACCAGGCTGCTTCGCGCCGGAACGAGGCGCTGTGTTGTTATCGTGATGTAATGGGGAATGCATCCTGCCGGAACCCTTTATTTTTCACAAACGATTTAACACGGCATTTACATCGTTTGCATCTGCCTTAGGTAAGCATTTTTCACCAGGTTGCACTTACTCACACTTTTAGCGGTTGCACCGTTTAAAAGTGTTAACTTCATCAATAAATCTAGCGTTCCGCTTACTACCCTGTCAGACGAATTTCTTATCTTACTGGTAACAAATCACCTTTTTTGCGAGCCCTTCATCGGCTTCGATTTAACAAGGTTGCACAAAGTTGCAACTTCATAGATATTGCTGGCTAACAAAGCACAACCCCGAATCATCATTAACCTGGAGACTGTCGTATGGGCACCACCACGATGGGCGTAAAACTGGATGAAGCGACGCGCGAGCGCATTAAAGAGGCCGCCTCGCGCATTGACCGCACCCCACACTGGCTGATTAAGCAGGCGATTTTTAATTACCTTGAGCGACTGGAAAGCAGCGATGAACTGCCTGAGCTGCCAGCCCTGCTGGCCGGGGCGGCCAATGAGAGTGAAGAATCTCCGGTGCAGCCTGAAGAAGTGGCGCAGCCGTTCCTCGACTTTGCCGAGCAAATTCTGCCGCAGTCCGTCAGCCGGGCCGCAATTACCGCCGCGTGGCGTCGCCCTGAAACCGACGCAGTCCCGATGATCCTTGAGCAGGCTCGCCTGGCCCCGGCCATCGCCGAACAGACGCAAAAGCTGGCTTACCAGCTGGCCGACAAGCTGCGCAACCAGAAAACGGCTTCCGGCCGCGCGGGCATGGTTCAGAGCCTGCTGCAGGAGTTCTCCCTGTCTTCTCAGGAAGGCGTGGCGCTGATGTGCCTCGCGGAAGCGCTGCTGCGTATCCCGGATAAAGCCACCCGCGATGCGCTGATCCGCGACAAAATCAGCAACGGTAACTGGCACTCGCACATTGGCCGCAGCCCGTCGTTGTTCGTTAACGCGGCGACCTGGGGTCTGCTGTTTACCGGCCGCCTGGTGTCCACCCATAACGAAGCCAGCCTTTCCCGCTCCCTGAACCGCATCATCAGCAAAAGCGGTGAACCGCTGGTGCGTAAAGGCGTGGACATGGCGATGCGCCTGATGGGCGAGCAGTTCGTGACCGGCGAAACCATCGCCGAAGCGCTGGCTAACGCCCGCAAGCTGGAAGAAAAAGGCTTCCGCTATTCCTACGACATGCTGGGCGAAGCTGCGCTGACTGCCGCCGACGCGCAGGCCTATATGGTTTCCTACCAGCAGGCGATTCACGCCATCGGTAAAGCGTCCAACGGCCGCGGTATTTATGAAGGCCCGGGTATTTCCATCAAGCTTTCCGCCCTGCACCCGCGATACAGCCGCGCGCAGTACGACCGCGTGATGGAAGAGTTGTACCCACGCCTGAAGTCCCTCACGCTGCTGGCGCGCCAGTACGACGTTGGCATTAACATTGACGCCGAAGAAGCCGATCGCCTGGAGATCTCCCTCGATCTGCTGGAAAAACTCTGCTTTGAACCTGAACTGGCGGGCTGGAACGGCATTGGCTTTGTTATCCAGGCCTACCAAAAACGCTGCCCGTTTGTGATTGATTACCTGGTGGATCTGGCCACCCGCAGCCGTCGCCGTCTGATGATTCGCCTGGTCAAAGGCGCCTACTGGGACAGCGAAATCAAACGCGCCCAGGTTGACGGCCTGGAAGGCTACCCGGTCTACACCCGCAAGGTGTACACCGACATCTCCTACCTCGCCTGCGCCAAAAAACTGCTGGCCGTGCCGAACCTGATCTACCCGCAATTTGCGACCCATAACGCCCACACGCTGGCCGCGATTTATAACCTGGCCGGGCAGAACTATTACCCAGGCCAGTACGAATTCCAGTGCCTGCACGGCATGGGCGAACCGCTGTATGAGCAGGTGGTAGGGAAAATTGCCGACGGCAAACTGAACCGCCCTTGCCGTATTTACGCCCCGGTGGGTACACACGAAACGCTGCTGGCTTACCTGGTGCGCCGCCTGCTGGAAAACGGCGCTAACACCTCTTTCGTCAACCGCATTGCCGATGCCACCCTGCCGCTGGACGAGCTGGTTGCCGACCCGGTAAGCGCGGTGGAAGCCATGGCCGCCAAAGAAGGCCAGCCAGGATTACCGCACCCTAAAATCGCCCTGCCAAAAGCGCTTTACGGCGCGGAACGTACCAACTCCAGCGGCCTTGATTTGGCTAACGAACACCGCCTGGCGTCGCTTTCTTCCGCCCTGCTGAACAGCGCCGCGCAGAAATGGCAGGCCACGCCTGTGCTGGAACAGCCGGTTATTGAAGGCGAATTAACGCCGGTGAAAAACCCGGCTGAGCCAACCGACATTGTGGGCTACACCCGCGAAGCCACGAGCGAAGAGGTTTCCCTCGCGCTTGAGAATGCCGTCAATCACGCGCCAATCTGGTTTGCCACCCCGCCGCAGGAACGCGCCGCTATTCTCGAACGCGCCGCCGTGATGATGGAAAGCCGCATGCAGCAGCTGATCGGCATCCTGGTGCGTGAAGCCGGGAAAACCTTCAGCAACGCCATCGCCGAAGTGCGTGAGGCCGTGGACTTCCTGCACTATTACGCAGGCCAGGTCCGTGACGACTTCGACAATGAAACGCATCGTCCACTTGGCCCGGTGGTCTGTATCAGCCCGTGGAACTTCCCGCTGGCTATCTTTACCGGCCAGATTGCCGCCGCGCTTGCCGCCGGGAACAGCGTCCTGGCCAAGCCTGCGGAACAAACCCCGCTGATTGCCGCTCAGGGCGTGGCGATCCTGCTTGAAGCTGGCGTGCCTGCAGGCGTACTGCAGCTGTTGCCTGGCCGCGGTGAAACCGTCGGGGCACAGCTCACAGGCGACTCGCGCGTACGTGGTGTGATGTTCACCGGCTCAACTGAAGTCGCGTCTCTGCTGCAGCGTAATATCGCCGACCGCCTCGATCCTCAGGGTCGCCCAACGCCGCTGATTGCGGAAACCGGCGGCCTTAACGCGATGATCGTTGATTCCTCCGCGCTGACTGAACAGGTTGTGGTAGACGTAGTTTCTTCCGCGTTCGACAGCGCCGGGCAACGCTGCTCCGCCCTGCGCGTGCTGTGCCTGCAGGAAGACGTGGCAGACCACACTCTGCAAATGCTTCGCGGCGCCATGGCGGAATGCCGTATGGGTAACCCTGGCCGCCTGACCACCGACATTGGGCCAGTGATTGACGCTGAAGCGCAGCAGAATATTGAGAAGCACATCCAGGCGATGCGCGCCAAAGGCCGCACTGTATTCCAGGCCGTGCGTGAAAACAGCGTGGACGCGCGCGAATGGCAGTCCGGCACGTTTGTAGCGCCAACCCTCATCGAGCTGGAAAGCTTCGACGAGATGAAGAAAGAAGTGTTCGGCCCGGTGTTGCACGTGGTGCGCTACAGCCGCAATAATCTTGAGTCGCTGATTAAGCAGATCAATGCCGCAGGCTATGGCCTGACGCTCGGCGTGCATACCCGTATCGACGAGACGATTGCCCAGGTCACCGGCTCCGCCCACGTCGGCAACATGTATGTTAACCGCAACATGGTCGGCGCCGTGGTTGGCGTTCAGCCATTCGGCGGGGAAGGCCTGTCCGGCACAGGCCCTAAAGCCGGTGGTCCGCTGTACCTGTACCGCCTGCTAGCCAGCCGCCCGGAAAATGCGCTGCAAACTACCTTCAACCGCCACGATGCGGAAACCCCAGTGGATGCCTCCCTGAAGAGCGATCTGCAGGTTGCCCATCAGGCGCTAAGCGAGTGGGCGACCAACCGCGAGGAGCTGAAAGCCGTTTGCCAGCAGTTTGGCGGGCTGGCGCAAAGCGGGACGCTGCGTGTGCTGCCGGGCCCAACCGGGGAGCGCAACACCTACGCCCTGCTGCCGCGTGAACGCATTCTTTGCGTCGCCGACGATGAGCGCGATGCATTAGTGCAGCTGGCAGCAGTCACCAGCGTGGGCAGCCGCGTGCTGTGGGCGGATGACAGCCTGCATCGCGACCTGGTGAAGCAGTTGCCTAAAGCCGTGCAGCAGCAGGTTGATTTTGCCAGGCAGGAAGATCTGCTGAAGCAGCCGTTTGAGGCGGTGATTTACCACGGCGACTCCGACCAACTGCGCAAACTTTGCGAAGCCGTCGCGGCCCGCACCGGAGCAATTGTTTCCGTTCAGGGCTTCGCGCGCGGGGAAAGTAACATCCTGCTTGAGCGTCTCTACGTAGAGCGTTCTCTGAGCGTGAACACCGCTGCTGCCGGCGGCAACGCCAGCCTGATGACAATCGGTTAACACTCCGCTACCCTACGAGGGCTCTCATCTGAGAGCCCTTTTTTATTTGAGGACAGCGAAATGAAACGCGTGTGTTTACTTGTTGGCGGGCTGCTGCTGAGCGGAGTCGCCCTGGCCGACGGCTGTGATTCCGCCGCCACCCAGGCCGATATGAACCAGTGTTATGCCGCAGAGTATAAAAAGCAGGACGAGCGGCTGAATAAAACCTACAAAGAAGTGATGTCCCGGGCAACCGACAAGCAAAAAGAAATGCTCAAAAAGGCGCAGAACGCGTGGATTTCCTTCCGCGATGCGGACTGTGATTTTATGAGTTCTGGCGCGGAACAAGGTTCGGTCTACCCTATGGTACGCGCCAACTGCCTGGCGGATAAAACGCTGGAACGTACCGAGCTGCTGAAAGGCACGCTGGAGTGTGAAGAGGGCGACGTAAGCTGCGTCCTGCCTCCTAAGTAAGCGTCATTACCTCACCCGAATCCCCTCAATAATCATCCGCTGCACGTTTTCCACCGTGCGGCGGAAGAAATCTTCATCCTGCAGCGTGTTGCCGGTGACGGCCTCAACCTGGCTGGCAAAATCCGCGTAGTGCTGAGTCGTGGCCCAAAGCATGAAAATCAGGTGATGCGGATCGATCGCCGCCAGTTTACCGCTCGCGACCCAACCCGCAATGATCGCCGACTTCTCATCTACCAGCGCTTTCAGGTCGCCCGTCAGCTCGCCTTTCAGCAGGGGCGCGCCCTGCAGCATCTCCAGGCAAAACAGCTTAGAGGCCTGCGGGTAATCCCTCGAAACTTCAAGCTTGAGGCGAATGTATTCCCCAATTGCCACCAGCGGCTGCAGATCTTCCCGAAAGGCCCGCAGCGGTGCCAGCCAGATGTCCAGGATCTGCTTCAGCACCGCGATGTAGAGCGCTTCTTTGGAAGGGTAGTAATAAAGCAGGTTAGTTTTTGACACCTCGGCCCGCTCGGCTACCTGCTCAAGGCTGGTGCCGTGGATGCCGTATTGCGAAAAAAACGCCAGCGCAGCGTCAAGAATGGCCTGTTTTTTGGCGGCGACGGCTTTCGAGCGGCGTCCAGGGGTTTTGATATCATTGGCAGCGGCCATGCGAGCTCTCCTTTTTTTCGCTGGCCTGAAGTATAGCTCAGACGCCCTCGCCTTCGGTATCTTCCTGCCAGCCGCGCTCCGCGTTTGCCGCTTTCTTGCGCTTAAGCTTCAATTCGCTCACCAACACGCCGAGCACGATCAACGCCCCGCCGACCAGCGCAAGCACCGGGAGGCGCTCGCCAGCCATGCGGCCAAAGATCCCCGCCCAGACTGGCTCACCAGTATAAATAACCGTGGCACGGGTCGGTGACACGCTGCGCTGCGCCCAGTTCATCGTTACCTGAATGATGGCGCTGAAAATCCCCAGCCCCAGGGCAATCACCACCAGGCCAGGGCTGAAATGCGGCACGCTTTCCCCGGCTGGGACCATCGCCGCGAACGACACCAGCGAAGCCGTTGCCAATTGCACCACGGTCACACGCTTGATATCCACTTTCCCCGCCCAGGCGCTGATCAGGATTATCTCGGCGGCAATGGCCACGGCACCGATAAGCGTAATGATTTCCCCTGCCCCTAGTGAGAGGCTGGTGCCTTCCGGCCCGGCAAGAAAAATCAGGCCAACAAACGCCAGCGCGACGCCAATCCAGGACATCAACCCCGGCATACGGCCAAGGCAAATCCACTGCAGGAGAGGCACAACGGGCACGTACATCGCGGTAATAAAGGCGGATTTGCTGCTAGGGATCGTCTGGAGCCCCCAGGTCTGCATGCTGTAGCCGATGGCAATCGCCACGCCGATCATCATCCCCGCTTTGATTTCAAGCCAGGTTAATCCGCGCAGAGATTTTAGCGACAGCAGCCCGACGGCAATGGCGGCGGTGGCGAAGCGCAGACCAACAAAGAAAAACGGGTCGCTCATCGTCATGGCGTACTGTACGGCCAGGAACGTACCGCCCCAGAACATGGTGATAAGGATAAGCAGCGCTTCCTGCGGCTTAACGGAGAATTTATAACGGCTTAATGGCGCAGACATGAGGGAGACCGGAAACATCAGGGTGAAAGTCGAGGGTCTATAGTGCTTCCAGTCACATTTTGTTGCAATGGGAAAATAAAAAACCGCCGGCTAACCGGCGGTCGGGGTATTTCGACGCAAGCGTTAATCCGCCGTGCGCTTCACAAAGTCACGGCTATTTATTTTTGCTGCCGTGGCTGTTTTTACCCCCTTTTTGACCAGCTTCTGAGGCGCGCTGCGGATCGTTTTTAAAATTACCGCCGCTGTGCTGGCCACCTTTCCGGCCTGCTTCTGATGCTCTTTCACGGTCTTCAGCGAAATTACCTGAACCACCACGATGGTTTGCCATTTCTAACCTCCGGATTTAGGACATCATATTGCATTCAATAAAGAGAACGCTTTTGCACGCGGCCAGGCGGGCTTGCCGCCAACGTTACCGCGTGGGTCTAAGCTTAGTGCACCGGCGCGGTCGGACTTCTGTTCAGACATATCCAGAAACATGCCGGTGAGCTTATCTTTTTGCCCTTCAAACGTAACGCCATAAGCCCCTCTTATCCATGGTCAAAAAACAGCCAATAAAATGTTAGCTAATGCTACAGGGTCAAAATTTCATCTGCGCTTGTGATGTATCAAGGAAAGGTCACTCAGGTTTGCACTCTGCGCCACAGGTCATATCTTTAAAGGAGCGCAGTCAAACTGCAGTTCAACTGAGGAGTGAAGCAAGATGGCTAAAGTACTGGTGCTTTATTATTCAATGTATGGACACATCGAAACTATGGCTAAAGCCGTGGCGGAAGGTGCACAGAAAGTCGATGGGGCGGAAGTGACGATAAAGCGCGTGCCCGAAACCATGGCCCCGGAAGTCTTTGCTAAAGCCGGGGGCAAAACCCACACCGCGCCGGTCGCCACGCCGCAGGAGCTGGCCGACTACGACGCTATCATCTTCGGTACCCCTACCCGCTTCGGCAATATGGCCGGGCAGATGCGAACCTTCCTCGATCAAACGGGCGGTCTTTGGGCTTCCGGCGCGCTTTACGGCAAACTGGGCAGCGTATTCAGCTCCACCGGCACCGGCGGCGGCCAGGAGCAGACCATCACCTCCACCTGGACCACGCTCGCCCACCACGGGATGGTAATTGTGCCTATCGGCTATGCGGCGCAGGAGCTGTTTGATGTTTCTCAGGTTCGCGGCGGCACGCCTTACGGCGCCACAACCATTGCCGGCGGCGACGGCTCACGTCAGCCAAGTCAGGAAGAACTGGCAATTGCCCGTTACCAGGGAGAGCACGTCGCAGGCCTGGCAGTAAAACTGAAAGGTTAACGGAGGAGTGATGACCACATCGCAATCAAAAGCCCATCACGTTGGCGAATGGGCAAGTTTACGCCAGACCTCACCCGAAATTGCAGAAGCCATTTTTGAGCTGGCGAAATACGACGAAAAGCTGGCCGAAAAAATTTGGGAAGAAGGGAGCGATGAAGTGCTGGTGCTCGCCTTTGCTAAAACCGATAAGGATTCGCTCTTCTGGGGCGAACAGACCATCGAGCGCAAAAACGTTTAATCTCTCCGCTGCCCCCTTCCGGGGGCAGCCTCTTCTTACTTCACGGCGTCATTCAGCACTTCGCTAAACTTATCCCACGAGCAGTAGCCGTTGGCGTCCGTCGGGCAGCCTTCCAGCTGCAGCGTGACGCGTTTTGGCGGATGCTTCAGGGTTAATACATCGCCATTGCGCAGCTGCTCGGCGCTCTGATAAACGTATTCCACTTTCAGCAGGTCGCGATTGTTGGTTTTATCATGCCAGCGCTGGAACAGAATATTGCCGCCAATCGGGGTGCGCTCATACTGCCCCGGCAGCTGATAAGGCTTGAACTGCAGCGCGGTCAGCAGCGACGCAATGTTCGAGTCATGCCCCACCATCAGCGTCACTTTCGGCCCGGAAGCGGCCTCTTTGGACGTTAACGCGTTCTGAATGTATTTCACCAGCGGAGCCGCGACGTTACGGGCCACTTCCGGGGAGGTAAACAGCGTATCCTGGTAGCTGTTTTTAAGCTGGGAAAGCACACGCCACTGTTCCGCCGTTTTGATTTTTCCCCATGCCACCTGATCCATCGGGAAACCTTCGTAATATTGCAGCGTGAACGCATCAACCAGGGCATTGCCCACCTTCAGGGAACCATTAACGCCCGGCTCCTGAGTCGCATTAGCGCTAAAGACGTCTTTTGGCCCGTTCAGTTCACACTGCTGTTTCTCTTTGCAGGTTGGCGAGTTTTTATAGCCGACGATGTGCTCCAGCAGTTTATAGCTGTCCGCCAGCTTGTATTCGGTGCGCTGTTTTTCCATCGCCTGAACGGCGCTGGCTTTAAATTCTGGCGAGTCGTTGGTGATCACCGGGTTGAACACCGGGTCCATGGTGCCCATTTTCTCCTGATGGTGCACCGGCACATCGCAGCCAGGGAAAGCCCCGGTGATAAAGAATTGCGCGGTAGCGACGGTGCGCTGGAGGCTGTTGGCGTAGGCATAAACGCTTTCCGGCGCAGGGCATTCACCGCTGGTTACCAGATTCTGGCTCGCCAGCCATTCACGCATGTAATGCCCCATATACACTTCCAGCACGCCGCCTTTGGTGGTGAGCTGCCCGCCCGGCACATCCCATTCCGGCCATGCCTGCGCGGTAGACTGTTCAAGCACGCTGCCGTTGTTGGCCAGCGGCGCGCGCAGGTTATGACGGCTCATCAGCAAAACCTGCTGAAGCTGATAACCGTCCGGCACGGTGTCCGCCGTCGCCAGGCCTGGGGCAAGACAGGCGGCGGCCAGCAATGAGGCAACAATTTTCTTCTTCATTACTTATTCCTCAGGGGGTGATTAATAGAATGTGAAGAATATATTGTGACAGAAAAATGACAGCCGGCCTGCCTGGCGGATCGCAAAAGCCCTATTATTCCGTTTGTTGTTTCAGCTGCGCTTCAAAGCGCTGCCGCGAGAGATCCACATAGCGTTGTAACCCGTCTTTGTCGATAAAGGCATTGCTATCTCCGGTGTTGAAATTACCGCTCAGTCTGCCAACAAAAAGTTTTATAATAGAACCTGACAAGCCCATCAGGAGGAATGATGAAACGCAAAAGCCTTGAAGACAGCGTCTGTTCGGTTGCCCGCACGCTGGACGTAATCGGCGACTGGTGGTCGTTGCTGATCGTGCGCGATGCGCTGAACGGCATGTCTCGCTTCGGTGAATTCCAAAAAAATCTCGGCATCGCCAAAAATATGCTGACCGTTCGCCTGAAACAGCTCGTCGATAACGGTATTTTTGAGCTTCGCCCGGCGTCGGACGGCAGCGCCTGGAACGAATACGTGTTGACGGAAAAAGGCCGTGCGCTACAGACCGTTTTAGCGGCACTTTCACAATGGGGCTGCGAAAACCTCTACGCCAAAGATGAGACTCGCAGCGTCCTCGTCGACAGCCAGCAACATCGCCCTATCCGCAAGCTAACCCTGCAGGCCGAAGATGGTCGTGAGCTAAAACCGGAAGAAATCATCACCCTGGCACGCCCTTCCTCCTGACCAATAAGCATCTGTTATTCAGGTGCTTACTTATAGTCCCTTTAGCAATTTCTGCGCATAACGAAAAAATAGCCTCTAATTTGGTTGCATAATAAAACCAACAAATCTACATTCACCCCAAGGTTTCATTATGAAACCACATTAACGTTACTCTACTTCTTGTGAGGTGTTTTATGGCTAGCTCTCGTTCTATTGCAGTAATTACCGGCGCGTCTTCCGGTATTGGTGCGGTTTATGCCGATCGTTTTGCGGCCCGAGGTTTTGATTTGCTGCTGGTTGCCCGGCGCGAAGATCGCCTGCGCGATCTGGCCGCGAAGCTTGAAGCCCGCCACGGCATAACCGTGACTACGCTAAAAGCCGATCTGGTTAACGACCAGGACATTGCCGCCGTTGAGGAAGCCCTGAAAGATCCACGCATCAGCGTGCTGGTTAACAACGCGGGCACCGCCCACAGCGCAGCGTTTACCGCCGCCAGCGTGGAGCAGCATCAGGCACTTATCACGCTGAACATCACGGCGCTAACTCGCCTGAGCCATGCCGCCCTGCTCAATTTCCAGCAAAAAAACAGCGGGACGTTGATCAATATTTCCTCGATTCTGGCGGTGCAGAGCTGGGTAGGTAGTGCCGTATACAGCGGCACAAAAGGTTATGTTTTGAACCTGACGAAAGTTCTGCAGGCCGAAGCTGCCGGCACCGGCATTCGTATTCAGGCTGTGCTGCCCGCGGCTACGGCAACGGAAATTTGGGATCGGGCTGGCGTGTCGGTGGACTCCCTGCCGGAAGGTGCGGTCATGAAAGTGGATGATTTGGTGGATTCCGCTCTGGCCGGGCTGGACAGCGGGGAAGCTGTCACCATCCCGCCATTGCACGATCTCAGCCTGTGGGAAACCTATGCCACAACGGCGCAGGCCATGTTTGATGCGGCAGGCATTGGGCAGCCAGCGCCTCGCTACGCCCGCTAATTTTCTCGGGCAGATGTCGGCGGCATCTGCCCATCATTTACTGACAGGCCGCTATGTCTCGCTATAATGAGGCAAATTCCTGCCAATATGATGCTGTGATGAAACTGTTTTACTATTCAGCCGCCGGCATGGTTGCCGCGCTGATTGTGCTCTGGGGAGCGCTGATTGTGGACAGCGCCAATATCCTGCAACACATGTCTGAGCTGATGCACTACATCGAAGATTTGTTCAAACCTCGCGAACGCTAGCGGTTAAACGCCAGCGCCTGGCCGTAAATCTCCCCGGCAACTGATTCGCCGTCCCAGACGAGGTGGCCGTTCACCAGCGTGCTTTCAACCACACCGCCCTGCAAGGTGTGCCCTTCGAAGGGTGACCAGCCGCATTTGTAGGCAATGTTGCTGCCCTCAATACTGGCGCGTTTCCAGGGGTTAATCACCGCCAGATCGGCCCAGTAACCTTCCCGAATATAGCCGCGATCTTTAATCTGAAAACGCTCGGCTACCGCGTGGCTGGTTTTTCTGACGATCAGTTCAGGCGTGAAAATCCCTCTGGCACACATATCAAGCAACGCAGGCAGCGCGTGCTGTACCAGCGGCAATCCCGACGGAGCCGAGAAATAATCATTCTGCTTTTCCGCCAGCAAGTGCGGCGCATGGTCGGTCGCAATAATATCAATCACGCCCGCCTGAACCGCCTGCCATAGTGCCTGCTGGTGTTCCTGGCCCTTCACCGAAGGGTTGCACTTCAGCTTGTGCCCAAGCGCGGCATAATCATCCTGATTAAAATAGAGATGATGGATACAGGCTTCCGCCGTAATTGTTTTTCTGCGTAAGGCCTCGAGCGTGGGTGCAGGTTCAAACAACGCCAGCTCATCAGCCGTGGTGATATGCAGCACATGCAGCCGCGTGCCGTACTTTTTCGCCAATGCAACCGCCCGCGAAGATGAAAGCAGGCAGGCCTCAACCGAGCGAATAGCCGCGTGTTCTGCGGCCGGGATCTGCTCCCCATATCGCTCCCGCCACAGCGCCTCATTACGTTTGATCGTCGGCGTATCTTCGCAATGCGTGGCCACCAGCCCCGGCGCATGCTGGAAAATCGCCTCCAGAATGCGTTCATCATCCACCAGCATGTTGCCGGTGGAGGCACCCATAAACACTTTTACGCCACAGGCCGCACCGGCTGGCAGCGCCTTAAGTTCTTCCAGATTGTCGTTGGTGGCACCGAAATAGAAACTGTAATTGGCCAGTGAACATTCGGCGGCCCGCTGAAATTTGCCTTCCAGCGCCTGTCTGGTGGTGGTCGGCGGTGAAACGTTGGGCATTTCCATATAGCTGGTGATCCCGCCCATCACCGCCGCGCGTGACTCACTGGCTATCGTGCCCTTATGCATCAACCCGGGTTCGCGAAAATGCACCTGATCGTCGATCATGCCCGGTAGTAGCCATTTCCCGGCAAGATCGCGCACATTCCACGTGGCGCGAGCCGGGATCGCAGCGGCTATTTTTTCAATTCGCCCGTCCACGATGAGCAAATCGCCCTGGTAACGCCGATCTTCATTCATCATCAGCGCGTTGGTCAGTAACAGAGGTTTCATTAGTCGTTTTCTCCGGCGTAAAAAGGCTGCGCTAGCGTCGGGCAACCATCACAACAATAAACAGCCCGCCAATTCCGGCGGTAATAATGCCGATGGGCAATTCCTGCGGCGCAACCAGCACCCGGCTGGCCAGATCACCGCCGCACAACAAACAGGCCCCGGCCAGGGCACACAAAGGCAGCAGCCTGGCGTGCTTAATGGCGGAAAAATGGCGGCAAAGATGCGGCACCATCAGCCCGACAAAGCCAATCACGCCGGTCAGCGATACAAAAATGGCGGTCGAAAAAGCGCAGCACAGAAAAATTTCGGTGCGCAGGCGGTTGACGTTAATGCCCAGCGAAAATGCGGTGCGATCCCCTGCAAGTAATCCATCCAGCGATCGCCATCTCAGCAGGCAAAATGTGGCCAACAGCAGCAAACCGCCCAACGCAAATCCCAGGTTATCCCACCGCGCCAGCCCCAGGCCGCCGAGCGACCAGAATAAAACCGAGCTGGCCGTGCGCTGGTCACCGGCGAATATCAGGTAGCTGGTTAACGCCCCGAACAAGAAAGAGATCGCCAGCCCGCAAATAATCAGCATTTCGGCGCCCCGCTCGCGTTTGAGCTGGAATAACGACAGCACCGCGACGGAAGAAAGCAGCCCGCCGGCAAAAGCCGCCGCCGGTAGCGTCCAGACGCCGAAGAAGTCTCCAAAGCGGGTAAAAACCAGCACGGCGCCAGCAGATGCGCCCGAAGAAAGCCCGAACAAAAAAGGGTCCGCCAGCTCGTTGCGCGTAGCCGTTTGCAGCAGCGCACCCACCACCGCCACCCCCGCACCGGTCATCAGGGCGAGCAGCGTTCTTGGCAGCCGGATGTCCAGCACAATCCCACGGATCATCGGCGAAATGTCCGTGCCAGTGGGTTGAAGCGCGTTTATCACTTGATTCAGACTCAGCCGGACCGATCCTTCCGTTAAGCTAAGCGCCGTAAACAGCATGACGAGAAACCCAGCCAGACATGCGGCCCGGCAATAACGAGAAGCTAAAAACATCACTGTGCCGCGAACAGAGCGTGAGCGAGCTTCTCAACCGCGGCGATATTTGCCGGGCCAGGCGTCAACTCGGCGTACTGCAGCTTAAGATAGCGGTGTTGTTTCACCGCCGGGGTGAGCTTCATCAGCGGGTGGCGTTCAAGAAACTGCCGCAACGAATCTGCGCCGCCGCCAGTCTGGTAATCCAGCAGGATGATGACATCCGGCTCTGTCGCCGCCACATTTTCCCAGGAGGTTGTGCCCCAGCTGGTGTCCAGCCCTTCCATGGCGTTTTTGCCACCTGCGGCCTCGATAATGGCCTGCGGCATGGCGTATTTTCCGCTGGTGAACGGCTTGTCTTCCCCTGAGTCAAACACAAAGACTTTCAGTGGCCTTGCGCCCGGCTGTGCTTTGGGGAGGGCCGCCAGCCGCGCTTTCCAGCCATCAACCAGCTTCTGAGCAGCCTCTGCCTTACCAAATATTTTGCCAAGCGTAAGCTCATCGTTATAGAGCAGATCCAGGGTCGCTTTGGTTTTGCTTTCGCCGGAAATCGTACAGCTTTCGCTGAGCACAAAGGTTTTAATACCATATCTGGCAAGGCTTTGGGGCGTGACGTCGCCCCCGACTTTCATGCCGTAATTCCAGCCCGCGAAAAAGAAATCAGGCTCGGCGGCCAGCAGCGTTTCAAGCGAAGGGTATTTGGGTGCAAGCTCGGGGATCGTCCCCATTTGCCGCTTAAATTCAGGCGTCATTTTGTACCAGCCGGAGATACCCGTCAGACCCACAATCTGCGGTTGCAAATCCAGGGCGAAAGCCATCTCCGACATGTTCAGGTCGTTGATTACCGCCCGCTTTGGCGCTTCGGTAAAGACAATGGGTTTACCGCAGCTAGTGATGGTCACCGGGAAGCCGGAAGCAAAAGCGGCTGAAGAAACAAAGGCAAGCCAGAAGCCGGTAGCGATTTTTAACATCATAGCGATCCCTGAAAATTTATCGTGGGCGTGAAGGTTCAAAAAAACGGACTCGTCTGCCTTGTTGGCCAGGATGGTCAACGGTAAAGCTGTCGAGGCCGAAGATAGGACGAAGGGTTTCGGTATTCAGCGCCGCATCGGGCACGTTAAAAGCCTGCTGTTGCCCCGCCGACAAAATAAGGACCTTGTCGGCAAACCCTTCAATTAAGTTGAGATCGTGCAGGACGGCAATAACCGTTGTGCCGCGAGCTTTGACCAGCGCCAGCAGTTCTTCTCGCGCCGCCAGGTCCAGGTGATTAGTCGGTTCGTCCAGCAATAGCAGCCGGGACGTTTGCGCCAGCGTTCGCGCCAGAATCGCCCGCTGTCTTTCCCCGCCGGACAGGCAGGCCAGCGATTTATGCCGCATCCCGAGCACACCAACCTCTTTCATCGCCCCACAAACAATGCAGCGGTGTTCTGGCTCGGGCATATCCCGGGCAAACGGGAGCCTGCCTAAGGCGACATAATCTTCAATGGACAAACGCAAATCGGGGAGATCGTTTTGTGACATGACCGCCACGAGCTTTGCCCGCATCAGAGGGGGGAGCTTACTTAAGGCACGCCCTGCAAGCGTTATCTCCCCTTCGGCCTTTAACTCCTGGCCCAGCGCCCGCAGCAGCGACGTTTTGCCGCTGCCGTTTGGCCCAATTACGCTGAGCCGCTCCCCTTTTCGCAGCTGAAAATGAATCGCCACCGGCCAGGCTGTGCCCTGCGGACGGGCAATAGCCCGCAGGGAAACGCTTAACTCTGGCTCTGCGGATGACAAAAACATGCTCAGAACTCGTTGCGCAGCAGCTGGTAACCTTCCACCAGCTTGACGTTGGTATTGGCCACCTCTTCAGAAAACTGTACCGAGGCCGGGTCAACCCGAGAATATTGGGTTAAATCAGAGTCGGGTCCTACGCGCTCGGTGGACGGAATATAGGTTTGCGGCGGCAATGTCACCCCATCCACCACCGCGTTGTAGCGAATGACGCAGCCGGTTTGTACGTGGCAGTTAAACAGCACGCTGTTAAAGCCGATAAACACCCGCTCGTCGACCCGACAAGGCCCGTGCACGATCGCTCGGTGGGCAATCGACGTGCCGCTGCCAATGGTCACCGGTGCTCCACTTTTCGAGTGAATAACCACGCCGTCCTGAATATTCGAATGGGAATGGATCACGATAGGATCCATGTCACCTTCGGCGTTAAGCTCGTCGGCGCGGATCACCGCGTAAGGCCCGACATAAACATAGTCATGAATAATGACCCGGCCACAAATAACCGCCGTGGGGTCGATGTACGCTTTGGGAGAGACCTGCGGCAGATGGCCTGAAGGGTTTTTACGCAGCATGATGATTTCCTGTCCAGTGAATACGGGCCACCGCGTTGTGGGCATGGAGGCTTTCCTGATGCTCAACGCGGAGGGTAAAAGCGGCGCTAAAAGAGGCGTCCAGCATCGCCTTGTTCAGGCGGCGAGCGGCGTCTTCGCAAAACATTAAATTTTGGCCGTTGGCCTGGGCGAAAGCCTGCTCGTCACTGCGCTTAACCACCGTTTGTACCGCCGTCCCGAGCGCGGCCTCGCAGCGGTCGATAAGCGCCAGAAACGGCAACGTGGCGACATCCGGCTTCAATTGGCAGCTTACCCACGCCCAGCTTCTTTGGCTGTGGGGCGTACCTGGCATGCCTTTCTCGCCCAGCCAGGCCAGCATTTCATCGACAGACACGCCATCCTTTCGCGAGCCAAAGTCCCGCTGAAACTGCTGCTGAGCGAGATTGCGACTCAGCGCCGCCGAGGCCGGACAGGTAGATGAATACGGGATCCCGACCCGGATCGTGACGGCAAAATCTTCCCCACGCTCCGCCAGGATGCGGATGGGATAAGCTTTCCAGCCAAAGTGATTTGAGGTTAAAGATTTGCGCGACAGCAGCAGTTCGCCGGCAATTTCTACGCTCGCGCGGTCGCTGCTGCGCTGGTGCGAGACCAAAAATTCACCCAGCAAATGGCGCAATACCCCAGGCGTAATCTCGCCCTGAGTTAGCTCATCCAGCAGCAGATAGATTCGGGACATGTGAATGCCCTTTTCCGCTTCCGGGGAACTGAGAAGATTGATCCCGGCGTTGACTTTCGCCGTCAGCGGGCGACCCGCCACTTCCACCGGAAGATCGATTTGTTCCATACCAACCCAGGACAGAGCCGTGTCGAATTCGTGGCTTCTGAGTGACTGAATATCAGGCAGCATTTTGGGGCATAACATTGGAGTGGCTGTCATATCGCACATCGTCTTATTTTGAATTTGTTACGTTATAACATAACAAAACAAATTTATGCAAAGCGACGTTTGACCGTAAAGCGAAACCGTCCGGTCACAGGAGAAAACTCGGTGAAAAACCGCTGACTGGCTCGATATATCTTATAACCGGGCAAGTGTTGCCCGAGTGTTCACACAATGATAGCATCATGTAAACAGCCATTTAGACGGCTAGACTGTTAAACTAAAAAGCATTGAGGAATACCGTATGTGGCAAGAAAGGCTCGCGCAGTTGGTCACCACCTGTCATTGGATTGGCGCTAAGGGCTGGGCTCCGGCGACCGGCGGCAATATGTCCATTCGTCAGGATGCCGAGTGGTGCTGGCTGAGTGAATCCGGGCGCGACAAAGGCAGCCTGACCAGCGAGGATTTCCTGCAGGTAGATATTGCCACTAATCAGGCGCCATCGGGGCGTAAACCCTCCGCCGAAACCGGGCTGCACACGCTGGTTTATCGTCTGTTTCCTGAGGCCAATGTCGTGCTTCACGTTCACACCGTGAACGCCACCGTGCTGTCGAGAATTGAGAAAGGCCCTGCGCTGAACATCAGCGGCTATGAAATGCAAAAAACCCTGACCGGACAGCAGACGCACCTGGACACGGTGCCCATTGCCATCTTCGATAACGATCAGGATATCGACGCGCTGGCACAACGTATTGCGCATTATGCCGAACAGGCTCCCCTGAAATACGGTTTCCTGCTGCGTGGCCACGGCCTGACCTGCTGGGGCAAAGACGTTGCCGAAGCGCGCCGCCAGCTTGAAGGGCTTGAATTCCTGTTCGAATGCGAAATGCAGCGCCGCCTTTACGAGCGCGATTAACCGTTATCTTCCTGTGTCTGTTCGCTAGCGTGAGGCTTGAGGTATGGAGTATTTCCTGGGTATTGATATCGGCACATCGCGGGTCAAAGCCGTGCTGTTTGACTGCAATTTTCATGCGGTCGCCAGCGCGGCGGAAAACACCTCTCCCACACTTTCCCCACAGGGCTTTGCCGAACAGGATATGGAGCAGCTTTGGCTGTCCGTCGTGCGTACGCTACGGCAAGTAGCCGACAGCCCGGCATTGCAGCAAGGCAAACTCAAGGCCATCGGCCTGGCGGGCCAGGGGGAAGGTGTCTGGCTGAGCGACAAAAACGGCGATCCCGTGGGCCCGGGCATACTCTGGAGCGACACCCGCAGCCGGGCGCTGATGGACGAATTATTGCAATCGCCGGGACTCGACAAAGCGCTGTTCGATGAAACTGGCTCTCAGCTCCAGCCGTGTAACACCAGCCTGCAGCTCTGCTGGCTCAAGCGAAATCAGCCCGAACGCCTGGCCGCCGCCGACTATATTTTCTTCGCCAAAGACTGGATTCGCTTCCGGCTGACGCAAGTCGCCGCCCTTGAGCTGACTGATACCAGCGCTTCACTGCTGAACCAGTCGAGCGGTAAGATTTCCGATTTCGCGCTTCAGGCGCTGGGCATCGACGACCTGAAAACACGTTTTCCGCCCCTGCTTCGCCCTGACGCCCAGGCCGGCAGCTTGAGTGAAGTCGCCGCGCTGCTTTGCGGCCTGCCGCCCGCAACACCGGTTGCTGCAGGCGCACTCGATGTGTGCAGCGCAGCGCTGGGCTGTGGGGCCATTCATGACGGCGATATTTATACCATTCTCGGTACCACCTGCTGCACCGGCGTGGTTTGCCACGGGCGCGAAACCGTCAGCAGCGGCACCCGCTTTGTCACCCATACCGAACAGGGCAGCTTTATTAACCTGTTCCCGATGCAGGCCGGGACGCCCAATATCGACTGGCTACAGCAGCACATTTCGCTGACGCCGGACCTGGTGGCGCTGGAAAAAGAGATTGCTGCTATTCCGCCGGGCAGCGGGGGCGTTTTCTGGCAGCCTTATCTGAACGGCGAGCGCGCACCGTTTTACAGTCCTACTGCCCGCGCAGGGTTCTTTGGCGTCGACCAGCACACGTCCCGCGCGGCGCTTCAGCGCGCCGTTTTTGAAGGACTGGCCTACGCGATTGTGGATTCACTCACGGGCTATGCCAACGAGGGCGATCTTTACCTCACTGGCGGCGGCGCGGCTTCCGCTACGTGGCTGCAAATTATCGCCGACTGTACCGGGCGCACCGTTATTTCCAGCCACTTTAATGAGCTCAGCGCCCGGGGCGCGGCGCTGCTGGCAGCCCGAAGCGTAGGCGCGCTGGAACACTATCCGGCTATCGAACAAACCCGCTATCAGCCCCAGCCTCAGGCTCATGCTGCCTATCGGGCGCTGTTCCCGGTGTTCCGCCTGCTGCGCGAACAGCTCCAGCCGGTGTGGCAGGCGAGACACCAGGCTTTACAACGTCTTTCTCAGGATAATGCACAATGAAAATCGTCTTTACCGCCGAGTATGCGGGCAGCCTTGAACCGTTTAGTCAATTGGGCGAACTGATTATCGAAGGCTGGGCCATCGGTAAACCTAAACTTCAGGCCTCACAGATTATCGACCTCGCCCACGATGCCGAGGTGATTGTCACCAGCTATGACGATATCACCGCCGAAGTGATCCACAGCTGTCCTAAGCTGAAAGTGATTGCCTGCACTCGCGCCAACCCGGTAAATATTGATGTTCTGGCGGCTCGGGCACGTAATATCACCGTGCTTTACACGCCAGGACGCAACGCCGATGCCGCTGCCGAACTCACGCTGGGCCTGATGCTCGGCCTGATGCGCCATATTCCACAATCCCATGCTGCCCTAAAGCGCGGCGCATTTACCCGCGAAAGCCAAAGCGAGCAGCAAACCCAGTCTGGCCTGCGCAAAGATGTGGTCTGGGACGTCAGCCCGGAAAGTCCTTATGAAGTGTTCAAGGGCGGCGAGCTGCGTAATAAAACGCTGGGGCTGATTGGCTACGGCAATATTGGCCGCCGCGTGGCTCGCATTGCCCGCGCTTTTGGGATGAATATTTTGGTGGTGGATCCGTTTGTCGCCGCCGAAGATATTGACGAGCCGGGGCTGCATAAAACCACACTCGAGGCGTTGTTCCGCGAGTCAGACATTGTCAGCCTGCATTTAAGCAGCGGGCCGCACAGCGACGGCCTGGTCAACGCGTCCCTACTGCAAAGCATGAAGCCGGGCGCGAAACTTATCAATACGTCCCGCGCCTCCGTGGTGGTGGAAGCCGATCTCATCGAAGCCTTGCGTCACGGGCCACTCGGCGGCGCGGCGCTGGATGTCTACCACCAGGAGCCGCTGTGGCGTGAGCATCCGTTTATCAGCGAGCTGGAAAACGTCATCATTACGCCCCACATCGCCGGGGCAACCCGAGAAAGTATCCAGAAACACACCGCGATGATTGCCGCCGATCTCCAGCGCTTTGTGGCTGGTGAGCCGCTGCTGTACGCCTGGCGCTAAAACAGAAAAACGGCCCCGAAGGGCCGTTTTTTATGCCAGCAAAGGCGTGGTTGCCATAAAATCCTGCAAATGCTCCCAGTTCACCACGCCCGCATCGGAGCCTAATCCGGTCGCCACCAGCGCGGCAGTCGCAGACGCGACCCGGCAGGCTTCATCTTCCGAAAGTCCCCTGGCCAGGGCGGCAATAAACCCGCCGCAATAGCTGTCTCCGCAGCCAGTGGTATCGCTGGCAATCACGCTATAAGCCGGGAAATGCCGGGTTTTCTCGCGGCTGAACAGCCAGGAGCCGCGCACGCTGTCTTTAAAAATGCAGCATCTCGCCCCCAGCGCGAGAAAGAAATCCGCAATCTCTGCGGTTGTCTGTCGCCCGGAGATAAACGCGGCTTCTTCGAGTGCGGGCATAAAATAGTCCACATGAGGCAACAGCGGGCGTAAGAGCGCCAGCGTATTGCTATCCGGTGCGATTAAATCAAAGCTGGTGATGACACCCCGCGCTTTCGCCGCAGCCAGTAAACGAGCGCTCTGGCCGCTATCCATACTCGCAAGTAGCCCGGTGCCACCGTGGTGAAGGTAACGCGTGTTGAGCACCTTATCGAAATCGGCCTCAGCGACGAACAGCTCATCCGATGCGCCCCGGCAGTGCAGCGCAGGCCGCTCGCCGTTCGGACGAATGGGCAAAATCGTCGCCGACGTCTCTTTTTGCGACGTGCGCTGAACCAGTGAACAATCAATTCCCAGCCGGCGATAGCTGCCCAGAATAAATTCAGCTTTTTCGTCCTCGCCCAGGCAGGCCACGGTTGACGTGCGAATGCCCAGTTTGGCGGCATTTACCAACGCTCCGGCTGCGGTTCCCGCCGGGTTGAGGCGGATTTGCTCAATAAACTGTACGCCACCGCCAGAGGGGATTTCCACGACAGGGCGGCCAGCAATGTCCAGAATGGTCAGGCCCACAAAAACAGCGTCAAATTTGCTCATAACGCCCTCACCGGTGCTGCTGGCGCAGTCGCGCCTGCCAGAATGAAACGGCCAGCGCCACCACCAGGATCACACCCACCAGTGCATCTTTCACCAGGTAATTCAGCCCCATCAGGTTCAGCCCGTTATCAATAATCGCGAGGAACAGCACGCCGCCAAGCGTCCCCCCCATGCTCACGCGCCCTTGCCGCTGAAAAGCGGTGCCGATAAACACGGCGGCAATAGCATCCATCAAGTAAGACTGCCCGGCGAGAGGCGTGAACTGCCGCAGGTTGGCGGACAGAATAATACCGCCCACAGCACACATTGCCGAAGCGGCAATCAGCACCCAGAACAGGGTTCGCTTATCGGCTATCCCGGCTATACGCGCGGCTTCACTGTTTTGCCCAATCGCACGCACCCGCTTACCAAACAGCGTCCGTTCGGTCAGCAGCCAGGCCGCCAGCCAGACCACCAGCACGATAAGCACCGGCGTGGGGATCCCCCCAACATTTCCCACGGCTAAATCGTGATATTCCGGGGCCATGCGCCGCCAGGAAATCGCCCCGCCGCCGTCGGTGTAAATACGCTCGGTGCTGCTGGCAATAAACCAGGTGCCAAGCGTCGCCAGAAACGGCTTAATGCGGCAGGCGAGGATAAGAAAAGCGTTGACCAGGCCTATCACCACGCCGCCCAACAGAGCGCACAGCACTGCCACCTGCCAGGGAAGCTGCCAGGTTTTGAGCGCAATTAAAGCCATCATAGCGCCAAAGTCGATAGCCACCCCAACGGAGAGATCAATCGCCCCGGCGCTGACAATCAGCGTCATCGCCAGCGCCACAATCAGCAGAATGGCGCTGCCCTGAAGCAAATTGCTCCAGTTATCCAGCGTCAGGAAAACGGGGTTTGACCAGCTAAACAGGACGATGAAAAACAGCGTGACCAGCGCAAAACCCGCGCGCGACAGCCAGGCCAGCGGTTTTCTCCCGGACTCACCGGTCGGAAGCGTTGCCGCCAGAGCAGAAAAAACTTTCATTATTTATTGGCTCCTTTCTGCTGCAAGGCTGAAGCCGCAAGCACCACGAGAATCAGCACGCCTTTAATCGCCCCCACCCAGAAAATATTCACCCCCAGCAGCCCCAGGCCGTTAGACAAAGCATTGACCAGGATAGCGCCCAGTAATGCCCCCCAAACGGTGACTACCCGGCGGCGTGAAAATGCTGCGCCAAGGAAGGTCGCCAGCACCGTCTCCATCAGTAAAGGCGTAGCGGTTCCGCTGGAACTGCCCGACCCCTGCGCCAGCAGCGGGAAGACCGCCAGCCCGGCCGCAACGGCGGCAATAAGCCAGGACGCGAGGATAAGACGGCGCACGTTAAGCCCGGACATCTGCGCCATGTCTTTGCTGCCCCCCGTCGCCTGCAAATGCTGGCCAAAACGGGTGTGATGCAGCAAAAGCTGGAAGCCCACGAAAACCAACAGCAGATAAATCAGCGCATAAGGAATGCCCAGCACGCTGCCGTCGCGAAACGCCACCATCAGCGGGTCACTGACGCTAATCCGGCGCTGCCCGGTCAGCAGATCGGTCAGGCCGGTAAAGGCCACCGAAGTGGAGAGCGTCGCCAGCAGTGGGGGCAGCCCGGCGATCAGTACTAACAGCGCATTGATGCCTCCGCACAGCAGACTCAGCGCTGCCACCAGCAGCAGTAGCAGCGGCCACGGCGTCAGCCACTCGCTCATGCCCAGGCTTAACAGCGCCACGCCGAACACGGCGATGGCCGGGAGGGAAAGATCGATTCCGCCGGAAACGACGTCATCTCCTCCGGCAGCAATCACGCAAACAAGGCCAAAACTCAGGATCGCCAGAGGCACGCTTTGCACCAGCATCAGGCTAATGTTCTGCCAGCTAAGGAACCACGGCGATTGAATGCTTAACCAGACCAGCAGGCCAATAAACAGCAGCAGCGGGAATTTTTCAAACAACGCAACGGAGCGACCTGCCCCAAAACGACGAATTTCAGTCATCATGCTGCATGCTCCTGCCCACCGTTAATCGTTGCCAGTAGCGCGTCAAGCGTCAGTCCCTGAGTGGGCAAGTTCGCCACCAGTTTCCCGCGCCACATCACCAGAATACGGTCGCACAGGCCCAGCAGTTCGGTTGCGTCGCTGGAAGAAACCAGCACCGAACGCCCCTGTTCGGCAAGTTGTCGGGTGCGCTGATAGATATCACTGCGTGCGCCAATATCGACGCCGAGCGTGGGCTCATCAAGAATAAACAGGCGGGCATCAGTTCCAAGCCAGCGGGCAAGAATCACCTTTTGCTGATTCCCTCCGCTCATAAAGCGCACGGGCAGCGCCGGGAGCGCAGGACGAATACTCAGCCGCGCAATCCAGTCCTGGGCTTTTTGCAGCGCCCGGGACCTGTGCTCCCAGCCCAACGTTGCCGTGTCCGGCAGCGACGCAAGGTTGATGTTATCGGTGGCTGAAAACGGCAGGATAAGCCCCTGATGACGGCGGTCACGAGGTACAAGCGCCATACCGGCCCGGATAGCCTGCCGCGGGGAGCGAATACGGCGGGAGCGCCCTTCTATGACGATCTCGCCCTTTTTCGCCGTGTTCAGTCCGTAAAGCGTATCCACCAGCACGTCCCTCCCGGCGCCCAGAAGCCCCGCCACGCCGACAATTTCACCTTTGCGGATTTCAAAGCTAATGTCGTGCAACTGCTGCCCGTCAGACAGCGAACGCACTTCAAGCAGCGGTGTTTCTCCAGCCGTGGCGTCAGCCTCGTGCTGACGAGGGGTATAAAGTCGGTCAATTTCTCTGCCGACCATCATATGAATGATGGCATCAGTATTTTGCAGCAGGTCGCGATCCGGGTAGCCCACGACTTCCCCGTTGCGCAGCACGGTGCCTGCATCACACAGCGCAGCGATTTCGTTGAGATAGTGGGAGATGTACAGAATCGCGATGCCCTGCTCCTTGAGCCGCAGGATTGCGTCAGACACCAGACTCGCTTCGTGAGCTTCAAGCGGCGCCGTAGGTTCGTCGAAGACCACCAGCTTTGCCGCGCCGTCAATCAGCGCCCTGGCGATTTGCACCAGCTTTCGCTCGGCCAGGCTCAGTTGCCTGATCAGACGGTCTGGGTCGAGATCCAGTTGCCAGGTGCGGAGGAAAAAGTCTCTCGCCGCCTCTCGCATACGGCGGCTGTCCAACAGCCCACCCACCCGGCGATATTCCTGCCCCAGAAACACCGACTCGGCAACGGTAAAATGTGGGATTAGATTGAGCTCCTGATGGATAACGCGTATTCCCTGGGCCTCAATCGCCGCAGGCTTACCAAGCGGAAGCGGGACGCCGTCAAGCGTGGCCTCGCCGCCATCAGCCTGGTAAACCCCAGCAAGAATTTTAATTAAGGTGGATTTGCCCGCGCCGTTTTCACCGATAAGCCCGTGAATTTCGCCGGGGCCTATCGTCAGCGTGACCGCGTTTAACGCGGTCACATTGGCAAATCGTTTACTGATGCGGTCCATCACCAGACCGCGCTGCGTTTTTGTCGCGTTCACTACTTCAGCTCACCGTAACCCAGTTTTTTGTACACGGCTTTGGCTTCATCCGGGCCTTTCACCGGGATAACCGGGATAAAGGTCTGAATTGGCAGCTTCTGCCCTGCGAAGTAACGCGCCACGTTTTCGGCAGACGTCTGGCCAATCAGATGAGGCTGCTGGGCAACGTTGGCCACCAGCGGGCTGTCTTTTTCCGCCATGATTTCCAGCGTTTCCGGGCCTGCGTCGATGGCGGTGACCTTCACATCTTTATCACGCCCGGTCTCTTCCAGAGCCTGTACGATACCGATAGCCGGCTGGTCCCAGCAGGCAACATGGATAGCGTCCAGCTTGCCTTTCGGATACTGACTAAGTAATTCGAGGGTTTTCTTACGGGCATCCTCCGGCGAGTTAGCGAATTGTTCTGCCAGCTCCGGTTGAATAATTTTAATGTCCGGGTAGTCCTTCAGGACATATTTCCATTGGTCATAACGTATGCCGCAAATACGTAATGAATTAGAGAAGGCATTAAATACCGCGACATTACCTTTGCCGCCAAGCGCATCAGCCATATAACGACCAATGGTTGAGCCCAAAGTGTAGTTGTCAGATGTCGTGTTATTCACGGAATACTGAGAAACATGGTCAACGGTAAAAACCGGAATACCGGCATCGCGCAATGCTTTAAATTTAGGTTCAACGGCACTGTCGCCCAAAATACTGATTACGGCATCCACCTTACGGGACAGCAGGATATCGTGGTTATTGGCATGAACCTGGTTGTCCCTGCCACCATCAACGCCGATAACCTTGCCGCCCAGTTTTTCCACTTCTTCGGTCGCGCCCTTATAGGCTTCGCGATCCCAGAAGTGCTGAGTTCCTACGACGGCGACCCCGATTGTTTTCCCCTGTAATGAGAGCGTGTCTGCGGCGAAAGCAGCACCTGATGCCAGCGACACCAGGCCTACGGCGGCAGACAGAAGTCTTTTTTTACCCTTCATTGCTATAGTTATCCTGTAGTTATTATTCACACTTACGCCTGATGATCCGGGTTTCAGCCTGGCAGCAAAGGCTTATTCGGCGACACTTATTTGAGGCAATAAATGTCGCGATCGCCCTGGCCTCCGGCAAAAAAAAGACCATTAAGCGACAGCATGACAACAAGCATTATCAAGCCAAAATAAAAAATAGATATATCTTATACTTTCACAGCCATGTCATTAAGTCACTTTAGAATGAGGTAAACAAACATGAAAAAAACACATGTAAAACAGACAACAAGAAAATAATTCAACCACATTAAAATCGCGGGTTAATTATTTTTAGAGTAAAAACCAAACCCCTTAAAATAAAATTAAACGATGATATATTCTCGTCATTTAATTATAAATTCTGTCGACTAATATAAATGAAACAGTATTCGCTAAAGTTCGACCAATTTGCCTTATTTTTCATCGCCGGATGAATTTCCTCTTTGTTCCCACCTCCCCGTATGATGCCGCATCAGCCCTATTGAAAACGCATGGTATAAGCATGAAAGCGGAACATCAGCTGGCGGTAATGCACTGGGGAACCTACCAGGTCACCACCGAGGGCGAGCGTATCGCCGCCGTTTCTCCCGTCTCGTGGGACAAAAATCCTTCCCGCATCGGCCAGTCTCTGGCGGACGCCGTCACCGGGAATACCCGAATTCGTCGCCCGGCGGTTCGTCTCGGCTACCTGCAAAACGGCCCGGCATCTCGTGAAGGCCGGGGCAAGGAGCCGTTTGTTGAGGTGAGCTGGGAACAGGCGTTGGATCTGCTAGCGCGGGATCTCCGCTCGGTGCAGGAGCGATGTGGCAACGAAGCGATTTTTGGCGGCTCTTACGGCTGGGCCAGCGCCGGGCGCTTTCACCATGCCCAAAGCCAGCTGCATCGTTTTCTTAAAGGTTTTGGCGGCTACACCGCCAGTACCAATACCTACAGCAGCGCGGCTGGAGAAAGAATTCTGCCACATATTCTTGGCCCGCTGAGCCCCCTGCATAAACAACACACCCATTTCTCCGTGCTGGCAGAACATTGTGAGATGTTTGTGGCCATCGGCGGATTGCCGCTCAGAAATGCTCAGGTCAACGGCGGCGGCGCAAACGACCACATGCTGAAGCACTGGCTTGAACGTCTGGCGCAAAATGGCGTGCAGTTCGTGAACATCAGCCCGGTACAAAACGATCTCAGCGCCGTAGAAAACGCCCGTTGGCTGGCGATTCGCCCCGGCACCGATACCGCACTGCTGCTGGCGCTTTGCCATACGCTGATTGCGGAGTCTCTGCACGATATGGCCTTTATCAGCAGCCATACCGTCGGCTTCGAGCAGCTGCGCCGTTATCTTTTCGGCGAGCACGACGGCGTGCCTAAAACCGCTGACTGGGCGGCAGATATCACCGGCATTGATGCCGAACAAATCTTAACGCTCGCGCGTACCATGGCGGGCAAGCGCACGATGATCAATATTTCCTGGTCCATTCAGCGTGCTCGCCAGGGGGAACAGGCGTACTGGGCAACTGTGGCGCTGACTTCTCTTCTCGGGCAGATAGGCACGCCTGGTGGAGGTTTGGCTTTCGGCTATGCCTGTACCAACCTTGCAGGTGCTGCGCGCGTGCCTTTTTCCGGGCCTCGCCTTCCCGCAGGAGAAAACAAGATAAAAACGGCTATTCCCGTGGCTCGCCTGTCGGACATGTTGTTACATCCCGGGGGTGAATATGAATTTGATGGCAAGCTCTGCCACTACCCCGATATTCGCCTCGTCTATTGGGCTGGCGGCAACGCTTTCCATCATCATCAGGATCTTAACCGCCTCGTTGAAGCCTGGCGTCGGCCGGAAACCATCGTTGCCCACGAGCAGTACTGGACGGCGCAGGCGAAGTTTTCCGACATTGTGTTGCCGGTGACAACATCTCTTGAGCGCGACGATATCGGCAGCGGCAGCCATGATGGCTTTATGATTGCCATGCGCCAGCAGATCCCGGCCCTCGCGGAAGCACAGGATGACTACACCATTTTCTGCGCGCTCGCGAAAAAACTGGGCTTTTACGAGGCCTTCAGCGAAGGGCGGACCGCCGCCGACTGGTTGCCGCATCTGTATGAATCTTCACGGGAGAGAGCGCAGGAAGACGGCGTAGAGCTTCCCACTTTTGACGCCTTCTGGGAGAAGGGAAAGCTGGAGTTCACGCCGCCCGCTAAGCCACAAGTTTTTCTGGCCGATTTCCGAGCAGATCCGCAACAGTTCCCGCTGTCCACGCCGTCGGGAAAAATTGAGCTTTATTCAGAAACCGTGGCCGGGTTCGGCTACCGGGAGTGTCCGGGCTTTCCCTTCTGGGATGAAGAAGAGGCCGCTTATCAGCAACTGCAGGCCAGGCAATGGCCTTTGCACCTGCTTTCCAGCCAGCCACGCACCCGGCTCCACAGCCAGTACGACCACGGCAGCGTGAGCCGGGCCACTAAAATTCAGGGGCGAGAGCCGCTGTGGATGCATCCGACTGATGCGCACAAACGCGGGATCCAGGAAGGGGAAGTGGTCAAAGTCTTTAATGGCCGGGGGGCCATTCTGGCCGGTGTTCATATCAGCGATCAGATCCTGCCGGGGGTGGTTCAGATCTCAACCGGGGCCTGGTATGACCCGATGGATCCTTCCACGCCGGGCTCTTTAGATAAACACGGCAATCCGAATGTGTTGACGGAGGATCGCGGCTCTTCGCGCCTGGGTCAGGGTTGCAGCGCCCAAAGCTGCCGGGTAGAAATCGAGCTTTGGCAAGAAGCTCTCCCGCCGATTACCGCGTTTGATCCCCCCGCGTTTGTGGCCTGAGAGCCTGGCATAGGTAAAACGCCAGTGATTCTGCTGGCGTTTTTAGCGTTTAATCAGCGCTTGTAAATATTGCACAGTGTCATGACTCCATATTGTCATACAATAAAAAACAATAATATTTTATCCATAATACGTCGTCCCTTTACCATGCCTGAATAAATAACTTCTATGGGTTGATATCCAATGGGAACTCCTCGCCCACAGGACCCGGCGTAAGAGGTAATACGCCTTTGTCACTGGCTGCCTGTATCGCTTTGGTTGCCGCAATACACAATCTAGTGTCACCTTCGACTACACGCATTCCAGTGATTTTGTGAGATCCTTTAGGCTGATGAACACGTATTGTGCATGAACGTCCCGCATACTCGTTAATGTCAGAAAAGTCCCCCATTACAGCGTTTATAAAGTCATTTGCCCAGCTGTTTACCACACGAAATTCTTGTTTCTGTTTTTGTGATTGTTGGTCATTCCCCTGGCATCCAATCAAAAGAGTAGCTGCCAGTAAATATACTTTTCTGTTCATCCATAACTCAGTAGTTAATAATTTCAGGTGTTATAGCACAAGCATTCTAAAAACGCTTTTCATATAACCTATCAATTATCGTGGTATTAGTGAAAAATGCTCATCCTCTAAATTTAAAAAATCGGACAGTTTATATTTTGGGGTCGATGGGACGCAGCACAGCATCCCGACGCATAGCTGCAGTTTACCCTGGCACCGGCGTGGTACGAGTAAGTCAGGTTTCATCTTCGCTGAGCGGCACGGGCAAATTTATCGTCATCAGCAACCCGCCCTCAGCAGGCAAACTGGCGCGGATATCCCCGTGGTGCGCGTGGCAGATTTCTCTGGCAATAGAAAGCCCAAGCCCGCTACCGCCTGAATCTCTTGCCCGCGAACGTTCTCCACGGGTGAAACGCTCAAAAATATGAGGCAGATAATCCCCGGCGACGCCCGGCCCGGTATCAAGAAACTGGATTTCAATGCGCTGGTCAAGATGGCTAAAACAAATAGACATGCGATCGCCCCTGCTGCAATAGCGAAGCATGTTCTCAATGATAATGGTGAAGACCTGCCCCAGGCGAGCTTCATCCCCTGAGTAATAGAATTCATCCTCCGCCTCAACGGCGACCGACATCCCGGCCGCTTCCAGCTGGGGTTTTAGCCATGCTAGCCGCTCGTTCAGGACTTCAGAAAGCGAGAATACGCCGTGCTGGAGCGAGAGCTGCCCCGCGCTCGCCAGGGAAAGGAAATGCAAATCATCGGTCAGGTGACTGAGGTTTTTTAGCTGGGTCATCACCATATTCAGCTGTTTTTCATCCGCCGGAAACACATGATCGATCATGCCCTGCAGTCGTCCCATCGCGGCGGTGAGCGGTGAACGTAGTTCATGTGCAGCCGCTACGTGCGCGGCCTTCAGTTCCCGCTCGTACAGCGCCAGCTGGCTGATCATTTTATTGAAATTGCTGGCAAAGCGAGTCACCTCCGCCGGGCATTCATCTACACGTTTCGCCTGTTGATTGAAATCCCCCTGGGCCACTATCTCCGCGACGTCCGTCAGGCTGCGAAACTGCGCGGCAAGCGGGCGCGTGGCTCGTAAACAGCTGACAATCACAAACGGGGTCGCCATCGAAATAAAGATGAACAGCCAGCCCCAGTTGAGAGAGCTGATGGAAGGCGTGCTGTATTCAATTCCCCAGCGAGCGTCCACAATTTGATGGAAACGAACAATGTCTAAATCAGGGTTCGCCCGCAGCGTCAGAAACTCCTGGTAAGCGGCAGGCGACATGTGGTGCACAACCCAGTAATACTGCACCGCATAGATGCTCCACATCGCCAGCACGATGAAAAACAGGACGCTGACGGCCACCACGATGATACGAATCGATATCCACACCAGGAGCGATTTGCTCTTTTTGTTGTTCATGGTTTGCAGAACCTGTAGCCAATGCCGCGCACGTTCAGAATGAGATTATCGATTCCCGCTGCCTCAAGCTTTTTCCTTAAGTTATAGACATGCGTGTCCACCACTCGCTCCAGAGCGTCGCTTTCCGGGAGGCACTCTTCGAGCAAAAACTGGCGGCTGAGCGGCCTCGTCGGAGCACGCATTAGCGTTTTCAAAATAGAAAACTCGGTTAGCGTTAAATCCAGGCGTAACGGGGGAGCTCCCTCAGGTAAAGCCTGTGCCACCATATTGGTAACATCAACCTCCAGTGCACCCCAACGTAAAATATCTTCTGCGGGGAGTTGGTTGGCCTGGCTGCGCCTGAGCACAGCCTGCACCCTGGCCATGACTTCGCCGGGATTGTAAGGCTTGACCACATAGTCATCGGCGCCGTAGCGCAAAGCGCCGATCTTGTCATAAGGCTCGCCCATGGCGGTGATCATGATGACCGGGGTATTGCCCTTTCGCCTGACGGCCGCAAGAATTTCCGTGCCGTTCATCCCGGGGAGCATGACGTCCAGCAAAATAAGATCGGGCTTCCAGGTGACCACCGTATTCATACCCGCCAGGCCATCCCCTGCCACCGAAACGCTATAGCCTTCGCGTTTAAGATAGGCCTCTAACACATTTGCCGCGTCGGCGTCGTCTTCAATCACCAGGACCCGTTTATTTTTCATTAAATGTTACCTTGACAGTTTCTTCACAAATCCCTGGTTGTTCATTGATAAGCCCCCAGCATAATCCTTTTACTGACTGAGTTAAGTATGCACAAAAATATAAACACCTGACGATGAGAATCATAATGTTAACGAAGAAAAGCATAAAATACCTAATCACGCCGCTGATAATCTCCGGTATTTCATCTGCGTATGCAAGCGAATTTAATTCTGATGAAACTGTGACAACCTTTGGCCTTGGTGCTATATCCTCGCCGCGATACAGCGGAGCTAATGAACAAAGCACCAGTGTTATTCCACTGATACATATTCAGAAGAGCAATATCTTTTTTGATTCCATGAATGGGCTTGGCATTCACCTTCAAAGCGATAATGGCTTATATTTAGAGCCAACATTAGGCTACGATTCAGGCCGCACGGATAAAAATTCAGGTTGGCGAAAAGGCTCAAATAAACTTAAAGGTATGGGGGATATTTCTTCCACGGTCAATTCGGGTATAGCTTTGGGATGGGCAGCCGCCCCCTGGCTGGTTTTTGAAGGTAAAACAACGCTGCCGTTAAACGATGGCCAGGGCGTATCTTATTCCACATCAATTAATTATATTCCTATTATGAACGAAGATAATACGCTGACATTTCAAGCCAGCGCGTTATTCGGTGATGCTCGTTACATGAATACCTGGTATGGGGTCAATGAACAGCAGCACAGCCGTTCAGGCTTCTCGCGCTACAGCAGCGCCGGCGGGTTTTACGGCACGGAAACCAACCTGACGCTGACCCACCAGTTCAGCGAGCACTGGGGAGGCTTGTTTAATCTGAGCTATGCCTGGCTTGATAAAAAGGCTTCCAACAGCCCCATCGTTATGAGAAAAGACGGCACAAGCGGCACGCTTGCCATCAATTATACTTTCTGATCGCTTATGCCATCGTGTATTCATTAAAACAGCAGGCCGAAGTTCAATTATGAAGATCGCACTTATTGTGATTTTCATCTTCGTGGCATTCCCCTCCTCAACGGGAATCCATGATATTAAAGCGTGCCTGTATGCAAAGGGTGATTTTAACGCCTGTAATAATACCCACGTTAAAAGCATACATTCAAAACATCACACTAAATCACCCTTATATAAAAACAACATCAAACGTTGTAATACAGATAAAACAAAAAATCTTAATCATTATTTTTTATCCTGCCATCTTAGAAATTTCATTAGGTCGCTACTGCTGCGTTCAACGCATAAATAATCATTTACTAACAGAGAGAGATAAGAGCATGAAAATTTCCGCCAAAGTCATTGAAACCATCTCCGGGTGGATCGATAACAATATTCACCGACGATTACGAATAGAGGATGTTGCTCGCTATTCTGGTTATTCCAAATGGCACTTCCAGAGAATTTTTTTATATTATAAAGGCGAAAGCATAGGCCGTTACATCAGAATCAGAAAATTACAGCTGGCGGCACAAGATCTCAAAAACACCCAAGAGCGAATCGTCGATATTTCGGTAAAGTACGGATTTGATTCGCAGCAGAGTTTTAACCGACTTTTTACCCGCAGCTTTAAGATGTCGCCAGGAACTTACAGGAAGGCTAAAGGTGTACGGGGGTGATGAACAAAATCGGCACTTTCGACGCGTTATCCCGCCCCCGGGGGAGAAATCGGAGTGATCACCAGCGACCATGTGATAAAAATGATCTTAATCACATGGCCTTGATTTAAAATCTATTGCCTCATTCCACCTATGTTAAAACCGCCATCGACCATAATTTCCTGTCCTGTAACATAGCTGGCATCATCAGAAAGTAGCCATGCCACTGTGCCGGAAATGTCATCAGGAACACCATTGCGCTGTAACAATGAGCGTGAAGCGAGTGCATTAACTGTATCTTTGGGTAATGCTGATGCTGCCATTGGCGTGAGAATGACCCCGGGGCTAACAGCATTAACTCTTATGCCCCGGGGGCCACATTCCACGGCTAGCGTACGCATTATTGCAAGCAACGCTGATTTAGTTGCTGCGTAAATCCCGGCTCCGGGCATTACACCCCCCGTGGTCCAGGAAGCATTGATCAGAATAGCGCCTTTATTTATCAGGGGCAGACAATGACGGATTGTCAGAAATGTTCCTTTGAGATTAGTTTCCAGTGGCTCACTGAAATCTGCTACATCGGCTTCACCCAGTGGTTTAAAACCGCCCAGATATCCTGCATTCGCAAACAAAGCATCCACATGCCGGAAAACAGAACCCATCTGTGTAAAGGTCTCTTTAACCTGGCTTTCATTTCTGATATCACAGGGGAAAACCTCAGCAAAACCACCGGTATGATTTATTTCATCCCGTACGTCTTCGAGTATCCCCGACTGTCGGCCAAGGAGCATTACCTTTGCACCTTCTGATGCGAGCCTTATTGCCGCCGCCCGTCCCATGCCGCTACCGGCTCCTGTAACAACAACAGTTTTGTCCACGAAACGTAATTTATTCATAATTTCTCCGGATGTAGTGAAGCGCATCAGGGATGGTAATAAAATACTTTTTTAAAGATAATTGGCCTATAAATTTAATAACTTTAAAGTAAAGGTATCGAATGGATCTTTTCCGGGCGATGACTGTTTTTGCCGAAGTGGCCAAAGCCGGATCAATGAGTGCTGCTTCAAGAAAGCTGCACATTACCCCGGCAATGGTGGGCCAGCATATAGCGGCACTGGAAGATCGGCTGGGAATGCGGCTGCTGAATCGGACAACGCGCAGGCAGAAGCTGACCGATTTCGGGAGCAGTTATCTTGAACAGTGCCATGACATACTGGAAAGAGTTGCTATATCCGAAACACAGGCAGAGGGATTGCAGCATTCCTTTGGTGGAAAACTGAGGCTAACCGCTGCGGTATCTTTCGGCACAGAATGTCTCATACCCGCACTGCAGCGTTACAGGAAAATGGCACCGGATGTTGAAATCGAGATTACTCTGACTGACAGCGTCATTGATCTGGTTGATGAAGGGATAGACATTGCTTTCAGGATTGGGGAACTTGATGACAGCAGTATGATTGGCAGACCATTAATGCCATATCGCATGGCAGTTTGTGCATCACCGGACTACCTGAATGTATATGGAACCCCTGAACATCCTTCTGAACTTTTCGGGCACCAACTGCTTTCTCTCTCTACGTCATCCCGTTCACCATGGAAGCTGAGCCGAGGTGAAGAGAAAGTTGAAATTCCTGTAGAGAGCAAACTGACTGTTAACAATGGGCAGGCGCTGCGGATGGCGGCCCGGTCAGGACTTGGAATTGTTATGCAGCCAGAAATACTTCTGTCGGAGGACATAATCTCGGGGAGACTGGTACGTCTGTTTCAGGGATGGCAGATAAGAGAAAGGCAGGTATGGCTGTTATATCTCAGGAATAAAAGAATGACACCCAAAATTCGGGCTTTTATTAATTTCTCACTTGAGGAATTTTCTTCCGGTAACGTTTGAGCAAATACACAGATGAAGATTACCTTGCTGTGTACGAATGCGCTGTCCCAGAGATTCAGATGGCCCTAGAGATGCCATATCTTTCCGCCACACGTGAGGGTAACGTCCTGGATCTGCGGATAGCAGACGTCAGGCATGAAGGGATTTTTATTGAGCAAAAAGGAGAGTAAATAGGGTAGCGGAGGGCAAGAATATACCAACACGATACCAAAACAGCCCAAAGCAAAAAGGGGCTGCTTTTCAGCAACCCCTTCGAATGTTGGCGGAAGCGCAGACTGCTTTCTACAAAACTAATTCAGTCCAATACAATCTAATTAACCCTTCAATATCAGCGAGTTATTTACAATCCTCATATAAAGCTGTTCAATCACATCCACTGAAAGCCACTTCCGATGGCATACCCAATGGCATACTGAATTTGCAGGTAAAACCATGGCTGTAATTACCGATACCAAAGCACGTAACTTAAAACCAGATGATAAACCCATCCCTCACGGCATTGTCACAGGGCTCACTCTGCATCCCTCCTCAAAACGTGGCAAGGGCAAATGGGTGCTACGTTTTGTAAGCCCGCAAACGCAAAAGCGTCGCAATGCAGGTCTGGGCATCTATCCTGAAATCAGCATTGCGGAAGCCGGTAAAATAGCAAATGAGATGCGAGAACAAATAGCCTCCGGTGTCGCCCCTCTCGAATTACTACATGCCGAGAAGATAGTGATCCCTACTTTTGAGGAAGCTGCACGCACAGTCCATGCTGAACTGAAGTCCGGGTGGAAAAATGAGAAGCATGGCAAGCAATGGCTAACCACTCTTGAGAAGCATGCTTTTCAGCATATCGGGTCGATACTGCTTAACAATATAACGGCAGCAAACGTTGCAGCGGTTCTCCGTCCTGTCTGGCTGTCTCATCCTGAAACGGCGAAAAGAACGAAGCAGCGTATTCATACGGTACTTGCATGGGGCTGGGCCCATGGCTTCTGCACTGCCAACCCAGTGGATGTCGTTGGGCATTTGTTACCTCAACAGCCGAGTGGAGCACTCAGAAGGGTTCATCAACCAGCCATGCCATGGAAGAGCATCCCTCTTTTTCTGGCTACCCATATCCGACACGATGAACCCTACAATGTCAGCAAAACATTGCTGAGTTTTGTCATTCTTACTGCCTGTCGCTCAGGAGAGGCCCGAGCCATGAGATGGTCTGAGGTTGACTTCAAAAATGCTGTCTGGACTATTCCTGCAGAAAAATGAAAGCAGGGCTTATGCATCGAGTACCGCTGTCAAAGCAGGCAATGGCAATAATCGAAAATATGCGAGGTCTGCATAAGGAACTGGTTTTCCCCTCGCCACGTAAACAGATCGTTCTGTCGGACATGGCGTTGACTGTTTTTCTCCGCAGAGTTAAAGCGAAAAATGACGTTCCAGACCGGGTTGCAACAGCGCATGGATTTCGTTCAAGCTTTCGTGACTGGTGTAGTGAACATGGCTATCCCCGCGATCTTGCAGAACGTGCTTTGGCGCATACTGTCCAGAATAAGGTTGAAGCTGCGTATCATCGAGCTGACTTACTGGAGCAGCGACGCCCTCTGATGCAAGCCTGGGCAGATTACGTTTCTCCATTAGGTGGATAACAAACAAGGAGGATCGCCTTTGCCGATCCTGCTTTTTTTGTTATCAAGGAATTTTTGATTAATAGTCTTCAAAATGCTCGCTATTCCGCGATACGCGGGATTGAGCTTTCCTCCAAGGTCAGCTAAGTGCCAGTAGCAGACGTTGCTGATATCAACTGCTTTGATTAACTGGGAGCAGTCCCGCTGAAGCTTATCTTAATCTACTTCTATGGTGGTACCCGCGATGGCAAACCCTGAGTACGATGGAGTCTTAAACGACAGCGCTAAAATTGCTATTGTTCAGAGCACTAGATCTGGCAGCTTCATGAGTATTATTAAAGTCAAGCTAGCGAAATCTGAGTTGTCAGATTATAGTGTAACGCAATGTGAAAGTGCAGCTAGCATCTGACGTTGTTACATACTGAGGTCAAAATGGGACGTTCGGCCGATTACACCATCCAAGGGTTCCTGTATCAGTTCAATATGACGCTCTCTGAACTGCTTAAAGCGGCAGACGAGGCGGAAATTACAATTGAAGGAATTGTAGAAGATATTGAGGTGGCAACATTTACAGGTACTAAAGCCATACAATGTAAATACCATGAGGCGCAGTCTAAGTATTCCATAAGCATACTTTATGACCCTTTGCTTCAGATGATGAAACACTTTAAGTCAAATCCAACTGCAAAAATAAAATATCATCTCTTCGCACACTTCCCAAACAGCCCCACGGTAACTATAACCGATGTTGAGCTTAAAGGTGCTCTGAATTCAAGTAATCAAAACTTAAAAACACTTATAGCTGATGCCAAAGGTGTCGATATTAAAAAGTTTCTTGAAGTATTCTCCATCACGATTACACCAAAGTATGACGACTTGATGGAGGAGAACACTAAACTTCTTATCGCTTTGGGATTCAGTAAGAGTGAGGTTGAAGCGTTATTTTATCCTAATGCCATTCAAATAATTGGTGAGCTAAGTATCAAACATGATGAAAAATTGAGGAAAATCACCAAAAAATTATTTCTGGAAGAATTGCGTCGAATTAGATCTACAGCTATTTCACAATGGACCCTTGCATTAAAAACACGACAGAAGGTTTTGGATTCCCGACGAAAGCAACTGAAAGAAAATCTAAATTTAAATGCACGCCTGCGTTTCTTAGTAGTATTCCCTGAACTCCTTGAGGAGTTCGATAACCAAATAGTCCTTTTTATAAAATCCTTTATTGATAAATATCATTTTAAACAGGCTCATACCCACACTCCCATTTTTATATTGGATGTTCCTCAGTCTGAATTTGATGATATTGCAGAACGCTTATACAACAAGGATGTGATCCCAAATATTGGACGCCATGTTAACTCTTTCTCCGAAAAAAAGTTTTTCAGTGAACCTATTGTTACACGAGATAAAAAAGAATTTGTTCTTCGCTTTATTCGCTGGGACGATTACAGAAACCTTCATCCCAAAATTAAGGCGGATGATTTTTTTGTAATCGGAGATGGAGATGTGACAGAGTTGGATCTTCGGGATGTAAATCTTGAGGCTTTGGGTGCCGAAAAATTTGATGAAGTTAAATATATGATGGGGATCAGTAATGGCTACTAAAATTGGAGCTGTACTGTCGTGCGCGCCAGAGGCTGTCATCGTTGCAGTAGATAGTCTTGAGACGTTTGAAACTAATAAAGAGAACCTTCAGGTTGGGCGCTTTCTGAAAATTGCCCAAGGTAATCACGATTTTACAATTGCCACCATCCGTAATATCAAAGGTACTAACACCACTGATCCAGAAGGCAAGCCAGCCTGGAGCTTCCAGATTGAGTGTCAGGCTATCGGAACGCTGATGGATGATAATAATTTTGACCGTAGTAGTCTGCTGCTGCCGGTCCCAACTGAACATGCATTCATTGCTGAAAATGACACCTTAGACAAAATTTTTTCAGCGGATAGTGAGCACGACTTCCCTCTCGGCAAGCTTTCCATGAATAAAGATACCGACCTCATGATCAGCGGTAACAGATTCTTCAGTAAACACATTGCTATCGTAGGTTCCACGGGTTCTGGTAAGTCATGCACAGTTGCGAGCGTTTTGCAGAGGATTGTTGGAATTGCTGAGTGTAAAAACAGCCATAAAGATCGGCAGAATAACTCGCATGTGGTGATATTCGATATTCACGATGAATATTCTGCCGCATTCAGTTTGCAAGAAGAGGAATCGTTCACTCTCACCCGGCTAGATATTGATACCTTACAACTGCCCTACTGGCTAATGAACTCTGAAGAACTTGAAAGCATGTTCATCGAAAGTAATGAGAACAACTCTCATAATCAGGTTAGCCAATTCAAGCATGCCGTTGTATTGAATAAAGAAAAGCATAATCCGACCATTACGGAAGTTACGTATGACACGCCTGTATATTTCTCGATTAAAGAGGTATACAACTACATAGAAAACCTGAATCGAGAAGTGATTGGTCGACTGGTGGGGGAAGATAAACCAAAGCTGGCTAGTGGAGTTCTAGTCACAGATCGAACGATTTATTTCGAAAAAATTCAAGACTTTATCGCTACCTCGTCTGCGGTAGCAACTAAGGCAACCGTCGGTCCTTTCAGTGGTGAGTTCAACAGGTTTGCTTCGCGGCTGGAATCAAAACTTACAGATAAACGGCTGCGATTTCTTTTGAATGCCAAGAAAACTGACGGAAATGCACATGTTACAGACGACTTTGAGACGTTGATGAAACAATTCATTGGCTATCTGGATAAATCAAACGTGACTGTCATCGATTTAAGCGGTGTGCCATTTGAAGTTCTCAGCGTTACAGTCAGTCTGATCTCTCGCCTGATTTTCGACTTTTGCTTCCATTATTCAAAGCTGCAACATGCCATCGGCAAGCTTAATGACATCCCGGTGATGTTGGTTTGTGAAGAGGCACACAACTATGTACCTAGGGACGGACACGCATCTTATCGGGCATCAAGGAAATCTATTGAACGCATAGCAAAAGAAGGCAGAAAATATGGCTTGAGCCTGATGGTAGTAAGTCAACGTCCCTCAGAGGTCTCTGAAACTATTTTTGCTCAATGCAACAACTTCATCTCGCTACGTCTGACAAATGATGCCGATCAGTCTTATGTGCGACGACTATTTCCTGACAATTCCAATGGTATCACAGAGATTTTACCAAACCTTGCTCCCGGTGAGTGCGTGGTAGTGGGTGATGCGGTATTACTGCCTGCAGTTATCAAAATGCCATTGCCGGTGCCAGAACCGCACTCCCAAAGCGTTAAAGTTCATAATGAGTGGCAATCGCTATGGCGCGATGTGGCTTTCGAAAAGGTCATAGAACGGTGGAGAAAGTAAATACCATGCCGGAATTCTGTTTCTTGATGGAGCAGGATTTGGGGACAGGGCCAGCAGCCCTACCTAACCCCGGAAAAGTTTCCGGGGTAGACTTAAATTGTATGGTAAAGCACGCGATCTGGCTCTGCTCAAGATTACTTGGGAAAGGATGCTACAGGGCTGTCTTCTGGTTAAACTAAAAAGTATTGGTGTCTTACAACACTTCGTATTGCAAATTGTGCTTTAAGTGGCTGTGAAAAGAATTGCGAACTTCCGCTATTCGCTCTCAGCAGACCTTCAGCTTCACGTGCTTGTCTGCTGAGTGCCAGAAGCGGAAGAAGTTAACAACAGCATGTGTTGAACAACAGGGAGCAGGTCTTTGTCCGTAGCGATTCAGAAGTAGAACCTGATAACCTGACACGCTATTGGCTGTCTATTCAGGCAATGCTCAACACCTATTCTGACTAAAGTTTTAGTGTTATCGGCCGTTATAGTTCTGCATATCGTAAATAATCAGGGAACAGGATATTTCATCATGAATGGAATGGGCTCACAGCATCATTTAGCTAATTTTATGCATTTCATTATAGAAATCATTAAATTAGAAAAATATTCTGTAATTTTCTCACTGAAACTCTCCTGGCGGTTCGACTGGCATTTCCAGACCTGCCTGACCCAGTCTCTTTTAATGAGGGCAATCAGCCGATAGCGTGCTTTCCTTCAAAAATATTAACTGGCCTGAGGGGATCGCTCTAATTCAGTGAATTGTTAATAAAAATGATAAGGTCTGGTGATTAATATGTTACTCCCTGGGTATGAACCAAGGATTGGAACAAGTCTAGCTAAAGTAGAGTATGAACTTTCTCTGGAGTATCAACTCGAGAAAGTAATTTGGTGTGCTGAGAAATTCAGAGAAAAATTAAAAACAGATACACACGTAAATGATTTAGATCATGACACTTATTTCTCATTGGACACATTAGTAACAGCAACAGCCACCTTAGTTGAATTTTATTATTCCAATGTTATTTACTCGCTTATTAGTACAATTATTGATGAGCCCAAAAAAGTCGAATTCAGAGGTCTCGATGAATCTAACTTAGAGCAAAGAAAAAAAGAAATCTTCAGAAACTTCAGGATTGGAGAGCTAACCCAAGGGGATGATAATTTTAAAAAGGCGCATCGCAAAAAATGCAGTGAACATTTCGATAAATATTTAGAATTTATTATAAGCGGCCGTTACGATGTACTTTTTGAAATCAATAACCATATTAAACATAATGGTCGACTACGCGGATTCTACCTTAAGATACGCTCAACCCGAGAAGAATTCATTAAGAGTCATTTCCTGTTATTTACCAATGAGAGTGAGTATTTATTTAAGAATAAAACCATCAAGAAACTGTTAGAGGCTGACTATAACAGCGCATCAGAAAACATATCAGAATTGGTGATTGGTGATATGACCTGCAGCATTGTTAAAAAATATGGGAACTTTACTTTCTTTTCAATGGATAATGTAATATATGTTAAATCAAACATCGGCGCGGGCCTGACATCTAACTCTATTGTTCACATGTCATATCGACTAAGTCTGGAAATTCTTGGCCACCTGATTAATGCAAAAAAAGGCCAGATTACGACATTAAACAAACTGAACCAATTCAGGAAGAAAATAGAGTGTGAAATGGAAAGTATCACCCTCGTGTAAGAATAGATAATAAAAATCCTGAGAGTAAAGCCCCTGTTCTGATACAGAGTGATTTATTCTTTTCTTCTAAGATATCCAACCCCTGAAGGGTTTAAAATGTATCTGAATATAGACTTTACTTCTCCCAAAAAAAGACCAGATGAATCGCCACAAGAAATGTGGGAGTTACAGATAAAGCTCGATGAATGCGCTCAGGAGCTTTTTGGGCCAAGAAATCCACACAAAAATCTTCTTCAACCTACGTTCGTCGCTGATGGTCCGCATGTACGTAACACTCTGCCTCTGGATGGTGGGTATGCGGAGCTCAGTTTCAATGCTGCTGGATATTGGCCTACAGCTATCTATGAACTCGCGCACGAGACGGTTCATCTCTTGGATCCCCGTCCGGGCTATCCTGTCGGTAAAGGTGCAACTTGGTTCGAAGAAGGACTAGCTGTTAACTTTTCTCTCGCTGTTTCACGATCAACTGGAAATCAGAACAAAAAGGTGCATGTAAAAAAATACAAAATAGCCAACACATTATTCTCAAGGATTGATGGAGATCTGTTTAGTCGGGCAAAACACATCAGAAGCTTAAGTGGTCATTTTGGCGATGCGACCATGCAGGATATTCTTTCAGTCTCATCTAACCTTCCCTTACAAGTCGCAGAGAAGCTTGCATCTTCTTTTAATCCTAAAACTTAATCGCTTATGCAATGCCTGACTTTTATCCTTTAAATGGTGCCTCACTTTGAGCATGTTCGGTCGTCGCCTTGTAGTAATTAACCATAGCTTTTTTGATTAATAACTCCCTCCATAGGGTCCTCTGTGTCCGTAGATCGCTCATAATGGACAACCATACTCAAATCTCCCACATTGCAGGAGATTTGAGTATGAAGACGTCACCGTGGAACAAAGACCGTATCATCGGCCAAAAAAGACCACTTCAGATATCTCATATCTGGGGGATCCGAATCCGGCTTGAACTGGAAGGTAAAACGCGTGATTTAGCTCTATTCAATATGGCCTTGGACAGTAAGCTACGAGGCTGTGTTCTGGTCAAACTCAAAGTATCTGATGTTGCATATGATAGCTCTGTTTCAAGCAGAGCAACGGTGTTGCAACAGAAAACCGGTAGCCCTGTCCAATTTGAGATAACCAAAGGAACAAGAGAAGCTGTTACTGCATTGATAAATGCTTGGCAATTTACATAGTAAATACTTCCTGTTCCAGTCTCGGGTCGGTACTTGCCAACACATATCAACCCGGTAATACAACCGAATTTTTCGTGGGTGGGTGTACTTACAGGAAGAGTACCGTCTGATGGCTGTAAACCCGGAAGTCTCAAAAAGTGCGTGGAACTAAAGTGGGTGTACTTACACTCGGAGGTTCAAATGCTTTGTAGCTGCATGAATAATATAAAACGGAATGAAATTCGCCTCGCAATGTTTGGCATGGAATCGCCTCCCTTGTGGAAAATTACTTTTATCAATGGCTATGAATCCGCGATTGATAGTAAGTGGTTTTATCATTTCAATGAGGGAGGCTATTTGGATATCCATTATCTTGATATTTTGACTAAGTCAGTTGAACAGCATGCCACGGTTGGAACTATCCTTCGGGCAATTCATCTACCTGGGGTTGAGACTTCAACCGTGAAGTGGTTTACTGAATTTGGCCACCTCCATAGGAGGAGGTGTTTATGCAGGGATAAAAAACGGAGTCTAAGTCTCCGTTTGTGGAAAGTGAATATTTGTGCAGTCTTATATACTACGTTTTGAAACAATATCCCCTTGCAAAACCTCCGTGAACGACATTATCTCAGGGTAAATAAATTTCTTATTGAAACCGTAAATCTCCAACTCATTTCGAATATCAATCACACTATCCTTTGGGATTACAATTTTAATCAAGCCACTATTTTTCGGTATCTTTGATAACGAGTCATGGTCAATTTCAAGAATTGTATTATCTTCATCAAATTTTGATGGCGGGAAAACACCCCCTTCAATTTTGTCACAAAACATAAGTACTCCCTGCTGGTTCTTCACCCTCTGATTAATAGGCAATGGTTTAATTATTGTTATATGATCATTATAGATATCAATTACATCATGACTTCTGCTATAATTTGAATTCATATCTGAAAGATATAGACAAAGCCAATTAAAAACATGTTCTGCGAGAGACCCTTCCACAGTTTTATTTCGCAAAGTCACTCTACTATACAAATCAAATATATTTGTTTGAGAGTTCAACTCAACAAGACGTCCCGCACCGAAATCATTCATATAGGGCATAATTGAACTATAAAACCCTTTGGTAATCTCTTCCCATTTTGAATATGAATTCTTTGTATTAGTGTATGCCATGTAATTTTCGAGATAGAATGCTTCACATAAACCATATACATTTTTGTTAACAGACTTAGCCGCTTCAATTCTCTCAAGAAAATTGACACTTGTACATTCAACGACAGAATTATCAGGTTCATTCCAAAGAGCAAAAACGGCCGCATCTTCATCTATTGTATTATCTGCGCTAGTACACTTGTTACAATGCTTTTCTTTTTCGGTAGCAAAGTATAATGCAACCAAAGGACTATATGTCCAGTCAATAACTCTCGTCGATAAACCATAGTGCTGTGCAGTCACATGGTAGTCCATTTCATTCATGCTATAACCATTAATGATGTTTACATCAGGAAAGATAACATGCTGATCTCTGAACTCCGCGAAAAGCTCATGTGCTAAACCATACTTAGAAATATCGTCAGTATGCATAACCCCAGTAATGAAGTTATATCTCCTCAAATTAATCGGATTTAATTTAGCTCCATTAAGCAAACGACTTAAACTCGAATTTATTCCATAACTTGCGTTTCCTTGCCCTCTATAATAAACATCCTTGCCCTTTTCTGAGGGATAGAACTCCTTCACAACCTTTAGAAAATCGCCAACACACTTTATCGTTACAATATTTTCCATAGAACACCATATTAGAGAGTGATAGTAGATCAGATTTTTATACTTAATTTTGTAAAGTATGTATGTACTACTCTTAGAGATCTGGTTTGTTGCCTCTACGCCTGGTCATAAATTCACCGCTTATGCTCTGGCGTTACCTCCTCTCAGATTGCCACTGAATGAACAAGTATCAAGATTATGAATAAATTATAATTGAGGTACAGTAGCCGACATGTTAGGAGATAGCTACTTTTTAGTTTAAGCCCGTAATTAAGTTATGGGTCAAGCAGCTTCTTGTGTAAGCACAACCGTTTTAGTTCCACGCACTTTTTGATATTTCTGTGACCTGCTCCCCGTTGATTAATACACACCGATGTTAGTAATGTCTTCATATGACCCTGACCCCGAATATGCTCCAGTCATAATCAGGAATAACCGGCCTCATGTTGGCTGCATATTCTTGCAACCGACAGACTTCTCGGCAAATTCAGATGGCGTCATCCAGCCCAGCGCAGAATGGGGACGTCTCTGGTTATAGTGTATGCGCCAGGCCTCGATTTTGCACCGTGCATCCTCCAGGGACATGAACCAGTTCTCGTTCAGACATTCCTGCCGCAGCCTGCCATTAAACGACTCCACAGTGGCATTGTCCGTCGGTGTTCCCGGGCGTGAGAAGTCTATACGGATCCCTCGTTCATATACCCATTTGTCCAGCATTTTCCCTGCAAATTCAGAGCCATTATCGGTTTTCAGTAATTGTGGTAAGGACCGTCTGAGCGCAATGGTGTTCAGCATCTCTGCGACCTCCGTTGAGCGCAGATTCTGGCCCACGCAGATCCCCAGACATTCGCGGGTGTAGAGATCAATTACCGTCAGCAGACGTAACCGACGCCCGTCAAATAAGGCGTCAGAGACAAAGTCCATGCCCCAGATATGATTCGGATACAACCCCTGAGGCTGGGGCTGCCGACGCTGTGCCGATTTATTCCGGCGCGGGCGTTTGAGACGCAGGGACAACCCCTGCTCACTGTAGAGCCGGTAAATGCGTTTATGATTATCCCGCCAGCCCTCCCGCCTGAGCATGACGTGAACCCGGCGGTAGCCATAGTGGACCCGGGTTTCGGTGATCTCCCTGATACGCAGGCGTAGCGCACTGTCGTCTGCTGCCACAGAACGATAGCGGAAAGAGCTGCGGCTGATCCGTAGCGCAAAACAGACCTGCCGCTCGCTGGCCCCGTAGCGTGCCTGCAAGTCCCGGACCCATTCACGCAGACGCGCCAGCGTCAGGTCTTTTTTGCCAGTACATCCTGCAGCATGGCCTTGTCGAGGCTCAGATCGGCAACCAGCTTCTTCAGCCTGAGATTCTCTTCCTCAAGCTGCCGCATGTGCTTCAGCTCCGAAGGAGAAATCCCGCCGTATTTCTTGCGCCACGTATAGAACGTGGCATCGGAGATGCCCAGTTTGCGACAGACGTCCGGCACGGACGTCCCCAGTTCAGCCTGCTTCAGGGCAAAAACAATCTGTTCTTCGGTGAATCGTGATTTTTTCATCGGCACCACCTCCGTTCAGGGAGTGTAGATCATGCCGGAATTCTGTTTCTGAATGGAGCAGGATTTCGGGTCAGGGTCACATAAGCCACATGAGGACATTCCCATGAAGAAGCGTTTTTCCGACGAACAGATTGTCTTTACCCTGAAACAGGCCGAACTGGGTATGAGTGTGCCCGAAGTCTGCCGTAAGCTGGGCATCTCCGATGCCACGTTTTACACCTGGCGAAAAAAATATGGCGGGATTTCCCCTTCTGAGCTGAAGCACATGCGCCGCGCGCGAAGGAGACGTACTGGATCTGCGGATCGCAGACGTCAGGCATGAAGAGATTTTTATTGAGCAAAATAAAACGGGTAAAAAACAGATCAAGCAGTGGTCCCCTCGCCTCCGGTCGGCGGTTGACCTGGCTATTGAGAAGTTGTCCGGAAGGTCTGCGGCCGGCTTTCTGATTCCCGGGCCATCAGGCGGAGCCATGAATAAGAAAACGTTCAACACCTGGTGGAACAAGGCAAAGAAAGCAGCAGCGATAAAGCTGGGTCGCACCGTTCCTGGAACGTTTCACGATATCAAAGCGAAGGCTATTTCAGATTACGAAGGAAGCAGCAGAGACAAGCAGCTTTTCTCTGGCCATAAAACTGAAAGTCAGGTGACGACGTATGACCGCAAAGTGAAAATTTCACCAACACTCGCGGCACCGGTATTGAGCAAAACAGAGGGAGAATGAGGGAGCTGAAGGCAAGAATATACCAAGTGAATATACCAACACGATACCAAAACAGCCCAAAACAAAAAGGGGCTGCCTTTCGGCAACCCCTTCGAATGTTGGCGGAAGCGCAGAGATTCGAACTCTGGAACCCTTTCGGGTCGCCGGTTTTCAAGACCGGTGCCTTCAACCGCTCGGCCACACTTCCAACGAGGCGAACTATAAACATACCCATACTTCATGTAAAGCACGATTTTGTTCAATCGCCTGAAATTTCATCATATTTGTGTTATTTGCCTGAAACAGCAGCAACATGTTCAGTTTCAAACCGCTTTTTCTGCCCTCCGGGGAGGGCAGCGTCGGCATCAGTGCTTTTTGATGTAGAGATCCTGGGTTAAATATTTGCCCAGCGTGCTCGGTGCATAACCCCCTACGTAAGGTTTCACCAGTTGAACCTTCACATAGTGGTAGATAGGGATGGTCGGGACGTCTTTCGCAAGAATATCTTCGGCCTGCTGATAGTACTTCGCACGTTCTTCCTGGGTAGTGGCCTGTGAAGCTTTAGCGATAATCTCATCGTAGGCAGGATTGCTGTATTTGGAACTGTTCTGGCTATCGCCAGTACGGAAGTTGTTCAGGTAGGTCGCCGCATCATCGTAGTCGGCAATCCAGCCGTAACGCACCAGGTCATAATTACCGGTACGTTTGGTATCCAGCATGGTTTTCCATTCCTGGTTTTGAAGCTTCGCTTCAACGCCGATGTTTTTCTTCCACATTGAACTAGCCGCAATGGCAATGCGCTGGTGCGATTCCGAGGTGTTATAAAGCAGGTTGAACTGCAGCGGATGCTTCTCGTTAAAGCCCGCCTCTGCCAGCAATTTCTTCGCCTCAGCGACACGCTTATCGTGGCTCCAGCTGCCATACTCCGCAGGCTTAAGTGTTATCCCGCCAATTTTAGGCTGGCTAACCAGCCACGCGGGCTTTTGCCCCTGCCCTAACACCTTACCGGCGATGATGTCTTTATCCAGGGCCAGATTCAGCGCCAGGCGAACGCGTGGGTCGTTAAACGGCGCTTTGGTGGTATTGAATTCATAATAGTAAGTGGACAGATAAGGCGTGATATGGACCTGATCCGGAATGGATTTTTTAAGTGAGGCGAAAAGCGTTTCAGGCACGGTATAGGTGATATCAATCTCGCCCGCTTTATAGCGGTTTATATCTGCTGTACCCGAAGTCACAGGCAAATAAGTCACCTTATTAATCACCGTATGCGCATCGTCCCAGTACTGCTTATTACGCTCGCCGACGACTTTTTCGTTCACCACCCACTGCGACAGCTTATACGGACCGCTGCTCACAAAGTTGGCCGGCTGGGTCCATTTGTCCCCAAATTTTTCTACTGCAGCTTCGCTCACCGGTACCATAGAGGTGTGGCCGAGCATCAGCAGGAAGGCCGACGTTGGCTGGTCCAGCGTCACCTGAACGGTGTTGGCATCCAGCGCCTTCACGCCCAGGCTATCGACCGGCTTTTTACCTTCAGCAATGTCATTGGCATTTTCGATGTGCATCGTGCCCGGATAAGTCGCGTAAGGGGAACCCGTTTTAGGATCGACTAAACGCTTCCAGCTCCAGACCACGTCCTGCGCGGTGATAGGTTCACCGTTGGACCATTTAATGCCCGGACGCAGATGGAACGTCCAGACTTTGTTGTCCTGGTTATCCCATTTTTCAGCCAGATGAGGTTCGATAGAGCCATCGTTTTTGACGCGAATCAGGCCGTCAAAAAAGTCGCCGATGATATTACTTTCAACGTCGCTCTCCACTTTATGGGGATCCAGCGATGCCGGCTCACTGCCGTTGTTACGCACCAGCTCCTGTTTGGCTGCAAGCTCGGTTCCTGGCGGAACGTCTGCTGCCCATGCGCTGGAAATAGCGCTGAGCAGACCCAGAGCAACCAATGATTTTGAAAATGTGTTGTTGTTTGCTTTCATGACCTACGCCTTATTAATGTTATTTAACGACGGTACGGCTAACACTCTTAGTCGGCTTTAGGTAATAAAGCAATATTTTTCAGCCACCTATAAGTGGGTGTTATGGCATTAATTTTGTACAATGTGATAAAGTGCACGAGGTAAAGATGGGTAAAAAGGCTTTTGTCTAATAAAGGCGGGCATTATGCTCATGACCATAAAACACCTGTAAAAGAGAGAGTTTAGAATGGATCGCATTATTACCTCCTCGCGTGACCGTTCGTCACTGCTCAGCACCCACAAGGTGCTACGTAATACCTATTTCCTGCTGAGTTTAACGCTGGCATTTTCCGCGTTGACGGCAACCGCCAGCACCGTATTGATGCTGCCTTCTCCAGGGCTGATTCTGACGCTGGTGGGTATGTATGGCCTGATGTTCCTGACCTACAAAACTGCGGATAAACCGGTGGGCATTCTGTCTGCATTCGCCTTTACCGGCTTCCTGGGCTATATCCTGGGGCCAATGCTGAATGCGTATCTGTCCGCAGGCATGGGGGATGTTATTGGCCTGGCGCTGGGCGGTACCGCACTTGTCTTCTTTAGCTGCTCTGCTTATGTGCTGACTACCCGTAAAGACATGTCCTTCCTCGGCGGCATGCTGATGGCGGGCGTGGTGGTTGTGCTGATAGGTATGGTGGCTAACATCTTCCTGCAGCTCCCGGCTCTGCACCTGGCAATCAGCGCGGTGTTTATCCTGATCTCTTCTGGCGCCATCCTGTTTGAGACCAGCAACATCATCCGCGGCGGCGAGACGAACTACATCCGCGCGACCGTCAGCCTGTATGTTTCTCTTTACAACATCTTCGTTAGCCTGCTGAGCATCCTTGGTTTTGCCAGCCGCGACTAACTGATGCAGTAACCCCTAAAAGAGAATGCCTTGTGCATTCTCTTTTTTTTGCCCTCAATCCTGCCGCATTCCGCCCTTAAGCCCACAGAGAAAATTTGCTACACTTCGCCCGATTTGACGTAAATAGCGGATAACTATGTTGACCTTTGAAGGCAGAGAAATAGAGACAGACGCCGATGGCTACCTGAAAAATAGCCAGGAGTGGAGCGAACCGCTGGCGGAAGAGATTGCCGCCAAAGAAGGCATTACCCTGGCGGTAGAGCACTGGGAAGTGGTTCGCTTTGTGCGCGAGTTTTATCTGGAGTTCAATACTTCCCCAGCCATTCGCATGCTGGTTAAAGCCATGGCAAACAAGTTCGGCGAAGAGAAAGGCAACAGCCGCTATCTTTATCGCCTGTTCCCGAAAGGTCCGGCCAAACAGGCCACAAAAATCGCTGGCCTGCCAAAACCGGTGAAGTGTATCTAGTAGCGGATACCAAAGTTGACCCATTCGCGTTCGGGTTGATGCGGTTCAGTCAGAACTTTATCAACCCTGGCGCTACGTGGCCCGCCGGCTTTTAGCCACGCCAGCAGCTTTTCAATCTGCTCCGCCTCTCCGCAGGCCACCACCTCCACGCTGCCATCATCCAGGTTACGGGCATAGCCGGTTAAGCCCAGTTTTTCGCCCTCACGCTGCGTGCTGTAACGAAAACCCACGCCCTGGACCATCCCGTGTACCCAACACTTCACGCACTGTTTTTCTGAACTCATCATTGCCTCTGTCTGAACGCTCAAACTTGCTCTCAGTCTAACAAACCGCGCCACTTTTTCTTTGGTAGCAACCCACACAGTGAGGCTTTTCACGCGAATAAATTGCAATTAGCGGCCTCAGACCGGAAAATGGCGCCCATTTCTTAGCGAAGCAGCAAATAAATTATGAGCGTACGTTTAGTGTTAGCCAAAGGGCGTGAGAAGTCGTTATTGCGCCGTCATCCATGGGTTTTCTCTGGGGCCGTTGCGCGCCTGGAAGGCAAGGCCAGTCTCGGTGAAACGGTTGATGTGGTGGACAGCCAGGGCAAGTGGCTAGCCCGCGCGGCATATTCCCCTGAATCACAAATCCGCGCCCGCGTCTGGACCTTTGATCAGGCTGAAAGTATTGATATCGCCTTCTTTACCCGCCGCCTGCAGCAGGCCCAGCAGTGGAGAGACTGGCTGGCTAAGCGTGATGGACTGGACAGTTACCGTCTGATCGCCGGTGAGTCTGACGGCCTACCGGGCGTGACCATCGATCGTTTTGGCAACTTCCTGGTGCTGCAGCTGTTGTCTGCCGGCGCAGAATATCAGCGTCCAGCCCTCGTTGCCGCCCTGCAATCTCTCTACCCTGAATGTTCTGTTTACGATCGTTCCGACGTAACCGTACGTAAGAAAGAAGGCATGGCTTTGACTCAGGGGCCGGTCAGCGGTGAACTGCCTCCTGCCCTGCTGCCTATTGAAGAACACGGCATGAAGCTGCTGGTAGACATTCAGGGCGGGCATAAAACAGGTTACTACCTCGATCAGCGAGACAGCCGTTTCGCCACTCGCCGCTACGTTGATAATAAACGCGTCCTGAACTGCTTCTCCTACACCGGTGGTTTTGCCGTTTCTGCGTTGATGGGTAACTGCAGCCAGGTGGTCAGTGTGGATACTTCCCAGGATGCGCTGGATATCGCCAGAAAAAACGTAGAGCTGAACAAACTTGATCTCAGCAAAGCCGAGTTTCTTCGTGATGACGTGTTCAAACTGCTGCGCAAATATCGCGACCAGGGCGAGAAGTTCGACGTTATAGTGATGGACCCACCTAAATTTGTTGAAAACAAAAACCAGCTGGCGGGCGCCTGCCGCGGCTATAAAGACATCAACATGTTAGCGATTCAGTTGCTGAATCCAGGCGGTATTCTGATGACCTTCTCTTGCTCCGGGCTGATGACCACAGATTTATTCCAGAAAATCATCGCCGATGCCGCCGTAGATGCCGGGCGTGATGTACAATTTATAGAGCAGTTCCGTCAGGCGGCCGATCACCCGGTGATCGCAACCTACCCGGAAGGGCTGTATCTGAAAGGGTTTGCCTGTCGAGTCATGTAGCTTGAAAAGGCGGAAATTGCCCGCATATTCGTATGCAGAGTAATGTTCCCGGGAGGTGACTATGATTGCCAGCAAATTCGGTATTGGCCAGCAGGTTCGCCATTCTTTACTGGGCTATCTGGGCGTAGTGGTCGACATTGACCCCGAGTATTCGCTCGATGAGCCGCAGGAAGACGATCTGGCCGACAATAGCGCACTCCGCGCGGCGCCGTGGTACCACGTTGTCATGGAAGATGAGGATGGCCAGGCGATTCATACCTATCTCGCCGAAGCTCAGCTCAGTTCTGAAGATGACGACGAGCACCCCGAACAGCCGTCGATGGACGAACTGGCTGCCTCGATACGCCAACAGCTTCAGGCCCCACGCCTGCGTAACTGATAAAAAACCCCGCCTAAGCGGGGTTTTTCTTATTTCGCCAGCCCAAGACGAGGTATTTCAATCGCCGGGCATTTATCCATCACAACGCTTAATCCCGCATTCTGCGCCAACACCGCGGCCTGCTCATTAATCACGCCAAGCTGCATCCAGAGTGTTTTCGCTCCCACAGCGATGGCTTCCTGCGCCACACCCCAGGCTGCCTCAGAATTACGGAACACATCAACCATATCAATTTTCTTCGGGACGTCCGCAAGCGTGGCATAGCCCTGCTGCCCTAACAGCGTTTTACCCGCGACCTTCGGCGACACGGGAATAACCTCATAGCCTTGTTTAATCAGGTAATCCATCACCCGATAACTCGGACGATCGGGCTTGTCGCTGGCCCCCACCAGAGCAATGGTACGGGTAGTTTTCAGGATATTTTCGATATCACTTTGTTTCATAGCGCCCCCTAAGATGTTGTCTGAAGTGTATGCCAAAGCCCGCCCCCCAGCCATCTTTCTACTGGAAACTCAGGCGCGCAATTTCTGAAAATATGTCTATATGTTAATAAATAGGTCTTAGGAAAAATTTTGAAACATCCACTCAGCATGTTCACCAGGGAGAGTGAAATGAGAGCAGGTCTGCCACTTGCAGGGCTATTATTGATGATACCAACCCTGGTATGGGGAACCACACTGCGTCTTTCCGCCGACGTGGATTTACTGGTCCTGGATGGTAAAAGGGTTTCCAGTTCGCTTCTTAAAGGGGCTGACAGCATCGAAATAGATAATGGGCCGCACCAGCTCGTTCTGCGAATTGAAAAAAAGTCGCTCAGCACTCGCAACCGCCCCCCAGCGATATCTCCGCCGCTGGTGATCAGTTTTGACACCAAAGAGATAGACCAGGTCAATATTGTTCTGCCGCTAAAAGATCCCAATCATTCGGCAGCCGCTTTTCAAATTAAGCTGCTGGATAGCCAGGCTCACCCCATTCCCATCCGAACCGATATTCTGGAGATAAAGCCCGACCCAACCGGAACGGATTATGAAGAAGAAACTCAGCGCTATAATAAATCAGGGAAAAAAGCGTCAATGCCCGGATTCGCGAACCTCAAGGTCAACGAAAGTATGCAACTATTTTCCCTGGTGAATCCCGACTTTCCACCTGCACAATCTGAAGCACTCACAGAGCAGCGGCTGAGATACTGGTTCAGTCAAGCCGATAAGCCGACGCGGGCACGTTTTTTACACTGGGTAAATGAGACACCCAATCCATAGCAATGCCTCGAGATACCTCGCTTTTTTGACGTTCTACTCTTGCAGCTCCTGGGGCTTTGAGTAATCTGTTAGCAGCCTAAAACTACCCAGGAAAAGAGAATGGAACTGACTACCCGCACCCTTGCGGTAAAAAAACATATCGCACTGGTTGCCCACGATCATTGTAAGGACGCGCTTTTGAAGTGGGTACAGCGTCATAAAGCAACGCTTGCCAACCACACACTCTATGCCACCGGGACAACAGGTAATTTAATTCAGCGAGCAACTGGCCTTGAAGTCAACGCCATGCTCAGTGGCCCAATGGGGGGAGACCAGCAGGTAGGAGCCTTAATTTCTGAAGGCAAAATTGATGTCCTGATTTTCTTCTGGGACCCGCTCAATGCCGTTCCTCACGACCCTGACGTTAAGGCCCTGCTGCGCCTGGCGACCGTGTGGAATATCCCGGTCGCCACCAACCTTTCTACCGCCGATTTTATTATTCATTCACCGGGCTTCAATGAAAGCGTGGATATTCTTATCCCGGATTACCAACGCTACCTGAATGAACGCCTGAAATAATCAGGGGCGATTAGCCGCAGGTACACCCAGCCGTTTAAGTGCCTCAACAAAGACAGAAGGTTCCTGCTTGTTGAACATAAGCCAGACCCGATGGCGGGCTCGCGTTAGCGCGACATAAAGTAAACGCCGCTCCTCTGCATCCGGGAAATCCTCCGGCTGTGGCAGGAGCGCCTGTTCCATGATTGACTCACGCGCGGGCGCAGGAAAACCATCTTTTCCTTCCTGTAAACCAAGAATGATCACATAGTCTGCCTGCTGTCCTTTGCTCGCATGGATGGTCATAAAATCAATATTGAGCTTAGGCCATCGCGTCGAGGCTTTCTCCAGGCTTTCCGGGCGCAAATGGTGATACCGCGCCAGCACCAAAATTCGCTGTTCGGGCAAAGCGTACCCACTAAGTTTGTCCAGCAAATCATCGAGCCTGTCATCGGCAAGCAGAGTCACTGCTTTTTTGTCCCCTTTGGAGAGGCTATTGAGGGGCTTACGCAGCTGATACGGGTTTTGCTGTACAAAACCGTTCGCAATCTCGCCGATGCGATCGTTAAAGCGATACGTGGTATCCAGCGCACAGCTGTCGCCTTCCCCAAAATGGTGGCTGAATGCCGTGGTGAGCGTCATTTCCGCCCCGCTAAACCGGTAGATAGCCTGCCAGTCGTCCCCCACTGCGTAAAGTGAGGTATGGGAGTTCTGCCGTCTTAACGCGGCTAGTAAGGCGGCCCGCTGGGGGGAGATATCCTGAAACTCATCGACAAGGATATGCTTCCATGGGCTGATAAACCGGCCCTTTTCGAGCACGTTAATTGCCTGATGAATAAGACCGGAGAAATCAACCGCCTCCTCGGCTTTAAGAGCAGCCTTCCAGCTTTTTAACAACGGTGCCATCAGCTTAATACGCTTAGTGAAAAGCTCCCTGACCTCTTCCGGTGCGCTGTCTATCATTTCTGCCTGAGAACCTCCGTGCATCCGCATCAGGCCGAGCCAGCGATCGAGCCGGCTGGCAAGCCTCTTCGCCAGGCGTTTGTCCTGCCAGTATTCACCCTCCGGAACATCCCACTCCAGCTCTTCGCTAAGCCACTGCCGCCAACCTTTGGCCATCGCTTTTTTTTCCCGGCATTGCTGCTGCCAGCTGTCAATCAGCAACTGATGACGAGCCGTAGTATCACTCTCTAGTTCGCTGATTCGAGGAACTTTTTTACTCCCTTGCTGAATGATGTGCAGCGCCAGTGAGTGGAAGGTCCTGGCGGAAATAGCCTCTGTATTAAGGCGGCTGACTATACGTTCATCCATTTCCTGTGCGGCCTGACGGCCAAAGGCTAAAAGCAGGATTTGCTCCTCTGTTGCTTCGCCGCGCTGTAGCAACCACCCAGCACGCGCCACAAGCACAGAGGTTTTGCCGCTACCGGCCCCAGCCAGTACCAATAGGGAATCCTCTCCATTCACCACGGCACGGGCCTGGGACGGATTCAGCGGCGAGCTTTCAACCTGATCAAAGAAAGCAGCATATTTTTCCAGCATCCGTTCGGTGTAAACGTTATTGCGCTGATGTCGACGCTCTTCACCCTGTTCAAGCCAGGCTTTACATATGGCCCACGCTTCGCGACAGTTTTCAAACTCACCGAGTCGGGCATGCGGCAGTGGGAGAGCTGAAATAGCTGCACGCAGATTATCTTGTAATGCCTGCATATCACTTCGCCGGAACCACACCTCTTTTCGGGTACGCCTCGCTATCTCTTCACGTTGAGCGGTTAAAACTTCAGCAGCCACATCGCTCATCTCCGCGCTCCAGTTAAGCCAAAGCGAATTCAGATGGTGGAAAAAACGCTGGGTCTCCGCCCATTCTGTACCGTGCAGGCGAACAACCTTGTCTTCAGGAAGAACGAATTCCAACTCGCCCCAAACCAGACCACGTTTACAGTTAATCGCTATTAACTGATTGAATGGGATAAGATATTCATGGCGGTCGCCTTTGACCTCAACGCCGGCAGGTAACAGTTTGACCCGATTATAAGGGTGCTGTGCCAAATGCTTGCCGAGAGAAGTTGATTTGAGTTCCATTACGTTGCCCGATCCGATGTGGGAATTATGACTCAAGTTTAACTGCCGATGGAATGACGCTCCAGAGTAAAAACGCGTTATAATTTCTAAGGTTAATCACTCTTTATTTTTCTGTCAGGGAAGCGTCTCTATGCGTACCGTACTTAATGTTCTGAACTTTGTGCTGGGAGGCTTCTTGACCACCCTCTCATGGTTGTTTGCCACGCTGGTAAGCATTGTGCTGATTTTCACTCTGCCGCTGACTCGCTCCTGCTGGGAAATAACCAAGCTTTCCTTTGTGCCCTACGGCAATGAAGCCGTGCATGTCGATGAGCTTAATCCACAGGGTAAAAATACGCTGCTAAATACCGGGGGCACCCTGTTAAATGTTCTTTGGCTGATCTTCTTCGGCTGGTGGTTGTGCATCATGCATATTATGGCGGGCATCGCGCAGTGTATTACCGTTATAGGGATCCCTGTAGGAATTGCGAACTTCAAGATTGCCGCTATCGCATTATGGCCCGTTGGCCGCCGGGTTGTGCCAGTTGAAGTAGCCAGAGCTGCTCGCGAATCCAATGCTCGTCGCCGTTTCCAGTAAGGAGCCATTGTGCTGACCCTAAGCCCACTGGTACGTCGTTATACCTGGAACAGCGCCTGGCTTTATAACTTGCGCATATTTATTGCCCTTGCAGGCACTGCGGCGCTGCCGTGGTGGCTTGGTGAGGTCAAGCTGACGATTCCCCTCACGCTTGGCGTTGTGGCTGCAGCCCTGGCCGATCTCGACGACCGAGTGAGTGGTAGGCTACGAAATTTACTGATCACTTTAGTCAGCTTTTTTATTGCTTCAGCATCCGTGGAGTTACTGTTCCCCTGGCCGTGGCTGTTTGCAGTGGGTTTAACGGTATCCACCAGCGGATTCATCCTCCTTGGCGGATTAGGGCAACGCTATGCCACCATTGCCTTTGGCGCGCTGCTTATCGCCATCTACACGATGCTCGGTATTTCCCTCTATGAGCACTGGTATCAGCAACCGCTGTTCCTTTTAGCCGGCGCCGTCTGGTACAACTTCCTGACGTTAGCAGGCCATTTGATTTTCCCTATTCGCCCGCTGCAGGACAATCTGGCACGCTGTTATGAAAGCCTCGCGAGCTTTCTTGAAATTAAAGCCACGCTATTTGATCCTGATATAGAAGAAGACAGTCAGGCTCCAATGCTCCAGTTGGCCATGGCTAACAGCCAATTAGTGACCACGCTAAATCAGACAAAAAGCTCATTACTGACTCGCCTTCGCGGCGACCGGGGGCAGAGAGGCACTCGCCGGACACTTCACTATTATTTCGTAGCCCAGGATATTCACGAACGAGCGAGTTCTTCCCATATTCAGTACCAGGCTTTGCGCGATAAGTTTCGCTACAGCGACGTGATGTTCCGCTTTCAGCGCCTGCTAACGATGCAGTCACAGGCCTGTCAGCAGCTCTCTCGATCAATCCTGTTGCGAGTCCCTTATCAGCACGACCCACGGTTTGAACGCGCATTTACCCATCTGGACTCCGCGCTGGATCGAATTCGTGTGAGTCATGCAACCGCTTCAGAGATAAAAGCATTGGGCTTTCTGATTACAAATCTGAAGGCAATTGATGCGCAACTGGCAAACATTGAGTCAGAACAGGCTATTGCTGAGCCACAGAACGATCCCGAGCACCGTTTAGCCGACGACAAGCTAACCGGATTCGATGATATCTGGCAGCGGCTAAAGCTTAACCTCACGCCAGAATCCGCACTCTTTCGCCATGCGGTACGGATGTCACTGGTACTCTGTGTGGGCTATGCGTTTATTCAATTTACGGGTTTGCAACACGGTTACTGGATACTTCTGACCAGCTTGTTTGTCTGCCAGCCCAACTACAGTGCAACCCGAAGACGCTTAGCGCTGCGTATCATCGGCACACTGGTTGGGGTGGCCGTTGGCCTGCCCTTGCTTTGGCTTGTTCCGTCTCTCGAAGGTCAGCTGATACTTATCGTTATTACTGGCGTGCTGTTCTTCGCTTTCCGTAATGTGCAATACGCCCATGCCACCATGTTTATTACGCTGCTGGTATTGCTGTGCTTTAACCTGTTGGGTGAAGGATTTGAAGTCGCTCTCCCGCGCGTGATTGATACACTTTTAGGCTGTGCAATAGCCTGGGCTGCAGTGAGTTTCATCTGGCCTGACTGGCGATTCCGCCGGCTTTCACGAGTCGTTGAACGTGCGTTCAACGCTAATTGTCGTTATCTGGATGCGATTCTTGAACAGTACCACCAGGGGCGTGATAACCGTCTTGAATATCGTATTGCCCGGCGAGATGCCCATAACAGAGACGCTGATCTCGCCTCAGTTGTTTCAAATATGTCATCTGAACCTCGCGTCTCAGATGACATGCGCGAAGCGGCGTTTCGCCTGCTTTGCCTGAATCACTCCTTTAATAGCTATATCTCTGCATTAGGTGCACACAGGGAAAAACTCAACCACGGTGATACGTTAGTGTTACTCGATGACGCCGTCTGCTATGTTGATGACGCATTACATCACCTGCCTGTTGATGAGGAGCGTGTTCAGACTGCTCTGGCAGGGCTCTCCGCGCGCATCTCACAGCTTGAGACTCGGGCAGACACAAAAGAACCCCTGGTTCTGCAACAAATTGGGTTATTGATTGCTCTTCTGCCTGAGATCTCACGTCTTCAACAGCAAATCTCTCAGTGTTCAGAGTAAGCTTGCTGGCGCTGCTCATAGCAGCGCCACCATTCCGTCAATTCTTTCCGAACCTCAGCAGGCAGTACCGCCTCATGAACACCACGAATAGCACCTGCAAGCGAGAGCAGGACTTTAATACCTACCGTTTTCCTGGTGTTGCGTAATTTTAGCCATGACCGTTTGGCACCAAAGAGTTGAAGCGTTTGTGGATCATTGATCCCCACCTCACGAAGCATAACTTCAATATTCAGGGAAAGATTGGGGAGGTCTTTAAGGCGACGAGAACGTATTTTGATTTGTTTCTTCTCACGTTGGGCGCTTCTTAACGCCAGAGAAGAGAGCTGGACGAGTTTTTCCGGATTTTCCCAAAGTTCTTCATCGACACGGTAGTAATTCAGCGCGACAGGAAGCCCGCGTTTACTGTACATCAGAGGAGGCGCCGATTTTTGGATAAAATACTCCGCGCACTGTTCACAAGCCCGCAGATAAAGTTCACCTTCAGCCACCATAGCAAACACCACGCCGTCAACGGTCAGACTATAACCACCAAATAGCGGTCGACAACCGATTTTCCCCAGTGACGAAAGATATTCCCGTGATTTATGAATTCTAATAAATGTCACCTTTTTCATAATATGTCCTTATATATCAACTGGTAAATAGCTGTTCTGGTTACCCGCCCTCTTAATCCCTGAAAATAAGTAAGGTTAAAGATAATGGCAATGACAATTTCATCTATAGCGCTTTTGCGTACCGAAAATGCGAGACACTTTCCGAAATTCCGGTTGATCTTTGTTCGCACAGGCATTACTGTATATGCATACAGTAACCCATTAGGCGGGACTCACTATGCACTCACATAACGCTCAAGCTCACTTTCATCATGTTGTAGTTACTCCGCACTCCCCGGCGCAGTCTCTCTCTGATAACAGCGTACAGGGGTTAATCAGTGAAGTGGTTTACAGTGAAGAGAGCCCATGGGTTACCCAGTTTATTCTGCTACCTTTATTACAGCAGTTGGGACAACAATCTCGCTGGCAGCTATGGCTGACGCCACAGCAAAAACTGAGCCGCGCATGGCTGCAGGGGGCTGGGCTGCCGCTGGCAAAAGTGATGCAGGCAAGTCAGTTAGATCCGCTTTGTACCGTTGACGCCATGGTGAAAGCTTTACAGACAGGAAATTACAGCGTTGTGATCGGCTGGCTACCAGAAGAATTAACAGATGAAGAACATTCACGGCTAACGATCGCAGCGGAAACAGGTAACGCGATGGGCTTTATAATGCGTCCAACCAGCAGAAGGACATCCGGTTCAAGACCACGAAATGGCCTAAAAATTCATTCTAGTTTGTATCATTAAGTAAATTTAGGAGAAATCCTGGAATTTTTTACGTATGCCATACAATCCGCTGCCATGACTCAAAAATGCCCGCCATATGGCGGTTTGACGGGGTTCTCTTGATAGAGAGCTCGTTCAAAAAACAATCCGTTTTGTAAAAAAATATGTATGCAAGTCGTTTTTTTTCATATGCCTGACGGACTTCACACTTGTAACTTTTCAACTACGTTGTAGACTTTACCTCGCCAGGGTTGCTCTTCATAACACCGATATATCGGTAGAGTAACAATTGAGCGTAAACCCGGGCGAAGGATTTAACCCTGGGCTTTAAATTGGTTTAGAGCTCATGGCCTTTTGGATGATAATGAGGCGCAAAAAATGAAAAAGACAGCTATCGCGATTGCAGTGGCACTGGCTGGCTTCGCTACCGTAGCGCAGGCCGCACCGAAAGATAACACCTGGTATGCAGGTGGTAAACTGGGCTGGTCCCAGTACCACGACACCGGTTTCTACGGTAACGGCTATGACCGTGGTATCGGCAGTGGTCCGACCCACGAAAGCCAACTGGGTGCTGGTGCATTCGGTGGTTACCAGGTTAACCCGTACGTTGGTTTCGAAATGGGTTATGACTGGCTGGGCCGTATGCCTTACAAAGGCACCCCAGAAAACGGTGCTTTCAAAGCTCAGGGCGTGCAGCTGACCGCTAAACTGGGTTACCCAATCACTGACGACCTGGACATCTACACCCGTCTGGGCGGCATGGTATGGCGTGCAGACTCCACCGCTAACAACGCGGCTGGTGAGCGTCTGAAAGACCACGACACCGGTGTTTCTCCAGTATTCGCTGGTGGTGTTGAGTGGGCTGTTACCCGTGACATCGCTACCCGTCTGGAATACCAGTGGGTTAACAACATCGGTGATGCACAGACCGTTGGTACTCGTCCAGACAACGGCATGCTGAGCGTAGGTGTTTCCTACCGCTTCGGTCAGCAGGAAGCTGCTGCTCCAGTTGTAGCGCCAGCTCCGGCTCCAGCTCCAGAAGTACAGACCAAACACTTCACTCTGAAGTCTGACGTTCTGTTCAACTTCAACAAAGCTACCCTGAAACCAGAAGGTCAGCAGGCACTGGATCAGCTGTACACCCAGCTGAGCAACCTGGATCCTAAAGATGGTTCCGTTGTTGTTCTGGGCTACACCGACCGTATCGGTTCCGAGCAGTACAACCTGAAACTGTCTGAAAAACGTGCACAGAGCGTTGTTGATTACCTGATCTCTAAAGGTATCCCAGCGAACAAAATCTCTCCACGTGGCATGGGCAAAGCTAACCCAGTTACCGGCAACACCTGTGACAACGTAGCGCCTAAAGCTAAACTGATCGACTGCCTGGCTCCAGATCGTCGCGTTGAGATCGAAGTTAAAGGTATCAAAGAAGTTGTAACTCAGCCTGCGGCATAAGTTACTCTTCCTTGAACAAAAACCCCGCCATGGCGGGGTTTTTTATTGCTTGAAGTTTCACGGTGACTCAGTCACACGCGCTTTCATCGCGTCATTTTTTGCCCAGCATAGCCTGCAGATCCTGCTTAAGCGTCGACATCTTACTTTCCACCTTCTCTTTGCGTTCCGCATCTTCAATCAGTTGAACAACCGTTTCCGAAAGCGTATTGCCACGACGCTGTGCAAGCCCGGCCAGACGCTGCCAGACAAGATATTCCAGATCGATAGATTTTTTACGGGTATGCTGATGCTCAGCGTTAAAATGCCTTTTACGCCGGGCACGAATCGTTTGCTTCATGCGGTTATGCAGCGCCGGGTTCATATGCTGATCAATCCAGCTCTGAACCAGAACCGGCACATTCTCCAGCGTCAGGAGCTGCTCTACCGCCTCTTGGGCTGCACTGGCCTCAATGTATCGCGTGATTAATTCCCCTTCGCGATGCTTCTTAACCAGATACTTCCACTTCCAGCCGCTCTCGAGATTTTCCAACTGTTGATATTTCATTGTGATCTCAGTGTGACCGTGTAACTTAGTTCAGAATAACAGTTTTTCCGCCATTCGCTGAACTGAAAATCAAAGCTGTGAGGGGGATAAAACTGTGTTACTGCTTTATCCGTGTGCTACCCGAGCGATTCTTGTATAATCGCGCCTTTGACATCTCATTAAAAAATATAGCGACTTTGACGACTAATCGACTTGACTGGCGTGCCCTGGTGCCTGATACCGAAAGCTATCAGGAAATTTTTGCACAGCCTTATGATACAGACGCTGCCCCTCTTTCTGCGATTCAACCTCGTTTAGTTTACGGGATTGAGCAACTCAACCTTTCCGTTTCTTCCGTCGATCTGATGCTGATAAAAGCTCCGGAAGAACAAGAGTATCTGGATCTTATCGCCGCGGCCGTTGAAGCATCCCGTGACGAAGAGGACGAGATTGTTGGCGGACACTATCTCATTGAAGGTAGCCGGGTCACGCTGCAACCGGCCGAGCACACTGACGATAACTTTGCGTCCAGCGGAGAAGTAATTGCCGCTGACTGGGTTGAACCGGAACAACTGTTTGGCTGTGTGCGCCAGTTTGCAGGTGAAGTGTCGCTGGAGCCTGGTCTGATTCATCGCGTGAACGGTGGCGTCCTGGTGCTGTCGATGCGTAGCGTCCTTGCCCAGCCGCTGCTGTGGCTGCGCCTGAAACAAATCATGATCCAGGGGCGTTTTGACTGGATTTCACCTGACGAAACTCGTCCACTGCCGGTGAAAATCCCGTCATTAGCGTTGGATTTCAAACTGGTGCTGGTTGGCGAGCGCGACTCTCTGGCAGATTTCCAGGAAATGGAGATGGATCTGGCTTCGGCCGCTATCTACAGTGAATTTGAAGACAATCTGCAAATTGTTTCTGCCGATGAAATGGCGCTTTGGTGTCAGTGGATCTATGCCATTGCCGCTGAGAAATCATTGCCTGCACCAGCAGCCGATGCCTGGCAACCGCTGATTCGTGAGGCCGTCCGCTACACGGGCGATCAGGAAATGCTGCCGCTCTGCCCTTCCTGGATTTCACGCCAGCTGCGCGAAGTCGCGCCGTTTACCGAAGAAAACAGCTTTAACGCCGAACAGCTCCAGCAAATGCTCGAGCAGCGTGAATGGCGCGAAGGTTTCCTGGCCGAGCGCATGCGGGATGAAATCCTGATGGAGCAAATCCTGATTGAAACCGAAGGCGAAATGGTTGGCCAGATCAACGCTCTGTCGGTCATTGAATTCCCTGGTCATCCACGGGCGTTTGGCGAACCTTCTCGTATTAGCTGCGTGGTTCACGTCGGTGATGGGGAATTTACGGACGTAGAACGCAAGGCAGAACTTGGCGGCAACATTCACGCCAAAGGGATGATGATCATGCAGGCATTTCTGATGTCAGAGCTGCAGCTTGACCAGCAAATCCCGTTTTCAGCATCCATCACCTTCGAGCAATCTTACAGCGAAGTCGACGGCGACAGCGCTTCCATGGCTGAGCTTTGTGCGCTGATAAGCGCCCTGGCTAACGTTCCAATTTATCAACACATCGCTATCACTGGCTCTGTGGATCAGTTCGGCCGCGTACAGCCGGTTGGCGGGCTGAATGAAAAAGTGGAAGGCTTTTTCCGTATCTGTCAGCAGCGTGAGTTTAGCGGCGTTCAGGGGGTGATTATTCCTCTGGCGAACGTGCGTCACCTGTCGCTGCACAAAGATGTACTGGAGGCCGTCGAGCAAAATAAATTCTCGATTTGGGCCATTGACGACGTGGCTGATGCCCTGCCGTTATTGACCAATCTCCCGTGGGATGGCGAAGGGCAAAACACCCTGATGCGTGCGGTGCAGGAGCGTATTGCTCAGGCCTCGGCGCCGGATGTTCGCCAGCGCTTTCCGTGGCCGCTACGCTGGCTCAACTGGTTCAACCACAACTGATCGGACTTGTTGAGCGTACACGTGTTAGCTAACCTGCGTGCTTCATTATAAAAAGGCTTACTGTAGACATGGTAGATAAACGCGAATCCTATACGAAAGAAGATCTTCTTGCCTCAGGGCGTGGCGAACTGTTTGGTGCTGAAGGCCCGCAGTTACCAGCACCTTCCATGCTGATGATGGACCGCGTAGTCAAGATGACCGAGGACGGCGGTAACTTTGACAAAGGTTACGTGGAAGCCGAGCTGGATATTAACCCTGACCTGTGGTTCTTTGGTTGCCACTTCATTGGCGACCCGGTGATGCCTGGTTGCCTGGGCCTTGATGCCATGTGGCAGCTGGTTGGTTTCTACCTCGGCTGGCTCGGTGGTGAAGGTAAAGGCCGTGCGCTGGGCGTGGGCGAAGTGAAATTTACCGGCCAGGTTCTCCCTACCGCGAAGAAAGTTACCTACCGTATTCACTTCAAACGCGTAGTGAATCGCCGCCTGATTATGGGCCTGGCTGACGGTGAAGTGCTGGTTGATGGCCGTGTGATCTACACCGCAACCGACCTGAAAGTGGGTCTTTTCAAAGACACCTCTGCTTTCTAATACCGTTTTATCTGGCTTCACCTCGAAAGCATCCATTGTTCACAATGGGTGCTTTTTTGTTTCTGCCGTCCGCCTGAGTGACGCTTTCTTGTCGTGGTTTTTATGGCGTTAATTGCTTAAACAACGTTCGAAATCACAAATCGTGAAGATAAAAAACGCCCCCTCTTGTCTGAAAAACGTTATGCGTTATGTTGATTTTTAGTTTCTCAAATGTAACTAGAGGTTAACAATAATGTCGAATAAGTTACGTATATCTTGCCTTGCTTCTGCCGTGCTGCTCTCTACCTCCGCGTTTTCTGCCGTGCCTCAGGGCTATCCGGCGGATTATCAAAAAATCATCGATGCCGCGACCAAAGAAGGCAAAGTGGTGCTCTACTCCACCACCGACACCAAAACCGCGGCCCCGCTTATTCAAGGCTTTGAGGCTGCATATCCGGGCATCAAAGTAGAATATAACGACATGAACAGCACCGAGCTGTACAACCGTTATATCAGCGAACAGGCCGCCGGCGGTACCAGCGGTGACGTGGTCTGGAGTTCCTCCATGGACACGGCATTAAAACTCGCCACCGATTATGCCCAGGAATACAAATCCCCGGAGCAAGGCCAGTTGCCGAAGTGGGCAGTGTGGAAAGACAAGGCCTACGGCACCACCTATGAGCCGGTCATTTTTATCTACAACAAACGCCTGATCCCGGCCAATGAAGTGCCTGACAGCCATGCAGCGTTGGCCAAACTTATCGCCAGCCAGCCCGATAAATTCAGCAAAAAAGTCACCACCTACGATATCGAAAAATCCGGTCTCGGCTTTATGCTTTCGGTACAGGATCACAAAGCCGATCCAAATTACTTCCAAACCCTCGCCGATGTAGCCAAAGGCGGCCTTTCGGTCCAGTCCTCAACCGGTACCATGATGGAGCGAGTCTCCTCGGGTGAAAACCTGATTGGCTTCAACATTTTGGGATCCTATGCCGAGGCTCGCGCCAAAACGGACACTTCCCTCGGCATTGCTTATCCGAAGGACTATACCCTGGTGCTGTCACGCGTCTCCTTTATCAGCAATGAAGCGAAAAACAGCAACGCGGCGAAGCTGTGGATCGACTACGTGCTGTCTGAGAAAGGGCAAAATATTCTCGCAAACCAGGCTGATATCCCGTCTATTCGCAATGATATCGACGGTGACAACGACATCGACGGCATGACTAAGAAGCTGGGCAATGCCCTGAAGCCAATCCCGGTGGATGAAACCCTGCTGGAATACCTGCAGCAGAAAAAACGCCTGGACTACATCAAACAGTGGCGCGAAGCCGCCGCGAAATAATCCTTTGATGAGGCGCACCGTCCGGCTGCGCCTCGCTTAATCCGAACACATTAGGCTATTCAGGCTAACTGACCTGAGGGATCGTTACATGGATGCATTACGCAGAAAGTGGCAGAGCCTGCCGCGCGGCATTGTGGTGCTGATAACTGCGCTGGTTATCTATATTCCGCTGTCGTTTATCGTTATACAGAGTTTTCTCTCGGCCCCCTTCTTTTCCCCGTCGAAGGAGTGGAGCCTCGAATCTTTTGAATTTATCTTTACCGACTCCGATTTTTACCTGGCACTGAAGAGCGGTTTTATTCTGGCCTTTGGCCTGGTGGTGATTGCCATCCCGCTGGGCGGCATTCTGGCTTTCCTGATGGTGCGTACTGACCTGCCGGGCAGGCGCATCATTGAGCCGCTTATTCTGGTGCCTATCTTTGTTTCACCGATGGTGTTGGGATTCGGCTACGTGGTGGCCGCAGGCCCGGTGGGCTTCTTCTCCCTGTGGGCGCAGTCGCTGCTTGGCTTCGTGCCGTGGAATATCTACGATATGTCGAGCATCGTGGTGATCGCAGGCCTGACACATGTTCCCCACGCCTATCTCTACATATCCTCGGCCCTGCGCAGCGTAGGTTCCGATGTAGAGGAAGCGGCTCGAACTGCAGGCGCAACGCCGCTTCAGGTGATGACCGCCGTCAGCCTGCCGATGGTGCGCCCGGCAATGCTTTATGCCACCGTGTTGCTGTTCTTCCTCGGGCTGGAAGTGTTCGGCCTGATGCTCGTACTGGGTGACCCGGAAGGCAACATGGTGCTGGCGACATACCTCTACAAACTCACCAATAAGCTCGGCACGCCGTCCTATCATCTGATGGCTGCCGTCGCCGTCGTGCTGATTTGTATCACTATCCCGTTGGTCATGCTGCAGCGCCGACTGATGCGCACGGCAAACCGCTTTGTTACCGTCAAAGGCAAAGCCTCTCAGGCGCGAGCCTTGCCGCTGGGGAAATGGCGCTGGGTCGCAGGGGCAGTCGTGGCATTCTGGCTGACCGTCACCATCGGCGTACCGCTGATTGGCGTTATCCTGCGATCCTTTATTTCCAACTGGGGCGTAGGCGTTTCACTGTGGGATGAACTGTCGCTCAATACCTTCCGCACTATCTGGGAACAGCCCAACTTGCTGCGGGCCATCGTCAACTCAATGGCGATTGGCGTCATCGGCGGGGCGCTGGCCGTGGTTTGCTACCTGTTTATCGGCATCGCTATGCACAGAAAACCAGACAACGTAACCCGCTTCCTTGACTACAGCGTTCTGGTGCCTCGTGCTGTGCCTGGCCTGCTGGCCGGTCTGGCCTTCCTGTGGGTGTTTTTATTCCTGCCTATGTGGCTGGATAACGCGCTGAAGTCCGGCTGGCTTTCCGGTATGCCTTGGTCCCAGTGGCTGCGGGATAACCTTATCGTCTGGCTACGCTCGCTGCGCAGCACGATATTCAGCGTCTGGCTGGCCTATACCGTCGTGTGGATGGCCTATGGTCTGCGTCTTATCTCGTCTACCCTGCTGCAGGTTGGGCCAGAGCTGGAAGAAGCCGCTCGCAGCACCGGAGCAAGTCGCGGACAGATTACCCGCCACGTCACCATCCCGCTGTCACGCTACGGTCTGATTGGTTCCTGGCTGCTGATGTTCCTGATCTTTGAGCGCGAATATTCCACCGGCGTCTACCTGCTTTCTCCCGGTACGGAAACCATCGGCTCCATGCTGGTTTCGCTGTGGGCCGCAGGCGCCATCGATATTGTCGCCGCACTTTCCTTTATTAATATTCTGTTCGTGGTGTTAGGGCTCGGCATTGCCCTTCGTTTTGGAGTGAAATTACATGATTGAGTTATCGGTCGAGAACTTGCACTTAACCTACGGCGACAACCCCGTGCTGAAAGGCGTTTCCATGGATCTGAAACGCGGCGAAGTCGTGTCTCTGCTTGGCCCTTCCGGCAGCGGCAAAACGACGCTGCTGCGCGCGGTCGCCGGCCTGGAAAAACCTACCCAGGGCACCATTGTTATCGGCAAAAGCAACGTGTACGACGGCGCATCCCGCAAAGAGATCCCGGCTGAAGAACGTAATCTTGGCCTCGTCTTCCAGTCTTATGCCCTGTGGCCGCATAAAACCGTCTTTGAAAACGTCGCTTACCCACTTAAGCTGCGTAAAGTCGCGGCGGCGGAAATCAACCAGCGCGTACAGGCTGTTTTGGATCAACTGGGGCTTGGGCACCTCGGCCAGCGCCACCCTTATCAGCTATCCGGCGGGCAGCAGCAGCGCGTCGCGATTGGCCGGGCGCTGGTATATAACCCGCCGGTGATTTTGCTGGATGAACCGCTTTCCAACCTGGATGCGAAGCTGCGCGAAGAAGCACGCGTCTTCCTGAGAGAACTGATTATCAAGCTAGGGCTGTCGGCATTAATGGTCACCCACGATCAGAACGAAGCGATGGCCATTTCCGACCGTATCCTGCTGCTGAATAACGGCAAAATCGAGCAACAGGGCACACCACAGGAGATGTATGGCTCACCGCAAACGCTGTTCACCGCCGAGTTTATGGGCAGTAATAACCGCCTGAACGGTAAAGTGACTGAGGTTCGTGACGGTAAAGCACGCATTGAGGGCAGCGGCTGGGCGCTCTGGGGCAAAGCTGGAGCTGGCGTAGTGGCCGGGCAGGAAGGGACGGCGGTGATCCGCGTTGAACGCGTAAGAATTGCCGATCTGCCGGGGGAAAACGGCATGACGCTACCGCTGTTGACCAGCATGTACCTGGGCGACCGCTGGGAATACCTCTTCCGAACCTCTGGAGATGATTTCGTGATCCGCGCCTATGGCAATGATATGCGTGATGCTCAACCGCATCATCTCCAGTTGCCCGAACAACACGTCTGGATTTTCCCTAAGCCCTGATTGATTTTGCAAAGGTTATAAAAGGCGAAACCTCCGCGAGGCGGAGGTTTCTTTTTCTAAAGAGACAGTGATTACGCAGTAACCGCCCTGTCTTCCATGGCTTCTCGCCAGCCTCCCATCCAGTAGGACCTCTGATTCAGAGTCTGATATGGACAAATCTCTTTTGAGCGTCCGGCGATACCTGCCTGATAACCACGTTGATGTGCCCGTTCCAGGCGATCTCGTTTTTGTCTCTTCATGCCTCGTTTCCCTCATTACATTGTCTGGTGGAAAAGAAAACAGTGATTACAAAATGTGCAACCACGGATAAGCAATAACGCGAAATTCCGCGACCGTCAATGCGCAAAATTCACGCCAATGTCATATTTCCGCGATATTCTGGTTATCTTTTCGACAAAAACTGTGGCGCGCCTGCCGCTAACCGGTTCAGCAAAAAAGAAAAGCTGCGACCACCCGAAGGTGAAAATCGCAGCTTTTTTGTACAAATCATTTTACCTATCAATTAAGGCGTGTGAGCGCCGAAGCAATACTCTTCGCTTCCTGCTGCCAGCCCTGAGCCAGGGTTTTCACCGTGGAATCGTAGCCGTCATCCTGTTGCTTCAGTTCGATATGGAACGGGCGCTTAATGATCTCGCCCTGGCGCTTCAGCAGCCACTCTCCGCTGACGATAACCTTGCCATCGTAGCGGCCGTGGAAGCCGGTCACATTCACGCTGAGCGCATCCTGATCGTGGCCTAGCGGCTGGGAGGCAACCACCCAGCCTGGCAATGCGCTGCTGAGATTACTGACCAACGCATTACGCAGCTGCTGGTCAAGCGGGCTGGCCCAAAGGTTGCTGGTGGCGATGACATACTGCACATCGGTTGTCTGGTAAACCACCCCTGTGCCGGCGAGGAAATCAGGCACGGTGACCTGATCGACCCACAGTAAGTGGCTTCCAGGCTGGCTCACGGCCTGCATAGCAGGCTGTGAAGTTTGCGGCAGCTGGTAGTACGTTTTGCCATTATCGCTCCCACTACAGGCGGAAAGCGCTAAGACGGCGGCTAGCGTGAGCCACTTTTTCATGGTTGTGCCCTCTTCGGCTGCGGATCCTTTTTATCCTTCGCTTCAAATATCAGCGAGTTGCTCTTGTCGTTCAGCGTACGCAATACCGGCTGCAGCTCGCGCAGCACCTGATCAAGACGCTGCATATCCGCCACCATCTTGTTATAGGCCGCGGAGCCCGGCTGGAAGCCCTGCATACTGCGGTTCAGCTCGCGAAGCGTTTTCTGCATATCTTCCGGTAGCTGCTGCATCGACTGACTGGAGGTAATCTTGTTCAGATTGTCCAGCGTCTGCTGCAGGTGGCGCATCGTTTTCTGGCTTTCAGCCAGCGTATTCGTGGCCTGCTCCAGCATCGGGTTAATCGGCAGATTGTTGATTTTATCCAGCGTCTCCAGCAGTTTTTGCTGAATTTGCGCCAGGCCGCCGCTCACCGTTGGAATAAGCGGGTAGCCCGCGATTTGAGGCAGATCGCCCAGCGCTTTCTCTTTCGGATAGAAATCGAGATCGATAAACAGCGCCCCGGTCACCAGGCTCCCGGTTTTCATCGAGGCACGCAGCCCGCGCTTGATCAGTACCTGCAGATTGGTCGAAATATCCGCGCCATCTTCGAGCATATTTTTCAGGCGTTCTGGCTCAATGCGGATCAGCACCGGAATGCGGAAATCGTCATTCAGGCTTTGGCGCATTTTTTCGTTGAAGAACGGAACCTGTGCCACCGTCCCCAGGCGAATACCGCGGAATTCCACCGGCGCACCCGGCTGCAGGCCACGCACCGAATCTTTGAAGAACATCAGGTAATCGATATGGTTGGTATACAGCGAATCCTGAATGCTTTTCTGATCGTCGAACAGCTGGAAGTCAGCGCCCGTTTCAACCGGCTTGCCCCACTCCCAGCCTTCAGGCACGTCGAAGCTGACGCCCCCGCTAAACAGCGTGGTCAAAGACCCCATCTCCACGCGCATCCCCTGGGCGGACATATCCACGGCGATGCCGCTGTCTTTCCAGAAACGAACGTTGCTGGTAATCAGCCTGTCGTTGGGTGCCGCAATAAACAGCTGGTAGCTAATCGCTCGCTTATTGGTATCGAAGGTGCTGGTTTCCACCGAGCCTACGCGATAGCCGCGGAACAGCACCGGGTCCCCGGGGGTAAGCTGGCCCGCTTTTTTACTGTCGAGCGTAATACGAATGCCTTTAGCATCAGGTGGTGCCAGCGGCGGAGCATCCAGCAAAGCATAATTTTCCGGCTGCTCGCCTTTGGTCCCCGGCTGCAGCTCAATATAGGCACCGGACAGCAGTGTGCCGAGCCCGGAGATCCCTTCACGACCCACCTGCGGTTTAACCACCCAGAACACGGAATCTTTGTGCAGCAGCTTCTCCATCCCGGAATTTAGCCGCGCCTTAATTTCTACATGGTGTAGATCGTCCGTTAGCTGTGCACTCTCCACGATCCCGACATCTACGCTACGGCTTTTGATGGTGGTTTTACCGCCCTCAATTCCTTCGGCGTTGGCGGTGATCAGGGTCACTTCCGGCCCCTGATGGCTGTAGTGATAAAACAGGATCCAGGCGCCAATCAGCGCCGTTACGATGGGAAAGATCCAAACCGGCGACCAATTTTTTACCTTCTGCACTTTCGCCTCGCCGTGCTTATTTTCCATGTTCGGAAGACTCCTCATCAGTTACATCGTCAGCGCGATCCCAGGACAAACGAGGGTCAAAGGTCATCGCAGCAAACATCGTCAAAATCACCACACACGCAAACATTAACGCCCCCATAGCCGGGTAGATATTCATCAGCCCGCCCATGCGCACCAGCGCGGAGAGAACGGCAATCACAAACACGTCGATCATCGACCAGCGGCCAACAAATTCAACAACTTCATAAATCAGGTGCATTCGCTCACTATCGCGCCTGCCGTGCCCTTTTGCATCCCAGCACAGCCAGGCGATAGCAATCATTTTTAGCGTGGGCACCATAATACTGGCGATAAAAATTACCATCGCCACCGGATAAGATCCTTCGCTCCACAGCAGGATCACCCCAGCCAAAATTGTAGAGGGATATTTATTCCCCAGCATTTCGGTAATCATGATCGGCAAAATATTGGCCGGCAGATAAAGCATAATAGAGGTGATCAGCAGCGCCAGCGTCCACTGCAGGCTGTGCCTGCGGCGAACGTGACCGTGTGTTCCGCAACGTGGGCAAGCAAGCGTATCCGCCTCAACGATTGCCGTGCAGCAAGAGCATGAGCGCAGCCCCTGTTTCATGCCCGACACGCCGACTTTTAGCGGCTGATGTACCGGCGGCATAGGTGCAATGTCATCCCAAAGCCAGCGCCGATCCACGCACTGGAAAGCGCGAAGCTGCAAAATGCAAAACAGGCACCAGGGAATAAAGCTGCTGCCCACGCCAATGTCCCCGTAGGCCATCAGCTTCACGAAGCTGACCAATACACCGGCGAGAAAGATTTCCGCCATACCCCAACTCTTCAGTTGGAACAGCACCCGCGCCAGCCAGCGTTTAAGCCCAAAAGGCAATTTGGCCTGATTGACTAACAACAGGATGGTTATCAGGCAAAAAGCCGGGACGGCCTGGACAAAGAGCAGAAAGAAGGTGCCGAGGCTGGCGTAATCCTCAGAAAACATCACGCCAGGAATTTGCATCAGCGTGACTTCGCTGCTGATCCCGGCCACCTTCATATTGATGAAAGGAAACAGGTTAGCCAGCAGCAGCATAAACAGCCCCGCTAAAGCGTAAGCCGTTGGCCGCTGGCGCGGCAAATACCACTGCGTGACCAACGGAGTGCCACAGCGCGGGCAGGAGGCTTTGTGGCCATCCTGCAGGGCGGGCAGCGCCACCAGCAAATCACATTGTCGACACAGAATATGCGAGCGATGGTGGTGCGTGGCACACATCGTAACTCTCCTTAGATTACGAGCCGTTTTTCAGCGCTTCCAGGTACTCCCAGCGTTCAAATGCTTCTTCCAGAGCCTGTTCAGCCGTGGCCATTTCCGCCAAGACTTTTTGGGTGACATCGTGCGGCTGGTTGAAGAAATCAGCGTCAGCGACCTTCGCCTGCAGCGTGCCCAAATCAGCTTCAAGCTGCTCAAGCCGTTGAGGCAACTGCTCTAATTCGCGCTGCAGGTTATAGCTTAGTTTGCTATTGGCACGTTTAACAGGTTCTGCTTTTTGCGATTCGACCTTCTCGGATTTAGTCGCAGCAGCCTGACGCAGCGGCTGAGCGGAACCCTGCTGCCCTTTTGCATCATGGTAACCACCGACATAGCGACCAATTTTGCCCTGTCCTTCGAAGATCCAGCATTCGGTCACGGTATTATCGACAAACTGACGATCGTGGCTAACCAGCATCACGGTGCCCTGGTAACCATCAATCAGCTCTTCCAGCAGCTCCAGGGTTTCGACGTCCAGATCGTTGGTTGGTTCATCGAGGATCAGCAGGTTGCTAGGTTTTAAGAACAAACGCGCCAGCAGCAGGCGGTTGCGCTCTCCACCAGAAAGCGCACGCACCGGCGTCATCGCGCGTTTTGGATGGAACAGGAAGTCCTGCAGGTAACCCAACACATGGCGCGGCTTACCGTTCACCATCACTTCCTGCTTACCTTCCGCCAGGTTATCCATCACGGTACGGTCAGGATCCAGCTCGGCGCGGTGCTGATCGAAGTAGGCCACTTCCAGCTTGGTGCCGCAGTGTACGCGGCCGCTGTCGGCCTGAAGCTGGCTCAGCATCAGCTTCAGCAGAGTCGTTTTGCCGCAGCCGTTAGGTCCTACCAGCGCGATCTTATCGCCACGCAGCACCTGCGCGGAAAAATCACGCACCAGCGTTTTACCGGCAACCTGATAGTTAACGTCTTCCATCTCGAAGACAATTTTGCCCGAGCGACTCGCTTCTTCCACCTGCATCTTCGCACTGCCCATCACTTCACGACGCTCACCGCGCTCGCGGCGCATCGCTTTCAGGGCACGAACGCGCCCTTCGTTACGGGTTCGGCGCGCTTTGATGCCCTGGCGGATCCACACTTCTTCCTGGGCCAGCTTGCGATCAAACTCGGCGTTCTGTAACTCTTCCACGCGCAGGGCTTCTTCTTTCGCCAGCAGATACTGATCGTAATCGCCAGGGTAGGAGACCAGCTTGCCGCGATCGAGATCGACAATGCGGGTGGCCATATTGCGGATAAACGAACGGTCGTGGGAGATAAAGATAATGCTGCCCTGGAACTCTTTCAGGAAGCCTTCCAGCCAGTCAATGGTTTCGATATCGAGGTGGTTCGTCGGTTCGTCCAGCAGCAATACGCGCGGAGAGCTGACCAGCGCACGCCCAAGCGCCGCTTTACGCAGCCAACCGCCGGACAGCGCAGACAGCTCGGTATCCGCTTCCAGACCAAGCTGCTCGAGCACTTCATTAATGCGGCTGTCGAGCTGCCACAGGCCCTGATGGTCAAGGATTTCCTGAATGCGAGCCATCTCGTTGAGGTTCTTCTCGCTCGGATCGCTCATCACTTTGTGGGAGATGTCGTGGTAGGCCTTCAGGTATTCCGCCTGCTCTTCCACGCCTTCCGCAACAAAGTCATACACCGTGCCCGCAACGTTACGCGGCGGGTCCTGCTGCAGGCGAGCGACGATCAGATCCTGCTCATAAACCATGCGGCCATCGTCCAGCGGCAGCTCACGGTTGAGGATCTTCATCAGCGTTGATTTGCCCGCGCCGTTACGGCCGACCAGACAAACGCGTTCGTTTTCTTCGATGTGTAATTCAGTGTTATCTAACAGCGGCGCGTCGCTAAACGACAGCCAGGCACCGTGCATACTAATTAATGACATGACTATTAATCCCGGGATTCGTGAGTGACTAACCAACAGTTATGGATCTGGCGGTTGCGCGCAAAGTCCTGCGACTGCGTTTTTTGTGTGATTTCCTGTGCAACCAGGCCCAGCTCCGCCAGGCCGGCGAAGTCCATTTTGAAGCCACGTTTATTGTTGGAGAACATAATGGTGCCGCCGCGACGCAGCAGGCGCTTCAGATCTTTCATCAGCGCAATGTGGTCACGCTGCACGTCGAAAGAGTCTTCCATACGCTTGGAGTTGGAGAATGTCGGCGGGTCAATAAAGATCAGGTCGAACTGTTCGTCGCTGTCGCGCAGCCAGCCCAGGCAATCAGCCTGCACCAGGCGATGGGCGCGGCCAGTTAAGCCGTTCAGGCGCAGGTTACGCTCCGCCCATTCAAGATAGGTGCGGGACATATCTACCGTCGTGGTGCTTTTCGCTCCGCCCAGCCCCGCGTGCACCGTGGCACTACCGGTGTAGGAAAAGAGGTTCAGGAAGTCTTTGCCCTTGCTCATCTGCCCCAGCATGCGACGGGCAATACGGTGGTCGAGGAACAGGCCAGTATCCAGGTAGTCGGTTAGGTTGACCCACAGGCGAGCGTCATATTCGCTCACTTCCATGAAATCGCCCTTCTCGCCCATCTTCTGGTACTGATTTTTGCCTTTCTGACGTTCACGGGTTTTTAGCACCAGCTTGTTGGTCGGCAGCTCAAGCACCGCAAGCGTTGCCGCGATGACGTCAAACAGGCGCTGACGCGCTTTGTTTGGGTCGATGGTTTTCGGGGGCGCATACTCCTGCACCACGACCCAGTCGCCGTAGCGGTCAACCGCCACGTTGTAGTCAGGCAGATCGCCGTCGTACAGGCGATAACATTCGATGCCTTCCTGACGCGCCCACTTGTCGAGCTTCTTGACGTTTTTACGCAGGCGGTTGGCGTAATCTTCGGCAATCTGGCCACTGCCCGCGGCAACGCCAGCAGGGTTAGCCGCCAGCTGATAGTTTTTCTGTACGCAATCCAGCGGGCCGTTTTTCGCTTTAAACTGGCGGTCGGCGCGCAGCTGCAGGCAGCTCAGCAGTTCAGGGGAGGCGCTGAACAGCGACAGATGCCAGCCACCGAACTGGTTTTTCAGGTGACGGCCCAGCAGGCTATGCAGGGCAATCAGCGCTGGCTCGCTTTCCAGACGTTCGCCGTATGGCGGGTTGCTGATAACCGTCCCCGCCGGGCCTTCCGGCAGTGGATTGACCAGGTTAGCCACATCCTTAACGTCGAAGCTAATCACGTCCGCCAGACCCGCACGGCGGGCGTTGGCACGGGCGCGTTCAATCACACGACTGTCGTTATCTGAACCATAGAAACGAGACTGATATTCAGTCAGGCCGCGACGGGCGCGAACCTGCGCTTCGGTTACCACCTCTTTCCAGACGTCAGCATCATGCTTCGCCCAGTTCAGGAAGCCCCAGTGCTTACGGTGCAGACCCGGCGCACGATCGGTGGCGATCATCGCCCCTTCAATCAACAACGTGCCGGAGCCACACATCGGATCCAACAGCGGGGTGCCGTGCTGCCAGCCGGAACGCATCACGATAGCCGCCGCCAGCGTTTCTTTAATTGGAGCTGCACCGGTTGCATCGCGGTAGCCGCGCTGATGCAGGCCTTCGCCGCTGAGATCCAGGGCAATGCTGGCGGTATCTTTATTCAGCCAGACGTTAATGCGCAGGTCCGGCTGCTCGCGATCGACATCCGGACGCGGCAGGTTTTTACGGGTAAAGGAGTCAACAATCGCATCCTTTACCTTCAGCGCCCCGTACTGGCTGTTGCGGATGGTTTCGTTCAGGCCACTGAAGTGCACGGCAAACGTGGCACCCGGCCCGAACAGCGCCGGCCAGTCGATCGCCATCACCCCGAGATAAAGGTCGAGATCGCTGTAAACTTTGCATTCGCTGAGCGGCAGCAAAATGCGCGAAGCCAGGCGGCTCCACATCAGGCTTTGATAGAGTAAACGAGTATCCCCCTGGAAATGTACGCCGCCCTGAACCACCTGGCAGCCCTGGGCCCCCAGGTTTTCTAGTTCAGTTTTTAACAGCTCTTCAAGCCCACGCGCCGTACTGGCAAACAGAGAATTCATATCGTCACTTATCAGGTAAAAAGAAAATTGTGGCGCATTATAGCTAATCCGCAACGCATGTCATAAAGTTGCCCTCTTATATTTACTTCCCACGGAGGGCGTCGTGATTACTCTGTCTCAACTTTATGTTCACCCGGTAAAATCCATGCGCGGCCTGGCGCTCTCCCACGCGCAGGCAACTATCAGCGGCCTGGCTTTTGACCGCATCTTTATGATTACCGAGCTGGATGGCACCTTTATTACCGCCCGCCAGCATCCGCAGATGGTGCTGTTCACTCCCGCATTCCTACATGACGGCCTTTATTTATCCGCCCCGGACGGCAGCTCGGCCAGCATTCGCTTTGCTGATTTCGCCGCAACGCCGGAGCCAACCGAAGTCTGGGGCACGCACTTTACCGCGCTTATTGCTCCCGATGAAATTAATCAGTGGCTGAGCGGGTTCTTCTCCCGTCCGGTGCAGCTGCGCTGGGTTGGCGAGCAGCCCACTCGCCGGGTGAAACGACATGAAGAAGTGCCGCTCTCTTTTGCCGACGGTTTCCCTTATTTACTGACCAACGAAGCTTCGCTGCGCGACCTGCAAAACCGCTGCCCCGCCAGCGTTAAAATGACCCAGTTTCGCCCGAATATCGTGGTGACCGGGGCTGCTGCGTGGGCGGAAGATACCTGGAAAGTTGTGCGCATTGGCGGTGTGACGTTCGACGTGGCTAAACCCTGCAGCCGCTGTATCTTTACGACGGTTAGCCCGGAGCGCGGCCTGAAACATCCGAGCGGAGAACCGCTCAAAACGCTGCAGGGGTTCCGCACCGCGCAGGATAATAGTGGCGCAGTAGATTTCGGTCAGAATTTAATTGCCCGCAACAGCGGAGTTATCCGTGTGGGTGACGAACTGGAAGTCCTGGCCCACAGGCCGGCGAATGTTTATGGCCCAGGTGAAGTGGTGGAAAGCCTCGAACCTCAGAGCCAGCCTGAAAGTAGCGTCAATATTGACTGGGAAGGCACGACATTCCAGGGCAATAACCAACAGATCCTTTTGGAACAGCTGGAAAATAAAGGGATCCGCGTCCCCTATTCCTGCCGGGCCGGGATCTGCGGAAGCTGTCGGATTCGGTTACTGAATGGCGAAGTGAAGGCATTGAAGAAAGGCGCGATTGGCGCGGACGGCACCATCTTATGCTGCAGCTGCGTGCCCGCAGGGAATGTGAGCGTGGCGCTGCGCTAAACGGCCTGATCGAGGCTGAGGCCGCTGCTTAAAGGCTGCGGTTTCAGTCGGTCATTCATGACTTTAATGGCATCCCCTAGCTGCATGGTTCGGCCCGCTAACGTGAGCCCCTGCTGAGCAAGCAGGCAAAGCGCGGCGTTATCACCGGTTTCAACCACCAGCAGGTTAACCTGCTGCATATTTTCGCTTAGCCACACGCAGGCACCATCTCCGATACCCGGCTGCCAACAGTCACCATGCGAGACAAAATGCCAGCTTTTCGGCATCTGCGGCTTGAGGAAGCGAATCGCGACCAGGGCGTTGAGCACCAGCTCGGCACGCTGTTCTTTCCCTAACGGTAAATCACGGCATTTTTCTTCAAAAGAAAAATAAAGTGCCGCATCATCCACACAAAAGCCTGAATTTTCAAAGGCATCCGGGGTTAGCATTTTGCGAGGAAAGCGCGAACGGAAAAGCATACCATTGGCCAAATCGAGCATCATTCGATCGTGCTCTTCATCGAAATACCAACGCCAGTTATCGTCCGGTTTTATTCGCATAATGCTTACCCTTCATTTATCCCGCTGCTGAATTGCTACTCAAATTCTCACCATATTAATAAAAGACCAATATGTTTAAATAAGCAACAGTAGCGGAATATAAAACAACCAGGGCTGAAAATAAAGCCCTGGTTGTCTGTAAAAGGTAAATGATCAGAGATGGGTAACGATTTCTTTAATCAGCGGTGGGCCTTTAAAAATGAAACCTGAGTATATTTGAACCAGTGAAGCTCCCGCTGCCATCTTCTCGCGAGCGGCGACGACTGAATCAATACCACCGACGCCGATAATCGGTAACCGACCATTTAATTCCTGAGACAGACGACGAATAATTTCCGTGCTTTTTAATTGCACAGGACGCCCGCTCAAGCCCCCGGTTTCATCGCAGTGCTTCATGCCCTGGACAAGGCTACGGTCTAAAGTGGTATTGGTTGCAATGACCCCGTCAATATTATGGCGAACTAAACTATCTGCCACCTGGATCAATTCCTCTTCAGAAAGATCCGGCGCGATCTTCACTGCCACGGGAACATATTTATGGTGGATCGCTTGCAGCGCTTGTTGCTTATTTTTAATGGCGCTTAAAAGATCGTCTAACGCTTCACCGTATTGCAAGGTACGCAGCCCTGGCGTATTCGGTGATGAGATGTTGATCGCAATATAGCCAGCATATGGATAAATCTTATCCATGCAGATCAGATAATCATCTTTACCCTGTTCAACGGGGGTATCTTTGTTCTTGCCGATATTAATCCCGAGCACGCCGTCGAAATGCGCTTTTTTTACGTTTTCGACCAGGTTATCCACCCCGAGATTATTAAACCCCATGCGGTTAATCAGCCCTTCGGCTTCCACCAGACGGAAGATACGCGGCTTATCGTTCCCCGGCTGCGGGCGCGGCGTGACGGTGCCAATCTCAATGGAGCCAAAGCCCATCGCCCCGAAGGCATCAATGCATTCCCCGTTTTTATCCAGGCCCGCGGCTAAGCCCAGCGGATTCTTGAACGTTAACCCCATGCAGGTCACAGGTTTTGACGGCACGTTCTGACGCACCAGCCACTCAAGCGGCGTTCCGGTGACAAAGCGTAATTGCTGAAAAGTTAACTCATGAGCGCGCTCTGGATCGAGCTGAAAAAGGGCTTTACGAACGAAGGGGTAGTACATGAACTCTCCTGGATTCCCGGTGTGCAGACCGGGGCGTTATTATTCACGATCCCGGGGATGATTGGAATTGACCTGTCGCAAAAAAGCCTGAATAGAAGCAAACGTTTTCTTATCCGCCGCGCAATATGCGCTTTTTCGCAAATCTATCCCGGAAAAATCACTTAGCCACGGAAATCATCTCTGCGAGTATCACGCTAATTGTTATCAATGTTAGATAAAAGCAAACAATTAGTTATAAGGAGTCGTGATGCGTGTGATTACCCTGGCCGGAAGCCCTCACTACCCGTCCCGTTCCAGCTCGCTGCTGGAGTATGCGCGGGAGAAGCTGAGCGCCCTGGATGTTGAAGTTTATCACTGGCACTTACAGAACTTCGCGCCGGAAGACTTGCTCTACGCCCGCTTCGACAGCCCGGCGCTGCTGGCACTCACCGAACAACTCAGCACCGCCGATGGCCTGATTATCGCCACCCCGGTCTATAAAGCCTCGTTTTCAGGGGCGCTAAAAACGCTGCTCGATTTACTCCCCGAGCGTGCATTAGAGAAGAAGGTTGTCCTGCCTCTCGCCACCGGAGGTACCGTGGCGCATATGCTCGCCGTGGACTATGCCCTTAAGCCGGTGCTGAATGCGCTCAAAGCGCAGGAGATTCTGCACGGCGTTTTTGCCGACGACAGCCAGATAGCCGATTACCAACACAAACCTCAGTTCACGCCCAACCTACAAAAACGTCTGGACGAAGCGCTGGAAACCTTCTGGCAGGCTCTGCACCGCCGTGACTTTGCGGTCCCGTCGCCGTTTGACGCCCGGGGGGTGAGCCATGTTTAATCTGCTCAAACGCCGCTCTCCGTGGCTGGCATTTGCCGGCCTGCTCGCCTTTTCAACCTACAGCAATGCCTCAGACAGCAGCCCGGAACAGCTGCGCATTGGTTACCAAAAAGGCTCCGTCAGTATGGTGTTAGCCAAGAGCCACCAGCTCCTGGAGAAGCAATATCCGAACACCAAAGTCTCGTGGGTTGAGTTTCCCGCCGGGCCACAGATGCTGGAGGCGCTGAACGTCGGCAGCATTGATTTGGGGAGCACAGGTGATATCCCGCCTATTTTCGCACAGGCCGCCGGGGCAGATTTGCTGTATGTCGGTGCCGAGCCGCCTAAACCGAAAGCGGAAGTGATCCTGGTCCCCGAAAATAGCCCCCTGAAAACCGTGGCGGATTTAAAAGGCCATAAGATTGCCTTCCAGAAAGGCTCCAGCTCCCACAACCTGGTTTTGCGCGCGCTGCAAAAAGCCGGACTGAAGTTTTCCGATATTCAGCCCGCTTACCTGACCCCCGCCGATGCCCGCGCGGCCTTTCAGCAGGGGAATGTCGATGCCTGGGCTATCTGGGATCCGTACTATTCGGCCGCACTGTTAAACGGCGGCGTTCGCGTCTTAACGGACGGCAGCGAACTGAACCAAACCGGATCGTTCTATTTAGCTTCCCGCCCTTATGCGGAAGCGAATGGCCCGTTTCTTCAACAGGTCCTGAAAACCTTTAGCGATGCCGATGCACTCACCCGCACGCAGCGGGCAGAAAGTGTCGCTCTACTCGCCAAAACGATGGGCCTGCCAGAGGCGGTGATCGCCACTTATTTCGACCATCGCCCTCCTTCTGAAATTACGCCGGTCAGCGAAGCGACGGCCGCAAAACAGCAAAATACCGCCGACCTGTTTTATGAAAATCGCCTTGTTCCAAAGAAAGTCGATATCCGAACCCGCATCTGGCAACCCGCTGGCGCGACACAAGGAGCTAAGTCATGAGTCTTAACCTGTTCTGGTTTTTACCCACCCACGGTGATGGTCACTATCTTGGCAGCGATACGGGCGCGCGTCCGGTCGACTACGGCTATCTGCAGCAAATCGCCCAGGCCGCCGACCGCATCGGTTTCACCGGCGTGCTGATCCCGACCGGCCGTTCCTGCGAAGATGCCTGGCTGGTCGCCGCCTCAATGATCCCGGTCACTCAACGACTTAAGTTCCTGGTCGCGCTGCGCCCGAGCGTTGTCTCCCCTACTCTTGCCGCTCGCCAGGCCGCCACGCTGGACCGCCTTTCCAACGGGCGGGCATTGTTCAACCTGGTGACCGGAGGTGACGCCGAGGAACTGGCTGCAGAAGGGGTATTTCTTGACCATGAAGAGCGCTATGAGGCATCAGCAGAGTTTACCCGCATCTGGCGGCGCGTTCTCGAAGGCGAAACCGTCGATTACGACGGCAAGCACATCAAAGTGAAAGGAGCGAAACTGCTCTATCCTCCGGTTCAGCAACCTCGCCCACTGCTATATTTTGGCGGTTCTTCCGAGGCTGCCCAGGATCTTGCGGCCGAGCAGGTTGACCTTTATCTGACCTGGGGCGAACCTCCCCATCTGGTAAAAGAAAAGATCGAGCAAGTGCGGGCGAAAGCTGAAGCGCAGGGGCGGCAGGTTCGCTTTGGTATCCGACTGCACGTTATCGTGCGGGAAACCAACGAAGAAGCCTGGCAGGCAGCTAATCGACTTATTTCTCACCTCGATGACATCACAATCGCCAAAGCACAGGCCGCCTTTGCCCGCAGCGATTCGGTCGGGCAACAGCGTATGGCCGCCCTCCACGGCGGTAAACGAGACAAACTGGAAATCAGCCCGAATCTTTGGGCCGGTGTCGGTCTGGTCCGCGGCGGCGCAGGCACCGCGCTGGTGGGTGATGGACCCACCGTCGCGGCCCGCATAAACGAGTACGCCGACCTGGGTATCGACAGCTTTATTCTTTCCGGCTATCCGCACCTGGAGGAAGCCTACCGCGCAGGCGAGCTGCTGTTCCCCCACCTTGACGTGGCCATCCCAGAAATTCCTCAGCCGCGACAGGTTCAGGAAAAAGGCGAAGTTGTCGCTAACGACTTTATCCCGCGTAAAGTGGCGCAAAGCTAGGGAGGCACCATGCAAGCGTCCGTGCACAAAGTCTTGCTGCGCCTGGCCCCCTGGGCGCTGCCGGTGGCTATCGTTCTTCTCTGGCAATTAGCTTCGTCTGCAGGCTGGCTTTCCACCCGTATTTTACCCTCTCCCGAGGGCGTAGTGCTGGCTTTCTGGAACCTCTCAGCCAGCGGTGAACTCTGGCAGCATCTGGCTATCAGTTCCTGGCGCGCAGTGATTGGTTTCAGCATCGGCGGATCGTTGGGTCTGATCTTAGGCCTGATCAGCGGCCTGTCGCGATGGGGAGAGCGCCTGCTGGACAGCTCTATTCAGATGCTACGCAACGTCCCACACCTGGCGCTGATCCCGCTGGTGATCCTGTGGTTTGGTATCGATGAGACGGCCAAGATCTTTCTGGTCGCGCTCGGCACGCTATTTCCGATTTACATCAATACCTGGCACGGCATCCGCAATATCGATCGCGGGCTGCTGGAAATGGCCCGCAGCTACGGCCTTTCCGGGTTTAGCCTGTTCGTGCACGTCATTCTGCCGGGCGCGCTGCCGTCCATTATGGTCGGCGTGCGCTTCGCTTTGGGCCTGATGTGGCTGACGCTTATTGTCGCCGAAACGATCTCGGCAAATTCCGGGATTGGCTATCTGGCGATGAATGCCAGGGAGTTTCTGCAAACCGACGTGGTGGTGGTGGCCATCGTGCTGTATGCGCTGCTGGGCAAACTCGCCGATGTCAGCGCCCGCCTGCTGGAACGCGTCTGGCTACGCTGGCATCCAGCTTATCAATTAAAGGAGGAGACGGTATGACAACTGCTCGTCTGAACCAGGGCACACCGCTGTGGCTCAACGGCGTAAGCAAACGCTACGGCGATAAAAGCATTCTCAATCAACTAGAACTGCGTATCCCCGCAGGGCAGTTCGTGGCGGTGGTCGGCCGCAGCGGCGGCGGCAAAAGTACGCTATTACGTCTGCTTGCCGGGCTGGAAAACCCTAATCACGGGGCGCTATTCGCAGGCAGTGCACCGCTGAGAGACAGTCAGGACGATACGCGGCTGATGTTTCAGGACGACAGGCTGCTGCCGTGGAAAACGGTGATAGATAACGTCGGACTCGGGCTTAAAAATAACTGGCGTGACGCGGCACTTCAGGCCCTTACCGCCGTAGGTCTGGAAAATCGGGCCAATGAATGGCCGGCGGCACTGTCCGGCGGGCAAAAGCAGCGTGTGGCACTGGCGAGGGCGCTCATTCACCGCCCGCGTTTGTTGTTGCTAGACGAACCGCTGGGCGCGCTGGATGCCCTGACGCGTATTGAGATGCAGGAACTGATTGTTTCTTTGTGGCAGGAGCACGGTTTTACCGTGCTTTTGGTCACCCACGACGTTAGCGAAGCCGTCGCCATGGCCGACCGCGTGTTGCTTATAGAAGAAGGAAAAATCGGCCTGGATCTCACGGTTGATTTACCGCGCCCGCGCCGCCTGGGATCGGTGAAGCTTGCGGAGCTGGAGGCTGAGGTGCTTGCCAGAGTGATGAAACGAGGTTCAGAGGAGCCGGCGCGCGCGGTGCGCACCGGCTGATTTTATACCCTCACCCCGTCCCTCTCCCTGGGAGGGAGAGGGGGAAACTTGCCGTTCCCTTTTGTCATTGGGAGAGGGACAGAACTTACGCCAGCGCTTTGGCGATTTTCTCGAACAGATCCCCGGACAAATTCTCCAGGCCTTTCAACTGCTCCAGCGCGGCACGCATCTTGGCCTGACGTTCTGCATCATAACGCTTCAGGCGAATCAGCGGCTCTACCAGACGAGAAGCAATTTGCGGGTTGCGGCTGTTCAGTTCGGTCAGCATCTCTACCATAAACTGATAGCCGCTGCCGTCTTTGGCGTGGAACGCGGCCGGGTTAGCTGAAGCAAACGCGCCAATCAGAGAACGTACGCGGTTCGGGTTACCCAGACTGAAGGAACGGTGAGTCAGCAGCTCGCGAACCTTAGCCAGCGTGTTGCTACCCGGGCTGGTTGCCTGCAGCACAAACCATTTGTCCATCACCAGGCCATCTTTGTGCCATTTCTCATCGTACTCAGCCAGCAACGCTTCACGGCATGGCAGCTGCGCGGCCACCGCTGCGGACAGCGCGGCGATAGAATCGGTCATATTGTCCGCCTGCTGATACTGCTCGCGTACCAGTTGCTCAGCAAGTTCAACGTCACCAAACGCCAGATAGCGCAGGCAAGTGTTGCGCAGCGCGCGCTTGCCGATATCACCGTGATCCACACGATAGCTGTCGAGCTTATTGGCGTTATAAATAGCCAGGAACTCATCAGCCAGCTCTGCGGCCAGGGTACGGGTCAGCGCCCCGTGAACCTCAGCAATGGCGATTGGATCGATGGTCTGGAACAGCTCGGCAATTTCATTCTGCGAAGGCAGCGTCAGGATCTCCGCGGCAAGCGCCGGATCGATCTTCTCATCCAGCAGAATGGCGCGGAATGCATCGGCCACGTGCAGCGGCAGAGAAAGCGGCTGCCCTTGCTGGCTGCGGTTCACGTTGATCTTGATGTAATTTGCCAGCAGGCTCTGCGCCGCATCCCAGCGGGAGAAGTCGTTCCGTGCGTGGCGCATCAGGAACGTCAGCTGCTGGTCGCTCCATTTGTATTCGAGCTTCACCGGCGCAGAGAATTCACGCAGCAAAGATGGCACCGGCTGGAAGTAGACATTGTCGAAAACGAAAGTCTGCTCGGCCTGGGTCACGTTCAGTACGTGGTGCACCGGGTGACCGTCCTTCTGCAGCGGAATGACCTTCCCTTCGTTATCGTAAAGCTCGATATCAAACGGGATATGCAGCGGGTGTTTTTCCTGCTGTTCGGCGGTCGGCGGCGTCATCTGGCTGATAGTCAGCGTGTAGTGCTCAGTTTCCGGGTTGTAGTCGTCACGCACGGTGACAACCGGCGTCCCGGCCTGGCTGTACCAGCGGCGGAAATGAGACAGGTCAACGTTGGACGCGTCTTCCATCGCCTGCACAAAGTCATCACAGGTTGCCGCGCTGCCGTCATGGCGTTCAAAGTAAAGTTGCATGCCCTTCTGGAAGTTTTCTTCACCCAGCAGCGTGTGCAGCATACGAATCACTTCTGAGCCCTTCTCATACACCGTCAGGGTATAGAAGTTATTCATTTCGATAACTTTGTCCGGGCGGATCGGGTGCGCCATCGGGCTGGCGTCTTCGGCGAACTGCATCGCACGCATGGTGCGCACGTTCTGAATACGGTTAACTGCACGAGAACCCAGGTCAGAGCTGAATTCCTGGTCGCGGAAGACGGTTAGGCCCTCTTTCAGGCTAAGCTGGAACCAGTCACGGCAGGTGACGCGGTTGCCCGTCCAGTTGTGGAAATATTCGTGGCCGATGACGCGTTCGATGTCGAGGTAGTCTTTGTCAGTCGCGGTTTCGGCTCGGGCCAGGACATACTTCGAGTTGAAGATATTCAGCCCTTTGTTTTCCATCGCGCCCATATTAAAGAAGTCGACGGCGACGATCATATAGATGTCGAGGTCATACTCCAGGCCGAAGCGGGTTTCGTCCCACTTCATAGACGCTTTGAGCGAGGTCATCGCCCAGTCAGCACGATCCAGATTCCCGCGGTCAACAAACAGCTCCAGCGCAACGTCACGGCCAGAACGGGTTTTGAAGCTGTCGCGCAAGACGTCAAAATCACCCGCCACCAGCGCAAACAGGTAGCAAGGTTTTGGGAACGGATCCTGCCACTGCACCCAGTGACGGCCATTTTCCAGCTCGCCTTCGGCAATGCGGTTGCCGTTAGCCAGCAAATACGGATATTTGTTTTTGTCAGCGATGACTTTGGTCGTGAAGCGCGCCAGGACGTCCGGGCGGTCCAGGTACCAGGTGATGTGGTGGAAGCCTTCAGCTTCACACTGGGTACATAACGCTTCGCCGGATTGATACAGTCCTTCAAGCGCGGTGTTGGTTGCCGGGCTGATTTCGTTCACAATCGTCAGCGTAAAGACGTCAGGGACCTGCTCCAGAATGAGCGCGCCATCTTCCTGGCGATAGTGCGGCCAGGCGCTACCGTTTACGGCAATGGAAACCAGCGTGAGGTCTTCACCATCAAGATGCAGCGGGGCGCCCGCTTCGCCCTGACGGACAATTTTGCTAACTGCGGTGACCTGCGTTTTTGCGGCATCAAGGTCAAAGGTCAAATCGATATCGGTTATCGTATAATCCGCCGCGCGATAGTCGTGGCGATATTTGGCTTGTGGCTGTTGTGTCATAAAAAACCTTATACATCGTCCGTAAGATAACGAACTTCAGTCTATTCCTGTTGCCGGAATGTTGCTACGCAGAATCTTCATCTTTGGCGGCCGATAGCCCAAATTTTTTACCGCTTTATGCGGTATTACGCTTTTCTCTCCTGCACCTTCTGGCACGGAACTCTTCCTTTTTCTCCGCCACTCAATGTCGCCCCTTCCTCCTGAGAGAGCTTAATATGCGTATTCCCCCTTCCGGCCCCATGGCTTTTCATCAGGCCGTTGCCCAAAACGATATTGCAACTATCCAAAAGCTAAGACAGCAGGGCTACAAACCTGTCGCCCTGGACCAGCACGGAAACTCGCCGCTGGATGCGCTGGCTAACCGCCGTGATATTGACGGCACTTCGCGGGCGCGGCTTTACCACAGCCTTTTGGCTTCGCTGAATCCCAGTGCGCCGCCGGGCTATATCAAGCCGGAAGCATTTCATGGCTCTCCCTGGGGCTTTGAAATATTGCGCAGCGGCGCGCTGAAAGGCGGCGTGAACGATCCTAAAGGCGGTTCACAGTCGCTGGAGGGAAAAGTATTTTTCTCAGACAGGACGCGGGAATCGAGCAACAAATTTGAAACGCGTGAGAATCTTCGCCAGAAACCACGCGTGTACGCCAAAGGACTGGGCATTAAGCCCACCACCGTAGAGACGCGATCAAACCTGTATGTGTTGAGCAAAGCCATCAATCATGCTTCTTCTGCCAGCCATTTCCCGGCCTCAACGTTGACGCTAAAAAGCAGCAATAATCTGGAAGAGGCGGTGTATGACAGCCTGGTACGTCTTTTGTCGAATAGCGGTTATCGACTAAAAAAGGAAACACCGGAGCAAATCCTGCAGCAAACCGGTGTCCCGGCGCATATCAAATTCGTTGATAACAGCCACCCGCCTTCCGCGGAACAAACGCGGAAACTGATCGGTAGCGCCTTTCAGCGTATTGAAAACGAAATGGTGAGTGGGAAATTACCGTTTCTGAATCTGCTCAACGATGGGCAAACCCTGCCGCTGGTGTTTGGCTTCAGTAAAGTGAATAACCTGAAAACGCATACCATCCATAATTCGTTGAGCAACACCGCCTCGATGTTCAACTATCAGGCTGAAAATCATCCCCTGAGCGGGACGGCCAACGGCGGCAAGCTGAAAGAAATTGAAGTGAAATCCCTGGCCGATCTCGCCACGCTGACGCTTGCCTGTAAGGTACAAAACGTCGCGTTACCGAAAGACGCCCTGATTCGTATCAACCCCACCCCGAATGAAAAAAAACAGCATGGGCTGAAAGCGCTGTATCTGGATGCATCCGCACTCGCCAGATTTAGTCACGCGCTGCTGGGGTCAGGCACAACGAATATGGGCAGAATGACGCTCGAACAACTTCAATCTCTGAATCACACCCTGCGTGAAAAAGCGGAGAACGGCAGTCTTCGCATTCGTTAATTGCCAGTACACATCGGCGGCCATTCACCGCCGGTGATTTCACTGAGAAAAGGATGTCGCACGTTTTGTTTAGTACTCTAAACACCATTTAATTCAACGCATTGAACTATATTCTCGCGCTAAAGAGGCCATAAACCACTCCAGAGGCTGCCTCCCTATTGTTGTGATCCTGCTTCAATAAACAGATAATCAGGGTATACTCCCGCGTCTTAATTTGCCCGGACTGATGGAAACGCTCCTGTGAGAGGATGCTGAAACGCGCCATGACACGACACGCTTCCCCGATTTTGCAAACGCTTCTGGATACTGACGCCTATAAGCTTCATATGCAGCAAGCGGTTTATCACCGCTATTACGACGTAAATGTCGCAGCGGAATTCCGCTGCCGCGGCGACGATCTGCTGGGCATTCATGCCGAGGCTATTCGTGAGCAGGTTGCGGCTATGCAGCACCTGCGCCTTAGCGACGAAGAATTTCAGTGGCTGAAAAGCCTGCCCTTTTTCAAAGCCGATTACCTCGACTGGCTGCGTGATTTCCGCTATGACCCTTCCCAGGTTCAGGTGACCAATAATCATGGTCATCTGGATATCCGCCTCAGCGGCCCCTGGCGCGAAGTCATCATGTGGGAAGTTCCCCTGCTGGCGGTAATCAGTGAAGTCGTTCACCAGCATCGCGCCCCCGGCGTGACGCCAAAAATGGCGCTGGATCACCTGGAAAGTAAGCTGCGGGAATTTAACGCGCTGACTGACGGGCTCGATCTTTCACATTTCCGCCTGATGGACTTTGGCACCCGCCGCCGTTTCTCTCGGGAAGTACAGCAGGCCATTGTAGAGCGCCTCAAGCAGGAGCCGTGGTTTATCGGCACCAGCAACTACGATCTGGCTCGCCGCCTCGACCTTACGCCAATGGGCACTCAGGCCCACGAGTGGTTCCAGGCGCATCAGCAGATAAGCCCGGACCTGGCGAACAGTCAACGTGCGGCGCTGCAGGCCTGGCTGGACGAATATCCCGATCAGCTCGGGATTGCTCTGACTGACTGCATCACCATGGATGCTTTCCTGCGCGATTTCGGCAAAGAGTTTGCCACGCGCTATCAGGGGCTGCGCCACGATTCAGGTGATCCCGTTGAGTGGGGAGAAAAAGCCATTGCCCACTACCAAAAGCTTGGTATCGATCCGTTAAGCAAAGTGTTGGTGTTTTCCGACAACCTGGATTTAAACAAAGCCGTGGAGCTATATCGCCGCTTCTCATCCCGGGTGAACCTCAGCTTTGGTATCGGCACCCGTCTTACCTGCGACATTCCGCAGGTTAAGCCGCTGAACATCGTGATTAAGCTCGTAGAGTGCAACGGCAAGCCCGTCGCGAAGCTCTCGGACAGCCCGGGAAAAACCATCTGCCACGATAAAGCCTTTGTGCGAGCCTTACGCAAAGCCTTTGACTTACCGTTGGTTAAAAAAGCCAGCTGATTCCGCGATAATCGGTGAATAGCGACCTCGCTATTCACCGCCCTTCTCTCTTTCCTTTATTTCTTCATAAGTAACGCGAATTCTGCTTGTCTGATGGCGCGCGACAGGTAACATAGATAACCCCCATCTGTGGGTTACTATTTTTTTTGTCATTGACCATTTAATAGAGAGAAAACTATGAGCGTTGTGCCTGTAGCCGACGTACTCCAGGGCCGTGCCGCCGTTGACAGCGAAGTCACCGTGCGCGGGTGGGTACGTACTCGAAGAGATTCAAAAGCTGGTATCTCCTTCCTCGCCGTCTACGACGGTTCCTGCTTTGATCCTGTACAGGCCGTCATTAATAATTCTCTGCCCAATTACAATGAAGACGTTCTGCGCCTGACCACCGGCTGCTCCGTGATTGTTACCGGCGTGGTCGTCGAGTCTCAGGGCCAGGGCCAGGCTTTCGAACTTCAGGCCACCAAAGTCGAAGTGACCGGCTGGGTTGACGATCCGGATACCTATCCGATGGCGGCCAAACGTCATAGCATCGAATACCTCCGCGAAGTCGCTCACCTGCGCCCGCGTACCAACATGATTGGTGCCGTAGCGCGCGTGCGTCACACGCTGGCTCAGGCTCTGCATCGCTTCTTCCACGAAAATGGTTATTTCTGGGTATCTACCCCGCTGATCACCGCTTCCGATACCGAAGGCGCCGGCGAGATGTTCCGCGTTTCAACGCTGGATCTGGAAAACCTGCCTCGCACCGCAGAAGGCAAAGTCGATTTTGATAAAGACTTCTTCGGTAAAGAAGCCTTCCTGACCGTTTCCGGCCAGCTTAACGGCGAAACCTATGCGAGCGCGCTGTCCAAGGTTTATACCTTCGGGCCAACCTTCCGTGCAGAAAACTCCAACACCAGCCGCCACCTGGCGGAGTTCTGGATGCTGGAGCCAGAAGTGGCCTTTGCCGATCTGGACGACGTTGCCGGCCTGGCCGAAGCGATGCTCAAGTACGTCTTTAAAGCCGTCCTGGAAGAACGCATGGACGACATGAAGTTCTTTGCCGAGCGCGTGGACAAAGAGGCCATTGAGCGCCTGGAACGCTTCATCTCCGCAGACTTTGCTCAGGTGAACTACACCGATGCGGTGGAGATCTTGCTGAACTGTGGGCATAAGTTCGAAAACCCGGTTTATTGGGGTGTCGATCTCTCCTCCGAGCACGAACGTTACCTGGCCGAGCAGCACTTCAAGGCACCGGTGGTGGTGAAAAACTACCCGAAAGACATCAAAGCTTTCTATATGCGCCTTAACGAAGACGGTAAAACCGTTGCCGCTATGGACGTTCTGGCTCCAGGTATCGGTGAAATCATCGGTGGTTCCCAGCGTGAAGAGCGCCTGGATGTGCTGGACGCGCGTATGGCTGAAATGGGTCTGAATAAAGAAGATTACTGGTGGTATCGCGACCTGCGCCGCTACGGCACCGTGCCACATTCCGGTTTCGGCCTGGGCTTTGAGCGCCTGATCGCCTATGTCACCGGTGTTCAGAACGTGCGTGATGTTATTCCGTTCCCACGTACGCCGCGTAACGCAAGCTTCTAAGTTAAAGAAAACAAAAGGCCAGCTTCCGCTGGCCTTTTTTACATATCAGGACAAAAGGTCTATTTTCTTCAACGCTTATTAAACAAACGTCAATTTCAACCCTCATTCCCAACTGCCCCGTTACCAACTATTTCTGTCTCACACTCTTTAACAAAAATTGCGCTTAAGTTTGCTAGCACTTCTAAATAGTGATTGGCATAGCATATTTGCTCACTTTTCACACAGACGTCCAGCCATCCAAAAATAAGTCAAAAAATGAACAATTGTGAACAAGAAATATTCACTTCATAACTTTATGCAAATTAAACATAAGTAATTCATATATATATGCTTAGAAAACACACATTCGAGTTGCACTGAGAGTGAAATTTGAAATGGTTCACAAAGTTCCCTAAAATTAATATTTAGTTACACATATTTTCTTTTTGAAACTCAGTTTAGACATTTGTAGCACTTTCAGGCTAGCGAAACGGTTTCATGGATGGAAAGATGCCTGACAGATACAGAAAGACACCAAACTATCATCAATAGTTCCGTAAAGAATTATTGACGGCAGTGGCAGGTGTCCATAAAAACCACAATGAGGGTAATAAATAATGATGAAGCGCAATATTCTGGCAGTGGTAATCCCTGCTCTGCTGGTAGCCGGTGCAGCTAACGCTGCAGAAATCTACAACAAAAACGGCAACAAACTGGATCTGTACGGTAAAGTTGTTGGTGAGCGTGACTTCACCACCACCGGTGGTAAAGGCAATACCGACGTCAACTACGGCCAGATCGGCTTTAAAGGCGAAACTCAGATCAACAGCGATCTGACCGGTTATGGCCAGTGGGAATATCGTGCTCGTGCAAACGGCGGCGAAGGCAACCAGACTAACTCTACCCGTCTGGCATTCGCAGGCTTGAAAATCGCTAACGGTGGTTCCATCGACTACGGCCGTAACTACGGTATCGTTTACGATGTTGAATCCTATACCGATATGGCACCATCATGGTCTGGCGAAACTTGGGGCGGTGGCTATGTAGATAACTACATGACCAGCCGTGCTAACGGTCTGCTGACCTACCGCAACAGCGGTTTCTTCGGTCTGGTTGACGGTCTGAACGTCGGTATTCAGTACCAGGCCAAAAATGAGAATGCAAACCCAGCCCAATCAAACGGCGACGGCGTAGGCTACTCTCTGGGCTATGACTTCGGTGCTGGCTTCTCTGCAATTGGTGCATACAGCAACTCCAACCGCACCACCAAGCAGAAATTAGACGACAACGGCAACAAAGCTGAAGCGTGGGCTCTGGGTACCAAGTACGACGCGAACAACGTTTACCTGGCCGCGGTTTATGCCGAAACGCGTAACATGAGCCGTCTGAGCAACAACGTTTATAACAGCCCAGAAAAGGCTGATAACCCGAACTACTTCAGCGTAGCGAAGAAGACTCAGAACTTTGAAGTTATCGCTCAGTACCAGTTCGACTTCGGCCTGCGTCCATCCCTGGCATACGTTCAGTCCAAAGGCAAAAAACTGGCTAGCGTAGACGGCGGCAACGCTGATCTGGCTAAATACATCGAAGCTGGTGCGACTTACTACTTCAACAAAAACTTCAACGTTTACTTTGACTACCGCTTCAACCTGCTGAGCGACAGCGAAGCAGCTAAAACTGACGGCGGTTGGGTTGGTTCTGACGACCAGGCAGCAGTTGGCGTGACCTACCAGTTCTAATTTCAGCCATTTGTTTGTCTGAAATGTTTAAAAACAGGGCTTCGGCCCTGTTTTTTTATGGCAAAAAAGTAGAATAAACCCGATGTTATCGCTAACCGTCTCTTTTTGTCGCAAACGGTTGGCAATTCGTAAAACAGCAGTTAACCTGAAAGCGATTTCCCCCGATATCACTAATGGAACCCGTCATGTTTGAGAACATTACCGCTGCCCCTGCCGATCCTATTCTTGGTCTGGCCGACCTGTTTCGCGCCGACGACCGTCCAACCAAAATTAACCTCGGCATCGGGGTCTATAAGGACGAGACCGGTAAGACCCCTGTCCTGACCAGCGTGAAAAAAGCAGAGCTTTATTTGCTGGAAAATGAGACCACCAAAAACTATCTGGGCATTGATGGTATTCCAGAGTTTGGCCGCTGCACACAAGAGCTGCTGTTCGGCAAAAGCAACGCGCTTATCTCTGACAAACGCGCGCGTACGGCACAAACCCCAGGCGGGACCGGTGCGCTGCGCGTCGCCGCTGATTTCCTGGCGAAAAACACCTCGGCAAAACGCGTCTGGGTAAGTAATCCAAGCTGGCCTAACCACAAAAGCGTGTTTAACTCCGCGGGCCTGGAAGTGAAAGAGTACGCCTATTACGATGCGGAAAATCACAGCCTGGACTTTGATGGCCTGGTGGCCAGCCTGCAGGCGGCGGAAGCCGGTGATGTAGTGCTGTTCCACGGCTGCTGCCATAACCCAACCGGGATCGATCCTACCGCTGAACAGTGGAAAACGCTGGCGGAGATGTCGCTGGCCAAAGGCTGGCTGCCGCTGTTTGACTTTGCTTACCAGGGCTTTGCTCGTGGTCTGGAAGAAGATGCCGAAGGCCTACGTATTTTCGCAGCCGGTCACAAAGAACTGCTGGTGGCCAGCTCCTACTCCAAGAACTTCGGTTTGTACAACGAGCGCGTGGGTGCTTTCACGCTGGTTGCCGCCGATGCCGACACCGCTGACCGTTCATTCAGCCAGGTGAAATCGGTTATTCGCGCCAACTACTCCAACCCGCCAGCGCACGGTGCCTCCGTTGTGGCGACTATTCTGAGCAACGACGCACTGCGTACCATGTGGGAACAAGAGCTGACCGATATGCGCCAGCGCATTCACCGCATGCGTCAGCTGTTTGTGAATACCCTGCAGGAGAAAGGCGCCAACCGCGACTTTAGCTTCATCATTAATCAGAACGGGATGTTCTCGTTCAGCGGTCTGACCAAAGAACAGGTGCTGCGCCTGCGTGAAGAGTTTGGCGTTTACGCCGTCGCATCTGGCCGCGTTAACGTGGCGGGCATGACGCCGGATAACATGGCGCCGCTGTGCGAAGCCATCGTTGCCGTGCTGTAACAGCCATGCATAGCAAAAGAGCCGCATAAGCGGCTCTAATATTGCTGACAAAGAGGGAAAAAACGTGGTTTTTCCCTCTTTGTGGTTATCAGCCGAAAACCAATAAATTGATTTTCCTGTTTTCTTTAAAAAGCCGTCTGGTATTTCTTCTGTCATCAGAGTTTTATCAGCAGTCTGAAAGAGCCGCATAAGCGGCTCTTTTTTTTTACTGAAAATCCGTTTTACCAGACCGGCTGCTCGTCCTGCAGAAACGGATTATGCAGGCGCTCGTAACCCAGCGTAGACATTGGACCATGACCGGGGATAAAGGTTACATCATCCCCCAGCGGCAGCAGCTTACGTTTGATCGAATTAATCAACGCCGCGTGATCGCCACGCGGGAAATCGCTGCGCCCCACTCCGCCTTTAAAGATGACATCTCCCGAGACCAGCAAACGAGAGGCCGCATCGAAGAAAACGATATGGCCGGGCGTATGCCCCGGACAATGCAACACCTGTAAAGTTACATTCCCTACGGAGACACATTCCCCTTCATTTAGCCAGCGGTCCGGCGTCAAAGGCTGACACTCGTCGAGGCCAAACATTCGGCTTTGCTGCGGCAGTCCCTGCAGCCAGAACTCATCTTCTTTTTCCGGTCCCACAACAGGCACGCCATAATGTGCCGCCAGCTCAGCCGCCGCGCCGACGTGATCGAGATGACCATGCGTCAGCAGGATTTGGCTAATCTGCACGCCTTTCTGCGCCACCTCTTGCTTAATGCGCGCCGCGTCACCGCCGGGATCCACCAGCGCCGCCTGCTGCGTTTCCTCGCACCAAATAAGAGAACAGTTCTGGGCAAAAGCCGTGACCGGAATAATGTGATAGTTCATGCTGCTCCATTACCGACAACAAAGCCGGATTCCGTTGTTTTACCAGTGCCTTACCGGCCCGGTATCAATATGCACAAAGTCGCTGCTGGGGTAGTATCCTACACCACCTGCCCGCATAGATAATGCTGCTTTGCGAATATTGCTTAACGAAACGCCTTCAATGTGGAAATCCATCGCCTGGCCTTTGGTGTGGTAGCTTTTTTTCGCCACACCGCGGCTGTGAGCACGAAGTTCATTGTTGGTGTCAATGGAACGGTAGCCGGAAACCAGCTGGACCGGTTTGTTAGTCCCCAAAAGCCCCTGCAGGCGATAGAGTTGGTCGAACAGAGAAGGATCGATAGATTTAATCTTGTTCGCCCGGTAGTCCCGGAAGAAGTGATTAAGTCTTGCTAATTCATCCTGAATATAGCCTCTGCCATCAAAAAACTCAGCTTTCAGTGACTCTCCAGTATGCAGGTTATTGAGAGTCAAAATGCGCGGGCGTGGTGTCGAGAGGGTGGCAAACGACGGCAAAGGCATGAGAGCGGCACCGAAAGCCACGCCCCCCAAAGCCAGTAGCTTGCGGCGATTAGCGTCAAATTTGTCCATGATATCCAGGTCTACAGGTAATAAAATGATGGTTTAATATGCACTTTTGCGCACAGCCATCGCACCATAACTGCCCGAATCCGGGGAGTCAAGGCACGATAAAACCCAGCAACGGCGGGCCCTGTAGAGGACCCGGCTGAGTTTTACATTTTCTACGACCACTAATTCATTAGAAATGTTGCGTTTAGCGGATTAATAACCCGGCTTTTGCGAGGTTTTGTGCGCCAGATCGCGCGGTGAGATCATAATTGTAAATATCTGTACGAAACTCGGTACGGCCATCTTTTCCGACAAAAGCGGTCAAATAGTAGAGGTTAACCGGAATGTTATGGCGGATATTGACGTATTTGGTATTACCTTCCTGCAACGTGCTGGATATCCGGGAATCATTCCACCCGGCATCCTGGAGGAGCATATTTGCAAGTTCGGACGCCTTATTGACGCGCACACAACCTGAACTCAGCGCCCTTGCATCCTTCTGGAAGAGGTTATGATTTGGCGTGTCGTGCAGGTAGATGGCGTCAGAACTCGGCATATTGAACTTATAGCGCCCAAGCGAGTTCTGCGTGCCGGGCTTCTGCTGGAAGCGGAACGGCAGATTATTCTCGGTGATCGTCGACCAGTCTACGCGCCACGGATCGATCATCTCGGCATTGTTGCTCCAGCCGCGGATCACGCTATAGCCGTGCTGCTCGAGGTAACCCGGATTCTGCCGAACCTTTGGCAAAATATCTTTGCGCGCCAGCGTCGGCGGCACGTTCCACGGCGGGTTAACCACGACATTGTTCAGCGCGCTACTCATCATCGGGGTTTTACGATCCGGGCGCCCAACGATAACGCGAGAAGCCAACGCTTCATTACCGTTAAGGTAATACACCAGCGAATAGTTAGGGATGTTCACCATAATGCCGGTTTCGAGTTTGTCCGGCAGCAGTCGTAAACGCTGAATATTCAATGCAACAAGCGCCGCACGCTGCTGAGGCGTGACGTTAAGCCAGTCGCGCGTCAGTTGGCCAATCGCGCCATCCGAGCCTAGCCCTTGCCATTGCTGGAAGCGCTTAACGCCATCCACTAGATCGCGGCTGTAAACGCCGCGGGCTGCAGCCTGAGATTTCTTCTTGCCTGCCTGAGGAGATGCGTCTTCGACGTTAATCGCGGACGGACTTACGGTGACATCGGCTACGCTGGTCACCCCCGATGACTTGTCCTGGAGCATGCCGGTTCGGGCAAGAATTTCTCTCAACGCCCCCACGTCGTTGCTCCACTGCCCCGGCCTCAACGTCTCTTTGCCAGCCATCTGCGGCCACGGACGGGTGTCAGCCAGCAGATGAATCAACGACTGATGCAGCTGGGCGTACTGCGGATGCTGAGGCGCAAGGCTGTCGATAAAGTTCACCAGAGAACCCTGATCAACGGCCACCTGCCACTGGTTAATCACCGACAAAGGCGGCGTTTTTAACTTGTAAGGCGTACTGCTATAAAGCCAGCGATTGCCGTCGATCGGGATCCCTGAAACGAACTGCAGGTAGCCCATCATGGCGTCAGAAAGCACCACATCTCGCGCCATACCGGTCACTGCTGGGTCGGTCAACAGCTCAACCCACTGGTTAAACTGCGGCTGTATTCCGGCAATGGCCACTTCCGCCAGCTGTTGCTGAAAGGCTTTAACCGCATCGCGGTTTTCCCACATCGGCTTCATATCACGCGCGGCATAGAAGGCCGACAGGGCGTTGAGATAAACCGGCGTGTATCCTGCAGGCAGGCCTGCAATAAGCTGCGACCGGCTTTGTGCCGCCGACATCGTGGAGGTGTTTGTTGGCAAAGTCCCGGCCATCGTGGCCGTCGCCGTAGACTGTGCCAAAGGCTGATTGAGTTCCGTGGGCCGATCGGTCTGGAAAGCAGAACTGTCGGAGGGAACGACGGCAGGCTCGTCGGCCTGGGCCACAAACAGCGGAGCGAAACTGAGCGCCAGGCAGTAACCGACTGCCGACAATCGAAAATCTTTAACTTTTCTAAGCAACATCCCTTGCCCCCTGTTTTTTTACTGTGCTCACCGTCAAAGGCGGGAAGTATTCACCACTAGTATATAAACAGTAAAAACCATTTGCCTGACAAAATGTAAAGAAAATTAAAGATTAAGACTGTTCGCGACAAAGAAAAAGCGGGCCGTAGCCCGCTTGGTAATTTCGCATCCCGCCTCGGTAGTTTACGAGGCGTCCGCCGTTTCCGAACCTTGCTGCGGCTCTGGCAGCGCCGGGGCCGCAAAGCCACGCAGGCCAACAACGTGAACGTGCTCGCTGTTCTGGAAGACCTTACGCACCAGCTTATAGGTGGTCCCTTTTTCCGGGCTGATGTTTTCTGGAGCCGCAATAATTAATTGCATTTCCAGGCGTTCACACAGCTCAAACAGCGTGGCGATGGACTTGGCATCCAGTCGCGCCGCTTCGTCAAGGAACAGCAGGCGACAAGGGGAAATGTCTTTCCCACGCAGGCGCTGCGATTCATCTTCCCAGCTCTGAACAACCATCACCAGGATAGACATCCCGGTCCCGATAGCTTCCCCGGTGGATAGCGCCCCACTCTCTGCACGCAACCAGCCGTCCGAACCACGGTTTACCTCAACTTCCATTTCCAGGTAGTTACGATAATCCAACAGCTCTTCGCCGATGGTCTGCGGCGTGCGCTGCCCCATGTCGATTTGCGGGTTCAGACGCTGATAAAGCTTCGCCAGTGCTTCTGAGAAGGTCAGGCGATTGCTGTTAAACAGATCCTGATGCTGCTCGTGCTGCTCGGAAAGTACGTTCAACAGCGTCGCGTGAGCCTCACGCACGTTGACGTTCAGACGAACGCTCTTCACCTGACCGAAGGAGACACTTTGCAGGCCCTGGTTGAGCATGCGAATACGGTTCTGCTCACGCTGAATCGTCTTGCGAATGATGTTCGCCACGCTGCGGGAGCTGATCGCCAGCTTCTGCTCGCGTGACGTCAGCTCTTCTGTCAGGCGGCCCAGCTCAATTTCCATCTGCTCGATGGCCTCAACCGGATCGTCAGTACGGATGATGTCCTGGCGAATACGCTCGCGCAGATGCTGATAAACCGCGACGAAGAACTGAATCTTACGTTCAGGGCGTTTCGGATCTTCCGATAGACGAAGTACATCGCGCAGATGTTCATTGTCAGCCACCGCCAGGCGCAGCGCACCCAACGCCTTATCCGACATGGAACGCAGATCGTCCCCGGAAAGGTAAGCCAGTTCACGACGGTGGAGACGGCGTTCAACGCCGTTATCTTTCACCATACGCATGACTGCGCACCAGCCTGCTTTAGCCGTCACAACCTGCTCGCGCATTTCGAAGTAATTACGCTCCAGCTGCTTCAGTTTGCGTGTCAGGTTGTTCATCTCTGCTTCGCAGTAAGTCAGCTGTTTCTCAAGCTGATTACGGCGAGAGCGGTTGTTGCTGAGCGCGGTATGCAGCTCATCGCGACGTGCACGCGCTCTTTCCTCTGCACCGGTATCCGCGCGAACCCCAATATCCTGCAGCTCTTTATGCAGATCGGTCAGCAACTCTTTCTTGGTATCAAACGAGCTTTTCAGCGACGCCATCAACTGGCTGTACTGGCCTAACTGCTGAGCATGCTGACGCAGGGCTTCACGGGAACGCGTCCGCTCTATTTCAGCCTGTTCCAGACGCTGACGCAGTTTCTCGTTCAGGTCGCTATTACCGTCCAGCATGGCGGCAGAATCGCTATAGCTGAAGTGGGCGCGACGCTGCACGACTTCGGTCAGCGCAAACGCGCGCTGACGGGCATCACGCTGTATTTGCTGCGCATGAGCATAGTCGTCTTTGAGCTGTTCAAACTGTTCAGGGTCGCTCTGCAGCACGTTGGCAACACCTTCCAGCTTGATCAACTGGTTGCCGTGCTGGTGAATAAAGCGAGCTGACTCTTCGGCTTCATCCAGGCGCTCCTGGATTTCATCGCAGCGATCGGCCAGCGTTTCGTCATTCAGCAGGCTAATGCGCGGCAGCAGGCGGTTAAGCTGGGCCACGCCCTCTTTCGCCTGCTCAAACTGCTGACGCTGCTGCTGAGTATCATTTTCGTGGTTATTGATCGCCCGCTCAATCTCGCCGCGACGGCTATTGAGGTGGCGAATTTCCGCCTCAGGATCGTCTTCAAAGGCTACGCCCAGGTGCTGGCCGATAAAGCGGCTAAACGATTGGTGCAGACGCTGGTTTTTCTGCACATCGAAAGAAAGCGTCGCGAAGCGCTCGGCCAGTGACTCACGTTCGTTATGCAGGGCTTCAAGGCGGTTTTCACGCGCGGCGCGGCCAAACAGCGGCAGTTCTGGCAAACGTGAATAGCGCCACTGGCGTTCAGCGGTTTTGACGAGCACTGCCGTACCCATCTCTTCAACGGTGAAGACGCTGTCATCGAACGAAGACGGGTCCCCTTCAATCAGGTACAGGTCTTCAGGGCAATCGTCCAGATTCTCCAGTTGCTCACGCACCAGAGAAAGATCCGGCACCACAATGGCATGGCGGGACGGGCCGTACAGCGCGGAGAAGTACGGAGCGTCTTCAAGGCCGATGTCGTCATAAATTTCAGACAGCAGCACACCGCCAAAACGCTCGGCCAGCGCGTTGAGGCGCGGGTCTTCGGCACCGCCAGGCTGGCTGAGACGTTCGATTTCGTCATCTACGGCACGCTTACGCGCCCCGACTTCGTCACGCTCAACGGTGGATTCGCGCTCGCGCTCCAGCAGTTGCTGCATGTACTCAGTTACCTGCTGGCTGGCTTCGAACTGCTCCCCGCTTTGCTCGCACAGCTGAGTCAGGCTGGTTTGCGCCGCAATCCATCTTGGCGCGCGCAGGTTCAGCGTTTTGATGCTGGCCTGAATCTGTTCCAGCTCCTGACGCAGCGCCATACGCTGCTCGCTTGCATCAGAAACGGTTTGCTGCAGCGCGCCGATTCGCTCTTCCAGCTCCTCATGCAGCGCTTCGAGCTCTTCCGGATCGAACTGTTTGCCCTGGCGTTTACAGAAGTCAGCGAGCAAACGCTCAGCTTCCTGCTGTTCGCGCAGGCGTTGTTCCAGCTCGTTGAGACGCATACGCAGCGGCTGGACCTGTTCGGCCAGATGGCGCTGGTTGCTGCTGTCGCGCAGTAATTCACGCGCGGTGTCCCAGGCTTCGCTGCGACTCACCGGGCCACTGATCGCCGTCACCAGCTGGTAAGCATGTTCGAACTGGCTATGCGCCGCCTGAGCGACGCTCATTTTCTGCTCGAGCGACAATAGCTTGTCGGTTGCCTCGATCTCTTTCGCTTTGAAAGTGTCCAGCCATTCATCGGCGCTATCTGCGGTTAAATCTGGCAGGTGGCAAAGCTCTCGAGCACGCTCCAGCGCCTGTAGCGCCTGCTGATACTGAATCGCGCGGGTCTGCTGCACGTCCAGCGCCTGCTGGTAATCGGCAAGCTGACTTTTCAGCTCATCCACTTCCAGCTCGGCGGCTTCGGCCCGGGCCTCATTTTCTTCCTGCTGCTCGTGCGCTTCGGCAACGATCTCATTTTGCTCTTCAAGACGAATTTGCAGCTCGTCGAGGTCCGCTTCGTAGCGCTCGATCTTTTCCTGCTGGCGAATCGCCGTTTGCACCAGGTTCAGATGATCGCTTGCGGCCTGGTAATCCGTTTCCAGATCGCCTTCCGCACCGCTGTGCTCGCCCAGCTCGCGCGCCATATCAACGTGCTTATATTGTTCGGCGGCCAGTTGTTGCCGGCTGATAAGCAGCTCGCGACGAAATTCCAGCGCTTTATCCAGGTGGATACGGCGTTCGTTGGCGTGACGCATATAGTCCGCCGCCACGTAGTCAGTCGCTTCCGAGATTAAGTGCTTAAACAAATCACGGTCGGACTGGGTGACGCGAATCGCTTCCAGCGTCATGCGGTTTTCACGCAGCGCTGCTTCCATATCCTGGAAGGCTTTACGCACGCCGCCGTTTTCAGGCAGCAGGTAATCACGCAGGGAACGGGTGATCGCGCTGGAAATACCGCCGTACAGCGAGGCTTCAATCAGGCGATAGTATTTGCTACGGTCTGCGGCGCTGCGCAGACGACGAGCCACAATACCCAGATCGAACATCAACGAGTGGTAGTCGGTGATGGAGTTGAACTGCTTGAACTGTACGCCTTCAATGGCTTCAACTTTATCTTTCAGTTCCTGCAGGCTGAGTACGCGAGCCTGACGCTCGTTCAGCGTTTCAGTCAGTAACTGCGTCGGCTGAATAGAGGTCGGCAAGCCCTGAATAGCAAACGGTTTAATATCGACTTTACGGTCGCGCCCGGCGACCTGCTGCAGGCGAACCCCCACCACAACGCGCTGATGGCGCGAGTTGATGACGTCCAGCGTGGAGTAACACACACCCGCTTTCAGCTTACCGTGAAGACCTTTATCGCGAGAGCCTGAGGTAGCACCGGCCTCCGTGGTATTACGGAAGTGCAGCAGGGTTAAATCCGGGATAAGCGCCGTGACGAAGGCCGCCATGGTGGTGGATTTACCCGCCCCGTTACCGCCGGAAAGCGTAGTGACGAGTTCGTCGAGATCGAAGGTGCGTGCGAAGAAACCGTTCCAGTTAACCAGCGTCAGCGAGCGAAATTTTCCGCGTTCAATCATTCCTGTTCATCCTCCGCGTTATCCAGTCCTGGTTGCGATTCATCGCTCTCATCATTGAGCTGCAGGCGGCTTTCGACCGCCATGGCTTCACCGTCGCGAATCATGCGCAGCTGAGCTTCACGCGGGTCATCGCCGGTACGCACATCAGCACCGAAGCGGAAGACTGATTCTGTGATGCGGAATTTGCTGCTGTCATGCCCCATAAACCAGATCATGCCGAGGCGGCGCAGGCGCGTCAGTGAAGCACGCACTTTCTCCTGCAGCTTTTGGCGATCAAGGTCGGACCCGGTGGAGCGGTTGTTCACCAGCTTCAGCAGCTTGTTTTCATCCGCTAGCGTTAGCAGCTCGTCGTAAAGTTCCTGCTGGGTGAAGATCCCTTCGTTGGCCAGTCGTTCCGGGCTGAGATAGAGGTAGCACAGGATTTTTCCCACCATCATATCCAGCTCGGAAAGCACTGAGCGCGGGATTAGCGTAGTGGAACGTGGACGCAGATAGAAAAATCCTTCCGGCGCACGAATCAGCTCAACGTTATAACGCGCGTAAAACTCTTCCAGATATTCCTGGAAATCCATCAAAAAGGCGTGGTTGTCCAGTTCCTCGAGGCCAATATGACGCCCGGCGCGCAGCTGGCTGTCGAGCGCAGGAAAAAGAGGGTTGGCCAGCGCCTGTGCCAGTTTAACCGGCATCACTTGTTCAATATTTGTTGATGACATGCGCCTGTACCTTGGCTCCGTAATCGTTAATGGTTTGCCACTTGGCAGGCAATCCTGTGAAATCCGCTTCCGCTACGCCCAGACGTACCGCCTGGTCTACAACAATACGCGCCACGTCGAAGTGACGCGCGCGCGGGTATTGCACGAGGTAGTCACGTACCACAACGCCCAAATCAAGAGGAGCTTGTTGGGTTTTGTAGACCTGCAGCGCCGCTTCAATCAGCGCCGCCAGCTGTTCGCGAATTTCGTTAAATTCTTCAAACTCGAGCTCACTTGGCAACTCGCCGGTGACCTCTTCATCCCGCAGCGCCATCTCTTCGTCACGCATATCCAGCAGGCGATCGGCGCTGGAGTAGGTCAGCGCCCATGGCGCATCGAAGTAGCTTTGCACCGACTGACGCAGACGCTGAGCAAAGACACGGTTTTTATCCATATCGATAGCGGTACGGATAAATTTATGCACGTGGCGGTCGTAGCCAATCCACAGGTCAATAGCCTGCTGGCCCCAGCTGATAATGCGATCGAGTTTGCTTTGCAGGTCGAACACCAGGCGGTCTACAAAGTGAAGATCGTCGCGGCCCAGCGTTGAATCCTGAACGCGCAGCAGGTTGGCCTGCAACTTATCCCCTGCGGCTTCGAGCGTATCCTGCAGTTCACGTAGCGTGCCGGATGTCTCTGACAGCAGCAACTCACAGCTTGAAATCGCCGCTCGCCAGTCTTTGTTCAGCAGTTGGGCAATGTCATCTTTTACCTGCTGCTGCTGCTCATCCATGATGCGCTGGGTGAGATCGATACTGTCGAAAATCTCCGCCACGGAATACTTCAGCGGCGCATAAACATTGCGATGCCAGTGGAACTCATCGCCACCTTCATCGGCCGCATCAGCTGCGCGCTTAAGTTCGCCCGCAACAATAGAAAGCTGCATAGACAGACGCAGCGTGGAAAACTCACGCTGGCGAATGTAGTAGTCAGTGATGCCAATCCCCAGAGGCGTCAGGCGATAAATGGCATTGCCTTCGGTTAGCTCACTTACAAAGCGATTTAGCAAACGCTGACGAACCATATCATTGATGGCGTTGTTAGCGCGCACGTTGATGGTTTCGCTCGTTTGCTCAAAACCATCGCTGACGTGACGAAAAGCATCAATCAGCTCTCCCTCGCTCAGCTCGCCATCAAGACGCTCGCCGTTTAAGGTGGCCACGGCCAGCAAAAACGTCAGGCGCTCCGTAGGTAGCGAGATCGAAAAATCATTTTTCCTGGCCCAGGCAACCAGTTCAGGCACTGTCTGGGAAAAATCACTCATAATTTATCCTTGGCTCTGCGGCTTAAACGCGGTTACGTGAATATAGCGGCCGAGACTGATAAACGGCTCCTGCCGACAATAACGCGTCTCCAGCGTCAGCAAATCGTCAAAACCATCTCGTTGTTTGTGTTTATCTCGCAGGTAATCGTGAAACACCCGCACGCCGGTTTTACCGGTAATTTGCCAGCCAATTTGCTCCAGCCAGTGGTAAACCTGTTCTGGCTGCAGCGGATTGTCGGGCGAAAGGGTTTTGCGCTTATTTTTTTTCATCCCCTGCAGTACATATTCGAAGTTTCCGACAAACATGTTTCGCATCAGCAGGCCGTTTGCATTGTAGAACATTAGCGACAAAGTGCCGCCGGGACGCAAACAATCCCAAAGCGCTTTTAGCACGGCCTGAGGATCGGTGACCCATTCAAGCACCGCATGAAACAATATCAGATCAACCGGGCTTTCCAAATGTTGAGCCATATCCTGAGCGGCAGATTGTACAAAATGCATGTTGTCGCTCACACCTTTCTCCTGAGCGAGTATTTTTGCACGTGCAATCATTTCGGCGGAGACATCACAAAGCACGACTTCGTGACCCCGTTCAGCAAAACGGGTAGCCGTTTGCCCCTCCCCACCACCGGCATCCAACACCTTTAGGGTTGCGGGCTGTGTTGCCAGGAAAGCATCCAGATCCTGCCAGAGAATCGCCTGCCGCAACTGGCCTTTGGTTGTGCCATAGATATTGTGCGAAAACTTCTCGGCAATATCGTCAAAATTGCGGTCACCCATGGGTACAGCTCCGTGGCAAAAGAGGTCATCTGACAAAACCGCTATTTTGGCACAGGCGGGGCGAGAATGAACCCATCTGGTGTAATATCACGGGGGTTTACCTGCTGGATGGTTAAAAAGGATCCGAATTTCATGCTTTTTATACTGAAAAAAATCATTGGTGGTCTGCTGCTTCCCCTACCATTCCTGCTGTTAACCATGGGCGTGGCTCTGGCGCTGCTGTGGTTTACCCGCTGGCAAAAAACAGCCAAAGGGTTACTTACGGCCAGCTGGCTGGTGCTTTTTCTGATTAGCCTGCAGCCCGTCGCGGACTGGATGCTAAAGCCTATCGAGGACACTTACGCCACTCGTCAGCACGGGGACAACGCTCGCTACATCGTTGTGCTGGGGGGCGGTTATACCTGGAACCCGGACTGGGCCCCCAGCTCAAATCTGATCGATAACAGTTTACCGCGGCTCGCCGAAGCGATTCGTCTGAAACAGCTCAATCCGGGGGCAAAACTTATCTTTACCGGAGCCAGAGCGATGACAAACTCCGTCAGTACCGCGGAAGCGGGCGCCAGGGTTGCGGAAAGCCTCGGTGTTGCCAGAGACGACATCATTACGCTGGACTCGCCAAAAGACACAGAAGAGGAAGCACATGCCGTCGCGAAGCTGATAGGCCAGCAGCCGTTTATTCTGGTGACGTCAGCTTCACACCTGCCACGGGCGATGATCTTCTTTACCCGGGCCGGGCTGAATCCTCTTCCCGCCCCGGCTAATCAGTTGGCGATAACCTCTCCGCTAAACCCGTGGGAAAAGGCTATCCCCGACCCGGTGTGGCTGATGCACAGTGAACGCGTAGGCTATGAAACCCTCGGGCGCCTGTGGCAGTGGCTGAAGAGCCCTTCAGGAGAGCCAGGGCAGCAATGACTTAGAGGCATTGTCAAAAACCGGCCTGTTCAAGCGGCCGGTTTGCAGCAACTGCGCAACCTCATCCCACAGCACATATAGCCAGCGCCGCCAGAGGAAAGATTCGGCGACCGGAGCACGCTGTAAATAATGCCAAAGTAGACTTTCGGCCTGGCCGGGCTCAGCCAGACGAAACAGCTCATATTCTCGTGGTGCCCAAAGCATAACCCCGGGGTTAACCATTGCCAGCAATTGATCGCTTCGGGAATCCTTTAGCATACTGCGAAGGGAAAAATTGCCGTGGATAAGCACGCAGTTATCGCTGAAGTCTTCAAACATACGCGGCAAACATTCGCGAGTGCGGAACAAAATGCGTTTGTCCTGCATTGTTAACCCGGTGTTCTGGTACTGGTTGAGCGTAGTCCAGAGCACTTCAACCCGCTGCCGGTACCAATGCGGCCAGATATTTTCCTGAGTGCTGTCGACGTTCCCCACACAGCCGCTGCTATCCACTCGATGCCAGGCTAACAGCCCCTCCACAATCTGGTCTTTGAGCTGCTCCCAGCGGTTTGGGGTGCGGGTCGGCGCTTCACCGGGAACCCCTCGCAGGCGCTCCATTAGCAAAACGTCCGGGCCTGGATGTTCTTCATGAGTCAGCACGCCGTAGACCACCGGCATGCGGACTGTGCCTGAACGCGCCAGCATCGACATTTTCCAGGCCAACTGCGTCGCCAGGCCCGGCGAGGTAAAGCTTTTTGCAAGCAGCGGCATCGCATGACCGCCGCTGTCATAGAGCGACCAAAGCGCCGTTTCCGCATGTTCGCTGATGCACTCAATACGGCTTAATTTCTCACCCAGCAGGTGACTTAGCTCCTTACGCAGCAATTCCATACCGATTTCCCCTGGTAATACTGTTGATTTAATAATGAGCGCACCAGGCGAAGTTGTCACCACTCCAGATCAATTGGGTTTCAGAAAAAGAAAAACCGGCCTGGTTAGCCGGTTTTATTCTTCACGCTGCAGGTGAATTAACGCATTGCGAGACGGACGCGCTCAAGATCTTCCGGAGTGTCCACACCGATACTTGGGATGGCTTTCGCCACGGCAACGTGAATTTTTTCGCCGTTCCACAAGACGCGAAGCTGCTCAAGCATTTCGATTTGCTCGAGCTGGCTCGGTGCCCAGCTGACGTAGCGGCGGATGAAGCCAGCACGATAGCCATAGATGCCGATATGGCGCAGGAAGGTATCGCCAATCTCTTCACGTGAAGCGGCAAAACGCTCGCGATCCCACGGAATAGTGGCGCGAGAGAAATAGAGCGCATAACCCTGCGCATCCATGACCACTTTTACCGCATTCGGATTAAACGCTTCTTCCGCTGATTCAATGGGAACTGCGAGGGTCGCCATGCCGGCTTTACTGTTCGCAACGTTGTTAGCAACCTGCTGAATAATCACCGGTGGGATCATTGGCTCATCGCCCTGTACGTTCACGATTACCGTGTCGTCACTGAAGCCACATTTCTCAATCACTTCCGCCAGGCGTTCGGTACCGGACTGATGATCGGGGCTGGTCAGGCAAACTTCTCCGCCCGCAGCCTCGACGACGCGCGCAACTTCCGGGTGATCGGTCGCGACGATGATACGCTCAGCGCCGGATTCACGTGCACGGTCCAGAACATGCAGAACCATTGCTTTGCCGTTAATCTCTTTTAAAGGCTTACCCGGCAGACGCGTAGACGCATATCGCGCTGGAATAATGGCGACAAAACTCATGGATTGGTCTCGTCTGAAGTCAGCGTACGTGCTTCACTTTCCAGCAGAACCGGAATACCGTCACGCAGCGGGAAGGCCAGGCCATCAGGCTTGCAGATAAGCTCTTGCTTTTCCTGATTATAGTAGAGCTTGCCGTTACAAACCGGGCAGGCAATGATTTCAAGTAAACGACTTTCCATAATTACTCCAGATGAGTGCCATCAACGGCACCAGAATAGCATAAATGACTAGCCAGCCGGGGCCATTTCCCAACCATCGCCCCAGTTTTCTCTTAGTTCGGCAGGCAAAATACCCAGGGTAAGATGCGTGGCGGATTGCCAGCGAGCAAATTCTGTCAATGCGCCTCGAAGCCCTTCCTGCAAAGCCTCGGTGACTTTTACACCCTCTTCCAGATAGAGGCTTATCACCTCCAGTTGCCCCAGCTTGCGATGCATTTTTGCATCTATCCTGCCAACGAGAGTCCCTTTGTGCAGTAGTGGCAAAACAAAATAACCATAGCGGCGCTTTTCCGCCGGGGTATAGCATTCCAGCCGATAGGAAAAGTTAAACAACACTTCTGCTCTGCGGCGATCCCAAACGACCGGGTCAAACGGTGAGAGCACAGCGCTGTGGGTCGCGTTAAGCTGATTTTGTTGCGCTTTTTCAAGCAGCGGGAGCAGCGAATGATGCAACAGCATATCGCCCAGTTTATCGACCTGGACGCGAATGACGTTCCCCGATGAAAGCCAGCTTTCTATCAGGGGTTTTAACGCAATGTTTTTCAGTCGGTAGTAATCAGCGAGCCATTCCGGACGAAAGATCCCCAGGCTACGGGCGCTGTTTTCCAACATGAGTAGCTCAGCCTCGGGCTGCTCAATCAGATGCTGGGCATCGTTCCACTGCGGCATAACGCGATGGGTTAAATCATATACTCGTTGGAAATTACGCCGCTCCGTCACCATCACCTGCCCGGCGGTAAATAACCCCTCAAGATGTTTTTTCTGAGGCTTCCATTCCCACCAGCCGCTCGCGCCTTTGCGTGGATGCTCAAAATCAGCGGAGCGGACGGGGCCATTGTCTTTGATATAAGCGAGCAGCTGGCCGATATCTTCCGCATGCTCCTTCATCCATTCAGGCCGATATTTCCAGCCCATGTTTTCAGGGCTCAGCATCCGGTGGCGAATGAGCGCAAAATCTTTTTTCGGCAAAAAACAGGCTTCATGCGCCCAGTATTCGATTAGTTCTCCGCTCGCCAGGGCACTATCAAGCCAGCCAGATTCATACTGCCCAAGGCGGCTGAACAAGACCAGGTAAGGGCTGCGGGCAACAATATTAATGGTGTCAATTTGCAGCAACGACATGCGGGATATCGCGTCGGTGACGTCAGAGGGACGTGCACGACGGCGAGGTTTTTGAAGTAACCCCTGGGCTGCAAGGTGAAGATTTCGGGCTGCTCGTAATGAAAGTTGTGAAACGGCCATGGCACACCTGTAATCAACGAACGAATAACCGGTGCCGCAGAGATTAACGCACCAGCGCCAGTAATTGCTTGAGGAGCGTTTCCGCGAGAGGTGAATCGAGCTGCGCATCTACAGGCAGATACCACCAGTTTGTATGGCCCCCAGCAAACGCACGGCATTTTACGGCATCTTTTTCCGTCATTAGTACGACTTGTTCCGCCGTCGCGATAGCTGACATGTCCTGCTCGGTAATGGCCTGATGATCGGCCAGTGCAACAGTTTTAACCGGCACAATACCGCACTGCTCCAGCGTGGCAAAGAAACGCGGTGGATGACCAATCCCGGCCATTGCCACCACGTCAGTAAAATCTGTTACCGGGCGACGTTCACCCGTGAGTACGTTAATGGCGAAACCTGGCTTCAGGCGCATGGCGATTTCGCCAGCCTGAGGCTCCCCACCGTTTACGATGACCGCGTCCACGCTGCGTAGACGCCCCGCTCTTTCGCGCATTGGCCCGGCAGGCAACCACCAGCCATTACCGAATCGGCGGGCACCATCAATAACAACAATTTCTTTATCACGCGCCAGGGCGTAATGCTGCAGGCCATCATCGGTAATAATGATTTGCGGAGCTTCAGCTGCGATGAGGGCTTTTACAGCCTCGCTGCGTTTTGGGGCAACGGCAACGGGGGCTCCGGTACGTTGAAAAATAAGTACCGGTTCGTCTCCTGCTTCCGAGGACGTGGTTTTTGCGTCAAGCAGCAAAGGATAAGCAGCGGCTTTCCCGCCGTAGCCCCGGGACACAACGCCAACTCGCACACCGCGCTGCTGGAGCTGCTCCACAAGCCAGATAACAACAGGCGTTTTCCCGTTTCCCCCCGCCGTCAGGTTTCCAACCACCACCACAGGCACAGGGGCACGCCATGTGGCACGCAGACCAAGACGGTAAGACAGGCGAATAACGCCGCTCACCAGGCCATAAAGCCAGGAAAGCGGCAACAGCAGCAGGTAGAGAGGTGATTTTCCCGACCAGATACGCTCTATCATTCGCCGAATTGCATCTTATGTAGCTGGGCATAGACGCCGCGATGGGCCAGCAGCTCCAGGTGAGGCCCGCGCTCGACAATGCGGCCATCTTCTACCACCACGATTTCATCAGCCTGCTCAATCGTCGACAGACGGTGAGCAATCACCAGTGATGTACGGTTTTTTTGCAGTTCATCCAAAGCGGATTGAATAGCACGCTCTGATTCCGTGTCGAGCGCAGAAGTTGCCTCATCCAGAACCAGGATTGGGCTGTCACGCAGCAGTGCACGAGCAATGGCTATACGCTGACGCTGGCCGCCGGAGAGGAGCACACCATTCTCACCGATCATGGTATCCAACCCGTTGTCCATTTTGCTGATGAAGTCCATCGCATAGGCCATACGCGCGGCCTTTTCGATATCCTCACGGGAATACTCGCCGGTACGAGCGTAGGCAATATTATTCGCTACGGTATCGTTAAAGAGATGAACATTTTGGGACACCAGCCCCACCTGATTGCGCAGAGATGCAAGGGTGTATTCACGTACATCATGCCCGTCAATGAGGATTTCACCTTCCTGCTGCTCGTAGAAACGCGTGATCAGACTGGCAATAGTCGATTTACCCGAACCTGAGCGCCCTACCAGCGCAACGGTTTTTCCGGCAGGAATGGTCAGATTGATGTTACGCAGAGCAGGAACATCACGGCCTGGATAGGTGAAGGTCACGTTGCGGAATTCAACATCACCCTTAGAACGTTCGATAACGAGCTTGCCCTCGTCCTTTTCCTGCTCCGAGTCAAGGATAGAGAACAACGTTTGGCATGCTGCCATCCCGCGCTGGAATTGAGCGTTGACGTTAGTCAGTGACTTAAGCGGACGCATTAGCGCAATCATCGAGGAGAACACCACGGTAATGGTACCGGCAGTCAGGGTTTCCATAACGCTTGGGAAGCTGGCGGCATAAAGCACAAAGGCCAACGCCAGGGAAGCAATGAGCTGAATAATCGGATCGGAGATAGAAGAGGCTGAAACCAGCTTCATCCCCTGATTACGCATGCGGTTACTGACCTTGTCAAAACGATCGGTCTCTACCTGCTGGCCACCGAAAATAAGCACTTCTTTGTGCCCCTTCAGCATCTGCTCTGCGCTGGTCGTCACCTGCCCCATGGTGTTCTGCATGTTTTTGCTGATATTACGGAAGCGCTTAGAAACAAAGCGAATAGCAAAAGACACAATGGGTGCTAACACAATCAGGATCACTGAAAGCTGCCAGCTGTACCAGAACATCAGTACAAACAGGCCAATAATTGATGCCCCTTCACGAACAACGGTGATCAGTGCGCCAGAGGAGGAGGAGGCAACCTGCTCAGAGTCATAGGTAATACGGGAGAGTAACGTTCCGGTAGACTGCTGGTCGAAAAATGAAACCGGCATCCCCATCATGTGGCTGAACAGGCGACGGCGCATGTTCATGACCACCATGCCAGACACCCATGAAATACAGTAGCTTGAAACATAGCTGGTCACGCCGCGCAGTAGCATCAACGCAATCACCGCCAGAGGCATCCATAGCAGTACAGAAGAGTCCGTTTTACCAAAACCATCATCCAGTAATGGTTTAAGCAGCGAAAGCATATAGGTATCACTCGCCGCATTAAGGATTAACGCTATCCCAGCCACAATCAGACCCGTTCTAAAGGGGGAAATCATCGGCCAGAGCCGGCGGAAAGTCTGCCATGTGGAGAGATCTTTATCGTTCTGCATTAAGTCGAACCAGCCTTTTATGAAATAGCCGCATATTCTACCCATTATCTCGGGTGACGCCAAACCACTGATGATACCAACGGGGCAATATTTGTTCTCTGAAGCCAGAGATTTGCCATTTATCACCCTTTATTTCAATTGTCAGCTGCCCTGATTGAGCCGTGTCATGCCACTGATAACCGTATTGCCGGTAACGATTGATAATTGTTGAAGACGGTAAACGCCAGGCGTTGAACCTGGAAGCAGAAGCCAACGCCACGCTGCCTGAAATGGCTCTCAGTAAAGGGCCGCTGGACGACGTGCGGCTCCCGTGATGAGGTACCTGCAAGATATTGGCTTCTAGCGTTTGCCACCGTTTTCTCAGCATAGCCAATTCTGCATTTGCCTCCAGGTCCCCCGTAAGCAAAAGGCTGAATCCTCCGTGACTAACTTTAACCACACAAGAGCGATTGTTGCTGCTCCCCTCATACTCTTCGGGTGGCCACAGCACATCGAATTGAATCTCTTGCCATGCCCATTGTTGACCACGAAAGCAAGGCTCATGTCCCTCCCAGCGCAAAGGGCTACGAATATTTAAGGCAGGCCACTGCTGCTTAAGACTTTTCAATCCGCCGATATGATCAAGGTGCTCATGGCTAATAATGACGTGCTCTGGCTGAAGGTTTCGCCATTTTAACCAGGGAATAATCACGGTTTTAGCCGCGTCTCCCCCAGGCCATGCGTTGCCCGTGTCGTAGAGTAACGCTTTCCCTTCACGCTCAATCACCATGGCAAGCCCATGCCCGACATCAAGCATATGGACGGCCCAGCTATTGGCCCCCGGCTTACGCCAAAAGGGAAGCGTCATCATAAGCAACACTGCCGCAGCCGTAGCGGAAGAGCTTCGCCAAAAACCGAATCGCCATATCACTATGGCCCACCAGGCAATGAACGACAGAAATTGATAACGGCGATCGAGTTCTTTCCACCCTTCCGGCAACCCAGCCAATAACCCGAATACCCCCCCAAGTGATTTATCGGCCAGTGTCCAAAGCACCTCGCCAGTGACAGGGACTTCTCCGAGCGCCATGCCGGCTAAAATTAAGGGGACGCTAACGAAGGTAATCCACGGCACAGCGAAGAGATTAGCGGCCAACGAAGTCAAACTGATGCCATGAAAGAGGACCACCTGCAGTGGGATAAGCAGTAACGTGATTCCAATTTGCAAATAAAGCAGATCGGTAAAAGGCCGGAGCCAACGATTTACCGTCATACGTGGCAGCGGCACCCACTGGTACCAAAAAATAAGCCCACAGACCGCAAGCGCGGAAAGCCAAAGACTTTCAGACAAAATCGTCATCGGTTCACTAAACACGATGCCCGCGACACAACACAACAACACATCCCAGGATGACCACTTTCTGCCGCTCAAACGTAGTATTGCCCAAATGCCCATCCCAACCTGGGTTCTGACCGCTGGCGGATTCATCCCCGATAGCCAGGTGTAAAAGAGCGCAACGCTAAAGCTCATCAATAAAGGGAAACGAAACCCTATCATCGAGGCGGGTAGACAAAATTGCACAGCCCGGGCGAACAGCCAGCCAATCCCACCGGCTAACGCAATATGCAGCCCAGAAATAGCCATCAGATGCGCTGTGCCGGTGTCACGCATGATTTTTTTGACGTCTGCGCTGACATCTATTCGCTCCCCAAAACCCAGCGCGATAAGCACTCCCTGCCATGGGAGATGTGCAGTGGCATGTTGAGCTTGCTGGAGCCATTTGCCTCTAATATTGCAGCTATCTGATAGTAAGTTTGCCTTCAATACTCTGCCACTAAACGGCAGCATCTGCGAAAGCGCATAGCGCTGCCCGTCAAAAATGCCCTCATTAAGACGCCCATGCACCGGGCGAAGACGTAGCGTCATTAACCACGTTTGCCCTTCACAAACGGGCTCTGGCAATACGCTGTTTTGCAACACAACACCTGGAGCAGGAAACAGGTAACGATCATCCCGTTTGACTATTCGCAGTTCATGCCGTTTTTCGCCATCACTTCTCATAATTTTCACCTGCACGGTCAGCGGTTTCTCCCCGAATTCAGAGAACATATCCAGCATTTGCCGCGCACTCAGCAGGTTCCAGATTAATAACAAAAGACACAACACCAGATAACGGATCCAGGCGATACGGCCTAAAATGCTTGCCAGTACCAGCGTAGCCGCCAGAAGTAGCAAAATACTCTTTTGCTCCGGGATAACAGGCAACCATAGCAATGGAAAAGCGCTAATCAGAACGGCGCCAGCAACGGCAGGAATAGAAAACACATCCACCTCCTTGGTGCAGGCAGTGTGCGGGAATCTTGAGATTAAATCAGAAAGCGATCGGGGAAATACGTGATGGGATGGGGTGCACTGAGCCTGACTTCACAATGTTGCGTTAGCCTGCGGGAAGGCGCTCGCAAAATAGTAAAATCAGTAAAAAAAATGGCACCTCATTTGAGGTGCCATTTTTGCTAACTCTAAGGAATTAGCCGTAAATATTGGCGCGGTCACGCAACTCTTTGCCTGGCTTAAAGTGTGGAACGTATTTGCCTTCCAGATCCACTTTGTCGCCGGTTTTTGGGTTACGTCCGGTGCGAGGAGCGCGATAGTGTAAGGAGAAACTGCCGAAACCCCGGATTTCAATACGTTCACCCTCGGCGAGCGTAGAGGCCATATGCTCCAGCATTTCCTTCACCGCATCTTCTACTGCTTTCGCAGGGATGTGAGATTGCTGGGTTGCAAGTCTTTCGATCAATTCTGACTTGGTCATGATTCCTCCGGTTTCCTTTCAGGAAAATTAGCTTACAGCTATCAATCGAACAAGGGCGGCCGAAGCCGCCCTGATTTTATACCCTGGCAGAAGCCGGGATACAACGCTCGGACGATTACTCGCCTTTAGCTGCTTTGAATGCTTCAGCCATTGCGTTAGAGAAGTTGCCTTCTTCCTGTTTGTTGTTAACAGTCGCAATTGCATCTTTCTCGTCAGCTTCGTCTTTAGCACGAACAGACAGGCTCACAACACGGTTTTTACGATCAACGCCGGTGAATTTAGCTTCAACATCGTCGCCAACGTTCAGAACCAGAGTTGCATCTTCAACGCGGTCACGGGAAGCTTCAGAAGCACGCAGGTAGCCTTCTACGCCATCTGCTAATTCAACTGTAGCACCTTTCGCGTCAACTGCCGTTACTTTACCAGTAACGATAGTACCTTTCTTGTTCAGCGCAACGTAGTTGTTGAACGGATCTTCTGCGAGCTGTTTAACGCCCAGGGAGATACGCTCACGCTCTGCGTCAACCTGCAGAACAACGGCTGCAATTTCGTCGCCTTTTTTGTATTCACGTACTGCTTCTTCGCCTGCAACGTTCCAGGAGATGTCAGACAGGTGAACCAGGCCGTCGATGCCGCCGTCCAGGCCGATGAAGATACCGAAGTCAGTGATAGACTTGATTTTACCTTCAACGCGATCGCCTTTGTTGTGGGTCTCAGCGAACTGCTGCCATGGGTTGTTTTTGCACTGCTTCAGACCCAGGGAGATACGACGACGTTCTTCGTCGATATCCAGAACCATAACTTCCACTACATCACCAACGTTAACAACTTTGGATGGGTGGATGTTTTTGTTGGTCCAATCCATTTCGGAAACGTGAACCAAGCCTTCAACGCCTTCTTCGATTTCAACGAAGCAGCCGTAGTCGGTCAGGTTGGTCACGCGACCAGTCAGTTTGGTACCTTCTGGATAACGCTTAGCGATAGCTACCCATGGATCTTCGCCCAGCTGTTTCAGGCCGAGGGAAACACGGGTACGTTCGCGGTCGAACTTCAGCACTTTAACAGTGATTTCGTCGCCAACGTTCACGATTTCGCTTGGATGCTTAACGCGTTTCCATGCCATATCGGTGATGTGCAGCAGGCCATCAACGCCACCCAGGTCAACGAATGCACCGTAGTCAGTGAGGTTCTTAACGATACCTTTAACTTCCATGCCTTCTTGCAGGTTTTCGAGCAGCTGATCGCGCTCTGCGCTGTTCTCAGACTCGATAACCGCACGACGGGAAACAACAACGTTGTTGCGTTTCTGGTCCAGCTTGATCACTTTGAACTCAAGCTCTTTGCCTTCGAGGTGCAGAGTGTCACGAACTGGACGAACGTCAACCAAGGAACCTGGCAGGAACGCACGAATACCGTTCAGCTCAACAGTGAAGCCACCTTTAACTTTGCCGTTGATAACACCGACCACAGTTTCAGCTTCTTCGTAAGCTTTTTCCAGCGTGATCCAAGCTTCGTGACGTTTAGCTTTCTCACGGGACAGCAGGGTTTCACCGAAGCCGTCTTCTACTGCGTCCAGCGCAACGTCAACTTCGTCGCCAACCTGAATTTCCAGTTCGCCAGCTGCGTTTTTGAACTGCTCTGCAGGGATTGCAGATTCAGATTTCAGGCCCGCATCAACCAGAACGACGTCTTTGTCGATAGCAACAACAACGCCACGAACGATGGAACCCGGACGGGTTTCGATTGTTTTAAGGGATTCTTCAAATAGTTGAGCAAAAGATTCAGTCATGTTTAATCTTCAAAAGTTAGATTAACGTCCATCTGGCGTCATGCCGGATGGGGTTGTTTTACATACCCGCTCACACTCCGTTGCAGCGGGGGTACTACAAAATGGGTCGCTATCTCAAGCGAGCGCCAGCTTTTCGCGGGCGTATTGTAGCGCTTTTTCAATTACTTGCTCAATGCTCATACTGGTTGAATCCAGTACTAAAGCATCGGCAGCAGGCACTAACGGCGCTACAGACCGATTGCGGTCGCGATCGTCGCGTTCCTTTATCTCGGCCAAAAGGCGCTCAAAGTTAACACTAAAGCCTTTCCCCTGCAACTGTAGCATGCGCCTGTGGGCGCGCTCTTCAGAGGAGGCATCAAGGAAAATTTTCACCGGCGCGTCTGGGAATACAACGGTTCCCATATCCCGCCCGTCGGCAATCAGACCCGGCGCTTCACGGAAAGCACGCTGACGACGCAGCAAGGCTTCCCGCACGCGAGGGAACGCCGCCACCTGAGAAGCCGCATTTGCCACTTCCTGAGTGCGGATTTCAGCGCTAACGTCTTCCCCTTCCAGGACCACTTCCAGATTGCCTTCGGTAGAAATAAACCGAACGTCCAGGTGGGCCGCAAGAGGCACCAGGGCGTCTTCGGAAGCCACATCAACATGGTGATGTAACGCAGCGAGCGCCAGAACGCGATAAATCGCACCAGAGTCCAGCAGATGCCACTGCAGCGCTTCGGCCATGGCCTTACAAAGCGTGCCTTTACCGGCGCCACTTGGGCCATCAATCGTTATTACCGGGGCGGATGCCGTCATCGTTTTCTCCTCTATCGCTGGATTCGCGGGTGGTAAACGCCGCGCATTATACGCCGCAACCGCCAGGACTGTTATCTTTCCAGGCAAATATCCACGGGAATCAGGCTGAGTGTAGAAGAATTGCGCAACGGGCGTTGTAAGGAATCGTAGAGAGAAAGAAAAACCGCATCAGGCGATGCGGTTTTACAAACATTATGCTGGGGTACTGATGCGTGCTAGCTGCTCGAAATAATCAGGGAAAGTTTTCGCCGTGCAGCCTGGATCAAGAATCGTCACTGGCGTATCAGACAACGCCACCAACGAGAAACACATCGCCATACGGTGATCGTTGTAAGTGCCAATCTCAGCAAACGTCAGTTTAGCCGGTGGCGTAACGCGAATATAGTCTTCGCCCTCTTCAACTTCTGCGCCAACTTTCCGTAACTCCGTCGCCATTGCGCTCAGACGATCGGTCTCTTTTACACGCCAGTTATAGATATTGCGCAGCGTGGTCGTGCCTTTAGCAAACAGGGCCGCTGTCGCGATAGTCATTGCCGCATCCGGGATATGGTTCATGTCCATGTCGATAGCGTTTAGTTCACCACGTTCACAGCTAATGAAGTCATCGCCCCAGGTCACTTTTGCGCCCATTTTCTCAAGCACATCAGCAAAGCGAATATCGCCCTGCACGCTGTTACGCCCGATGCCGGTGACCTTTACCACACCGCCTTTAATTGCCCCTGCGGCCAGGAAATAAGAAGCTGAGGATGCATCACCTTCTACGAGGTATGCTCCTGGAGATTGATACTGCTGTGCACCGCGAATCAGGAAGCTGCGATAGTCACGGTTTTCAACTTCCACGCCGAAGGTTTTCATCAGATGCAGCGTGATATCGATATAAGGCTTGGAAACCAACTCACCTTTAATGGTGATTTCAGTGTCATGTGCAGCCAGAGGCGCGGTCATCAGTAGTGCGGTCAGGAACTGGCTGGATACGCTGCCGTCCACTTCAACCTTGCCGCCACCAAAGCCACCACGCAGACGCAGCGGCGGGTAATTCTCTTGCTCAAGATACTCAATGTTCGCCCCGCCCTGGCGCAGCGCATCGACAAGATGGCCGATTGGACGCTCTTTCATGCGCGGCTCGCCGGTCAGCACAATATTGTTACTACCCAGACACAACGCTGCAGCCAGCGGACGCATAGCGGTACCAGCATTCCCTAAAAAGAGTTCCAGCTCACCTTGTGCCTGCAGAGGCCCGGCCACGCCGGTGACTTCACAACGGGTACGATCCGCCGAAAGCGTATAGCTCACGCCCAGCGCTTTCAGCGCGTTAAGCATATGGCGGACATCATCGCTATCCAGCAGATTGGTCAGCACCGTCGTGCCATTGGCCAGAGCGGCCAGCAGCAGCGCACGGTTAGACACGCTTTTTGAACCCGGCAGATTAATGGTGCCGTCGACCAGCGCGATGGGTTGTAACGTCAGGGATTCCAGCATGGGAAAAATACTCTCAACTCAAACAGAATAAAAACCCCGCAGACGGGCCGCGGGGCGAAGTGCTAATACATTAATTAACCGTGGCGACGCTCGAAGTCCACCATGAAGTCAGTCAACGCTTTGACGCCATCAAGCGGCATCGCGTTATAAATCGACGCGCGCATGCCACCGACAACGCGGTGGCCTTTTAGAGAATGCAGGCCAGCAGCGAAAGACTCCTCAAGGAACACTTTGTCCAGCGCGCTATCCGCCAGCTGGAACGGAACGTTCATGCGGGAGCGGTTGGAAGCCGCAACATCGTTACGATAGAAATCGCTGTTATCAATCACGCCGTACAGCAATTCAGCCTTGGCCTGATTGATACGATCCATCGAGGCAACGCCGCCCTGCTCTTTCAGCCATTTAAAGACCAGGCCTGCCAGATACCAGGCAAAAGTCGGCGGCGTGTTAAACATTGAGTCATTGTCGTTCAGCACGGTGTAATCGATAATCGACGGGCACGCTTTATGCGCTTTGCCCAGCAGATCCTCACGAACAACGACCAGCGTCAGGCCCGCAGGGCCGATGTTTTTCTGTGCACCTGCATAGATCACACCGAAACGGCTGACGTCGATAGGGCGAGACAGAATAGTAGAAGAGAAATCAGCGGCAACGACGGTATCACCAAAATCAGGGGTTTCGTCTATCGAAATACCGTCAATTGTCTCGTTCGGGCAATAATGCAGAAACGCGCTGTTATCAGACACCTGCCATTCGCTCATCGGCTTGATAGCGCGCTTACCGTCCACGGTGATTTTTACGTCATGGGCAACCGGCTGACAGTATTTTTTCGCTTCTTTAATTGCGCTATTTGCCCAGTAGCCGCCGTCAATGTAGTCGGCGGTGGTTTTGTCACCGAGAATATTCAGCGGCACGCCTGCAAACTGACCGCGCCCGCCGCCGTGGCAGAATAAAACTTTATAGTTGGAGGGGATTTGCAGCAGATCGCGAAAATCTTTTTCCGCCTCTTCAGCGACCTGAATAAACTCTTTACCACGGTGGCTAATTTCCATTACGGAAGTGCCCAGACCGTGCCAGTCGCACAGCTCCTGTTGTGCACGACGAAGTACTTCAGCCGGCAGCATCGCCGGGCCAGAACTAAAATTGTATACCTGTGTCATTTCCCCTCACCACGCCTCGAGCAATAAGTTTTTATTACATTATCGGTTTTATCATTCAGCGGCGCAGTGTTGCAACGGTTAATCCCTCGCGGAAGACCAATGTGAGCAAAATCACACAACACAATCTTCCGGCAGGCGAAAAAATTGCCCGATTTCCGACGGTAACGCGATATGACGGACATGCCCAATAACGGTCAGTCATTTTACTACCATAACAGCGAGTTACTGTAAGCAGGCATAGCCTGTTATGCTAGCGTCGCCTGCACCGGGCTGAAGATAGCGTCTGCCCGGTAAAACCCGTATCATTGCGCGTTTTGCGTACCATTAAAGTGAACCCCATGACCCAGACATTTATCCCTGGCAAAGATGCCGCCCTGGAAGACTCCATCGCTCGCTTCCAGAAAAAGCTGACCGATCTCGGTTTTAATATCGAAGAAGCCTCCTGGCTTAACCCGGTACCAAACGTTTGGTCAGTGCATATCCGTGACAAAGACAGCGCCCTGTGCTTCACCAACGGTAAAGGCGCGACCAAAAAAGCGGCGCTGGCATCCGCGCTGGGTGAATATTTTGAACGTCTGTCGACCAACTACTTCTTCGCTGACTTCTGGCTGGGCGATACGATTGCAAACGGCCCGTTCGTGCATTACCCGAACGAGAAATGGTTCCCGCTGCCGGAAGATGACCAACTGCCTGAAGGCATCCTCGACGATCGTCTGCGCGCTTTCTACGACCCGGAAAACGAAGTCGGCGCCGGGATGCTGATCGATCTGCAGTCCGGGAATGACGAGCGCGGTATTTGCGCTCTGCCGTTCACCCGCCAGTCAGACCTGCAGACCGTTTATATCCCGATGAACATCATTGGTAACCTGTATGTTTCCAACGGCATGTCTGCGGGCAACACCGCTAATGAAGCGCGGGTACAAGGCCTGTCTGAAGTCTTCGAACGCCATATCAAAAACCGCATCATCGCTGAAAGCATCAGCCTGCCAGAGATCCCACAAGATGTGCTGGCCCGCTATCCGGGCGTCGTGGAGTCCATTAAAAAGCTTGAAGCTGAAGGCTTCCCTATTTTTGCGTATGACGGTTCTCTGGGCGGTAAGTACCCGGTTATCTGCGTCGTACTGTTCAACCCGGCCAACGGAACCTGTTTCGCCTCATTCGGCGCACACCCTGATTTTGGCGTTGCGTTGGAACGTACCGTCACCGAGTTGCTCCAGGGGCGCGGTCTGAAAGATCTGGATGTCTTTACGCCGCCAAGCTTCGACGATGAAGAAGTTGCTGAACACGCAAATCTGGAAACACACTTCATCGATTCAAGCGGCCTGATTTCCTGGGATATGTTCAAGCAGGATGCGGACTACCCGTTCGCCGACTGGAGCTTTGCAGGCACAACGGAAGAAGAGTTCGCCACACTGATGGCTATCTTCAAGTCGGAAGATCAAGAAGTGTATATCGCCGACTACGAGCATCTGGACGTCTACGCCTGCCGTATTATCGTCCCGGGCATGTCTGATATTTACCCTGCCGACGACCTGCTGCTGGCCAACAACAGCATGGGCAGCCACCTGCGTGAAACGATTCTTGCTCTGCCGGACAGCGAATGGGAGCAGCAGGATTACCTGGATCTGATTGCCCAACTGGACGATGAAGGCCATGATGACTTCACCCGCGTGCGTGAGTTACTGGGCCTGGCAACCGGGAAAGATAACGGCTGGTACACGCTGCGCATTGGCGAGCTGAAAGCCATGCTGGCGCTAGCGGGCGGCGATCTTGAGCAGGCGCTGATCTGGACCGAATGGACCATGGAGTTCAACGCCTCTATCTTTAGCCCGGAACGTGCCAACTACTACCGCTGCCTGCAAACTCTGCTTCTGCTGTCTCAGGAAGAAGAGCGCGAGCCTCTGCAATACCTGAATGCATTCGTGCGTATGTACGGGGCTGAAGCCGTGGATGCCGCCAGCGCGGCAATGAGCGGTGAAGCTGCATTCTACGGGCTGCAGCCAGTGGATAAGGATTTGAAAGCTTTCCCGGCGCATCAGGCTCTGCTGGCCGCATACGAAAAATTACAGCGTGCTAAAGCCAAATATTGGCAGGTAAAGTAATTTCCTGACAACTTCCAGGTGCGCACAGCACCTTGTCTGATCTATATTATGGGGCGCTTTTTTTCGCCCCTTTTTATTATTGCAACAATAATAATTTATTATGTAATTTTTTGGTTAACTTCAGGTAAATGGTTATTTTTTGACAACGGTAATAATGTTATCAAAATATAAAAATACCCCATTATAATTAACCAATCTCGCGTAAGGGAGAAGCTAAATTCAATTTTATTTATAATAATTAAAATTTATTTTTTCTTTTAAAATCAATAAAATAAGATGAAAAACAGGAAAAGACCTGCTTTTTCAGTGCCTATTAGCTTGGCGAGATATGATCCACATCAATTTTTACTCTATAATGCTTTGTTAGTATCTCCTCGCCGAATTAAATAAGAGAGAGTTAGTGTGAAAGCTGACAACCCTTTTGATCTAGTACTTCCACCAGCGATGGCGAAAATTGCCGAAGATGCTGGCGTCTATAAAGCAACGAAACAACCGCTAACGACCTTTTACTTAGCGATTACCGCCGGCGTCTTCATTTCGATTGCCTTCGTGTTCTACATCACCGCCACCACCGGCACATCCACGATTCCTTTTGGAATCGCCAAGCTGATTGGCGGCACATGCTTCTCATTAGGTTTAATTCTTTGCGTTATCTGCGGTGCAGACCTCTTTACCTCCACCGTGCTGATTGTCGTTGCCAAAGCCAGCGGCCGTATCACCTGGGGCCAGCTACTGCGTAACTGGGCTAACGTCTACATCGGTAACCTGGTCGGTGCTCTACTCTTTGTGCTGCTGATCTGGCTGTCTGGCATGTATATGACCGCCAACGGCGCATGGGGGCTGAATGTCCTGCAAACTGCCGACCATAAAATGCATCACACATTTGTTGAGGCCGTCTGCCTTGGCATCCTGGCAAATCTGATGGTGTGTCTCGCCGTCTGGATGAGCTACTCCGGCCGCAGCCTGATGGACAAAATGTTTGCTATGATCCTTCCGGTTGCCATGTTTGTTGCCAGCGGCTTTGAGCACAGCATCGCAAATATGTTCATGATCCCGATGGCTATCGTGGTTCGTGACTTTGCCAGCCCGGAATTCTGGACCGCAGTAGGGTCTTCTCCGGAAAGTTTCTCGCATCTGACCGTGTTGAACTTCATCACCGATAACCTGATTCCAGTCACCATCGGAAACATCATCGGCGGAGGTTTACTGGTTGGGTTGACATACTGGGTAATTTATCTGCGCGGTGGCGACAAGCACTAAGCTAAGTCAGTACGCAGGTTTAAGAACTCCACATTAGAAGGTAGGTGTTACATGTCCGAGCAAAATGAAAAGTTAGCCACAGCCTGGGAAGGTTTTGCTAAAGGCGACTGGCAGAATGAAGTTAACGTCCGTGACTTCATTCAGAAAAACTACACCCCGTACGAGGGTGACGAGTCCTTCCTGGCAGGTGCTACCGACGCAACTACCAAACTGTGGGACAGCGTGATGGAAGGCATCAAACTGGAAAACAGCACTCACGCGCCAGTTGACTTTGATACCGACCTCGCGTCTACCATCACCGCTCACGATGCGGGCTACATCAACAAGTCCCTCGAAACCATCGTGGGTCTGCAGACCGATGCTCCTCTGAAACGCGCCATCATTCCTTTCGGCGGCATCAAAATGGTCGAAGGCTCTTGCAAAGTATACGGTCGTGAACTTGACCCGATGCTGAAAAAGATCTTCACCGAATACCGTAAAACCCACAACCAGGGCGTGTTTGACGTTTACACCAAAGACATCCTGAACTGCCGTAAATCCGGCGTTATTACCGGTCTGCCAGATGCCTATGGCCGTGGCCGTATCATCGGTGACTACCGTCGCGTTGCGCTGTACGGTATCGACTATCTGATGAAAGACAAGTTCGCTCAGTTCAACTCACTGCAAACCAAACTGGAAAACGGTGAAGATCTGGAAGCGACTATCCGTCTGCGTGAAGAAATCTCTGAACAGCACCGCGCGCTGGGTCAGATCAAAGAGATGGCTGCTAAATATGGCTACGACATCTCCGGTCCTGCGACCAACGCTCAGGAAGCTATTCAGTGGACTTACTTCGGCTACCTGGCTGCAGTTAAATCTCAGAACGGCGCTGCAATGTCCTTCGGTCGCGTATCCACCTTCCTGGATGCTTACATCGAGCGCGACATCAAAGCAGGCAAAATCAACGAGCAAGACGCTCAGGAAATGATTGACCACCTGGTCATGAAACTGCGTATGGTTCGTTTCCTGCGTACCCCTGAATATGATGAGCTGTTCTCCGGCGACCCAATCTGGGCAACCGAATCTATCGGCGGTATGGGCGTTGATGGCCGTACTCTGGTGACCAAAAACAGCTTCCGCTTCCTGAACACCCTGTACACCATGGGGCCGTCTCCGGAGCCAAACATCACCATTCTGTGGTCTGAAAAACTGCCACTGAACTTCAAAAAATACGCAGCTAAAGTCTCCATCGATACCTCTTCTCTGCAGTACGAGAATGACGATTTGATGCGTCCTGACTTCAACAACGATGACTACGCTATCGCATGCTGCGTAAGCCCGATGATCGTTGGTAAGCAAATGCAGTTCTTCGGTGCTCGTGCAAACCTGGCGAAAACCATGCTGTACGCTATCAACGGCGGCGTTGATGAAAAACTGAAAATGCAGGTTGGTCCTAAAGAAGCACCAATCACTGCCGACGTTCTGGACTACGACAATGTGTTGGATCGTCTGGATCACTTCATGGACTGGCTGGCTAAACAGTACGTGACCGCGCTGAATATCATTCACTACATGCATGATAAATACAGCTACGAAGCGTCTCTGATGGCTCTGCACGACCGTGACGTTGTTCGCACCATGGCTTGTGGTATCGCGGGTCTGTCCGTTGCAGCTGACTCCCTGTCTGCAATCAAATACGCGAAAGTAAAACCTATCCGTGACGAAGACGGCCTGGCTATCGACTTCGAAATCGAAGGTGAATATCCACAGTTCGGTAACAACGATCCTCGCGTAGATGACATCGCCGTTGACCTGGTTGAACGTTTCATGAAGAAAATTCAGAAACTGACCACCTACCGTGGCGCTATCGCGACCCAGTCTGTTCTGACCATCACCTCTAACGTGGTTTATGGTAAGAAAACCGGTAACACCCCAGACGGTCGTCGTGCAGGTACTCCGTTCGGCCCAGGCGCTAACCCAATGCACGGTCGTGACCAGAAAGGTGCTGTTGCCTCCCTGACTTCCGTTGCTAAACTGCCGTTTGCCTACGCGAAAGATGGTATCTCTTATACCTTCTCCATCGTGCCAAACGCGCTGGGTAAAGACGATGACGTGCGTAAAACCAACCTTGCAGGCCTGATGGACGGTTACTTCCACCACGAAGCAAACATCGAAGGTGGTCAGCACCTGAACGTCAACGTGATGAACCGTGAAATGCTGCTGGATGCGATGGAAAACCCTGAGAAATATCCTCAGCTGACCATCCGTGTATCCGGTTATGCGGTTCGCTTCAACTCGCTGACTAAAGAGCAGCAGCAGGACGTTATTACCCGTACCTTCACTCAGTCCATCTAATTCCTTGTCAGACTGAAGAAGCGTACTATATAAAGGCTCCACTCCCGTGGGGCCTTTTTACTCACCTCCCTACCCTCAGCCTGCTTTGCCAGCTATCTATACTCTGGGTATCTGTCAAAACAGACTTAACACAGCCGGCTTGAGCTGTGCACGACACAGGCCCTGGACGGGCCACATCTGGAGAGATCACCGCAATGTCAGCAATCGGACGAATTCACTCTTTTGAATCCTGTGGTACCGTGGATGGCCCCGGTATCCGCTTTATCACCTTCTTCCAGGGCTGCCTGATGCGCTGCCTGTACTGCCACAACCGCGACACCTGGGACACCCACGGTGGCAAAGAAGTGACGGTAGAAGATCTGATGAAAGAAGTTGTCACCTATCGCCACTTCATGAATGCCTCCGGCGGTGGCGTCACCGCGTCCGGCGGCGAAGCTATCCTGCAGGCCGAGTTCGTACGTGACTGGTTCCGCGCCTGCCACAAAGAAGGGATTCATACCTGCCTGGACACCAACGGCTTTGTTCGCCGCTACGATCCTGTGATTGATGAGTTGCTGGAGGTCACCGATCTGGTGATGCTCGATCTCAAGCAAATGAATGATGAAATCCACCAGAATCTGGTCGGGGTTTCCAACCACCGCACGCTCGAATTTGCGCAATATCTTTCGAAAAAAGACATTAAAGTGTGGATCCGCTACGTGGTCGTGCCGGGCTGGTCTGACGATGATGATTCTGCGCATCGCCTGGGTGAGTTCACCCGTGACATGGGCAACGTTGAAAAAATCGAGCTACTGCCGTACCACGAGCTGGGCAAACACAAGTGGGTGGCGATGGGCGAAGAATACAAGCTGGATGGCGTACATCCGCCGAAGAAAGAAACAATGGAGCGGGTGAAAGGTATTCTGGAGCAGTACGGCCATAAAGTGATGTACTGATTCGAACCGTGCTCCCCTCTGTGGGAGCACGTATATTTCCGTTCCGGCCTGTTTACTTCTCAGTAAGACTGTACCAGTCACAAATTTCGGTGTTATTGAATCCTGGACACAATAAACGGATTAAGCGTGAGCCACCGGGGTTGGATGATGACCCGCCTTACGCAGCAGCATCATCAGATAAACAAATGACACTGCGGCCATCATGATAAACAGCACGTTATCAGAATAATTTTGCATCAGTAGCGCAGTAACCGTCGGCCCAATCAGGCTCCCGATGGTGTAGCTCAGCAACAGAGCCTGATTCATCGCCACCAACTGATGACGTTCAATTCTTTCGCAAGCCCAGGCCATCGCCACTGGGTAGAGCGTGAAACCGAAAGCCCCAAGCACGAATAGCGCAGGCCCCATGGCGGCGTTGCTGAGCATTGCCAGACAGCCGAGAATCACCACGAACACCTGCACACGCAGCACCAACAGACGGCCATATTTATCCGCCAGACGCCCCATCGGCCACTGACCAACAATACCCGCGCTGATCATTAGCGCCATCCAAAAGCCAATACCGGAATCACTCACGCCCTGATGGTTCAAATACAACGGCATCAGGCCATATAGAGAGCCAAGTACGATACCTGACATAATGCAGCCGTTCACGCCCAGCCGGGCCTGACGCAGACGCAGCATCGGCCAGACCGGAGTGTTATCCCGATGCTCATCGCCGTCGCTGACGATATGGGTAAACAGCAGCGGAAGGATAGCGGCCAGCACCAGCGCGGTAGCCCACGGTAAAACGTTCATCAGCTCAGTCGAAAGCTTGCTGACCATCAGTTGGCCGACAACCATCCCGATGTAGTAAACGGTCATATAAGCCGCCAGCAGACGGCCTCGGTTGCGGGAAGTCCCGCTGCACATCAGCGCGCTTTCAACCACAACCCAAATCATGGCGCAGCCTACACCTGCCACAAACCGCCAAACCATCCAGCTCCAGAAACCAACCATCAGCCCGAGGCCAATACAACCCACGGCAAAGATAATGGAGGCAAGATAGTAGCTGCGGTTAAACCCGTGACGCTTAATCACCCATCCAGTAATCAATGTCCCGACCAGGTTGCCGGTAAAGTAGGCGGAGCCCACCATCCCGACCTGCCAGGTAGGAAGATTATCGTGAGCCAGCCAAAGCGGGACGAGCGTGTTTAAAACCGCCATCGCCAGAGTCAGCAGCAAAAGCCCGCAAAGCAGGAGCAATACGGGACGGGTATAGGTGGTCATGGGTATCAAACCGTGAGGAAATCAGGAAATTTGTGCGCATCATGCCACCGGCAAATTGATTGTCAATCCAGCAATAATGGGGGGTGAGAGGGGTTTTGACGGGAACGATTTGAAAAACTTATCCTGCTAATAAGTGACCGGGGTCACGTAAATTGTATCTCCCTGTTTTTGATGCGATATAGCGGGAAGCAGGCAAAAATGAGCAATGAAAAATTTCATGGATATTCAGGTGAGATTTTCTTATCTGAAAGCATGAAAAAGCGCGCCCACAGACGCGCTTATAACTCGATGAAATGTTAGCTCGCGATCGCCATACCAACCGTCATATGCAGCCCATAGAAAACGCCACGACCGATAAGTTCGCCTGCAATCACCAATACCATCGCCAGCGTCATCAAGCCGACGCCAGGCCGGTAGCCTTTCAGCTGCGGTACAATCCAGCCGACCAGAGCAATCACCAGCAGAACCATCCGCCAGGCCATCAGTGAACCGTACTCCGGCACCAGCGCAGATGCCTGTTGAATAGAGTTATGCAGCGTTGCCAGCTCCATGCCCTGCATCAGCACAACAACCATGCTAACCAGCAAAGCTAGCAGCGAGACGACAGGCAATATACGCATCCCCCAGCCGCTAACCCCGGCTGCAGAAAGCAGCAAATAGCCCAGCAGTGGGCCACCGATGAACATCGTCAGGAAGAAGCTCAGTGGCGTCCAGACGCTAAACCAGGTAGGGACAGTGTCGATCAAATAAACCCGACTCATCATCCAGACAAACACCACACCCAGAATCATGGTGATTACGGCCCAAACTTTGCTGAGCGTCTGAGGCATTTTGCCAAGCACGGTCAAAAGCCACCAGAAACCACCCACCGCAAAAAATACCGATCCACTGGCAATTTCATTACTCAGCGCTGAGCTACCGAGACGGTTCAATGAGTTGAATGCTCGCAGCGGCGACCCGAGATGCAAAATAGAGGCAATAAAGCCGATGCCCATCAGGATCCACAGCACCACCATCAGCAACTCGGTGCGCTTGCGAACCGCCCTGTCCTTCATGCTATACAACAGCGCCAGGGCCATAACGATAAACCCACCTGCAACGCACTGGCCTAACACCGTAAAGACCATCAGCGGCCATTCATGCCATCCGTTTCCCATCTCACACCTCCTTCGGGTTGGCCAGATAACCGCTGGTATCCCCACTTGGGCGGCTGTTGGCGTTAGGTTTAATCACGATATTTGGTTTTGTGAAGTGCGCTGCAGGCAGCGGAGCAATGGCGGCCTGAGTACCGTACTTTTGGCGTAATTCATCGATAGGCGCCAAGTCCAGCGCACGTAGCGGGCAGGACTCCACGCAAATCGGCTTTTTCCCCTCAGCGACGCGCTCATAACAGCCGTCACACTTGGTCATGTGGCCTTTCTCTTCGTTGTACTGCGGCGCACCATACGGGCATGCCATGTGGCAGTAGCGGCAACCGATGCAAACCTCTTCGTTCACCACCACAAACCCATCTTCCCGCTTGTGCATCGCGCCGCTCGGGCAGACCTTAGTACAGGCCGGATCTTCACAGTGGTTACAGGAGATAGAAAGGTAGTAGGCGAAAACATCCTGGTGGAAAACACCGTTATCTTCCTGCCAGTTACCGCCTGCATATTCATAAATGCGGCGATAGCTGACTTCCGGACTCAGGTTCTTAAAATCCTTGCACGCCAGTTCGCAGGTTTTGCAGCCGGTGCAGCGGCTGGAGTCGATATAAAAGCCATATTGGGTTGTCATTTACTGCTCCTTACGCCTTTTCAACCTGAACCAGGTTACTGTGGGATGGATTGCCTTTTGCCAGCGGTGACGGGCGCTGAGTGGTCAGCACGTTGATGCTTCCCGCGCGGTCTACCTTGTTGGCATCCGGGCTATACCAGGCTCCTTCTCCTAAAGCGACAACGCCAGGAATGATGCGTGGCGTGACTTTGGCGTTAATGCGTACTTCCCCACGATCGTTAAAAATACGGACCTCATCACCATTGGCGATGCCGCGCTGTTTTGCATCCAGCGGGTTGATCCACATCTCCTGACGACAGGCCGCCTTCAGCACGTCAACGTTGCCATAGGTTGAATGCGTCCGCGCTTTGTAATGGAAGCCGGTCAGCTGCAGCGGCCATTTTTCCGCCAACGGATCGCCAACGTTCTCAAAACCTGAGCTATACACCGGCAGCGGGTCGATGACATCCCCTTCCGGCAGTTCCCAGGTGGCGGCAATATCTGCAAGCTGAGCGGAATAGATCTCAATTTTCCCCGACGGTGTCGTTAGTGGGTTGGCATGGGGATCTTCACGGAAGGCTTTGTAGGCGACGTGATGTCCTTCCGGGTCACGCTTTTTAAACATCCCCAACTGGCGGAATTCATCAAAGCCAGGTAGCTCAGGGATCGCAGCCTGAGATTGAGCATACAGGTGACGCATCCAGCCTTCCTGGGTCCGTCCTTCCGTGAAACGCTGCTCCACTCCCATACGTTTCGCCAGTTCAGTCGTCATTTCATAGATGGTTTTGCATTCAAAACGCGGCTTGATGGCTTGTTCGGCAAAAATCACATACGACATGTTGCCGCAGGAAGCATCGAGGCAGAAATCCATCTGCTCAGAGGCCGTGCAATCTGGCAGAAGAATATCGGCGTATTTCGCAGAGGACGTCATGTGGTTGTCGATCACCACGATCATTTCGCATTTTTTATCATCCTGCAGAATGTCGTGCGTGCGGTTGATCTGAGAATGCTGGTTAATCAGGCAATTCCCGGCATAGTTCCAGACCATTTTAATCGGTACATCGAGCTTCTCTTTGCCGCGTACTCCGTCGCGGGTGGCAGTCATCTCCGTGCCGCGCTCTATGGCGTCGGTCCACATAAACATGGAGATGCTGGTTTGAACCGGGTTTTCCAGCGTAGGCATTCGCACAAACGGCAGGCTATAAGAGCCTTCACGCGCCCCGCTGTTACCCCCTTGAATACCGACGTTACCGGTCAGAATAGAAAGCATGGCGATTGCGCGGGAAACCAGTTCGCCGTTGGAGTGACGCTGCGGCCCCCAACCCTGGCTGATAAAGGCCGGTTTAGCGCTGCCAATCTCTCGGGCAAGCTTGATAATACGATCGGTCGGAATACCGGTTATCTGCGAAGCCCATTCAGGTGTTTTGGCAACGCCGTCTGTTCCCTGGCCGAGTATGTAAGCTTTATAGTGGCCATTGCGCGGCGCACCTGCCGGGAGCGTTTTTTCATCATAGCCAACGCAGTATTTGTCCAGAAAAGCCTGATCCACGAGGTTTTCGTCCATCATTACCCACGCCAGCGCGGAAATCAGTGCCGCATCGGTGCCAGGACGAATAGGGATCCATTCGTCTTCCCGGCCAGCACCAGTGTCGGTGTAACGTGGGTCAATGATGATCATTCGGGCATTGGACTTTTGGCGAGCCTGCTCGAGATAATAAGTCACCCCGCCACCGCTCATTCGCGTTTCGCCCGGATTATTGCCGAACAGCACCACCAGCTTGCTGTTTTCAATATCGGATGGGCTGTTGCCGTCTGCCCAGCCACCGTAGGTATAATTCAGACCAGCGGCAATCTGTGCGGTGGAATAGTCCCCGTAATGATTGAGGTAACCCCCACAGCAGTTCATCAGGCGGGCAATCAGCGTGGAACCCGGCGGCCAGGAACGCGTCATGGTTCCGCCCAGCGTACCGGTACCGTAGTTCAGATAAATAGCTTCGTTACCATGCTCTTTAATGATGCTCTGCATGCTGTGGGCGATGGTATCAAACGCTTCATCCCAGCTGATGCGCTCGAACTTCCCTTCTCCGCGCGCACCAACGCGTTTCATCGGGTATTTCAGGCGGTCAGCATTATAGACCCGACGGCGCATGGAACGTCCACGCAGGCAGGCCCGAACCTGGTGTAAACCTTCATAATCGTCATCACCGGTGTTATCGGTTTCGACATATTTAATTTCGCCATCCACCACATGCATACGCAACGGGCAGCGGCTGCCGCAGTTTACCGTACAGGCGCTCCAGACTACTTTCTCATCACCACCAGGGTTATCCGGTTGGGAGGCAAAAGCAAGCCTGGAAAAAGGAAGTGAGAAGGCGCTAGTTGCAGCAGCTAAACCACCGATTGCCGTGGTTTGGACCAGCTTACGACGGCTGACCTCTGCCGCGAGGATCGCGTTAGGGGTTTTATCAGTCATAGTGACCTACTTGTTTTGCTCACAGTTAAAATAAGCCGACAGCGGTCACGCGGGTTGAGAGCCCACATTCCGTTGCGCAGCTAAAGGATGAAAGGGGTGTCCGGTTTATTTTTATTGAAGGATTGACCAGGCCGCGTCACGCCTTGTGAAGCACAGCCGCCAAATGATGATTAGATTGAAGTTTTAATTGAACAATCATCACCCGCTTCCGGTGAGCAATAATACTTCTTTGGGAGTAGGGGTTATTGTCTGGTATCAAGAAAGGCGGTGTTGACGTAAAACCTCGGAATTAAGGTATAAAAAAAGCGCCCTGAGGCGCTTTTTCAATGCATCACAAACGGTGGATTACCCGATGTATTCCAGGCCGTTCATGTAAGGACGCAGCACTTCTGGTACCTGAATGCGGCCATCAGCCTGCTGGTAGTTTTCCAGGACAGCGACCAGAGTACGGCCAACCGCCAGACCAGAACCGTTCAGGGTGTGAACCAGGCGAGTTTTCTTGTCTGCTTTACTGCGGCAGCGGGCCTGCAGGCGGCGAGCCTGGAAGTCCCAGCAGTTGGAACAGGAAGAGATCTCACGGTACGTATCCTGTGCCGGCAGCCAGACTTCCAGATCGTAAGTTTTGCGCGCACCGAAACCAATATCACCGCTGCAAAGCAGCACTTTACGATATGGCAGCCCCAGAAGTTGCAGAACCTTCTCCGCATGGCCTGTCATCTCTTCCAGCGCGTCCATAGAGTCTTCGGGGCGAACGATCTGCACCATCTCAACTTTGTCGAACTGGTGCATACGAATCAGCCCGCGAGTATCACGGCCATAGGATCCAGCTTCAGAGCGGAAGCACGGCGTGTGCGCAGTCAGCTTCAGCGGCAGGGAATCTTCGTCGATGATCTCGTCACGAACCAGGTTGGTCAGCGGCACTTCTGCGGTAGGGATCAGCGCATAGTTGCTGCTGTCCGCTTCTTCTTCCAGCGGACGGGTGTGGAACAGGTCGCCACCAAACTTAGGCAACTGGCCGGTACCGTACAGCGTGTCCTGGTTAACCAGATACGGAACATAGTTTTCCATGTAGCCGTGCTGCTCGGTGTGCAGATCCAGCATAAACTGACTCAGCGCACGGTGCATACGCGCCACCTGCCCCTGCATTACGACAAAGCGGGAACCGGTCAGTTTAACCGCCGCAGCGAAATCCAGACCTTTGGCCATTTCGCCCAGAGTCACGTGATCGCGCACTTCGAAATCAAATTTACGCGGCTCGCCCCAGCGGCTGACTTCGACGTTTTCGCTGTCGTCTTTGCCCAACGGCACGCAGTCATCAGGAATGTTTGGTAGGGTCAGCGAGATATCGCGAATTTCTGCCAGCAGAGAATCAAGCTCGTTTTTCGCTGCATCCAGCTCTTCGCCCAGCTGGTTAACCTGCAGGCGCAGCGGCTCAATGTCTTCTCCGCGCGCTTTCGCCTGGCCGATGGATTTCGATCGCGAGTTACGTTCAGCCTGCAGATTTTCCGTTTTGACCTGCAGTACTTTACGACGCTCTTCCAGAGAGCGCAGCGTGTCTACATCCAGCTTAAAGCCCCGGCGTGCCAGTTTTTCAGCGACTGCGTCTGGCTCTGTACGCAGCAGATTGGGATCGAGCATGCTTATCCTGTGCTTATCGAATTGAATTTATAGGAGTGCGGCCACAGCCTGCGGCCGCTTTGATAGTCTTGCTAACCTTACCGCAACGCCTGCATTAGCGGTAGCGTTTTGTGGGGCTTTTCTGATCCTGCTCGGTAAGCCAGGCTAGCTTTTCACCAATCTTCCCTTCCAGACCTCTGTTGGTCGGCCGATAGTAGCGAGTTTGTGCCATTTCAGGTGGGAAATAGTCTTCCCCGGCGGCATAGGCATTCGGCTCATCGTGGGCGTAACGGTATTCCTGGCCATAGCCCATTTCTTTCATCAATTTCGTTGGAGCGTTACGCAGATGAACGGGCACGTCATAATCGGGGCGTTCGCGCGCATCGGCCATTGCGGCTTTGAATGCCGTGTAAACGGCGTTACTTTTCGGGGCGCAGGCCAGATAAACAATCGCCTGAGCAATAGCCCTCTCCCCTTCTGCCGGACCTACGCGGGTGAAGCAATCCCAGGCGGCAATCGCCACCTGCATACCTCTCGGATCGGCATTGCCAACGTCTTCAGAGGCAATCGCCAGTAAACGTCGTGCGACGTAGAGCGGATCGCCGCCTGCGCTAATAATGCGAGCGTACCAGTAAAGGGCCGCATCCGGGGCAGAGCCGCGAATTGATTTATGTACCGCTGAAATCAGATCGTAAAAGCGATCGCCTTTATTATCGAAACGCGCGCTGCGTTCGCCAGCAATCTCCGTTAGCAATTGGGTTTGCAAAATCCGGTTGCCGCTGGCGTCAATTTCAGCCATATCCGCCATCATTTCGAGCGTATTCAGTGCCCGGCGCGCATCGCCGTTTACCAGCTCGGCAATGGCTTTACGCGTTTCGTCTGGCAGAATGATATTTTGCCCACCATAGCCCCTGGCTTTATCGTTCATCGCCTGATTGAGTACCTGCTCAATATCCGCCACGGTCAGTGATTTCAGCAGATAGACGCGGGCACGGGAAAGCAGCGCCGAGTTCAGCTCAAAAGAAGGGTTTTCGGTTGTCGCACCAATGAAAGTAATGGTGCCGTCTTCAATATGCGGCAGGAAAGCATCCTGCTGGCTTTTATTGAAGCGGTGAACTTCGTCGACAAACAAAATGGTGCGCCGCCCGGCATTGCGGTTTTGCCGTGCACGTTCGATGGCCTCACGAATATCTTTTACGCCTGAGGTTACCGCAGAAATACGTTCGACGTCCGCGCTGGCATAGCGAGCAATCACTTCAGCGAGGGTCGTTTTACCGGTGCCCGGTGGCCCCCAAAGAATCATGGAATGCAGATGACCTGCTTCAATGGCTCGGGGCAGCGGTTTTCCATCGGCCAGCAGATGCTGCTGCCCGATGTATTGCGCCAAATTTTCTGGCCGCATACGCGCGGCCAGCGGCTGGAAGGTATTCTCTGAAAAATCGAGCGACAGGTTGCTCACTCAAGCCTCTACTTACGTTGGTCGTCCACCGTGACGCCTTTTGGCGGGGTGAACGTAAACTTACCGGCATCCACTGCGCCGTTTTGCTGAGCCTTCAAAGTATAGCTGCTGCGCTGGTCGTCTTGCTCCACTGCGCTGAACTGATGGATAGTGCCGTCACGACCGACGTTGATGGTGAATTGCTTCAGGTTACCCGAGCTGCTTTTTGGCGTCAGCACGAAGTCATCGCCGTTTTGCTTGATGTTGTATTGCTTCCAGTCGCTGGACTGGTTGCGGGCAATCAGCATAAACGGCGTATTGCTGGTGGCGTCTTTTAGCCAGGTGGCCGTAACCTGCTCAACAAATGGGTTGTAGAACCACAGGGTTTTACCGTCGGAAACAAGGATGCTTTCATCCGGCTGAGTCATGTGCCAGTTGAACAGGTTTGGGCGCTTAACCCACAGGTCCCCCTGACCTTCCTGCACGGCAGCGCCGCTGCCATCGGTGACTTTCTGGGTGAAGCTGGCGTGGAAGCTGCCAACTTTATCAAGGCGGCCCTGCAAATCCCCGGCTGCGTCAGCCCAGGCTCCGGTTGCGGTCAGGCCAGCTAACAGCGCGCAGGTCATTACGATTTTTTTCATTATTTTCCCTCTGGATTCATTGACCACCTGATGATGGCGCTTCTGCTGCTCACTCTAGTGAAGTCTTTGGCTACCGCAACAGAAGAATAAGCTGATTTTCCGGTAATTTACCCATCTTTGCAAAAAGAGCCGCAGACGCGGCTCTTTTTTACTCAGTGGACTAGCGCTTGGTCAGATTACTCAAACTGAGGCGGCGCAAGCACCTCTCGGTTACCGTTATGCCCTTGTGGGCTCACGATCCCCTGCGCCTCCATCTGCTCGACAATCCTCGCGGCCCGGTTGTAGCCGATACGGAACTGGCGCTGCACGCCAGAGATAGATGCTTTCCGTTTCTCAACCACGAAAGCGACAGCCTGATCGAAGAGCGGATCCAGCTCTTCGTCGCCGTCCATACCGCCGCCGCTACCTTCACCGCTGCCTTCATCATCGGTAATGCCGGTGATGTACTGCGGACGACCACGTGCTTTCCAGTCCTGCACCACCGCATGCACTTCTTCGTCACGGACAAAGGCACCGTGCACGCGAATCGGCGTCGTGGAGTTTGGCGCGGAATAAAGCATATCCCCCATGCCGAGAAGTGATTCAGCGCCGCCCTGATCAAGGATGGTACGCGAGTCAATTTTGCTCGACACCGTAAACGCGATACGGGTTGGAATGTTAGCTTTAATCAGGCCGGTAATGACGTCAACCGAAGGACGTTGGGTAGCCAGAACAAGGTGAATACCTGCGGCGCGCGCTTTTTGTGCGAGGCGAGCGATCAGCTCTTCTACTTTTTTACCTACCGTCATCATCAGGTCGGCAAATTCATCCACCAGCACCACGATGTACGGCAGTTTCTCCAGCATCGGGTGGCTGACTTCCATACTGTCGCCAGGCTTCCAGAACGGGTCAGGAATCGGGCGCCCCATGCGCTCAGCTTCCAGCACGCGTTCGTTGTAGCCCGCAAGATTTCGCACCCCAAGCGCGGACATCAGCTTATAACGGCGCTCCATCTCGTTCACACTCCAGCGCAGCGCATTCGCGGCGTCTTTCATATCCGTAACCACTTCGGTCAACAGATGTGGGATGCCTTCATAGACCGACAGTTCGAGCATTTTCGGGTCGATCATAATGAAGCGAACGTCTTCCGGTGTTGCTTTATACAACATGCTGATGATCATGGCGTTTACGCCGACCGACTTACCGGAACCCGTTGTACCGGCTACCAGCAAGTGAGGCATCTTCGCCAGGTCTGCAACCACAGGCTCACCGCCGATGTCTTTACCCAGAACCACGGTCAACGGAGAGCCGTTGTCGCGGAATTTAGCGCAGTCGAGCACTTCACGCAGATACACGGTCTGGCGCTTTTTATTAGGCAGCTCAAGGCCAACGTAAGGTTTACCCGGAATAACCTCAACCACACGCACGGCGACAGTGGAGAGTGAACGCGCCAGGTCGCGGGAAAGGTTAGAGATACGGGCAGCCTTCACGCCCGGAGCTAAATCAAGTTCAAATCGGGTGATAACCGGGCCCGGAGAATAGTCCACGACGTCGGCTTTGATACGGTAATCAGCCAAACGCGCTTCTACCAGACGCGCCATCTGCTCCATCGCAAAGGTATCTACTGGTTCAACCTCAGTTGGAGGAGAAGTCAGTAGATCCAGTGACGGCAGCGGCGTGGTCGGTTTCTGAAGTGGGCGGTCGTCACCGTTACGCATCAGGAACGGATGGATCAGGCTCTCTTTTGGCTCTGGCGCAGCGGGCTGATGCTGAGCCGCCTGAGCATATTGAGAAGGCTGTGCCGCTGGTTGACTGTGCTGAACTGGCTGCGGGGCCGGTTCAAAGCTCGGGGTAAACAACGGCTCGCTCGGCGTATCATCCACCAGCTCCTTCAACGATGACTGGAAATCAAAATCGTCCAGGGAGAACGGCGCATTATTTTGCTGCGGCTGCTCGCTGTAGCGCTGTTGCTGCTGCGCAGCAAACTGACGCGCAAGTTCCGCTTCTTCCGCCTCAGCCTGCTGTTCTTCAGACCAGCTTTCGTCTTCGTATTCTTCGCCATAGCGCTGCTGTTGCTGAGCTGCAAACTGGCGGGCCAGTTCGTGCTGCTGCAGCGCATCGCCTTCATCGCCGTAATCGTCTTCAGACTGCTGGTTCTCAGCGAGTCTTGCCTGCTCTTCAGCCATTCGCTGGGAAGGCAGTTTTATGCCGTAGGACGCCAGTTCACGACGAGTTGGAACGCGTACCCGGTTTGGGCGCGGCAGTTGAGGGCCAATGCCTTCTTTTACCTGCGGACGTGGCGCATCACTGGCGATACTGAATACGGGTGAAAATGCTGCCGCAGTCGCCGCAGTTTTTACTGCCTGCTGAACACCTGAGGCAGCCTGCGTTACATCCGACACTGGCATTTCTGGTGCCGATAACGGCGCGGAAACGGGCGCAGGTGTCGGTATTGAAGGTTGAGCCTGCTCCGGTGTCACAGATTTTACAGGCGCATAGTTGTAAGGATCAGGCTTTGGCTCATTGACTGGTTGGTACCACGCCGCAAGCTGTTCACGTTCGCGAGCTCGCTTCTCTTCGACTTCTTCAAAGTGGTACATCGGCGGGCGAACGTATTTCACCTCTTCTACCGGTTCAGGTGCAGGCTGTGGTTCAACGACTGGCTGAGCCACTGGCACAACAGGTTCAGACCAGCTTTGATGTGTCTCAGGCACAATCTGCTGTTGTATGCTTGCCGGGTGCGGCGAAGTGTAATGATCCGGGGCTGGCGCAATAACCGGTTCTGGTGTGACCGTTGTCGGTGCCGGTTCCCAGGCAATCGCTGGGGCAGCAGGCTCAGCGTCAACAGTAGGTGCCGGTGTTGATACTGGCGGCATTGGCGCAACCGGCGGTACTGGCGCAGCCCAAGACTGATTAGCCGTTGTCGCCGCGACCGCAGCAGCTATAGGTTCAACGGCAGAATGCCCACTGAACAGCGGATCGTATTCCTGATCTTCAGGCAAAGTCGCTTTATGCCCGGAGAACAGTACATCGTTCGGATCGGCTTCTACCCCACGCGCGCTGAACAACACGTCGTCTTCAGCATCGTCCATACGTTTGCCAGAGAACAATGCAGCATCCGTTTTGCGGCCGTTAGGATTAGCAAACTTCTGTGACAGGCGCTGCTTGCGCGCAAGTGCACCGCGTAAAATACGCGCACGACGGGATTCGCGTTTCTCAGCAGAAACCTGCGGCGCTACGTCTGCGTCATGCTCTTCTTCGTATTCATCCTCATCCTGCCAGGTGTTATCCCGACGGGTGCGGTTGCTGGCAAAAGTCAGCACGGTAAGCACTGCGCTACCAAGTTTCTCGGCGATGCTGACCCATGACCAGCCGGTGAACAGTGTCAGGCCCGCGGCCCAAACACAAAGCAGCGCAATTGTGCCACCACTGCTGTTCAACAGCGGCATCATAGCCGTACTAAGCAAACTGCCCAGTACGCCGCCCGAGGCAAAATACCAGATATCATCCGCATTGATGGCCGCCAGTCCGCATGAGGTCAACACCATCGCAAGGACGCCGATAAGGCGCAGCGAAACGGCAAAATAATCGATGAACTCTTCACTGTCGCGCTGGCGCCAGGTGAACCAACAGCCACCGATGATGATCACCGGAATGGTGTAGGCCATCACGCCAAAAATGAAGAACAGCGTATCGGCAAACCACGCTCCCGGTGCGCCACCCAGATTATGGATTGGCTCATGCCATGCGGTTTGCGACCAACTGGGGTCTGAGGGGTTAAAACTTAACAAGGCAACCATCAAATAGATGGCGAATAAGGCAACAAGGATCAGCAACGCCTCGAGTAAACGGCGCCCGCTGCTCAGTTTCCGCAATGTTACTTCTTTATCTTCGGTATATTCCTGGCTCAAGAAAGGCTCTCCAGGTCCTTAAACTCAATGGAGACAACAGCACCGGCGGCCTGCCGGAGCTGTTGCTGTATGGATTCCCAGGAGTGTAACCAAAATACGCCAATTTTGCACCTGGCCCGTATTAACGGGTCTTAATGACCAAACGGTTACTCTGTTTGACCTCTTCCATGACAACATAAGTACGGGTGTCGTTCACGCCCGGCAGACGCAGCAGGGTCTCACCTAAGAGTTTACGATACGCCGACATATCCGGCACGCGTGTTTTCAACAAGTAGTCGAAATCACCGGATACGAGATGACACTCTTGAATTTCTTCAAGTTTCTGCACTGCGGCGTTAAATTGCTCAAACACATCCGGGGCGCCACGATTCAGAGTAATCTCAACAAATACCAGCAGCGAGGCATCCAGATAATGCGGGTTTAACAGTGCCGTATAGCCCTGAATAAAACCCTGACGTTCCAGACGACGAACGCGCTCAAGGCACGGCGTCGGCGAAAGCCCAACACGCTTGGAAAGCTCAACGTTAGAAATGCGCCCATCCTTTTGCAATTCGTTGAGAATATTGCGATCGATACGGTCGAGATCTTTGCCCGGGCGCTTCTTGCTATCTACCATTATTATTGTCTCTCTCTATTCCTTCCTTCACCTGCCATAACCCTGGTGACGTCAATGTTCAGGGTGTACGTGAGAAGACCGATGCCTTGCGGCTGCTATCGACATCACGCATAGCGTCTGTCCACGTCATGCGTAAATTTCAATAACTCGGTAAATTTGCATCAGGTTTGCGCGAGAGCACGCGGCTTCCACATCACCAAATGTTTTTCTTCCTCGAATGTTTTCGCAAATGCTTAGGGGATTGTCAAAGCAAAACATCTATTTTTAGTGGAACGTGCCAGATATTCCTTTTGGCTGATGATTATTCATCATTTTCGCCCCGTGATTACCGTGCTATTACAATGATTATTTATGCACATGACGGCGATATTCATTGGGCTTATAGGCAGCATCAATGACACACATCGTTAACAACATTGCTGCACTCTTTTTTTAATGCAACGAATTCCCTACAATCATCCCCATTGTCTGTAAACGTTCAATGAGGATCTCATGGGCACAGCTAAACACAGTAAGCTGCTTATTCTTGGCTCCGGCCCTGCGGGCTATACCGCAGCGGTCTATGCTGCACGCGCCAACTTAAAACCGGTTCTGATTACCGGGATGGAAAAAGGCGGTCAGCTGACCACCACAACCGAAGTCGAAAACTGGCCTGGCGATCCTAACGACCTGACTGGTCCGTTGCTGATGGAACGTATGCACGAGCATGCGGCTAAGTTCGAAACTGAAATTCTGTTCGACCACATCACCAGTGTCGATCTGCAGAACCGTCCTTTCCGCCTGGTGGGCGACAGCGGCGAATATACCTGTGACGCGCTGATCATCGCGACCGGCGCATCTGCACGCTACCTTGGCCTGCCTTCCGAAGAAGCCTTCAAAGGCCGCGGCGTTTCTGCCTGCGCCACCTGTGACGGTTTCTTCTACCGCAACCAGAAAGTCGCGGTTATCGGCGGCGGGAATACCGCTGTTGAAGAAGCGCTTTATCTGGCCAACATCGCCTCAGAAGTGCATTTGATCCACCGCCGCGACAGCTTCCGTGCGGAGAAGATCCTGATTAACCGTCTGATGGATAAAGTGCAGAATGGCAACATTGTGCTGCACACCCACCGCACGCTGGAAGAAGTCACAGGCGATCAAATGGGTGTCAGCGGTCTTCGCCTGCGCGACACGCAAAACACCGATATTACTGAAGAGCTGGAAGTCGCCGGCCTGTTTGTGGCTATTGGTCACAGCCCGAACACCGCCATCTTTAACGGTCAACTGGAGCTGGAAAACGGCTACATTAAAGTGCAGTCCGGCATCCACGGCAACGCCACGCAGACCAGCATTCCGGGCGTATTTGCCGCGGGCGATGTGATGGATCATATTTATCGTCAGGCCATTACCTCCGCCGGAACCGGCTGTATGGCTGCTCTGGACGCCGAGCGCTATCTCGACGGCCTGGCCGAACAGTGTAAATAATTTAAAGATGTTAAAAAAGGCGGCCTTGCAGGTCGCCTTTCTTGTTTCTGCCATGTAACATTGCCTGTCAAAATTGCCTGAGAATTCCTTCTTCTACCAGCATCTGGCACGCGATGAATAAAACCCGTCAGCAAGAACTTAGCCTCTGGCTAAAGCAGCAAAGTCTTATCTCTCGCCGTTGGCTCGGCTTGTCACGTCTGCTCGGTTTGGTCAGTGGTTTACTGATTGTCGCCCAGGCCTGGCTGCTTGCCCGCATTCTCCAGCACATGATCATGGAAAATATTCCGCGTGAAGCACTGCTCATGCCGTTTATTTTGCTGGTTCTGGTATTTGTGCTGCGCGCGTGGGTCGTGTGGTTACGCGAAAAGGTCGGATTCCACGCAGGGCTGCACATTCGCCAGGAAATTCGCCGCCAGGTACTCGACAGATTGCATCAGGCAGGTCCTGCCTGGATTCAGGGCAAACCGGTCGGCAGCTGGGCGACGTTGGTACTTGAGCAAATAGAAGACATGCACGACTACTATGCGCGCTACCTGCCGCAGATGTCGCTGGCGGTCATGGTGCCTCTGCTGATTATTATTGCCATTTTCCCGATCAACTGGGCAGCAGCACTCATTTTGCTGGGCACCGCGCCGCTTATCCCCATTTTCATGGCGCTGGTAGGCATGGGCGCAGCCGATGCGAACCGCCGTAATTTCCAGGCGCTGGCAAGGCTCAGCGGTCATTTCCTCGATCGTCTTCGTGGGATGGAAACACTCCGGGTATTTAACCGCGGTGCGGCGGAAACTGAAAATATTCGTGCGGCAAGCCAGGACTTTCGTCAGCGCACCATGGAAGTGCTGCGTATGGCTTTTCTTTCTTCCGGCGTGCTGGAGTTTTTCGCCTCGTTATCTATCGCCGTGGTGGCCGTCTATTTCGGCTTCTCTTACCTGGGCGAGCTCAATTTCGGTCACTACGGAACCGGAGTGACGCTATTCGCTGGCTTCCTGGCACTCATTCTTGCGCCTGAGTTTTTCCAGCCTCTACGTGATATGGGTACCTTCTATCACGCCAGGGCTCAGGCCGTGGGCGCGGCTGAGACCCTCAAGACCTTCCTCGACGCACCGCTGCAACATCCCGAACAAGGAACCGTGCAGCTTTCAGGCAACGGGACTTTTACTCTTGAAGCCCGAGAGATGTCAATTCTGTCCGCAGAGGGGAAAGTGCTGGCCGGGCCGCTGAATTTCATGCTTCCCGCCGGGCAACGCGTGGCCCTGGTGGGCCAAAGCGGTGCGGGCAAAAGCTCCCTGCTAAATGTACTGTCCGGCTTCCTGCCCTATCAGGGGCAGTTGCTGGTCAATGGCGTCGAGCTGGCACAGCTTTCACCTGAATGGTGGCGCACGCAGCTTAGCTGGGTGGGACAAAACCCGCAGCTACCGGCAGCTACCCTACGTGACAACGTACTTCTTGGGATGCCAGAAGCTGACGACGCTCGTTTACACGCCGCTCTGGATAAAGCGTCGGTGACAGAGTTCCTGCCGCAGTTGCCAGAAGGAATTGACACCCCAATTGGCGATCAATCTATCCGGTTATCCGTGGGTCAGGCGCAGCGAGTAGCCGTTGCCAGAGCGTTGTTGTCCCCTTGCGGTATTTTGCTGCTGGATGAGCCTGCCGCAAGCCTGGATGCTCACAGCGAACAGCGCGTAATGGAAGCGCTCACGGAAGCGTCCCACAAACAAACCACGCTGATGGTGACTCACCAACTCGACTACATCAGCAGTTGGGATCAAATTTGGGTGATGCGTAACGGACAGATTGTTCAGCGGGGAAACTTCGAACAGCTCTCCGCTGAAGAAGGCCCCTTTGCTGTATTACTGGCAAGCCGCCAGGAGGAGATTTAATGCGCGCATTGCTGCCTTATCTGGCGCTTTATCGTCGTCACAAATGGTTACTGTCTTTAGGCGTTGTGCTGGCGATTATCACGCTGCTTGCCAGCATTGGCCTGTTAACGCTTTCCGGCTGGTTCCTTTCTGCCTCGGCCGTGGTGGGCGTAGCCGGGCTCTACAGCTTTAACTATATGCTACCTGCCGCAGGCGTTCGCGGAGCGGCTATCACCCGCACTGCGGGTCGCTATTTTGAGCGTCTGGTCAGCCACGATGCCACCTTCCGCGTCCTGCAGCATTTACGCGTTTCAACCTTCAGCAAGCTGCTGCCCCTCTCCCCTGCCGGACTGGCGCGCTTTCGCCAGGGAGAATTGCTCAATCGCGTCGTGGCAGATGTCGATACGCTCGATCACCTTTATTTACGGGTTATATCCCCGCTGGTCGGCGCGTTTGTGGTGATCCTGGTGGTCACTTTTGGTCTGAGTTTCCTTGATGTTTCCCTCGCCTTAACGCTTGGAGGAATTTTACTCGCGACGCTTATCTTGCTACCGCCGCTGTTCTACCGCGCCGGGCAGCCAACCGGAGAAGCGCTAACCGTTCAACGCGGTAACTATCGCCAACAGCTAACCTCCTGGCTGCAAAGCCACGCGGAATTAACCATTTTCGGCGCTGCAAACCGCGCACGCGAACAATTAGATGCCACGGAAAACAGCTGGCAGGAAGCACAACGCCGCCAGGCCGGGCTAACTGCCCTGTCACAGGCTGTCATGCTGCTCATCAGCGGTATTGCCGTGCTGACGATGCTGTGGATGGCTTCTGCAGGCGTAGGCGAGAGCCAGTCTCCCGGCGCGCTGATTGCCCTGTTCGTCTTTTGTGCCCTGGCCGCTTTTGAAGCGATGTCCCCGGTTACCGGCGCCTTTCAGCATCTTGGCCAGGTCATTGCCTCCGCGCTCCGCGTGACGCAAATCACCAGCCAGACACCCGAAGTTATTTTTCCCGAAGCAACGCAGCCCGAGCAACGGCAGGCTGCTCTGGACATTCGCGGGCTGAACTTTACCTATCCAGGCCAGAGCCAGCCGGCATTGAAAGACATTTCACTGTCTGTCAGTGCCGGGCAGAGAGTAGCGATCCTCGGTAAAACCGGCTGCGGTAAATCCACTTTACTGCAATTGCTAACGCGCGCTTGGGATGCTCAGCAGGGCGATATTCAACTTAACGACATAGCCCTTAGCGCTTTTGATGAAGCCACTCTGCGCAAAGCTACGAGTGTTGTCCCGCAGCGCGTACACCTGTTTAGTGCCACACTTCGCGATAACCTTTTACTGGCGTCTCCAGAAGCCAACGATGAGCAACTCAGCATCGCCCTGACTCAGGTAGGACTTGAAAAATTGCTTGAAGACGGCGGGCTTAATAGCTGGCTCGGCGAAGGTGGTCGTCAGCTTTCCGGCGGGGAACTTCGTCGCCTTGCGATTGCCAGAGCAATATTGCATAACGCTCCTCTTATGCTGCTGGATGAACCTACCGAAGGCCTGGATGCAGAAACAGAGCGCCAAATACTTGATTTGTTAGCTGAAGTCACCAGAGATAAGACTGTGCTGATGGTCACTCACCGCCTGCGCGGTTTGAACGCTTTTGACAGCATAATTGTGATGGACAACGGGCAAATAATTGAGCAAGGTAATCACGCCGAATTAATGGCGTCCGGTGGACGTTATTATCAATTTCGCCAGCGCCTGTAGGCGTTCTGAATAGACTATTATCAATTTATTATTGCTCTGGAGTATTGGTCGTCATGCGCCTGATACAGCTGTCTCGTGACTCGATTGCCTTTCCTTCGCCGGAAGGGGCGTTGCGTGAACCTAATGGGTTACTGGCGCTTGGCGGCGACCTGACCCCCGCACGCCTGCTGATGGCCTATCAGCGAGGTATCTTTCCGTGGTTTTCTCCCGGCGATCCTATTTTGTGGTGGTCGCCCGATCCCCGTGCCATTCTTTACCCGGAACAGTTTCACCTTAGCCGCAGCATGAAGCGCTTTCACCGCACTTCGCCTTACACCATCACGCTCAACCATGCTTTTGAGCGCGTACTCTACGGCTGCGCAAGCGACCGTAATGAAGGCACCTGGATCACCGCTGACATTGTAGAAGCCTATTTGCGGCTGCATGAATTAGGGCATGCTCATTCCATTGAAGTATGGGAAGGAAAAGAGCTGGTGGGCGGCATGTACGGTGTGGCGCAGGGGGCATTATTTTGCGGCGAATCCATGTTTAGCCGCCGGGTGAATGCCTCCAAAACGGCGCTGCTGGTTTTCTGTCAGCACTTTATTCGCCACGGTGGCAAATTGATCGACTGCCAGGTATTAAATGAGCACACGGCTTCACTGGGCGTGATTGAAATTCCCCGTCGGGAGTATCTGCAGGCATTAGCGGAACTTCGCCCGCAACACTTAGGCTCTCATTGCTGGGTTCCACAGACGCTTGAGCAATAATGTTTAACAACACATTTTATGTGAGGGTGTTATAATTAGCGCCGCTAAGTGGCTTTTGCCTGCTACCCCGCCGTTATCTGGGATTTATTGTTTAAGGGAATACCCTCTCATTTATCTCCTTGCGTTCGTCATCGCAGCCGTTGCCATGCGGCAAGCGGGTGACCGGCGGGTAATAAGCAAAATGCACTTTCACTGGTGATTTCACCAACAATTCTTTACATGATAAGCGAACTTCGGCATTATCTTGCCGGTTCAAACTACGGTAGTGATACCCCAGAGGATTAGATGGCCAAAGAAGACAATATTGAAATGCAGGGTACCGTACTTGATACGTTACCTAACACCATGTTCCGCGTTGAGCTGGAAAACGGGCACGTGGTTACCGCTCATATCTCCGGTAAAATGCGCAAAAACTACATCCGCATTCTGACGGGCGACAAAGTCACCGTTGAGCTGACCCCGTACGACCTGAGCAAAGGCCGCATTGTCTTCCGTAGCCGTTGATAGTTTTTATTCCGCGGCCTGAGATGGGCGGCGTTGAGAGTTAGTTGTAATAGAAAGGCCGGGCAATGCCCGGCCTTTTTTATGCTCGTTTCACGGCACTAGTGCGCCGCTTCCGGCTTGTGTTTCTGGGCACTCACGAAGCTGTAGGTCAGCTGCTGCTGGTCTTTATCCAGCGCAACGGTGACCTGCCCACCGTCAACCAGGCTGCCGAACAGCAGTTCGTTGGCCAGCGGTTTTTTCAGGCTGTCCTGAATGACCCGCGCCATTGGGCGAGCACCCATCGCACGGTCATAGCCCTTCTCTGCCAGCCAGTCACGCGCTTCCTGGCTGACTTCCAGCGAAACGCCTTTCTGATCCAGCTGTACCTGGAGCTCGACGATAAATTTATCCACCACCTGATGAATCACCTCGGTGGAGAGATGGTTGAACCAGATAATGTTGTCAAGACGGTTACGGAACTCCGGCGTAAAGATCTTTTTGATCTCTTCCATCGCATCGGTGCTGTTATCCTGGCGGATAAGCCCGATAGATTTACGTTCGGTTTCCCGTACCCCGGCGTTGGTGGTCATCACCAGAATCACGTTACGGAAGTCCGCCTTACGCCCGTTATTATCTGTCAGCGTACCGTTGTCCATCACCTGCAACAGCAGATTGAAGACATCCGGGTGCGCTTTTTCGATTTCATCGAGCAACAGAACAGCATGCGGATGCTTAATCACCGCGTCCGTCAGCAGCCCGCCCTGATCGAAACCAACATAGCCTGGAGGGGCACCAATCAGGCGGCTTACGGTATGGCGTTCCATGTACTCAGACATATCAAAGCGCAGCAGCTCAATGCCCAGCGACTTCGCTAGTTGTACCGTGACTTCAGTTTTACCAACCCCGGTAGGGCCAGCGAACAGGAACGAACCAACGGGCTTATGATCCTGCCCCAAACCGGCGCGACTCATCTTGATCGCTTCGGTCAACGCTTCAATCGCTTTATCCTGGCCAAACACGAGCATTTTCAGGCGATCGCCCAGGCTTTTCAGCGTATCGCGATCGCTCGCGGAAACGCTTTTTTCCGGGATGCGCGCAATGCGGGCGACTACGGTTTCGATGTCCGCCACGTTAACGGTTTTCTTACGCTTGCTGACCGGCATCAGGCGGCTACGTGCGCCCGCCTCATCAATAACGTCGATAGCCTTATCCGGCAGATGCCTGTCATTGATGTATTTCACCGCCAGCTCAACCGCCGCGCGAATCGCCTTCGCGGTATAGCGAACGTCGTGGTGCGCTTCGTATTTCGGTTTCAGCCCGTTGATGATCTGCACCGTTTCTTCAACGCTTGGCTCAGTAATATCAATCTTCTGGAAGCGGCGCGCCAGGGCACGATCTTTTTCGAAGATGTTGCTGAACTCCTGATAAGTCGTCGAGCCAATCACCCGAATTTTACCGCCGGAAAGCAGCGGTTTAATCAGGTTAGCGGCGTCGACCTGGCCACCGGAAGCCGCACCCGCACCAATAATGGTGTGGATTTCATCGATGAACAGGATGCTGTTTTGATCCTGTTCGAGCTGTTTCAGCAGCGCTTTAAAACGTTTTTCAAAATCGCCGCGGTATTTGGTACCAGCCAGCAGAGAACCGATATCCAGAGAGTAGATGGTGCAGTCGGCCATCACTTCCGGCACATCACCCTGCACAATTCGCCACGCCAGCCCTTCGGCAATCGCCGTTTTACCCACGCCTGATTCACCGACCAGCAGCGGGTTGTTTTTACGGCGACGGCACAGAACCTGAATAGCACGCTCCAGCTCTTTATCGCGGCCAATCAGCGGATCAATCCCGCCCACGCGCGCAAGCTGATTAAGATTGGTGGTGAAGTTTTCCATACGTTCCTCCCCGCCTGCTTGCTCTTCGTTGACCGGATTTTCAGAACCCGAAGACTGATTCGGTTCATCTTTACGCGTGCCGTGAGAGATAAAGTTCACCACATCGAGGCGGCTCACTTCATGTTTGCGCAGCAGATAGGCTGCCTGGGATTCCTGCTCGCTGAAAATGGCAACCAGCACGTTGGCGCCGGTCACTTCACTGCGCCCGGAGGACTGCACGTGGAACACCGCTCGCTGCAGCACACGCTGGAAGCTGAGCGTCGGCTGCGTGTCGCGCTCTTCAACGTTGGGTGGCAGGACCGGCGTCGTTTGTTCGATGAAGGCTTCGAGTTCCTGCCGCAGCGCCACCATGTCCACAGAACACGCTTCCAGCGCTTCGCGGGCAGATGGGTTACTGAGCAATGCCAGTAACAGATGCTCGACGGTCATAAACTCATGTCGGTGCTCGCGCGCTCTGGCGAAAGCCATGTTTAAACTGAGTTCCAGTTCTTGATTGAGCATAGGCACCTCCCCAAATTATCGGCCTTGTCAGGCTTTTTCTAGCGTACACAGCAACGGGTACTCGTTCTCCCTTGCATACTGGTTCACTAACGCCACTTTGGTTTCCGCTACTTCTGCAGTAAAGATGCCACAGATAGCTTTACCCTGATAGTGAACCGTGAGCATCAACTGCGTGGCACGTTCAACATCATAAGAAAAGAACTTTTGCAGTACGTCAATAACAAATTCCATTGGCGTGTAGTCATCGTTCATCAGTATAACTTTATACATGGAGGGCGGTTTTAGCGTTTCGCGCAGTTTATCCGCCGCCATTTGGTCAAAGTCCAACCAGTCGTTCGTCTTACCCATTGCGATTTATCATCGTTTGTTGAAGCCCAACATACTGTCAGGCAAGGCCTTATATTGAGTGTAATACGCTTTTCGCAAACGTATGACAACGTATTCGATCCCGTGACGAATCTCCGTAAGCGAGCTACATCACATTAATAGCAATAGCGTTAACTGCTTCAAATTTTTGACTCATTGTTGCCTTACCTGCCCCGCCAGACGCTTGACGCAGTGTATAAAATATCTACATTGTAGCGGGGTGAGTTGGCGAGGTTTTGAACAGCCCGCCCTTACCCACCGGTTGATTCCATCTCACTATTAAGAGTTACGAAGGATGTCGAAGCATGGAGACGGGTACTGTTAAATGGTTCAATAACGCCAAAGGGTTCGGTTTCATCTGCCCGGAAGGCGGCGGCGAAGACATCTTCGCCCACTACTCCACCATTCAAATGGACGGATACAGAACGCTAAAAGCCGGACAGCTTGTCAGGTTTGATGTGCATCAGGGACCTAAAGGCAACCATGCCAGCCTGATCGTTCCCCACGAGGCGGAAGCGGTCGCGTAGTTCCCCATTGATTGTGTACATCCCGCAAATAAAATGCCAGCCCATAAGGCTGGCATTTTTATGACCAACCGCCGGGATTACTCACGGGCTAATGCATCGATAGGGTTCAGGCGTGCCGCGTTTCTGGCCGGCAACCAGCCAAAGAGCACACCCGTTGCCGTGGAGCAGCCAAACGCGGTCAGCAGCGCCACCGGCGAGAAACCTATCTGCCAGCCCGGCAGCACCAGCTGTAGCGTGAACGCGATAACCAGCGACAGCGATATCCCCAGCGCGCCACCGACCAGACAAACCAGCACCGCCTCAATTAAAAACTGCTGCAGCACATCGCTGGCTCGCGCGCCCACCGCCATACGGATACCTATCTCTTTGGTACGTTCAGTGACCGACACCAGCATAATATTCATGACCCCAATCCCCCCGACCAACAGCGAAATAACCGCCACCAGCGTCAGGAACATCTGAAGAGTACGTGTGGTCTTTTCCGCCGTTTTCAACAGTCCGTCCATGTTATAGGTGAAAAAGTCTTTCTTGCCGTGACGCAGCGACAGCAGGCGATTCAGCTGCTGCTCGGCTTCGTGGCTGTCATACCCTTCTTTAACACGCACCGTTATCGAGTTGAGCCAGCTCTGCCCCATTACTCGCCCGGCCATCGTGTTATAAGGCAGCCAGACGCGCAGCACTTTGCTGCTGCCGAACATCGATTGTTTCTCTTCCGCCACGCCAATCACCGTGGCGGGCATATTGCCTACCAGCACAACTTCCCCGACAACATCACTTTTGTTCGGGAAAAGCTGTCTTTTGCTATTGGCGTCCAGCACCACAACCTGCGCACGGCCCTTCATCTGCTCGTCGTTAAAGCTCGCGCCCTGGCTCATAGTCATACCGTAAACATCAAAATAGTCGCCGCTGACGCCATTGACACTGGCCGCCGCATCCACGTTGCCGTAGCGAAGGCGTAAATTGCTGGAAATAGAAGGCGTGGCCGAACTCACCCAGGGCTGCTGGCCGATAGCCAGCAAATCATCATATTTTAATGCCTGCTGGAACTGCGGATTGTCATCACCAAAATCTTTACCGGGGTAGACGTCGATAGTATTGGTGCCGATAGAACGAATATCCTCCAGCACCATCTGCTTAGCGGCATCGCCCACCACAACAATAGAGACCACTGAGGCAATGCCAATAATAATGCCAAGCATGGTTAGCAACGTGCGCATCTTGTTCGCAGCCATCGCCAGCCAGGCCATACCGAGCGCCTCGCGGAAGCTACTGATGAGTTGCTGTATTGACGAGCCGCTCCGCAGAGCCTGATTTTCAATCTTCCTCGCGGCCGGCTGATGAACAGGCGGAGGATTACTGATAATTTCTCCGTCGCGAATTTCAATAATACGCTGAGCCTGCGCCGCCACGGCCGGATCGTGAGTCACGATAATCACCGTATGCCCACGCTCACAAAGCTGCTTCAGCGTGGCCATCACCTCTTCGCCGGAATGGCTATCCAGCGCGCCCGTGGGCTCATCCGCCAGAATCACCTGGCCGCCGTTCATCAACGCGCGGGCGATACTGACGCGCTGTTGCTGCCCGCCAGAAAGCTGCGAAGGCAGATATTCCACCCGCTCCTTTAGCCCCAAACGCCCAAGCAATTCATGCGCACGCTGCTGACGCTGGGCCCTGGTTGTCCCGGCGTACACCGCAGGGACTTCAACATTTTGCGAAGCATTAAGGTGAGAAAGCAGGTGATAACGCTGGAAGATAAAGCCGAAATGCTCGCGACGCAGCGTCGCCAGCGCATCGTTATCCAGCCCCGACACATCCACGCCCGCCACTTTATAGCTGCCGCCGCTGGGTTTATCCAGGCACCCGAGGATGTTCATTAGCGTCGATTTACCGGAACCGGACGCGCCGACAATCGCCACCATTTCCCCGGCTTCAATCGTCAGGCTGACGCCCTTCAGCACCTCAACCTGCTCTTCACCAGATGGGTAGCTGCGGCGAATGTCCTTTAATTCAAGCAGCGCCGTCATTTACCACTCCCGGCATTGGCGCGACCAGTCACCACCTCTTCGCCTTCTTCCAGCCCGTTAACGACCTGAATCTGCGTGTCGTTACGCATACCGATAGTTATCTCACGGGTTTTGGTTTCCCCATTGCGCAGCACCGTGATGTTATAGCGATTATCACCAATCGGCTCGCCTAACGCGGCCAGCGGAATCGTCAGCACATCTTTTACGCCGCCGAGTTGAATATGCACCTGAGCAGTCATATCCAGGCGCAGAATGCCCTTCGGATTCGGCACCTCGAAACGTGCATTATAGAAAATAGCCTCATTGACTTTGTCTGGCGTTGGCAAGATATCTTTCAGCACTCCTTCATAGCGCGTCATCGGGTCGCCAAGTACCGTAAACCAGGCTTTCTGGCCCGGCTTGAGGTGGATAACATCGGCCTCAGAAACCTGCGCCTTCACCAGCATGGTGCTTAAATCCGCCAGCGTCAGAATATTTGGCGCCTGTTGCGCGGCAATCACGGTTTGCCCCTGCAGCGTCGTGATCTGCGTCACTTCCCCCGCCATTGGCGCGACGATACGGGTGAACTCGAGGTTAGTTTTCGCGGTGCTCAAAGAGGCCTGATTGCGTTTAATTTGAGCGTCAATGGTGCCAATCTGCGCCTGTTTTACCGCCAAATCGGTTGCCGCTTTATCAAGATCCTGGCGGGATACCGCCTGAGTTTTTGCCAGTGCCTGCTGGCGGGAGAGCGTCACCGCGGCAAGTTTACTTTCGGCCTCGGACTGCATGCGCTGGGCACGCAGCTCCATCAGCGTGGCTTCAACCTCTTTGACCTGGTTTTCTGCCTGTTCGGGATCGATAACCCCCAAAAGCTGATCTTTTTTTACTTTATCGCCGATGCTAACTGACAGCGTTTTTAACTGCCCGCTCACCTGAGCCCCGACGTCAACTTTGCGTACGGCATCGAGCTTTCCGGTTGCCAGAACGCTTTGCTGAAGCGAAGCCTTACGCACGATCATCGTTTGATATTGTGGGGTTGGCGTATGCAAAAACTGCCAAAGCCAGAGGAAAAATATCACCACCAACAGCGCGTAAAGCCAATAACGTTTTTTAAATTTTCCCTTAATTTTCATATAAATCCTGAAATAGCTAACGCATGATTAAACGGTTCTTAAACAAACTGCACAATGTGAAGATATGTAACAGTTATTGAACGTCGGTTGACATCCGGCGTGCTGAAATAGTGCCATCTTTCCCGAATATCAGGTTGTTATTATGTCCCAGATCGCTGCCGCGCATGTTACCGAAACCCTGCCTCAAACAGGCTGGAAACTCTTCCTTTCCCTCGCGACGGGGGAGTGGCAGCCGGGAGCATCCTGGGGCAAGAAGGCTTACCGCCGCAAGTTTATTTTACGCTCGCTGGCGATGCCGGTGTATACCGCCAGCCTGATGAAAAACCTGGCAAGCCAGCCACATCTTGCCAACATGCTGAACGCTCAACCGGGTCTGCCATGCCGACTGCATCGCCCTTACCTTGCGATGCCGCTGAAACGTAAGGATACGCGGGATACTATCGCTTACCACTACCAGAAAATTGCCGAGAAAATGCCGAAAAAGTTGCTTAACGGGCATTTCTCTACCGAAGGTTACCGTCTGGCCTCGCTGGTAGGTAAAAACAACGAGTTGATGTTTATCGATCTCACCTCGCACGATATAGAAGGTAAAGAAGGTGAAGCCTTCCTTAATTTCTGTAATGAAGAGGGCGTTCCCCTGGCGCGCATAACCTTCACGCTCAACCAGTTCGAAGGTAAGAACACTTTCTTTATTGGCTGCCTGCAGGGCGCAAAACCCTGGGTGCCTCATGAAGCTATACAGGCTGCAACTAAAGCCTGCCACGGATTGTTCCCTAAACGCATACTGCTTGAGGTTGCGTGTGAACTGGCAAAACTTTTCGACGCAGAGCGCATTCTGGCCGTAGGCAACAGCACGCATATTTACCGTTCATGGCGCTACGAGAAGAAGAAAAAAGACAGTCTACATGCAGACTATGACAGTTTCTGGCAGTCCATGAGCGGCGAACCTCGCGCCGATGGCCTGTTTGCCTTACCGTCCAGCGTGGAACGCAAACCGCTGGAAGATATTGCCAGCAAAAAACGTGCGGAGTATCGTCGCCGCTATGAACTGCTCGACGGTATGATGAACAGCATCAACAGTCATTTCTAAATCTGCATTATCAGCCGGGCGCTAATCCGCCCGGCCACGCGCCAGCCAGAGTACCCTGGAGAACATTTTCCTCAGTAAAGGCGGGACCGCATCCACGCCCCGGCGCCCGGCTTCCAGCGCCACTTCGATGGCTAAATCCGGCTTTGACGAGCGATGAATCGCTTTGGTAATAATCCTGCGCAAATTCATCGGCACATTTTCGGGCAACTGAGCCACGCGATGAAACACATCTGAAAAACCCTGCCGATACATAAAATGCTCCATATCCAGCGCAGGTAACGCCGTCAGATGTTCACGCTCCCGATCGCGGTCGTTGTCCAGCAAGCCGCGTACGGTTGCCGCATATTTTTTACCGGCATCATCCCCGTCCACCAGCACATGCCATTCAATGCCCATCCTGCGAGCGAACTTAATCAGCGGGCGCAGGCCGGATTGTGCAAACTCGATAACCTTCACGCCTTCAGCATCGAAATGATGTCCACACTGCCGCGCCAGTTCGTTCATCACCCACACTTCGGTCTCGCCTTCTACCAGCAACCAGCAGCGAGCAAAAAGCGAGGACGCGCGGTTAAAACGAATGTGAAAAGCAATTCGCCGGCTGTCCTCCGCATTCATGCCGCCCGGTCCTAACCGCCATGCAGCTACCCGGGAGGATTCACGCACCAGCCGACAAACCTGTTCTACCGGCGTCAACGAGAGCAACTCTCCGGAATTTGTCGTAGTAATTTTTTGCAGCGGCAGCAAATTCAGCAAGTGCCAGGCAACAGAGAGCATAATCGGGTGCAAACGAGTTTCAGGATCTTCCACCAGCAGCAAGGGGCGAGCGTCCCTGTCGAGCGCAATACTCCCCTTCGCCTGCAGCAACGTGGAAAACATGCCCAGCAGGATCATCCGATGCGAACGGCTGCCGGGCTTGTCGATCATGCGGTTGATCACATCCAGATAGCGCCAGCTGCGCTGCTCATCATGAGAGCGTCGTCGCATCAGCCGCTGGTGAGCTATCGCGCCTTGTTCAGAGAAATAGTGTTCAAGCAGCTGCACCATGGCCGACAGCCCCTGCCGTAGCTGCGCATCGGTAAGGTTTTGCGGCCTTGATACCAGCTCTCGCGCCAGGAAATCGAGCTGGCGCGCGGTCAGCTCCGTTTCCGGCATTTCGGGCATGCTGCCGTTGCGCAGTCGCCGCATGAATCTGGCATCCCTGAGGCGCAGCACGGGGTTCAGCCGCGTGATATTCATGGCCATGTCGTCAATTTCGTCCAGCGCCAGCGGCTGGCCGTGGGCATTGAGAAAGCTTCGCAGGGTTAAAACCGTCCCTTCATCCCCAAGCTCTCCTTCCAGACGGTAATAAATGCGATGAAAGCCGTCGTTCCCTTCCACCCAAACCGGGGAAAGATTACGATACCGCCGTCCTAAATGGTGGCCAGACGCCGCCTCGCGGAAGGTCAGGATGATTTGCAGGTGACTCTCGCGCCCATGCAGCTCGCCAGGGGGAAAGTAGAAATCTTCGCGAACAAAATGGTACAGCTCCCTGTGCGGGGAAAGTAACAAGGTCAGCGCATCTAACAGGCTGGATTTACCCCAGGCATTTTCGCCAATCAGCACGTTGTTTTGCTCAAGCATTAACGACAAACGGTTAATACCGCGAAAACCAACCATCTCAACTCGCTCGAGAAACATACCGCCTCCTGTGCATCCGCTTTCATCCAGCGTCCTTTTCGAGTATAGCGGCAACCCGAAGGGCAATGTAACCACACAATGTCAAAGCGTTACGCGATAAACACGTGCCGCACTTACCATAATCAATTCGTGCTGAGACGTATTTTTTTATTATCCAGAATATTCTTACTTCATTCAAAGATAACCTATACTTCTGCTACCTCTCCTCAGAAAAGGAATAACACCTCATTGCCCTAAATCAAAAAACTGGAATTTATTGTGCTGGTGGCGAATTGGCGAAATACCTAATATTAACGCGCATTTAATATTACTTTCGTCATTCACTTAATGACGGTGAATTAGCGACAGTCAGGGTCATGTGATTTAGCGCCTGAACCTTGCATTGTTTCTGGCTTTTATCAGAGGTGGTTATGTTTAGAAAATTAGCAGCCGAGTTCTTCGGGACGTTCTGGCTGGTATTTGGTGGCTGCGGTAGCGCAGTATTAGCGGCAGCATTCCCGGAATTAGGCATTGGCTTTGTCGGCGTCGCGCTGGCATTTGGTTTAACCGTGCTGACCATGGCTTTTGCCGTCGGTCATATTTCCGGTGGTCACTTTAACCCGGCTGTCACCCTTGGCCTCTGGGCCGGTGGCCGCTTCCCGGCTAAAGAAGTGATTGGCTACATTATTGCCCAGGTGATTGGCGGGATTGTCGCAGCCGCTATCCTTTATTTAATCGCTAGCGGTAAAGCAGGCTTTGATGCAGCAGCCAGCGGTTTTGCTTCTAACGGCTACGGCGAACATTCACCGGGTGGATATTCCATGCTGTCCGCCATTGTGATTGAAATCGTATTAACCTGTGGCTTCCTGATTGTTATTCACGGTGCAACGGACAAATTTGCTGCACCGGGTTTTGCGCCAATAGCTATTGGCCTGGCATTAACTTTAATTCACTTAATTAGTATTCCGGTTACCAACACCTCCGTAAACCCTGCGCGCAGTACCGCAGTGGCTATTTTCCAGGGTGGCTGGGCGCTGGATCAACTGTGGCTTTTCTGGGTCATGCCTATTATTGGCGGGATCCTGGGCGGTATTATTTACCGTACTCTGCTGGAAAAACGCAGCTAAGTTCCCAGGCAGGCTTACCCCGGTAAGCCTGCTATTTTCTTTTTTTCTCCGCGCAAACCTTTTTCTTCTCCCCTACTCGACTCGATTCCTTTCTTTCGGTAGTGTGACATCCGTCGTAACATTTTAACTACAAGGATTGTCCCTCCCATGCTGTCAGGATTACTTATTATCCTGGTGCCGTTGCTCGTCGGTTACCTGATCCCATTGAAACAAACTCATCTGCTCAGGCTGATTCACCGGCTGCTGGGCTGGATTGTTTACGTGATCCTGTTCCTGATGGGCATTAGCCTGGCGTTTCTGGATAATCTCGCCAGCAACCTGCTGACTATCCTGCATTACTCGGTGATAAGCGTCATAGTGATCCTGCTGTGTAACATCGCCGGCCTTCTGCTGCTGGAACGCTCTCTCCCGTGGCGGCATCAGCATAAACAGGAAAAACTGCCCTCGCGCCTGGCGATGGCCCTGGAGTCCTTACAGCTCTGCGGCGTTGTGGCCTTGGGCTTCCTGCTGGGGCTGACCGGGTTCGACGTGCTCAAATACGCCACTGAGGCCAGCGAATACACGCTTATCTTCCTGCTGCTGCTGGTCGGGATCCAGCTTCGCAACAGCGGCATGACCTTCCGGCAAATCGTGCTTAATCGTCGCGGCATTATCGTCGCCATTGTGGTCGTGTTCAGCTCAATGGTCGCAGGGGTGATTAACGCCCTGCTGCTTGGCCTGCCGATAAAAACAGGCCTCGCGATGGCTTCCGGGTTCGGCTGGTATTCGCTGTCCGGGATCCTGATGACCGAGTCCTACGGGCCGGTGATTGGCAGCGCGACCTTCTTTAACGATCTGGTGCGGGAATTACTGGCTATTATGCTTATTCCGGCGCTAGTGTGCCGCAGCCGCTCAACGGCGCTGGGTCTTTGTGGTGCCACCTCGATGGACTTCACCCTACCGGTGCTGCAGCGCAGCGGCGGCGTGGAAATCGTGCCTGCCGCCATCGTGCACGGATTTATTCTTAGCCTGCTGACTCCGCTGCTCATCGCCTTCTTCGCCGCCTGATACCTCTCTGGCGGTAGCCTGCTGCCGCCAAAGTTGAGCTATATCAATCTCCCTTTAAGTTGCACCAAAAAGTCCTTTTAACCTGTTAAGCCGCAGCCTAACCTTAAACATGTATTTAAAATATAATTTTAAGGTGACATCATGTTTTGTGTGCAATGTGAACAGACCATCCGTACCCCGGCCGGCGACGGCTGCGCCTATGCCCAGGGCGTCTGCGGTAAAACGGCCCAGACTTCCGACCTACAGGATCTGCTGATCGCGACATTGCAAGGCCTGTCCGCCTGGGCGGTTGCCGCGCGCGAACGCGGTATTATCGACCACGAGATTGATAACTTTGCTCCCCGCGCCTTTTTCTCAACGCTGACCAACGTGAACTTCGACTCCGCCCGCATCGTTGGCTACGCCCGCGATGCCATTGCTATGCGCGAAGACCTGAAAACCCGCACGCTGGCTGTCGATCCTGCAGCAACCGTAGCCAACCCGATGGCAGAACTTCAGCTGACCAGCAGCGACCTCGGTGAGCTACAGCGCCAGGCCGCCGAATTCACGCCAAACCGTGACAAAGCCGACATTGGCGAAGATATTCTCGGCCTGCGTCTCCTGTGCCTGTACGGCATGAAAGGCGCTGCCGCTTACATGGAACACGCGCACGTCCTGGGCCAGTACGACAACGATATCTACGCCCAGTACCACAAAATCATGGCGTGGCTCGGCACCTGGCCTGCGGACATGGGCGCCCTGCTGGACTGCTCCATGGAAATCGGCCAGATGAACTTCAAAGTGATGAGCATTCTGGATCTGGGGGAAACCGGTAAATACGGCCATCCAACCCCAACCCAGGTTAACGTTCGCCCGGTAGCCGGGAAGTGCATCCTGATTTCCGGCCATGACCTAAAAGATCTCTATAACCTGCTCGAACAAACCGAAGGCACCGGCGTGAACGTCTACACCCACGGCGAAATGCTCCCGGCGCACGGCTATCCCGAACTGCGTAAATTCAAACACCTGGTCGGCAACTACGGCAGCGGCTGGCAGAACCAGCAAACGGAATTCGCCCGCTTCCCTGGCCCTATTGTCATGACTTCCAACTGCATCATCGACCCAACCGTGGGCTCGTACGATGACCGTATCTGGACCCGCAGCATCGTTGGCTGGCCGGGCGTCAGCCACCTCGAAGGCGACAATTTTAGCCCGGTGATTACCCAGGCCCAGCAAATGGCCGGTTTCCCGTACAGCGAAATCGAGCATCTGATCACCGTCGGTTTTGGCCGCCAGACGCTGCTGGGTGCGGCGGACACGCTCATCGATCTGGTCAGCCGTGAAAAACTTCGCCACATCTTCCTGGTCGGCGGCTGCGACGGCGCACGCGGAGAACGTAACTACTTCACCGACTTCGCCACCAGCGTACCGAAGGACTGCCTGATCCTGACCCTGGCCTGCGGCAAATACCGCTTCAACAAGCTGGACTTCGGCAACATCGAAGGGCTGCCTCGCCTGGTGGATGCCGGCCAGTGTAACGACGCTTATTCAGCGATTATTCTGGCCGTCACCCTCGCAGAGAAACTCGGCTGTGGCGTGAATGACCTGCCGCTGAGTCTGGTGCTCTCCTGGTTTGAGCAAAAGGCGATTGTGATTCTGCTCACGCTACTGTCGCTCGGCGTCACAAATATCGTCACCGGCCCGACCGCACCGGGTTTCCTGACGCCAAATCTGCTGGCGGTACTGAACGAGAAATTTGGCCTGCGCGCCATCACTACCGTTGAGCAAGACATCCAACAGTTAATGAGCGCGTAAGGAGTAGCCATGACCATGCCAACGCCGCTGTGCCCGCACCGTATGCAGGTACACCATATTCATCAGGAAACTCCGGATGTCTGGACGCTGTCGTTGATTAACCACGACTTCTATCCCTACAAAGCCGGGCAATATGCGCTGGTGAGCATCCGCAACGGCAGCGAGACGCTGCGGGCCTACACGATCTCTTCCACACCGGGCCTCAGTGAATTCATCACGCTGACGGTACGGCGCATCGACGGCGGCGCTGGCTCGGAGTGGCTGACCGGAGAAGTGAAAATCGGCGACTACCTGTGGCTGTCTGAAGCCCAGGGCGAGTTCAGCTGTGAAAACATCGTGTCGGAGCGCTATCTGCTGCTGGCGGCGGGCTGCGGCGTCACGCCGATCATGTCCATGCGCCGCTGGCTGGCAAAGCATCGCCCACAGGCGGACGTGCAGGTCATCTATAACGTGCGCTCCCCGCAGGATGTGATTTTTGCTGACGAATGGCGGCATTATCCGGTCACGCTGGTGGCAGAAAACAACGCCACGCACGGCTTTATCGCCGGGCGACTGACTCGCGAGATCCTGGCCGCGGTGCCGGATATCACCGGCCGGACGGTCATGACCTGTGGGCCTGCGCCTTATATGGCTATGGTTGAGAAGGAAGTAAAAGCGTTGGGCGTCACGGCGTTTTATCAGGAAGTGTTCTTCACACCAGCCGCAGCACCCTCAGCGGGCGGCCTGAAGTTCACCACCCTCCAGCCGATGCGCGAGTTTTACTCACCTGTGGGCAGTACGCTGCTAGCCGCCCTGGAGAGCAACAGTGTGCCGGTGAATGCCGCCTGTCGCGCCGGGGTTTGCGGCTGCTGTAAAACGAAAGTCGTGTCAGGCGACTATACCGTCTCCAGCACCATGACGCTGACGGAAGAGGAAATTGCCAGCGGCTACGTGCTGGCCTGCTCCTGCCATCCTCAAAGCGACCTTGTGCTAGCTTGACCTTAAAGAGGCACCTTCACGGTGCCTTTTCTTTTTCTACCGCCAGGCAGACTTGCCAAACGCGTAACGCCCTCCACCACAAAAGACTATCGCCAGCGCGCCGAGGAAAAAGTACATCAGGCTTTCAATGCCCCAGGCCCCGGTTTTATCCAGCATAAAGGTTTCCCCCACGCCCACCAGCAGCCAGGCCACAATCATCGTGCACGCCAGCCCAAGCGCGGACAGGCGCGTTAGGATCCCTAAAATAATCAGCAGCGGCGCAAGCACCTCGCCCAGCAGCACGCCGTAGGCGACAAACTCCGGGATGCCGTGCGCCGCCAGCATTCCTTTAATTCCGCCCACACCGCCAAACAACTTGTGCAGGCCGTGAAACAGCATCAGGCCGCCTACCGCCAGACGCAGTAAAAGTTTCCCCAGATCGTCTTTATTCAGCGCGCCATTCACTGCATTTAACAATTTAGTAACCATATGAATTGCCACCCTTTTAAAATGATAACGAGAATAATTTACGCTTAATATTTGCTAACAAATAGCCCCAATTTTAGGGAGGCCATTCCCCGCCGTTACGTGGAATTGAACTAAGCTTGTAAGCGCTATCACACTGGACAAGGAAAACCGATGAAACAATCCGTAGCGGCCTGGCTGGCCAAAACCCTTGAGAGCGCGGGCGTGAAACGTATCTGGGGCGTCACTGGTGATTCGCTGAACGGCCTCAGCGACAGCCTCAACCGGATGGGCACGATTAAATGGATGCCAACTCGCCATGAAGAAGTGGCCGCTTTCGCCGCCGGGGCCGAAGCGCACCTCACCGGCGAGCTTGCTGTCTGCGCCGGTTCATGCGGGCCAGGTAACCTGCACCTGATAAACGGCCTGTACGATTGCCACCGCAATCACGTGCCTGTTCTCGCCATTGCAGCCCATATTCCCTCCAGCGAAATTGGCAGCGGTTACTTCCAGGAAACGCACCCCGAAGAGCTTTTCCGCGAATGCAGCCACTATTGCGAACTGGTTTCTAACCCGGAGCAGATCCCGCAGGTATTAGCGATTGCCATGCGCAAAGCTATTCTGAACCGGGGCGTTTCCGTGGTAGTGCTGCCTGGTGACGTGGCGCTCAAACCCGCGCCAGAACATGCCACGACGCACTGGTATCCTGCACCGCAGCCCATCGTGGTTCCCCCTCACGATGAGCTTAAAAAACTCGCCCAACTGCTGCGCTACAACGACAATATCGCCCTGATGTGCGGCAGCGGCTGCGCAGGAGCGCATACTGAGCTGGTGCAGCTGGCAGCAACCCTGAAAGCGCCCATTGTTCACGCCCTGCGCGGCAAAGAGCACGTTGAGTACGACAACCCTTACGACGTTGGCATGACCGGATTAATCGGCTTCTCATCCGGCTTCCACACCATGATGAACGCCGATACGCTGATCCTGCTCGGCACCCAGTTCCCCTACCGCGCGTTCTACCCGACGGACGCAAAAATTATCCAGATTGATATCAACCCCGGTAGCATCGGCGCGCACAGCAAAGTCGACATGGCGCTGGTGGGCGATATCAAAGCCACGCTGTCTGCCCTGCTGCCCATGCTGGAAGAGAAAACCAATCGCAGCTTCCTCGACAAAGCACTGGAGGATTACCGCAAAGCGCGGGAAGGACTGGATGAGCTAGCCAAACCCACCGAAGGCAAGCAAATTCACCCGCAATATCTGGCGCAGCAAATCAGCCATTACGCCACCGATGACGCCATTTTTACCTGCGACGTGGGCACACCCACCGTCTGGGCCGCGCGCTACCTGAAAATGAACGGTAAGCGCCGCCTGCTGGGTTCGTTTAACCACGGCTCAATGGCCAACGCTATGCCACAGGCACTAGGCGCCAAAGCCACCGCGCCCGAACGCCAGGTGGTGGCGATGTGCGGTGACGGCGGCTTCAGCATGCTGATGGGCGACTTCCTGTCCGTTTCGCAAATGAAGTTGCCGATTAAAATCGTGGTGTTCAACAACAGCGTGCTCGGTTTTGTGGCGATGGAGATGAAAGCCGGGGGCTACCTCACCGACGGCACCGAACTGCACGACACCAACTTTGCCCGTATAGCCGAAGCCTGCGGCATTACCGGTATCCGCGTTGAGAAACCCGAGGAGCTGAACGCCGCGCTGGAACGAGCCTTCAGCATTGATGGCCCGGTACTGGTCGATGTCGTCGTCGCCAAAGACGAGCTGGCTATCCCGCCGCAGATCAAGCTGGAGCAGGCGAAGGGGTTCAGCCTTTATATGCTGCGCGCCATTATCAGCGGGCGAGGAGATGAAGTGATCGAGCTGGCGAAAACCAACTGGTTCCGGTAAAAAAGAAGGTTGCCTCAGGCGCCCGGATAACCATCCGGGCGCAGCCTCTCGATAAAGGACCCGTCATGATCGATTTACGCAGCGATACCGTTACCCGCCCTTCCCGCGCCATGCTGGAACAAATGATGGCCGCCCCAACCGGGGATGATGTTTACGGCGATGACCCCACTGTTAACGAGCTTCAGGCATACGCGGCAAAAATCAGCGGGAAAGAAGCTGCCCTGTTTTTACCTACCGGCACGCAGGCCAACCTCGTGGCTTTGCTGAGCCACTGCGAACGCGGCGAAGAGTATATCGTTGGCCAGGCCGCGCATAACTACCTGTATGAGGCGGGCGGCGCAGCGGTGCTGGGCAGCATTCAGCCTCAGCCGATTGAAGCGGATCGCGACGGCACGCTGCCGCTGGATAAAGTGGCGGCAAAAATTAAACCGGACGACATTCACTTCGCCCGCACTAAATTGCTGAGCCTTGAAAACACCCATAACGGCAAAGTGCTGCCACGCGAATACCTCCAGCAGGCCTGGGAATTCACCCGCAAACACAACCTGGCGCTGCACGTAGACGGCGCGCGTATTTTTAACGCCGTGGTGTCCTACGGCTGCCAGCTGGAAGAGATTACTCGCTACTGCGACAGCTTCACCATTTGCCTGTCGAAAGGCCTGGGCACGCCGGTGGGATCCCTGCTGGTGGGCAGTAAAGAGTACATCAAGCGAGCTGTGCGCTGGCGCAAGATGACCGGCGGCGGTATGCGCCAGGCCGGTATCCTCGCGGCGGCAGGCCTGTATGCGCTGAAAAATAACGTCGAGCGGCTGAAAGAAGACCACGACAACGCCCACTGGCTGGCAGGCGAGCTACGAGAAATCGGCGTCGATGTGATGCGTCAGGACACCAACATGGTCTTTGTCCGCATGACGGCGGAAGAAGCAGAAGATTTAGGGCCATATATGCGTGAGCGCGGCATCATCCTCAGCGCAGGCCCGGCAACTCGCCTGGTCACCCATCTGGACGTCACCCGCACTCAGCTGGCAGAAGTCGTCGCCCACTGGCGCAGCTTCCTGCAAAACTAACGGAACTCAGGGACGATGGCAGAACCTCAAAGGATAGTGGTCCTCGGCGCCAGCGGCTACATTGGCCAGCACCTGGTGCCGTTACTCGTGGCGGCGGGGCATCACGTCACCGCCGCCGCCCGTCGCATTGACTGGCTGAAAAAACAGCCCTGGCCAAGCGTGGAATGCCGACATGTAGATTTGCACTGGCCGCACCGCCTGGGTGCCCTGCTCGAAGGGGCAGATACCGTCTACTACCTGATCCACAGCATGGGAGACGGCGATAATTTTCTGGAGTTCGAACGCCAGGCGGCGCTGAATATGCGCGACGCGCTGACCGAACATCCGGTTAAGCAGGTCATTTTCCTCAGCTCATTGCAGGCCAAAAGCGGGCAAACGCATTCGAAGCACCTGAAAGCCCGGCAAATCACCGCGGATATCCTGCGAGACTCCGGCGTACCGGTCATCGAACTGCGCGCGGGGATTATTGTGGGCGCTGGCTCGGCAGCCTTCGAAGTCATGCGGGATATGGTGTACAACCTGCCGGTGCTGACGCCGCCGCGTTGGGTTCGCTCCCGTACTTCACCGATAGCGTTGGATAACCTGCTGCATTACCTCGTCGCGCTGTTGGACCATCCGGCCACGGAACATCGCCTGTTTGAAGCCACCGGGCCGGAAGTCCTGAGCTATCAGCAACAGTTTGAACGCTTTATGGCTATCAGCGGCCGCCACCGCCCTCTGATCCCCGTACCACTCCCCACCAGCTGGATTTCCGTGTGGTTTCTGAATGTCATTACCTCGGTGCCGCCCGGCATTGCTAAGGCGCTGATTCAGGGGCTCGAGCACGATTTGTTGGCAGACGACCGCAGCCTGCGTGAACTTATCCCGCAGCAGCTCATCAGCTTCGACGACGCCATGCGCCTGACGCTGGCCAACGAACACCAGCTTGCTAACTCGCAGGACTGGGGCTACGACGCCCAGGCGTTTGCCCGCTGGCGGCCCGACTACGGTTTTTTTGCTAAACAGGCAGGCTGCACGCTGACCACCCAGGCCTCTCTCTCTTCGCTCTGGCAGGTCATCAACCAGCTAGGCGGCAAAGAAGGCTACTTTTTTGGCAACGTGCTGTGGAAAACTCGCGCGCTGATGGATTTGCTGGTCGGGCATCGGCTTGCCAAAGGGCGGCCTGATAAAGCCATGCTGGAAGTGGGCGACGCCGTCGATAGCTGGAAAGTGATTATCGCCGAGCCGGAAAAAGAGCTGACGCTGCTGTTCGGTATGAAGGCTCCGGGCCTGGGGCGGCTGTCGTTCACCTTACAGGATGATGGCAAGCAGCGCCGGCTGGACGTCAGAGCCTGGTGGCACCCTCACGGCTGCGCCGGTTTGCTCTACTGGCTGGCGATGATCCCCGCCCATTTATTTATCTTTAGGGGAATGGCGCGGCGAATTGTTCATTTAGCGGAACAAAACTCGATCAAAAAGAGAAGTTAGCTCCTAATCTTTCAGTATTCCCATTGCATGCGCTGCCGTTTCACGGAAAAATGCGCAGCGTTAATCCAAAACATAACGAGTTGGTCACATGAAGGTACTGGTCACGGGCGCAACCAGCGGTTTAGGCCGAAACGCGGTCGAGTATTTACGCGCCAGGGGCATCAGCGTTCGGGCCACCGGGCGCAACGAAGCGATGGGCAAACTGCTGCAGAAAATGGGCGCCGAATTTGTCCATGCCGATCTGACGGAGCTGGTTTCTTCCCAGGCAAAGGTGATGCTCGCCGACGTCGACACGCTCTGGCATTGCTCCAGCTTCACCTCGCCGTGGGGAACCCAGCAAGCCTTCGACCTCGCCAACGTCCGCGCCACGCGCCGTCTGGGCGAATGGGCCGTGGCCTGGGGCGTGCGTGACTTTATTCATATCTCGTCGCCGTCGCTTTACTTCGACTACCACCACCACCGCAACATCAGCGAAGATTTTCGCCCGGTGCGCTTCGCCAACGAATTTGCCCGCAGCAAAGCCGCCAGCGAAGAGGTGATTCAGCTGCTGGCGCAGGCCAACCCGAATACCCGTTTTACAATTCTGCGCCCGCAAAGCCTGTTTGGGCCGCACGACAAAGTATTCTTCCCGCGTCTGGTGCAGATGATGCGCCACTACGGGAGCGTGCTGCTGCCGCGCGGCGGCGATGCGCTGGTGGATATGACCTATCTGGAAAACGCGGTACACGCGATGTGGTTGGCGACGCAGAAACAGGATTTGCCTTCTGGCCGCGCCTACAACATCACCAATATGGAAGCGCGCCCGCTGCGGACTATCGTGCAGAAGCTGATCGACGAACTGGGCATCAAATGCCGCATTCGCTCGGTGCCATACCCGATGTTGGATATCATCGCCCGCAGCCTGGAGCACTTTGGCAATAAATCGGCCAAAGAGCCGGTGCTCACGCACTACGGTGTTTCCAAGCTGAACTTCGACTTAACGCTGGACACCACGCGCGCGGAAACGGAGCTGGGCTACCAGCCTATCGTCACCCTCGATGAAGGCATTCGCCGTACCGCGCTGTGGTTGAAAGATCACGGCACGCTACACCGCGGTTAACCCTGACCATATTTTTCCAGTAATGCCTCGGCAATCGCCAGGCTCTCCGCATCCGCCTCGCCGCTGTAGTTGGCCGGGCGGAAATGCATCTGGAAGGCGGTAATCACCCTTTTCTGCTGCGCCTCGGTCATGCCTGGCAGCACTTCGTAGCCATACCGGGAAAGCACATCCAGCAGCTCGGTTTTATCCACGGGCTGCAGCGGACCGCGGCCGTTAAGATAAAACGCCACTCTAGCGGCGTCCGGCCATGCGCCAATCCCTTTTTCCGCGAATTGCTTCCAGGGGAACAGCGGGCCAGGATCAACCTTGCGCTGCGGCGCAATATCGCCGTGAGCGACCACGTTCTGCGGCGCGATGTTATAGCGCGCAATAATCTGCTTCGCTAAATCCTCAAGCACCGCAATCTGCGGCTGGCTGAAGGGGTAGAAGCGCTGAACGCCCCCTATTCTCGTATAACCTTTGTTTTCCAGCTCAATGCCAACGGACGTGTCGTTAATCCGCGTAGCCCCTCGCCAGAAACTGACCCCGGCATGCCAGGCCAGCTGATCTTCCGGCACCAGCTGCCAGACAACAGGCTTCCCGCCGGACAGAGGCGGCTCGGCAGGAACAAGGTAGTGGGCGCTGACGTTACGATCGGTAAGCGTGGAGAGCGAACTTGAAAAATCATCCGCCGTGTAGTGGATCACCAGAATTTTCACACGCGGATAAGCGGCCTGAGCCTGATGCGTGGTGTCCACTTTATAACTGCCCCGATCGACAATCCCTTTTTGTCCGGCACAGCCTGCCAGCAACAGCGCCAGGGCAATCGCTAAGATCCTGGTTTTCATTTACGCGTTTTCACCGCCGTCCCGCTGACACAAACCATCAGCATGCTGCCGTCCTTGCCGACGGTTTCATAGTCGATATCAATCCCGACCACGGCGTTAGCGCCCAGGCTTTCCGCCTGTTCCTGAATTTCACGAAACGCGATGTCCCGCGCTTTGCGTAACTCTTTTTCATAAGCCCCGGAGCGGCCGCCGACGATATCGCGAACCCCGGCAAAAAAATCGCGGAAAATATTGGCACCCAGGATAGCTTCCCCGGTCACCACGCCGCAGTATTCAGCAATGGTGTGGCCTTCCAGGCCTGGCGTCGTTGTAAACTGCATCACGTTCTCCTCTCTTTGCCATCAACATGTTAGCCCGGCAATCGCCACGCGATTTTGAGCCAATACGCTATGCTAAGGTAGTCCTCCTGAGAAAATAAGGAAATAAAAATGCGCAGCTCAGCTTTGGTTCTTCTTCCCTGTGCGCTGGTGTTGTCGGCCTGTACCACCGTCACTCCGGCCTTCAAAGACATCGGCACCCGCAGCGGCCCCTGCGTCAGCGGCGGCCCGGATGACGTCGCTCAGCAGTTCTATGATTACCGTATCGCGCACAAGGGTGAAGGCCTGAGCTCCGTTGCCGCGCTGCGCCCCTACCTGAGCGATTCCCTGTTCCAGCTTCTGCAAAAATCCAGCACCTCTCTGGCGGCGCAAAGCGCATTTACTCGCAGTGATATCTTCTCCAGCCAGTCTGAAGGGCCTGACAAAGCCAGCGTGGCTTCGGCGTCAACTATCCCGAACACCGATGCGCGAAATATTCCTCTGCGCGTCGAGCTGACCCGCGGCAGCCAGACCTGGAAAGATGAAGTGTTGATGGTCCGTGAAGGCCAGTGCTGGGCGGTGGACGATGTGCGTTACCTCGGCGCGGCGAGCCACGCGCCAACCGGCACGCTGCGTCAGGCAATTGAAGGCAAATAGCGGCAATTTATGCTTACGCTATGCGGGTGGGGGAAACGTAACCCCTGTAAATAGTCTGGTATATTCAGGGATCCCGGTTTTTTATACTTAGCCACCACCCGCCTCGCTATTTTGTGCTAACTTCAGGCAAGATAAGTGGTTACTTATAAGTTTTAACGCACAAAGATTGCATAACTATTCTGTTAAAGGTACCCTTTGCGGCCTCAATTGCTATTCAACTTCAGCGCATGAGTATTCAACTAGACAGCATTAATTGCTTTTACGGTGCCCATCAGGCGCTGTTCGATATCACACTACACTGCCCGCAGGGCGAGACGCTGGTATTGCTGGGCCCGAGCGGCGCCGGCAAGAGTTCTCTGCTGCGCGTCCTTAACCTGCTTGAGATGCCGCGTTCCGGCAAGCTGAGCATTGCGGGCACGACTTTCGACTTTGCCAAAGCCCCCAGCGACAAAGCGATTCGCGATCTGCGCCAGAACGTCGGCATGGTCTTCCAGCAATACAATCTGTGGCCGCACTTAACCGTACTGCAAAACCTGATTGAAGCGCCGTGCCGCGTGCTCGGATTAAGCAAAGATCAGGCGCGTGAACGCGCCGATAAATTGCTTGAGCGCCTGCGCCTGAAGCCTTACATGGACCGCTATCCGCTGCACCTTTCCGGCGGCCAGCAGCAGCGTGTGGCCATTGCCCGCGCCCTGATGATGGAGCCGCAGATTCTGCTGTTTGATGAGCCTACCGCCGCTCTGGATCCGGAAATCACCGCGCAGATCGTCAGCATTATCCGCGAACTGGCGGAAACCAACATTACTCAGGTCATCGTGACCCATGAAGTAGAAGTGGCGCGTAAAACCGCCAGCCGCGTGGTGTATATGGAAAACGGCCACATCATCGAACAAGGTGATGCCGGCTGCTTTGCTAACCCGCAAACCGATGCGTTTAAATTCTATCTCTCTCACTGATGTTGAACGGGAAAACGACAATGAAAAAAGTTTTGCTGGCCACTCTTTTAGCCACTCTGAGCCTTTCTGCTACCGCCGCACAGACTATCCGTTTTGCTACCGAAGCCTCTTACCCTCCGTTTGAGTCTATCGACGCCAACAACAAGATCGTCGGTTTTGACGTTGACCTTGCTAATGCCTTGTGCAAGCAGATCGATGCCACCTGTACCTTCACCAATCAGGCCTTCGACAGCCTGATCCCAAGCCTGAAATTCCGCCGTATTGACGCGGTAATGGCGGGGATGGACATCACCCCTGAGCGTGAAAAACAGGTACTGTTCACTAAACCTTACTATGACAACTCCGCGCTGTTCGTTGGCGTGAAGGGTAAGTACGCTGATATTGCCGCGCTGAAAGGCAAAAAAGTGGGTATCCAGAACGGCACCACCCACCAGAAATACATCACCGACAAGCACCCGGAAATCACCACCGTGCCTTACGACAGCTACCAGAACGCTAAGCTGGATCTGCAGAATGGCCGTATCGACGCTGTCTTTGGCGATACCGCCGTGGTGACCGAGTGGCTGAAAGCCAGCCCGGAACTGGTTGCCGTGGGTGACAAAGTGACCGACAAAGATTACTTCGGCACCGGCCTCGGCATCGCCCTGCGCCAGGGCAACACTGACCTGCAGAGCAAATTCAACGCCGCGCTGGATAAAGTGAAACAAGATGGCACCTACAAAGCCATCTACGACAAATGGTTCCAGAAGTAATCGACTCGATGAACGAATTGTTTCCATTAGCAAGCGCCGCCGGGATGACCGTCGGCCTTGCCGTTTGTGCCCTCATCGTCGGCCTCGTGCTGGCGATGATTTTTGCCGTCTGGGAATCCGCCAAATGGCGCCCGGTGGCATGGATAGGCTCCGGGGTGGTCACGCTGTTCCGCGGCCTGCCTGAAATTCTGGTGGTGCTGTTCATCTACTTCGGCTCCTCCCAACTGCTGCTGATACTCTCTGACGGCTTTACCCTCAACCTCGGTTTTACCGCAATCCCGGTCAAAATGGAGATTGAGAATTTTGACGTCAGCCCGTTCCTCTGCGGTGTGATTGCCCTCTCCTTGCTCTACTCCGCCTACGCGTCGCAGACGCTGCGCGGCGCGCTGAAAGCGGTGCCGGTGGGGCAGTGGGAATCGGGCCAGGCGCTGGGTTTATCCAAAACCGCGATTTTCTTCCGGCTGGTCATGCCGCAGATGTGGCGTCACGCGCTGCCGGGCCTGGGTAACCAGTGGCTGGTGCTGTTGAAGGACACCGCGCTGGTGTCGCTTATCAGCGTGAACGACCTGATGCTGCAAACCAAAAGTATTGCCACACGCACCCAGGAGCCGTTTACCTGGTACGTCATCGCTGCGGCCATTTATCTGGTCATTACCCTGCTGAGTCAGTACATCCTGAAGCGCATTGACCTGCGCGCCACGCGCTTTGAACGGAGACCTGGCTGATGCTCGAGTATTTACCGGAGCTGATGAAGGGTCTGCACACCAGCCTGACGCTCACCGCCGCTTCCATTGCCGTCGCGCTCGTGCTGTCGCTGCTGTTCACCATCGTTCTGACGCTGAAAACGCCGGGACTGGTGCACATTGTGCGCGCCTACATCACGCTGTTTACCGGCACGCCGCTGCTGGTGCAGATCTTCCTGATTTACTACGGTCCGGGGCAGTTCCCGTCGCTCCAGCATTATCCGGTGCTGTGGCATCTGCTTTCCGAACCGTGGCTGTGCGCGTTAATTGCGCTCTCGCTTAACAGCGCCGCGTACACTACGCAGCTGTTTTATGGGGCAATTCGCGCCATTCCGGAAGGTCAGTGGCAGTCCTGCAGCGCCTTAGGGATGAGCAAGAAAGACACGCTGGCTATTCTGCTGCCTTATGCCTTCAAGCGCGCGCTCTCTTCTTACTCAAACGAAGTCGTGCTGGTGTTCAAGAGCACCTCGCTGGCCTACACCATCACGCTGATGGAAGTGATGGGCTATGGGCAACTTCTGTATGGCCGTACCTATGATGTGGCGGTGTTCGGTGCCGCCGGTCTGGTCTACCTCATCGTCAACGGGCTGCTGACGTTGCTGATGCGCCTGATCGAACGCCGGGCGCTGGCGTTTGAACGCCGCAACTAGAGCAGCTAACAGAAAAAGCGGGGCAACCCGCTTTTTTTACGCCCATGAAAATATAATTATACATTTTAATTGCATATAAATTCACACTTTGGCATGGTGGTCTGACGCCGGAAAACGGCGACTTAAAACAATATTGACAGACAGGAGCAACACGCATGAAAAAGTTACTGTTAGCCGCCATGTTCGCTACAACCGCATTCAGCGCGGCTGCAGCGGAGAAAATCAACTTCGGCTCTTCGGCAACCTATCCTCCTTTTGAATCTCTGGACGCCAGCAATCAGATCGTCGGTTTCGATATTGATCTGGCCAAGGCATTATGCAAACAAATGCAGGCAGAATGTACCTTCACCAACCACGCTTTCGACAGCCTGATCCCTTCCCTTAAGTTCCGTAAATACGACGCGGTGATTTCCGGGATGGATATTACGCCTGAACGCGCCAAACAGGTCGCCTTTACCAACCCGTACTACGCCAACTCAGCGGTAGTGATTGCGAAAAAAGGCCAGTTTGCTTCGCTGGACGATCTCAAAGGCAAACGTATCGGGATGGAAAACGGCACCACGCACCAGAAATATCTGCAGGATAAACATCCTGAGATCAAAACCGTCTCCTACGACAGCTACCAGAACGCGATTATTGACCTGAAAAATGGCCGTATCGATGGCGTGTTTGGCGATACTGCCGTGGTGAACGAATGGCTGAAGACCAACCCGCAGCTGGGCACCGTAGGCGAGCATGTGACCGACGCACAGTACTTTGGCACCGGTTTAGGGATTGCAGTGCGTCCGGATAATCAGGCCCTGTTGAAGAAGCTGAACGACGCGCTGGCGGCAATTAAAGCGGACGGGACGTACCAGAAGATCAGCACTCAGTGGTTCCCGCAGTAAATTTTCCCCCTCACCCCGGCCCTCCCCCCAAAGGGGCGAGGGGGAAAACAACAGGCAGAGCAATACGCAATCTATTCCCTCTCCCTTCCAGGGAGAGGGTTAGGGTGAGGGTAAAAGAAGCAAATACATTGTGGCTGGGAGCGTAGGGAACGCATCTCAGCAGACCCAGGATCTGGGGTTCAGTACAACGGTGATTCCCCTGAGACGTTCACCGATGCGGTGGTGGCATATGGAAACCGAACTGGAAGTGAAAGGAACCTTAGCCGAGTCTGCAGAAGCCGCTAGCACAAATGTCAAAGTTAGGGACAACGCTCCAGCAACGTCAACACTTCGTAATGCGAGGTATGCGGGAACATATCAAACAGCTGGGTACGCACCACGCGATAACCCGGCAGCATCTGAATATCCTTCGCCATGGTCTGCGCGTTGCAGCTTGAGTAGACGATAAACGCCGGGGCCATCTGCGTCAGATAATCGCACAGCGCTTTGCCTATCCCACGGCGCGGCGGGTTCACCAGCACCAGCTGCGGTATATCCTGCTGGGCAACGGCAAACTGCGTGGAATCCAGCGCCTGAAAATGAATATTATGCAGGCCAAGTTTTTCAGCCGACTGCTTTGCACTGGCAATTGCCTCGGGGGCAATTTCAATCCCGGTTAGCTTCATCTCCGGCGTGGCGCAGTGCAGGCCAAATCCTCCCACGCCGCAGAACAGATCCCACATATGGTTGACGGGTAGCGCGCGCACCCAGTCGCGAGCGGTGGCATACAGCCGGGAAGCAACCTCAGGGTTAGTCTGGAAGAAACTTTGCGGACGAATATAAAGCGGCACGCCGTTGAATACCTCTTCGAGCGCACGCTGTTCGGTCAGCGGAATTTCCTGCTCACCTTCCATAATCGCCATGTGTACGGGCTGAATGTTGGCCGAAATCACCTTGAGCTGAGGAAGTTGCTGCTGTAACCACGGCAGCGCCGCTTTCAACTGCTCCAGCTTGCTTTCCGAGCGCAGCACAAAGCGCAGCATCATGCCGCCATCCGCCAGGCTTTCGGTCAGCAGCAGATACTTCAGCTCGCCACGCTTACGCGCTACGTTGTAGGGCGTTAATCCCGCCCGGGCAATGAAGGGCTTCAGCGCCGCAAAAACAGGCTCAAATGAAACAGGATAAAGCGGGCAGTCGGTTAAATCTTCGGGCGTGCCGTCGCGGTGTAACATCCCCAGCAGCGGTTTTTCCACGCTGCCGCTGACCACCATTTTGGCTTTATTGCGAAACGCACGCTCAGGGCCGCTCACCGGCTGACACCACTCGCCCACGGCAATGCCTTCCAGCAATTGCCGGAGATCGGTCATTTTAGCGAGAAGCTGGTCTTCAACCGGTTGTTCAATCCACTGGCAGGAACGACAGCGGCCGGCATCATAGAGCGCGCATTGCATAGAAAAACCCTGAGAAAAAACGAGGGCGCAGATTGTAGCACTCTGCGCTTACTGAAGTCTGAAAAAAAGCCGGCTACGAGCGGGGACAAACAGCAAAAGCAGCACCAGAATGTCGGGCAGCTTTTGGGTAAACAGCGAACGGAAGATCTCGCGCTTAGTGCCCCCGGCAACGCTGAATAGTTCGGGGTATCCCCAGCCCAGGGAGGACAGAGACAACCAAACCACGGAAATAATTTGGGTCAGCAGGAACAGCCAGCGCCCCCAGTTACGCCCTTTGACGATGACGAACGCGCAGCGCAGTTCGACAAAAAGCATCAACAGGCTGCCGAGAAAAACCAGCGTCAGGGGCCAGGTTTGCACGCTGCGATGGACAAAATCCATCACCCCGCTCACCCCGAGCATATTAAACAGCAGCAGCAGGTCGAGGCATCGGGTAGTGACGATGCCGATAGCCGCCACCATCACCAGCGTGGGGACGTTTAATTTTGCATGGGATGACCGCTGTTTCCTGATAATTTCCACAACCTCGCGTTCCTTACGTCACGGTGCCGCGACAAGCGCGGCACCGGAGGCACATCATTGCAGATTTTAGGCGTTTTAACCACGTCTTGCACTCTGGATATCGCGCAGCCGCTGCTTTTCTGCCCGCGCCATAAACCACCATGCAATCAAGCCGATAACGCCCACCACGCCGAGAATAATTGACGCGAGCGCGTTAATTTCCGGGTTAACCCCCATACGCACATTCGAGAACACCAGCATCGGCAGCGTGGTCGCGCCCGGCCCGGAAACGAAGCTGGCGATAACCAGGTCGTCGAGCGAAAGCGTGAACGCCAGCAGCCAGCCGGAGATAATGGCAGGCGAGATCATCGGCACGGTGATCACAAAGAACACTTTTAGCGGCGTCGCCCCCAGATCCATCGCCGCTTCTTCAATGGAGCGGTCCAGCTCCCGCAGGCGTGAGCTAATCACCACGGCAACATAGGCGGTGCAGAACGTCACATGCGCCAGCCAGATGGTGAGCATCCCCCTGTCGCTCGGCCAGCCAATTGCGTGCGCCAGCGCCACGAACAGCAGCAGCAGCGAAAGCCCGGTGATCACATCCGGCATAACCAGCGGCGCCGTTAGCATAAAGGCAAATCCGGTTGAGCCACGAAAGCGACCAAAACGCACCATCACCACGGCAGCAATCGTCCCCAGGATAACCGCCATCGTGGCGGCAGCCGCAGCAATGGTCAGGCTCAGGCCAACGGCGTTCATCATCGCCGAATCCCGGAACAGCTCGCCATACCAGCGCGTTGACCAGCCGGCCCACACCGTCACCAGCTTAGAACTGTTAAACGAGTAGATAACCAGCATTAGCATGGGCGCATACAGGAAGGTAAAGCCAATCACCAGAATCAAAATACGCCACGGAGAGCGCACAACCGGCAAGTTGTTCATGAGTGATCCTCCGCCGCTTTGTTCTGATATTTGTGGAACCACATGATCGGCACGATCAGCAGCAGAAGCATGATAATCGCCACGGCTGAAGCCACCGGCCAGTCGCGGTTATTAAAGAATTCCTGCCACAGGACGCGACCAATCATGATGCTGTCCGGCCCGCCAAGCAGTTCCGGGATCACAAACTCCCCTACCGCCGGAATAAACACCAGCATCGAACCGGCAATAATCCCGCCTTTGGTCAGCGGCACAATCACGCTGAAGAACGTTTTCAGCGGCCGCGCGCCGAGATCTAACGAAGCTTCCACCAGCGAATAATCTATACGCGTCAGTGCGGTATAAATCGGCAGCACCATGAATGGTAGATAGGCATAAACCACCCCGATGTAGACCGCAAGGTTGGTGTGCAAAATCGTCAGCGGCTGGTCGATAACCCCGAGCCAAAGCAGCACGTTATTCAATATGCCGTTATTTTTCAGGATGCCCATCCACGCATACACGCGGATCAGGAACGAGGTCCATGAAGGCAGGATCACCAGCAACAGCAGGATGTTTCGCGTTGAAGGTTTACTGTGCGCCACCGCCCACGCGAGCGGATAGCCCAGCGCCAGGCAGCACAGCGTTGACACCGCCGCTACCTGCAAGGATTGCAGATAAGCTTCGAAGTAGAGCGGATCGTCCGTCAGCTGGAAGTAGTTCGCCAGATTCAGCGTGATCGACAGCTGGCCATCGGCCCAGCTCACCAGATCGCTGTATGGCGGGATCGCCCGGGCTATTTCCGAAAAACTGATCTTAAAGACGATCAGGAACGGCAGCATAAACAGCAGGATCAGCCACAAATACGGCAGCGCGATCGCCAGCTTGCGCCCGTGCGCCATCTGCAAACGGGCGAGCAAACGCTTCACGCCCGAGGGCTGAGGAACCGCCGTCTCTGCCGGGCCTTCAGAAAGTGTTGTCATCTTGCCCCCTTAAACCGTCAGAACCACGCAGCTGTCGGCATCCCAGCACAGGCGAACTTCATCCCCCCAGGTGGGCGCTCCTTTACGGTAGCGGTGCTCATTTTGCAGCTGGGCGCTGATCATCTGCCCGCTTTTCAGCCGAACGTGGTAGATGGAGAGATCGCCGAGGTAGGCAATATGCACCACTTCTCCGACGGCAAAGTTATAGCCATCGGCGGGCGGCTCCTCGCAAAGCATCACCTTTTCCGGTCGCAACGCGACGAAGACCGGCACGCCGTCCACCACGGAAGCGTCAGGATCCACCTTCAGCGGATGCACAAGTCCAGGGCTGTCTATCACCAGCCCGTCGTCCTGGCGCTCTTTCAACAGCCCTTCGAAGACGTTTACCGACCCGATAAACTCGGCGCTATAGCGGGTGGTTGGGTGCTCATAAATCTCTTCCGGCTCGCCAATTTGCACGAACTTGCCGCGATTCATGATGGCAATTCGCCCGGCCATGGTCATCGCCTCTTCCTGGTCATGGGTCACCATCACGCAGGTCACGCCGACGCGCTCAAGAATGTCCACCACTTCCAGCTGCATCCGGTCGCGCAGCTTTTTATCCAACGCCCCCATGGGCTCGTCCAGCAGCAGCAATTTGGGGCGCTTCGCCAGGCTTCGGGCTAACGCCACGCGCTGGCGCTGGCCGCCGGACAACTGGTGGGGCTTGCGCTTTGCAAACTCCTGCATGTGAACCAGCGTCAGCATTTCTGCCACCCGGCTGGTAATTTCCGCCTTAGGCAGTTTGTCCTGCTTCAGGCCAAAGGCGATGTTTTGCTCCACGGTCATGTGCGGGAACAGCGCGTAGGACTGGAACATCATATTGATTGGGCGTTGGTAAGGCGGCACATGCGACAAATCAACGCCATCAAGCATGATTTGCCCGGCGCTGGGTTGTTCAAACCCCGCCAGCATACGCAGCAGCGTAGATTTGCCGCAGCCCGAAGCACCCAGCAAAGCAAAAATTTCGCCTTTATAGATGGTCAGGCTGACGTCATCCACGGCATGTTGGCCATCAAACGATTTAGTAAGGTTACGGATTTCCAGCAGCGGCGTCAGCGCTTTGGGTGTTTTGGACTGCGGGCGAGGGATTGCGTCGTTCAATTCTGTTGCTCTCCGGCAAAAGCAAAAAGAAGATACGGCCCGGTTGCCGTACTTTTCGCCATTCTGGAAACAAGGGCTTCCGTTCAGGCTGGGGCGATTGCACAACTCTGGTGCAACCGCCGGTGCAGGGTGTAACAGGACTATTTGCCTGTTTTAACCTTAGTCCACGCGCGGGTGATAACCCGGTCAATCTTCGCTGGCATCACCGTTTGTGTGAACAACTTGGCACGAATATCCGCCGGCGGGTAAATTCCCGGATTGCTGCGGACCTCTTCGCTCAGTAACGGCGTAGCTTCTTTGTTGGCGTTCGCGTAGTAAATATGATTACTGATGTTGGCGATAACGTCCGGCTTCATCAGGTAGTTCAGGAACTGGTACGCTTCGTCTTTGTTCTTCGCGTCTACCGGCAGGGCAAACATATCGAAGTAGACCATCGCGCCTTCCTTAGGAATGGAATAAGCAACATTCACGCCATTTTTGGCTTCTTTGGCGCGGTTTGCCGCCTGCAGAATATCCCCGGACCAGCCAATCGCCACGCAAATGTCACCGTTGGCAAGGTCGTTGATGTACTGCGACGAATGGAAGTAACGAATATTTGGCCGCAGCTTCATCAGCAGATCGTTAGCCGCCCCGGTGTAGTCCGCGGCGTTGGTGCTGTTCGGATCTTTGCCCAGGTAGTGCAACACGGTGGCGTAAATTTCACTTGGCGCATCCAGGAACGACACGCCACAGCTTTTCAGTTTTTCAAGGTTTTCCGGCTTGAAGATCAGATCCCAGCTGTCCACCGGCGCGTCTTTCCCCAGCACGGCTTTCACTTTATCGACGTTGTAGCCGATGCCGGTCGTCACCATCATGTACGGAATGCCGTATTTGTTGTCGTGGTCGTTTTGCGCCACCAGCTTGAGCATTTCCGGATCGAGGTTTTTGTAGTTCGGCAGTTTGCTTTTATCCAGCGGCTCGAAGATGCCGGCCTGCGCCTGGCGCTCAAGGAACTGCGAAGACGGCACAACCAGGTCATAGCCCGTGCTGCCCGCCATCAGCTTCCCTTCCAGCACTTCGTTGGAATCAAACACGTCGTAGACCACTTTGATGCCGGTCTCTTTGGTGAAGTTTGCCAGGGTATCCGGGGCAATATAATCAGACCAGTTATAAACGTGCAGCGTCTTTTGTTCGGCGGCAGAGCTGGCGGCAGAAGCCACCATCAGCGCGCCAGCAACCATCCCCAACAACCCTTTTTTACGTAGGTAGAGCATAATTTCATTCCTTCTGAATAAAGGCCAAACCAGGCTCGAATGAGCCGAATTTACGCAATGTGGCTTATCCGCATTCACCGCACGCTTTTTTAGCATGCAAAATTCATGCATCTCTATTCATTCTGCTGAAAAAGAATTTGGGTAATCTTCACGCAGACGTTGCTCGTTTTTACGGCCAAGCAAGAATAACTGTAGCCAGGGTTGGCGACTATAGCCCGGATGAAAAAACGCCTTTTATCAACTTTTTAGACATCTTTCGTCTATTCAGGCGGCAAAAACGCGCCTTATGGCAGGGATTTGTCTGGCTGTGACGGCTTTATGACAGAATAAAAACATGCAGAACGCGGCGGCGCTGGTGGCCGCTGCGTTAAAAAAAGAAAGGATCAGTGCAGAGAGTGGGTGTGAATAATTGTGCCGTCGCGCTCTTCTTCTTCGGCCACAAAAAGCAGCTGATTAGCGCAAGCCTCGAGGATCACCATCGAAACCTGCTCTTCGCTCTGCTGAACGAAGGCGGCAAACTGCTCGCGGGTAATGCCCACTGAGGCAGACAACGACTGACACACTACCAGCTTGGGCAGGTTATCATCCTGGATGTCGAGGAACGCTTTCACCGTCAGCGAGCTGGCGTTGATCGAGGAGAGATCGGATGCCAGCGGCAGCAGCGCCGACGGCTTAACTTCTGCCAGTGCGGAAAACAGAATAATGTTGTCCACGAGATCGATTTTCGCGTCGTATACGCCATCGAAGTTCTGCATATGGGGCAAATGCAATGCCTGGCAGGTATCGCACTCGAAAAAGGTTACGCCAGTTTCATCCAGCCAGCGGCGTAAAGTGTCCAGAGTCGGGACCACGAGTGAATCCATAAACGCAAAAACCTCATTACCTGTTCAAAAATTAACGTGCCATCTTACGCAAAAATGACACGTCATACTATGCATTAGCGCCGATTTGGCGATTATCCCCCGGTTTTAAGACAGTACCCAGGGCGGGCCTGCCGCTCTATCCATTTAATCATCAGCCCGGCGATATCGACACCACTTGTATTTTCAATACCTTCCAGACCCGGCGAGGCGTTCACTTCCATCACCAGCGGCCCACGGTCGGCGCGTAAAATGTCCACCCCCGCAATATCCAGCCCCAGAGTGCTGGCCGCTTTTAGCGCCACCTCTCGTTCGAGGTCAGTAATGGTGACCTGATGCGCGACGCCGCCACGGTGCAGGTTTGAGCGAAAATCGCCGGGTTTGGCCTGCCGCTCAATGGCGGCCACCACCTCATCCCCTACCACCAGGCAGCGAATATCTCTGCCCTTCGCTTCTTTGATATATTCCTGCACCAAAATATGGGCGTTGAGGCCGCGAAACGCATCAATCACGCTTTCCGCCGCCTGCCGCGTTTCGGCCAGCACCACGCCAATCCCCTGCGTGCCTTCAACGAGCTTCACCACCAGCGGCGCGCCGCCCACCATATCAATCAGATCGCTGGTGTCGTCCGGCGAGTGGGCAAACCCCGTCACCGGCAAATCAATTCCCTGCTTCGCCAGCAATTGCAGCGAACGCAGCTTGTCCCGCGCGCGGGTGATCGCCACCGACTCATTCAGCGGATAGCTTCCCAGCATTTCGAACTGGCGCAGCACCGCCGTGCCGTAAAAGGTAATAGTCGAGCCAATACGCGGGATAACCGCGTCATAATGCGGCAGCTGACGCCCCTTGTAGTGCACGGAAGGCGCGGCCGGATTAATGTTCATATAGCAAGAAAGGGGATCGATGATCTCCACCTGATGACCGCGACGCGTTGCCGCCTCTCGCAGGCGCTTGCATGAATAGAGCGTTCCATCCCGGGATAAAATAGCGATTTTCAACCTGCACCTCTAAGCAACCAGACCAAAATTAACCGCCCGCTAATCATACCACTGCCCTCACCTTTCAACGATGTGCTAATCGACGGGAGACTTCTTAAGTGCCTCAATTAATTGCTTTGTTGTCGAAGTAAGATGCACCGGATCAAAAACGGCATAAAGATCGGCAGGAATCGGCCTGACCGGAGGGCGAAACACCACGCCAGGCCAGTTCATTTGCGCGTAGCTGTCGGCCATAATTGTTAGCCCGAAACCAATACTCACCAGCGCCAGCACGGTTTGCGGCTCCACCGCCTCACGAACAACCCTCGGGGTAAAACCAGCTTCACGGCAAACACGCTGTAGGAAAGTCCAGTCAGAGTGAATGGCAGTCATCGTCACAAACGCTTCATGCCGCAGTTGGGTAATGTCCACCGTTTGCTGCCGGGCTAACGGGTGCTGCTCCGGCAGCGCGACCATAAATGTCGCCTCATGCAGCTTTTCGCTCTTAAGTCCACCTGGCGGGCTGGTTTCCATCCGCCAGATCCCGGCATCAATCTCGTGGCGATCAAGCAAGGCCAGCTGATCCCCTGGGGATTTTTCGCGGAAGGTCACATCAATGGCGGGATAGTCAGCAATAAACCGCTGTAGACCAAGCCGCAGCCCGCCCCAAATGGCGGTTCCGACAATCCCTAACTGGATCCTGCCCCCTTCTCCTCGGCCAATTTGTTCAACCCTGGCCAGGGCAAGGCTGGCGTTGTTCAGCAGCTGTTTTGTCTCTTCCAGCAGGACTTCGCCTGCGTGAGTCAGCGCCACGTGCCGGGAATGGCGGATAAACAGTACTGTACCCAGTTGAGCTTCCAGTTCTTTGATATGAAAGCTCAAGGGAGGCTGCGACATGTTCAGCCGTGCGGCGGCCCGGCCAAAGTGAAGCTCCTCGGCGACGGCCTGAAAATAACGCAGCAGCTTAAGATCGGTGCGATAGATACGCTGAGATGTATTCATGAGGCTCCCTGAGTGGCAAGCCTCATAAATTACCATCGCTTACGCTTGCTGTAAGGCCGGGCGCCTTAATGTGCGAGCGATGCCGAAGAATCACTCTGCTGACGGTGGCGATAGTGGAAACTAAAGTGGAAGACGACGGCGAGCACCAGCGCATAGCCAGCAAAAACCAGCCAGATGGTCGGCCAGTCTTTGACGCCATCGATGGTGAAATAATCCACCACATAACCGCTGACAATCGCCCCGAGATACGCCCCAACCCCGTTCACCATCGTCATAAACAGCCCTTGAGCGCTGGCGCGAATACGTGAGTCCACCTCCTGCTCAACAAAAACGGAGCCAGAGATATTAAAGAAATCAAAGGCGCAGCCGTACACCACCATCGACAGTAACAGCAGCACAAAGCCCAAAGCCGAAGGGTCGCCCCAGGCGAACAGCGCAAAGCGCAGCACCCAGGCGACCATGCTCATCAGCATAACCTGTTTAATGCCAAAACGACGCAGGAAGAAGGGGATCGTCAAAATAAAGACCACTTCCGACATCTGCGAGACGGACAGCAAAATAGAGGGATACTGCACCACAAAGCTGTTGGCAAACTCTGGCTGACGGGCAAAATCATGCAGGAAAGGGTTGCCGAAAGTATTGGTGATTTGCAGCACCGCCCCAAGCAGCATGGCGAACAGGAAAAAAACCGCCATTTGTGGCTTTTTGAACAGCACAAACGCGTCCAGCCCCAGGCGGCTCACCCAACTGCGCGTGGCCTGGCTTTTTATCACCGGAATAGTCGGCAGCGTAAGCGCATACAGCGCCAGCATCCCGGAAGCCCCTGCGGCAACATAGAGCTGCATGCTGCTCAGCTCTATGCGCATCAGGCTGACGGTCCACATCGCCGCAATAAAACCCACGGTACCGAACACCCTCACAGGCGGGAAATGCGTCACCGTATCCAGTCCGTTTTTTTCCAGGCAGGCGTAAGATACCGTATTGGACAGCGCGATAGTCGGCATAAAGGCCAGCGCATTACCCAGCATTGCCCAAAACATCAACCCAGGCTGGTCGATGCTGGCCGCCCAGACCAGCATCCCCGCTCCGACAAAATGGCAGAGAGAGTACACCCGATTGGCCGGGAGCCATTTATCGGCCACAATGCCGATAAGGCCCGGCATCAGCAGCGCAGCAAGCCCTTTGGTGCTGTAAACCATGCCAACATCTGCGCCCTTAAAGCCGAGCGTATTGATCATGTAAGAGCCCAAAGTGACCAGCCACGCCCCCCAGATGAAGTACTGCAAAAACAGCATGATTTTTAAGCGGAGTTTAATCGCCATCTGTTTTCCCTGCCTTGGTCAATGGGGGATCAGGCCAGTTTGCCGAGGAAGCCGCAAATCAGGTTAATGAAGTTCTGCCGCGACAGCGCAGCCGCTTTCAGCGTCTGTTCGTGGGAAAGTTGAATACTCCCCAGCCCCTCGGCAAGGTTGGTAATGGCCGAGACGGCAACCACCTTCAGGCCACAATGGCGAGCGCTGATCACCTCCGGCACAACCGACATCCCCACGACATGGCCGCCAATGATTTGCATCATGCGAATTTCCGCTGCAGTTTCGAAGTTTGGCCCTGGATAAGAAACAAACACCCCCTCGTGTAGCGGGAACCCCTGCTCACGCGCAACCTGCTGGAGTACGGCGCGATAGTCAGCATCATAGGCGTTTGCCAGCGAGAAAAAGCGCTCACCAAACCGCTCATCATTTGGCCCAACGGTCGGCGTGCCCGGCATCGTATTAATATGATCGCTGAGTGCCACCAGGCTTCCGGGTTCCACTTCCGGGCGCAGAGAACCGGCGGCGTTGGTAGAAAACAGAATTTCACATCCCAGCAGCTTAAAAGTGCGAATTGCGCTGGTCATCACTGACATCCCACGCCCTTCATAAAAGTGCCCCCGCCCTTTCATACAGGCTACCGGTACGCCAGCCAGCGTGCCGACGACCAGTTCACCCGCATGACCGTGGACGGTGCTGACGGGGAACCCGGGCAGCTCTTCGTAGGAAAACGTTACTGGGGAGTCGATTTTTTCCGCCAGTTCCCCCAGCCCGGAGCCGAGAATGAAAGCAACGCGTGGTACCAGGCCGTTAATGCGGGCGCGAATAATGTCGGCGGCATAGAAAGGGGAATTCTCAAAAACAGAGGTAGGCATAGAAGGTTCCTTGTCAGATTGTCGTTATAACTTCAGCAGTTATAACGACTCACCGACGGATGAAACCAATACCGTTTGAGGCCACGATTAATACTGAAAATGTATCGATCGCCGCGTTGATGACCTGGCAACCGGGTGAATTAGCGGGTCGCCCAGCCCTGCTTATGCAGGTAATCCAGAATGAAAGGCCGACTTTCTTTAATGATGGTACGGCTGATGTGGTCGCTCCAGGTGTCGCGCCGCGTGTTGCTGTCCCGGCTCAAATAATACTGCGCCAGCTGCTCGTCGTACTCGTCCAGCAGCGGTCTGTTCAGCGGCTGATAGCGGTTTTCATGCACCAGCATCGCAGCCGGCATACGCGGCTTGATATCCGGCGTGGCGGCAGGCCAGCCCAGGCAAAGCCCGAACAGCGGCAACACGTATTTCGGCACGCCCAACAGCTCTCCCACCGCTTCGATATTGTTGCGGATGCCGCCAATATAGACGCCGCCTAACCCCAGCGATTCTGCAGCGGTAAATGCATTCTGCGCCAGAATCGCGGTATCAACCGCACCAAGCAACAGCTGTTCCGCCAGCCCAAGCCGGGCATCCGGGCAGATTTCCAGGTTGCGGTTAAAGTCGGCGCAGAACACCCAAAACTCGGCCGCCTCCGCCACATGTTTTTGCCCACCGGTCAGGGGTACTAGTTGTTCACGTAACGCTTTATCCGTGATGCGAATGATTGAGCTGCACTGAAGGAAGCTGGAAGTCGAAGCCGCCTGTGCGCTGGCAATAATAGCTTCGCGCTGCTCGTCGGTAATGGGTTCCCCGGTAAAATGACGAATTGAACGGTGGGAACGAAGCAGATCAATGGTCGGCGTCATCGCGATTTTCCTTTGGCTTTTTTAAATCAGAGTGTTTTGAAGCTGAATCAGGCTGCGTCAGCTGCGGTGCGAGACGTTTAGCAATATTCCACGTCATGATGATTGCCGCCGGCAGCATCAGCCCAAGGCCAATAAATACCATGACTATCGCCGCCGTTGCAGTGGCCACAGATGCGGGCAGCGTCAGGTATCCCTGCAGCGAAAGAAAAGCAAGCGCCAAAAAGCCTATGCCCACCGCTTCCAGCACCACCACCGATTTGGGTAACGATCCGACCGCGCGCATATCAGCGCCTCCTGTGTTCAGGCCAGCTGTCATCGAGGCCGCGCCCCTCCCACTTAAAGGAGATAGTCTACGGGCATCGAACTAACAGGCACGACCTTCTTTAAAAATGTGACGGATGTCGGCATTATAAGCGCATTCGCCGGTTCGTATCGGCCATAAAAACTGAGGAGAGAGCATGTTTGCAGTAATTTTTGGACGCCCTGGCTGCCCATATTGTGTTCGCGCTAAAGAACTGGCTGAGAAACTGACCGCCGAGCGTGATGACTTCAACTTCCGCTATGTTGACATCCACGCCGAAGGCATCACTAAAGCTGACCTGGAAAAAACCGTGGGTAAACCGGTTGAAACCGTGCCGCAGATCTTCCTGGATCAGAAGCACATTGGCGGTTGCACCGATTTTGAAGCTTACGCCAAAGAACACCTGAACCTGTTCCAGACCGCACAGTAAGCTTTAAGAATGCAGAAAACCGACTCTTAGGAGTCGGTTTTTTTATGCGTGCGATTCCGGTTCTTACACATAAAAAATAGCAGATAACACAGCGAACCGAGGGACGACCAGAAGACCGCGCTGAGCAGCCAGGCCATTTCCTGCCAGAAAGAGCGCGTGACGGGGAAAAACAGGTGAGCTATCAACAGGCAGAACGGTGACGCAAGCATTGCCCCTACTAGCGGTTTGACGACTCTATCGCCCTGGGAAAAGAAACTGGCCGCGGCACCCGGGAAGAGGAAAAACAACAGTCCAAGCTCATAGTGCCCGGTGGCAATAAACCGCCCCATCACGTCCAGGCGCAGCGAAAGAAAAACCAGAATAAAGAGCACGAAGCAGCAGGTAATTCCTAGCCACCTTTGCGCGCGTCTGTGCATTTTACCTCCTGACATCTGCTTTTGCTCGAAAATACCCCGCCGGAAAATTCAGCAGCGTCTTTACCCGATTTGATAATGCCTGGCCATCCGTGCCGATAAAGCATTGCCACATTTAGCACAATATTCTTACTAGCCGCTGATACAGAGAAAGATTAAACTAGCGGCGGAAATTCGGTCGTCGCGTGAGATATTTATATGCGTGATAATTTGCCGGTCGTCGCTGACGAAACCGTCAAAACCTTAGCGCATAACTCTATCTCTTTCAACAGCTTACTGGTAAACAAGAAGTTAGCCTTCGTGAATATAAACGTCGCAGATTTGTTAAACGGGAATTACATCCTTTTGTTATTTGTTGTACTAACGCTCGGACTCTGCCTGGGGAAATTACGCCTCGGTCCGGTGCAACTGGGTAATTCCATTGGTGTTTTAGTGGTCTCTTTATTACTCGGGCAACAGCATTTCTCGATCAATACCGACGCGCTAAACCTGGGTTTTATGCTGTTCATTTTCTGCGTAGGCGTCGAAGCCGGGCCAAACTTTTTTTCTATTTTCTTCCGCGACGGCAAAAATTACCTGATGCTGGCCCTGGTGATGGTCGGCAGCGCGCTGTTGATTGCGTTAGGGCTGGGCAAACTGTTTGGCTGGGATATTGGCCTGACAGCCGGTATGCTCGCCGGCGCTATGACCTCCACGCCCGTGCTGGTCGGAGCGGGCGATACCCTGCGCCATTCAAGCATCCCCGCCGCGCAGCTTGCGACCTCGCTGGATAATCTGAGCCTCGGCTATGCCCTGACCTATCTGATTGGCCTGGTCAGCCTGATCGTGGGGGCTCGCTATTTGCCGAAGCTGCAGCATCAGGATCTGCAGACCAGCGCCCAACAAATTGCCCGCGAGCGCGGTCTGGATACCGACGCCAGCCGCAAAGTTTACCTCCCGGTGATCCGCGCCTACCGCGTCGGGCCAGAGCTGGTTGCCTGGGCCGACGGTAAAAATCTGCGCGAACTGGGGATTTATCGCCAGACCGGCTGCTACATCGAACGTATTCGTCGCAACGGCATTCTGGCTAACCCGGACGGCGATGCCGTGCTGCAAATGGGCGATGAAATCTCGCTGGTGGGCTACCCCGACTCGCATGCGCGCCTTGACCCAAGCTTCAGAAACGGTAAAGAAGTCTTCGACCGCGATCTGCTGGACATGCGCATCGTCACCGAAGAAATTGTGGTGAAAAACCACAATGCCGTGGGCCGTCGCCTGGCGCAGCTCAAGCTCACCGACCACGGCTGCTTCCTGAACCGTGTGATCCGCAGCCAGATTGAAATGCCAATCGACGACAATATTGTGCTGAACAAAGGCGATGTCCTGCAGGTCAGCGGCGATGCCAGAAGAGTGAAAACCGTTGCCGAGCGCATCGGCTTTATCTCCATCCACAGCCAGATAACCGACCTGCTGGCCTTCTGCGCCTTCTTTGTTATTGGCCTGATGGTGGGCATGGTCACCTTCCAGTTCAGCTCGTTCAGCTTCGGCATCGGGAACGCTGCTGGCTTGCTGTTCGCAGGCATCATGCTTGGCTTCCTGCGCGCCAACCACCCAACCTTCGGCTACATTCCGCAAGGTGCGCTAAATATGGTGAAAGAGTTTGGCCTGATGGTGTTTATGGCGGGCGTTGGCCTGAGCGCCGGCAGCGGCATCAGCAACGGCCTCGGTGCTGTAGGCGGCCAGATGTTGATTTCCGGACTTATCGTGAGCCTGGTGCCAGTGATTATCTGCTTCCTGTTCGGCGCCTATGTCTTACGCATGAACCGCGCCCTGCTGTTTGGCGCGATGATGGGAGCGCGTACCTGTGCGCCAGCGATGGAAATCATCAGCGACACCGCCCGCAGCAACATTCCTGCGCTGGGGTACGCCGGCACCTACGCTATCGCTAACGTGTTGTTAACGCTGGCCGGGACGTTAATTGTCGTGATATGGCCAGGTTTGTGATCGCAACCACAGACAAAGAAAAATACTTTTTTTTTATACCTGAGCGAACTTTCTTCCGGGGCGTCAGTCTGAATTAGTGCCACTGCTTTTCTTTGATGTCCCCAATTTGTGGAGCCCATCAACCCCGCCGCTTTCGGTTCAAGGTTGATGGGTTTTTATTTTTTAGGGCTATAATAACAAACGCTTACTAACCACTCTGCTCGCTTTATTTTGCATCCCCCGTCCCCACAATCCTAAGCACCATCACCCGCATATCATCCCGGCTCATCGGCTCGCGATCGGTGACGTAGTGCAGCGTCATGCCTTCCAGGAAAGCATCCAGCGCTCGGGCGGTTAGCGGATCGAAAAACGGCTCCAGCGCCTGCTGGCTGCGGATCATCCACTCCTGCATGATGTCTTTTAGCTGCGGGTTGCAGCTGGCATAAGCATAAAGCTGGTACATCACCTGCATGTTGTACGGCGTGGCCACGCAGCCGCCGCAAATCATATCCACAATCGCTTCGCAGGCCTCATCGCGATTGGTGGCCTGCTGCATACGCTCGCGGTAGCTGTCCGACATCTGATGGGCAAACAAAGTGAACGCTTCACAAAGCAGCGACTCGATCCCGGCAAAATAATAGGTCATCGACCCCAGCGAAACGCCAGCCTCGGCGGCAATTTTGCGATGCGTGATATCGCTGATGCCGTGCTTTACCACCATATCCAGCGTCGCCTGCAAAATACGCGAGCGGCGTTCGGGGTCATTCCGGCGCGGGGCTTTGCTCATCATTACCTACCTGAATTTAGAGTATGACAAAGAGTCTATACCGGGATGTGTACAAATGTACACAAGCTTGCTAGTCTGCTCCCCTGTTTCTCTTTCACTGGTTGTTGTTCATGTCTGTTTCGCAGAGAAAAGCCTTACAGCTCCGTACCTGGGCGTTATTCACCTTCTTCTTCCTTCCGGGCCTGGTGATGGCATCCTGGGCCACACGTACGCCCGCCATCCGCGATACGCTCAGTGTCTCGACGGCCGGAATGGGCATCGTATTATTTGGCCTGTCGATAGGCTCGATGGGCGGTATTCTCTGTTCCGGCTGGCTGGTGAAACGCTTTGGCACCCGCACCATTATTCGCAGCGGTATGACGCTGATGGTCGCCGGAATGTTAATGATGAGCTTCGCGCTGTACCTTGCTTCCCCGGTGCTATTTGCCTTCGGCCTGGCGCTGCTTGGCAGCGGGATGGGCTCATCAGAAGTGGCCATGAACGTTGAAGGCGCCATTATTGAGAGCCTGATGAAGAAAACGGTGCTGCCAATGATGCACGGTTTCTTTAGCTTAGGGACGCTGGTGGGCGCCGGAATTGGCCTGACCCTGACCGCGTGGAACGTCGTTTCCTGGGGGCACCTGCTGCTGATTGGTCTGCTGACCATTGCGCCGATTGCCATCGCGCTGATCGCCGTGCCGCACGGCGTGGGCAAAGACAACCCGGAGAAAGCCGAAACACACGAGCCGCATCGCCCGTTTTACAAAGATATTCAGCTATTGCTGATTGGTTTTGTCGTGCTGGCGATGGCCTTTGCCGAAGGCTCAGCCAACGACTGGCTGCCGCTGCTGATGGTGGACGGGCACGGCTTTAGTCCGACCTCAGGATCGCTTATCTACGTAGGCTTTACCCTAGGTATGACGGTCGGGCGCTTCACCGGCGGCTGGTTTATCGACCGCTATAGCCGGGTTATTGTGGTCCGCGCCTGTGCGATCATGGGCATTATTGGTATCGGCACCATTGTGTTTGTCGACAACGCCTTCCTTGCTGGCGTGTCGGTGATTTTGTGGGGGCTGGGCACCTCTTTAGGCTTCCCGCTGACCATTTCCGCCGCGGGTGATACCGGCCCCGATCCGGCCAGCCGCGTCAGCGTTGTTGCCGCTTCGGGCTATGTGGCCTTTTTAGTGGGGCCGCCGCTGCTGGGCTTCCTCGGCGAGCATTATGGGCTGCGCCAGGCCATGTTAGTTGTGCTGACGTTAATGGTGATTGCGGCGCTGGTCGCCCGCGCTGTGGCTAAACCGGGGCATTCTTCCGGGCAGACTTTAGAAACTGAATAATGGAGAGTTCAATGAGCATCAAACTGATTGCAGTAGACATGGACGGCACTTTTCTTAATGACGAAAAAACCTACAATCGTGAACGCTTTGCCGCGCAATACCAGCAGATGAAAGAGCAAGGTATCCGCTTTGTGGTGGCCAGCGGGAACCAGTATTTCCAGCTGATCTCCTTCTTCCCGGAGATTGCCCACGAGATCTCTTTTGTCGCCGATAACGGCGGCTGGGTGGTCAGCGAAGGCGAAGACCTGTTCAACGGCGAGCTGACCAAACAAGAATTCAATACTGTGGTCGATCACCTGCTGACCCTGCCTCACGTGGAGATCATCGCCTGCGGCAAGCATAACGGCTATACCCTCAACGCCTATAGTGACGATTTCAAAGCGCTGGCGGCGAAGTTCTACCATCGCCTTGAACACGTCGAAAACTTCTCCGGCCTCGACGACGTGTTCTTCAAGTTTGCCCTGAACCTGCCGGACAGCCAGCTCGATGAAACCATGGACGCCCTGGGCGCAGAGCTGGAAGGCATTATGGTGCCGGTCACCAGCGGGCACGGCTCTATCGACCTGATTATTCCGGGCATTCATAAGGCTAACGGCCTGCGGATCCTGCAGGAGAAATGGGGTATCCAGGACAGCGAAGTGGTGACCTTTGGCGACGGCGGCAACGACATCGAGATGCTGACCCAGGCGCAATACGGATTTGCGATGGCCAACGCTCCGGACAAGATCAAGCGCATTGCCAGCCATCAGGCCGGGCACTGCAATCAACAAGGCGTGCTGGATGTGATCGACAAGATCCTGAAGAAAGAAGCGCCGTTTAACTAACGACCTCTGAGAACAAGAATGTTAACGATAAGACAAGCCACTCCGGCGGATTTTGATGCGCTGGCGGAAATCTGGGAAGCATCCGTTCGCGCCACGCATGATTTTTTACCTGAGGAAAATATCAGGGCGCTGAAGCCACAGGTGCGCGAACTCTACATGCCGCAGATCCCGATTCTGCAGGCATGCGGCAAAACCGGAGAGCCTCTGGGCTTTATCGGCTGCCACGAAAACCGGATTGAAATGCTGTTTGTTTCGCCTGAAAGCCGCGGCACGGGCGTAGGCAAGCAGCTTGTGCAATACGCCATTGAACGTTTGCAGGTCGATGAGGTGGATGTGAATGAGCAGAATCCGCAGGGCGTAGGTTTCTATCTGCATATGGGATTTGCTCAGACCGGGCGGTCTGAACTTGACGGTGAAGGGAATCCTTTCCCTTTGCTGCATTTGAAGCTGAGCCGGTAGTTTTATCCTCACCCGCCCCTCTCCTTAAAAAGGAGAGGGGGAAACATAAAGCAATAAAAAACACCGATCGGTCCCCTCTCTCCTCAGGGGAGAGGGTTAGGGTGAGGGGAAAAACAGCCTCTCCACCTAAAACTGATTTCTCAGCTGTTCCCGGCGATACTCCCCCTGCCGCTCAAGCATCCAGCCCGGATATTCACGCGGCAGCTCACTCACCGCATTTAGCCTTTCAAGCTCGTCCGCGCTAAGCTGCACGCCCGTAGCGGCGATGTTATCCTCAAGCTGCTCAATGCGCTTCGCACCAATGATAACCGTCGTCACCGCCTGCTGATGCAGCAACCAGGCCAGCGCAATCTGCGCCACGGAAACACCTTTGTCCTCGGCGATTTCACGCATCACATCCACGCAGTCAAACGCGCGATCTCTGTTAACCGGCGGGAAGTCAAACTCCAGGCGACGGCTGCCGGTTTCGGCTTTACCGTCGCGCTCGTACTTGCCGCTGAGCAACCCACCCGCAAGCGGGCTCCACACCATCAGGCCGACGCCTTCACTTTGCATCATTGGCACCAACTCTCGCTCCAGATCGCGCCCGGCAAGGGTGTAATAAGCCTGCAAAGAGGCAAAGCGGGCCAGCCCCAGACGTTCGGAGATCCCGAGCGCCTTCATGATTTGCCAGGCCGCCCAGTTGGAAACGCCGATGTAGCGTACCAGGCCTTGCTGCACCAGCGAATCCAGCGCCCGTAGCGTTTCCTCTATCGGCGTCGCGGGGTCAAAACCGTGCAGCTGGTACAGGTCGATATAGTCCAGTTGCAGCCGCTGCAGGCTCTCTTTGACGCTGTTCAGCAGATGAAAACGCGATGAACCTCGAGAGTTCGGCCCGGCAGTGCCGGTTTCACCAAACGCTTTAGTCGCCACCACCACATTCTCGCGCGGCACGTTAAGGTTTTTCAGCGCCTGGCCGGTAATGATTTCCGAACGCCCGCCGGAGTAAACATTGGCGGTATCAATAAAGTTAATCCCGGCTTCCAGTGCGCGCGCAACCAGCTTGTCGGCATCATTTTGCGCGAGCTGGCCTATTTTGCCCCATATGCCGTCTTCACCACCAAAAGTCATGGTGCCCAGGCAAAGCTCTGAAACAAACAGGCCGGTATTTCCTAATTTTTTATAACGCATAGCGGTACCTCATGTTCAGGATTTCAGGAAGGAAGAGTGCGGACTGCCAGTTATACGCGTCGCGCGCGACTCTGGAATGGGGGATTTCTGCTCATTCCTTGCCTGTTTCTGCCTGAGTGGGCGCTAGCGTAAAAGCAGTAATAAGCCGTAGCCGACCAGCGCGGCCCAAAGCAACATAGGGAGGGAATAGAGATGGAAGCGCCACCAAATACGGCGGTCGTTCGCCATACGCAGGGCAATCAGGTTCGCCAGCGAGCCAGGCAACAGGCCAAAACCGCCGATATTGACCGCAAAAGCTAACAACAGCGAGGCAGGTACATAGTTCAACAATAAAATGGTAGCAGGCACATTGCTGATAAATTGTGACAGCAAAGTACCGAGGCCAAACAACTCGCCCGCAGGGAGCTGCGCCACGCCCTGAAGCGAATGCTGCAGTACCGGTAACTGGGTGATGAGGTGCACATCAATAAACATCACCACAAATACCACCAGCAGGCTCCAGTCGATACTGAGCAGCACTTTGCGCGCCAGCCCCAGGAACCCAAGCGCAATCAGCCCCAGCCCCCAAAGCTCAAGCTTTAGCTCCAGCGCCAGAATAAAGACGATGTAAAACGCCAGGCAGCACCAGACAAGCTTAGGCTGCCAGCGGCTGTCATTCACTTCGCCGTGGTAACGCAGCGGTTTTGGTTTGAAGCAGATCCACGCCAGGATCAGCAGGCTGACGGTCATGGCCAGCGCCAGCGGCATCATCTGCCAGGTAAACGCGCCGAAAGAGAGCCCGGAATGCCCCCACAACAAGATGTTCTGCGGATTGCCGATAGGCGTGAGCAAAGAGCCGGCGTTGACCGCCAGCGCCTCAAAAATAATCAGCTTACTGGCCGGTACCGAGCAGAGCTTTTTCAGCGTGATGGTCAGCGGAACGATGATGAACAGCGCGACATCGTTGGTCAGGAAAGTAGACAGCAACGCCGCCGCCATAACCATAAACAGCGCCAGATGCCGCTCGTTGGCAAAGCGCGCTACCATCTTGCGGCCCAGCACGTCGAAATAACCGCTCAGCTCGACGCCTTTGGTCAACATCATCAGCCCGGCCAGGGTAATAATGGTGTGCCAGTCTATGGCGGCGGGCCATAAAGCCGGGCGGAATGGCACCGCCAGGCTCAGGGCGACGCCGATTAACAACAATAAATGCAGGAATCGATCGCGCAGGAACGGCTGCGCAAGACGCAGCAGCATGTTTAGCCTATACCCCGCTCAGCGCTGAATTTGCGGAAAGCCTCCAGCGTCTCTTCGCTGACATGGTGTTCCACACCTTCTGCATCAATACGCGCGGTCTCCGGGCTGATGCCCAGCGCGAGGAAGAAGTTTTCAACAATCTGGTGCCGTTCCCGGCTCTGCTGCGCCAGTTTTTCACCTTCCGGTGTTAAAAAGACGCCACGCCATGGAATCTGCTCAATCAGCCCAACGGATGCTAAACGCTTTAGCATCTTGGCAACCGTCGGCTGGGAAACTCCAAGACGGGCCGCCATATCCACCTGGCGAACTTCGCCGACCTCATGAATCAAATCCGAAATCAGCTCAACATAATCATCAATTAACTCACGACGGTGCGCTTCGCGTACCTGCCTGAAGCCCTCAACATGCTCTTCAATATTCGGTAATGGCGTCACTTTTTCGCTGTTCTTTTGCCCTGCCCGACGGCTCATAGTGCTTCCTCTTCCAGTGGCGCGGCGTCGTCATCTGACGACGGAAGGCTTTATTGTAAACCAGCATTGCTCATCCACAAAAAATTAACGAAATAGCCATGGCTATAAAATATAGCCTGTGCTATACCTGTATGTAATCCAGTCAGGCTTGTTTATGGAAAAACGGTCACACGGCTAACAGGAGGACGCTATGAACGAATTTAAGAGGTGCATCAACGTGTTTACACAATCTCCCTTCCAGGTACGCTTAATGCTGCTGAACATGATTTGTGATTGGGTTGCCGGTAAACCCCAGCAGAAAGAAGAAAAACAACAATAACGCCAGGCCCCGCCGCCTGGCGATTTTGTTTAGTCTTTCACGCAAGCGTTCATTCTTTTGTCACAATCCCCCTGCAAAATTCCCGTTAATGGCTAATCTGGCCGAGCTTTAACCCCATCATTTGTCGGATTTGCAATCAGCCTCGCAAAACCTCGCTCTGTTATCAGTTGATATTCTTATCTCACAGCTCTATCTTCTTGCAGCCCTGCACATGAAGCGGCTCGCAGATGCGGTGCAATTCCCCTTCGTTTCCGTCTGTCAGGCAGGCTCTACCCTTATCGCCAGGGTCACCGCATGGCGTTTTGCAAGACCATAATAAAGATGAATGTAACGGTTAAAGATACCCTGACTGCACGCGGAATCATGTTGAATCCGTGGGCTGGTTTCTATTTTTTGCAGTCTCTGCTGATAAACTTTGCGCTGGGCTATGCCTTCAGCCTGCTCTACGCCATCGCCTTTAGCTGCGTACTGATGCTGCTGTGGCGCACGGCTCCGCGAGCACAAAAGATCCTGCTTGGGCTTTGCAGCCTCGTGGCGGCGATGTACTTCCCGTTCGGCCAGGCCTACGGCTCCCCTAACTTCAATACCCTGCTGGCGCTGCACTCAACCAACTTTGAAGAGTCCACGGAAATCATGACCATTTTCCCGTGGTACAGCTACGTGGTTTCTCTCTTTATTCTCGCCCTTGGCGTGATGGCGCTGCGCCGCAAACCTGAAGAAAAACGTTCCTGGGGTCATTTCGATAGCTTATGTCTGGCCGTCAGCGTGGTCTGTTTTTTTGTCACGCCGGTAACTAACCTCGCCTATGGCGGCGTGTTTAAATTTAAAGATACCGGCTACCCGGTGGTGCGCTTTGTGAAAGATGTCGTGGTCAACAACCACGAAGTTGTCGAGGAACAGGCGCGCATGAAAGAACTGTCGCAGCAAAAAGACTCGTGGAACGTGCTGTCGGTTCAGCCTAAATATCATACCTATGTCGTGGTAATTGGCGAAAGCGCTCGGCGTGATGCGCTGGGTGCCTTCGGCGGCCACTGGGACAACACCCCTTTCGCAAGCCAGGTGAAAGGCAGCCTGTTTATGGATTACGTCTCCGCCAGCGGCTCAACGCAAAAATCGCTGGGGCTGACGCTGAACCGCGTCGTGGATGGTAAACCCCAGTATCAGGACAATTTTGTTACCCTGGCAAACCGCGCGGGCTTCCAGACCTGGTGGTTCTCAAACCAGGGGCAAATCGGCGAGTACGATACCGCCATCGCCAGCATAGCCAAACGTGCGGACGAAGTGCAGTTCCTGAAAAACGGGGATTTTGAGGCTGACAAAAACACACGCGATGAAGCCCTGTTAAAAATGACGGCTCAGGTTTTTGCCACTCAGCGCAATACGCCGCAGCTGATTGTGCTGCATTTGATGGGCTCACACCCGCAGGCCTGCGATCGCACCCAGGGGAAATACAAAGATTTTGTACAGTCTAAAGAGACGTCCTGCTATCTCTACAGCATGACGCAAACCGACGACTTGCTAAAACAGCTTTATCTGCAGTTGCAAAACACCGGGAACAGCTTCTCAATGGTCTATTTCTCTGACCACGGACTGGCGTTCAAAGAACGTGGCACCGACGTGCAATATCTGGCGCACGACGATAAGTTCCAGCAGAATTTCCAGGTACCGTTTATGGTGCTGTCGAGCGATGACACCACGCACCGGCTAATCAAAGCACGCCGCAGCGCCAATGATTTTCTCAACTTCTTCTCTGCATGGACGGGAATTAAGGCGAAAGAACTTACGCCAAAGTACAAGTTTATTTCCGAGCAAAAGGCCGGCCCCATCTGGATCACCAACTTCAACCTGAAGAAAGTGGACTATACTCACCTGCAGACGGATATGTTTGAAACCAGGACACGTTAACTTTTGCCAGTTGATCGATAAAAAAAATCCGCCACTTGGGCGGATTTTTTATTTATATCCCGGAAGGGATATTAGAAGCGGTAGCCTACGCCAGCGATCCAGGTGCCAACGTCAACGCTACGAATACGGCTCTGCTCGTAGGAGAAGTCCAGAGCAACGTTTTCGATTGGGTTGAACTGCAGGCCAGCACCGTAGGAGAAGCCGTAGTCGCTCACAGAGTTATGCTCTGGGAATGCAGTCTGCTGGAATTTACCGTAGCCAACACCGACAACACCGTAGATGCTTGCCCAGTCGTTGATGCGGTAAGCAGGACCAGCGGTGATACCGTAGTACTGGCCTTTGTTGTACACGCCGTCAGAAGTGTCGCTTTTCTGGGTGTAGGTGAAGGAGCCGATGTAGCCCAGCGGGGTATCATTTTCGTAACGGTATTTCAGGTTGAAACCGCCAGCTTTGTTAGCAACGCCCTGCATATCGCTCTGAGCATAGCCACCGGTTACGGTGCTGGTTGCTGCAGATGCGGTACCTACGGAGACGGCCAGAACACAGGCCAGAGCTGAAAGACATGCAATTTTTTTCATAATATCCACCTCAAATGTGCTTCAAGTAAGTCCTAAGTTTTAAATATAACAAAACCATGACAGAAACTCTTCGCCAATTGTGTTGTCTAACGATCTTTTTCCTGTAACATAACATTTCCACTACATGCTAAATCACTAAAAAATCAGCAGATACCACCTTTCGACGGCAAATTCTAATCCCTTTAACAACATCGTCATTCAGATAATTCTGGAATTTTTTTTGACACAAACTGACAAAAGTTCCCCGATCGTACTCCACGTCATGAGAATTTTTCTTAATGAAAGTTCAACCAGCCATAACTTAATCCTTTAGACTGGGCAGACTTTTATTTTCTTGACCAAACACAGACAAATACTGACAAGGTACAGGATGCCGCAAACCTCCCGTAATATGCCGCGCTGGCTGCCGATCGTGGTTTTACTTATCGCCATGACCTCGATTCAAAGCGGCGCTTCACTGGCAAAATCATTATTCCCGCTAATAGGTCCTCAGGGCGTCACTTCACTGCGCCTGTTTTTAGGCACCCTTATTCTCGCGATGATTTTTAAACCCTGGCGCCTGCGTTTTCAGCCGGAACAACGCCTGCCTTTATTGTTTTATGGGCTGGCGCTGGGCAGCATGAATTACCTCTTTTATGTCTCTCTGCGCACCGTGCCGCTGGGCATTGCGGTGGCGCTAGAGTTTACCGGGCCGCTAGCCGTGGCGCTTTTTGCCTCACGCCGTGCCGTGGACTTTATCTGGGTGGTGCTGGCGGTTGCGGGGCTGTGGTTCCTGCTTCCCCTGGGCCAGGACATATCCCACGTAGATCTGGCCGGTGCCGCCTGTGCACTTGGGGCCGGTGCCTGCTGGGCCATCTACATTATCGCCGGGCAAAAAGCGGGCGCGGAGCACGGCCCGGCCACGGTCGCGTTTGGTTCTCTGATAGCGGCCATTATCTTTGTGCCCCTGGGCGCCTGGGAAGCCACCAGCTCGCTGCTGCAGTGGTCGCTGCTGCCTGTCGGCCTGGCAATTGCCGTGCTTTCCACGGCGCTGCCTTACTCGCTTGAAATGATTGCGTTAACGCGACTCCCTACCCGCACCTTTGGCACGCTAATGAGCCTCGAGCCTGGCCTTGCGGCGCTGTCAGGTATGCTATTCCTCGGCGAACATCTGACGCTGGTTCAGTGGTTAGCGCTGCTCTCTATTATCGCGGCATCGGTGGGCTCAACCCTGACCATGAAGCGCGAAGCACAGATTAAAAACGTCGACATAAATTAATCTGTCACCCTGCATTTAATGCGGTGATAATTACCGCATTAAATGCCTCACTCCTAATCAAGCACTTATATTCTCCGCCAACTGTAATACTCAATAAGAATTATTTTCTTTTCGCCGTCATATTTATTCATCATTTTTGACATAAATTAAAAACACTCAATAACCATCTGTTAATTAACAAATTGTTGTTTTCCACTTTTCTCTTACTATCAGTTTGATAGGTATTACCCTCACCAGCAAAGTTAAAATGTGGTGCTATACTTATTGCCGGTAATTCATTGGGACACCAACATCAAGAGGATGAAAGATTATGAGTACCGCTAAACTGGTAAAAACTAAATCTACAAACCTGCTATATACCCGCAATGATGTGAAAGACAGCGAGAAAAAAGCCACCATCGAGCTGCTGAATCGCCAGGTCGTCCAGTTCATCGACTTGTCGCTGATTACCAAACAGGCTCACTGGAATATGCGCGGGGCTAACTTTATTGCCGTACACGAAATGCTGGACGGCTTCCGCACGGCGCTGACCGAGCACCTGGACACCATGGCAGAACGTGCCGTGCAGCTTGGCGGCGTAGCGCTGGGCACCACTCAGGTGATCAACAGCAAAACCCCGCTGAAAAGCTACCCGCTGGATATTCACACCGTTCAGGAACACCTGAAAGAGCTGGCCGATCGCTATGCCATTGTGGCAAACGATGTGCGTAAAGCAGTTGGGGAAGCAAAAGACGAAGATACCGCAGATATTTTGACCGCTGCTTCCCGCGATCTGGACAAATTCCTGTGGTTCATTGAGTCCAATATCGAGTAATCAGAGCATTTTCCTATGGCTCCTCCTCCGCCCGGGGGCGGAGCCTGCACCAAAACAGCGCAGACCATCGATTAATTCATAGTCTAAAGTTAATCAAATGTAATAATCACCTCACACAATCGTTAACGAATGATTGTTTTGTCCACTGATTTCGCGGTAAAACTAACCCCTGCCCTGCCGGTCCATTTCGCGCACCAAAATGGTGCACCATAACGGTGCGTTATGACCCGCTTGCAACGCTCAATGTGCAATGTTAAATAATCACATCCTTGCAAAAACAGTAAGTTGCAAATTTGGCACGATTCTTTCATGAGTCGCCGCTGACGCAGGGGATCGCCCCGTGGATTAACAAAGGAAATGCTATGAAGTCGATTTTGAAAGTTTCACTGGCTGCACTTACCCTGGCTTTCGCTGTATCTTCCCATGCCGCAGATAAAAAACTGGTCGTTGCGACCGACACCGCGTTCGTTCCTTTTGAATTTAAACAAGGCGATCAGTATGTCGGCTTTGACGTGGATCTGTGGGCGGCTATCGCCAAAGAATTGAAGCTGGACTATACCCTGAAGCCAATGGACTTCAGCGGCATTATCCCTGCCCTGCAAACTAAAAACGTTGACCTGGCGCTGGCCGGGATCACCATCACCCCTGAGCGCGAAAAAGCGATCGACTTCTCCGACGGCTACTACAAAAGCGGCCTGCTGGTGATGGTCAAAGCCAATAACAACGACATCAAAAGCGTGAAAGATCTGGACGGTAAAGTGGTTGCTGTTAAAGGCGGCACCGGTTCCGTTGATTACGCAAAAGCTAACATCAAAACCAAAGACCTGCGTCAGTTCCCGAACATCGACAACGCCTACATGGAACTGGGCACCAACCGCGCTGACGCGGTTCTGCACGACACGCCAAACATCCTGTACTTCATCAAAACCGCCGGTAACGGTCAGTTCAAAGCCGTAGGTGAGTCTCTGGAAGCCCAGCAGTACGGTATCGCTCTGCCTAAAGGCAGCGACGAACTGCGCACCAAAATCAACGGCGCGCTGAAAACCCTGAAAGAGAACGGCACGTACAACGAAATCTACAAAAAATGGTTCGGTACCGAACCTAAATAATAATTCTAAGTATGAATAAGTTCTGAGGGGCGCCTTTCGCCCCTCTTATTATTAAACGCCTCTCACGCTGCCAGGCCCCGGCCTGAAAGCCCAAGAGGTGAATCACGGTAGACAACAGGAACACATCATGCAGTTTGACTGGAGCGCCATTTGGCCTGCAATTCCCATCTTGTTTGAAGGCGCTAAGATGACCCTATGGATTTCTATCCTGGGTCTTTGCGGCGGTTTAGTAATTGGTTTAGTGGCGGGCTTTGCTCGTACCTACGGCGGCTGGATTGCCAACCACGTAGCGCTTGTTTTCATCGAAGTGATTCGCGGCACGCCAATTGTGGTGCAGGTGATGTTTATCTACTTCGCCCTGCCGATGGCTTTTACCGATCTGCGTATCGATCCGTTCAGCGCGGCGGTCGTCACCATCATGATCAACTCCGGAGCCTACATCGCAGAAATCACCCGTGGTGCGGTGCTCTCTATTCATAAAGGGTTCCAGGAAGCGGGCCTTGCGCTTGGGCTATCAAAACGTGAAACCATCCGTCACGTCATTATGCCACTGGCACTGCGCCGTATGCTGCCGCCGCTGGGTAACCAGTGGATCATCAGCATCAAAGATACCTCGCTGTTCATCGTTATCGGTGTAGCAGAGCTGACTCGTCAGGGTCAGGAAATTATCGCCGGTAACTTCCGCGCGCTGGAGATTTGGAGCGCCGTTGCGGTCTTCTATCTGATTATTACTCTGGTGCTGAGCTTCGTGCTGCGTCGCCTTGAAAGAAGGATGAAAATCCTGTGATTGAATTTAAAAACGTTTCTAAGCACTTTGGCCAAACCCAGGTGCTGCACAATATTGACCTGAACATCAAACAGGGTGAAGTGGTGGTGATTATCGGGCCAAGCGGCTCCGGCAAATCGACCCTGCTGCGCTGCATCAACAAGCTGGAAGAGATCACCAGCGGTGACCTGATTGTTGACGGCCTGAAAGTGAATGATCCGAAGGTAGACGATCGCCTGATTCGTCAGGAAGCTGGCATGGTGTTCCAGCAGTTCTATCTGTTCCCGCACCTGACGGCGCTGGAAAACGTCGCCTTCGGTCCGATTCGCGTCCGCGGCATGAAAAAAGATGCGGCTGAGAAGCTGGCGAAAGAGCTGCTGGCGAAGGTTGGCCTGGCGGAACGCGCGCATCACTATCCGTCAGAGCTTTCTGGTGGCCAGCAACAGCGTGTGGCCATTGCCCGTGCCCTTGCAGTGAAGCCGAAAATGATGCTGTTTGATGAGCCAACCTCGGCCCTCGACCCGGAACTGCGTCATGAAGTGCTGAAAGTGATGCAGGACCTGGCCGAAGAAGGCATGACCATGGTTATCGTTACCCACGAAGTTGGCTTTGCCGCGAAAGTGGCTTCTCGCCTGATCTTTATCGACAAAGGTCGCGTGGCGGAAGACGGCAACCCGCAAGAACTTATCGACAACCCGCCGAGCCCGCGCCTGCGCGAGTTCCTGCAGCACGTCGCATAACGTTCTTCTCAGGCGGCAGGCCCGGTGCCTGCCGCCTGCTAACCCAACGGATTAACTTATTTCCCGCGAGTTTTCGCCCAGCGTGCACGCTGGGCATCATCCATAAAGCTCCAGGCGATGAAACGGCTCTGTTTTTGTCCCTGCGCCATCTCTTTTTTCACCACTTTCACCACGCCGTTTTCCTGCATCACGCGGTAGAGTGCAGGCAAGTTTTCGCCTTTTGAAACCAGCGACGTAAACCACAGCACCTGGCGGCCAAACGCTTTACTTTCTTTGATCATCTGGCTAACGAAGGCTACTTCGCCGCCCTCGCACCACAGCTCCTGCTCGCGACCGCCAAAGTTCAGCGCGGCCCCTGCGTCCTGGCCAAGATTGCGGCGCTTACGCTCGCTGCCGCTGCGTGCCGCCTCAACTGAATCGTGGAACGGCGGATTACATAGCGTGGCATCATAGGTTTCATTTTTGTGGATAATACCGTCCAGAATGCAGTCGGCATTTTTCTGGCGACGAAGGCGGATCATGCGGCTAAGCTCTGGATTGCCGTCTACAATTTGCTGCGCGCTGCGAAACGCATCGCCGTCCAGCTCGGAGCCGGTAAAACGCCAGCCGTATTCGTGCTGCCCGATGAGCGGATAAATGCAGTTCGCGCCGACGCCGACATCCAGGACGGAAGCCTGGGCAGGCACCACGCCGCCGTTGCCTTCCGCCAGCAGATCGGCCAGATGGTGAATATAATCCGCCCGTCCCGGCACCGGTGGGCAAAGGAACCCTTCGGGGATATCCCACTGCTTAACCTGATAAAAATGCGCCAACAGCGCCTGGTTCAGCGCCTTCACCGCCAGCGGATTTGCGAAATCAACGGTTGTGTCGCCGTGTGGCCCCGGGCGTAAAAACTCGGCCAGCGCCGGGCTGCTCGCGGTTAATGCGGCAAAGTCATAGCGGCTACGGTGACGGTTACGCGGATGCAAACCAGGCTTGGTGTCGGCAGGGGTTTTCATTGGGGGCTTCTCCTTGTGTGGGCGCGTAAGATACTCTGCTCTCCGCGTCGGGTAAATACATCGCTGACGATTTGACCTTTCCAACATGAATTCAGGTGCGTAATGAGTAAAAAACGTTATTACTACGAGCCCTCGGAAGGCCACGGTTTACCGCACGATCCGCTGAACGCCATTGTCGGGCCGCGCCCTATCGGCTGGATCTCCTCCTGCAACCTGCAGGGCCAGCGCAACCTCGCGCCCTACAGTTTCTTTAACTGCTTTAACTATCGTCCACCGATCATTGGTTTTTCCAGCACCGGCTGGAAAGACAGCGTCCAGAATATCCTCGACACCAAAGAATTCGTCTGGAACCTGGCCACGCGCCCGCTGGCAGAACGGATGAATGAAACCTCCGTCACGCTCCCCAGAGGAGAAGATGAGTTCCTGCGTGCTGGCCTGACTCCGATTGCAGGCACGAAGGTCAGCGCAAGTCTGGTGGCAGAAAGCCCGGTCAATTTTGAATGCCGCCTGTCGCAGTGTATTCGCCTGACCTCTGCCGACGGCGACGAGCTGAACAGCTGGCTGGTGCTGGGGGAAGTGGTTGCCGTGCACATCGATGAACACTTGCTCATCGACGGTATTTACCAGACCGCACTGGCTCAACCCGTGCTGCGGGCCGGAGGGCCAACCGCTTATTACACGGTTGATGAATCGCAGCGTTTTGACCTGGTTCGCCCCGACGCGCGCTAAACCAACAATATCAGCCACCTACATGTCTGTTTTTTGTCAGTTTTCGGTCAAGTTTTATCGTTCAAAAAACACGCACAAGTCCATCAATTTTTTGCGTCATTGTCTGTGCCAAGGGGAACTAGACTGTAATTGTCAGACAACAAAAAGGTGTTTTGCTCTCAACGCTCAAGAGGATGTAAAGATGAAAAAACTGCTGTATTTCTCTGCGGTTATCTCTCTTGCTGCACTGCCTTTTGCCTCCATGGCAGCCCAGGAAATGAGTGACGCAAACGTCGGACAGATGCAACCTATCGGCACCGTAACGGCCAAAGCAAGCAACCTTGACGATCTGCAGGCCAAACTGGCGGAAAAAGCCAAAGAACAGGGTGCAACCGGCTATGTGATTAACTCCGCCGGCGGCGATAACCGCCTGTACGGGACCGCCACTATCTACAAATAGTCCGCTTCCCAGCCAACATAATGCCCTGCTTTGCGGGGCATTTTTATTGCACTTTTCCTCTAAAATAATTTAAGTAATCATATGATACTTATGTGACTCATCTGTGAATTAACTCACTTTATTCGCCCCGAACAACCACTAAGGTAGAGGCACGCAAGAATTGTCTCTTGTGATTACTTACGGAGCGGTAAAATGAAAAACCTGATGGCCGCATTAGAAGCCCGGCTGATGCCCCTGGCTGCCAAAATGGCGCAACAGCGCCACCTCGGTGCCATTCGCGACGCCTATATCTCGTTCATGCCGTTTATTATCGTTGGTTCCATTCTGCTGGTGATCTCGTCCTTCCCAAGCACCCATTACCAGCAGTTTATGGCTTCAGTTTTTGGTGAGGGGTGGTCCGCCACCGTTGAGATCCCCTTTAACGCCATCTTCTCTACGATGGCGGTGTTTATCAGTTTTCTGGTGGCCTACCGGCTGGCAGAACGCTACAACATCGACAGAATGTCGTCGGGCATTTTGTCCCTCTCCTGCTTTCTGATCCTCACGCCTTTCGCTAAGCACCCGGACATCGGCAATATTATCCCAATGGAATGGCTGGGATCGAAGGGGCTGTTTGTGGCGATGTTAGGCGCGCTGGCAAGCACGGAGCTTTTTGCCTGGATGCTGCGCCAGAACTGGGTGATCAAAATGCCGGATGGCGTCCCACCGGCGGTGCAGAAATCCTTTGCTGCGCTCATTCCGTCGCTGCTGATTCTGATTATCGCGCTGGCGGTTCGCGTGCTGTTCGCCAAAACCGACTACCACACCATTCACCAGTTCGTGTATGAAGTGCTGGCGACGCCTATTCGCCACTTCGGCACCTCTTACATTGGCGCTCTGTTCACCTGCTTCAGCATCACCAGCCTGTGGTCGGTGGGCATTAACTCCGGCTCGATGGTCAACGGCATCCTTCGCCCCTTCTGGATGGAAAACCAAATGGATAACCTGGCCGCCACGCAGGCCGGGATGCCGCCGCCGCACGTAGTCACGGAACAGTTCTACGACATGATCTGGATGGGTGGCGCGGGCGCTACATTGTCTCTGGTGATTGCTATGCTGCTGTTTGCCCGCAGCCAGCACATCAAAAACGTTTCGCGCCTGGCCGTCGGCTCCTCCATCTTCAACATTAACGAGCCGGTGCTCTTTGGCCTGCCGGTCATCATGAACCCGGTCATGCTGATCCCGTTCAACCTTGTGCCGCTGGTGCTGGTCACCGTGCAGTACATCGCGATGTCCATCGGCATGGTAGCCACCACCACCGGGGTGTATATCCCCTGGACGCTGCCGCCGGTGTTAAGCGGATTTATCGTCACCGGCCACCTGAGCGGCGCGGTTATCCAGATAATCAACCTGTGCATCGGGGCGCTGATTTATATGCCGTTCCTGAAAGTGGTCGACCGGCAATATCGGGCCAATGAATCACCGGCTCAAGTGACTGAACGTAAACCCGCCACGGAGTAGTTAAACATGACGTTAGCAGCAAACTGGGGAACGATCGCCACCTGGCGTATGGCATGGGAAGGGATAGGCGAAGCCGCTGAACGCCTGCAGCAAGGCAGTTCGGCGAGCGATGCCGTCGTGCACGCGGTTAAATGCGTGGAAGATTATCCCTTCTATAAATCGGTCGGTTATGGCGGCCTGCCGAATGAGCAAGGCGAAGTCGAACTCGATGCAGCCTTTATGGACGGGACCAGCCTCGCGCTCGGTGCCGTCGCCGGGGTGAAAAACATCGCCAACCCGATTCTGGTGGCCAAAGCCCTGAGCGAAGAGCGGTTCAACAGTTTTATGGTCGGCCAGGGCGCCGAAGTCTGGGCTAAAGACCGGGGCTTCGAAAGAAAAACCATGCTGACCGAGCGTGCGTACAACCATTACCTGAAGCGTAAGCGAGAAACGCTGGATCGCGGCTTGAGCCCGTATACCGGGCACGACACAGTGGGCGTTATCGCCCTTGACGGCCAGAAACGAATGTCGGTCGCCACCTCCACCAGCGGCCTCTTTATGAAACGCCCTGGCCGGGTGGGCGACTCACCGGTCTCCGGCTCCGGCTTCTACGCCGACAGCGAAGTGGGTGCCGCGACGGCGACGGGCCTCGGGGAAGACCTGATGAAAGGCTGTATCAGCTATGAAATCGTCAGCCGCATGGCGCGCGGCATGTCGCCCCAGCGTGCGGCTGAGTCCGCCGTGTACGATCTTGAAGCCCGACTGATTGCCCGCTATGGCCGGGCAGGCGACCTGTCCGTCGTCTGCATGAATAACCGGGGCGAATACGGCGCGGCGACAACCATCGACAACTTCTCCTTCTCTGTTGCCACCCCGGCGCAACCCGCCCAGGTGTTTCTTACCGCCAGGGACGGCGACCGCACGGTCATCCGCCCGGCAGACAGCGAGTGGCTGGACGCCTACAAACAGCGCATCACTGCGGAGGTAATCCAATGAAATGTAGACTCGTTTCGCCCGATGCAGCCTTTAACAACGCCCATCTTATCTTGTGGGACACCTCGCTAAGCCGCTGGCCAAATGCGCTTCAGCCCTTGCTGGAAGAGATGTCTGCCCACGATGAGCCGCAAACAACCATCTTTGGTTTACAGGGTATTTGTGAGCGGCTGTCGCTGCTGCCTTCAGCAGAAATAGCTCAACCCGCCGTGCTTCGCCAGCTGCTTTCTGCCGTTGAAACGCTGTTGCCCTCCCCTGTTTTGCAGCCCGTTGCACTGGATCTTGCTGGCTTTAATCTGGCGGATGAAACCACGTTTATTCGCCTGCGCACGCTGCTAATTGCCCTTTTCAACCGCTTCTATCAGCTGCCGCAGCTGGGCTATCGCGAAGACGAGCGGCAAAGCAATGGCGAACTGTGGCTGATTACCGAACCCAACAATGCGCTGGCTCGCCGTCTGGCTTCCCAGGCCGAAGCCATCGCCCAGGGCATGCTGCTCTCTCGCCAGCTGGCGGATTTGCCCGCGCTGGATTGCCGCCCGCAGGATGTGGCACTGCAGGCAGAAACCTGGGCCAGCCAGCACCCGCAAACCCAGTGTGAGATTCTGGATGAGCAGGCTATTTTTGACCACGGCCTCGGCTGCCTGCACGCCACGGGTAAAGGCAGCGTCAACCCTCCCCGGCTGGTGACGCTACGCTGGCAGGGTGCTCACGAAGAATCGCCGGTATATGCTCTCATAGGGAAAGGGATCACCTTTGATACCGGCGGCATGTGGCTGAAAGAAGGCGAAGGCATGCGCACCATGAAATACGACATGTGCGGTGCGGCGGTGGTATTCGGCATGATGGAAACGGTGAAGCGCCTTAACCTGCCCATTAACGTCGTGGCCGTTATGGCGCTGGCGGAAAACATGCCCGGTAGCACAGCAATGATGCCGGGTGACGTCGTGCGCTCCCACGCAGGTGCCAGCGTGGAAATCATTAATACCGATGCCGAAGGCCGACTGGTTCTCGCCGACGCGCTCAGCTATGCCGCAGCACGTTTTAAGCCCGCCGAAATGATTGACGTTGCCACGCTGACCGGCGCGGTAGTCAAAGCGCTGGGCTACGATATTTCAGGGTTGATGAGTAACAATGAAGCCCTAAGCCAGCGCCTGCAGCAGGCGGGTAACCTGACCCAGGATCGCGTCTGGCCGCTGCCGCTGGACGAAAGCTTTGACGGCCAGGTCAAAAGTGCGATTGCCGACTACACCAACACGCCGCCCAACAACGCCGCCATTGCGGTATCCGCCGCCCAGTTCCTGAGTAAGTTCTGCCACCAGCGTCCGTGGGCGCATCTGGACGTCAGCGGTACCGCGCTGTCGCGAGGGAAATTCACCCAGGCCAGCGGCCGCCCCGCGCATTTGCTGACGCAGTATTTCCTGTCTCTGTGTGAGGGGAAATAGCGTTGCCATGAATTAAGCGCCCGAAGGGGCGCTCTAACGATTGGGATGATGAAGCTTCAACCACGCTTCGGGCGTCAGGTTTTTCAGCCGGCTGCGAATAATCCTTTTATTGAGCAGATCCTCAAACTCCAGCAGCACTGCCCCTAGCCCCAGCCGCTTATCAAAGCGCTCGCCGTTAAGTAGCGTCTCCAGCGGCTGCTGGTAGTTGCCCTGCCCGGCTTTTTCCAGCCAGTTCTCCTGCGCCGCCGCATGTAAAGGCACATCCAGCGCTCCGGCAAGCTTCTGCGTAAACGGGCAGGATTTCGCCGTTAAGGAAAGCACGGTCAGCGGCAACCCCTCCCGTAGAAAGCCCACCAACGGCTCAGGAACCTCTTCACTGCCGCGCTCACGTAGCGCAACGGCCATATACCCCGAGGTTCTTTCGCTGAACACCAGCAGTTCACCTTGCTTATGGCTAATGATTTCCGGCAGCGGGAAGCTATCCAGCACAATATGACCCGGCGTCTGGCTGAGCGTCGGTTTAGCCATGCGCGACTGCTGCCAGTTTTGCAGCATACGGCTGACACTAGCGCGGGAAATCCCCTGCTGAATCAGCAAACGAGCGGCTTCGAGAAGTTCATCCAGGGAAAGCGCCAGGCGCACGCGCAGAAACACCAGCATCGACTCCTGCTCGTGGCTTAATGCGCGATGAATGGTATTCGGTCGGTGAGATTTGTCGTAACAGTCGTCGCGTTTACGCCAGCGCCGAACGGTATCGACAGAAATGTTCAGCTCCTCCGCCAGCTCACCGTCCGTTTTCGCGGACTCCTGAATGTACTTTCGCGTACGCGGCGTTGTTGTGGCGTTGGAGTGCAGCTTTATCTCCATCGAACCTCATCCGTCGGGTTAAAAAGGAAAGACAACAGTATAAAAGCTTCCCCGCCAGCTTACTGCGCAAATCATCAACATCAGGCTGAAAAAGAGGCGCAAGCGATTGCTCATCAGGTAAGACCAGCGTTGACAAAAAGAGTAGCAAAATGTGCGCAAACTAAGTGTTTCCAGGGTTAACGTCACGCAGTGAAACTATTTACCCCGTAATCACTATTTATTTCAATACGTTATAACTAATTCAATTTTTTTGATTAAGGTCGTCAATTCTCTTCGATTTATTCTTCCGCAGAAAAGTGTGACCATAATCACATCGACGGAACAACGTCACCTTAACAGAACAACCTGCGAGAATTTAGCCATGAAAACCATCAAATATGCTGTAGCTGCAATTGCTCTTTCTACTCTGTCTTTCGGTGCTTTCGCTGCCCAATCCGTAAACGAAGCCCAGGCGCAAAACCTGAATAAAATTGGCGTTGTTTCCGCCACTGGCGCAACAACTCTGGACGGCCTGGAAGCAAAACTGGCCGCTAAAGCAGAAGCCGCCGGCGCAAGCTCTTACGCGATCACCTCTGCTAACACCGAAGGCCAAATGAGCGGCACCGCGGTTATCTACAAATAATCCCGCGCTCAAGTCATACCCTCATCAAGGCTGGTACCCTCATCGGCCTTGATTGCACTACCCTTGTTTAACCCTGATGTTACCCTTGTTTGCCCGCGATGCCTGTCGCGGGCTTTTTTTTGTTTAGTATTCAGAAAACTTCGGCAACCCGCGCCAGGCCGGCCTCAAGCGTTGCAGCCTCTCCGGTGGCAACCAGGCAACAGGCCATCTGAATTTTCAGCGACTGCGGCACCGGCTCAACGCCCGCCACGCAGCGCTCAATCCAGCGGGCGGTAACTTCAGGATCTTTGCCTGATGGCAGCGCAACACCTTCATGTTCGGCTTGCCGCTCGCTCACGATACGGGTGCCCTGCCCATCAATCAGCGTTATTTGCGGGCAGCGCAGCGGGTTGGCATACACTTCACCTTCCGTGCCGTGCATTAACAGCCCACGCCCGCCGATATCCGCAAAAAACTTCGCCACTTTCGGGACATATTCCGGGTGAGAAACGCTCGCCAAACGCAGCGCGGCATTCTCCTCAAACGGGGTGGCCAGTTTCGCCAGTGTGTGCGCGCTGTTACGCACGCCCATACGCCAGCGCATAGCCAGCTGATTTTCCATCGGCGGGCAAAGCGCGCCGATCGGCAGATAGACGGGATGATGAGATTCAAGCTTCGCCTGCGCCTGCCCGGCATGGCGGGTCGGCTCAATGCCCAGCAGCGTAAAAATAGTTTCCGTCAGCACTCGGGTGGGATCTTCACTCACGCCGTGAACCACAACGGGGTAGCCAAGTTTATTGAGCAAAAGCGCCAACAGCGGCGTGAGGTTAGCCTGCTTACGGGCGCCGTTATAGGAAGGAATGACAATCGGCATCGGCTTGCCAGAAGGCGGCGTGAGCGTAATGACATGCTGCTTCATCGCCTCATAAAAACCGAGCATCTCCGCTTCGCCTTCGCCCTTAATACGCAGGGCAATCAGCACCCCGCCCAGCTCAAGCTCAGGCACTTCGCCCTTCAGCATGTGGCTATACAGCCCTCGCGCGGTATCAAAATCGAGATCTCTGGCGTGGTTTTTCCCACGACCAATTTCTTTAATGATTTTGCGATAGTCCATTCAGACTCTCCTTGCTATTTCTTGCTCACACGTTTGCGCCGTACAGTGTGTTTCGGCGTCGTTATTATCACTTTTGCTTCCGGCGCGTCGGGCTGTTCAATCGGGAACACCGGCAGCGCGGCCAGCAGACGCTCGCCGTAGCGTTTACTCAGCAGGCGGCGGTCGTAAATGACTATCTCACCATAGCAGGCGTGGCTGCGAATTAAACGCCCAACTTGTTGAATCAGATTAAAAGAGGCGCTGGGTAAACTCTGCACTTCAAAAGGATAGCGGTTGAGGCTTTTCAGCCACTCCCCTTCGGTGACCACCACCGGGCTGTCTACCGGCGGGAAGGCAATCTTATGAATGTGCACCTGGGTCAGCAGCTCGCCTTTCAAATCCAGCCCCTCGGCAAAAGATTGCAGGCCAATCAGCACGCTGGTTTCCCCGGCCTGAACGCGCTGGCGATGCAGCTCCACCAGCCGGTAACGGGGCTGATCGCCCTGCACCAGCAGCATCAGCCGCAGATCGGTAACGTGGGTTAAAAACTGCTGCATGGCGCGGCCGCTGGCGAACAGCACCAGCATCGCTTTATGTTCGCCTTTCGCCAGCTGCGCCCTGAAGAAGGCGGCCATCTCGGCAATGTGCTGCGCCTCGTGCTCCATCAGCGGCTCAAAGCGCATTTTGGGGATAACGATTTTCCCCTGCTCAATATGGTTAAACGGCGAGTCCAGATGGATAAACCGGTCGCCCGCTTTCTCGCGCAGACCGCTCATCTCCTGCAGGCGGTCAAAGCGGTTGAGCGAGCGCAGCGTGGCGGATGTCACAATCACATGCGGCACTTTGCGCCACAGCATTTTCTCCAGCTGATCGCTGACGCGGATCCCCACGCAGTGGAAGAACAAATGCGGCTGCCCCTCGCGAACTTCGCGCGTCACCCACTTCGACACCGGCGCACCGGAGGCCTGCTCCATCGCCGCCAGCTTCCACAGCTTACTCTGCGCTTCAAAGAAGCCTAACGCCCGGTTCATTTGCAGCAGAGCCCGGTGCAAACGCACGATATCGTGGCTGGCCGTTTTTTCGCTAAGATCGTTAAGCAACGCTTCCGACAGGCCGCGCAGCGCCTCCATCAGTTTCGCGAGGCGCTGGCAAATCACCATGATCTCTTCGGGCAGGACGCCCATTTCAAAGCGGTGTTCGCCTTCCCGTTCCCCCGGCAGCCAAAGGCTAACGATCGCGTTAAACGACTGCAGCAGCTCGTACACTTCGTCGCAGTGATTGGTCAGGCGTTCCGGCACGGTCAGCGGCGGCGGGCTTTTGGGCCGGAACTGCGCCATGCAGGTTTCCACCAGCTTGCTGAACAGGTCGAGCTGCAGGCGGCTGTAGCCCGGCGTTATCTCCGCGCTCATTTCCAGCGCGTCACGGGCTACGTCCGCCAGATGATGGCCTTCGTCCAGCACCAGCAGCAGATTTTTCGCCTCCGGCAGCACCGCATCGCTTTCCAGCGCCGCCATCACCAGCGCGTGGTTAGCCACGACCACTTCCGCTTCGTCGATTTCCCGGCGCGCCACAAAGAACGGGCACTCTTTATACCAGTGGCAGTTTCGCCCCAGACAGCTGGCTTTATCGGTGCTTAGCCGCCGCCAGAGATCGTCGTCAATCGCCTCATCGGTGTGATCCCGCAGCCCATCCCATTTATAGCCGTCGAGGCTGGCTTTAAGTTTGGCGCAGCGCTGCTGTTCGGCTTTGCTGGTAGGCGACATCTCATCGTCCAGAAACGCCAGCAGATCGCCCTGCGTAAAATTGTCGGTCGCCAGAGCGGCCAGGTTGCGCGGGCACACATAACGCCCACGCCCAAAGGCGGCGGTAAACTTCAGGTCGGGAATGATTTTGCGCAGCAGCGGCAGGTCTTTGCTGTAAATCTGGTCCTGCAGCGCTACGTTGGCGGTGCTGACCACCAGGGTTTTCTGATCCCCTCTGGCAATAGCAATGCCGGGGATCAGGTAAGAGAGGGTTTTGCCGACGCCGGTCGGCGCTTCAATAGCCAGGTGCCGCCCTTCTTCACCGGCAAGGGTCTTCGCCACCTCGGCGATCATCTGCCGCTGAGGCGCTCGCGGAATAAAATCCGGGATCTGCTGCTGTAACGCCTTATACCAGGCACCGATTTGCGCTTTTTGCGCCGACGACAAAGCCATAACTTCACTTCTTTCTCTGAATAATTTAAGTCACAGAACGGCGTCTGTGGCCCGAATTATGACGAGATACTGTATAAACAGCCACTATTGTTTTACTTTTACTCCCCTGACCCTGCCGTTTTTTGCCTCTTCTGGGAGGTGCATTCAGAAAAACGTTTTAACCGCACAGGGGCGGCTAAAACGTGGAGACCGCTTTTACACTAACCACGCGGCCAGCTTTTCGGCCTGCTGCGCAAAACGGTTAAATAGCCGCTTCAGCACTTCCGGCTCCAGTTGATGGAACGGCAGGCTACTCCACTGCACAACCTGCTGCTGGTCGGGCAGCAGCCCGGTGAGCACCGGGGGATAATCCATCCCCAGCAAATTGGCCTGCAGCAGCACCGTGAGTGTGTCGGTGTCGCTAAGCCGGGTGGGCTGAACGGGCAACATGCAGCTCAGCAGCAGGTGCCCAACCGGAGATTCACTGATCTCCAGCGTCACGCCCTCGCCAAGCTCAACGGAATAGCCTTCTGCATTCTCAAGCTCAACTCTTTGCCCAAGCTCATCGGTCAACAGCGGCTGCAAAATTTGCGCTAATTTTGAAGGTGCGGGCATCGTTAGTTACCTATAATTCGCCGGAAAGCGGCAGTGACTGAGTTAGAGCGAGGCCGCGTCCGGGTCGGGGCTGGCGCGGTGCCATAGACATCAGGCGGGATAACAGGCGGCTCACGGTAAACCGGTCGGCTGGCCATCGGGTGCACAGGCGCGTGGGCGTGCATCGGCGGCGGGCCATAGCTGTAAACCGGTGCGGCGGCGGGCGGCGGGCCGTAGCTGTAAACCGGCGCGGCTGCAGGCGGCGGGCCGTAGTTGAACGCGGGGCCATGACCCGGCAGCGGAACCGTGCTGTACATTCCTCCCGGCGCGGGAGGCGGTGGGGCATAAATCGGCACCGGGGCCGGACGAATATCTACGGAGTTTGCCCGGCGGCGAGGCGCTGCGGGTGGGACTGCATTGGATGCCGTTCTCGGACGACGACCACGGGAAGACGATTCTGCGGCGAACGATTCCGTGCGCTGACGAGGCCTGTCGTTACTGGTGAACGTAGGCGCAGGCGTTCCACGCTGCTGCGCATCTACCGCCGCCTGCGGCCCGATCATTCGGGAGCGCATCTGCCCGACGGACAGCGACTGGTCAAAGTGCTGCACAACGCCGCGGCTGTCGGTGCCATTGTACTGAATCCCCAGGTTATTGGAGGCATGGCGCTGCACGTATCCTGGCCCCGCCACCACCGAGTCACGCAGTTTTTCAGGGCTGAGCTTGGCGAGTTTTGGCGCGGCCTTGCGGAACGCTTTATCCACTTCCGCCTGCGTCGCTTTCTCCCCACGCAGCAGCTTCTCGCGGACATCATCGTCCCTGTGGCCAACAGGATACGAATGCACTACGTCAAAAGTATCGCCAAATTTGGCGTCTTCTATTCGCATCGCCCGGCCAAATTCCGGCCAGGGGTCAGACACCACAGACCGCCCGTTTTCGCGCGGGTCGCCGATGATCACAAAGGCGTGGTCTACTGCGCGGTTATGCACCACGGATACGGGCTGTTTGACGCGGGAGTTCGCCAGCAATAGCGCATTCACCGCCGCCATTTCGCCGCAGTTGCCCGCCCGAAACTTAGAGGCCTCCCAGGCGCGCACGGTGTAGTCCCCGTTACCCGTTCCCTTCTGCGACAGAAGCGTTCGCTTATAGGATTCGGCCATCGTGGCGCGAACGTGGTTCTTTTGGTTGCCCGACCCCATGTCCAGAATGCGCCAGGTATCATCTATTGCCTTATTGGCGTAATAGAGCGCGTCCGCCCGGCGCGACGACACGTTCACGGTGCAATCGAAATGCTGAGTGTTATTAGGCTCCAGCGCGAGGCGCATGGAGACCCGTCGGTTTGAGTTACCGCTTATCAGGCCAGGATCGACCCGCAGGCTGGTATCAACGTTGTTTAACGGCATGATATCTCCCCACTTTAGTTGTTACGTCAACAGGTTATGTGGGGAGAGCGGCGCGGTGGTTCCTGCTGCGGAAGAATTTACCCTGCGGCGTACTGCCCGCGCAGCGGCAGACCGTGCTCCTGGCGAATACCGTTTTCGGACAGCGCTTCGCCTGCATACTTGCCGATGCCCACCGCGCGGGATTCCTCCTGCCCGGCCGGCGAGCCCGTATCGTAGCGGTCGGAAGTCCCTCCGGTGTATGTCCCTTTCATCATGCGGTAGCCGTGAACCAGCTCATGGGCAAGCGACACAAAAGCCAGCGAAGGATCGTCCAGCAGGCTTGGGCGGCCATGGGCGTCAATAGCCACGGACTGCCGCGGGTTCCAGTCGACGCTGACGCTGGTCCCCTCGCCTTTCTTACCGAGCGGCTGTTTTTGGGCTAATTGCGTCGCTTTTTTATTGTGCGCCTTATCGTATTCGCTGCCGGGGAGGTGAAACCGACGAACCTGAGAGTCGGTCAACACCGGGCGGGCAACCGTATTCGCCATCGCCGTCACCTTCACTTTAACGAACCGCCCCTGGGTGCTGAGATTACGCAGTTCATCCACCAGGCTTCGGCCATTGGGCCGGCTGAGCAGCTTATGCAAAGCGCTTTCGGCAGCGAGATAATCTTCCGGGCGGTGATATTCAATGGCGATATGTGGTGCAACATGACTGGCAGAAATCGTACTCATCTTTTCTCCTTGGTGGGGCGTTAACGTCGCAGCATCAGCGCTTCAATCTGGCGGCGCTGCAGCCGATCTTTTTCTGCCTCTGGCGTTGCCTGGCGCTCGCGCGGCGCGGCAGGCTGGCACCAGCGGCCAATCACCGACAGCGTCCAGCTCAAACGCTCCAACAAGGGAAGCAGCGTGTCGAGGTGCAGCTCGTCCAGCGGCAACGCCGCCCAGACGACCAGCTGCGCACGGTCTTTGTCGGCAGCAACGGTGATGGCCGGCCGCTGGTCAATGTTCAGATTGGCCTGTAACAGCTCGAGAAGCAGCGCCTCGCCGGGATTGTCCGGCAGCGCCAGCAGGCCCATCATTGCCAGCGTCAGGTTTTCCGTCAGCTCCAGGAAAACCTGCTGGCCGCCGTCGAGGGTTAACGAGTAGTAGCCCTGGGCGTTGAACACCATGCCGGGGGCATTCAGCTGTTTAAACAGCGGCTGGAGTTTGTGGTAAAGCTGCTCTGCAATCACCATGATTTCACCTGTCTCAGTGAGGAACATGGGGCGTAAGTGGCAGACAGACGGAGCGGGTTCCGGGGAGAACTTGTAACAAGCTGCAACCTTATCACCCCCGGCAAAGCTAGATTCGCCGCAGCGAGGCTGCTATGTTCATTTAACACGCGTCTTTGCAAATCGTGCGTGATAATTATTTTTATAAAAAAGAACGATTTAATAACTATAAATTATGGATGACAGACGGTATGGCAATCAGACTCCTCCTCGCGGACGATCACATTTTGATGCGCGAGGGACTGAAACAGATTTTTTCACTGGATAAGAAAATCAAAGTGGTGGCGGAAGCGGGCTGTGGCAAAACGGTGCTGTCGCTGCTGACGGAAATCGATGTTGATGTCCTGCTGCTGGATCTCTCCATGCCCGGCGACTCCGGGCCGGAGCTGGTACAGCAAATCACCCGCCTGTGGCCGATGCTGCCAGTGCTGGTGTTGAGCATGCACAACGAGCCGCAAATCGCCCAAATGGTCCTCGCCAGCGGCGCCCACGGGTTCATTACTAAAGATCAGGCTCCGCAAACGCTGCTGCACGCTATCCATCGCGTCGCCTCTCGCCAACGCTACATAGACCCTTCGCTGGCGGAAGCTATCGTCTTTTCAACTCAGGAAAACGACCAGCTTCGCCGCTACGCCACGCTATCCCAGCGCGAGAAGCAGATCCTCCGCCTGCTGAGCAGCGGCGAAAACATCAATGGCATCGCAGAAACGCTAAGCATCAGCAACAAAACGGTCAGCACCCACAAGACCCGGATGATGGAAAAAATGCAGTTCGACAACAACGCCGACATCATCAAGTTTGCTATTCGCTATCATAAACTTTAGCCGGAGCCGGCAGGGCATAAGGGATCTCGATATGCACACAGCTCCCTTTGCCCGGCGAACTGTGGATGTTAAACGTCCAACCTTTCATCATGCAGCGCTCCCGCATACTCAATAATCCAAAGGCCCCATCTGATACCTGGCCGGGGTCAAACCCTTGCCCGTCGTCATTAATACAAATCAGCACGACGTTGCCCCTTGTGAGCACCTTCACCTCCACTTCCCGCGCTTTGGCATGCCGCTGCACATTAGTGAGCGACTCCTGCACCACGCGAAAAATCGCGGTGACCTCATCGTCACACAGCGACACCGGCAGCGGCTGAATCGTCAGCGTACACACGCCGGAACGGTGCTTGTTGAACTGGTCCCGCAGCCAGATAAGCGCGGGCTTTAGCCCCATATTCAGCACCGCCGGGCGCAGCTGGGTGGCGATATCTCGCACCACTTTGATGGTGCCATCCACCAGTTGCGTGAGCGGTTCGACTTCATGCTGCAGCGCAGGATGGTTCTGACCCAGCAGAGAAATCCCCACCCGCAGCGAAGTCAGGTGCTGGCCCAACTCATCATGGATTTCCCGCGCCATATGTTTGCGTTCGTTTTCGACGCTACTTTGTAGTTTCTGGGTCATTTGCCGCAGCTGTTCGTGAGTCTGCCGCACCTGCTGTTCGGCAAAATATTGCCGGGAGGCAGGGCGAGCGATCACCAACACGGACTTTAGCGTCTGCTGCTGGGTAAATTCAGGAATAAAACGCGCCTGGTAAATCCTCGACACCCGCAAGTCGGACCGCACGCCGTGCAGCACGGCCTCCAGCTGAATATGCTTATTCAGCACCAGCTGCAACGACCAGCTGATCTGCTCCATCAGCGTCGAATCCCCGATAAGCGAATTTATCTTCAGCCCGATGGCCGCCGCGCTCTTGGGCATACACTGTAGCGCCGTTTCGTTGGCATAGAGCAGCCTCTGTTCACTGTCCACACGCAGAATCGCATCCGGCATATTGTCCAGAATGTCGCGAAGTTCGTTTTCACGATCGTAGTAAAAACGATGAATATCATTACGATAGCGAGTATCGCACACCACCATCATCACCCAGTTCTGCCGCTGAAACTCGAAGCGGCTCGGGCAAACTTCAACCGGGATAGCCTGCGTTGCCGCCTGAAACCGGGCGTTAATTTTATCGCCGTAAGGCGAATGTTCTGGCCGATCTAACTGCTGCTCAACCACCGCCAGCAGCGGCAGATCGCCATAGCCTCTCAGCCGGGTAAAAATATTTTCGCCCACCAGATGCCCGGCCCTTGCCTGGCCGGCATCTTCCGGCTGGCAAAGACTGAGCGCCTTGTGGTTGGCAAAAACAATATTGAAATCCCTGTCAACAATGAAAACCAGCTCGCGCATGCTATTGAAAGCGGCGCTCAGCAATGCCTGAGTATCATTGGGCCGTGGGTGCGGCCCGCCGTCTTGTTTCATAGAGTGTGATTCTTCTCGTTCAGGGAGTAACGAAGCACCGCTCGCTCAGTTCAGACTGTCCCACCCCAGATCCTGTTTCAAAGACTGCCGGAGGCGGGAAAGACGGGAACGCACGGTACCGATAGGAATAGTCATCCGGTCAGCCGCTTCCTGGTAGCTGATATCGTGATCAACGATCAGCTGTAATAATTGCTGATAATCTTCAGGGAGTTGCGCAATGCGCTGCAACACTTTCGACAGGATGTCCTTACCCTCAGTCACCCCTTCCGGCTGCTCCGAATGCAGCAGCGTACCGAGCACATCATCGTTTAACTCATCGTGCAGATAGCTCACTTTGACCGATTTATAGTGATTTTTCACCAGGTTTACCGCAATCCCGAACATCCAGGTTTCCGGGCGCGATGTGCCGCAAAACTTGTGCTTGTTACGGATCACCTCATACCAGGTGTTCTGCACAAGGTCTTCTATATCGGCAAAGTTTGCCACGCGTTTACGAATAAAATTATACAGCCGCTGTTCGTTGTCGCGCATCACGCGCTCCCAGTTAACCACCGGAAACTCGCCCTGCACAACGTTGGACTCAAAAGCAGACTGTGCATCCGGGAAAACCTGTGATTCGAAATCAAACATTGCTGACATAGTGAACACCTTTTATGGAATAGATTCAGGAGTTCGTCCTATAGCAAGTGCCATGCCAGCGAAAAACACCAAGTTAACATACTGATTATTAACGTTTAATTTTTACAAATCAGATTAATATGAGCAAAAACACACACAGCCAGAAAACGAGTTTGTGCAACTTTTTACACATCCCCAGCGGCGGAAATTTTTTATTTATCGGGGAACCGCCCCAGGCCTTAGCCCACACACTGACAGGCGAATCGGGTAAGGCACACCGCAATGAACATGAGAATCCCCCAGCACCACCATCACCATAATCTGCGTCTCGAAACCGAACAGGCGGACGCGCTGGTCGATGAGCTAATCAGCGACACTAACAACGACAAGAGCGCGGCGAGTAGTTCATCGTCCGCTACCCGTGCAGCACCCGCGCCGCAGCGGCCCGGTGCCGCCCAGGAGTCGATGGCATCGACCTTTGCGGAAAGCATCGAGCAGAAAATCAAACACGAGGAGCAACGCACGCAGGCCACCCAGCTGCGCCGTATCTCCGTGGCGGCTATCAAGGTCACTCACCTTGTGGAGCTGGGGAAACTGCTGGAAAGCCCGTCGGGGAAAGAGCAGGCCGAGCAGGAATCGGTTTTCGAACGGATGTTGTCGGGTGGCGACGGGAAGACCCCGACGTTGGATGATTTGCTCGAACAGGCCAATCACGACCCGGCCTCCGCATTTGTCACCCTCAGCCTGATGGCGATGCGTCTGCGCAACGGCAGCAATCCGGCGCTGGCGGCACGCGTCGAGCAAATGCTTGCCGACCTGCAACAGCAGCACCCGGAAAAAATTAACGCGGGGGTGAATACCGCCCCGGCGATTGCCGCGTTCAGTAGCGATCCGGCGCAGAAGCGCGAAATGCGCAAGCTCTATTACAGCGGCGTGATCAACCAGCAGTCCGCCGACAACATCATGGACGTGCTGCTGGACAAGTTTGGCGTCGACGGCTTCGTGCCCGCACTGCGCACATTACAGCGCGCGCTTTCCGATGACATCGCCGCGCTGGCCCCTTCCGCCCCGCCGACGGCCCTGCGCCGCCTGCTTTCCGGGCTGAACGACACCCGCGCAATTACGCACACGCTGTCGGAAGTCGCCCAGTTCCTCGACCGTCTGAAGAGCAAATATTCCCACGTCACGATGGGGGCCGATGTCATGACGCGCTCTTTGCTCAGCATGTGCCGCAACGGCTTCTATTCCCGCGACCTTACCCAGCTTGGACTGCAGGTGGTGGGTGAAAAACCCTTGCAGCAGTCGCTCTTTTTCAACGGTCTGCTGACGCTGCTTCAGGCGCTGCCGGAAAAAATTTGGGGCGGGAATGATGAAACCCGCAGCAACGCCCTGCTTCTGCTGCGCACCCTGAACGGCGAATACGCCGCGTGGGAAAAACGCAGCCAGCTGGCGCAGTAAACGGACTTCACCAGGATTGAATAGCCATGAACGCTTTGTTTAACCTTCTTAACCGGCTGGCAATTACCGCCATGCAACGCTCCGAAGTCGTCGGGGCTTTCATCGCGCTGGCGGTGGTGTTCATGCTGATCATCCCGTTGCCGCTGGGGCTGATTGACGTGCTGATTGCGGTCAATATCAGCGTGTCGTGTTTGCTTATCATGACGGCGATGTACCTGCCTAAACCGCTGGCGTTCACCACGTTCCCGGCGGTGCTGCTGCTGACCACCATGTTCCGCCTCGGGCTGTCTATCTCCACCACGCGCCAGATCCTGCTGCAGCAAAACGCCGGGCATATCGTCACCGCCTTCGGCAACTTTGTGGTCGGCGGCAACCTGGCGGTGGGGCTGGTGGTGTTCTTGATCCTGACGGTGGTGAACTTCCTGGTGATCACCAAAGGCTCGGAGCGTATCGCCGAAGTGGCCGCCCGCTTTACCCTCGATGCCATGCCGGGCAAGCAGATGTCTATCGACAGCGACCTGCGCGCCGGGCTTATTAACGTCCAGCAGGCCAAAAGCAAACGTGAAGATCTGGCGAAAGAGAGCCAGCTTTTCGGGGCAATGGACGGCGCCATGAAGTTCGTGAAAGGCGATGCCATTGCCGGGATCGTGATCCTCAGCATCAACATGGTGGGCGGCTTTTGTATTGGCGTGCTGCAGTTGGGCATGGCCGCGGGCGATGCCGCCAATGTCTACTCCATTCTGACCATCGGCGACGGCCTGATTGACCAGATCCCGGCGATGCTTATCTCCCTGACCGCCGGGATGATGATCACACGCGTGTCGGCCAACGAGGATATCCCCAACAACAACATTGGCCGCGAAATCAGCGACCAGCTGACCAATCAGCCCAAGGCGTGGATCATGTCCGCCATCGGCATGTTCTGCTTCAGCCTGCTGCCGGGCATGCCCACGGCGGTATTTATCGTGCTCGGCATCATCACCCTGGGCTCGGGGCTGTTCCAGCTGTGGCGCGCCAAACGCGCGGCGGCCACCAGCACCGGCGGCGAAGTTGTCGCCCCGGAAGCCAACGGCGAAGAAGATATTCGTACCTTCAACCCCAGCCGCCTGTTTGTCCTCAGCTTCTCGTCGGCTCGCGCGGGTGACCCGGCGGCCATGGCGCTTATCGAAGACATTCGTCGCCTGCGGAACCGAATCGTGAACCAGTACGGCTTCACGCTGCCGGTCTTCAACATCGATTTTTCGCCGTACCAGCCTGACGATGAATTTCGCTTTCTGGTGTATGAAGTGCCGAAAGTGATTGGCACCTTTACCTCAAGCAAGCGGGCGCTGGACTACCGCCTGCTGGCCCAGGAAGAGACCGGCACCGAACTCAGCACCGAAACCTATCCGCAGGAAAAAGGCTGGGCGTGGCTGGAAGAAAACGATCCGCTACTGGATAAATTCCAGATGGAATCCTGGAGTTCGCACCAGTTGCTGCTGGCCCGCATGGAAGAAGCGCTCTTTGCCAGCGGCCCGCGCTTTATCGGCCTGCAGGAGACCCGCGCCATTATCTCGTGGCTGGAGATGGACCTGCCGGAGCTGGCGCAGGAATTCCAGCGCATCTTCCCGATCACCCGCCTGAGCGCCGTATTGCAGCGCCTGGTGGCCGAACGTATTTCGCTGCGTTCGGTGCGCAGCATTACCGAATCGCTGATTGTGCATGGCCAGCACGAGCGCGATGTGGGCCTGCTGGTCGACCAGGTTCGCATCGACATCAAAGAACACATTTGCCACCAGTACAGCCACGACGGCGGGATACAGGTCTGGCTGCTGACGCCGGAAACCGAAGAGATCCTGCGCGACAGCCTGCGCCAGACGCAGAACGAAACCTTCTTCGCTCTAAGCCAGGACAAACACGCCCTGCTGCTGGAGCAGCTGCGGGAAGTGTTCCCCCTGTTCCAGCGGCAAACCAGCGTGCTGCTGTCCGCCCAGGATTTACGTAGCCCGCTGCGCCTGCTCATTCAGGACGAATTCCATCACGTCCCGGTGCTGTCGTTCGCCGAGCTGCAATTTAACCTGCCGGTCAACGTGCTGGGGCGCATTGATATTCACGAAAACGCGCTTGACGCCTTCACTGCATAAAGGGTGCTGCCATGTATGAGCTGAGAGTATTAAACGGATTACATGAAGGCGCGGCGCTGCCGTTAAGCGGCGAACGCTGGCAGTTAGGTAACGCCGCCGACAGCGATTTGCAGCTCAACGATGGCGGTATTAAAGCCAGCCACGCTCTGCTAAGCCGCAGCGCCGAAGGCTGGATGCTCACGCCGATGGAGGGCACCGTTTGCCACCGCCACGGCGAACGCCTGAGCGCCCAACAGCTTTGGCAGCCCGGTGAAATCTTCGCCGTCGGCGGCGTCTGGCTGACGCTTGCTGCCGCTGACGACGAATGGGATAACCGCCCGCCACCGCCGTTGCCTGCTGTCAGCCCGAGTCAGCCAGAATCCGCCATACGCGAACCTGTCGGCGGAACACAAAGCAAACCGGCTCCGGCCACACGCCGTTCGCTGCTGGCAAGAATTCTGCCCCGCTGGGCGCAAATATTCACCTTATCCAGCCTGATGCTGCTGACCTTTACCATCTTTAGTTGGGTACTGCAGCCCGGCATCGCCCAGCAAAACAGCGACGACGAGCCGCAAATTAAACCGGCGATCACCAATAGCAACGAACTGCGCAGCGTGGTGGAACAGGATCTGCGCGAGCGGGAGCTCTATAACAAAGTGCAGCTGACCAGCACGCCGCAGGGGATTACGCTCACCGGCGATTTGCAGGAAAACCAGTTGCCGATTGTCAGCCGCATGGTGGACAGCATTCGCAGCGATTATCAGCTCAAGGTGATGCTGACCAACCAAACCAAAGTGCGCGAGGCCGTGCTGCCCTTCCATATCGTGCAAATTACTGCCGGGCCGCACGCCAACATCGTGACCGAGGACGGGCAGCGCTTGTTTGTCGGCGACGAACGTAACGGCCTGCGCCTGACCGGCATTACCGGCGACAGCGTGCAGTTTGGCGGCAAGGAAAACATCGCGGTGAAATGGTAATGGTGCGCTATCAGAACGACCTCAACAGCTGGTTTGCAGAGCGCCACCGTTCGCTTAACCAGCTTTCCGCCGTCAGCGCCCACGGGCGCATCACCGGCATCAGCGGCATTCTGCTGGAAAGCAGTTTGCCGCAGGCACGCATCGGCGACCTGTGTCTAATCAGCCGCAGCGGTGATACCGAAGTGATGGCCGAAGTGGTCGGCTTTAACCCGCGCCACACTTTACTTTCTGCGCTGGGGCCGCTGGACGGCATTGCCCAGGGCGCCCGCGTCACGCCGCTGTTTCAGCCCCACTCTATTAGCGTATCAGACAGCTTATTTGGTAGCGTGCTGGATGGTTTTGGCCGCGCCATTGACGAAGACAGCCTTTCTGCTTTTGCACTAGCCAGCGAAACACCGGACGCCCGGGGCGTGCTCGGCGACGCGCCCCCACCTACGGACAGGCCGCGGATTGATACTCCGCTGCCGACGGGCATTCGCTCCATCGATGGTGTGCTGACGATTGGCGTGGGCCAGCGTGTGGGCGTCTTCGCCGGGGCTGGCTGCGGCAAAACGACCCTGCTTGCTGAAATGGCACGCAACACACCGTGCGATGCCATTGTGTTTGGCCTGATTGGCGAACGTGGCCGCGAACTCCGCGAATTCCTCGACCACGAGCTGGACGCCGAGCTGCGCTCACGCACCGTGCTGGTGTGCTCCACCTCTGACCGCAGCAGTATGGAACGCGCCCGCGCGGCGTTTACCGCCACGGCCATTGCCGAGGCTTTCCGTAACAAAGGCAAAAACGTCCTGCTGATTATCGACTCGCTGACGCGCTTTGCCCGCGCCCAGCGTGAAATTGGCCTGGCGCTTGGCGAACCGCCAGGCCGGGGCGGACTGCCTCCGTCGGTCTATACCCTGCTGCCGGGGCTGCTTGAACGCGCCGGGAAAACCTCGCGCGGCTCCATCACCGCCCTTTATTCGGTGCTGATTGAACAGGACTCAATGAACGATCCCGTGGCCGACGAAGTCCGCTCGCTGATAGACGGCCACATTGTCTTAACCCGCCGTCTGGCGGAGCGCGGGCACTATCCTGCCGTGGACGTGCTGGCCAGCCTGAGCCGAACCATGAGCAACGTCGTCCCACGAGAACATATTGCCGAAGCCAGCACGCTGCGCCAGATGATGTCGGCATACCAGCAGGTCGAAATGCTAATTCGCCTCGGCGAATACCAACCGGGAAATGACCCGATGACTGATGCCGCCGTGCAATCTCAGTCGGCCATCAATGCGTTTTTACGCCAGGCCAACCACGCCCCGAGTGACTTCGTCGACACCCGCCAGCAGCTACAGGAGGTGATTGCTTATGCGCCGTTATAGCGAGGCCGAAACACCGCTCTCACCCGATCCGCAGCAGGTTGCCCTCGAGCAGGTGCTGACGCTTTTGCTGCCCATCCGGCGGCGGCGCTTACGCCGCTGTGAAAGCGAGCAGCGCCAGCACGAACAGCAGCTCCGGCGCTGCCAGCAGGCCGTCGAACAGGGCGAACAGCAGCTGGCAGAAAAGAAAATCGGCTATTTGCAGCTGCGCAATGATTTTGTGCCGCAGCACGCGGGCGTCACGCAGCCGCTTAACGACCTGCGGGAGACGCTGGACGTTGAGAAATCCAGCCGCGCGGGGGTGATTCAACAAATTCAGCACACGCACCAGCTACAGGCAGAGGTGCAACAGCAACAGGAACGGCTGACCGCCGCGCAGTCAGCCGTGCAGCGCTGCCAGCGGGACATCGAAAAAATGGAGTATTTGCTCAACCAAAATCAGGGGAACGCTTTATGATTCACCACGCGCTAAAAAACGCTCACCCGCAGCCGAAACTTTGGCAGCAGGCTCATCCTGCTCCGCAGCCACACCACCAGCCGGAAAACAGCCCGCAAACGCCTGCACCTCGCACACCACGCGCGCCGGGGAATAACACGCCCTTCATGCCGCAGATGCCCGCTCGCAGCGCGTCTTCGTCCAGCCGGGCCAGCGATCGCCAGAAACTGTCGCGGGATGAAAAAGAGTTCAGCGATCTCCTGTCCGACGATGAACCAGCCCCGGTGATGCCCATTCTGGCGCTCAATCTGTTTGACGGCTCGCTCGGCGGTGCTGAGCAGCCGCAGCAGGCCAGTGAATCCCAGTCTTCCGCCCTGCGCGCCATGCTGGAATCACACCTGGTGCAAGGTATTGAACAACAGGAAAGCCTGCCCGCGCGTTTTAGTCTGCTGCTACCGGATTTAGGTGAAGTGGTGGCGCAAGTGACCCCGGCCAATGGCGATGTGCTGGATATTGCACTCGGCTTTTCCGCCGAGGCCTGGGACAAAGTTCGCGGCTTTGAACAGGACGGGCAAGGCTCGCTCAGCGGCCGTCTGGGGAAAAAAGTTCGCCTGCGCTTTAAGCGGCGGGAGGCAGTATGAAACGCCTGATGCTTGCCGCCCAGTCACATGACGAAGCCCGGCTGCGGCGCTGGATCGGCAGCGGCTGGCGGCTCCCTTTCTTCCGGGAAGAACTGGCCGGTGAACTTCGCCTCTTACCTTCCCGAACGCAGCCCCGGTCAGACATGTCGGGTGAAGCTTTTCACTGCGCGGCTGGCACGCTGCTTTTTAGCGACCCGCTGCCGGTGTTGGGACTGATGGCCGATTGCCCGGCGCTGCCCGGCGTTTCCACCGAGAACAATGCCTGGTACTGGCGCTATTTCAGCCAACAGCTCAGCCCCCAACTGGCCGAACTCTTTGAGTTTCTGCAGCCTGCCGAAGAACGGCAACAACCTGACATCACGCTGCGCTTTGAGGTTTTTCTCGGCGAAGCCCAGGCCAGTACGCTGTTGTCGCTCTCCTGGGACACGCTGCATCAGCTTGCCCGGCATCCCGCCTGGCAGCGGCTGATCGCCCCACTCAACCCAGAATTTCCGCTTCAGTTACCGCTGACCGTTGGCAAACTCCAGCTTTCCTCAGGTGCCGCCCGCCGCCTGGCCAGCGGAGATTTGCTTTTGCCCTCAGAGACGTTCTTCTCGCCGGAAGGACACGGCGTTATGCCGCTGGCACGGCGACAATTTCAAGTTCACCTGGAACTGGCGAGCGAAACCACTCACAGAGACTTACTACACATTACGTTTAGCGAGGAGCTAACCATGACTTACCCGAACGCCCCCCTGGAGTACGACGATCAGCAGGACGGCGAAGAAGTGGTACCCGCCGGGGAATGGCAAACAACACGGGGGAGTTTCGACGACTTGTCGCTGGATTTAACCATCCGCTGCGGTAACTTGCAGCTGACGCTCGGCGAACTACAGCAGCTGGACGCGGGATCAACGGTATTGGTTCAGCACGTCACGCCGGGTGAGGCGCTGCTGTGCCACGGCAACAGCCTGCTGGCAAAAGGTGAACTGGTGGACGTTAACGGTACGCTCGGCTTCCAGGTCACCCGCATGCTGCGCCAGGCGGGTACGGCCATGGAACCCGTGTGATGGCCGAGAATATCAGCTCATTCAATCCGCTGGCGCTGGCCATCCTGCTGGGGGCAATTTCCCTGCTGCCCCTGCTGCTGATGATCACCACCAGCTTTCTCAAGATTTCGATGGTGCTGATGCTGACGCGAAACGCCATCGGAGTGCAGCAAACGCCGCCCAACATGGCGCTTTACGGCATCGCGCTGGCCGCCACGCTGTTCGTGATGGCGCCGGTATTCGACGGGATGCAAACCCGCTTCAAAGAGAAACCTCTCGATACCACCAGCGCCGAGCGCTTAGAGAACAGCTTGCAGTACGGCATTAAGCCGCTGACCGACTTTATGCTGCGCAACAGCGACCCGGACCTGGAAACGCACCTGATGGAAAACAGCCAGCGCATGTGGCCGAAAGATCTGTCTGAGAAGGTCGTCCACCAGCGCGACAACCTGCTGATCCTGATCCCGGCGTTCGTGCTGTCCGAACTGCAAAACGGCTTCAAGATCGCCTTTTTAATTTTTATCCCATTTCTGGTGGTGGACCTGATTGTCTCCAACGTGCTGCTGGCGCTGGGGATGCAGATGGTGTCGCCGATGACCATCTCTTTGCCGCTCAAAATTCTGCTTTTTGTCATGGTCAGCGGCTGGACGCGCCTGCTGGACGGCCTGTTCTACAGCTATATGTGAGGACGTTATGGACATGATCTACATGTTTAAGCAGGCGGTGCTGATGGTGGTTGTGCTCTCCGCGCCGCCGTTGGTGGTCGCCGTGCTGGTGGGCATTGTGGTGTCCCTGCTGCAGGCGGTGTTTCAGCTCCAGGATCAGACCCTGCCCTTCGCCATCAAGCTGGTGGCAGTGGGTACCACGCTGGCGCTGAGCGGCCGCTGGATTGGCCTGCAAATGGTGGAGCTGGCGCAGTCCGCCTTCAACATGATGGCCGCGTCCGGAACCCTGCGATGATTGCCGCCGAACTGACGCCCATTTTCAACGGCATGCTGGGACTTGGGCTGGCAATCGCCCGTGTTTACCCGTGCGTGCTACTGACGCCGCTGTTTGCGTTCTCTGCCCTGAAAGGGATGATCCGCACGGCGGTTGTCGTGCCGCTGGCGCTTTTTGTCACGCCGACCATTGTCCCGATGTTGACCCACGCTCCGCACACGCCGTGGGGCATTGTCGCCATGATGCTGAAAGAAGTGGTGCTGGGGATTTTTCTTGGTTACCTGTTGGCGCTTCCCTTCTGGCTGTTTGAGTCAGTGGGCGTGCTGTTTGATAACCAGCGTGGGGCGCTCAGTGGCGGCCAGCTTAACCCGGCCCTGGGCGCAGACGAAACGCCGCTCGGCTACATGCTTTTGCAATGGTCGATGATGGTGCTGATCGTCAACTTTGGCCTTTCGCTGGCCACCCAGGTTATCTGGGACAGCTATCGGCTATGGCCGGTGGACAGCTGGCTACCCGACTTCCGCGAGCAGGGGTTCCTGGTGTTCCTCGGCCAGGTGAAGCAGATGTTTATCGATACCATTCTGTACGCCGGTCCACTGGTGCTGCTCCTGCTGTTTCTTGATTTTGCCGTCGGCGTGCTCAGCATCTACAGCCCGCAGCTGCAGGCCACGGTGCTGACCGTGCCGCTGAAGTGCATCGCCGGGCTGCTATTCTTCATCTTTTACCTGCCCACGCTGGAATATTTCGCAGGCCACCAGTTCAGCGGCCTGCGGGATATGATCCCGCACCTGGCGGATATTCTGCCCGCCCGTCAAACCACCTGGTAACGCCGCTTCGGAGGGTGCCAAGCCGTGAGTGAAAAAACAGAGAAGGCCAGCCCCCATAAACTTCAGGAGGCGCGTAAAAAAGGCCAGGTCAGCCAGAGTCAGGACATCCCCAAACTGCTGATCATGTTCGGCGTCCTGCAGCTGATTTTTTCCATGATGGAAGCCAGTATGGCGAAGCTGCAGGCGCTGATGCTCCTGCCGCTGATGCGCCTCAGCAGCCCTTTCAATCAGGCGTTAGGAGAAGTTGGCGGCGCCGCGCTGCTGACCGTCGGGGTGTTTTTTATGATGACGGTGGGCACCGTGATCCTGCTGCGCATTGCCGCAGGCTGGATCCAGTTTGGCCCGCTGTTTGCCATCGCCGCGCTGGCCCCGAAGCTTGAGGCGCTGAACCCGCTGAATAAATTCAAAGAGATGTTTTCGGTAAAGCAGTTTATTCAGATCCTCAACAGCCTGCTGAAGGCCATCACCCTTTCGGTGGTGTTCTGGCTGCTGATCAAACCCCGCCTGTCGCAAATGGCCAATCTTTCAGGCGGCACGCTGGACGGTTTCTGGCACGCGGGCGTGGCGATTCTGGAAACCCTCGCCCACACCATCGTTGGCGTGATGCTGGTGTTTTCGGTGGCCGACTTTGCGCTGCAGAAATATTTCTTCCTCAAGCAAAACCGCATGAGCCACGAGGATGTGAAAAACGAATACAAGCAGATGGAAGGTGACCCGCATACCAAAGGCCACCGTAAGCACGTCGCCCACGAAATCCTCAACGCGCCGGCAAAAAAAGTCACCCCACAGGAGATGGAAAAAGCCGACGTGCTGCTGGTGAACCCGACGCACTACGCCGTGGGGCTGCGCTATCTGCCGGACGAAACGCCGCTGCCGGTGCTGCTGTTTAAAGCGCAGGACGAAGACGCCAAAGCGCTGATTAAACTGGCACACGCCGCCAATATCCCGGTGGTTCGCTACGTCTGGCTTACCCGTAATCTTTACCGCACCACCGAAGAAGGCGCCTATATCCCACGCGATACGCTAAAAGCGGTGGCCGCTATTTACCGCCTGCTGCGCAAACTTGAGGGACGCCTGAAGGGCGAGACGATTGAGTTTGAGGAGTAGCGGCGGCGATCGCCCCTTCCTTTGGGTTCTGCCTTAGTCACATTTTACTTGTGAATTCTCCAGAAGAAATCTTTCACTTTGCAGTTATTCCGTTCACCTATAGATCTTTTTTCCCGCATGTTCAGAAACGCTAAGCAGCAACCCCTCCGGCTATCACCTAAATATTCGTGAACAATCCTGCCCCTCACCCCGACCCTCTCCCCAAAGGGGCGAGGGAGGACACAAAAGCCACGGGAAACATTGTTTATTCCCTCTCCCTTCCAGGGAGAGGGTTAGGGTGAGGGTAAGAAGCGACGCTGCGTTTTAAATCAGTGCTAAACATAAAGCGAGGCACGGTTCCGGCTTAAATCGCCTCCGTTTTCTCTCCGACTGACCAGGGTCCGGCCGTCGGGAACGGCCGGAGGTTGAGAGCGTCGGGAACGCATCTCAGCCGACCCAGGACTGGGAGATAAAACGGAGGTCTGCCGCTTCAGCGGTCGATTTATTTCGCCGGGAGTCCGGGGTCTCGGGGGAGTGACGGTGACTCCCCCGAGCCGTTCACGAGTTTGGTGGTGACATATAAAACAGGACTGGAAGTGAACGGAATATTCGCCGACCCTACATAAGCGCAGGGATTTCTGACTAAGAGACAGCGCTTAGGTAGAGACTCGAATAATTATTCTGCGCTTGCAATGCACGGGCGCGCTCGAGAGACCAAAAAAAGACCGGTATCCCACGCGATTAACGCAGAAAAACCGGTCAAATAGAGGGCGAAGAAGAGTTTCGCGAAACACGCGTGGTGAAGTTACCTTGCACCACGCGTCAAAAAGAACATCTGTGGATTACAACACAATCTCTTAAGCCAGCACGGCGCTGGCCAGGTTCATCAGCGCACCGTGGTGATGCTTCATGGCATCCTTGATGATATTGCCGTTAAACAGCTGTGCGTCGGCGTTCATCAGCAGGCTGGAAGAGCCGTTGCCCGGTGCCGTAGCGGAACCTGGGATAGAGCCACCGACCATGGAGGTTTTCAGATCGTTTTTCGCGGACTGGAAGGCTTTCAGCGAATCGCCGCTCAGCGGCTTGCTGTTTTTCAGCGCATCTTCCCAGCTGGATGGGCCTTTACCAATGTGCACCAGGCCCGGCATACCGGCGCCCGCGCTCTGCGGCTTGCCGTAGATCTCCGGGTGCTGATCCATGAATTTACCGATTTCAGCGCGAGTCTCTTTCGAGCCGCCGTCAACTTTACCGCCGCCGCCCAGCATGGCACTCAGGCCGCTGGTATCTGACTTCACGTCATCCAGCGCCTGCAAGCCCATTTTGCTGCCCAGCTGGCTGCCCATGCTGTTACCCAGCTGGTTGAAGCTGTTTGCGCTGTTGGCGCTGGTGGTGGACAGCGGCAGCTGAACCAGGCCAATGCCTGTAGACGGTGACTGCAGGCCGTTGCTCATGCCGCTGTTGAAGGCATTCATGTTGCCTGCACCCGCCTGGCTGTTGAACGGAGAGTTCTGGGAATTCACGCCCATCTGCTGCAGCACCTGCTGGAGCATCTGCTGCATGTTGCTCATTGCCAGCGTGTTACCCATGCTCGCGCCGCCCTGACTCTGCGGGGACATAAAGGTGTTGTTATTGTTGTTACCGTTCATGCCGCCAGAGAACAGCAGGTTGGTCAGCTTGGATGCAATGTCATGCACCATCTGATCGCCAACGTTTTTCAACAGGTTAGCGGCCATACCTTCTGGGGTTGCGTTCAGCGCCAGCTGCGGTAATGCAGTGGCCAGATTCAGCATATTTCCAATCGTACTCATTCGATTACCTCACCATGACAACGGGGTTGATACAGGCGACCAGCCCTGCTGGTTCGCAGTATTAAGACGCCTGTTAAGTGAAAAGAAACCGGCTTCGGTTCCACAAAACTGCATAACATCAGGAAAAAATATGATTTTTTAAAAACAGGCGTGCAAACAGCCACGCCCGCTCTCGCACTCAGCGCACCGGCATCTGCGTGTAATCCTGCACGCCGTTACGCATATCGTTCGGCCACCAGATAGTCAGGTGGTGGCTGTCTGACAGCGGCCTGCAGGCCACGCTGTCACAGCCGTTGTCATTGCGGGTGGCGCAGCCGCTAAGCACAAACGCCACCGCCATCAGTAACAAAATCGAAGGTTTCATCGTGGCTCCTTAATGCAGTACAGGGCGCGGCGGCAAAAGATAGCTGCGCGATCTGGATGAATTCACCGGCAAAGACGAGGCAGAGGTCAGCAGCGACTGGCGGCTGCGGCGCCCTTCTCCTCGCGTGCGGTAAGCGATATACACTTCTGCCGACTGACCTGGGGCAAGGTTTCCACCCGGCCAGGCGGCCACGGCCAGCACGTCATCATCGCGGCAATTGGATTCGTCAAAACGCTGCGGCTTGCCGCTGATATTGCGGATCAGCCCGACGCTAATTTGTACCGACGAATTGCTGTACCACTGGCTGTGAGAACTGTCTGATGACAGCCCCGGCCCCACGTTACACAGCTGGCCAATGCCCACGCCTTCTCCGCCTGCCTGGAACCCCGTCGGGACTTTGTCCTCCGCCAAATCCCGCATAGCGTTTTCGATATCGCCTTTCATCGAGCTGTAGCGCTGGCGGAGCTGCACTTCATTCATTGCCGAAGAGAGCTGCTGGCGATCCTGCTCGTCGATGTAACGCGTCGGGTCCACCTGGTCGCCCACCAGATGCGGCGTGATGATAAACAAGCGTTCGCGCTGCGACGTTTCGTGGCTGGTATAAGAGAAGAATTTCCCCAGGTAAGGAATGTCGCCCAGCAGCGGAATACGGTGGTCGGTGTCGCCGGTTTCACGTGAATGGAAGCCGCCCATGACCAGCGAGCCGTTCTGCTGCACCAGCGCCTGAGTGCTGACCGTGGCGCGCTTCGCGCCGGTTGCCACGCCGTCATCGTTGACCTGGACTTTGCCGTCTTCCACATCCACCACTAACTGCACCGTGCTGGTTGGCCCACTGCCAATGGCACGCGGCACCACCTGCAGGCTGGTTCCGGCTGTTACTGGTTCAATGGTCGCCACGCGCTCACCGGTCGCGGTAATAAAAGCGGTATCGCTCATGTCGATCACTGCGGGCTGGTTTTCCAGCGTCAGAATCGACGGGTTAGCCACGATAGAGGCGTTGCCCTCGCCTTCCATCGCCTGGATCTGGGCAAAGAAGCGGCTGTAGTCGGTCACGAATAGCGTGCCTGCGCCCTGCAGCATGGAAGAGCCGGCGGTAATGTTGCCGAATGTGCCGCTGAGGTTGCTGGAGAACTTCGAAAACGCATGGCGATCGACATCAATGATCATGGCGTCGATTTCCACCAGCTTTTGCGGCACGTCGATCTGCGAAATCAGCGCCTGATACTGCTCCCGGCGTTTGGGATCGTCCCGCACCAGCAGGGCGTTGTTGCGAACATCGGCAGAAACCAGCGGGTTCATTTCCCCTTCGTCATCACCGCCTGCGCCGCGCATACGGCTGTCCTGGCCCTGAATCAGCCCGGAGAGAATGTTGTCCGATTGTTCCTGGAATGATTTGTTGAGGGCTTCACGCGAGCTGCCTTCCCCACCGGGCACAATCCCTTGTGAAGAACGGTTGCTCTTTTTGCCCAGCAGTTCGTTGAGGATGCTTGCCACACCGGGCACCAGCAGCGTTTTCTCGCGGTATTTAATTTCGCGATCGGCCACCGAGGCGTACTTCAGCGGGAACGCCATCATCTCTTTATTCTGCTTTTTGTCTTTGTCTTTGGCGCTAAAGTCCGCCACCAGCGCGACGTACTCCGGCGGCCCGGTGACAATCACCACGCCGTCGTCCGGCAGCTCGCCGTAGCCGAATTTGTCTTCCAGCAGCCCGACATCACGCAGCGCCTGCTTGAGATCCGGCGCGGCATCGGCTGACACGCTGATGCGCTTTGAGGTTTCTGCCGACTGCGGGCTGACGAACAGCGAGCCGTTATAGACAAACCACTGGAAGCGGTACTGCAGCGCCAGGCGGTCGAGGAAGGCCACGCCGCTGTCGGAACGCAGGCGTCCGTCCACCACGCTGTCGGGCACATCTCCTAAACGCAGATTCACGCCGTGGCTGCTGGCGAAATCCTGCAAGACGGTGCGCAGCGGCGTGCCCTGAGCAGAATAGGCATAGGCGCCATTTTGCCAGTCGGCTGGCGTTTGAGCGCTAACGGCTGCGCTGTAGCAGCCGGCGGTTGCGGCCAGGGCGAACATGGCTGAGCGTAGTAAACGAACGTGCTGATTCAACGACTCACTCTCCTGTAATCGACGGCCAAATGAGCTAGCCATCAGGGGGATAAACTGTGTTAAACAACGGCTTACGAATAAGCCGTCGACGGCATAACTAGTTGATAGAGTCGATAATCTCCTTGCTCAGGCTATGCTTGAGCGACCCCAGCTGGCTGTCGGTGAAAGTCGCCGCCGCCTCTTTCATCAGGGCGTTTTTGAATTCCACCATGTCGCCCATGCTTGGTGCCGGCTGGCCGAGCGTGCTCTGTGCCAGCTCGGCAACCGAGTGGTGCAGACGAGACAGCTGGCTGTCGAGATTGCGCTGAATATCAAAGGAATTGCTCATACGTTTCTCCTCGCGTTGAAATCGCATGATAAGTGGCGGTAGAAAGGCGGCAGTTCCCGCCCCGGGAAAATTAACTTCCCGGCGGGATGGTTTTTATCGTGGGTTAGCTGGTGAGGCGCAGTAAATGCTGCTGGAGCGAAGCCCAGCTAATGCTGAATTCGCCCTGGGCGGTTTGCAACAGCAGCGTTTCGGCCGCCAGCGCATCATCGACGCAGCGCGTCCAGCCTAACTGAGGGCGAGCGGCCAGCCAGCTTGCCAGCGGCGCTTCATACTGTGAGGGGTGATACAGCGTGACGTCCGTTGCACGGGCGCTTGAACCCTGGAGCTGCGTCAGCAGCGCCGTGAGTTTTTGCTGGTCACTCAGGCCGCCAAACAGCTGTTCGAACGCGGCCGAGATGAGCGCCTGCGCCTGGCTGACAATTTCAGCACTTTGCGCGTCCCGCTCGGCCTGCCATTCGCTAAAAAAGGGCTCGGCCCGCAGCCAGAAATTCCGCTCGGCCTCTTCACAGCGTGTGATGGCCAGTCGTTCAGCGTCGGCCTGCGCTTCGGCGAGCATCTGCTCAGCCTGTTGGCGAGCCTCTTCCAGCAGGGCTTCACTCTTGCGCATGGCCTGTTCGACCAGGCTTTGAGCCTGTTGCTGCTCCTGTAAAACAGAGTGAGGCAACAGCACGCCTTCGATAACCTGGGCGTCCTCTTCTATGGCGAGTTTACGGCCAATCCACATGCTTTATTGCTCCCGTGAAAAATCGTTCAGCGCCGGCGTTAACGCCCGTTGAGTCTGCCAGATAGCACCCTCCCACAGCGCCTGCAGGCGATTTAGCGGCGGCGCAGGTTCATCCGCTACCCACGCTTCACATTGCGCGATGACAGGCTGAGGGAAACTGAGCCGCAGCCGCTGCCAGGCAGCAGGCGTTAGAATCGGGCGCAGCAGGCAAAGCACGGCGAGATTTGGCTCTTCGCTAAAACTAAGACTTGCGGGCAGCCAGACGCCGGGACGTAAACCCCGGGTTAGCCGTTCGCACCAGATCCGCTGAGGTTCCGAGAGCTGCCCCGCCCCACTCCCCCGCTGGCAAACCTCAGCCACCAGCGCAAAAAGCGTTTCGCGCTGGGCCAAGCCAAGCGAAACCAGGGCCAGCAGGCGGGCGTCAGGTGTTTCCGGCAGAGAGTCTTCCAGCGCCAGCATAGCCGACACGGCCTGCGGCGACTTGAGCATCAGGCTCTGGCGTCGCGCCTCGTCCAGGCTGAACCAGGGCAGCCCGAACCAGCTGGCATCCGCCTGCCGCCAGAATTCCTCCTGCCACCAGCGCAGCCAGTTCGCCGCCAGTGCGTTATCCCAGGTAACCACCAACGTTACCGCCGCTCGGAGGGCACAACGGCCAGTTCAGTGGAGCCTGAATTTTTGCCGCGTTTCATCGCCTTTAATTTCGGTAAAAGGGTGAAGATCCCGCCAAGCAGCAGCAACAGCCCCATCAGCGAGAAGAACAGCGTTCTGACCGTGGCATACTGCGAAAGCGTCAACTGGAAAGGCCCTAAGGTCACCAGTTCCACGCGGTCGTGATAGGCCGCAGCGGGAACAAACACCACGGACAGCGCTCCGTCATTTTTCCCTGAAAGCCCAGGAATACTCGCGGCAACCAGGCGGCGGATCCTCGGCTCAATGCTGTCGGGGTCCATCTCCGGGGTGTATTTAATAAACACCGACGCCGACGCTGGCTGCACCGGTTCACCGGGCGCCACGCGCTCAGGCAGGACAACGTTCACCCGAGCCACCACCACGCCGTCAATTTGTGAAAGCGTGGACTCCAGCTCCTGGGACAGTGCATAGATATAGCGGGCACGCTCTTCGAGCGGGCTGGAAATAATGCCGTTTTTCTGGAACACCTCGCCCAGGTTGGTCCGCGCTTTATGCGGTAACCCGTTGGCGTTGAGAATGCGAACCGAGCGTTCAATATTGTCCTGAGCCACCAGTACGGTGACGCCGGTTTTATCAATTTGCTTGTCGGCTTCAATCTTGTATTTCGAGAGTTCGGAAATGATGTCATTGGCATCGTTTTCCGTCAGGCCGGTATTCAGAATGACCTGTGAGTCGCAGCCTGCCAGCAGCAGGACCAGCAGCCAGGGCTGCAGGATTTTTCGCCAGCGTCGTTGCATGATGGATTACTGCAGGTTGGTCAGTTTATCGAGCCCCGAAATGCTCTTCGAGACGATCTTCGCGTTCATCATGCTCTCCAGGTAATAGTTCGAGAGCTGGTCGTCCACCTGGTTAAGCACCAGCGGATCGGTGGAGCGCGCGGCTTTACGCAGCACGTTATTCATCTGTTTCTGATCGCCTTCCATTTGCTTGAACATGCCGGAGGCTTTTTCAAACATCGCGGCAGGTTTCCCCCCTACGCCACCCATTGCCGAGGCCGCTTCCGGCTGTTGCAGTGCGGCTGAAAAGAAAGCGGCATCGCTTTGGTTCGCGACGTTGTTGCCGAACGGGATAGAAGACTGTGTGGCCGGGTTGGATGCAACGCCCAGAGACTCGGGTTCTGGCAAAGGCATACCTGTCGCAGGATTAAGAATGTGCATAAGAGAGTTTCCGCCAGCAGAAGAGAAGATCAGGGATTCACGCCGGGGCGAATCCCTGATTAGCATTAGAAGGAAATTTTGTTCTGTGCCAGAGAACTGATCATGGTGGTGGCGGAGTTCTGGTAGCCGGACACGTAGGCGTTCTTACGGTCACGTTCAGCTTTGTCCAGAGAATCCTGCATGGATTTGTTTTCGATAGAGTCCATCTGAGACTGGAAGCTATCTGCCAGGCTGCTGCTTGCGCCCGCGTTGTTACCGGTGTTTACTGATGCCATGATGTTTACTCCTCGTTAATTAAACAGCAAATGTTGTGTCATTCACGGATTAAGTGGCGCGGCGTAAGCGGCAGTTCCAAAGAAATTTAAAAAATTAATTTTCCTTTTCGGTCAAAGACTTAATTCTCTGATACAGCGTTCTTCTTGGAATCCCCAATTCATGTGCGGCGCTGACAACCCGATTTTCATGCCGCGAGAGGCAATCCTCTATCAGGCTGTATTCTATCCGCCGCAGCCGTTCGCGCAGCCGTACGGAACGCATCTCCGGGTGCGCGACCTGCCCCAGGGCCGGCAGCCCCAGCACAAACCGTTCGGCAGCGCCTTTTAATTCACGAATATTCCCCGGCCAGCGGTGCATCAACAGCGCTTCGCTGAGGTGCTGCGGCATCGGCGGCATCGGGCGATTCAGACGAATAGCAGACTCCTGCGCAAAGCGGCGGAACAGGGGAATAATGCATTCCACGCGCTCACGCAGCGCCGGAAGCGAAATTTTGACCGTCGTCAGGCGGAAGAAGAGATCCTGGCGGAACAGCTTTTGCTCCATAAGCTGGGCAAGGGGCTTTTGCGAGGCCACAATCACCCGCAGATTAAGCGAAATAGACTGCGTGCTGCCAAGGCGCCCCACGGTACGGGTTTCTAATACCCGCAGCAGCTTGGCCTGCAGGCTCAGCGACATGCTGTCAATTTCATCCAGAAACAGGACGCCATTATTGGCGCTTTCAATATAGCCGGCACGCGAGTGCGTCGCGCCGGTGTAGGCCCCCGCCGTCACGCCAAACAGTTCACTCTCTGCCAGGGTTTCGGGGATCGCCGCGCAGTTAATCGGCACAAAAGCACCCCGACAGCCAGAATGGTCGTATATACGACGCGCAAAGGTGTCTTTCCCGGTGCCCGTTTCGCCTTCCAGCACCAAATCAACCTTCAGAGGGGCTAACGTTTGCAGCCAAATATCCAGCCCGTCGTGCACATTTTCAGACGCGGGTAATGCGGCTGCGGACCGCGGCATATTCAAATCGATATCGACCGGAATATGCTTTATCTCCCAATGATTCGAACTGTTTTCTTTCATAAATCCCCCGCTGCCTGGCTTATTCAAGGTCTGGCGTATGAGTCCCACTTATGAACCATAAACGTGAACCACAAAATAATTGCCGCCTGCCGCCGTGAGCAAAATACGGTAGCACGCTAAATAAATGAGTTTTGTTTATGAGAAGCAGGAACAACCTATCACCGAGCCGCGGTTTCACAATCAGACAAAATTTTAGCCCCATGTAGGAATATCCCTACAGCGGAATACAGATTCAACTGTTCCGATGTCTGGATAGCAGGTCTTTTTTGGCGTCATAAAATCTTCCGCCGAGAACGTTTATTGAGATTAATTCCGTGAGGCCGACTGAAAAAAAATGTGAGGTTTACTGAATATTTCCAAATGTATTAATAAGAATCTAAATATATCATTATTAAATTAACTAAATGATTTTAATGAATAAATTAATTAAATACAGACAGGTCGTTAATTTTTTTCCCCGTTGCGACCAAAAAATGAATTTTTGCCCATCTCACGCATGACGCCCGACGGATTCTCCGACAGGGTTTCCTCACAATCCGCAAAGGCGATAACATATATTTACGATTATTTACATTGAGGGATCGCTATGGAAACACCCTTTTCTTTTTGAAATATATTTCACTTTTAGTATTTATGTTTAATTGGGAACATTCCTGGACGCACTTACTGCGATTAATCACGCCAATTTAGCTTGTCAAAGAAATAAACTGCTTTGTAACTAAAAAAAGCAGCCACTACTCTTTGAAGAAGTGGCCACTGAATTACCCCATTTTGTAAAGCAACGGGTAAAAATTAACGCTCCACAATCAGGCGAATTTCGCCATATGGCTGTTCACTTCATTCACATAGTTAGGGTCGCCTAAAGAGACGCTGGACAGGTTGTGCAGGTTCACCTGATCGTCGCCGGAGTTATAGGCGCGCAGCGCGGCATCATAGCTGCCGAATTTCTCTTTGCCTTCTTTAAGCATCAGCGCTGAGCACATGATCTGGTTGGCCGGTGAGTTCATGTCGCTGCCGAGCTTGTCCGGGTATTTGCTTTGCATCGCCCGGTAAGTGTCCGGGTTGATCTGGTTCATGCCGCTGTCGGTCAGGCCGTTGCCCGGGTTGGTGGATTTGGCGTTTACGTCCCCACCGGACTCCTGCATCGTCAGCGCAGCCAGAAGCTTGGCCGGAACGCCGGTTTCTGCGGAGGCTTTTTCATATTCCCCGCCGAACTGGGAAACAATTTTCTGCAGCGTTGGATCGCTTGTTTTCAGGCTGGTGTCGCCCGGCGGCAGGCTATCCGCAGACGGCCCCGATGCACCAGACGGACCGCCGGAAGGCGCGGCCGCAAGGTTATTCAGCGGGCGGCCAGCATCGCCAGCACCATCGCTGCTGCCGCTGTCCATACCAGAACCTGAGCCTGAGCCGGAACCAATACCGCTCGCCGGTGAAGAGGAATCATCGTCGCCTTTACTTTGCCCGGTGTTCATGTGGAAGAGCTGCATCAGCTCTTTCAGGAACTGCTGCAGCATCTGCTGGAGTTCCTGCATCATGCTGTCGGCGGAACCGCTGCCGCTGCTTGATGAAGCATTCGCCGGGTTCGTTGCCGGGCTGTTATTACTGGCCGGTGAGTCGCCAAAGTTAATCGCCGAAGGCTTGTCCGCCGCACCCGTGTTGGCAAAGTTCAGCGCCAGCGGGATAGCCAGCGTGTTCCCGCCGTTATTCAGCAGCAGTTTGGCGGTAATGCTGTTACTGCCGTTCTGTGAGTCAGGTGACGCCCCGTCCAGGCCTGGAAATTGGTTTTCCGGCAAAAGAGGTGAGAACCCACCCGGTCCTGATGATATCTGCATACAACACACTCCCCTAAGTGATACCCAGTAGCAATAACCGGCCGCCGCTTAACCGCGCAATGACGCTTAGTTTTACCCACGTCCGGGATGTCCAACTGAGTGAGAGCCAGGGTCAAAGAGTTCCTTATGTGGCAAAAAATGGGAACCCAGGCGCGCTTTTCGCCACACATTGCCTGTAAGAACCAGAGGAGATAACGCGATGCAGACCAAACAGTGGCGCTGGGGACTTTTACTGCTCAGCCTTCCGGCCCTCGCGCAGGCCGAATGCTTTACCCGAGTGGGACATGCCTTTGGGATTGCCCCGGCATTGCTGGAGGCCATCGCCTGGAAAGAGTCGAAATTTAGCCTCTCGTCGGTGAACGCCGCTAATTCAAACCACACCGAAGATGTGTGCATGATGCAGGTGAACAGCGTGCATTTTGGGCGGCTGAAGCAACTGGGCGTGACGCGTGACAACCTGCTGCACGATCCCTGTACCTGCATCGCCACCGGCGCATGGGTTTTACACGGACTGTTCCGTCAGTATGGCCGCTCCTGGAATACTGTCGGCATGTACAATACCGGCCCGTCGGAAAAGCGCCACCAGCTTCGCCAGCGCTATGCCGATGACGTCCAGCGTATCTACAAGATCCTGCAAAAGCAGCAGCCCTCGCGGCGCGAAGAAGATCTGTTTGCCAGCAACGAGGCTGCTAAGGGATAAAATATCCGTATGCAGGCTTTCTCGTCAGGGAATAATTCTTCTTTGAGAAAGCATGAGTGATTTATTAAAGCTGTTTTATTGGGTATGAGTTTTTGCTGGCAGAACCATCACCATAGGTTTCGGTGATAGTTAATTTCTTTCCTTCAACTGAATACGTTACGACGCTATCTAAAGGATCGTCACGCCAGCGGCCAATACTGTCAGGATTATCCGACGCCCACATTACTTGGTTGCCAATCAGTTTGCACTTGATACCCCAGCGGGTGTTATCGTTCTGCCTGAAGTAATGCACATAGGCAATGCCTGACTCAACTTTATCCAGCTTCATGATTTTGTGATCGCGACCAAACATAGCCGCCGCTGAAGCTTTGCAAATTTGGCCGACATCAATATCTGCTGCATATACGGAGGAACTAAAGATCAGTGGAATAAGCAGGAGTTTTTTCATTTTAAAGCTCCGTTTATAGGGGTACGATATTTATCGGCAGCGCAAAGAATAACTTTATTCAGCGTCCCTCTGAAATTAAAGAATAATTTCAGAGGGTGATAATTTATAGATGCATGTATTCTGGAAGTGCTTTGTCGAAATCGAAGAGGCATGTGCCATTCCTTTTAGACTGCATATTATTGGAATGACACAAAATTTCTAAAACGCCTTGAAAAAGGACGTTCAACATTATTAATGTTATGGTATTTTTATTTATGCAATCGAGACCTACTACGATAATAACGTATTATACCTCGCACAACTATTGCCGTTTTCCCAACTAGCCATAAATATATTAAGAGATAAACACCAAGTAATATAAGGACGCCAATGCCACCTCTTAGATCTAAAAAAGACACAACATAAATAAAAAAACAAGTCTGAGTTACATAGATCAGTAAATGCAAAAATCTTATCAGCTTTATCATAAAAATCCCTTTTATTAACCCCACAACAATAAGAAATAAAGCACCACACAAAAATAAACCCCATGGCTTTACATTTGTAAAATAGCTACCAGCGTAGTTCAGATGTAATGATATAAGAAACTTCTATGACAAAGTTACTAAGATCATAATTAATTTGCATAGTAATTGGGATATCCGTATTATTTAATTGATATTTATCAACCCACCCTAATGAATGTCTAAGAATTTTTCTTGGCCCTACACTTCCTGCTGGTTGCCCAAATGTGGTCATAATCCATTCTCTCGACATTTTGTGCTGTAGTGGCGCAGGCAAATCATTTGGGAAAAGCCAATCACTGTCATCATCTCTCTGAATATATAGCGTAATTTCTTTCAGAATTTTATTTCTACGTAAAAATGATAGAAATACACCTTCTTTTACCATGTCTAAACTTATTGTCGGGGAGCCTGAATGCCCCTTTGGTTCAGTGCTATAAGGTATAAGATTGGCTTCACGTATATCTTTATAACTTTTACCAAGGTACGTAATCAAAACATCAATATTTACGGCCATTAGTATAATCCTATGTCTGAATTTAATTTATGAATTTTAGCTCTTGCCGCTTCAACTTGTTCTTCAGTTGCACCATGTTCTTTTAATGCTGGTTTAATCGCGTCAATATTACTATCAGCAGCAGATTTTAGATTTCTTGAATCGGATTCAATCCGCGTTGCATTACGTTTCCCATAGGTTTCACTAATCTTCTGATGAACTTTCTTTGGAATGACAATTGCTGCAACTTCATCTGAGTATTTTTCTAACTGAGCATCATTCAACGTTGGATCCAGCCTCAATAGATAAACCTCTACTGCTGCTCTTGATGGTATATGATCCGCTTCATACATTCCCTGGCGAGAGCGCCGAACAAAATCGCTGTACAACTCAACCTCCAAAAACTCCACCGGTGGCTTACTAAGATAAACATAAATCGGCGGAATATTCGGCAACGGCAGGATAAGAATATAATCCGCAAACGTCTTCTCTTCCGGTGCCGGGCTGGTGGTTGCCTCCAGACGCGTCTCTTCCGGCAGCGGATCAACGATGACCGGATTCGGGATCCTGACCGGCGTCTGGTTCCCGGTATTGGACGGCGCATTCACGCCTGAACTGTCCGGCGTCCAGATGATCGTTATACGCGGATCTTCTTCCGTGGTGAAGGTATACGCCTGCCGCCCATTATCCCACGCCATTTTACGCACGCGCACCGCATCTTTACCCGGCGGCGTATGCCAGCCATGCGGCACCGATCTGCCCTGGCCGTCGGTTTCCCAAGTATAGCGCACCCGGCTGGGGGCTTCCCGCATCTGCTCCAGCCGCATGCGGTCGATAAAGTCCTGCTCCCCGTCATTCAGCCTGCCGGGCATCATCCCCACCAGCACGGCGACGATGGGGGCTCCGGGGCCGCTCGTGGCAACTCTTCCAAGCCCGGTCGCCATTTCCCCCAGTTTTACTGCCCACGTGCCCGACGTAATTGCACTGCCGCCAATCAGGCCAAGGACGCTAGCACCTTCCACCGCCATTTGCACATGAGCGGCACTCGCGGCTGCAGCCCTGGCGGCCTGATAATCCATTTCCTCGTGGTTGCCGTGCCACCATTTATACAGGGCGCTTCGCTTCTTCGGCTTCGGGATCTCTTCTGCGGCGCTCTGTTTCTTCGCGGCCTGGGCATGCTGGGGGACATCATTCTCGTCCGATGGCTCTTCCGTAGGTAAGGCCTGGTAAAATGCCATTCGGGGAAAATTGGTGTGGGGTTCAGGCTCCGTCCCGGCGTCATTGCAGCCGTTTTCTCGCAGGCAGGATTTGGCAAATACCCGGTTGCAGTCGCGCTCTTCTGCCAGTGTCTTTGCCGCTTCTTCCTGCTTTTTTTCCATCTCTTTTTGTCGTATAAGCGCGGACAAACGCTCTTTTTCTGCCCGCTCTTCTGGCGTATCGTCCCTGATATAGCCGTCCGGAATGGACTGAATAAACCTTGCCCGGCACGGGCAGGAACTCACGCTATCAAGTGTCCCGGCAAACCTGCGTCCCTCATCCCATGTATCAGATGTGCCACCCAGAATTTTATAGGTTCCAGGATGCCTGCCGCACGTCACAAGATCGCCTTCGAGCGCGCCGGCCACGCCATACCAGCTGATCGTCTCATCCCCTGTCAGTATCCTGCCTCCGCAAGTCGTGGCGTCCCCCACTCGCAGATAAAACCCCATTGCCCCCATCAGTGCGCTCTCCAGTCCCTGTAGATGTGCCTGGCACGATCTTGCTCGTGCATCAATTCCATAATTACTGTATGGTTATTTTCGGGCGGGATATTAGCCGATATTTAATTTGAATAAAAAGAAATTTACTTTTACCGGTTCAGGTAACGCTTTCTCTTTATTTATATTTTTGAATTTAACTTATGATTAAACGATTACTTTTAGAAATGATTACCAATAACAAAGAAGCAAAACATGATCCTTAAATCAAAGCAAAAACAAGGAATGCAGGTAGTTATCAAAGGTAATTTATTTAGCAAAATTATACTTTAATAAAACACATTGAGACGTTTTAAAATATGTTTAGAAAAGAGAGTAACCATATAAAAAAGGGTTCATGCTCAGCACGAACCCTTTTTACTGCAACTACCTGACCGATCATCCGCCCCTTAAACGGCAGGTAACGCGGATATTCCCCGGTTTTTTTATATATACCAATATCAGCGCGGCACCGCCGCCTCCAGCAGCGAAGGCAGCTCGGCAATAAATGCCCTGACCTCCCCACTCTGGCTGATAAAGGCGTTTAGCCAGCCAGCAAACCGCTCGGCGTCCAGGGCAAACATTTCACACTGAGTGCAAAGTCGAATAGCATTCTCCCCATCGAGCGCCAGCCAGCAGCCGCGCATCGCGTTCATTTCAAAGTTCATCGCCAGCAGGTTCGGCAGCAGCGCCGTATCCTGCCCGGTTAATTCCCCCACCCGGCAGTGCAGCACCACGGCGCTGCTCTCCGGCGGCAGCTCTATCACCGCCGCCTCTTGCTGCTGCGCATCCGTCAGCAGGCACACGCCTTCCTCGAGACGAAGCGAGATCTTATGCTGTTTTCCCCAGGCATCAAGCCACTGTTGAAGCTGCTGTTGCATCGTCATTGTCTTATCCTCCTTTCACCATAAATCCTGCCTCGGCGGCGTCTTTCAGCGCCGATTTCACTTCTTTTTCTGCCTGGGCCACGCCCCCGTCCACGGTGTAGCTGAGCGGCGCGCTGTCGTCGTCGCCGTAGCTAAAGTTGATGGTGCCCAGGTTTTCGTTCATCGACAGCGACACGCCGTTTGAGCCGCCGAGTAAAAATGACGGCGTGGAGAACCCATCAGATTTACTCTGCGTTTTGGTAAACGCGATAGATTTCAGGCGCAGTTTGTCGCGATCTTTTAGCAGGTCGACAATCGAGTCCTGGGTGACCGTGTGGTTTGCCCACTGGTCGGCCAGCTTCTCACGCGGCTTGGTTTTCAGTTCAAGGGAGACCACCGCCTGGGAACTGCTGTTATCCTGCAGCCCGCGCAGGAGCGCTTTCAGCCGGTAATCCTCACCCATCATCTCGGTGATACGGTCGGCGTTACTCGGTGACATCTCACCTTCCATAAAGTGGCGCATAAAGTGGAACAAGCCGTTGTTGTCGATGCGCGAAAGGTTCTTATAGGTGGACTGGTACTCCGCCTTGTTCACCAGTTGCTGCTGGTTAAGCACCGCATTTTGCTGGCGCACGGTTTGCTGCAGCGACTGGAGCGCCGCCTGCGGGCCATTGCCCGTCAGCTCGTGGTGCCGCGACGGCGGAATAAAGCGGGCAAAGTGATTTTCCAGTTTGCCCAGCCGCTCTCCGGCTGATACCGGCAGGCGTGGAGCCCCTTCCACCGGCGTGAGTTCATCCAGAAGCTGGCGGCTGGCGAGGTCGGTAAACTCGCCGCGCAGCCCGGTGATAAGCGCATCCACCTCGGCATTGGTCGGTTCCGGCTGGGTATTCTGCACGGAAAGCGAGTCGGCCTGCTGCTGCCGGGCGGTAAGCTGCTGCAGCGTGTCGAGCAACGGGCGGCGAGTCTTCGCGTTATCGGCAGGCGGATACCAGCGCGTAAAATGGGCATCCAGTTGGCTGAGCTTGTCGGCCACGGAGATCGGCAATTCGCCTTCTTTTGGCTCCTCTTTTAGTTTGGCCAGCAGTTGAGTGGATGCGCTGTCGGTAAACTGCTTGCCCAACGTGGTCATCAGTTTTTCCAGGTGAACGCCCTCCACCGGCTGGGCATTTTTTAAGTCCACGGTGAGGCTGTGCGTCGTCCGGTTGTTGATCGACAGCTGCACGCTGGCCCCGACGCCGACGCCCACCGAGAAGGGATCTTTGTGCTTCGGCTGAATGGTGGTGCTGACCGGAATGGCGATGTTGGCCCCGGCGTTCATCTGGTTAAACGCCCTCAGGCGATGGTCGCTGTGGCTGACCCCCTGCCCTTCGGCGTTGCGGGAGTCAGTCCGCTCGCGACTGCCCGCCAGCAGGTTGGTGTTGGCATAGACGCCGCCGCCCAGGCGGGCGCTGGTCGGGAAATCTTTCTCGTGGCTGTCGGTAAACGGGAAGCCGACGCTCGCCAGCGCGGCGGCGTTGATGTCCACGCTGAAGCTCTGGGTTGCCCCACTTTTTACGCTGTGGTTAGCCCCCCGGTTTAAAAACTCCAGCGGATCCAGCGTGCCGCTGCTCAACTGTTCGATGAAACCAGGAATTTCGTGCTCCGCCAGTTCAAACGAGACGCCGTGCTGGGACTGAAGCTGCCCGCCCAGCGTGACGCCGCCGCCCAGGCGAACGCCCTGCGACAGCGGGTGCTTATGCTCGCCGTCGAGATAAACTTTGTGGGTTTTGTTGTAGTCGGTCAGCACGTTGTAGCCCACGCCCACAATGCCGGTTGCCGACACGGCACCGGTGCGCCCGAAGCTGACGTTAATCCCCGTGTCGCCGCGAGAAAAACTCATGGTGTAGCCACGATCTGCGCCCACTTTGCCGCCAACGCCCGCAACAACCTGAGTGCCCGGTGCCACTGTGGCGGTAGCGGACGCCCCATAGGTGCGGCTGAACGCCAGGTTCTCGCCGCTCTCCAGCGAGAGCACGGTGGAGACCATTTTGTCCTGCATTTCGCGCTGGCTTTCCGCCTGCATCACGGTTTTGGTGTTGATGTTAACGCCGTGGTTTTCTTTGCTGAACGCCTTGGTCATTGCTTTGATGGCGTCGTAGTTAGCCTCCAGCGACTTGTGGTTACCGAAGCCCTGGGTGGTGACCGTTTTAATCACGTTCCCGCCCCATTCGCTGTCCCTCAGCCGGGCTACGTTGGCGGCAATTTCCGTCATTTTGGCCGAACGCTGAGGTTCACTCAGCAGCGAGGCCTGCTGCAGTTCATCCACCGAATCATGCAGGGATTTCAGCGCCAGCACGTCCAGCATCACCCTGGATTTCACCAGCCCGATGTCGTCATGGATATCACGTTGCCGCCCCATCGGGACCTGTTCTTTCTGGTGGTTAAGGGTGATCTGCCGCGCCTCCAGCTCGGCAATAATCGCCCCCGCATGGTTGCTTTTATCGGCCGGGTAGCGCCGTAGCAATTCGTTCAGTTGCCCGGTCAGGTTATCCTGACGGCTGCTCGACGGGTTCAGCGCCCCGCTTTGGCTGTGGTTCAGACCAAAACGAGACGGCTTTGCCTCTTGTCGACGTTCGTCACGCACGCCATAGTGCTGGCCGATTTGCTCGCAGTAATGCGTGCTGCTGTCGGAAAGCTGGCGCGCAAAGCTGCTCATCTCTTCCAGCAGCGCTTTTTCCTGCGGCTGCCACTGGCGCGCCGTTTCCCCGCTCATGATCTCGAGGCGCTGGCTTAAGCCAGGGCGCGGGGCCGCTCTGCCCGGCTGCTGCGAGAGCGCCTTCAGCCGCTGGGTCAAATCCCCTTGCTGCTGGTAAACGTCTTTCAGCCCTTCGCGCCCGGCGTAGCGGTGCTGAATAGAATAGGCGGCGGTTTTTATCGGGCGCGGCCATTCCAGCGACGGGCGGAAGACAAACGTGCTCAGGCGAGTGCGGAACGAGGTCCGAACCTGCTTGCCGTCCTGCCCGGTCTGGCCGAGGAAGTTCACTTCGCGTTTGAAGGTGATCCCGGTGCCCGGCAGGCGCCAGTCTTTTGACGCTTTAGTCAGGCGCTCGTAGTTCTGGGCTGCCATGTTGGGTTCCGCCACTGGCGCGGTCACCGGGTCGCCTTTTTCCCAGGCCCCGGCTTTGAAGACAAACGTATTCCCCTGTTTATCCAGCGCGCTGATTTGCCCTTTAGCCGAAGTTTGCAGCGCGGTGAGCTCAGGCTGGCTACCGTCTTCATTGGCTGGCAAAACAGCCTTCGCTAATCCGTCGGCTTTGCCGCTGTTCCAGGCGTTTTCCGGCAGGCTGAACAGGCTCCCTTCTTTGCTTAACAGCCAAAGCTGCTTGTCTTCACCGAGGGCGAGATCGCTGACTTTTGCCGCATCCTCTTTCCCCGCGCTGCCGGGCACCAGCTTCTCAATTTGCTCTTTCAGTGTTGTCTGGCTTAGCGTCTGGGTGGCGCGCTGATTGCGGCGAGTGGTGGTGTCTATGTGGTGGAAGCCAATATCCCCTTTTTCGTTCACCGCCAGATAGCGGCGGCTGTCGATAGCTGTGAACGCCTGCGCTTTTTCGGCTTTGTCCAGCCCGGCCGTGGCCAGATCGGCGCTCACACTTTTCGTCACCTGCGGTAGTGCAAAAACGTTGCTGCCGTGGTCGACTTTGTTGCTGCTCAGGTTCACCTTGAGGCGCTTCAGCTCGCCGTCTTTCATCAGCCACGGCTGGCCGTCCAGGCCGCACTGCAGCTTGTCCGCTTTTTCGTCGGAAGCAGCCCACAGGCCGGTGGTTTCGTTGAAGTAGTGCACTTTGCCGTCGTGCAAAGCCAGTTTGCCGAGCCGCCCAAGATCCACCACATCATGGGCGGCAGGCGTGACCTGCGGCAGCCCTTTTTGGTAGTCCAGCACCAGGCTGTCGCTGAGGTTCCAGCTGCTCTGCGGCTTGAGATCGCCGCCGTGCCAGTGGAAGGTAATGGCGTGCTTCTGGTCGTACTTATCCTTCACGATAAGGTGCAGGCGATCGGTTTCATCGGCCAGCATATCTTCAATTCGCGCGCCATCCTCAACGGTTGCGGTTACGTATTGCGTGATGTTATCCAGCAGCGGCTTGTGCCGGGCTTCCCCAAAGGTCAGCGCCGTACTTTGCTCATCAGGTTTGTCGCCGCAGTGCAGGCGGCCATTGTTGTCCAGCGCAAACAGCAGCGGGCCATGTAACGCCGTTTTTTTCAGCGTCATGTTCTCGGGCAGCGTCAGCATTTTGGGCTGGGGATCGGTCGACGCCAGGTTGGCCACATAGGCCACCTGCGGCTTTTTATCGTCGTCGCTCAGCAGCACCAGAGCATCGCGCTTCGGGCCTACCGCATAGTGATCGATTTTGTGCTCAAAATTGACCTTGATCGTGTCACCCACGGCGCTGCCAAGCTGTTTGTCGTCATTCACCCGCCACAGCATGCCGTCACTCTGGCGCGACAGGGAGGAGAGTTTATCGTCCTCGCCGGAGAGCGATTGCCAGGCGTTGGCGGCGCTGTCAAAGCTATAGAGTTTCTTGTCGTGCAGGCGGTAGCGTGTGCCGTCGCCGTCGGTAACACTGTCCGTCAGGCGGTCGCGAATGCCCGTTTCCGGCAGGCGCACTTTCTCACCGCCAATCTCGACGGTCTGGCGATCGTGCCAGGAAAGATGCTGCCCGGCAGGCTCCAGGCTTGGGCGGCGCATAAATCCCCGATGAGGCTGGTGTACTTCTCGCCACTCTATTTTTTGCTGGCTGTGGCTGATGGCAATAAACGCGCCAGGCTGGCTGCGCAGCGTCATCAGTCGCCCTTCTTTATCCAGCAAAACATGCTGATGGCCATCGTCGCTGGCCAGATGGTTTTGATAACGCAGCCGGTCGTGGCCGATGGTTTTTTCCATCAAAGCGTGAAGAGGCGCAGAGGTCGCGGGCGTATCAATCTCAAGCCGCCCTTTTTTATCGAGCGACAGCCGGGTTTCCAGCAGCATGTTTTTTTCTGGCTCAATCTCCGGCGGCAGTTCGGCAAAGTGGCTGCCGGGCGTCCCCACTTCATTACTGGGGATGGCGTTCGGGTCAGACACATCCGGCTGGCTGTAAACGCTGGCGGAGCTGGCGCTGGGCTGGCTGTAGAGGCTTGGACTAGTGGCGCGAGAAGCATTGGCGCTGGCCTGGCTATAGAGACTTGGGCTGCTGGCGCGCGAAGCGCTTGCCGTGGCGGGGATCGTGATTTGCGCGGCTTCTTGTCCACCGCGATGCCGTCCTAAAAAACGGCTGAACATGCCTTTTTGCGGCGTCTGAGTAGTTGTCGCGCTCTGCCTTAACCCTCCAGGGGGCAGTGTAGCGCCCGCTTCGGCATGCAGTGACCCGGACGCGGTTTGCGTGGGTGCCGCCTTGCCTTGTTTTATCGCGGAGGCGCGTGACCGCCCCTGCTGTAAATCGGTAATTTCCCGGTCGCTTATGGCTCGCCCTGGCTTGATAAAAGCCGATATTCCTAATCCCATGCTGTTACCCCTTAACAGTCAAACACGTTCTCCGCTTAGTCAGTGGTAAGAATTCAGTTCCGGTTCCAGGCTAAATTTTCTTTAACTCTGTGTAAAACCAGACAAAACCAGCCACAGCAAGGGCTGCTGCCCGGTTAAACGCTTAAATAAAATCAGAAAAAACCGATAGCCCCGGCGTTTTCTGACCGGAGAAAAAGCGGGAATGTTGCGGCAGATTGACCCATGACAAGGTCGGCAGCGGACGCCGCTCCCTATAATCGGCCTCCTTCCGCACAGGGGTAAATAACCGTGGATTATCAACTTAATTTCAACTGGCCAGAGTTTATGGAAACGTACTGGCAGAAAAAGCCGGTAGTGCTCAAAAATGCGCTGCCTGATTTTGTCGACCCTATCACGCCCGACGAACTTGCCGGCCTGGCAATGGAAAATGAAGTCGACAGCAGGCTGGTCAGTTTTAAAGAGGGGAAATGGCACGCCAGCAATGGCCCCTTTGAACACTTTGATAATCTCGGTGAGACCGGCTGGTCGCTGCTGGCCCAGGCCGTTAACCACTGGCACGAACCCGCCGCCGCGCTGGTGCGCCCTTTCCGTGTGCTGCCGGACTGGCGGCTGGACGATCTGATGATCTCGTTTTCCGTGCCGGGCGGCGGCGTTGGCCCGCATATCGACAACTATGACGTGTTTATTATCCAGGGCATGGGCAGCCGCCGCTGGCGCGTAGGCGATAAGCTGCCGCTGAAGCAGTTTTGCCCGCACCCGGCGCTGCTGCACGTAGAGCCGTTCACGCCGATCATCGACGAAGATTTAGCCCCCGGAGATATCCTCTACATTCCGCCGGGCTTCCCGCACGACGGCTTCACCCATGAAACGGCCCTGAACTATTCCGTCGGCTTCCGCGGGCCAAACAGCCGCGATTTAATCAGCAGCTTTGCCGATTACGTGCTGGAAAATGATCTCGGCGGCGATCACTACAGCGACCCGGATCTCACCTGCCGGGCAAACCCTGGCAAAGTAGAAAACTACGAGCTGGAACGCCTGCGCGGCATGATGACGGCGTTGATTAGCCAGCCGGAAGCGTTCAACCAGTGGTTCGGCAGCTTTGTGACCACGCCGCGGCACGAGCTGGATATTGCTTCTGCAGAGCCGCCTTACGAGCCCGAAGAAGTGGCCGCTGCGCTGGCTGGCGGAGAAGAGCTGATTCGCCTGAGCGGGCTGCGAGCTCTGCAGGTTGGCGAGAGTTTCTTCGTCAACAGCGAACCGCTGGATGTTAACCATCAGGCAGCCGCCGTGGCTATGTGCCGCTACACCCGGCTGACCAAAACGGAGCTGGGTGCTGCCGTGGAGGATGACGAATTTATCCGCCAGCTGACGGCGCTGATTAACCAGGGATACTGGTACTTCGAAGATTAAGTTTGCCCGTCTGAAACCTGGCTAATCGGAGAGAAAACTAAGGCGATTTAAGCCGGAACCGTGCCTCGCTTTACGATTAACATTTCCCCAGGCACAACGTCGCGGGCTGTTTTACCCTCACCCTAACCCTCTCCCTAAAAGGGAGAGGGGATAAACAATGCATCCCGTTATATGTTTTCTCCCTCGCCCTAACCCTCTCCCTAAAGGAAGAGGGAATAAACAATGCATCCCGTTATATGTTTTCTCCCTCGCCCTAACCCTCTCCCTAAAGGAAGAGGGAATAAACAATGCATCCCGTTATATGTTTTCTCCCTCGCCCTAACCCTCTCCCTAAAGGAAGAGGGAATAAACAATGCATCCCGTTATATGTTTTCTCCCTCGCCCTAACCCTCTCCCTAAAGGAAGAGGGAATAAACAATGCATCCCGTTATATGTTTTCTCCCTCGCCCCTTTGGGGAGAGGGCCGGGGTGAGGGGAAGATTTGAAAGCAAAAGGTGACTAAGCAACAACGCCAATCCCCCAAGAAATCCCACCATAAGAAGCCAAACTCACCAGAACTTACTACAGTTAGTAAGGGCCTCCCCTTAAGGTATCAGGTGACGATATGGCGCTTTATTCCATCGGAGAAGTGGCTGCGCTTTGCAATATTAATCCGGTAACCCTCCGGGCCTGGCAGCGGCGTTACGGGTTGCTCAAACCTAAGCGAAGCGACGGCGGGCATCGCTTGTTTGACTCCGCCGACATCGAGCGGATTCGCGAGATCCAAACCTGGATCGAGCAAGGCGTACAGGTCAGCAAAGTCAAAAGGCTGCTCAGCGGCGAAAACCGCGAAAAAGAGCACGCCTGGGGAGAGCGACAGGAGACGCTGCTGCGCCATCTGCAAAGCGGTAACCCTAACCTGCTCCGCTCTTGGATCGCCGACATTGGGCGTATCTATCCGGCGCACACCCTGGTGCAACATCTCTATCTTCCGCTGCGTCGCCGCCTTTACGGGCAACAGATTGCGCTGTGCGCGCTGCTTAGCCTGCTGGATGGCGCCCTGATCAACTACATTGCGATGTGTATTGCCACCGCGCGCAAGCAAAATGGCAGAGATGCTTTAGTGGTGGGCTGGAACGTGCAGGACACAACGCGCCTGTGGATGGCGGCGTGGATTGCCAGCCAGCAAGGCTGGCGGGTCGATGTGCTGGCTAATTCGCTGAGCAACCTGAAACCGGAGCTTTTTGACCGGCAAACGCTGCTGGTCTGGTGCGGTGACTGCCCCGGAGAACGGCAAATAGACCAGATAGAATCATGGCGTAGCGCAGGGCTGCCGGTATTTGTGCTGGGCAATATCGAACGCAGACAGACTAAAGAGTGACGGCGATAAAGAGGGAAAATCGGCTTTTTCCCTCTTCGCCACAATCAAAGGTTCATTAACAACCCCGCTTCCCTTTATAATCGCTTCGTTAACAAACGGAGCAACGGATGAAACTGTCAAAAATGGCCCTTGTGGGCGGAATGCTGGTTATGGCGATCGGCGGCATTGGCGGCGTGATGCTGGTCGGCTACATCGTTATTTTGCATGGCGCGTGACGTAACTTTCGAGGCGCTCAAACAGGCGGTCAGTGACAATTGCCGCCAGCGCCACCAGCACCGCGCCCTGAATCACATAGGCGGTATTAAAGCCGCTTAGCCCGATAATAATCGGCGATCCCAGCGTGTTGGCGCCCACGGTAGACGCTATCGTCGCGGTGCCGATATTAATGATCACCGATGTCCTGATGCCCGCCAGAATGACCGGCGCGGCGAGCGGCAGTTCCACCTTACGCAGCATTTGCCCGCGGCTCATGCCGATGCCAAGCGCAATCTCGCGCGCGGATTCCGGCACCGCACCAATCCCCGCCAGCGTCCCCTGTAAAATCGGCAGCAGGCCGTAAATCACCAGCGCGATGATCGCCGGCTCTTGCCCAAACCCCATCACCGGCACCGCCACGGCTAATACGGCCACCGGCGGAAAAGTTTGTCCGGCGGCGGTAATGGTCTCCACCAGCGAACGAAACTCCTCCCCCGCTGGACGAGTGACCAGAATCCCCAGCCCCACGCCAATTACCACCGCAACCACGCTGGAAATCCCCACCAGCGTTAAGTGCGCCAGCGCCAGAGAGACAAAGCTGTCCTGCTGGTACATCGGCCTCGTCAGCTGCGGGAACAGCCAGCTAAACAGCCCGCTGGTGTAGGGCAGCAGCACCAGCAGCGCAGCAAAAAGTGCGATAAGCCACAGCAGAGGATCACGCAGCAGGCGCATGTTCTCTCCTCCTGACCAGGTCGCTAAAGTGCAGCACGCCGCAGGGCTGATTCTGCGCATCCACCACCGGCAGTTTTTCGCACTGGCGGTCGATAAACAGCGAGAGCGCTTCGCGCAGCGTCATGTCGGCCCGGATAGGCTCACCTTCCAGACGCTCATCGGCGCGAATGCTGTCCGCGACGTGACGCAGCGAAAGCAGCCGGACGCCCAGCTCGCTGCGGCCAAAGAAATCACGAACAAAATCGTTGGCCGGGTTAGTCAGCAGCTCCAGCGGTGTGCCCTGCTGGATAACTTTGCCACCGTCCATCAGCACAATGTTGTCGGCAAGCGTTAAAGCCTCGTCAATGTCGTGCGTCACCAGCACAATGGTACGCCCCAACAGCTGATGAATGCGGATCATCTCCTGCTGCAGCGTCGCGCGGGTGACCGGATCCAACGCCCCAAAAGGCTCGTCCATCAGCAGCACTTCGGGGTCGGCCGCCAGCGCACGGGCCACGCCCACGCGCTGCTGCTGCCCGCCGGAAAGCTGGTGCGGATAACGGTCGCGGAACTGCGCGGCGTCCAGGCCTAACAACTCCAGCAGCTCGTCAATACGTTCAGCCACCCTCGCTTTCGGCCATTTCAGCAGCTCAGGCACCGTGGCAATGTTCTGCGCCACCGTCCAGTGCGGGAACAGGCCGATGGACTGGATGGCGTAGCCCATGCGGCGGCGAAGCACTTTCGGGTCAAAGCTGCGGATTTCTTCCCCGGCAAAACGAATGCGCCCTTCGTCGTGTTCCACCAGCCGGTTGATCATCTTCAGCGTGGTGGACTTACCTGAGCCGGAGGTGCCAATCAGCACGGTGAATTGCCCTTCACGGATGTTCAGCGTCAAATCACTGACCGCCGCTTCGCCGTGGAAGTATTTGCTGACGCGATCGAACTCGATCATTATTTTGCCTCCAGCAGAGAAATAAACAGCTTAAACAGCGCATCGACGATCACCGCCAGGGCGATAACCGGCATCACGCCAAGCAGAACCAGATCCAGCGCGCTGCTCAACAGCCCCTGAAAAATAATCGAGCCAAATCCACCCGCGCCAATCAGCGCGGCGATCACGGCCATACCGATAGTCTGCACGCAGACCACACGCAGGCTGCGGAGCAGCACCGGCAACGCCAGCGGCACTTCCGCTCGCCAGAAAATTTGCGCCCGCGACATGCCCATGCCCAGCGCGCTTTCCACGATGTTGCGCGGCACCTGCTGCAAACCCGCCACCACGCCGCGCACCAGCGGCAGTAGCGCATAAAGCACCAGCGCAATCAGCGCAGGCGCGACGCCAATTCCGCTCACGCCAATTTTCCCCAGCCACGGCAGCCAGGCGGCAAGACCCGCCAGCGGCGCAATAAGCAGGCCGAACAGCGCCACGGACGGCACCGTCTGAATGACGTTGAGCAGAGAAAACACGCCGGATTGCCAGGCCGGGCGGCGATAGCACAGGAGTCCCAGCGGGACGCCAATCAGCAGCGCCGGAACCAGCGTACCGGCCAGCAGGGCCAGATGGCGGCTCAGGGCATCGTCAAACACATCCTGGCGGTTGACGTACTCCTTCATCAGCGAAAGATCGCTGAAGTAGCCGGTAGCCAGCAGCGCGACGGGGACGACCCAGACCTGGAGATTCAGCAAGAGCCGCCACAAAGGGCTGGCTGTGAGGCGGTTAGCCGCATCGGCGCACAGCAGCAGGCAAACCGCCAGCATCAGCCACAGGCCGCTGCCGGGAGAAGTACGCGCGAGGGAACTGCCCTCAAGGGCAAGCTGGCTCGCGGTGTGCCCCAGCAGTAACAGCAGGCCGATAAACAGCAGTTCACCGGTGGCAATAATCACCAGCTGAGTGAGGGCGCGTGCGGGTGCCAGCGTCAGGCCAGCCAGCATCAGAAAAGGAATCGCCAGCCAGTAATGCAGCGTGCCGGGCAATTGAGTGATGCCCAGCGGCTCGCCGGAAACCAGGCGGTTAGGCGCGTTGTTGATGATCGGGAGTAACATCAAGGCGGCCGCCAGCAGTAACACCAGCAGCAGCAGTACCCTGTTATGAATTTTTAGCAAACGTCATTCCAGCAGATTGATGACAAACAGCCGAAAACCGGCGTTTTCGACTGTTTGAGGCAGACCAGATAACGACGTGCATTTCGGGCTTTGAAGCACGAAGCACGCCGCCAGCAGGCTATTTAACAAAACCTTTTTGCTTTAAGTAATCAGCGGCCACTTTTTTGGCATCCTGACCTTCCACTGCAATTTTCGCGTTCAACTGCTGCAGGGTTTTCTGGTCGAGGGAAGTAAAGACCGGTTTCAACCAGTCGCCAATTTGTGGGTACTCTTTCAGCACGGCTTCACGCACCACGGCGGTTGGCGCAGAAACGGCCTGCACGCCTTTCGGGTCGGTGAGCGTTTCCAGACCCAGGGCCGCAACCGGGCCGTCAGTGCCGTAAGCCATCGCGGCATTAACGCCGGAAGTTTGCTGCGCGGCTGCTTTAATAGTTACCGCCGTGTCGCCGCCGGCCAGGGAAAGCAACTGGCTTTGTTCCAGTTTAAAGCCGTAAGCTTTTTCGAAAGCAGGCAGCGCGTCGGATCGCTCGATAAACTCGGCGGAAGCCGCAAGCTTAAAGGTGCCTCCCTTTTTCAGGTATTCGCTGAGGTCGGCCAGGGAAACCAGGTGGTTTTTCTCCGCCAAATCCTTACGTACCGCGATGGTGTAAGTGTTATTGGCCGGGGCCGGCGTCAGCCAGACCAGATGGTTTTTGTCGTAATCCAGTTGCTTAACTTTTTCATAGCCCTTCTGGGCATCTTTCCAGGCCGGATCGTTTTCAGTTTTAAAGAAGAACGCACCGTTGCCTGTATATTCCGGGTAAATATCCAGCTCACCGGAGGTAATAGCCCCGCGCACAACCGGGGTTGTTCCGAGCTGGACTTTGTTGACGGTTTTTACGTCATGGCTTTCCAGCACCTGCAAAATAATATTGCCGAGCAAAGATCCTTCGGTGTCAATTTTCGAGCCGACTTTCACCGGTTCAGCCGCCTGTGCACCTGCCGCCAACATCACTAACCCTGCCAAACCCCAACGTGTTGATATGTTCATAGTTATTCCTCGTTGTTCTTTACTTAAAAATCATGCAGTAAACAAAGAATAGCCGAGTTTGAATCGGCTGGGGAAAGCACTAAGCGGTATATGATATGCGAACTCGTTTGGACAGGCAGGCCGCCGCAAGCGCCATCATCAACACCTCAACGCTCGGGCTAAAGCCCTACACTTATTGCCATTTATATTTTTTTTACCCGCCTCCTGAGCTTTTTTACCTTCTTTTTATACGCCAGTGAATATGCTCTTTTCGTCGCCGAGAGGCTTAGAAAAAGACCGCCATGAACTCACTCATTCACCACTCACTCGTTAAAAATATTTTTACGCTTTTCGCTTTTCCGCAGGCCTCATCCAATGAAGAATCCGTCGGCCAGTCAGCGCGGCAAAAGCCAGCGGCGGAGCGAGCTAAAGAGTTTGCCGAAGAAGTGCAGCGCTACCTGCAGCGTCACCCAGAGACAAAGCACGTTGATATTTACCTCAATGACGTCAACGGGGCTTTTCGCGGTAAACGCATCGCGGTAGACAGCCTGCTGTCGCTCTCTGCCGGCTGTTATTTCCCGCAGTCCGTTTACGCGATGGATCACGAGGGCAAGCCGTTTAGCCAGACATCGGCCAGCGAGGAATACGACGAGCCCGACGGGCTTTGCCTGCCAGTGGCGGGGACACTGCGGCCCTGCGCCCACGACCCGAAGCACAACGCGCAGCTGCTGTTGACCATGAAGCAGAGCGACGGCAGCGGCTACGCGCTGGAACCCAGAGTGGTGCTGGAAAATGTCCTGCAGAAGTTTCATTACCACGGCCTGTACCCGGTCGCCGCGCCGGAAATAGAGTTTTATCTGGTCAGCAAAGCCCAGCAGGACGTCCCGGCCCAGGGCTGTTTTTATATGCCCGTCCCTTCCGACTACACCGCTTTTATTGAAGCGCTGGAGCAGGCCGCCGCCGATCAGAAACTGCCGCTGAGCGGTATCGTCTGCGAAGCGGAAGCCGGGCAGTTTGAGCTGAACCTGAAGCATGGCAAAGACATCGTTGGCGTGTGCGAAAGCGTGCTGGCGCTGCGCCGCCTGACCAGCATCGTGGCCGATAAGTTTGGCTATCAGGCCAACTTTATGGCGAAGCCGTTTTCGCACCTGGCCGGAAACGGCCTGCATTTTCATATCAGCCTGAATGACCGTAAAGGCGACAACGTTTTTGCCTCCCCGGCGGAAAACCTGAACGAAATGACCCAGCTCTGCCTGGCGGGGATGCTGCAAACCATGCCCGCCGCCGTGGCCGTTATCGCCCCGCACGTTAACTCTTTCAGGCGGCTGCGTAAAAATCTTAACGAGCCGCTGTTCAGCTCCTGGGGCTACAACAAGCGCAGCGCCGCCTTGCGCATCCCCTGCTCCGACGACAGCAACCGCCGCATTGAATACCGCCTGGCCGGGGCCGACGTGAACCCGTATCTGGCGATGGCCGCCATTCTGACCGGCATGCTTTACGGGCTGGAAAATATCGACAGCGATACCCTGAAAAATTCGGCGCTGTTTGCCCCTGAGCTGCCGCTGTTCCAGCACGTTGCAATCGAAGAATTTCAGCAAAGCCATTACATGACCGAAAGCCTGGGGGAAGCGTTCTCCCGCCAGTGGGTGACCCACAAACTGTCGGAACTGGCGTGGTTTGAAACTATCGTGACCCAGGAAGAAGCGGCGCTGTCCCGCTAACGCCCGTGAACTATCAACCTGAAGCTAACCTGAGGTGATGTATGTCTCGTCTTATTATGCTGTCTAATCGCTGCGAACCAGAACGCGGGCAGCGCGGCGATCCTCTGCTTCCGGTCCTTCATGCCGTTATGAAGAAACATTCGGGCCTGTGGTTTGGCTGGAACGGTGAAATAGCCGCAGGAAATAAGCAAAGAAAAGAGCGTTTTTTCAGCCAGCCGGGCTACCAGCAATACAGCTGGGCGCTGACGCCCAACGAGTATGACAACTTTTACCAGGGCTATATTCATCAGGTGCTGTGGCCGGTTTTTCATAATCGCCCGGACCTGATCCACTATAAAAAAGAGTATTTCACCACCTGGAAAAACTATAACCATGATGTGAAAGCTCGGGTGACCGCCAAAATTGAGCCTGACGACCTGGTCTGGGTGCAGGACTACCATCTGCTGTTCACCGGCAAGATGCTCAAAGAGGATGGCTACACCAACCGCTGTGGCTTCTTCCTGCATCAGCCCTTCCCACCGGGCGATGTGCTGCGATCGGTGCCTGAACACGACAGCCTGATGCAGGCGTTATTCAGCTACGATCTGCTCGGCTTCCAGTCGAGCGGAGATGTGAATAATTTCCTCGCCTATGCGCTGCGGTTTTACCGCGTGGAGCGGCTGGCGGATAATCTTATTCAGCTTAACGGGCACATCATCCGGCTGGGGATTTTCCCCTGCGGCGTGGATAAAACCCTGCCGCCGCTTTCGCACACCAACGCCGAAGCGGTGCGGAACTACCCTCGCCAGATAGTGATCAGCAACGACACGATCAGCGATATCAGCGGCGTGCATTGCCACCTGAATACGATGGAAACGTTTCTGAGCACGCACCCAGAGTACCTGCGTGACGTCAGCCTGCTGCAAATTTCTGACGCCTCAAGGGGCTATTCGTGGTCGGCACGGGATCTCTGCGACCAGCTTGAACACCAGTGCGCGGAAATTAACGCCCGCTTTGGGGATTCAGGCTGGTACCCCATCAACTATATTCGCAACCATCTGTGCCATTCCGATTTGATTTACGCGTTTTACCGTAACGCCCACGTGGCGATGTTCACCCCGCTTTCTGAGGGGATGAGCCTGGAGGCAAAAGCCTTTGTTCTCGCGCAGGATGCCGAAGACCCCGGCGTGCTGATGCTGTCGGCCCTGACCGGCACGGCGGAACAGCTGACCGATGCGGTGTTGATCAATCCCTACGATGCCAACGAAGCAAGCCATGCGCTCTATTCCGCGCTGACGATGCCGCTGCACGAGCGCAAACGCCGTCACCAGCAGCTGATGGCCAAAGTGGAAAGATACGACAGCCAGTGGTGGGCCAGAGCTTTTCTTGATTCACTGAGCGCTGAGCCTGCCCCGGCGCCTGCGACGGTGATCCCTTTCCGCGCGTCTCACCACGGGATTTTTACGCCGCAGAATTTGTATTAATGGTTTCCGGGCAGGAACTGAGCCACACATACGCTCCATGAAGGGCTGGTTTTTACCCTCACCCTAACCCTCTCCCTGGAAGGGAGAGGGGATAGATTGTGTGCTGCTCTGCACTATTGTTTTCACCCTGTGTACGTTCCGGAGAGGGAATAGATTGTGCACTGCTTTGCCCTGTTATTTTCCCCCTCTCCCCCTTGGGGAGAGGGCCGGGGTGAGGGGGGATTGCCCTATCACAGCAGATATACCCCTATCCAACCCTCGCGCGAATTCTAATCTCAATCACAATGCTGTCATCAACCACGGCCTCAAATTTATCCATATTAAAGGCGGCGCGGGAGATAACCGTTGTTGCACGTAAAGAGAGAGCATTTGAGCCTGAAGTTAATGCGGGTGCGTTATCCAGACTCGCCTCCAAAACCACCGGACGCTGAACATTCTTTACCTGCAGCAGGCCAAAAATCCGGTAACGCCCGTTGCCATGGGCCACAACCCTGGTGCTGGTAAACGTGAGCATCGGATAATGTGCGGTATCAAAGAATAGCCCGCCCTGCAGTTGATACGTCAGCAGGCTGTTTGAAGCCTGAAGCGTCGCGACGGGGATGCGCACGCTGATGCTGTCGTGCATATCGTTCCCTGCATCCAGCAAAAGTGAGCCAGTGACACCGTCGAGGTGCGCCTGAGAAGTCCCGCCAAACGCGCGCCATGAAAGTTCTATCGCGGTTTGCGGCGTGAGGATGCTGTAGCTTTCCGGCGCGGCATACAGCCAGGGACTGAACGACAGGCCAAGGATTATTTTCAGAAGAATACGCAGCATGGAGTATTTCCGGTAGCGGACATACTCAGCTAACGTTTCACTCCCGTATTTTATTCATATTTATTTTTATTAATTTTTTGTTGATGCGAAAAACTATAAAAACCAGACAAGCCAGTGAAGTTAGACGTCTAACATCTTAATAACCACACAAAAACAATTAAACCAAAATTAATACACTTGATTACATTAATTCCAGAAGAAGATATTTAAAATTTAAAAAGTCAGTGTCACATTGTGGGTCCCTCACCCTACTCCTCGTGGCAGCGAGACATAATAAAATGTTAAACATCGACGATAAAAATATTACCCAGGCAGTGCTCTCCAGAATTTCAATCCCCACCGACGACCGTATGCATACAATTTTTACTGGCCTGATCGAGCATTTGCATTCTTTTGCCCGGGAAGTTCAGCTGACGGAGCAGGAGTGGGAGAAAGGCATTGAATTTCTTACCCTGGTTGGAAAATATTGCAGCCCCGAACGCCAGGAGTTTATTTTGCTTTCCGATGTGCTGGGATTATCTTCTCTGGTCATTGCGCAAAATAATCGCAAACCCGCCGGATGCACGGAATCCACCGTATTTGGACCTTTTCATGTTGCGGAAGCCCCACTGCTTGAACCGGGAGACGATTTTTCACAGGGTGCACCGGGCACGCCGTGGTTTGTAACAGGCAAAGTAACCGGGATCGGCGGGGAAACCGTTGCCAATGCAACGATTGATATATGGCATGCCGACGGCGAGGGTCAATACGATGTGCAGGCCGCGGATATTCACGGACTTCGATGCCGCGGCGTCATGAAAGCGGATTCACAGGGAAATTTCTTTTTTAGAACCGTTGTCCCTGAGGCTTACGAGATCCCCAGCGACGGCCCGGTTGGCAGCCTGCTCGCCGCCCAGGGGAGGGCCGCGTGGCGCCCGGCGCATCTGCACTTCATGATCAATGCCGAGGGATACCAGCGTTTAATTACGCATGTCTTCAATAAAGAGGATGAATACCTCAATTCGGACAGCGTATTTGGCGTAAGAGCCTCATTGATTGCCGACTGGGTTAAACACGCGCCGGGCATTGCGCCTGACGGGACATTTTGCCCGCAATCATTCTGCACCCTGGACTTCAATTTCGTCCTGAACCCGATCAGCTAAAGCGGCACCCCCACCCCGCAGATTGTAGTTTTATCCAAGGAATATTTGATGAGCAACCGTGCAAACATACCCGATCTCACATCAGACTTACCCCACTGGCTGGCCTACATCGACAGCCTTCATTCGCAGGTCATTGATATGGGCCTGGACAGAATCAAGGACGTGGCCACCAAACTGAATGTCTTACAGCCTGCGCCTTTTGTCTTTTTGGTTGGCGGGACCAACGGGAAAGGCACCACCTGCCATACCCTCGAGAAAGTGCTGATGCTGTCAGGGCACAAAGTGGGCGTCTTCAGCTCACCCCACATGATTCATTATAAAGAGACCGTGCGCATTCAGGGCCAGGAGCTGTCGGATGCCGCCCATATTGCTGCTTTTGTTGAAATTGAAAAAGCACGCGAGGCCACGACGCTCACGCCTTTCGAGTTCAATACGCTAGGCGCATTTTGCCTGATGAAATGGGCTCAGGTTGATGTCGCAATCATTGAGGTCGGCATGGGCGGCCGGGATGATGCGACCAACATTCTCACGCCGGATGTCTCTGTGATTACCAACGTGGCACTGGATCATGAAGACTGGCTGGGGAAAGGCACCGAAGCCATCGGCGAAATCAAAGCGGGCATCTTCCGCCCCGGTCGTCCGGCGGTGATTGGGCAAGTTCAGGCCCCGGCGTCATTGCTCCGTTATGCGGCACAGATTGGCGCAATGACCCATCAACGCGGGACCAACTGGCAAGTAACAGACCGTGGAGAGGCATGGGCGTTTAGCGATAGCTTCGGCGAAATAGTGCCGCTGAGTCAGCCTAAAATGCCTCGGGATAACGTGGCTACCGCCGTCGCGGCCCTACGCGTCAGCGGGCTTAAATTTGATCTTACCGCGTTGGACGAAGTCATTGACAAGGCCAATTTGCCGGGTCGTTTTCAAGTCATTAACCATCAACCGACGGTAATTTTAGATGTGGCGCACAACCCGCATGCTGCGGCATATTTAGCGGAAAGATTGCGCAACTTCCCCAAAAAGGGAAAGTACCTTTTTGTGATCGGCATGCTTATTAATAAAGACATCAACGGCACTATTGAACAGTTAAAAGACCTCAACGGTGCATGGTATTGCTGCGGTATTCAGGCGGGCCCCAGAAGCTCTAAAGCTGAAGATATTGCTCAGTATTTACCGCAGGCAAAAAACTTCCCGGATATTTTATCCGGTTGGGAAGCGGCCAAAGATGACGCCACTGCCGACGATGTAATTGTCGTCTGCGGCTCATTCTATTCTGTTGCGCCAGTATTAAACGAGCTCAATCTTGCCAGCGAAAATAATCAGGGAATACGCTAGCTTTCAGCGGGATATTAATTACACCTAAAAAAACAGCCACCTTTAAAGGTGGCTGCATTCTTATAGTACTCAGTTTTATTTCAGCTCAAATTCACCCTGCTGTACGCGTGCAGAATCCAGGCCGATACATGTTAAAATTTCCGCTACTCGTATGAGTAACGTCTTGTATTTTAGGTTTTATCTCACGATAAACTCATTGCACAAAAACCACAAAAATAATATGGTCAATGCCAATATTTCACTACAAGGAGGTGATAGTGGACACGGTAGAAGAACTGAATGGCACGTACTTTTATAATGGTTCCTCTAATTTAAGTGCAGGAGAACTGTTCTTCTGGATTATGATTGATGAAACATTAGATCATTTTGGAATATCTGACATAGCAGCAATTACAGGGGTTTATCTTGGTTCGAACAGCATAACCGTTGCTGGTAAGTTCGCGGGAGCAACTCCAGGTACATCAGTTGCGTCAATATATTCCAGGAAACTATTCAGGGACAGAATGTTACCTATCGGTTTGCCTACCTGGGTAGGATTTCCACCAAAGGTGAATATGATCATGACTAAAAGATTAGGTACATTTGTGGGCAGAACGATACCTGTCATAGGATGGGTTATATTTGCGTCCGATGTTTCATCTATAACTTATAAAACGATAAGCAAATACAACATCATAGCCCGCCAATCAGATCGTTTATGGTGAGTGACACATGCATAATTCAGACGATGTTGAACAACAGGTCTTGAACTGGTATCAGGAAAAATGGAATGTAAGAGTCTTTCCTTTTTTCAGAAAACAACGCATCAGTCTGGACACCAGCCTTTCAACCGGAAAATACCCCTGGTCTTGCGAAGATGCTGAAGAAATACTTGAAGACTACTTCACCCACTTTAATGTTAATAAAGAGGGGTTTTCTTTTATCAAACATTGGCCTAATGAAGAAGTCTTTCTCCCACTTAATTTCCTGCGTTCTAAAGAAAAAAAATGGAAGTGGATTGAGCCTGAACCATTAACGCTAAGAATGCTTGTGGAATCTGCTAAGGCTGGCTACTGGATTTATAACTAACCTATAAGGATATTATGATATGGCAATACCAGCTCATTTATGGCTTAAAGATGATGGCGGAGCACTTATTAAAGGTTCATGCGATGTTCAGGATCGAGAAGCTAGTATAGAAATTATTGGGTTTGGACATGGAATGCACATTCCAACTGATAATAATACAGGAAAAATCACTGGAACACGTATTCATGCTCCGATGATAATTGAAAAGGAATTCGATAGCTCAACGCCATATCTTTACAAGGCTGTATCAACAGGCCAATCACTTAAAAGTGCTGAAATAAAATGGTATAAAATTAGTGATGCAGGTCTGGAGGTTGAATACTTCAACATGTACCTTGAAGGCGTTAAAGTCGTCGCTGTGACACCTGTAATGTACAACACAAAAACCGTCGAAAAATGCAACCACATGGAACGAATCGAACTTCGATACGAAAAAATCACATGGAAGTACGTTGATGGCAATATTCAATATACTGATGCCTGGAATGAAAGGGCGACAGCGTAAGTCTTAATAACGACATACACAATATTATACGCCCCATAAAACTGAGCCACCCCGAAAGGTGGCTTTTTTTTCAAATATCCGCTGTTTATTTCAGCTCAAATTCACCCTGCTGTACGCGTGCAGAATCCAGCCCAATAAACACGTTGAACTTGCCCGGCTCCGCATCGTACTTCATCTTCGCGTTCCAGAACTTCAGGGCGCTGATGTCGATTGGGAAGCTGACCGTCTGGCTTTCACCCGCTTTCAGCGCCACTTTCTTAAAGCCTTTCAGCTCTTTCACCGGGCGGCTCATGGAAGCAGTCACGTCCTGAAGGTACATCTGCACCACGGTTTCCCCTGCGCGATCGCCGGTGTTGGTGACGGTGACGGAGGTTTCAACTTTGCCGTCGCGCTTCATGCTTGGGGCGGAAAGCTTCACGTCACCCACTTTGAAGGTGGTGTAGCTCAGCCCGTAGCCAAACGGATACAGCGGCCCGTTGGCTTCATCGAAGTAGCGAGAGGTGTATTTGTTTGGTTTTTCAGGATCGTACGGGCGACCGGTATTCAGGTGGCTGTAGTACGTCGGAATTTGCCCCACGGAACGCGGGAAGGACATCGGCAGTTTGCCGGACGGATTGTAGTCGCCGAACAGAATGTCAGCGACGGCGTTACCACCTTCCGTGCCGCCGTACCAAGCTTCAAGCAGCGCGTCCGCCTGCTGATCTTCTTTCACCAGCGCCAGAGGACGGCCGTTCATCAACACCAGCACCAGCGGTTTACCCGTAGCCTTCAGCGCGGCAATCAGGTCACGCTGGCTTTGCGGTAGCGTCAGGTTGGTGCGGCTGGAGGCTTCATGCGCCATGCCCTGGGCTTCACCGACCACGGCCACCACCACGTCGGCGTTTTTCGCCGTATTCACCGCTTCGTCGATCATCGCTTTCGGGGAGCGTGGGTCAACGGTGACTGCCGGTTCGTACTGGTTCAGGAACGCAACAATGTCTTTTTCATCCGTCACGTTCGCGCCTTTGGCAAACACCACTTTGCCCTGCTGGCCCACGGCATTTTTGATGCCCTCCAGCGGGTTGACGGACTGCGCGGCCACGCCTGCGGCAGACCAGCTGCCCATGGCGTCACGCTTGCTGTCCGCCAGGGGACCAATCACCGCGATGGTAGAGGTCTTTTTCAGCGGCAGAGTCTGCAGGCGGTTTTTCAGCAGCACCATGCTTTCACGCGCCACTTCACGCGCTTCTTTGCGGTGCAGACGGCTTTCGGCGTTAGTGTCTACCGGGTCAGAGTCTTTCGGCCCGAGGTGGCTGTACGGATCGTTGAACAGCCCCATGTCGTATTTCACGTTCAGCACGTGACGTGTGGCGTCATCCAGCTCTTTCATCGGCACTGCGCCGCTTTTCACCAGCTCCGGCAGGTACTTGCTGTAGTATTCGTCGCTCATGCTCATGTTGATGCCGGAGTTGAGCGCAATACGTACCGCGTCTTTCGGATCGCTGGCTACGCCGTGTTTGATAAGCTCTTTAATCGCGCCGTGATCGGAGATGGTGATGCCTTTGAATTTCCACTCGTCACGCAGCAAATCTTTCAGCAGCCAGCTGTCCGCGGAGGCCGGCGTACCGTTCAGGGAGTTCAGCGCCACCATTACTCCGCCGCTGCCCGCGTCCAGCGCGGCTTTATAAGGCGGCATGTAGTCGTTGAACAGGCGCTGTGGGCTCATGTCTACGGTGTTGTACTCTTTCCCGCCTTCTACCGCGCCATACGCGGCGAAGTGTTTCACGCTAGTCATCACCGAGTAGCGATCCGCCGGGCTTTTGCCCTGCATCGCTTCCACCATGGTGCGCCCCATAATGGAGGTCAGATAAGTGTCTTCCCCAAAGCCCTCGGACACGCGGCCCCAGCGCGGATCGCGCGAGACATCGACCATCGGCGCCCAGGTCATGTTCAGGCCATCGTCGGCGGCTTCATAGGCGGAAATACGCCCCACGGTTTTGACCGCATCAAGGTTGAAAGAGGACGCCAGGCCGAGGCTTATCGGGAAAACGGTGCGCTGGCCGTGAACCACATCGTAGGCAAAGAAGAGAGGAATTTTCAGGCGGCTGAGCTGCATCACCTGGTCCTGCATGGTACGGATATCCTGGCGGGTGACCGTGTTGAAAATGGCCCCCACCTGCCCGGCTTTGATCATTTCACGGATAGCTTCTTTCGGGTTATCCGGGCCGACGCTTATCAACCGTAGCTGACCGATTTTTTCATCGGTAGTCATTTTTTTCAGCAGGTCGGTGACGTAGGCATCACGCGCTTCCGGCGTTAAAGGGTGCGGGCCAAACATTTCGTCGGCCAACGCAGGCTGCAGCGCCAGGCTTACGGCAATCCCTACAGAACAGAGCCATTTCATCGGATTCACTCTCACAAGCTTTTGTTAAGGCGTGCAGTTTGCCACATCGCCACCACGGTAAGAAGAGCGTAGCAAAGCCTGGCTGCTGATTTCGCGGAGATTTCCTCGTTACGCTCACGTTTTTCGGCGCTATGCTTAACGGCAAGCTTTTTGATGCCACCACAAGGAGTGGATCCATGTCTGTTTTGATGACTTCTGATAATAAAACGCTGATAAACGAACTCTCTCGCCACGTTGGCTCGCACCATGTTTTAACCGATCCAGCCAAAACGGCTCGCTACCGCAAAGGCTTCCGCTCCGGCCAGGGGGAAGCGCTGGCCGTGGTGTTCCCCGGCTCTCTGCTGGAGCTGTGGCGCGTATTAAGCGCCTGCGTCGAGGCGGATAAAATCATTATTATGCAGGCCGCCAACACCGGCCTGACCGAAGGCTCGACGCCAAGCGGCAGCGACTACGATCGCGATATTGTGATCATCAGCACGCTGCGCCTCGACAAGCTGCATCTGCTGGATAAGGGCGAGCAGGTGCTGGCCTACCCGGGTACCACGCTTTACTCGCTGGAAAAAGCGCTGAAGCCGCTCGGGCGCGAGCCGCATTCGGTGATTGGCTCATCCTGTATTGGCGCTTCGGTTATCGGCGGCATTTGCAATAACTCCGGCGGGTCGCTGGTGCAGCGCGGCCCAGCATACACCGAGATGTCGCTTTTCGCGCGTATTGATGAACGCGGCAAGCTGCAGTTGGTAAACCATCTGGGGATTAACCTCGGCACCACGCCGGAACAAATTCTTAGCGCGCTCGACGATGAGCGTGTGAAAGACAGCGACGTGCAGCACGATGGTCGCCACGCTCACGACCACGATTATGTATCCCGAGTACGCGACGTTGAGGCCGACACGCCCGCACGTTATAACGCTGACCCCGACCGCCTGTTTGAATCTTCAGGCTGCGCGGGCAAGCTGGCGGTCTTCGCCGTCCGCCTCGACACCTTCCCGGCGGAAAAGCGCCAGCAGGTGTTTTACATCGGCACCAACCAGCCCAATGTACTCACCGAGATTCGTCGCCATATTCTGGCCAACTTCGAAAATCTGCCGGTCGCCGGGGAGTATATGCACCGCGATATTTACGACATCGCGGAGAAGTACGGCAAAGACACGTTCCTGATGATCGACAAGCTCGGCACCGACAAAATGCCGTTCTTTTTCACCATGAAGGGGCGCACCGACGCGATGCTCGATAAAGTGTCGCTGTTTAAGCCGCACTTTACCGACCGCTTTATGCAGAAGCTCGGCGGCGTTTTCCCGGCGCACCTGCCGGAGCGCATGAAAACCTGGCGGGATAAATACCCTCACCACCTGCTGCTGAAAATGGCCGGGGACGGGATCGATGAGGCCAAAGCGTGGCTGAGCGAATATTTTAAAACCGCCGAAGGTGACTTCTTCGTTTGTACTGCGGAAGAAGGCAGCAAAGCCTTCCTGCACCGCTTTGCCGCCGCCGGGGCCGCCATTCGCTACCACGCCGTGCATGCGGATGAAGTGGAGGATATTCTGGCGCTGGATATCGCGCTGCGCCGCAACGACGAAGACTGGTTCGAAGAGCTGCCGCCGGAGATCGGCGATAAGCTGATCCATCGCCTCTATTACGGCCACTTTATGTGCCATGTCTTCCATCAGGATTACATCGTCAAAAAAGGCGTGGACGTGCACGAGCTGAAAGAGCAGATGCTGGCGCTGTTGCACGAACGCGGGGCGCAGTACCCCGCCGAACATAACGTCGGCCATCTCTACAAAGCGCCGGAAACGCTGAAGCAGTTCTACAAGGCCAACGACCCGACCAACAGCATGAACCCGGGGATTGGCAAAACGACCCGGCGTAAAGGCTGGGCTGAGGACCATAGCGAGCAGGAGCACGGCTGACGGAGATAAGTTTCTCCTATGACGGGCAAACTATGTTTCACGCTTTTTTGGGCATAGATTAATAAAGCAGGGTGAAGGCTATCTTCACCCTTTTTCTGCCCAAGGAGCGAAAGATGTCCGCAGTAGAAACGTTGCCTTTCCCTGCCGTACTCATCAGGGAAGCCACCCCCGACGATATCCCCGCTATGACAACGATTTATGCCTGGCACGTGCTGCACGGCAAAGGATCGTTTGAAGAAATCCCGCCGGATGGAAAACAGATGACCGAGCGGCTGGCGGCGGTTCGCGCTCATGGCCTGCCGTGGCTGGTCGCGGTGATTGATAATCAAGTGGTGGGCTACTGCTACGCTACGGTGTACCGCCCTCGCCCCGGCTACCGCTACACGGTAGAAGATTCGGTGTATATCGACGCTGCTATGACCGGACGCGGCATTGGAAAAGCCCTGTTGAGCCAGCTCATCGTACTGTGTGAAAAAGGGCCGTGGCGGCAAATGATTGCGGTGATTGGCGACGGGGAAAATAATACCGGATCGTGCAAATTACACAGTCAGCACGGGTTTGAAACCGTCGGATGTTTGCGAAGCGTTGGCTTTAAGCTGGGTGACTGGCGGGACACACTCATGATGCAGCGCCCCCTCAACGGCGGAGACGGGACGCTGCCGGACTGATTACTCTTCTTCCGAACCTGCGGCGGTGTTGTTCGCCATTTGCGCCGCTTTAGAGCGCTTGTAGCTTAACGCTGCCGCCGGAACCGGGGTCACTTTGCCGGTTTCCATCCAGTTTCGCAGGCGGTTAGCATCCGCGAAGTGGGTGTATTTCCCGAACGCGTCCAGCACCACCAGCGCCACAGGGCGGCCGTTGATGACAGTGCGCATTACCAGGCAGTGGCCCGCGTTATTGGTAAAACCGGTCTTCGTCAGCTGAATATTCCAGTTTTCGCGGTACACCAAATGGTTGGTGTTGCGGAACGGCAGCGTGTAAGCCGGGTTGCGGAAGGTGGCCATATCTTCATGCGTGGTGCTGAGCTGGCCCAGCAGCGGGTATTTCTGCGTCGCCACCAGCAGCTTGGCCAGATCGCTCGCGGTTGAGACGTTCTCAATCGACAGGCCGGTCGGCTCCACATAGCGGGTGTGGGTCATGCCGAGGGACTTCGCCTTCGCATTCATCGCACGAATAAACGCGTCGTAGCCACCAGGATAGTGGTGCGCCAGGCTTGCCGCCGCGCGGTTTTCTGACGACATCAGCGCGAGCAGCATCATGTTTTTGCGGCTGATTTCGCTGTTCAGGCGAACGCGAGAGTATACGCCCTTCATTTCAGGCGTATGGCTGATGTCCACTTTCAGCATTTCATCCATCGGCAGATGGGCGTCCAGCACCACCATCGCGGTCATCAGTTTGGTGATGGAGGCAATAGGACGAACCAGATCCGGATGGCTGGAATAGAGAATCTTGTTGGTTTGCAGATCGACAATCATGGCGCTGCCGGAGGCAATCTCCTGACCGGCGCTGGCCGCGTGGGTGGCGACCTTACTGGCCTCTGCCTGCGGGGCAAAAGGCACAGTCATCATCAGCGCAAGGCTGAACAACGATAAACGGATTTTTGTCGGCATGGTGACACTTCTGTAATGATTCCGGAAAAGTAGAGGCTCACCGCTAAGCGTCATCGGGATGACATAAACATGCGGGGCGCCGGAATCATACTCCGCCGCCCCGCTTGACTGCCAGTTAAGAATCGTAACGTTATATCAAAACTTTCTGTTAATTCGCCCCGTCAGAACAAACGGTAGCCATAACCCCACAGAATCACCGCGACGGCCAGCAACACTTCCAGTACCAGCACGCCAATGGCCAGGGTTGAGCTGGAAAAACTCATCCCCTCTTCTTTGTCGATGCCGAGGAAGTCCGGCACGCCGACGTAGAGCAGATAGCCGGTGTAGACCAGCGCCAGAGCGCCCACCGCCACGCACAGCCAGACCAGCGGATAAAGCGCTACAATCCCGCTTAAGAACAGCGGCGTGGCCACGTAGCCTGCGAAGACCATACAGCGGGCAAGCGACGGACGCTGCGGATAGTTACGCGCCATCCACCAGATAACCCGCCCCATCACCGCGACGCCGCCCAGCATCAGGGCGTAGAAAAGAATGCCCAGATACAGGCCGGTAAACATAGAGAGCTGAACGTAAGTGCCGTCCCCGAAGTTCCAGCCAATTTGCGTGGTGCCGATAAACGCGCAGATGACGGGAATAGCCGCCATCAACAGCACATGGTGAGTGTAGTGATGCGAGACGGACTCGTTCTCGCGCTTAATTTCCTGCATTTCCCGATTAGGATGGGAAAACAATCCCCAGACATGGCTCATACAACCTCCGGACCTGCGGCGCAAATACTTGCGATACTCCAAGTATAATTCACCTTCAGGTTATTATTTAACCAGGTGAAAAATATCTCCGATTCTGTACAGGCCTGGCGGCGATGAGTTGTATGCTTTAGGGAGGCATTTTACATGGAGGAGAGTCCAGCTTAATGGATATCAATGGCTTAATAGAACAGTATGGCTACGCCGCGCTGATTATCGGCAGTATGGCAGAGGGGGAAACCATTACCCTGTTAGGCGGCGTGGCCGCGCATCAGGGGCTTTTAACCTTCCCATTAGTCGTCCTGTCTGTCGCGCTCGGCGGCATGATTGGCGATCAGGTGCTGTTCCTGGTCGGCAGGCACTTCGGCAGCGCCCTGCTGGCTCGCTTTAAGAAGCATCAAAAGAAAGTGGCCAAAGCGCAGGCGCTGATCAACCGCCATCCGTATTTGTTCGTGATTGGCAGCCGCTTTATGTACGGGTTTCGCATCGTCGGGCCGATTATCATCGGCGCCAGCAAACTTCCGCCAAAGCTGTTTATTCCGCTGAATATCTGCGGAGCCATTCTGTGGGCCACGCTGTTTACGACGCTTGGCTATCTTGGCGGCGAAGTCGTCGGCCCGTGGCTGCACAGCCTGGATACTCACCTACGCCACTGGATTTGGCTTATTGTTGCCGTGGTGCTGGTCGTGGCCGTCCGCCTGTGGTTTAAGCACCGGCAAAAAGAGGATTAATCCTCGGCTGCGGGCAGCAACGCCAGCCACGCCCGCAGCAGCAGAAGCGCCTCTTCGCCGCTACCATCGCGCTGGGCTTTAACTATCGCGCCGTCAATCACCAGCGCCAGCATTTCTGCCTGCTGCCTGCCACCTGCATTATCGGGCAAATAACCGGCCAGACATTCCACCATCGCCTGCTTGTGAGCGCGGGCAATCGGCAGCGTGTCCGGCAGCGCCTCGGCCATTTCTACCGCCGAATTAATAAATGCACAGCCGCGAAACGCCTCATCGTCAAACCAGTTTTGCAAGGTAGCCCTTAACGCTTCCGCCAGCCCTTTCCCTTCGCCGGTTTGCGCTTCCAGCATGCGGCTAAACCACACCATCCAGCGCTGATGGCGATAATCCAGAAAAGCACGGATCAGGTCGTCTTTGGCCGGAAAATGCCGGTAGAAGGTCACTTTGGTGACGCTGGCTTCTTTGATGATTCTGTCTATGCCGGTGGCGCGAATGCCGTCACGGTAAAACAAATCGTGCGCGGTGTGCAGAATACGATCGCGGGCGCCGGGGGTCGCTGCAGTAGGCATGATTTCTCCTGTTAAAAAACTATCATGACGCATGTAGACAAATCTGTCTACCCAGGCTAGCTTAGAGATGTAGACAGACCTGTCTACACATTCACAGGAGCAGACCATGACAGTAAAACCCCCGGTTCCCCCATTTACGCTCGAGACGGCAAAACAAAAAGTTCGCCTGGCGGAAGACGCCTGGAACAGCCGCGATCCCGAACGCGTCTCGCAGGTTTACGCCCTGAATACCCACTGGCGTAACCGGGCTGAGTTTGTTGATGGCCGCGAAGCCGTCGTCGGCTTTTTAACTCGCAAGTGGCAGCGAGAGCTGGACTACCGGCTGATCAAAGAGATCTGGGCGCACGACGGGAACCGTATTGCGGTGCGCTTCGCCTATGAATGGCACGATGATTCTGGCAACTGGTTCCGCAGCTTCGGCAACGAAAACTGGGAGTTTGACGAGCAGGGCCTGATGATTAACCGCCACGCCTGTATCAACGACACGCCGATCAAAGAGAGCGAGCGAGCCTTCTTCTGGCCGCTGGGCCGCCGCCCGGACGATCATCCCGAGCTGAGTCATTTCGGTTTTTAACGGTTTTGCCGTCGGAGCCGGTTTTCTTTCCGGCGGCGTCGCGTCTAAAATTCCTGCTGGCCAATGATGGCCTGATAAACGCGGAGGATTTATGACGCAAAATATCTATGACGATCCGGCCTTTTTTGCCGGTTATGCCACGCTGGACCGCTCTGTAAAAGGTCTGGATGGCGCGCCTGAATGGGCAAAAGTTCAGGCGATGCTGCCGCCGCTGGCTGGCAAGCAGGTGCTGGATTTAGGCTGCGGCTACGGCTGGTTTTGCCGCTACGCAAGAGATGCTGGTGCGGCAAAAACGGTCGGGCTGGATGTATCGACGCGCATGCTCGCCAAAGCTCGTGAAATGACCGAAGGTCCAGGCATCGACTACCGCCAGGAAGATCTTTCCACTCTGCAACTGCCAGCGAACAGTATCGATCTGGCCTACAGCTCTCTGGCGCTTCATTACCTGGATGACATTCGCCCGCTGTTTGCCACGCTTGAACAGGCTCTGGTGCCGGGAGGCAAGCTGGTCTTTACCGCCGAGCACCCGATCTACACCGCTCCTGCGGCGCAGACGTGGCTGCAGGATCAGACCGGGCAACGCAGTTGGCCAGTGAATCATTATCAGCAGGAAGGTGAGCGCCTCAGCAACTGGTTTGCCGAAGGCGTGAAGAAACAGCACCGCAAGCTGGCCACCTGGATTAACGCCCTGATTGAAAGCGGCTTTGTGATTGAAAAGCTCGACGAATGGGGCCCCGAGGCCGAACAAATTGCCCTCAACCCCGCACTGGCAGAAGAGGCCGAACGGCCAATGATCTTCCTGCTCGCGGCAGCTAAACCCCAGCGTTAAATCTAAGTAGCATTCTTTTTCTCAATTATTCCGTCTACGGGGAGGCAACTCCCCCGTCCACTGATCCTTGCCTATACTCAACAAGAGCCAACCAAAAGGTAAGGAGCGCTAATGAAAATTATTTTATGGGCCATTCTGATTATCTTCCTCATCGGGCTGCTGGTGGTGACCGGCGTATTCAAAATGATCTTTTAAAAACGCCTGGCGCCACGTTTATGTGGCGCCTTTCGCTCTCAATTCGCTCGGCTACTGTAGTTTACCGGCACCCAGCGCCAGGCTTTGCCTTCTTCTTTTACATGACCAATCCCCGGGAAAGCAATGTGCGCCGCCGCAACCCAGTCGCCTTCCTGGGCCGCCAGTTTTAACACCTTCTCACGCGTGGCAACCGCCTGCTGCTGGTTAACATCGAAATGAATCGCCACTTCCGGATCGGGCATCTGCACCGCTTTAGCATGAATGATATCGCCCCACATCAGCATATTTTGGCCGCCCCGGCTAACACGATAAATCACGCTGCCCGGCGTGTGCCCTGCAGCAGGAATGGCTTCTATGCCAGGCAGAATTTCTGTCGGAGCATGAAAAGTGGTGAGCTTACCGGCATCAATCACCGGGCGCAGCGAACGTTCAGATTCAGCAAAGGTATGCCGCTGCCCAGGCTCAACGTCGCTGAGGTGAGCGGGGTTGAGCCAGAAATCGACGTCTTTCTGTTCCACGCGAACCGTCGCCTTGGGGAAAGCAGGCTTACCGCGGTATTCCACCCCGCCGGAATGATCGGCATGAATATGGGTTAGCAGCACCAGAGAAATATCTTCAGGGGCAATACCTGCCGCCCGTAGATTCTCCAGCAGGTGCCCACCGGCAGAGCCAAATAATTCCCCGGCGCCTGTATCAACCAGAATCAATTCGCGCCCCGTATTGATAACAAAGGCATTGATCGACGTTTCTGCGGCGGGCGTCATTGCGTCCGCCGCCATACGCTGGCGCAGTTTCTGCGGCGTAATGTGCGTCAGCAATTTATCCAGCGGTACCACTACGGTGCCGTCCGACACCGCCGTAATTTGCCAGTCCCCCAGCATCATGCGGTAATATCCAGGCGATTGCTGCTGAGTTATAGCCTGCGGCGTGGCCAGGACAGAAACGGATATTGTGCCGCCTAAAAGCGTTAGCAGCATGAGCAAAGTTTTCATTTTATTCTCCAGGCAGGTGTTCAACTTGCCGCCAGTATCCCGTCGGGCGTATCATCACGCCAATTGATTGGAGAAATAATGACTATCAAAGAAAATGATTTCCGCAAAATCGATCTCAATCTGCTGATCGCTTTTGCCGTGCTGTTCCGCGAGCAAAGCGTCTCGCTGGCGGCCGACAAACTGCACCTCGGGCAGCCTGCGGTCAGCGGCGCGCTGGCAAGATTGCGGGATATGTTCGACGACCCGCTGTTTATTCGCAGCGGCCACCGCATGCAGCCCACCGCGCGCGCAAGTGAACTGCATACCGAGCTGATGCCTCTGCTGGAGCAGCTGCAAAGCGCGCTTTTCCAGCAGGCCGAGTTTTGCCCGGCCAGCGCCAAAGCGACCGTGACCATCGGCATGACCGATTGGGTGGAAATGTGGCTGATGCCAAAACTCATCCCCGCGCTGAAGCAGGACGCACCGGGGATGCGCATTAACGTTGTCGCCAGCGACCCGTTTACCGACGCCCAAAGGCTGGAAGGCGGCGAGCTGGATATGGCGATCAGCGTGGCGAACCAAAGCGCCCGCTGGCTGGAGCGTGAAGTGTTGACCAGCATGAATTTTGTGACGCTCTGGCACCCGCAGCACATTGAGGCCAGCGTCCCGCTGTCGCTGGAAGAGTATGCCGCCCACCAGCACGTGCTGGTCAGCTATCGCGAAGCCAACAGCAGCCAGATAGACACTCTCCTGGCGAAACTCGGGCAAACGCGCCACATTAGCTACACAACACCGCATTTTGCGGCACTACCGGGTCTGCTAATGCAGATGCCGACACTGGCTACCGTCCCGGCAGGACTGTCAGCCGGCTGGCAGAAAACCTGGGGTTTGACCGCAAGCCCGGTTCCGGTTGACGTTCCGCCGTTTGAGGTCGCTTTATTGTGGCATCAGCGCCATAACAGCGACGCCGCGCTGATGTGGCTGCGCGGGTTTATTCAGCGGCTGGTGAATGTGGTTTAACAGAGGGCAAACATGTTTTCCCTCCTAAGTAAGGCACTAAGTCGTTAGTGCTTGATTTCCGACCTCATATGTTTACTATGACATCGAGTTATTTGGTTACTATTGCAGTATCAACTTTACCGATATCCTTTTGCTCACTAGTATCTTTCTTATAATATAAGAAAATATTTATAAACTAATATAGAAAATAACTCCCATTTTATCAGGCGATTTTTATTTAAAAAATCAATAAGTTAATACTTAAGGAATGAAAATGAATTTACTTCGCAATATGATTAGTGCTGACAAAGTTGATATGCGTTCAAAGTATGATTTAGAAGATGCTTTTTTAAGTGACAAGGGTAGATTGATTTATTCCGCACCATTTCGAAGAATGCAACAAAAAGCACAAGTCTTTTCTTTAGAGAGTAACTCAGCTGTAAGGAGCCGTTTATCTCATTCATTAGAAGTAGCACATATTGGCGCCTACATTACGCATGCCATTACAAAAAAAATAAAATCATCCTCTCTCCAAGACAATGAGAATAATAAATTCTGGATAGACAATGAAAAATCAATTAATTCCATTGTTGAAACCACATGCTTAATGCATGATATTGGAAACCCACCATTTGGTCACTTTGGTGAGTCAACAATATCCGAGTGGTTTAACAACGACAAACGTATCCTAGATATTTTATTGAAAGCCGAAATAGTAGAAAATGAAACTAAAGAGCTGAGCAATAAAATAAAAGAAAAACTATGTTTGACCGATTTCACTGCTTTTGATGGAAATCCTCAAGCAATAAGAATTGCAACAAAACTTCAAGGCGAGGATGGTCTTACAGGCTTCAATTTCACCTATACCCAAATAGCAGCTTCCTTAGAATACACATACGGTGGATCTAATTACAAAAAAATAGATGACAACCATCTCTCATCAAAGATTGGATATTTTTCTACTGAAGTAGATATAATAGAAGATACTTGGAAATCTTTACATCTCCCAAATAATAGCCGACATCCGTTAACATTTATCATGGAAGCAGCTGATGACATATCCTATTGTACCAGTGACATTGATGATGGTATTGAGAAAGGTGTTGTAAAAGCAGATGAACTATATAATCATTTAATTAAAAACATTGAAATTGATTCATCAAACCCGAATTCAGAAATATTAAAGCTAATAGAAATCGCCAAAGGAAATCAGCAAAACAAAAAAATATCACAATTTACAGAATTCAAAACCACTCTATCTCGCTTATTAGTTGAAAAAGCTGCAAACATGTTTTTCGATGACTTAGAAAATATAATAAATTTAAAACGGAACTGTCCTTTATTAGTCGAAGAGGAAAGTAGCAAAGATGTTATTAAAGTTCTCTGCGAGCTGAAGAGTTTTACTCGAGAATTCATTTTCTCTGCTCCCGAAGTGGAAATGACCGAACTATCTGGCTACAGTATTATTACTGGAATACTTAATTGTTATGCTCCGATATTAGAAATAAAAAATTCAGATTTCCAATCCCTTATTCAGAAAAAGAAAAATAAATCATTAAGTAAAGTTGTATCACGTCTATACCGAACCCTACCTGACAAATATTTAAAAGCATATGAATCGGAGATAAAAAAGCACAAAGATGATAACTTTAAGGAATGGAATTTACGGGCCCACCTAGTAATTGACTTTATTTCTGGAATGACAGATCAGTTTGCGTTAGAATTGTATCAATCCCTTACCGGAATAAAGGTGAAATAATGGTGATGAACATTATAAAAACACCAATAAATGATATACTTGCTATTTCACGCATAGATCCACTTCTAAACAACCCTAACGATAGAGTGAGTTTCTTCTTAAGTAAATACACAGATACCCCTGGGAGCAATGGAAAGCGAATTGTAATAGAATTACCAAAAGAAAATCTTACGCCAATAACATTCGAGAGAATAATAAAAGAGCTAAGCCGTGATGAGGAGCTATCTATCCTATCTCTTATTAAAATAAATGATGTGGTTCACCATTTACCAATGATAGATTTTTTAGCAAAAAAAAGATCTACATCAAGTGTTGATGCCTTAAGAAAAACATCGGCTTACTGGAATATTGTATTCAATGTATTTAATAGCGGTAGATCTATACATGCCTACGGAACAAAAATACTCACTCAAAATCAATGGGTAAACTTCATGGGATACCTTCTTTTATTGAATGAAAAATCAAAGGAAAAAGTGATTGATGTCCGTTGGGTTGGCCATAGACTAATGGCTGGGTATTCTTCTTTAAGAATTACCAATAACACAGGAAAATTTAAATCCATACCAAGCTATATAGGAAGTTCTACAGGTGATATTTTAATCTAAAAATAAAACTATGTGATGTGTAGCTTTTAGCTTACACATCACATTTAAAAAAATAAGAACAATAAAAGTTGCTCATTAAATGAATTAACTTTCAGTACTATTTAAATCAAAATCTTCTCAAAAAATTCGTCCAGTGTTAGATTACTTCTTCAGGCAGCCGCCATTCGTAGCAATCACTTCTTTATACCAGTGGAAACTTTTCTTTCTTGAGCGCGCAAGCGTGCCGTTCCCCTGGTCATCGCGATCTACGTAGATAAACCCGTAGCGCTTCGACAGTTCGGCTTTTGACGCACTAACCAGATCGATTGGCCCCCAACTGGTGTAGCCCATGACGTCTACGCCGTCCTCAATCGCCTCGCCCACCTGCACCAGATGATCGTTCAGGTAGCTGATGCGGTAATCGTCGTTGATCGTGCCGTCAGCTTCAGGCTTATCTTTCGCTCCCAGGCCGTTTTCGACAATAAACAGCGGTTTCTGGTAGCGATCCCACAGCATATTGAGCAGGATGCGCATGCCGGTTGGGTCAATTTGCCAGCCCCACTCAGAACTTGGCAGATGCGGGTTTGGCACCATGCTGAGAATATTACTGCGCAGCTTCGCATTAAGCTGTTCATCTGCCGTCACGCAGCCGGTCATGTAATAGCTGAACGAGATAAAATCGACGGTATTTTTCAGGATTTCACGATCGTTCTCACTGATTTCAAGCTGAATGCCGTTGTCACGGAAATAACGCTGCATATAGCCAGGATAGCTGCCCCGGCACTGGACATCCCCGAAGAACAGCCAGCTTCGGTTTTCCTGCAGTGTTTCCAGCATGTCCTCAGGTTTACAGGTGAGCGGATACATCAGACCGCCCAGCAGCATATTGCCGATTTTCGCATCCGGAATGATTTCATGGCAGGCTTTGACCGCCAGGCTGCTGGCAACCAGTTGATGATGGATAGCCTGATAAATTTCGCCTTTTCCTGGCTCGCCCTCCAGCCCGACGCCCGTGAGCGGCGCATGAAGCGACATGTTGATTTCATTGAAGGTCAGCCACAGCTTCACTTTATGCTGATAGCGGGTGAAAACGCAGCGGGCGTAACGCTCAAAGCAATCAATGACTTTGCGGTTGCCCCAGCCGCCATATTGCTTGACCAGCCCCCACGGCATTTCGTAGTGAGACAGGGTCACCATCGGCTGAATGCCATGTTGCGCCAGCTCATCAAACAGTTTGTCGTAATACGCCAGCCCGGCTTCGTTTGGCTCGGACTCGTCGCCCTGCGGGAAAATGCGCGTCCAGGCGATGGAAATACGCAGGCAGCTAAACCCCATTTCGGCAAACAGCGCAATGTCCTGCGGATAGCGGTGATAAAAATCGATGGCGATATCTTTAATGCCGCTGTCTCCCGGCACACGCTCTTTTAAGGGGCCAAACACCCCCTGCTGCATGACGTCCGAGGTAGAAATACCCTTTCCACCTTCCTGCCACGCACCTTCAACCTGGTTTGCGGCGATAGCCCCGCCCCACAGAAATGTCTTCGGAAATGCTGTCATGTCACTCTCCTTTGCTTAGCGTTCTACCGTCAGGAACGGCATACCTGAATCAATGCTGGACTGAGTCGTTACGCGGGTCACGTCTCGATAATCCTCGCTATTGCTAACAATTATTGGCGTTGCGAGGTCGTACCCGGCTGCAAGAATGGCCTCGCGGTCAAACGTAATAAGCAGATCGCCGGGTTTAATTTTGTCTCCCGGCTGAACGTGGGCAGTGAAGTGCTGCCCCTCCAGTTTCACCGTGTCGATGCCAATATGGATTAAAACTTCAATGCCGCTGTCGCTCAGCAAGCCAATGGCGTGTCGGGTCTGAAATAGCGAGGCAACTTCGCCGTAAAACGGCGCGCGGACTTCGTTTGTCAGTGGAATAATGGCCGCGCCCTTCCCCAACAGCCCCTCTGCAAACGTAGCATCAGGGACCTGGTCCATCGCCAGTACCGTGCCGCTCATCGGTGCCAGAATGTCTTCATCTCCGGCAATGGCCGTGGGTGATGATGAGGATTTCGTGCTGCGCGGTAGACCAAAAGCCCAGGTCAGTGCGCAGGCCAGCAACAGTGATAACAGGGTACCGATGATGGCTCCCCAAACGGTGCTGTCCATGCCGCCAGGTGGAAGCATTTGCGCCAGACTGAAAATACTCGCCAGCCCGAAGGAATAAAGATGGCTTTGGCTAAAGCCGACAATGGCCCCGCCAATGCCCCCGGCGATGCAGCCAAAAATGAAGGGGCGACGGTTAGGCAGCGTCACGCCATACACCGCAGGTTCAGTGATACCGAATATCCCCGCGGTCACCGCTGAGCCCGACAGGACCTTAAGTTTTGCATCCCGCGTGGAGAGGAATACCCCCAGCGTGGCGCCAACCTGCCCCATCACCGCCGGAAGCAGGAGCGGCATCAGCGTGTCCTGCCCCAGTACGCTAAGGTTGTTGATCATGACAGGCACCAGGCCCCAGTGCAGGCCGAATATGACGCAGACTTGCCAGATAGCGCCCATAACGGTTCCCGCCAGCCACGGCGCAAAGGCATAAATGGCCTGATAGCCATGCGCCAGCATTTGGCTCAGCCAGGTCGCCGCCGGCCCAATAATCAGAAATGTCAGCGGCACTACGACGCCAAGGCAAACCAGAGGCGTGAAAAAGTTCTTCATGGCCGCAGGAAACAGCCCGTTACAGCGTTTTTCCAGCCAGCAACTCACCCAGGCGGCAAAGATGATCGGGATCACCGAGGAGCTGTAGTTGATAAAGGTGACGGGCAGACCAAGAAAGCGTTCAGACTGAGAGGCAGATTCGAAAGCCTGCATAATCAGCGGATGCGTAAGTGCTCCGCCAATGGCCATCGTCAAAAATGGACTGCCGCCAAACTTTTTCCCGGCCGTATAGCCCAACACCAACGGAAAGAAGTAAAACAGCGAATCGCTGGCGGCGAACCATATTTTATAGGTAGCAGACTCGGCATTTAGCCAGCCGCAAACAACGCTGAGTGCCAGCATCCCTTTCAGGATCCCCGAAGCAGCCATCACGCCCAGGAAAGGGGTGAAAATTGCCGAAACGATATCGATAAGCCGGTTCAATGGATTGCTTTTTTCGCCCCGGACATCTTTTGTTACGGCCTCTTCACTGATGCCTGCCGCAGCACAGACCGCCGTATAAACATCGTGAACGTGGTTGCCAATCACGACCTGGAATTGCCCCCCGCTCTCCACCACTGTGATAACACCGGGGTTGCTCTTCAGCGCCTGAGGCTCTGCGAGCGAGGGATCATTCAGTTTGAAACGCAGCCTGGTGGCGCAGTGCACCAGGCTGACGATGTTTTCCTTGCCACCGACATGTTTCAGGATAGCCTGCGCCAACCCTTGATAGTCCATAACCCTGTTCCTTTTACGTCCCGCCCGCGGGCGATGTCTGCTGAGTAAAGTTAAAAAAAAACCTGAGCCAGCCGCCCCGTAGGGAAGCTAACGCTCAGGTTTTGCCTGCCGAAGCAGTCACAATCCGTTTTGTTATTTAAGCCTTGTGGCTCTCTTTGCGCACTCGCTCAATATGGATAGCGAGGAACATAATTTCTTCGTTGGTCAGCTCGCGCTGGTAGCTTTTGGCAAGATGCCGCTGAAGCTTCTCCGCACAGCGCCACGCCAGCGGGTAGTTGTCTTTTACCGCCGCATGCAGGGTTGCATCATCATCCGCTACGGTGGTGCGGTTCAGCATTCTTTGAGCAAAAAACTTCAAATGCGTGACAAAGCGATGGTAGCTCAGGCTCTCGGTCTGATATTCGATTTGCAGCTGGTACTTCACGATATGCAGGATCTCCTGCATCACGCGGGTGATATCCATCACCTCCGGCATTTCGCCTTCAAGCTGGGCTGTCACCAGATGCAGTGCGATGAACCCCGCTTCATCTTCGGCAAGCAATACGCCGAGGCGCCGGTGAATAATACCAATTGCTTCCAGCCCCAGAGCGAACTCTTTGGGATATAACCGCTTGATTTCCCACAACAGCACGTTGCGTATTGCCATGCCTTTTTTCTGCCGCTCAATCGCGAAGTGGCAGTGATCCGTCAGGGAAATATAGAGGCTTTCCTGCAGTTTACCGAGTCGTTCGCGCGCCAGCTGAATAATACGGTCGCAGGACGTCATCACCTCCAGCGGGATCTGGTTCAGTAGCTCGCTTAATCTTGCTACCAGCTCATCGCTTTGTAGGGCAAACACTTTTTCTATTTTGCTACGGTCGAGGCTATCTCCCGTTTTTTTTTGAAAGCCCAGCCCCTTCCCCATCACCACCTGTTCGCGCCGGTGTTCATCGAGAATAACCACTACGTTGTTGTTCAGTATCTTGGCGATTTCCATGGTTACCCCAGAAACAAAAAAACCTGACCTCTGGCAGAGCCAGATGATCAGGTTTTGCCTGCTAAGCGCAGTAACAATCCAACATCTGCACTCTATCACGGAGGATATATCGCTCAAGCTTGCTGGGCGAAAACCGTGATAGCGATCGCGACATCGCCGGGCTATTTGGCCGCAGTTTCTGCCGCAAACAGTTTGCGGTACTGCTCATCAAACTGCGGCGCATTCCACTCTCCGTCAAAAACGGTCCAGGTGATGTAACCTCGATTCAGCCAGCCGGTATCGGTGTCGGTGTCCACCGGCGTCAGCACTTTATCACTCATGATTTGCTGTGCTTTGCCATCTGGCAGCAGTTTATAGTAGTGCTGCGGCACCGGGTTTTGCTCGTTCTCAACGAATTTCATGCCCTTAATAGCCTGCTTTTCTAACGGCGGATAGTTGATGCTCAACCCTGAACCAGCTGGTAATACTGGCTTACCCGGCTGCAAGCTTTTCGCCAGCGTATCCACCAGGCCTGCGACATAATCGACGGAGTCTGGCCAGTATTTATGGGTACTTGGCCACCCGGCCTTCATCTCCTGCTCGCTGAGAATGTAGCCAATACTGGCGGCAATGGACGGGTAACCGTAACGAACCGCGCGGGCCGCAGCGCCGATGGTGCCAGAATTCAACTGAGCAACACCCGTATTAGGGCCGTCGTTCACGCCTGATATCACCAGATCAGGAGGCGTATCTTTCATCACGCCCAGCACGCCGAAGTCAAGGGAGTCTGCGGGGGTGCCAGGGAAGCAGTAGCGCTTGTCGGCCACCTTTTTAACATCAAATATTTTATTTGGCTTGAAGGTAATGGCCGAACCAATACCGCTTTGGTTAGTGGCCGGAGCCACCATCCAGACGTCATAGCCTTTTGCCGTTAATTTATCCTGTAATGAGGTTGTTCCGACAGACTCGCAGCCATCATCATTGACGATCAAAATACGCATGGGACGCTCGGCGGCAAAAGCGGAGCCCGCAATGAGTGTGAGCACCAGTCCGGCGATGATATTCTTTTTCATGTTCACTCCTTATTTATGACGGAATTAAAATAAATTAAACCGATATTCAACGCGTACGCTTCCCCCCACGCCTTTCGCGCGACGGAAACTATGATTTTTTTCATCAAGAGAAGGCATTCTGGCAGGTGTTAACTTCCAGCTATAACTTGGGCCAAAGCCAGCAAAGACATTCAGGCCTTTAACCTGTGGGCTATGCCAGAGAAAATAGCCCCCGTACTCCCACTCTTTTAAATCCACGCCTTTATATTGCATGCCAAAACCGTAATTGCCGTATATGCCAACCAGTAATTCAGGCAAGATCTGATACTGGCTGTATAAATACAACATTTGTTCGCCGTCGTTGATGTAGTCATTACCTTCGCCATCGGCTTTGCTATTAAAGGCACCTCGTGTGTTTTTACCAAAGTGCCAATAAAAGTGGCCTAAACCGTTATCCAAAGGCGCCCGAGTGTGCGACCAGCCGAGGCCGGATTCCGCTCGCCCGTATTGATAGCCGACAAGGGCAAAAAGGTGCTGTGCTGTGCGGCTGAACCCTCGAGCCCCCTCCCAATCGCTGAGGCCACGGGCGTAGTAGTACGTGCCTCTTGCCAGGAGATTAAAATCTTTGCCAAGCGGCACCACGGTATTCGCTTCAAGCCCGTGGCGGAGAAGATAGCTATCACTCTCGGCGGCAATGTAGCTAATTTTACTGCCCTTTACCGGTGACCAGCTCAGTTCACTGGTCGCGATATAGTCAATCTGCTTATTTGTTTTTAAGGTTCGGAATCGGCGTTTTTCCGGTTCATCGCGCTCAGAAAAGCGGTTCACGACGGCGGCCTTTGCGCCAAAGTCATCCCACGCAAACTCGGCGCTAACGCCTTCCCAAGTGCTGGGGGCAGCTCGGCTGCGGGTAACGTTTAACGCGCCGAATTTATAGAGTTGACGCCAGCCGACCCAAAGATTGAGATGCCGCCCGGCATCCCCCCATCGTGCTTTGGCGTACAGTTGCCCTAGTTTATTGAAGCCCTGTGCTTTGCCGTTTTTGTCCCTCAATAAGTCCCTGCCGTAGAAGGCATCGTTAGCGTACAGCTTCGCTACGCCATACCACGAGGCATCAACCCCCACGAGATCCCACAGCCAGCCGCTTTGCCAGTCCAGATGCAACGCCTGAGCCCAGGCATTTTGATCACCAATGCCCTGATCCGCCATTGCGTCGGTGGTATTCAGCATCCAGACATTTTTTAAGGTGGCATCGAGATGGCTGTCTGTTAGCAGGCCGCCATCAGAGTGAGAATAGCTGGCCAAAGCTTCGGGCATACCTCCCAGAGCAAATAGCAGCATCATGCCACCGGTTATTTTCGTGCGTGAGTACATGATAAACGTCCCTTGTTTTAATAAAAAAAGCAAAAAAAAACCTAAATTCATTTCCCGGAAACCGGAGAATGAATTTAGGTTTTGCCTGTTAGACAGTAACAATCCTTTGGAATAATTTACGCAGCTATGATGTCATCATGCTGAAACCAGCTCCAGCACAAAATAAAAGAAAGATAAAAATTTGTGAACCGCATTCAGGAAAGAATGAAAGAAAAGAAATTCTTTAACGGAAAATGCCCGTTAATTAAAAGTTTAATTAACGGGTTTTAAGAAAAACTATTTTAACGCGCCAATAACATTAGCAATTTCACTGGACGTTTTTAATGTACGAATAACGGTAAACAGTTCCGTTGCTTCAACGTATTCTTTACGCAAATAACCAAGCCACTGTTTAATCCTTGCCACGTGATACAGCCCGGTATCACCCTGTTTTTCGAGACGGCTGTATTTTTGCAACAGCGTAACGACATCAGCCCACGGCATCCTCGCTTCATTGTATTTGATGACCCGGCTCAGGTTCGGCACATTCAGCGCCCCACGCCCAATCATCACCGAATCACATCCCGTAGTGGCCAGGCAATCCTGCGCGCTTTGCCAGTCCCAGATTTCGCCGTTAGCGATGACCGGGATCGACAGCCGCTGGCGAATTTCCCCGATAGCGCCCCAGTTGATCAGTTCGGCTTTATAGCCATCTTCTTTAGTGCGTCCGTGAACCACCAGCTCTGTCGCCCCCGCCTGCTGCACGGCATCAGCAATTTCAAACTGACGTGCGCCACTGTCCCAGCCAAGGCGAATCTTCACCGTGACAGGCAAATGCGCTGGCACAGCCTCACGCATGGCTTTCGCGCCGCGGTAAATGAGTTCAGGATCTTTGAGCAAAGTCGCACCGCCGCCGCTGCCGTTGACCAGCTTTGACGGGCAGCCGCAGTTTAAGTCCACGCCCCAGGAACCGAGTTCGACCGCGCGAGCTGCGTTCTCAGCCAGCCACTGCGGGTATTGCCCAAGAAGCTGGACGCGAACCAGCGTACCGGATGGCGTGCGGCTGGCATGATCGAGTTCGGGGCAAAGTTTGAGGAAAGATTTAACCGGCAACAGCTGATCGACCACGCGAAGAAATTCGGTGATACAGAGATCGTAGTCGTTAACCTCGGTAAGAAGTTCGCGGACTAAAGAGTCGAGAACCCCTTCCATCGGGGCAAGAAGAACACGCATGACGCATCCGATAATATGTATGGTGTTATCCCCTCACCCCGACCCTCTCCCAAGAAGGGAGAGGGGAACACAGAGCGTCTTTAATCCCCTCTCCCTGAAAGGGAGGGGGTTAGGGTGAGGGTATGAAACTTACTGCGCAGCCGCTGGTTTACGCGGTGGACGACGACGACGGGCATTATCCCCAGCCGGCTTCGCGGCACCTTCGCCCTGCGGTTTACCGCTGCGGCGCGGGCCATTGTTACGCTCACCGGAAGCATTTGCGTTCCCGCCGTTGCCACCGCGACGCTGGCCCTGCCCCTGGCTTTGACCGCCGCGACCACCCTGACCGCCACGACCACCACCGCCACGCTGTTGACGACCGTTGACGATTGGCTCAGCCGGAATCGAAGGATCAACATCAAAACCTGGCAGAGCGATACGTGGGATCTCGCGCTTCAGCAGACGCTCGATGTCACGCAGCAGTTTATGTTCATCCACGCACACCAGAGAAAGTGCTTCGCCGGTGGCTGCTGCACGACCGGTACGGCCAATACGGTGCACGTAGTCTTCTGGCACGTTCGGCAACTCATAGTTAACGACGTGCGGCAGTTCTTCAATATCCAGGCCACGAGCCGCGATATCGGTCGCCACCAGCACACGGATGCCGCCGCTTTTGAAGTCAGCCAGCGCGCGTGTACGAGCCCCCTGGCTCTTGTTGCCGTGGATTGCCGCCGCGGTGATACCGTCTTTTTGCAGTTGCTCTGCCAGATGGTTAGCGCCGTGTTTGGTGCGGGTGAACACCAGCACCTGCTGCCAGTTGCCTTCACCAATCATTTGCGACAGCAGTTCCCGCTTGCGCTTTTTGTCCACGAAGTGAACGTGCTGCGTGACCTGCTCAGACGCCGTGTTGCGACGAGCCACTTCCACTTCTTCCGGGTTGTGCAGCAGCTTCTCAGCCAGCGCTTTAATGTCGTCGGAGAAGGTCGCGGAGAACAGCAGGTTCTGGCGGCGCGGAGGCAGTTTAGCTAGCACGCGGCGAATGTCATGAATGAAGCCCATGTCCAGCATACGGTCGGCTTCGTCCAGCACCAGGATCTCGATTTGATCGAGTTTCACGGCATTCTGATGTTCAAGATCCAGCAGACGGCCTGGCGTTGCCACCAGCACATCCACGCCGCCGCGCAGCTTCATCATCTGCGGATTAATGCTCACGCCGCCGAAGACAACCAGCGAGCGGATATTTAAATATTTGCTGTAATCGCGGACGTTCTCACCAATCTGCGCCGCCAGTTCACGGGTTGGGGTGAGGATCAGCGCGCGCACCGGGCGACGGCCCTTCTGGTGAGGGGCGCTGTCGGTCAGACGCTGTAACAGCGGCAGGGTAAAGCCTGCGGTTTTGCCGGTACCGGTTTGGGCACTGGCCATCAGGTCACGGCCTGATAAGACTACCGGAATTGCCTGGCGCTGGATTGGGGTAGGCTCACGATAGCCCTGCTCTTCCACCGCACGCAAAATATCGGCATTCAGGCCGAGAGAATCAAAAGACATAGGAACTCCAGAACCGCCCTGACCGCAGAATTGTGCGGTGTAGTTTCCAGGGGGAACATCACGCGCCAGCGCTAAGCTGGCGAAGAGAGGAGGCGCAAACCACGGCGCCGTTCGCGTGCAGTGTAGCAGTTTTTGTGATCTTCCGCATAAATTCTCACTTTCCGCCTCATCAGCAGAATAAAGCCTTGTGCTGGACAGGGTTGATAACTTTGCTTACTCTTAATCAATCGATTGATTAACATTTTAAGAGGTCGGTATGGCACCTTCGCCGACGCCCGTCACCAGCCGCGGAGAGCAGGCTAAAAACACGCTAATCACCGCCGCCATCGCGCAATTCGCAGAATATGGCATGCATGCCACGACGCGAGATATCGCCGCTCAAGCCGGGCAAAATATTGCCGCGATCACCTACTATTTTGGCTCCAAAGAAGCGCTGTATATGGCTTCCGCCCAGTGGATTGCCGACTTCATTAGCGGTAACTTTCACGAGCATGTTGCCCGCGCAGAAGCCCTGCTGTGCCAGCCCGAACCGGACAAAGAGAAAATACGGCATCTTATTCATACCGCGCTCGGGCAAATGATCGCCCTACTGACCGCCGACGACACGCTCAACCTGAGCAAATTTATCTCCCGCGAACAGCTTTCCCCGACCGCCGCTTATCAGCTTATTCACCAGCAGGTTATCGACCCGATGCACACCCTGCTCACCACGCTGGTGGCGCATTACACCGGGCGAGATCCCTTTGATACCGACACTATTTTGCATACCCACACGCTGCTCGGCCAGGTACTGGCCTTCCGGCTTGGACGAGAAACGATTCTGTTGCGCACCGGCTGGCCTCAGTTTGACCAGGCCAAGGTGCAACAAATAAGCCGCGTGGTGCTGAGCCACGTTGATTTCATCCTGCAGGGATTATCTTTAAACAGAGGAAACGCTAGTGATGAACAATAAGAAGCCGGTGATTGCCGTGATTGTGATTGTAGCGCTCGTGGCTGCGGCATTTGGCGGCTGGAAATGGTATCAGAGCCGGCAAAACAGCGAGCTAACGCTCTACGGCAACGTAGATATCCGCACCGTTAATTTGAGTTTCCGCGTGGGGGGAAGACTCGCGGCGCTTGAAGTTGATGAAGGTGATGCGATCAAAACCGGTGAACCGCTGGGACTGATAGATAAAGCGCCCTATGAAAACGCGTTGCGCCAGGCTGAAGCCAACGTTGCGGCCGCCCAGGCCAAATACGATTTGATTATTGCAGGCTACCGCGATGAAGAAATAGCCCAGGCGGCGGCACAGGTAAACCAGGCGCAGGCAGCCTATGATTACGCGCAAAACTTCTACCAGCGCCAACAAGGTCTGTGGGCAACCAAAACCATCTCAGCGAATGATTTAGCCAACGCCCGCTCATCCAGCGACCAGGCAAAAGCCACGCTGAAAGCCGCCCAGGATAAACTCAGCCAGTACCGCAGCGGCAACCGCCCTCAGGAAATCGCTCAGGCGCAGGCCAGCCTTCAGCAAGCCAAAGCGCAGCTGGCTCAGTCGCAGCTAGATCTGCAGGATACCACGCTGATTGCGCCTTCTGACGGTACGCTGCTGACCCGTGCGGTTGAGCCAGGCAGCATGCTAAACGCGGGCAGCACGGTTCTCACCCTGTCGCTCACTCGCCCGGTGTGGGTTCGCGCCTATATCGACGAAACCAACCTCGGGCAGGCCAAACCCGGCAGCGAGCTGCTGATTTATACCGATGGCCGCCCGGACAAGCCTTACCATGGCAAAGTGGGATTTGTATCTCCGACGGCCGAGTTCACCCCGAAAACCGTTGAAACCCCGGATTTGCGCACGGATTTAGTCTACCGCTTGCGCATTATCGTGACCGATGCAGATGACGCGCTACGTCAGGGCATGCCCGTTACGGTGAAATTCAACGGTGGAACTCAGCATGAGCAGCAATGACGCGGTCATTCGCCTGCAGGGGCTGGTGAAGCGTTTTCCTGGCCTTGAAAAACCGGCCGTCGCCAGCCTGGATTGCGAAATTCATGCGGGGGCTGTAACCGGCCTGGTCGGCCCGGACGGCGCGGGGAAAACCACGTTAATGAGGATGCTGGCAGGGCTACTGCAACCGAGCGAAGGCAGTGCCTCAGTGATCGGCCTGGACCCGATTAAAGACGACCGCGCTTTGCACGCAGAACTGGGCTACATGCCGCAGAAATTTGGCCTGTACGAAGATTTAACGGTAATGGAAAACCTGACGCTCTATGCCGACCTGCGCGGCGTGACCGGGGAGCAGCGTAAAAGCACCTTTGCCCGGCTGCTGGAATTCACCTCTCTCGGGCCGTTTACCGAACGGCTGGCGGGCAAACTCTCAGGTGGGATGAAGCAAAAACTTGGCCTCGCCTGCACGCTCGTCGGCCAGCCAAAAGTCCTTTTGCTGGATGAACCTGGCGTAGGCGTTGACCCCATATCCCGGCGTGAACTGTGGCAAATGGTGCACGAGCTGGCGGGCGAAGGCATGCTGATCCTCTGGAGCACATCGTATCTCGATGAGGCCGAGCAGTGCCGGGAAATTCTGCTGATGAACGAAGGCGAGCTGCTCTATCACGGCGCGCCGAAAGCGCTGACGCAGAAGATGGCCGGACGTTCACTGCTGGTCAGCCACGAGCAAGAGAATAATCGCCAGCTACTTCAGCGCGCGCTGAAGCTGCCGCAGGTCAGCGACGGCGTGATTCAAGGCCGCTCGGTGCGGCTGATCCTTGCCAAAGAGGCGAAAGTGAACGAGCTGGCAAATGCTCTGAACGTGCCCGAATCCAGCCTAAAAGAAACCGACCCGCGCTTTGAAGACGCGTTTATTGATTTACTGGGTGGCGCCGCCGCGAACGAATCTCCGCTGGGCGATATTCTTCATACCGTTGACGGCGAGTCCGGCGAGACGGTGATTCAGGCCGAAGAGTTAACCAAAAAGTTCGGCGACTTTGCCGCCACCGACCACGTTAACTTTGCCGTTAAACGCGGTGAAATCTTCGGACTGCTTGGCCCCAACGGCGCCGGCAAGTCCACCACCTTCAAGATGATGTGCGGTTTGTTAGTCCCCACTTCGGGCAAAGCGCTGGTGCTGGATATGGATTTGAAAACCAGCTCCGGCAAAGCACGCCAGCACCTGGGCTACATGGCGCAAAAATTCTCCCTCTACGGCAACCTAACGGTGGCACAAAACCTCCGTTTCTTCTCCGGCGTTTATGGCCTTCGTGGCCGAGCCCAGCAGGACAAAATTGCCCGCATGAGCGAGGCGTTTGCGCTGCAGCCTATCGCCAATAGCACGACAGATTCTCTGCCGCTGGGCTTTAAGCAGCGGCTGGCGCTTGCCTGCTCGTTGATGCACGAACCGGATATTCTGTTTCTCGACGAACCGACATCCGGCGTGGATCCCATTACCCGCCGCGAGTTCTGGCTGCATATCAACAGCATGGTAGAGAAAGGCGTGACGGTGATGGTGACCACTCACTTTATGGATGAGGCCGAATACTGCGACCGCATCGGGCTGGTATACCGGGGCAAGCTGATTGCCAGCGGCACGCCGGACGACCTGAAGCAGCAGATAGCGGATGACGACACGCCCGACCCCACCATGGAGCAGGCGTTTATCGGGCTGATTCACGAATGGGATAAGGAGCACAGCGATGAGCGAACATAGCCAAAGGATATCATGGCGCCGCGTCCGCGCCCTGTGCGTGAAAGAAACCCGGCAAATTGTACGCGACCCCAGCAGTTGGTTAATCGCCGTGGTTATCCCACTTCTGCTGCTGTTTATCTTCGGCTACGGCATTAACCTGGACTCCAGCCGCCTTCACGTCGGCGTGCTGATTGAGCAGCAAAGCGAGGATGCGCTGGACTTCACCCACGCCATCAGCGCCTCGCCGTTTATTGAACCCACCATCAGCGATAACCGCGAGCAGCTGATTCAACTGATGCAGGCCGGGAAAATTCGCGGCATGGTGACTATTCCTCCTGACTTTGCCCAGAACATGGCCCGCCCCGGTGCCACGGCCCCGATTCAGGTGATCACCGACGGCAGCGAGCCCAATACGGCTAACTTTGTTCAGGGCTATATGCAGGGGATCTGGCAGCTTTGGCAACAGCAGCGGGCGGAAGATCGCGGGGAGCATTTTGAGCCCCTAATCGACGTGCAGCTGCGCTATTGGTTTAACCCCGCGGCCATCAGCCAGCACTTTATTATTCCCGGCGCGGTGACCATCATCATGACGGTCATTGGCGCGATCCTGACCTCTCTGGTCGTGGCCAGGGAATGGGAGCGCGGCACTATGGAGGCCCTGCTTTCCACGCAGGTGACGAAGACCGAACTGCTGCTCTGCAAGCTGGTGCCCTATTATGTGCTGGGGATGTTAGCCATGCTGCTTTGTATGCTGGTGACGGTGTTTATTCTCGGCGTACCGTGGCGCGGCTCGCTGGTGCTGCTGTTTCTGATCACCAGCCTGTTTTTACTCAGCACGCTGGGCATGGGGCTGCTGATCTCCACCATTACACGTAACCAGTTCAACGCCGCGCAGGTCGCGCTGAACGCCGCATTTTTACCGTCCATCATGCTGTCGGGCTTTATTTTCCAGATAGACAGCATGCCAGCGATTATCCGGGCGGTGACTTACGTCATCCCGGCGCGCTACTTCGTCAGCACCCTGCAAAGCCTGTTCCTGGCGGGGAACATCACCTCGGTGTTGATCGTCAACACGCTGTTTTTGATTGCCTCGGCGGTGATGTTTATCGGCCTGACGGCGCTGAAAACCAAACGTCGGCTCGATTAAGGGAGAAAGCATGTTTTATCGTTTATGGACGTTGATTCGCAAAGAGCTGCAGTCGCTGCTGCGCGAGCCGCAGACCCGCGCCATCCTGATTTTGCCGGTGCTGCTGCAGGTGCTTTTGTTCCCGTTTGCCGCCACGCTCGAGGTCACCAATGCCACCATCGCTATCTATAACGAAGACAACGGCAGCCACTCGATTGAGCTAACCCAGCGCTTTGCCCGTGCCAGCGCCTTCAGCCACGTGCTGCTACTGAAAAGCCCGCAGGAGGTACAGCCGACAATAGACAACCAAAAAGCGCTGCTGCTGATTCGCTTCCCGGCGAATTTCTCGCGTGATATTGCCAGTCAGAATCCGGCGAAACTGCAAATTCTGCTCGACGGGCGTAACTCAAACAGCGCGCAGATTGCGGCGAATTACCTCCAGCAAATCGTCAATAACTATCAGCAAGAGCTGATGACCGGCCAGCCCAAACCCAACAACAGCGAGCTGACTATTCGCAACTGGTATAACCCCAACCTCGATTACAAATGGTTTGTGGTTCCGTCGCTGATTGCGATGATTACCACCATCGGCGTGATGATTGTGACTTCCCTTTCGGTTGCCCGCGAACGCGAGCAAGGCACGCTCGATCAGCTGTTGGTTTCGCCCCTGGCCACCTGGCAAATTTTTATTGGCAAAGCGGTTCCCGCGCAGATTGTCGCGCTGGTGCAGGCCACCATTGTGCTGGCGGTTGGTATCTGGGGGTATCACATCCCCTTCTCCGGCTCGCTGCTGCTGTTCTACTTCACGATGATTATCTACGGACTGTCGTTGGTGGGGTTCGGGCTGCTGATTTCCGCCCTTTGCTCAACCCAGCAGCAGGCGTTTATTGGCGTATTTGTCTTTATGATGCCGGCGATCCTGCTCTCTGGCTATGTCTCGCCGGTAGAAAACATGCCGGTGTGGCTGCAGGATTTAACGTGGATAAACCCGATTCGCCATTTTACCGACATTACGAAACAGATTTACCTGAAGGATGCGAGCTTTGGGATTGTCTGGCAGAGTTTGTGGCCGCTGCTGGTAATTGCGGCCACAACGGGTTCAGCGGCGTACTGGATGTTTAGGCGTAAGATTGCGTGATTTGTCTTTCGCGAGCAGAGAGAAGATAGCTGGCCCGGCGAGCATTGCCAGGCCGGCGAGCGCCAGAATCAGGTGACTCTGCACCACGCGCGACAGCAACCACAGCGCAATCATAGCGTTACCGAAATACCAGGTAGTGGTGAGCTCTTCAAGGAAGTCACCGATATCACGCAGCAGGCCAGTGTGAAAACGCTGGAAGATAAACATCATCACCACGGTAGCGACATAAAGCAGGCACAGCCCTACGCCCACGGGGATCAGGGTCGCGGTTTTCCAGCCAACGAGCAGCGCAGCGACCACCGCAAGATGCAGCATAATCTGCCAGCAACCCAGTCCGGTTCTCACTCTTACACGTTGTTGCCACTTCATGTTTTATCTCCTGGAGTATTTCTTCCTGTTAATCAGAGTACGCAAGTGTACGGAAATTTCCTCAATACGCCCCCTTTTTGTGACAGATATTGCAATATATTTCCGTTCAGGCAGGTAAAAGTCGCGCGAGGAAAAGCAAAACTGCGGGGAAACTCCCTCCCCCGAAGGAGAGGGAATGCGAAGATTAGCGGCGGTTGCCGAAGATACGCAGCAGCATCAGGAACAGGTTGATGAAGTCCAGATACAGCGTCAGGGCACCCAGAATTGAGTACTTACGCAGCATTTGCGCGTCGCGGGTATCAATTTGTTCGCCGATATTTTTCAGTTTCTGCGTGTCGTACGCGGTCAAGCCCACAAACACCACCACGCCGATGTAGGTGATGGCCCACATGAGCGCATCGCTTTTCAGCCAGAAGTTAACCAGCGAAGCCAGCACAATCCCGATCAGCGCCATAAACAGCATGTTGCCGAAGCCGCTCAGGTCACGTTTGGTGGTATAGCCATAGAGGCTCATGGCGCCAAACATCCCGCCCGCCACTACAAACGTGCTGGCGATAGACGAATAGGTATAAACCAGGAAAATGCTCGCCATGGTCAACCCAGTCAGCGCCGAGTAAAGCATAAACAGCGAGGTTGCCACGCCGGCGCTCAGCTTGTGCACCATGCCGGAGAGCACAAAGACCAGCCCCAGTTGAACGATGATCAGACCAAAGAAAGTGATTTTACTGGAGAAGACAAACTCCATCACCGCCGGGGTATTCGCCGCATACCACGCGATAAAGGCGGTTAAAAGCAGACCGCAGGTCATCCAGCCGTAAACTTGCGCCATAAAGGTCTGAAGGCCCGTATTGGCACGCTGCACGATAGTCTCATTGGGACGCGGGAATCGGTCCATGATGCTTCCTCTGTGTTGTGAATTAAGCTTCTGACGCGAGCTGTTTGGCTCACCCGCTTTAAGATTAACACATCCCGCAGACCGCGTAGCCTACCAGCGTTTAGCCGCCTGTTTATCGCTGTCCCGGGCTTCGACCCAGCGGTCGCCTTCGGCGGTCGCTTCACGTTTCCAGAACGGGGCGCGGGTTTTCAGGTAATCCATGATGAACTGGGCGGCTTCAAACGCCGAACTGCGGTGCGCGCCCGTCACGCCGACAAAGACAATTTCATCGCCTGGCCACAGTTCGCCGATGCGGTGGATCACCGTCACTCGCTGCAACGGCCAACGGCTTCTGGCCTCGGCGACAATCTCAGCCAGCGCTTTTTCGGTCATGCCCGGATAATGTTCAAGCGTCAGGGCACTCACGCTGTCACCAAGGTTATGATTGCGTACTTTGCCGGTGAAGGTCACGACTGCGCCGTCTTCATCGCACTGAGAAAGCCACTGATACTCTTCGCCGACGTTAAAATTCTCACGGCCAACAATGATACGGGTGCTGTCCATTTAACCTCCGGTCACCGGTGGGAAAAAGGCCACTTCATCACCCTTCGCCAGCGGATGATCAAAGCTCACCAGCGTTTGATTGACCGCGGCCAGCAGCTTGCCGGACTCCAGCGCCAGCGCCCAGCGACTGCCTCTGTCGGCCAATGCCGCACGCAGTTGCTCCACATCGCCGTAAGCTTCATCCAGCGCCAGGCTATCGCAGCCGACCAGTTCGCGTACCTGGGCAAAAAACAGAACATTAAGCATCGTTTTCCACCTTAAAATCGCCGGATTTTCCGCCGCTTTTTTCCAGCAAACGTACAGGGCCGATAACCATGTCTTTTTGCACGGCCTTGCACATATCATAAATGGTCAACGCGGCGACGGAGGCCGCAGTCAATGCTTCCATTTCTACGCCGGTTTTTCCCGTCAGGCGGCATACGGACTCGATGCGGACGCGGTTTTGCTCGGTCTGAGCCTCAAGCTGCACTTCTACTTTGCTCAATAAAAGCGGATGGCAAAGCGGGATCAATTCCCATGTACGTTTAGCGGCCTGGATCCCCGCGATACGCGCGGTGGCAAAAACGTCACCTTTGTGGTGACTGCCGTCGACAATCATCGCCAGCGTTGCCGGCTGCATGGTAACAAACGCCTCTGCGCGGGCCTCACGAACCGTCTCAGCCTTGGCGGACACGTCCACCATATGTGCTTCCCCGGCGGCGTTAATATGGGTCAAATGCGACATAACTTACTTCTTAATATGTGGGTGGAAATTGCACGGGCGCTGACGGGCATCCAGTTGAGGCTGAATGATATTTTCCCAGGCGGTGCGGCAGGCCTTCGTTGAGCCAGGCATGGCAAAAATCAGCGTTTTGTTCGCCATGCCCGCAACGGCACGTGACTGCAGCGTAGAGGTGCCAATCTCTTCAAACGAGAGCATGCGAAACAGCTCGCCAAAGCCTTCAACTTCCCGGTCAAACAGCGGGAGAAGCGCCTCCGGCGTCTGGTCTCCGTCGGTAAACCCGGTGCCGCCGTTGATCAGCACCACCTGAATCTGCTCATCGGCAATCCACTGCGAAACTGCGGCCCGGATGGCATAACGGTTTTCTTTGACGATGGCCTTGTCTACCACCTGATGTCCCGCTTCCGTGGCAACCTCACTCAGATAGTGACCAGAAGTGTCGTCATCTTCACCACGACGGCTGGACACCGTCAAAATAGCAATACGTGCCGGGATAAACTCTGCGCTTACCTGACTCATCGATATTCTCCTTGTGGGCAGCCTCTAGCCGCCGATATACGACAGATTTTGGGTGATGCCGGTATTACCGTCATGCAGGAAATGGGTTTGCTTTTTTTGTGCCAGCGCGGAAGAGATACGCCCTTCCAGCTCATTTTGCTGGGCGTCATCCGCTAACAGATCGCGCAGCGCAATCCCCTGTTCGCCAAACAGGCAAAGGTGAAGATTACCGATGGACGAAACCCTCAGCCGGTTGCAGCTGGCACAGAAATCTTTCTCATACGGCATGATGAGCCCGATTTCACCTTCATAGTCGGGATGGCAGAAGACCTGAGCGGGGCCGTCGCTGCGCTGACGCAATTGGTGAACCCAGCCACGCTCAAGCAACTGGTCACGAATGGTCTGGCCGGAAATATGGTGTTTGCGGAAAAGCGTGCCGCCGTCGCCGGTTTCCATCAGCTCAATAAAGCGGAGCTGGATGGGGCGCGGTTTAATCCAGGCCAGGAAGGTCTCGAGCTGATTGTGGTTTACGTCACGCATCAGCACGGTGTTCACTTTTACTCGCTCAAAACCCGCGCTGAAAGCCGCGTCAATGCCTTCCATCACCTGGCGAAATTTATCCTGGCCGGTAATGGCATGAAACTGACGAGCGTCCAGGCTGTCGACGCTCACGTTCAGGGCGGTCAGCCCCGCATCACGCCAGGCGTTAACATCCCGGGCCAGGCGATAGCCGTTGGTCGTCACCGCAAGCTGGCGAATAGACGCGTTTTCACGCACCGCGGCGATGATTTCGGTAAAGTCGCGGCGCAAAGAAGGTTCCCCGCCTGTCAGGCGCACCTTTTCGGTACCCAGAGCAGCGAAAGCTCGGGTAACGCGGCGGATTTCATCGACGTTGAGGAAGCTTTTATTGGCTACACCGTGCGGCTTATAGCCATCAGGCAGGCAATAGCTGCAGCGAAAGTTGCAGACGTCGGTAATTGATAAGCGCAAGTAATAGAACTTACGCGCAAAAGCATCGGTAAGCTGGGACACTGAATACACCTTTCCAAATACGGGAGATGCAGTCATTTCTTCCTGCACCCTGGCAACCTCAGGGGCTGCGGCCAGGGCACCTTATCTAGTGACTTAGGTACCAGGGCTTGAGTGTGTGTTACTGCGATAGTAGCGCGACATCTGGCTTCGCGCTATATCAGTTTTCGCTATATAAATCTATACATAACGAGATGATTGCTTAATTTCGCTACAGAGTACTTAAAAAGCTAACTTTTACTTTGATATGCATCATTATCCACAGAGCAAGAATCGTCTTTTTAGCGCTTTTACGCTACCTTAAGCGCCTGTATGCCTCTTAAGGATTATCTTTTCTATGCGTAATCGCACGCTTGCAGATCTTGATCGGGTTGTCGCGCTCGGCGGTGGACACGGCCTGGGTCGCGTCATGTCATCCCTTTCCACTCTTGGCTCACGTTTAACCGGCATCGTCACCACGACCGACAACGGCGGCTCAACCGGACGCATTCGACGCTCTGAAGGTGGAATTGCCTGGGGAGATATGCGCAACTGCCTGAACCAGCTGATCACCGAACCAAGCGTGGCATCGACAATGTTTGAGTACCGTTTTGGCGGTAACGGTGAACTTTCAGGCCATAACCTCGGAAACCTGATGTTAAAGGCCCTGGATCACCTCAGCGTGCGCCCTCTGGAGGCAATCAATTTAATTCGTAATCTGCTGAAGGTTGATGCGCAGCTGATTCCGATGTCGGAACATCCGGTTGATTTAATGGCTACCGACGACCAGGGCAACGCCGTGTATGGCGAAGTGAGTATCGACCAGCTGCTTAATCCACCGCAGGATCTGGCGGTCTACCCGAAAGTCCCGGCCACCCGAGAAGCCATAGAGAGCATCGCTGAGGCCGATTTAATTCTGATTGGCCCCGGCAGTTTTTACACCAGTCTGATGCCAATTCTGCTGCTTGAAGAGATGGATCAGGCGCTGCGCCGCACGCCAGCGCCAATGGTGTATATCGGTAATCTGGGCAAAGAGCTAAGCCCCGCTGCGGCCAGCCTTTCCCTGCGCCAAAAACTTGAGCTGATGGAGCAGCATATCGGAAAACGCGTTATTGATGCCGTGTTGGTGGGCCCGCATGTCGACGTCAGCGAGGTGGGCGACAGGTTGGTGATTCAACAGCCGCTGGAAGCGAGCGATATAAGGTATCGCCACGACCGCCAGCTGCTGCGAGCTGCCCTCGAGCAGGCCGTGCAGCAGCTCGGATAAACTTCGCTGCTTATGAGGCGGCGATAAACAGTTCGCGCAGCTTGTGAAGCTGGTCGCGAATATGCGCCGCCTCTTCAAACTCAAGATTCTGCGCGTGCTCCAGCATTTTGCTTTCAAGCTGGTGAATTTTCTGCTGCAGCGCTTTCGGCGTCAGCACAACTTCATCTTCTTCAATCACGCTGCGCGCTTTGGTTTTAACCCGTCCTTTGGTCTTCGCCATGCCTTCGCCAAGCTGCAGAACATCTACCACACGCTTGTTCAGGCCCTGCGGCGTAATGCCATTCTCTTCGTTGTAGCGCTGCTGCTTCTCACGGCGGCGTTCGGTTTCACCAATCGCTTTCGCCATCGACGGCGTAATTTTATCGCCATAGAGAATCGCCTTGCCGTTAACGTTACGCGCCGCACGGCCAATCGTCTGAATCAGCGAGCGCTCAGAACGCAGAAAACCTTCTTTGTCCGCGTCAAGAATGGCAACCAGCGACACTTCCGGCATATCAAGGCCTTCTCGCAGCAGGTTGATCCCCACCAGCACGTCAAACTCACCGAGACGCAAATCGCGGATAATCTCCATGCGCTCTACGGTATCGATATCTGAGTGCAGGTAGCGCACGCGTTCACCGTGCTCCTCTAAATATTCAGTCAGGTCTTCCGCCATCCGCTTGGTTAACGTCGTCACCAGTACACGCTCGTTGATTGCCACCCGCTTACGAATTTCAGAGAGCAAATCGTCTACCTGCGTGGCCACCGGACGCACTTCAATCACCGGATCGAGCAGCCCCGTAGGACGAACAACCTGGTCAACGATGTCATCGCCGGATTTCTCCAGCTCGTAGTTGCCCGGCGTCGCTGAAACATAAATGGTCTGCGGGGCCAACGCTTCAAACTCTTCAAATTTTAACGGGCGGTTATCCAGCGCTGACGGCAGGCGGAAACCGTATTCCACCAGCGTTTCTTTACGGGCACGGTCACCGCGATACATGCCGCCAATTTGCGGAATGGTGACGTGGGATTCATCCACCACCAGCAGGCCATCCGCCGGTAGATAGTCAAAAAGCGTCGGAGGCGGTTCGCCAGGCCCCCGCCCGGACAGGAAGCGAGAGTAGTTTTCAATGCCCGAGCAGTAACCCAGCTCGTTCATCATTTCGAGATCAAACTGGGTACGCTGGGCAATGCGCTGCTCTTCCAGCAGTTTATTATTTTCCAGCAGGAATTTTCGGCGCTCGGCCAGTTCAACTTTGATGTCTTCCATCGCCTGCACGATACGCTCGCGTGGCGTCACGTAGTGCGATTTAGGGTAGATGGTAAAACGCTGAATAGTTTGATCGATTTGCCCGGTCAATGGATCAAACAGCGATAGCCTTTCAACTTCTTCGTCAAACAGCTCCACGCGCAAAGCAAGATCGTCGGATTCAGCCGGGAAGATATCGACCACTTCTCCTCTTACGCGGAACGTTCCACGCTGGAAAGCCTGATCGTTACGCGTATATTGCAGCTCCGTGAGACGGCGGAGGATCGCCCGCTGATCGATGATCATTCCCTTCGTCAGGTGCAGCATCATCTTCAGGTAGAGGTCCGGATCGCCCAGACCGTAGATTGCCGACACGGATGCCACCACGATAACGTCCCGGCGCTCAAGCAACGCTTTGGTCGCCGACAGACGCATCTGCTCAATGTGCTCGTTCACCGATGCATCTTTTTCAATGAAGGTGTCCGAGCTCGGCACATAGGCTTCAGGCTGGTAGTAATCGTAGTAAGAGACAAAAAACTCAACCGCATTGTCCGGAAAGAACTCTTTCATTTCACCGTACAGCTGCGCCGCCAGCGTCTTGTTTGGCGCCAGCACCATCGTTGGGCGCTGAAGGTCAGCAATCACGTTTGCTACGGTGAAGGTTTTGCCCGACCCCGTCACGCCCAGCAGCGTCTGGTGTGCCAGTCCGTTTTCAAGCCCGTCTTTCAGGCGAAGGATAGCTTCAGGCTGGTCGCCAGAAGGTTTAAATGCGGAATTCAGTTTGAACGCTTTACTCATGAACGGGCTACCTGATGAAGAAACGAGCGGGCCGGAGAGTAATTTTACCCGGCAGCGGGATTTTTGCCAGTAGAAAACTGTATAAAACACCAGTTCTCATTTTTACTAAGCCTGCTAACGGCTGCTTTGTGCCACTTTGTTTGCCCATAATTTGCCCCTTCGCCAGATAAATCTCCAGCCGCTGCCGGTTATCCCCAAATTTTTTCACCTTTTAACATTTGTCAAGGGAGGTAAGGAAACCTCTGGCCGAATGTTTGACAGTTTTATTGCAGCAGTTGATTTTATTTAACAACTTGAATTCAAATGAATATTTCACAAAGACCGGTTTCGCGCCAATTTGGCCGCAGGCCGCGCCCGCTCTCGCTTTCGCCAAGTTTTCTAACTCTAATACACAAGGTTATCCACAGGAATGGTGGATAACTGCATCCAGCCCTTTTGCTTAGCCACTCGGAAAAATCCCTGATCTTTCTGTGCCAGAGGCGAAAAAAAAATTTCGCTAAATTTTTTGCTTTTATTCATTCGATTTCGCTATACCCGGCCATATTGAGCAAGATCCCGAAATTGAGATATATCCTGAGGTTAAAAGGCGTTTTCTTGCACCAAATTCGTTCTTTTTAGCACCTGTCAGGTGCAGCTAAGTTCAATCTTGCATACCGGCTTCACCCTTTCAGGGAGCCAATGCTCAGTTTTATCCTGAAGAGCACGATGCTTTCAGGCGTTATCACCAAGCTGGCAAGCTAATTGCAGCATATCCAGGGGGAAACGACTCCCCAACCAAGGAGATGAGCCATGCTTAGCTTACGCGCTGTTAATCAGTTCTACGGTGACCATCACATACTGTGGAACCTGGATCTCGAACTGACCCCGGGAGAATGCACCTGCGTGATTGGTGCTCCAGGCCAGGGAAAAACCACGCTCGTAAACTGCATTACTGGCTATTTGCCAGTACAAAGCGGCAGTATGTTGTGGCAACAGGCGGGACAACCACCTGAGGATCTGGTCAATAAACCCGTTGAGCGGCGAGCTGCGCTTGGAATCGGCTATGTTCCCCAGGACAGACGCATTTTCTCTCAGCTTAGCGTTGAGGAAAACCTTCAGATAGCGATGATGGCAGGCCATCAGGCCCCCCGGGCCATTCCTGCGCTGATTGATGACCTGTTTCCCGAGCTCTATAGCCTGCGGCAGGTAAAAAGCGGCGAACTTAGTGGAGATATGCAGCAACAGTTAGCGCTTGCCCGGGCACTGGTTTTAGAACCTAAGCTGCTGATACTGGATGAGCCAACTTTCGGTAGAGGCCAGAGATTCATCACGGAAATGGGCAATCTCATTCGGCGCTTAAACCACGATTTCGGCCTGACCATTTTGCTGGTCGAGCAGCGGCTGTCTTTTATTCGCCGGGTAGCAGACAAGTTTTGCCTGTTGCATAAAGGCCGGAATGTCGCACAAGGGAATGTCGCTCAGCTGGACGACAAGCTCGTTGCGGGCTGGCTAGAAACCTGAACGGAGTCTCTGCTATAAGTTTTTCAGCTTTGCCTGAAAGACTGGGTTGAGATCCGTCATCGCCCGATGCAGGTTGCACTGCCGTGTCACTTTTGCAATATCCAGCAAAGGGGAAGGTATGGACTTCACGCCAGCGCTGTTCATCCAGCACAACACCGCTTCGAGATTCCACAAAGCGGTCTTGCCATCGTGTACCGGGGCTGGAAATGCCTCCCGGGAAACCATGACCTTACGAATATATTGCCGGGACACGCCTAACAGTTCCGCGATGTCACTCAAGCCCACTAAATCAGGGGCAGCTTCAACCAATAACGCGCCAGGAATAATGCCTGAAACGTCCGTCAGCGCACTCAGCAAAGCGTCTTCTGCAGTGTCAGCCTCGCGGATGAAGTTCAAGGCGATGCGCCCCGTCACACCGATGCCAACAAGGGCATCATCACACCCTCCTGCGCCCAGCGCAGCAACCCACTTCTCCGGATCTTTTTTCCCTTCAGGTAAGGTAAAAACAAGCGTGAATGTGTATCCCGCCATGGTGCCTTCTCCTTGTTAATGCAGAACGCTGTGTGATGCCCTGTTAGCGCATCCATCCACAAGCCTGCGAATTTGTCTGGCATGGTTCTCAGCGTTGCGAGGCGTGCTCCAGACGCAGCTGATGCAAAACTCCCCGCATCGACATGTTTTATCGTTCCATGGGCAATAAATCTTTCCCCAGCAGTGCGAACCGCCCTCTTTTACCCGCCATCCCTGAAATTCGGCATAGCTTAAAGCTGCTTCAATTTCTTTTTGCGGGTGCCGTTTTCTGGCCATATCTCCTCCGGCTAAAAAAGCATCTCATAAAGGTTGTCTAATGACAACCAAAAGTAGGAGGTACTTTATAGAAGGTCCCGGCTGGAATGAATCTTTGTCTGTGGGGGAAATGCTAAAGCGGGAGCCACCCCGAGGCTTTGCTGCGGGTGTGGCTTTTGTTACCGTCACCTTGCGGCTTAGATCGTAATAACGGAGAGATCGAGGTAGTGACCAAGCGCGGTTTGATCGCTGAGATCCTCAAGCCATGGGATCTCTCCCAGCAGCGGGGCCGGCAGCCGCTGTTTGAGCGTGGCGAGATATTCCGCGTGCCTTTTTCCTGCGGGTTGAACACCGTTTGCAATCCAGCCAGCTAACGGTAAACCGGCGGCCAGTACCGCCTGCGCCGTGAGCATCGCATGATTAATGCAGCCAAGCTTCACGCCCACCACCAAAATGACAGGCAGTTGCTCACTGATGGCCCATTCGGCAAATGTCGTGGTGTCTGATAGCGGCGTGAACCAGCCTCCCGCGCCTTCAACCTGGATCCAGTCGGCTTTTCCGGTAAGATTTTCCAGGCCTGCAGACATTACGGAAAAGGTGATTGGACGCTGCTCCTCAGCACTAATGATGTGTGGAGAGGTTGGCTCAAGAAAAGCCAGCGGATTGATCTCCTCATAGGGCACGTTGACCGAACTGTTGCGCTGCAGCGCTAATGCGTCGCTGTTACGAATGCCTTCAGGCGTCATTTCACTGCCAGAAGCCACAGGCTTATAGCCCACGGAGCGATACCCGGCAGTATTCGCCGCCTGAAGCAGCGCGCAGCTGGCGACTGTTTTCCCGACTTCGGTGTCGGTACCGGTCACGAACCATTTTTTAATCACGTTCAATTACTCCAAAAATTATCTGCCAGCTAAGGGAGAACTGCCCATCTTGCCGGGGCCACGCTTCGCTCAGCCGCTGCAGTTGACCACGCGTCAGCAGAGTGTTTTTGCGACCATCGTGCAGGTGTGTTGCCCCAACGCCTTTTAGCGAACGCATGGCGCTCATGACGTCAGGAAAGCGCTGGCTTACGGTGCGGCTGGTTAATACGTAACGCCATGGCTGACACGCTTGTTCTATTTCGGCCACGGCTAAAAACTGGTTGGCGTGCGCCCGTTCGTCAATCCCGCGCCAGGCCTCGTGCAGTTCAGGCAGTGAACCTGCCGCAAGCGTAGTAAATGCTACGCAGCCACCCGGTTTTGTCACGCGGTAAAGCTCGGATAAGCCTTGCTGCAGATCGCTGCACCATTGGACGGCAAGGTTGCTCCACGCCAGATCGACCTGTTCATTCGCTAACGGAACAGACTCGATATCCCCCTCAAGAAAACGATGCGCCGACTGGGTTTTCTGGCACTGCTCCAGCATCGCTTTCGAGATGTCCAGCGCCAGCACTTCGCTTCCTCTTTCCCGCCAAATTCGGCTGTACCAGCCGGTGCCGCAGCCAGCATCCAGCACGCTTACGGCGCGGCGGTTTTCCAGCTCGGCCAGCAGATTATCACCACAGATACGCTGCAACTCGGCGAAACGCTCGTAGCTGCCTGCCGCCCGACTAAACGCTGCGGCGACGGCGGCTTTATCAACAAGCTGCGTCATAAAGTGCCTCCAGCAATGCGTCAATATCATCAGATGTATGGGCTGCCGTGAGGGTGATGCGCAGGCGGGCGCTGCCGGGGGGAACTGTAGGTGGCCGAATGGCGGTTAACCAGAAGCCCCGCTCTTTCAGGCGGGAGGCGAGATCCAGCGTGCGCTGATTCTCACCCACTATCAGCGGTTGTATAGCGCTGCCAGAATCCGCCAGATTCAGCGAGAGCCGGGCGGCTCCCTTACGAAAATGCTGAATATTTTCAGCCAGCCTTGCTCTGTAGTCGTCGCCCTGCTGAACCACCTTTAACGCGGCCTGAAGCGAGACGGCCTGCGCCGGCGGCATAGCGGTGCTGTATATCAAGTGGCGGGCAAACTGCAGCAGGTAAGTTGCAACGTCTTCGTCGCACAATACCGCCGCGCCGCTGCCGCCAAACGCTTTGCCAAAGGTGACGACAAGAATATCCGGTTTGATTTTTTGCAGATGACAGCTGCCACGCCCTTCTTCGCCGAGGACACCAATACCGTGCGCATCGTCGACCATCAACCAGCCGCCAGCCTGTCTTGTTACCTGCGCTATTTCAGCCAGCGGCGCGCTGTCCCCATCCATGCTGAAGATACCTTCAGTCAGGACAAGCTGTTCACCTTCATGTGGTTTACCCAGTTGCGTGGCAAGAGCCTGAACGTCGTTGTGATGAAATCGACGTAGCTGAGCCGGGCTTTGCATCGCCGCTTCCATCATTGAGGCATGGCAAAGTTTATCGGCGATAAGCGTGTCCGTTTTTTGCGCCAACGCGGAGATCACTGCCTGGTTCGCGCTGTAGCCGGAAATAAACAACAGCGCTCGCTCAAAGCCGAGCCAATCCGCCAGTTGTTCCTCAAACGCCTGATGTGCACGGCTATACCCCGTGACGTGGCCAGAGCCGCCGCTGCCAACGCCAAACCGCGTCGCGCCTTTTTGCCAGGCCTCCACAATCTGAGGGTGATGACTCAGCCCCAGATAATCGTTACTGGAAAAATTCAAATATTCCCGACCGTTGGCCGAGAAGATACGCCCGTTACCGAGCGTATTGGCCTGCCGGGTGCGAAGGCTGACGCTGGCCCGCCGTTCGCTTAAAGCCGCGGATATTCGCTGTGACCAGCTCATACCGCCGCCGCGTTGTAATAATTGTCGGTATCGGCGTTGAGAATCTGCCCGGCGAGCTGCTCCTGCTGTTCGTTGTCGCCCATTTCGGTGGTGGTTTGCTGCGGATTGAGCCCCAGCTTGCGGAACAGCTGCAGATCTTTGTCCTCTTCCGGGTTCGGCGTCGTCAGCAGTTTACAGCCGTAGAAAATGGAGTTTGCCCCGGCCATAAAGCACATCGCCTGCGTCTGCTCGCTCATCTGCTCACGACCTGCGGAAAGGCGCACGTAAGAGGTTGGCATCATGATGCGTGCCACCGCGATGGTACGAATAAAATCAAAAGCATCCACGTCTTCGTTATCTGCCAGCGGCGTGCCTTTAACTTTCACCAGCATATTGATAGGTACGCTTTCTGGTGGCGTTGGCAAATTCGCTAATTGCAGCAGCAACCCGGCGCGGTCGGTGACGGTTTCACCCAGGCCGACAATTCCACCGGAGCAAACTTTTATGCCCGCATCACGGACTTTATCCAGCGTGTCCAGACGTTCCTGATAGGTTCGGGTCGTGATGATGTTGCCGTAGAATTCCGGGGAGGTGTCCAGATTGTGGTTGTAATAGTCCAGCCCTGCGGAGGCCAGGCGCTGTGCCTGTTCATTAGTCAGCGTCCCCAGCGTCATACAGGTTTCCAGTCCCATAGCGCGAACGCCCTGCACCATTTGCTCAAGGTAAGGCATATCGCGTTCATGCGGGTTCTTCCAGGCAGCCCCCATACAAAAACGGGTCGATCCCGCGTTTTTAGCCTTGCGGGCGGAGTCCAGTACCTGCTCAACTTCCATCAGGCGTTCAGCCTCCAGGCCAGTTTTATAGCGGGCGCTTTGGGGGCAATACTTACAATCTTCCGGGCATGCGCCGGTTTTGATCGACAGCAAGGTACTGACCTGTACCTGACGGGGATCGAAATGCTGGCGATGTGTCTGCTGCGCTTCAAACAACAGATCCAACAAAGGTTTTTGAAATAAAGCAGTGACCTGCGACATTGTCCAGCGTGCGTGGTGAGCCATGGGGCCTCTCCAAAAGGGGTGTTATGAGAAATCGATTGACGTTATACTCGTAAACCTAAATGTTTTTCAAATGGTTTACAAGTCACCCTATGACCCCTGATGATTTAGCGTTCGACCAGCGACATATCTGGCACCCGTACACCTCTATGAGCCAGCCGCTCCCGGTTTATCCCGTTGTTGCCGCATCGGGCTGCGAGCTGCAACTGGATGACGGGCGAATGCTTGTCGACGGTATGTCGTCCTGGTGGGCTGCTATCCATGGCTACAATCACCCGCGGCTGAATCAGGCAATGAAGGCCCAGATTGATAACATGTCGCACGTGATGTTCGGCGGGATCACTCATCCACCGGCCATTGAGCTGTGTCGCAAGCTGGTCGCGATGACGCCTGCCCCGCTGGAATGTGTGTTTCTGGCGGACTCCGGTTCGGTCGCCGTTGAGGTCGCCATGAAAATGGCGCTGCAGTACTGGCACGCAAAGGGTCAGCCTCGCCAGCGTTTTCTGACCTTCCGTAATGGCTATCACGGCGATACGTTTGGTGCGATGTCGGTCTGCGACCCCGATAACTCAATGCACAGCCTGTGGCAGGGCTATTTGCCTGAACATCTCTTTGCCCCGGCACCGCAGTGCGGCTTTGGTGATGAGTGGGACGAGATGGATATCGTGCCGTTTGCACGCCTGATGGCCGCACATCGCGAAGAAATTGCCGCCGTTATTCTGGAGCCTGTCGTCCAGGGCGCGGGCGGCATGCGTTTTTACCACCCAGAATGGCTGCGCCGCCTCCGCCGCATGTGCGACCGGGAGGGAATTCTTCTGATTGCCGACGAGATCGCGACGGGCTTTGGCCGCACCGGGAAACTGTTTGCCTGCGACCACGCGGGTATTTCACCGGACATAATGTGTCTCGGCAAAGCCTTAACCGGTGGCACGATGACGCTCTCCGCGACGCTGGCCACCCGCCACGTTGCGGAAACCATCAGCGACGGTGAAGCCGGGTGCTTTATGCACGGCCCAACCTTTATGGGTAACCCCCTGGCCTGCGCAGTTGCCAGTGAAAGCCTGGCGCTCCTGGCGGAAGGTGACTGGCAGCAACAGGTCCCTGCGATTGAACATCAGCTTCGGGAAGGTTTGCTGCCGCTCACGGCGAACGAAAACGTAGCCGACGTGCGTGTGCTGGGGGCTATTGGCGTGGTAGAGACACGCAGGCCAGTGGATATGGCCGCTTTGCAGCGTTTCTTTGTCGAACAGGGTGTGTGGATCCGGCCGTTCGGCCGTCTGATTTACCTGATGCCGCCTTACATCATCAGCCCTGAGCAGCTGGAAAAATTAATTTTGGCCGTCACACAGGCGGTAAAAAATCCTGAGTTTTTCCGCTAGTTTCCGACTCAACCGGGCCGGTATCGCTCGCCGGCCTGGTCTCCCCTTCTCTAATCGTTTTCTGGAATGAATTTACACAAATAAATCCAGTTAAGTTATTAATCCCTTCCCGTCTCGCTGCCGATTAACCTTTCACCAGATTCACATCACAGAGAGACAGAAATGAAGAGAACCGTTGTACTCAGCTTCTGCCTGATAGCAGGCAACGCCCTGGCCGATACCGGCTCGCCCCAGCTAAAAGCGGAGTCGCAGTCAGTGATTCGCCAGGCGGGGTATCAGTGCGATACCGTGAACAGCGTGTACCCCGCCGCATTCGGGGGTTCACTTACCGTCTCCTGCGACAGTGACCACAAATATATTATTCGCAAGAAAGACGGCCAGTACACCGTAGAAAAAGATTAACCCCTCCCTTTTCATCCTCGGATAATGCCCTCTTCCCTCTTTCTGAAGCCGATTTGCACAAATCGGCTTCCCGTTTCGCTCAACTTAGTATAAAAAGCAGGTTTTGAAATAACCCTCTATTCCACCGTACAGCAAGGAGCAACCTTGAACACATTATCGGTTTCTCGTCGCGCCGCAGCCCTGGCTTTCGCCGTGGCGCTGAGTGCATGTAGCTCAACCCCACCCCAGGACAAACCGTCTACTCAGGTGGCGCCGGGAACCCAGTCCCGCCCGATCCTGGCGGCTGACGAAGCGCAGAATTTTGTGGCTGCACGCTACTTCACGTCAATGAACCCAAATGAAGCCGCGTGGACGCCGTCCTCGATTCGTACGCCTCAGCAGCCTGATTTCGTGGTTGGCCCTGCCGGTACGCCTGGCGTCACCCATACGTCAGTCCAGGCCGCGGTGGACGCTGCCATCATCAAGCACAGCAGCTCTCGCCTTTATATCGCCATTATGCCGGGTCAATATGAAGGTACGGTGTATATTCCTGCGGCTTCTGGCAGCGTGACGCTGTACGGCACCTCTGGCAACGCGGACGATGTCAAAATCGGCCTGACGCTGGACTCTGAAACCGACCCGACAACCTGGCGTCGCGCCGTTAACCCAGGCGGGAAATACATGCCTGGAAAACCTGCCTGGTACATGTTTGATAACTGCCAGAGCCGCCGTGGCGCGACCGTGGGCGTGATGTGTTCCGCTGCCGTTTGGTCGCAGAATAATGGCCTGCAGCTCCAGAACCTGACCATCCAGAACACCCTGGGTGACAGCGTGGATGCCGGCAATCATCAGGCCGTGGCGCTGCGTAGCGATGGCGATAAAGTGCAGCTGAATAACGTTCACCTGCTGGGCCGCCAGAACACTTTCTTCGTCACCAACAGCGACGTTCAGAACCGCATGTTGACTAACCGTCAGCCGCGCACGCTGGTCACCAACAGCTACATTGAAGGTGATGTGGATGTGGTCGCAGGCCGCGGTGCGGTAGTGTTTGATAACACCGATTTCCGCCTGGTGAACAGCCGCACCAAAGAAGGTTCTGTGTTCGCACCAGCTACTCTGCCGAACATCTACTACGGCTTCCTGGCCATCAACAGCCGCTTTACCGCAGCTGGTGACGCTCAGTTGGGCCGCTCCTGGGACTTAGCCGGTGAAAACGGCCAGGCCGCAAATGGCCAGGTTGTGATCCGCGACAGCGTGATCAACGAAGGTTTTAACACGGCTAAGCCGTGGGGCGATGCGCTGGAGTCTAAGCGTCCGTTCGCGGGCAACGTTGGCACCAAAGACGATAAAGGCGCGATCAAACGCGATCTGAATGACCCGAACTTCAACCGCATGTGGGAGTTCAATAACCGCGGCGTAGGCAGCCCGGTCGTCGAAGAGAAGTAATTTTTAACTCAGTAAGAAAAAACCTCGCCGCGGCGAGGTTTTTTTATGGCTGACAATCAGTGCGCGTTAATCACCACCCACATTGGGCCCTGCCCGACGGCGTAGCGGCCTTTTTCTTCCAGTAGCCCCTGTTCGCCATTAATTTTGTACACGGCGGCATGATGGGATTTCTGCCCGACGGCAACCAGGTATTTACCGCTGTGGTCAACGTTGAAACCGCGAGGCTGCTCTTCCGTCGGCTGGTAGCCTTCAATGTTCAACACGCTGCCATCTTCAGACACGCTGAAGACGGTAATAATGCTGGCGGTGCGGTCACAGGCATAAAGATGACGACCGTCCGGCGTGATATGAATATCGGCAGCCCAGCGGGTACCAGTGAAACCTGGCGGCATAAAGTCCAGCGTCTGCACACATTCAATTTTGCCGTGCGGGTCGCGCAGTTCCCAGACATCAACGCTGCTGTTAAGCTCGTTCACGCAGTATGCATACTGCTGGTTCGGGTGAAACGCCATGTGGCGCGGGCCTGCGCCCTCAACCGTCGTGACCTCAGCAGGCGTTTGCGCCACCAGCTTGCCGTCATCGGACAGCGTGAACAGGCAAATACGATCCTGCTTCAGCGCTGGCGTCCAAAGCGTGCGGTTATCCGGGGAGATGTTCGCCGAGTGGCAGCCGTCCAGCCCCTCAACCACATCGACGGTTTCGCCCGGCAGGCCATCATTTTCAAGGCTAATCACCGCCACGTTTGCCGCGTTGTATGACGCGCTGAACAGGAAGCGACCTTTGCGATCGGTAGAAATATGGGTTGGGCTGCCCGGCAGAGGCGCCACGCCAGCTTCAGTCAGAGAGCCATCATCCGGCGTAATGCGGTAAGCCACTACGCGAAACTCAGGACGCACACCAACGTACAGGAAGCGTTTATCCGGACTGATGACCATCGGCTGAACTTGTCCTGGAGCATCAACCACCTGCACAAGGGTCATTTCGCCGCTGGCGTGCAGCGTCCAGACGTGGATCTGCTGGCTTTCCGGGCTGGCGGTATAGACTGTCTGTTTCATGACTTTACTTTCCTCCTGACGTCGTAAGTAAGCATCATAAGGCCGGCTCACGGCGCGAGCGATTTTGCGCTACAGCATGAGCGGTGTACCATCGGAACGAACCTTATGAATAATGACTGGAACCCTAAATGAGTTATCGCGTAATTGCTCTCGATCTCGACGGCACCCTACTGACCCCGCAAAAAAACATTCTCCCGGAGTCCATTACGGCCCTTCAGCAAGCTCGCGAAGCGGGCGTGAAAGTGGTTATCGTAACGGGTCGCCATCATGTCGCCATACATCCTTTTTATCAGGCACTGGCTCTGGATACACCTGCAATTTGCTGCAATGGCACTTATTTGTATGATTATCATGCAAAAAAGGTTCTGGCGTCCGATCCCCTTCGCCCGGAGCAGGCCACGAAAATGGTAGATTTACTGACGGCTCATCGGGTGCATGGCCTGATGTACGTCGACGATGCAATGCTCTATCTCGAAAGCTCAGAACACGTCAAAGCCCACGTCGCCCGCACCCAAACCTGGGCGCAATCATTACCTGAACACCAGCGTCCGGTTTTCCGCAGCGTGCCTTCACTCAAAGAGGCGGCTCAGGATGTGGAGGCTATCTGGAAGTTTGCCCTGACGGATTCAGACATTCCTAAGCTCAGGCAGTTTACCGTTGAGGTAGAGCGCGAACTGGATCTCTCCTGCGAGTGGTCATGGCACGATCAGGTTGATGTCGCCCAGCGTGGCAACAGTAAAGGGGCTCGCCTGGCTCAGTGGGTAGCGTCTCAGGGTCTGGCCATGGATCAGGTGATTGCATTCGGTGACAACTACAACGATCTGAGCATGCTGGAAAGCGCCGGGATGGGCGTGGCCATGGGCAATGCCGACGATGCGATAAAATCCCGCGCGAATATGACTATCGGCACGAATCTGGAAACCGGGATCGCCGAAACGCTTTATAAGTACGTGCTGTAATCAGGTTGCGATCGACACGCTTTTCACTTGCGCATACAGCCACTGGCCAGGTTTTACCGCCAGTTCGTCCCGGGCCCAGGGGCTGATGCGCGCCCACAGCGTGCGGGAACCCACTTCAAGCTGAACCTCCACCTGCCCTTCATCGTCAAAGCACTGGGCAACCTTTGCCCGCAGAACGTTGCGAATACTGCTGTTGACCGGCGGCTGTAGCACCAGCGAAACGTCAGAAGCCTGAATGCGAATGCGCAGCGGAGCCTGCACCGGTTTGTCGATTTTGTTTACCCACAGATGCTGATCGCCAAGCGCCAGCGCCGTCATGGCGTAATGTGGATGGTGCTCGAGCACGGTAACTTTCAGCACGCTGCTTTGCTGCTCTTTAGGCAGCCACGGATGCATCACGCTGCTGCCCCAAACCTCTTCAAGGTTGCCAAACGCTTTAACATTTCCGGCATCCAGCACCAGCACTTTGTCTGCCAGATGTAAGATTTCCTCCAGCGAGTGGCTCACGTACAGCATGGGAATATTGATCTCGCGGGCGAGCCGCTGGAGATAAGGCAACAATTCACGTTTACGGGGGATATCCAGCGAGGCTAGCGGCTCGTCCAGCAGCAGCAGCTCCGGCGCGGTCAGAAGAGCTCGCCCGATAGCAACGCGCTGCTTTTCACCACCGGAAAGGCTCCAGGGGAAACGCTCCAACAACTCTTCAATGCCGAGCAATGCCACCAGCTTGTCGAACTGGCCGGCCATGCTTTTTGCCATGCCGTATTTTAAATTGCCGCGCACACGGTAGTGCGGGAACAGGCGCGCATCCTGGAACACATAGCCGACCCGGCGTTTTTCCGGCGGCAGATAAAGTTGCTTTTCGGCATCGCTCAGGACGCGATCGTTCAACACGATTCGCCCCTGTTCGGGTTTAGTCAGGCCGCTTATAGCGTTGATTAAGGAAGTTTTTCCTGCACCGGAGACACCAAACACAGCCGTGATGCCCTGGCCCGGCAGGATTTCATTGATTTCCAGCCGATGCGTCCCCAGGGTTTGAACGAAGTTAAGTTCCAGCATCAGTTTGCCCCCATACGTTTACGGCTGACTCTCGCCAGCCATTCGGCCACCAGCAGTGAGGCCATCGCCAGCGCGATAGCGATCAGGCATAAACGTGCGGCGGCGCTTTCTCCGCCGGGGGTTTGAATCAGGGTATACATGGCCGAAGGCAGCGTTCGGGTTTCACCGGGAATGTTGGACACAAAAGTAATTGTTGCGCCGAACTCGCCCAGCGAGCGGGCAAAGGCCAGCACGGTACCGGCAATAATACCTGGCAGCGTTAACGGCAAAGTAATGGTGCAAAAGACACGCCAGCGCCCTGCGCCCAGCGTTCTGGCCGCCTGTTCAAGACGGAGATCAACCCCTTCCAGCGCGAGGCGGATTGCCCTGACCATCAGCGGGAAAGACATCACCGCCGCCGCCAGCACCGCCCCTCGCCAGCTAAAGGCGAAGGTAATGCCAAACCAGTCATACAGCCAGGCACCGATAAAACCGCGGCGGCCAAAAGCCACCAAAAGCAGATAGCCCACCACCACCGGCGGCAGCACCAGGGGAAGATGAATCAGGCTGTCGAGCAAGGCTTTGCCCGGGAAGCGGCAGCGAACCAGCACCCAGGCAAAGAAGATCCCGATAGGAAGACTGAACAGTACCGCAATAGATGAAACTTTTAGGCTTAGCAGTACTGCCTGCCACTCGGGATCGCTCAATATCATTGTTTCGTCGTAAATCCGTATTTTTGGAAGACTTTCGCCGCTTCCGGTCCTTTCAGATAGCTATAGAACGCGGTCACTGACGGGTTATCGTGGCCTTTCACAATCGCAATCGGGTATTCCACTTTCTTGTGAGAATCTTCCGGGAAGGTCCCCACGACTTTTACGCCTTTTCCAGCGACGGCGTCAGAACCGTAAACGATGCCCAACGGCGCTTCGTCGCGCTCAACCAGCGCCAGCGCACCACGGACGTCTTCGGCCGGAGCTAGTTTACTGGATAAGCTGTCCCATGCGCCCAGCTTTTGCAGCGCCTCTTTGGCGTAAATCCCCGCAGGAACATGATCGGGATCGCCTACGGCCAGACGACCACCTTTTAGCAGCGATGCCCAGTCGGTTTTCGCATCAATGGCGATGTCGCCCTGCTTGCTGGCAGTCGGTGCAACAACGACCAGACTGTTACCTAACAGCGTTTCGCGAGTGTCCGTTTTGATGGTGTCTTTCTCAACAGCATAATCCATCCATTTCTGATCGGCAGAAATAAACAGATCGGCTGGTGCCCCCGCTTCAATCTGGCGAGCAAGCGTGGAAGAAGAGGCAAAAGAAGAAGCGATCTCAACTTTCTTCTCTTTCTGATATTGCGTGGCAATATCCTGCATCGCATTGGTTAACGATGCCGCCGCAAAGACGGTAATTTTGCTACTTTCAGCCAGTGCCTGGCCTGCCAGAGAAACAGATAATGCCGCCCCCAGGGCGAGGCGAACCCAACGTTGATTCATGTTTTCACTCCGTTTGTTTCGTTATGTAACGTGAAATATAACGATTGCAATGCGGAAGATACAGAATTTATCGGCAGAAAGACGAAGGCCTTTAAAGTTCTTGACGGAGATCAACGGAATGACTGCGTGTGGGGCGCTAAGGCGGCAGAAAGAGAAAACCCGGCAAATGCCGGGCTTTCAGGGAATCAGTGATGCTGTTTCGGCTGTTGGTCGCGATGACCGACTTTTGAAAAGACGTTAAACACTTCACCCAATCCATAGATGAGACCGAGGATGACTGCCATCACAACCGGCACCATGACCACGGCAAACACCAGGCTTTTCAATAACTCGAACATAGTTGCCTCCGGCAAAAGCGAGAGTGATTATTCTAGCGGCAGTTGAGAAAAACGCACTCTCCTTTTGTGCCATTTGCCTGCCCGGTGCGGCTTATCCAGCTGACCAGGTATAAGGTGCCGCAACGCCAAGCGGCATTTCCAGCCCCCACCACACCAGCAGGAAGAGGCTCCAGCTCACCAGGAAGGCGATAGAATAAGGCATCATCATTGATACCAGCGTGCCCACGCCAGCGCCTTTCACATAGCGCTGGCAGTAAATCACGATCAGCGGGAAGAACACCATCATCGGCGTGATAATGTTTGTGGAAGAATCACCGATGCGGAACGCCGCCTGAGTAAGCTCTGGCGATATCCCCACGGCCATAAGCATCGGCACCATAATAGGCGACAGCAGCGCCCATTTTGCTGAAGCCGAACCAATCAGCAGATTAACCAGCGCCGTCAGCAGCACCATACCGATAATTGTCGCCTCTCCCGGCAGCGCCATGGCTTTAAGGCCGTCCGCCCCCGCCAGCGCCACCAGCGTACCAATATTCGAATCGCTGAAGGCTTTAATGAACAACGCACAGAAAAACGCCATCACCATATAAGAGCCCATTTTGCTCATTGAGTCGTTCATCGCCCCAATGACGTCTTTTCCCGATTTAAAGGTGCCTGCCGCAAAACCATAGACAATGCCCGGCAGAATAAAAATCAGGAAGATGAGCGGGACGATAGACTTCATGACAGGCGCGCCGAAGTCGGTTAACGCGCCTGCCGGGCTGCGCAGCGTTGAGCTTTCAGGCCAGGCGGCAGCGGCAAGCCCTAGCAAACTAAGGAGCATCACCAGGCCCGCACGACGGAATGCCCGGCTCTCTTCTGGCGTGACGCTGGACATATCTTCATCGTGCTTAAAGTCACCATCAATCGCCATTTTACTGACCCGAGGCTCGACGATTTTCTCCGTCACCCACCAGCCAACGAGGGTGATCAATAGTGTTGAGCCGGTCCCGAAGAACAGATTACACAGCGTGTTCACGGTATACGTTGAGTCGAGCAGCTGAGCCGCGGCCTGGGTGAAACCTTGCAGCAGCGCGTCGTTACCGGTTGGCACCATATTGGCCGCAAAGCCACCGGATACGCCGGAGAATGCCGCCGCGATCCCCACCAAAGGATGGCGCCCGGCGGACATAAAAATAATGGCACCGAGAGGGATCACCAGCACATATCCCGCATCTGCCGCGACGTGACTAAACATTGCGACAAAAATCAGCATCGGCGTCAGCAGTTTTTTCGGCGTAACACGGAGCATTTTTTTCAGTGCAACGTTAATAAAGCCGGAGCTTTCGGCAACGCCAACGCCCAGCATAGCCACCAGAACGATGCCTAAAGGAGCAAAACTGGTAAAGGTGGTCACCATCGTAGAAAGCGTATGTGTTAACGCCTCGGCGGAAAGCAGGTTGTTGACCTGCACGGCTTTCTGAGTCACCGGGTTAACGATATCAAACTCTAACTGTGACAGCGCGGCGGATAGCCCCATCACAACCAGTAAAAAATAGAAGAAAATCAGCGCGGGTTCCGGCAGTCGGTTACCTGCTTTCTCAATGGCATTAAGAAAACCGTTCAGCAAGCGATTCTCTTTTGCCTCATTTCCTTTTGTTGTCAGCGTACTCATAGTTGCCCCTAATCCCGAGATATGTCTGTTCTGTCATCCAATGTACGGCAGGGATAATAGGGGTAATCACAAGACGAAACTATTCTTTTAATGAAATTAATCTCTAAACAAGAGCTGGTTAATAAAAATTAAAACCCAATAAAAAGACAAAAACTGGTTATTAATTCGATATAACCGAGCAGTAACCATAGTTTTAGTTCGCGTAATCAGGAACGATTTGTCCCCTGGCGGCGAACTGATATAATTTTCCCCCATGATTACAAAGGGAAACGCTGAGCCGATTTGCGGCGCGGAGAAACTATGCAGGCTGAAATTTTATTAACTCTGAAACTCCAGCAACGGCTGTTCGCCGACCCGCGACGCATTGCGCTGCTTAAACAAATTCGCCACACGGGATCGATTAGCCAGGGCGCAAAACTGGCGGGCATCAGTTACAAAAGCGCATGGGATGCGATTAACGAAATGAATCAGCTGGCAGAATCAAGCCTGGTTGATCGCGCCACCGGCGGCAAAGGCGGCGGCGGTGCCGTCCTGACCCGGTACGGTGAGCGCCTGATTCAGCTCTACGATCTGCTCGCGCAAATTCAACAAAAGGCCTTTGATGTTTTGCAGGATGATGCCCTGCCCCTGGACAGCCTGCTCGCCGCCATCTCCCGTTTTTCACTGCAAACCAGCGCCCGCAATCAGCTGTTTGGTACAGTACTTAAACGCGATGACGAACAGGTTCAGCAGCACGTCGATATTCTGCTGGCTGACGGTGAATCGCGTCTGAAAGCGGCGATTACCCGCCAAAGCGCAGAGCGGCTGGGACTGGATGAAGGCAAAGAAGTATTGGTGCTTATCAAAGCACCGTGGATAGACGTCACAACGGATGCTAATGCGGCGCGCAATGCCGATAACCAGCTGCCGGGCAAAATCAGCAGCATTGAGCAGGGTAAAGAGCAAAGTGAAGTGCTGATTCAGCTGACAGATGGACAAACGCTGTGCGCCACCCTGCCGAATATCCACGTAGAACAGCAGGCGCTGGCAGAAGGTGCTAAGGTCACAGCATATTTCAATGCAGACAGGGTCATTGTCGCCACACTCTGCTAAAAGTCCGCTTCTCATTGACATCAACGCAGACACGCCGTAAATCTGTAGCTTCATCGCTGCAAAAAATGGGATAAAACATGTCTGCGTTGCAAATTTCGCAAGGTACGTTTCACCTTAGCGACATAAAAACCCTTACCCTGAATGATCTTACCCTTCACGCCGGAGAAAGCTGGGCATTTGTTGGGGCGAACGGCAGCGGTAAATCCGCTCTTGCCCGCGCGCTGGCCGGTAGCCTGCCTATCATGAAGGGCGAACGCCACTGCGACTTCACCCGCATTGCTCATCTCTCTTTTGAACAGTTGCAAAAACTGGTCAGCGACGAGTGGCAGCGCAATAACACCGATATGCTAAGCGCCGACGAAGACGATACCGGCCGCACCACCGCAGAAATTATCCAGGAAGAGGTGGTCAATGAAGCCCGTTGCCGCGATCTGGCCACGCTGTTTGGCATTGAACATCTGCTCACCCGCCGCTTTAAATATCTGTCGACGGGAGAAACACGCAAAACGCTGCTTTGCCAGGCGCTAATGTCGGAGCCAGAACTGCTGATCCTGGATGAACCGTTCGACGGGCTGGACGTGAAATCTCGCCAGCAGTTGGCAAGCCTTCTCGAACAGCTTAGCGCCCAGGGCTACACCCTGGTTCTGGTCCTGAACCGATTCGATGAAATCCCGGATTTTGTGGAATTCGCCGGCGTGTTAGCAGACTGCACGCTGACAGAAAGCGGTAAAAAGCAGGCGCTACTTGAGCAGGCGCTTATCGCTCAGTTGGCCCACAGCGAGAAGCTGGCGGGCGTGGCGCTCCCGGAAGCCGACGATCCGTCCGCCCGCTATACGCTGCCGGAAAACCAGCCTCGTATTGTGCTTAACGATGGCGTGGTGGAATACAACGATCGCCCTATCCTGCACAAACTTAGCTGGTCAGTGAACCCCGGCGAGCACTGGCAAATTGTCGGCCCTAACGGCGCAGGAAAATCTACGTTACTCAGCCTGATCACTGGCGATCACCCCCAGGGTTACAGCAACGATCTGACGCTGTTTGGGCGCCGCCGGGGCAGCGGCGAGACAATATGGGATATCAAAAAGCACATTGGGTACGTCAGCAGCAGCCTGCATCTGGATTACCGCGTGAGCACCACCGTGCGAAACGTTATTCTGTCAGGCTATTTCGACTCAATTGGGATCTACCAGGCCGTTTCAGATCGTCAGCA